>JBGATI010000001.1:0-451309 GCA_044229245.1 Gemmatimonadales bacterium | reverse complement strand
ACCCGGATGCCGAGGCGCCGTTTGCCGGGCGTCTGCCCCCGCCGCAATCCCTCGAAGAAGGTGAAGTAGCCCCAGATCGAGGCGAAACTCACCAGCGTCATCACCGCGCCGAGCCAGGTGCCGACATTCAGCTGGGTCGTGAGGATGATGAGCACCGCCAGCAGCCAGACGCCGAGCAGCAGGGTATCGATGATCGTGGCCAGCGCGCGCGACCCGAGTCCGGCGATCTCGTAATCGAGAACGACGTGTTCCGGGGTCTCCACCTCGAGGTGCTGCCGGAAGTCCGTGCGGGCGCGCATGCATGAATGTAGGGGGCGGCAGCTTCACTTCCCAAGGCCGAACGGGAGGCCCATCTTGTACCATCTCTCCGTGGAGCCCCCTTCGATGTCCGGACCGGTACTGCGCCCCCTCTCGCTTGGCGAGATGCTGGACGTTTCCTTCGGGTTGTACCGGAATCTCTTCGTCCCGCTGCTCATCGTGACGATTGTGACGCGGGCGGTGCCGCTGGCCCTCTCGGTCTACCTCGAGAGCGCGGGGGGCGCTCTGGCCAATCTCCCGCTTTACTTCGCGAGCGTGATCCTCAGCGCCGTGCTCAGCGCGATTGCCGCCGGCGCCTCGACGTTCATCGTGTCCGAGAACTACATGGGTCGGCGCATCGTGGCCGGGGAGGCGTTTCGCCGGGCGACACCGTTCGTCGGCCGGCTGATCTCGCTGGCGATCATGACCTCGCTGCTCTGCGGTCTGGCCCTGCTGCTGCTGCTCATCCCGGCGCTGATCATCGGGACCGCGCTTTCGCTGGGCATCCCGGCGCTCGTGCTCGAGAACAAGAGCGTCGCGAGCGACGCGATGGGCCGATCCTGGTCGCTGACGCGCGGCTTCCGCTGGAAGCTGTTCATTGCGCTGGCCGTGGTGATCTTCCTCCTGGCGCTGCCCTTCCTCTCGCTCGGCGTGTATGCGGCCGCGAGCCTGCCGTCGGGCGGCCCGCCCCGGATGGTCGAGCTGACGGGCTTCCTCGGTTTCACGATCGTTGCCGCGCTGCTGCAGACGCTCATCTACCCGCTGCTCTACTGCCTCCTGACCGTGGCCTACTACGACCTCCGCGTGCGCAAGGAGGCCTTCGACCTGGAGGTGCTCGCGGCGGGTCTCGCCACGACGTGAACGCGGTCCTCTCCTCCGCACCGCCGGCCGCGGCGGCGGATTCCCTCCGCGCGGTCCTCGACTCGGTCTTCGCCGCGCCCGATTATCGCTGGATCGACCGGCCGAATCCGCTCGCCTTCCTGAGCCGGTGGTGGCGGCTGCTGGCCGACTGGCTCCAGCGTGCCCAGGAGCTGCACCCGGAGGCCTTCACCGTGTTCTACTGGGGGCTTCTCGCCGTGCTCGCGCTGGTGCTGGTGCATGCCGGCTGGGTGCTGGTCCAGACCATCCGTGCCGCCTCCGCCCCCGCCCCCGTCGATGCCGGTGCCTCGGCCCGCGACATTCACGGCGCCGCGTGGTATCGGCGCGAGGCCCTCCGGCTCGCCCAGCAGGGCCTGTACCCCGACGCGATGCAGGCCGACTTCCTCGCCCTCGTGCTGGAACTCGATGCCCGGAGCATCGTCCGCTTCCATCCGAGCAAGACGCCTAACGAATACACCGGCGACGCGGGGCTGCGGGGCGCGTCCCGGGACGCGTTCCGCGACCTGGTGCGTGCCCTCTACGGGTACGCCTTCGCCCGGGTCCCCTGCGGTCCCGCCGAGTTCGCCGAATGGCGACGCCGCACCGCACCGGAGCAGTATGCGGCCGCGCACTGAGGCGCTGCTTGGACTCGGCGCGCTGGCCACCCTCGTCGCGCTCGCGGCGGCGCTCGGCCAGCGGGAGAATCGCGGCGGCGAGGGCGACCCCCGGCCATCCACTCTACTCACCGGACCGCGCGGGGCCCGGGGACTCGCCGAGGCACTGGGGCGCCTCGGGATCGAGGTCGTGCGGTTCCGCCGCGGCCTCCAGGCGCTGCCGACAGACTCGGCGCGTGGAGGACGGACCGTGCTCGCGCTGCTCGAACCGAGTGCGCCGCTCGAGGTCAGCGAGGCAGGGACCATCCGCGAATGGGGCACCCGCGAGGATGGAGGCGATCTGATCCTCGCTGGGCCGAGCACCAACCCGCTGATGCGCTGCTTCGGCTATGCCGTCGAGTGGCGGCCGTTCGACAGCGTCACCGTGCGTGCGCCCGCCGGGAGCGGGCAGTGGCCCCCGATGGCGGCGGTGCTCGCCGCGACGACGGAGACGGTCGTCGCCGACTCGAGTCGGCTGGCGGATACCAGGGTGAATGGCTGCGCCGTCGCCCCGCTCGCCAGGGTGGACACGCTGCTCATGAGCACCAGCGGGCGGGCCCTCGCGCTCCGGCTGCACCGCGCCGACGTCCCTCGATCGGTGATTGTGCTGGCGGACGTCGGGCTGCTGCGGAATCGCGCGCTCCGGGAAACCGACGCCGGCCCCTTCGCCCTCCGGCTGTTCGCGGGGCACTACGATCGGGTGATCTTCGAGGAGGCGCACCACGGCTTCACGGCCGGGGGCTCGCTCGCCGGCGCCACGCTGGAGTGGAGCACTCGCTCCCCGTGGGGCTGGGGCATGTGGCAACTGGCCATCATGGGACTGATCGCGCTCGCTGCCGGGGCGTTCCGCTTTGGGCCGCCGCGGCGAGTGCTCGAACGGAAGCGCCGCTCGGCCCTGGAACACCTGCGCGCTCTCGCGACGGCGCTCGCCGCCGCGCGTGGACACGATGTCGCGATCCGGAGCATCGTCGAGGGACTCCGCCGCCGGCTGCAGCCGGCGGGACAGCGGACGCGCGGGGAGGCCCGCCAGTGGCTCGAACATCTCGCCGAGCATGTACAGACGCCGCGCGCCCGTCAGGCGGTCGGCGTACTGCAGACACTTACCCGGCCCGGACAATCGCCTGAGGGCGTGCTCCGGGCCGCTAACGCCGTGGAGGATGTGTGGGAGGAACTACGCCCCTGACACCGGATGAGGTCCAGGTCCACTCGGATGCCGCACGCGCCCTGCTGGAGCAGCTCGGACGGGTGATCCTCGGCCAGGACGCGACGCTCCGGGAAGCCGTCCTCGCGCTGATGGCGCGAGGCCACGTGCTCTTTGAAGGCGCCCCCGGAACCGCCAAGACCCTGCTCGTCCGCACGCTCAGTCAGGCGATGGGGCTCGAGTTCCGGCGGATCCAGTTCACGCCCGATCTGATGCCCAGCGACATCACCGGCGTCAACCTGCTCACGGCCCAGGGCGGGTTCACCTTCCGCCCGGGCCCGCTGTTCGGCGACCTGGTGCTCGGGGACGAGATCAACCGTGCGCCGGCGAAGACCCAGGCCGCACTGCTGGAGGCGATGCAGGAGCGGCATGTCACCGTGGACGGGACCAGCCATCCGCTCAGCGCGAGCTTCACCGTCTTTGCCACGCAGAACCCGATCGAGTTCGAGGGGACCTATCCGCTGCCCGAGGCGGAACTCGACCGCTTCCTGATCAAGGGACTGCTCGGCTATCCCAGTGCGGAGGCGGAGCAGGGGGTGCTGGAGCGCGTGCTCGGCGGTTTCGAGGCCTCGGAACCGGCGAGCTTCGGGGTCACTCAGGTGATGGACCAGGCCGGGCTGGCCGCGCTGCGTGCCGCGACCCGACGGGTCCGGGTGGAGGCGACCCTGCTCGGGTACATCACGGCCCTGGTGCGCGCGACCCGCGACGCCCCGGCGCTCACGTTAGGCGCGAGTCCCCGCGCCAGCGTCGCGCTCCTCAAGCTGTCCCAGGCCGCGGCGCTCATGGATGGCCGCGACTATGTGGTGCCGGACGACGTGAAGCGCTTCGCCACGCCGGTGCTCCGGCATCGGGTGGTCGTCGCGCCCGAACTCGAGCTTGAAGGTGTCACGCCAGACCTGGCTCTCCGCACCATCATCGAACGGATCGAGGCTCCCAGATGAGTCGCAGGCTGCTCGCCGCCGCCCTCCTCCTTGCAGTGGCTGCACCCGTCTCGGCACAGCTCCCCGAGCGGGCCGTGCGGCGCACCATTCCGATCTCCCGCGCCTTTGGGCGGGCCCTGGCTGCGGGGACCCGGGACTCGACCGGTCGCCCCGGGACGCGCTACTGGCAGCTCACGACCGACTACCGCATCGTCGCCACGCTCGATACTGAAACGGCGCAGCTCTCCGGGCTCGAACAGGTCACGATCCACAACCCGAGCGATTCCGCGCTGTCGCGGATCGTGCTGCGACTGTATCAGAATCTGTTCGCGCCGAATTCAAAGAAGAGCGCGACAGTGCCGGAGATCACCGGCGGAATCACCGTCACGCGTCTCATCGCCAACGGCGACACGGTCGACGTCGATTCCGCCGCGGCCGAGTGGAGCACCACCACGGTCATCGCTGTTCCGCTGTCGAAGCCGATCGCCGCCGGGGACAGCGGCCGGCTCGTCGTCGCCTGGAAGTTCCGGGTGCCGGAGTCGCCCGACGGGCGGGGTGGCGGAGAGCGCATGGGCCGGTGGGGCCACCGGCTCTTCCAGCTGGCGCAGTGGTATCCGCAGGTTGCCGCCTACGATGACCTCCACGGCTGGGACCAGGCGGACTATCTCGGCGAAGGGGAGTTCTACAACAACTTCGGGTCCTTCGACGTTCGGCTCAGTGTACCGGCCGGGTGGCTGGTGGGGGCGACGGGCGTGCTCCAGAATCCCGACTCCGTGCTTGCACCCGAGGTACGCCAGCGGCTCAGCCACGCCACCGAGAGCGACAGCACCATTTCAGTCGTCGGCAAGGACGGCCGTGGACCGGGGAAGGCAACGCTGACCGGAAACGACAGCGTGATCCGTGGGCTGAACGGTCCGACCGGGCCGAGCGCCGAGAACGTCGCAACGACTGGAAGGCTGACCTGGCACTTCACCGCCGACAGCGTCGGCGACTTCGCCTGGGCCACTTCGCGCGACTTCGTCTGGGACGCCACCCGCGCGATGATCCCGGGCCGCGGTCCGATCCCGGTCAACATCCTCTATCTCCCCGAGCATCCGAAGTACAAGACGGTGGGCCCCTTCGCCCGGCATGCCCTCGAGTTCTACTCCGGCCTCTGGATTCCCTACCGCTTCCCCCAGTTCACCCAGGTCGACGGCCCCGAGGGCGGCATGGAGTACCCGATGCTCACCATGAGCGGCCCGTGGTTCGGCGTGACCGACCACGAGATCGGGCACCAGTGGTGGCCGATGATGGTCGCCAACAACGAGACCCAGTACGGCTGGATGGACGAGGGCTTCAACGAGTACATGAACATCCTGTCAGGCGCCGCCTTCGAGAAGAAGCCGGCGGTCCTCGACTCGCTCGGCCAGGGCTACGGCAAGGACGCCCTGGTCGACGATCAGGCCACGATGATGTGGGACTCCAACCACGCCGGCGACTGGTACGGCTACGTCACCTACAGCAAGGCGCCGATGATGTTCTCCGCGCTCGGCGGGGTGGTCGGTGATTCCGCCGTCGTCCGGGCGATGCGCGAGTATGCGCAGGCCTGGCGCGGGAAGCACCCGTCGCCCTGGGACTTCATGTTCGGGATGAACCGCTCGCTGGGACGGGACCTGGGATGGTTCTGGTACTACTGGCTCTTCACGACCGAGACAGTGGACGGCTCGATTCAGCAGGTCGAGACCGCGGGCGGGACAACGAAGGTGACGATCCGTCAGGCGGGCGAGATGCCGTCGCCGGTCGTGCTGAGGGTCGAGTTCGCCGCCACCGGACCGGCGATCCGGCCGATGAACAACGCCGTCATCGCGGGCAACGTGGCGACGGTGACCTGGCCGGTGGACGTCTGGTTTGCCGGCAGCCGGACCTTCGTCGCGTCACTTCGCTTCGGGAGCCGCAAGATCGAACGGATCACGCTCGATCCCGGCGCCCGGTTCCCCGATCGCGACCCCAGCGACAACGTGTGGCCCAGATGACCAATCGACTGATCCTGGTACTGTCGCTGCTCGCGACGGCGGCGGTTACGGCCCAGACACCGCCACGGGCGATCCGGCGCACGATTCCGATCACCAACAGCTTTCGCGCCGGCCTTGCGAGCGGAACCCGCGACTCGACCGGCCGCCCCGGACCGCGCTACTGGCAGTTGCGACTCGGCTATCGCATCGAGGCGCAGCTCGACCCGTCGACCGCGATGATCACCGGCCATGAAGTGGTCACGATTCCTAATGCCAGCGACACCGCCCTCAAGCAGCTGGTGCTCCGGCTCTATCAGAACCGCTTCGACAGCCGGAGCCCGCGCACCCGGGTACCGCCCTCGGTGACTGGCGGGATGACCATCACCCGGCTGCTGGTGAATGGCGTGGCCATCGATACCGCTCGCATGCGTGACTGGGGCGACGGAACCGTGGCCGTTGTGCCACTGGCGCTCCCGATCGCGTCGGGCGACACCGCGGTGCTGGAAGCCGAGTGGCGCCACGAGGTGGTCGAGATTCCGCCGACTCGTCGCGGTGGCGCCCGCGGCGGGCGCTCGGGCAACCGGGTCTTCCAGGTTGCGCAGTGGTACCCCCAGGTCGCGAGCTATGATGACCTGCGTGGCTGGGACATGGAACCCCATCTCGGGTCGAGCGAGTTCTACAACAACTTCGCGCGCTTCGATGTGCGGCTGCAGGTGCCGGCGGGCTGGCTGATCGGTGCGACCGGCACGCTGCAGAATCCCGAGGAAGTGCTCGCGCCGCTGGTGCGGACGCGGCTCGCACGCGCGACCGGGAGCGACAGCCAGATCGTCATCGTCGCCGCGGACGAGCGCGGGCCCGGGCGGGCCACCGCCAGCGGCGATCGGCTCACCTGGCACTTCACGGCCGATTCGGTGAATGACTTCGCCTGGGCGACCTCCGCGGATTACCTCTGGGAGGCGACCCGCGCCACCATTCCGGGACGCGGCCCGATCCCCGTCTCCATCTTCTATCTCCCCGAACACAGCGCCTATCGGAAGACCGGCGCCCTGGCGCGGCACGCACTCGAGTTCTACTCCGCGCTCTGGATGCCTTATCACTTCCCCCAGTTCAGCCAGGCCGACGGTCCCGAGGGCGGCATGGAGTACCCGATGCTGACCTTCAGCGGTGCGGGCTTCGGGGTCACCGATCACGAGATCGGGCATCAATGGTGGCCGATGATGGTCGGCACCAACGAGACCTGGTACGGCTGGATGGACGAGGGCTTCAATCAGTACATGAACCTCCTGTCCGAAGCGGCGTTCACCGACACCCTCCCCGTGCTCGATGGCGTCGGGCAGTCGTTCGGCCGCTACAGCGGGATGGAGGGGCAGGCCCCCATGATGTGGGACAACAACTACGGCGGCCCGTTCACCGGCTTCGTCACCTACGACAAGGCGCCAATGATGCTCTCGATGCTCGGCGGCATCGTGGGAGACAGCGCCGTCCAGCGGGCGATGTCGGTCTACGCGCGCGACTGGCGGCTCCGGCATCCCTCCCCCTGGGATTTCATGTTCGCCATGAATCGCGAACTGGGCCGTGATCTCGGCTGGTTCTGGTACTACTGGCTTTTCACCACCGAGTCGGTCGACGGCTCGATCGCCGGCGTGGAGACCCGCGGGGGTCGCACCCGGGTCACCGTCCGCCAGGACGGGGAGATGCCGGCGCCGGTCGTGCTCCGGGTCGAATTCGCCGCCGATGGCCCGCCGCTCAAGCGGATGCAGAACGCGGTCATCGCGGGCAACACGGCGACGGTCACCTGGCCGGTCGATGTCTGGTTCGGGGGGAGCCGGGTCTTCGCCGCGGACCTGACGTTCGGGAAACGGAAGGTCGAGCGGATCACTCTCGATCCCGGGGGGCGCTTCCCCGACCGCAACCCCGCCGACAACCGCTGGCCCCGCTGATGCTGCTGCCCGACCGCCGCTGGTATCTCGTCGCCGCGGCGCTCGCCCTGCTCGCGCCGGTGGCGCTCGTCTGGCCGGCTGGTGGCGCGCTGCTGCTGACGGTGGATCTCCTCTGGATCCTCGCCCTCGTGATCGACGGCTGGCGTGCCACCGACATGGCGCTCGACCAGCTCACGATCGTACGGGAGGCGCCACCGGCCTTCTCCGTCGGCCGGCCCCTGCCGGTTGTCTACCGCTGGGGGAATCCGGAGGGGCGCCGCCTCACGGTCCGGGTCCGGGAGGTATTTCCGGCCCAAATCCTGCCTGAAGGCGGTCCCGAGCGGCAAATAGTGATTCCAGCCCGAGGTGCCCTGCAGGAGACCGTCACCCTCCGCCCCGAAACCCGGGGCCGGGGTTCGGGGGGCACGCTGCATCTGCGGTTGCTCGGCCCGTGGGGTCTGGTGTGGCGTCAGGTCCGCAGGGAACTGCCCTGGCAGCCCGTTGTGTACCCGAATCTGGTTGGCGCGTCTTTGCGCTCACTTCCGACCCAGGCACAGCGCCGGCGCGAGGCGGGATTCCGCAGCGTCCGCCGGATTGGCGAAGGGCGGATGTTCGAAAGTCTCAAGGAATGGGTCCCGGGAGAAGACACCCGGACGATCGACTGGAAGGCCACGGCTCGCCGCGGCAAGGTGATGGCCCGCCAGTACGAGGACGAGCGCCGCCAGCAGGTGCTGCTGGTGATCGACGCGGGGCGGATGCTGACGGCAGATGTCGAGGGCCGGCCCCGGCTGGAATCGGTGGTCGAGGCGGCACTGCACCTCGCCCACAGCGCGGTCGAGCACGACGACAACATCGGGCTCATGGTCTTCGCGGACGAGGTCCAGCAGTTCCTCGCTCCGGCCCGCGGACGGCGGGCGCTCCGCGCAGTGCTCGATGCGCTGGCGACAGTCGAGGGCAAGCTGGTCGAGCCGGACTACCCTGCCGCCTTTGCGTATCTGGCGGCGCGGAACCGGAAGCGGGCGCTCACGGTGCTGTTCACCGATGTCATCGACCGGACGGCGAGCGAGGCGCTGGTGGCGCAGGTGGGCACGTTACGACCGAGGCATGTGCCGCTGGCGGTGACGTTGCGGGATCCCTCGCTTGAGCGCCTGGCGACGGTGCGGCCTCAGTCGGCCACCGCGGCGTTCGAGCGGGCGGCGGCGGAGGAGCTGCTGCAGGCGCGGGAGGCGGCGCTGGTCGAGATGCGCGCCCGAGGTGTTCTGGTGCTCGATGTCGCTCCCGGCGGCGCGAGTGCCGCGGTGGTGGAGCAGTACAACTGGCTCAAGCGGCGCGGAGTTCTCTGAACGATGCTCCGGCCGATGGCAAGGCAGACCGAGATTCCAATGGCAGTCCGTTCCCTTCATGGAGGAGCTATGCGGTTCGCGATAGGTGCAGTCTCGTTGATGGCGGCGCTGTCCGTGGCCGCCGGTGTCGCCTCGGCCCAGGACACCGGTCCGGGAGCCGTGCTGCGGCAGCAGATGCGTCAGGCCCATTTCGGGCGTCGCATGACGCTGGCCGAGCGGCGGATGGCCTACACCCCGCTGATCCGGCCGAACCAGTATCTCGAAGGGGAACTCGCCGACGGCGACCGGCTGCTGCAGAACGGCTGGATCCTCGACCAGTGGAGCTACCAGGGCCGGAAGAACGAACTGGTCTCCTTCACCGTGAAGGCGAACTACGAAGTGCTCGTCGTCGTCCTGATCCAGAAGGGCGAGGAACTGCAGGAGATCGCCGAGTCGAAGGTGGCCAAGGGCGAGACCATGTCGGAGCTGAAGCTCCCGCTCGATGGCGACTACTCGATCATGGTCGTGGGCACCCAGCCGACGTCCCGCGGACCCTACACCCTGACCACCAAGTCCCAGGGCTCGGTGACCGACGTGGACTACGCCCGCCTCTATCCCGGCGGTGGAGACCCGAACGGGCGCTACGCGCTGCTGGTGGCCGCCGATGACTATCCGGGCGAGGACAGCGATCTCGGCGGCGGCCCGAGCAACGACTCCCAGCTCATGCGCCAGCTGCTCATCGAGAAGTACGGCTTCAAGCCCGAGAACATCGTGATGCTCAAGGATGTGGAAGCGAACCGCGACCAGATCATCGAGGCCTTCCGCCGGCACCTGGGCCAGGCCGGGCCGAACGGCGTGGCGGTGTTCCATTACTCCGGGCACGGGATGCAGATGCCTGATAACCGCGGCTGGACCGGGGCGGACGATCCCGAGCCGGATGGCAAGGACGAGGCGATCGCGACCTGGGGCACGCAGGGCGACCTGTACGGCTACATCCTCGACGACGAGATGGCCGTGCTGACCAGCGAGCTCAAGGCCGGCCACACCCTGATCGTGCTCGACATGTGCCACGCCGGCACCGGCACTCGCGGTGGCCCGCCGAAGGTCCGCACCTGGGGCAGCCTGGCCGGCAAGCTGCCGGTGCCCGGCCAGTTCCGGAAGGATCCCAATCCGCCGCTCGCCCAGGCGCGCTTCATCAAGTACCGGGACATCGCGGCGAAGGTGCAGACCCCCACCAAGTCGCTGACGACCGGCCGGGCGCCGAGCAAGGCGGAATACGACCAGCCAGCCAACCACGTCCTCATTGCCGGTTCGACCGCGGATGAGACCTCCGCGAACTACACCATCGACATGGCGGATGGCGGGCACGCGAACGTCGGACTGCTGACCTTCATGATCTACCAGACCATCATGAACGGGCCGGCGAGCATGACCTTCACCGACCTGCAGAACAAGATCGTCGATCAGACCAACACGATGTCAATCGACTTCCGGAAGTCGCCCCAGCATCCGCAGTTCGAGGGGCAGCGCGTGGGCGACCCGATCGCCCGCTTCCTGGGCGCGACCCGCTAACGCGACGTGGGTGGATGGCAAACGAGGAGGGGCGGGTCATCTGACCCGCCCCTCCTGTCGTTTCCGATGCCGTCTGCGGGGGACGATCAGCCGGCGTGGTTCGGGAAGATCGTGTTCATCGGATGCCCCATCGCCTGCAGGTAGTCACGATCGAACGCCGCGGAGACGGTCTCCCGGCGGGAGTAGGGCCCCGACGTGTAGGCTCGCGAGTTGATGCCGGCCTGGCTGAGCTCGCAGACGTGCCAGTCCTCGCGGTTGGTCATGTCCCAGAATTTCACCCCGTCCTCGATGTCGAAGGCCGGATTGGCGAGCGAGGCCGGGTTGAAGAGCCAGTGGCAGAAGATCTTCGTGCGATCCACGCCGACCGGCCAGAGCACGTGGAACATCACGTAGTCTGGATGCAGGCTGAGAAGCATGTTCGGCATGATCGAGTAGTAATAGACCCGGTTGTGATCCTCGACGGGGAGGGCCGGGCCCACCGGCAGGCCGCAGACGCGGCCGCTCATGGTCATGCTCCTGGCGTCGTCGGCGAGGACCATGTAGCCGCCGAGGAACGGTCCGTCGCTCAGGTCGTTCTCCCCGAGAAGCGGCGGGGTTCGCTTGGTCAGTGTCGGATGCACCAGGGGACAGTGGTAACACTCGGAGTAGTTCTGCACGACGAGCTTCCAGTTGGCATGCACGTCGTACTCGATCGTCTTGCCGACCTTGAGGTTCGGCAGGTTGAAGCGGCTGAACCGGCCGAGCAGCGGGGCGTGGCTCTCCTCGAAAGAGACGGGCTCCTTGGCGAGGTTGATGAAGATGAACCCTTCCCACAGTGCGATGGCCACCGGGTGGAGCGGCCAGTCCTGCTTGCGGAAGCCTTCGATGTCATTGGTCGCCGGGGCGCCGATCAGGCGGCCGTCGAGGCCATAGGTCCAGGCATGGTAGGGACACTGAATGGTCTCGGAGAGCTGCCCGGAATGTTCCTCGCACAACCGGCTGCCCCGGTGACGGCAGACGTTGTAGAACGCCCGGACGGCGCCCTGCTGGTCGCGCAGGATGATGATGCTCTCGCCGGCGATCTCGAGGAGGAAATAGTCGCCCGGCTTCGCGACCCGATCCTCGCGGTCGACGCAGAGCCATTGCCGCGTGAACAGCCGGTCCATCTCCTCCTGCAGAATCTCCGGCGCCGTGAAATAGCGGCGCGGCAGGGTCATCTGACCGTGGGTCGGGAGTTCTCTGGGCTTCCAGGCGATGGAGGTCACGGCGATTCTCGAGTCGAGGGACAGGATAAAATGCCCTTCAGGGCGGATGCAGGGAAGGGGAATCCCCGGAAGATGACTACCGGTCACGCCAAAGCGGGGTAGGATTCGTCGCGATGCCAGCCACGATCGTCCACCTCATTCCCCACACCCACTGGGACCGTGAGTGGTACCTGCCTCTCGGTGGGTTCCGCGCCCGGCTGGTTGCGGCCGTGGACTCGCTGCTCGCCCAGTTCGAGGCCGATCCCCGCCTGACCAGCTTCCTCCTCGATGGCCAGACCGTCCTGCTGCGCGACTATCTCGCGGTGCGGCCGGAGCAGCGCGAGGCGGTGGCAAGGCTGGTGCGCTCCGGGCGCCTCCAGCTCGGGCCCTGGTACGTGCTCGCCGACGAGCAGATTCCCTCGGGCGAGTCGCTGCTCAGGAATCTCGCGGCTGGTACCGCCGATGCGGAGGAATTCGGAGGCCGGCTCGATGTCCTGCACTCCCCCGACGCCTTCGGGCATCCCGCAGTCTGGCCGGCCCTCGGGGCGGAGTTCGGCATCTCGTCCGGTACCCTCTGGCGCGGGCTCGGCGCCGAGCAGACCGGACAGCGCGACCTTGCCTGGTGGGACGCGCCGGACGGCCGGCGAATCCTCGTCTATCACCTGCCGCCCGATGGCTACGAGATCGGCTCCGCATTGCTCGTGGACGACGACCGGCTGGCCGCGGCCTGGACGCAGGTCGCCTCACAAGTCCTGCCCCGCGCCGCGACCCGGCACGTCGCCGTCTTCGTCGGGGCCGATCACCACGCGCCCGCACCTGGACTGGGCGGTCTCGCGATGCGTCTCGCCGCCCGAGTCCCCGGCTTCGAATTCCGGTGCTCGCGGCTCGACAGCTTCCTGAACGAGGCACGGAACGAGCGCCCCGATCTCGCGGTGCTCACCGGCGAGCAGCGCTGGTCCTACGGCTATACCTGGACCCTGCAGGGGGTGCACGGGACTCGGGCCTCCGTGAAGCGGCGCAACAGCCTCGTCGAACTCGAGCTCGTTCGGCAGGCGGAACCGCTGGTGGCGATGTCCGCCCCGCTCAGTCGCGAGACTGCCGCCCTGGCCGCGGTGGTCACACGGGCGTGGCGGGAGGTGATCGAATGCCATTTCCACGACGCCATTGGTGGCTGCGCCGCTGATGCAGTCTCCCGGGCGATGGCGGTCCGCTACGACGACGCCGAGGCCGCGGTACGGGAGGTCGTCCGGAGCGCGCTGCACCGCATGGCCGGGCACGATGCCGATCGGGCGCGCGACGGGAGCGCCGTCACGCCGCGACTGGCGCTCTGGAATCCCGCGGCCCGGCCGCGCG
Source organism: Gemmatimonadales bacterium (assembly GCA_044229245.1). Classification (GTDB taxonomy): domain Bacteria; phylum Gemmatimonadota; class Gemmatimonadetes; order Gemmatimonadales; family GWC2-71-9; genus JADJOM01. Next base: position 438,000 of record JBGATI010000001.1, on the reverse strand, counting down.
GCGGCATCGTGCTCGCCGACGTGAGTTTCTTTCGCCGTGATGTGCTTGTGGGGCCACCGGGCACGCGCGTTCCGCGCACCGGTCCCGGGGTACAGCCCTTCGTCGTTCGGTATCTCGCACCCGACGGCACGGCGCGAGAGGTCGCACCACAGGTCCTGGCGGCCGAGGTCGGCGTCGAGCGGATCGATGCGCCGCGCCACTACCCGGATCAGGATGAGGTGGACCTGCTGCGGATCGCCTTTCCGCTGCCGAGCGAGCTCCCAGGTCTGGGGATGCGGTTGCTCGAGCTGGCAGAAGGCTCCGCCCCGCCACTCGAACCGTTCGCCGCGGCCAGCGGCCGCAATCTCTGGAACGGCCGGGTCGAATCACAGGTCGGAGGCGACGGGACGGTCACCCTCCGGGGCGCCGGTGATGGTCCGATGTTCGAGGGCCTGCTCGTGGTCGAGAGCGAGCGGGATGCCGGTGATACCTACAGCTTCTGCCCCGTGCCGCACGACGAAATCCGCCGCCCGCTCCGGGCCGGGAAGCCGGTCGTGGTGGCGGACGGGCCGTTCGTCGCCGGACTCGAGTGGCCGATCGCCTTCCGCTGTGGCCGGGGTGCGGGGAAGGGAGAGGGACGTGTCGATGCGCGGCTTCGCCTCGAGGCCGTGGGCGACTCCCCGGTACTCCGATGCACGGTGGGACTCGACAATCAGGCCCGGGACCATCGTCTCAGGCTGCGGATTCCCACCGGTCTCCGCGGACGGCCCGTGCTCGCGGGCGCGCAGTTCGGCACCATCGAACGGACGGCACTCAAGCGCCAGGGCCGCCATCCTGCGGAGTCCCCGGTCCCGACCGCTCCGGCGCAGCGCTGGGTGGCCGCCGCGCGCGGGGCGCGGGGACTCGCGGTGTTCATGCCCGGCTTCTTCGAATATGAATGGACGCCGAGTGGCGATCTGCTGGTGACGCTGCTGCGCGCGGTCGGCGAACTCTCCCGTTCGGATCTCCGGACCCGGCCCGGCCACGCCGGCTGGCCCACGCCGACGCCGGACGCCCAGTGCCTCGGCCCCGACAGCATCACCCTGGGTGTCGCGCCGGTGACCGCGGAGGATCTCGCTGCGCCGGACCGCCTGGAGCGGATGTGGGAGGACGCCTTCCTCCCGATCCGGGCGCACTGGATCCGGGACTATTGTGAGGCGGTGCCGCCAGCGCTCGAGCAGGCCGGGTTCGCGCTGGAAGGCCCCGGCCTCACCTTCTCGGCGTGCACCCGCGCGAATGGCGGCAGCGGCGTCATGCTGCGCTGCTACAATGCCCTCGGTCGTGCGACCGAGGGCCGCTGGCGGAGCGCACGATCCATCGCGGGCGCGAAGCTGGTGCGTGCGGACGAGACCGCCGTCGCGCCGCTGGCGCTCGGCCCCGGCGGGCACGAGGTTCAGTTCACTGCGGGTCCGCGGGCGATCATCTCCATGTTGCTGGAATTCACCGACTGATCGAGGAGGCACTGATGCGAAGTGTCGTGATGGGGATGCTGCTGGCCACCGCGGTGACCACGGGGCTCGCCGCGCAGGAGAAGGAAGTCCTCAAGGTCCCGGGGACGGTTGAGGGGCTGCCCTTCTCCCCGGCCGTGAAGGTCGGCAACATCATCTATCTCTCGGGACAGATCGGGAACTACCGCGGCACGCGGAACCTGGTCCCGGGAGGCATCAAGGCCGAAACGCTGCAGGCCCTCGAGAACATCCGGGTGGTGCTCGAAGCCTCGGGAAGTTCCCTCGACCGGATCTTCAAGTGCACGGTCTACCTCGCCGACATCGGCGACTATGAGCAGATGAACCAGGCCTACGCAACCGTGTTCCCGAAGGAACCGCCCGCCCGTTCCACGATCGCCGCGAGCGGCCTCGCCCTCGGCGCGCGCACGGAGATCGAGTGCATGGCGACGGCCAGGCAGAAATAGCCGCCGACGGGGTCATCCCGTCGCATCAGTCGCGGCGCCGATGATCCCGGCGATCCGCGGTACCCAGTCGCGATGCTCGGGCTTCATCAGCACGGACCGGAGGCAGGTAACGGTCTCCTGATCGCGTTCGAGGCCGCCGTCCGGGTCGATGAAGCGGAGCGGAAGCTCGGCCAGCGCGAGGTCGAGGCCGCGTCGAGCCGCCTCCTCGAAGATCCGCCGTGCGCGAAGCGAGGCCGCCTTCGCCGACCCGGCGCGCGGCGTCCACACGACGATATCGAGTTCCGGCTGAACGCCGGTCAGCAGTCTCGGGTCGGCGCTCAATCGCTGATGCAGGTTGAGCGCGGCCTCCCGGCTCGCCTCCAGCATTCCCGCAAACTCTCCCCCACGGACCAGCGGCAGCAGCCGCTGGGTCGCCCAGAGCGCAACCGCCGCCGCCCCCGGCCGCGAACATTCGAGGCTGATCTCGCCGAGATGCAGCTCCGCCGAACTGAAGTAGGTGTAGGGCGACTCGTGCTTGTACAGGCTCCCGACGGAAGGATCCCGGAACAGGACGCAGCCGCAGCCATACGGCTGCAGTCCATGCTTGTGGGGGTCGATGACGAGCGAGTCCACCTCGGTCAAGGCGGCGAAGGCGGTGGCTGCGGCCGTGCCGAGATTCCGTGCCAGGGTGAAGTACCCACCATAGGCCGCGTCCGCGTGCAGCCGGAAGCCGTGACGGGTCCGGCGCTCGAGCAGGGCGGGGAGCGGGTCCACTGCGCCGATGGCGGTCGTCCCCATCGTTGCGACCACCGTCCCGATCTGCTCTTCCGACAGGATCCGGTCGAGCGCGTCGAGGTCCATTCGGCCCTGCGCGTCGGTGGGACAGGCGCGGAAGCGGAGGCCCAGCACCCCGCTGATCCGGGCGTGGGTGTAGTGCGCCTGATCCGATGCCACAATGGTCGTGCCGGGCCGTCGCTGGCCCGCGATCCACAGCGCCTCGAGGTTCGCCATCGTGCCACCGCCGGTCAGGTGACCGAGGTGTGACGACCAGCCGAACATCCCGGCGAGGGCCGCGACCGCCTCCTTTTCCATCGCCGAGCTCGCCCGGCCACCGTCCAGCGCATGGTTGTTCGGATTGATCACCATGGCGAGGGAGTAGGCGAGGCGGGCCACCGGATGCGGCGGCTTGAGCATCTGGCCGGCGTAGAGTGGATGGAAGTAGGGGAAGTTGTCGCGCATCCGGAGCGCGACCTCGCCGAGGACTGCTTCGAGGGCTGGAAGGTCGAGGTCTGTCTGTGCGACCGGCGCGAGGTCGCCAAAGCCAGATTCCAGCCGTGCGAGGCTTCGGCCGAGGATGGCGAGCAGCGACGGTTCCAGCGAGTCGGGCATGGTCGAGTCAGGCCGGAGGAGGCTCAGCGATCCCGCGCGGCGCGGATGACGTCGGGCTTGTTGGTGACGATGCCGTTCGCGCCGTGCTTCCAGAGTGCCAGCGCCGAACGGGCGTCGTCTACCGTCCACACATGCACTGAGGCGCTCCGCGCGTGGGCTCGGCGCACGAAGCGCGGCGTGGCGATCGGGAGGCCGTGCCAGGCGTCCGGGATCGCGTAGCAGCGGCAGGCGGGGTCCGGCGCGCCAACGCCGAAGTAGAGTCGCGCGATATCGCGCTGTGACGCGCCGAGGGTGAAAGGTGCGACCCTGAACGGCGTGAGCGCCTCCCAGGAAGATCCTGCCACCACTGCGCGATCGGTCGCGCCGCCGTCGATCAGCGCCCTCGCGATCGCGCCCGCAACCTCCGCTTCCTTCACTTCGATCAGCAGCGGAACGCCGGGAAATTCGGCGATCACCTCACGCAGGAGCGGAATCCGCACGCCCTTCCCGCGATACGGGGTCCCGTCGACGCCGGGCTCCATATAGCGGAAGCCGGCGTCGAGTCGCTGCAGTTCCGCGGCCGTGCGGGAGGCGACCGGTCCGGTCTGGTCGGTGGTCCGGTCGAGCGTGGCGTCGTGGAAGACCATCGCCTCGCCGTCGGCGGACCGGCGGATGTCGAATTCGATGGCCTCGGCCCCCTGCGCGAGCGCCAGCCGGAAGCTCTCGAGGGTGTTCTCGGGCGCGTACCAGGCGGCGCCGCGGTGGCCGATCACCGGATGGGCGGAGCGGTCGAGCAGCGGGTTCATGCCGAAGTGTAGCAGGCTCCTGAGTCCTGTCGCACGTCGATCGCGAGGTTGGAGGTCACGCTAGTTCGCTGAGGGGTGCTCCAGGCCGTCCCGGAGCGCATCTCCGACCAGTGTGCAGGCGACGACCACGAGCACCAGCGCGACTCCCGGCACGACCGCCACCCACGGCGCGTTGACGAGGGTGTCACGACCCGAGGCGATCATCCCGCCCCACGACGGCACCGGCGGCTGCACCCCGAGTCCGAGGAACGAGAGCCCGGCTTCGAGGGTGATCGCATTCCCGACCCCCAGCGCGGCCGCGATGATGATCGGCGTCCAGGTGTTCGGAAGGATGTGGCGCCACGCCACCCGCCCGGACGGGGCCCCGAGGGCGCGCGCCGAGAGCACGAACGGGCGTGCCATCAGCGCCGTCGCCTCCCCATAGACCAGCCGGGCGATCCCCATCCATCCGGTGAGGCCCAGCACCACCACAACCAGAGTCGCGCCCGGCTTCCAGAGCGCGGCGAGGAGGAGCAGGAGCACCAGGCGAGGGATGGCGAGCGCGAAGTCGGTGATCGCCAGCAGCACCGTGGCGAGCCGCCCCCGCCCGACACCCGCGGCAAGGCCCACCGCCGCGCCGAGCGAGATGGCGATGAGCGTCGCAAGCAGCCCGGTCGCGAGGGAGACGCGCGCACCGTACAGCAGCCGGCTCCACACGTCGCGCCCGAACCGGTCGGTGCCGAGCAGATGGAAGGCCCCAAGGCCATCGTGTTGCAGCGGTGGGGTGAATCGGGTTGCGACCACGTCGGGCTGCGCCAGCGGGTCATGTCCGGCGAGGAGCGGGGCTGCGATCGCCGCGACGGCGAGGAGCGCGAGAATCGTGAGCCCGGCAAGGGCTCGTCCGTCTTTCGTCAGGCGCCAGCCCGTGCTCCGCTCAGGCATCGCGCACCCGCGGGTCCACCCAGGCCCGGAGCCCGTCGGCGAGCAGATTGCCCGCGACGACGAGCGCGGCACTCACCGTCGTCGCCGCCATCACGACGGGATAGTCGCGCGCGGAGACCGCCTGGATCAGCACCCGTCCGACGCCTGGCCAGGCGAAGATCCCCTCGACGAAGACCGTTCCGGAGAAGAGCGCGGGGAGCGAAAGGCCGAGCAGGGTGACGACGGGACCAAGCGCCGCGCGGAGGAGATGGCGGAGGAGCACCCGGTTCCCGCCCAGCCCGCGGGCACGCGCCGCAAGGATGAACGGTTCGGATCGGATGTCGAATGCCGCACCCCGGACGAAACGGGCGGCACCGCCGAAGCCGATGAGCGTCAGCGTCAGGAGGGGCAGGGCGAGGTGGCGGAGCCGGTCCACCACGCGGAGGCCCGGCGACAGGAACTCCGCGTCGAGGCCCGCGGCGCCGAAGGCGGGCAGCACCCGCAGTTGATAGGCGAACAGCCACACCAGCATGACCGCCAGCCAGTAGCTCGGCATCGCGAAGAGGGTGACGGAGACGACCGAGAGCGCAGTATCCGTCGCGGGGCGCCCCCGCACCTGGAGCAGCCCGACCACGAGGCCAAGCAGGTAGCTGCAGCCGAGGGAGAGGAGGACCAGCAGCGCGGTGGCCGGCCAGGCCTCGCCGAGCATCCGGCTCGCCGGGCGCCCGGTGGCGAGACTGGTGCCCCAGTCGCCGCGGGCGGCTCGGCTCAGCCAGTCCACGAACTGCAGCGGAAGCGGGCGATCGAGGCCGAGCTGATGCCGGACGGCGTCGAGCTGGGCCGGTGTCGCCTCCGGCCCCGCGAGGTGCACCACCGGATCGCCCGGAGCGAGGTGCAGCAGCACGAAGGTGAGGGTGACCACCCCCAGCAGCACGGCGAGGGCGGCCAGGAGGCGCCAGAGCAGGCGGGGAAGCATGGCGTGAATGTGGGTCCGGGCGGGGATCGCCGCCAGCGGGCGTGAGTGGTGTCACCAGGTGAGGTTCATCACGGCGGGCTCTCCCGGCTCAGCCCAGCTTCAGGGGTCAACTCCAACCTGAGGTATCGCATGCGGCTGTCCTACCGTTCGGCAGGCCCCGGCGCCCTGGTCGCCTCGCTGGCGCTCGGGCTCGCGGCCTGTCAGGGAGAAACGAACGCGCCCACCGGCGCGGCGCCGCTGACGCAGGCCGAGGCCCAGGCCGTCGGCGTCGAGATGCAGGGCGAGATCGCGGGCCTCACATCGGGAGCGTCCCTGCAGGGCTTCCTCGCGCCAAGCTTCGCGGCTCCCCCCGCCGCGGTGCGTGCCTTCGGAGGGCCGCTTCACTTCGTCCCGCCGACCAACTGTCCCACCTTCTCCGAGTTTCCGCCGACCGACGCGGATGGGGACCACGTCCCGGACAACCTGACGCTGACCTTCGATCCGGCGACCTGCACCTACACCGGGCATGATGGGAATACCCTCGAGATCTCCGGCGCGGTGACGATCACCGATCCCTCGCAGGTGAGTCCGGGTGTCCGGGTCAGCTTCGCGGGCTTCCAGCACAAGGCGACGCTCGCCAGCGGGAAGTTCTTCCGCCGGTCCGAGGACGGCGTCTGGCAGCTGGTGTCCGATACGACCGGGTTTGCGGCGACCGACAGCACCACGACGGAGCACGAATCGACCGAGCGCGGGCTGGCGACGCTGACCAAGGCGTGGCAGGTGAACTTCGTGGTGGACTCCGGCCAGGCCTTCGGGCACGACCACGCCCTGCCGAGCGGCGACTTCACGATCAACGGCAGCACCACGCGAACCCATGGCGCCGAGAGCAAGTCGTTCACCATCACGACCGTGACTCCGTTGCACCACGACGCGACCTGCGCCGACGATCAGCGCGTGGTCAGTGGGGAACTGCACGTGGTGCACACCGACGCCCGCGGCACGGCGACGGTCGACATCGTATTCAATGGATGCGGCGTGCAGCCGACCATCACCCTCGTCACCGGACCGACCGCCTCCTGACCGGTTGAGTGCCTTCCGGCGACGCACCCGCAGGGTCCTCCCTGCGGGTGTTTGCTTTCCGGCGGGTGACGCGCACCTTTCCGCCATGCGGCCGCGCCTCGTCTGCCTGCTCCTCGTCCTCGCGCTTCCTGGTTGCGGCGCGACGGCGGCCCGCCGCGGCGGCACCGTGATGTACGCCTCCGGCGCCGACCTCCAGAGCATCAATCCGCTCTTCACGCTGCATCCGCTCGCGCGCCAGGTGCAGCGCTACGTGCTGCTCACGACCCTCGTCCGCTACGACAGCCTCATGCGGGTCGAGCCCTATGTGGCGAGAGGGTGGACCTGGTCGGCGGACGGCCGGCGGCTCACGCTCGGGCTCACGGATGCGCTCCGATGGCAGGACGGCACCGCGACGACCGCGCGGGATGCCGCATGGACCCTCGATCGCGCGCGGGATCCCGCCACCGGCTATCCGCGCCAGTCCGACCTGAGCACGCTCGTCGCCGCCCGCGCGCTCGACGACACCACCCTGGTGCTCGACTTCAGCTCGGCGCCGGGCGGCATCCCCGATGTGCTCACCGACCTCGCCATCCTCCCGTCGCACCTGCTCGATACGGTCCCGCCCTCGCGCCTCCGTCAGGCGGCCTGGCAGGAGCATCCGGTAGGGAATGGGCCGTTCCGGTTCGTCTCACACGAGCCGAACCGTCGCTGGGTCTTCGAGCGGAATCCCGATTTCCCCACCGAACTCGGCGGCCCGCCGAAGCTCGACCGCCTGGTGATCGCGGTCGTCGACGAGCCGATGACCAAGCTGGCCGCGCTCACCTCGGGCGAGCTCGACGTCGCCGGGATCCAGCCCGCGCACGCCGACTTCGTCCGCCGCGATCCGCGGCTCGCGGTGCTGGACTATCCGCTCCTGCTCACCAATGGCATCGTCTTCAACGCCCGCCGGGCGCCGTTCAACGCCTCCGGCGCCCGGGCCCGCGTCACCTCCGCCCTCGACCGTCCGGCGCTCGTCGCCGGCTTCGTCTACGGCTTCGGCACTCCGGCGAGCGGGCCGGTGCCCCCGGGTGTGACGGCGTGGGACAGCCTGACACTCTCCCTCGGTCACGAGCCGGCCGTGCCCCAGTCTTCGGAGGGCGGTCCGCTCACCTTCGAGCTGCTGACGGTCGGTTCCGGCGAGGCGGCGCTCGAGCAGATGATCCAGGCCCAGCTCGCGCATGCCGGCATCACGATGACCATCCGCCAGCTCGAGCTCTCCGCCTTCCTCGACCGGGTGTACGGTCAGCGCCATGACTTCGACGCGGCCCTGCTCGGCTCGCCGGGGGATCTCGGCCTCGGCTACCTCACGCCGCTGGCCGCACTCTCCGGACTCAGGCCCCCGGCCGGGCGCGCGGCGCTCTTCCGCTTCTTCCGGGATTCTCTCCCGGCCGCTTTCCTGTACCATTCCCGGGGGCTGCAGGGGATCAACCGCCGGGTGCGGGGCGTGGCCTTCGGACTTCGCGGGGAACTCGCGACGGTGAGTCAATGGAACGTGGCGCCATGACCGCGTGGAGTGCGAGCGCTCCGGTGCGGCTCGATTTCGCCGGTGGCTGGACCGATGTCCCGCCCTTCGCGGTGCGCGAAGGCGGCGTGGTTGTCAACGCCGCGATCGACCTTCGGGTGAAGGCATCCTTCGAACCTGGCGGCAACGGCATCCTGCTCCTCGCCGAAGACCTCCGGCAGGCGGCGCGGGTCAGCACGGCCGTCGATCTCAACGCCGATCCGAATCTGGCGCTGCATCGCGCCGCCGTCCGGATGTTTCCCGCCGGTCCCGGCACGCTGCGGACCCGCTCCGACGTCCCGCCGGGATCGGGACTGGGCAGCTCCGGCGCGCTCGACGTCGCCATGATCGCGGTGCTCGCGGCAGCACGCGGTGAAGCGCTGAGCGCCGCGGAGATTGCCGCGTACGGGTGCCACCTCGAGATGGTGGAAGCCGGCAATCCTGGCGGGCGCCAGGATCAGTACGCCGCCGCGCTCGGCGGCTTCCACCGGCTCGGCTTTCATGGGGAGGAGGTCGAGACCGACCGGCTCACCCTCGATCCCGACTTTCTCGCGGAACTCGAGCGCCGCACCCTCATCTGTTACACCGGGCGTTCCCGCGTGTCCGGTGACACGATCGCGCGGGTCATGGGCGCCTACGAGCGGGGTGACGCGAGGGTGACCGCCGCGCTGCGTGAACTGGTGAGCATCGCCAACCGGATGGCGGAAGCGCTCCTGGCATCCGATCTTCCCGGCCTGGCGGCGCTGCTCGCGGCCAATTGGCGTTGCCAGCAGCAGCTTGATGCCGGCATGTGTACCGCGGAGATGGCCGCTCTGGAGGCGGCCATGACCGAGGCCGGTGCGCTCGGCGGCAAGGCTGCCGGGGCCGGGGCGGGTGGGTGCATGTTCTTCGTGATGGGTGACGATATCGACGCGGGGCGACGGGCCGCCGACCGGGCCGGAGCGAAGCTGCTCGAGGCCGGCTGGTCGATGGCCGGAGTGGAACGATGCTGACCGGTGAAGAACTCGAGGCCCGGCGCGAGCTGGTGGCCGAATCGCGGGACCTGCAGGGACTCTGTGACCGCCTCGCGGCGCGGGCCCGCGCCGTCGTCGACCGCGACCCCGCCATCCCGGAGCAGAAGGGGATGCTCTCCAGCGATGGCGGCTTCTGTCCCGATGACAAGTCGGTGCTCACCTTCGATCCCTGGAGCCCGTCCGCGCACACCTGCCCGAAGTGCAGCCGACGCCTGACGGGCGAGCGCCACGACGGCCGCTGGGCCTGGCAGCAGCATCTCTGGCTCGGGGAACGGCTCGCGGAAGCCGCGGCAGCCGGCATGATGACGGGAGACGAGCATCTCCTCGCCTGGGCGGCGCAGAAGGTGACCGAATATGGCGAGCGCTATCGCTCCTATCCCAATGCCGACAATGTGCTCGGCCCCGCGCGGCTCTTCTTCTCTACCTACCTCGAGTCGGTCTGGCTCACCAGCTACCTTGCTGCCGCCTTCATGCTGCGTGAGGCGGGCGTGCTCGACGAGGATGGCATTGCGGCCGCGGACACGGAAGCGGAAGAGGCCTCGAATCTCATCGGCGAATTCGAGGAGGGGTTGTCCAACCGGCAGACCTGGCACAATGCCGCGCTCATCGCGGCGGCAGTCTGGTTCGAGGACGAGGCGCTCGCCGCGCGCGCGATCGAGGGCCGGCGGGGCCTGGTCGGTCACCTGGTGGACGGCTTCGGGAACGACGGGATGTGGTACGAAGGGGAGAACTACCACCTCTTCGCGCTGCGAGGGCTGCTCACCGGGGCCGCCTGGGCGCGGATCGCCGGCGTCGACTTCTTCGAGGAGGAGGCGAGCCAGAGGCGTCTCGCCGCCGCTCTCCGTGCGCCGGCGCTCTCGGCACTCCCCGACGGCACCTTCCCCGCGCGGAAGGATGCCCGTTTCGGAGTGAGCCTCGGGCAGCCGATGTACCTCGAACTCTGGGAACGGGGTGTCGCCGATCTGCTAGCCAGCGGGCAGCCGGAGGCGGCCGGCGAGATCGCCGGCTGGCTCAATCACCTCTACGCGCTCGCGGCCCCCGTCGCCGAGACCTTCGACTCCTATCTGCATGAGGCCGGTGAGCCCGCGCCGAAGACCCGCGATCGCACCCACCTCTCCTGGTGGATGCTGCTCTCGATGGTGCCGGAGCTTCCGGCGGCAGCGACGTGGACGCCGGCCAGCACCCTGCTCGAGTCTCAGGGCCTCGCCCTGCTTCGGAACGGCGATCGCTATGTGAGCGTCGAATGCGGCGAGTACGGCGGTGGCCATGGCCATCCCGACCGGCTGCACCTGACGCTGCATGCCCGCGGCGTGCACTGGCTTGCCGATCCCGGCACCGGCTCCTATGTGACGCCCGACCTGCCGTGGTACCGCTCCACGATGGCGCACAACGCGCCGCGCGTCGATGAGATCTCCCAGCCGATGGGGGATGCTCGCTGCGAGATGTTCGACGCGCCCGGTCCGTGGGGCTGGGTCCGCGGCAGGTTCGGCAAGCTCACCCGCACCGTCGTCGCCGGCCCGAAGCACCTGGTGGATGTGGTCGAGTATGCCGACGACCAGGAGCATCTCGTGGAGCTGCCATGGCATCCCGACGGAGAGCTTGAGATCCTCACGCCCGGACGCTGGGAACCGGCGGGGCTCGCCGATCCCTTCGCCACGAAGGTCGAACGCTTCCTGCCTGACTCGGCCGGCCCGATCCGCTGGAAGTCCACCGCCGGCCCCTTCGCGCGCGAGCTGCATGGCATCTTCGACGACAGCGGTGAGCTGCTGCGCGCCGCCGGTCCGGGACGGCCCGGGCAGCCGGGCGGCCGGAGCTTCCTGATCCGCCGCCAGAGCGGGCGCTACGTCCGCTTCGCCTCGGTGCTCGCCTTCGATGGCCCGGCCCTCACCGGAGCGCGCTTCGCGGCCGCCGAGATCGTGGCCGTCACCGCCGATGGCGAGACGATTCACCACCAGACCAGCGAGGGGTGGGAGGTGACCGAGGGCGGTGTCTCCACGCCGCTGCGTGGGCTTCGTCGGGACCTGCTGAAGGCGAAGCTCGATCTCCCCACGGTGGACAATGCGCTCTTGAAGTACGTGCCGCCGGTGGTGAAGGCGTATCACGTCGCCGAGCCTCCCGCGCTCGACGGCACGCTCGAGGGCTTCGACACGAAGAACCCGCTGGCCCTCGATCACGAGGACCAGTATCGCCGCACCGAGGAGCCGTACGGCGGGCCGGAGGAGTTCTCGGCCGAGGCGTGGCTCGCCTGGGACGAACAGGCGCTGTACGTCGCGGTCGAAGTCGCCAAGGCCGAACTTACCTTCCGGGCGCCCGATGCGGCGCCACTCCGCCTCGACAACGAGTCCGACCTCATCCACTCCGACGGCATTCAGCTCTATCTCCAGCGCGCCGATCAGCCGCTGCACGGCTGGCTGCTGGTACCCGACCCGGGGAGCGATGCGCTGCAGATCCGCGCCGCGGGCGGGACGGTCGCGACGGCGGACTCCGCCACCGGCGCCTGGCAGGAGACCGGCCGTGGCTACCGCATCACGGCGCGGATCACGGTGCCGGGCTGGCCGCCGGCGCTGGGGGAACCCTCGCCGCGCTTCGACCTGGTGGTGAACCAGATGCGGCCTGACCGCCTCCGCCGCCTCGGCCAGCTCTGCTGGACCGGTGGCGGGGGCTGGGCCTACCTGCGCGGCGATCGCCAGGATCCCGACTGGCTCGGCACGGTGGCGCTCGCATGAGAATTCCAGGCTTCACCTCGACCGGCAGCAAGCGGCCGGAGGCGCTGTTCGGCGCCGGCGCCCCGCGCGGGCTCCCGGTTCGCCTCGCGCGGGCCTCGGGGGCGTCGGTGTGGGATACCGAGGGCAGGGAGTATCTCGACTTCGTGATGGCGCTCGGTGCCGTCGCGTTAGGCTACGGACATCCCGCGGTGAATGCCGCCGCCCATGCCGCCATCGAGGCGGGCGTCGTCGGGCCGCTGCCGCCCGAGCTGGAAGAACGGGTCGCGGAGCAGCTCGCCTCCATGATGCCGTGGATGGAACGCACCCGGTTCCTCAAGACCGGCGCCGAAGCGGTCGCCGCCGCGGTGCGCCTCGCACGGGCGCATACCCGCCGCGAGGTCGTGCTGCGCTGCGGATATCACGGCTGGCTCGACTGGTCCCAGCCGGTCGGCACGCCCGGAGTTCCCACGGCGACCTTCGCGTTGAGCGAGGAACTCCCCTTCAACGACCTCGAGCGCGGGCGGGCGATGATCCGGCTGCTCGGCAACCGGCTCGCCGCCGTCGTCATCGAGCCGGTGGTGGAGCGCGCGCCCTCGGGCGTGTGGCTCACGATGCTGCGGGAAGAGACCCGTCGCGCCGGCGCGCTGCTCGTGCTCGACGAGATCAAGACCGGATTCCGGCTCGCGCCGGGCGGTGCCGCGGAGCGCTATCACATCGATCCCGATCTCGTGGTGCTCGGCAAGGCGCTCGCGAACGGCTTTCCGCTCGCCGCCGTCGGCGGGCGGCGCGAGATCATGGAGATGGCGCGGAAGACCTGGATCTCCTCCACCCTCGCGACCGAATCGGTCTCGCTCGCGGCGGCCGAGGCGACCCTCCGCGTGGTGATCGAGGCGGGGCTCACCGAGCACCTCTCGCAGGTGGGGCACCGGTGGCTGGACGGCCTCAGGATCCTCGCCGACCGCTTCCCCGAACTCATCGTCGGGGTCGCCGGCATTCCGGAGATGTCCTTCCTCCGATTCCACAACGACGAGGCTGGCATTCGGGTGGCGCGGGCCGCGGCGGGGCGGGGACTCCTCTTCAAGCGGACGGCCTACAACTTCGTGTCGCTCGCCCACGACGTGGCCGCCATCGATCGCGGCCTCGCCCTGCTGGAAGAGGCCTGCGAGGAGGCGCGCCACCCGAGGGTATGAAGCTGTTTTCACGGCCTGTTCAGGGGCCGGGACTGGCCCCGCCCCTAGCTTGGGACCATGAGCCCCACCCCCGTCGGTGCCCCGGCGGTCTTCCACGCGGAGGGCCTGTCCAAGACCTACCGGATGGGCGAAGTCGAAGTGTGCGCCCTCCGGGGCGTGGATCTCGAGCTGTTCCAGGGGGAGTTCGTCGTGCTGCTCGGCCCCTCCGGGAGCGGCAAGTCGACGTTGCTCAATATCCTGGGCGGACTCGACGTCCCCACCTCCGGCCGGGTTCACTTCCTCGATCATGACCTGACGGTGTTCGACGACGCGGCGCTGACGCTCTATCGCCGCGATCACGTCGGATTCGTCTTCCAGTTCTACAACCTCATCCCGAGCCTCACTGCCCGGGAAAACGTCGCCCTCGTCACCGAGATCGCCCCCTCGCCGCTCGATCCCGCCGAGGCGCTCCGTCTCGTCGGGCTCGGCGACCGGGTGGATCACTTCCCGGCGCAGCTCTCCGGCGGTGAGCAGCAGCGGGTGGCCATCGCCCGCGCGATCGCCAAGCGCCCCGACGTGCTGCTCTGCGACGAGCCGACCGGGGCGCTCGACTACGAGACCGGGGTGAAGGTCCTCGACGTCCTCCGCCGCTGCAACGAAGAGCTGGGGACGACGACAGCGGTGATCACCCACAACGCCGCGATCGCCGGCATGGCCGACCGGGTCATCCGGCTCCGGAGCGGGCAGGTGGTCGAGGTCACGAAGAACGAGCACAAGCTCCGCCCCGAGGAGCTTTCGTGGTAAGCGCCCTCACCCGGAAGGCGCTCCGCGACGCCTGGCATCTGCGCGGCCAGCTCGCGGCGGTGTCGACCGTGGTGCTCTGCGGCATCGCCTCGATGGTGACGATGCGCGGGATGCACGATGCGCTTTCCACCTCCCAGGCGACCTACTACGCCCAGGGCCGCTTCGCGCACATCTTCGGACATCTGCGCCGGGCGCCGGAGTCGGTCGTCGCCCGGATTCGCGAACTGCCCGGCGTCGCAGTGGTGGAATCACGAGTCGTCGCCGACGTGCTGCTCGATGTGCCGGGCCTCACCGAGCCGGCCACCGGACATCTCGTCGCCCTCCCCGACCGCACCCCGCCGCTCCTCAACGACGTCTATCTTCGCGAGGGCCGCCGCTTCGAGCCGGGGATTCCGGGTGAGGCGATGGCCAGCGAGTCGTTCGCGCAGGCGAACCATCTCTCCCCCGGCGATCAGATTGGCGCGCTGATCAATGGCCGCTGGCAGCGGCTCACCATCGTGGGGATCGGCCTCTCCCCGGAGTTCGTCTACGAGGTGCCCGCGGGCGGCCTCTTCCCCGACAAGCGCCGCTACGGCGTGATCTGGCTCAGCCGGGAGCAGCTCGGCCCCGCGCTCAACATGGATGGCGCCTTCAACGATTTCTCGCTGACCGTCGGCCCGGGCGAGAGCGAGCAGGGCGTCATCGATGCGGTGGACCATCTCCTCGAGCCCTACGGCGGTCTCGGCGCGTATGGCCGCAAGGACCAGGTCTCGAATCGCTTCCTGACCGACGAGATCCGCCAGCACGAGGTGAGCGGCCGGGTGATCGGCTATCTCTTCCTCGGCATCGCCGCCTTCCTGCTCAATGTGATCGTGGGCAGGCTGGTCGGTACCCAGCGGGACCAGATCGCGGTGCTCAAGGCCTTCGGCTACCCGAGCACCCGGGTGGCGCTCCACTTTCTCTTCCTCGGGCTCCTCCCCGTCGCCTTCGGCGCCGTGATCGGGAGCCTCCTCGGCATCTGGCTCGGCGGGCTGGTCGCCAACGTCTTCGCCCAGTTCTACCGCTTCCCGGTGCTGCAGCACGTCATCACCCCGTCAGTCTTCCTGACCGCGAGCGCCGTGAGTTTCCTCAGTGCCGCGTTAGGCACCCTCGGTGCGGTTCGGCGGGCCTACCGCCTCCCGCCGGCGGAGGCGATGCGCCCCGACTCCCCGCCGGCGACCCGGCACGGCGTGCTCGACCGGATGGGGATCCTGCGTCACGTCGGTCCCGCCGGCCGGATGGTGGCCCGCAACATCGCCCGGCGCCCGCTCCGCGCCGCCCTGACCGCCGTCGGCATCGCCTTCGCCGTCGCGATGATGGTCGTCGGGCGGTTCTTCTTCGATGCCGTGAGCTACATCGCCGACACCGAGTTCCGGCAGATCCAGCGCCAGGACGCCACCGTCGTCTTCACCGAGCCGCGGAGCGCGCGTACCCGCTTCGACGTCGAGCGGCTCCCCGGCGTGCTCACGGCGGAGCCCTATCGGATGGTGCCGGCCCGGCTCCGGCACGCGCACTACACCTATCGCCTCGGTCTCCAGGGACTGCCGGAGGGAGGCACGCTCCGGCTGCTGCTCGATCGCAAGCTCGCGCGGGTCCCGCTCCCCGCCGCCGGCGTGCTCCTCACAACCCGGCTGGCCGACAAGCTGCATGTGACGGTCGGCGACACCCTGAGCGCCGAAATTCTCGAAG
The DNA here is from genome assembly GCA_044229245.1 of Gemmatimonadales bacterium. Classification (GTDB taxonomy): domain Bacteria; phylum Gemmatimonadota; class Gemmatimonadetes; order Gemmatimonadales; family GWC2-71-9; genus JADJOM01. The sequence continues at coordinate 422,065 of JBGATI010000001.1, read as the reverse complement.
GCCGGCGTCCCGTCCGGGAGATCGTGGTTGCCGGCACGGTGGATGAACTCATCGGCCTCGGCGCCTACATGCGGCTCGATGGGCTCAACCAGATCATGCAGGAGGGGCCGACGATCTCGGGCGCGATGCTCGCCGTCGATCCCGCCGTCGCCGACTCACTCTACACGATGCTCAAGCGGGTGCCCGCGGTGGCCGGCGTGCAGGTGCGTCAGGCGACGCTGCAGAGCTTCAACGAGACCCTCGCCGGCAGCATGCGGATCTCCAACTGGGTGATGCTGGTCTTCGCCTGCGTGATCGCCGCCGCGGTCATCTACAACGGCTCCCGGGTCGCGCTCTCCGAGCGCGGCCGGGAACTCGCGAGCCTCCGGGTGCTCGGCTTCACCCGGGCGGAGGTGGCCCTCGTGCTCTTCGGCGAGCAGGGCGTCATCACCCTGCTCGCGCTGCCCCTCGGTGCATTGCTCGGATACGGACTCTGCTCGCTGCTGCCGCACGCGTATGACACGGACACCTTCCGGCTGCCCATCATCCTCACCCGGCAGACCTACCTCATCGCCATGGCCGTGGTGGTGGGGGCGGCGCTGGTCACGGCGTTCGCAGTCCGGCGGCGGCTCAATCGACTCGACCTGGTGGCGGTGCTCAAGACACGGGAGTAAGCGGATGAAGCCTCGGCAAAGGAAGCAGCTCACCTGGATTGCGACGGGGGTGGCCCTCGTGGCCGTCGTGCTGCTGATGCTCCGGAAGTCGCCGCTCAAGGTGGAATCGGCGGTCGTGGGGCGCGGCCCGCTGATGGTCACGGTGGACGCCGAGGGCCAGACCAGGGTGCGTGACCGGTACACCGTGTCGGCGCCGGTGACCGGACGGCTGGTGCGGCCCGCCTACCGGGCCGGCGATCACCTCGAAGCGGGCACCGTCGTCGCCTGGCTGGAGCCGGCGCCCCTCGATCCCCGTGCACTCGAACAGGCGCGCACCCGCGTGGACGCCGCCGAGGATGCCGAGCGGGTCGCAACGTCGGCCGTCATCTCCGCGCGGGCCGCGATGGTCGCCGCAGAGCGGGAGAGTCAGCGCGCCGATTCGCTCGCGGCGGTCGGACTCATCTCTCCCGCTGAACGGGAACGGGCCGAGGTTGCCATGGTCACGCGGGAGCGCGAACTCGAGGCGGCACAGTTCCACGCCCAGGCCGCCGGTCACGATGTCGAGACCGCGCGGGCGGGACTCATCGCCTCGAGGGGCGGCAGCCGCGAGACCCGGATCGCGGTGCGCACCCCGGTGCGGGGCCAGCTCCTCAGGCTGGTCGAGGAGAGCGAGCGGGTGATTGCCGCCGGCGCGCCGATCATGGAGGTGGGCGATCCAGCGAAGATCGAGGTGATCTCCGATCTCCTCTCCGCCGACGCCGTGAAGGTGAGTCCCGGTGACACGATCCTCATCGAGGCGTGGGGCGGCGGCACTGAACTCAAGGGACTGCTTCGCACCGTTGAGCCGTCCGGCTTCACCAAGATCTCCGCCCTCGGTGTCGAAGAGCAGCGGGTGAACATCGTCGGCGATTTCATCACTCCGCCCGGACGCCTCGGCGATCGCTACCGGATCGAGGTTCGCATCATCACCTGGCAGTCGCCCGATGTCCTCAAGCTGCCGGTCAGCGCGCTGGTACGTCAGGGCGACGGCTGGGGGGTGTTCACGATCCAGAAGGGGAGGGCACACCTCGTCCCGGTGCAGGTGGGCCATCGCGGCGCGAGCGAGATCGAGCTGCTCGGCGGGCTCTCCGCCGGGGAGAAGGTCATCGTGCACCCGAGTGACCAGATCGCCGAGGGGGTGCGCGTCGGGGCCTAGACGGGCAGGGCGGCCGGGACCAGATTGAGCCATGCTCGTCGACGTGCACGCCCACTTCTATCACGACCGCACGCCGCGCAGCGACTGGCGGGAGCGGAACGCGAGCCGGCTCGCCGCCGGCGAGACCATCGGCATCACCTGGCACGTCGCCTCCATCCTGGGAAGCTGGGGACTCACCTCCCCGACCTATTTCCCCTCCGCGACTGACCTCACCCACGCCAACGAACAGCTCCGGCTCCTCACGGCCGCGCACCCCGGACGCATCCGCGGTTACGTCGCGGTGAACCCGAACGTCACCGGGCATGCGCTGGCCGAAATCGATCAGGGGGCCGAGTCAGGCATGATCGGGGTGAAGCTGGCGGCGAGCCGTCGCGCCGACGACCCGCTGCTCGATCCCGTCTGCGCTGCGGCTGAGGAGCACGGCTTTCCGGTGCTGCACCACATCTGGCAGCATCGCCGCCGCGAGTGGCCCGGGCAGGAGGCCTCCGACGCCGTCGAGCTCTGCCGCCTCGCCGCCCGGCACCCGACGGTCGACTTCATCCTCGCGCACATCGGTGGCGGCGGCGACTGGCTCCACAGCCTGCGCGCCGCCCGCGACTTCGACAATGTCTATCTCGACCTCTCCGGCAGCGGCGTGGATGGCGGGATGCTCGATGGCGCCCTGCGCGCCGTGGGCGCCGAGCGGCTGCTCTGGGGCGCCGACGTGACCCTCTGCACCGGCTGGGCGAAGCTGCGGTACCTCGAGAAGCTGCTCACCCCCGCCGATCTCGCTCTGGTGACCTCCGGCAATGCGGTGCGCATCTTCCCGGCGGGAGCCTTCTCGTGATCGACGTCAGTGTCTTCCTCGGCTCCTATCCCTGGCGCCGCATCCCTGGGACCTCGCCCGAGGCGGTCCTCGCCGCGATGGATCGGGTGGGGATCACCACCGCCTGGGCCTCGCATCTGCCGAGTCTCTTCTGGAAGGATCCGGCGGAGGGAAACGGCTGGCTCTACGACGTTGCGGCGAAGTTCCCGCGACTTCGGGCCGTCCCGGTGATCCACCCCGGGCTGCCGCACTGGGAGGACGATCTCCGTGAGGCGGTCGACCGCGGCGCGGTGGCGGTGCGCGCCGATCCCGGATATCTCGGTATCGCGCCGGCGGGGGCCGAAATGCTGAGGCTGGTGTCCGCCACAGCGGCCGCGGGGCTGCCGCTGCAGAGCGCAGTGCGCCTGGAGGACGGTCGCGGCCGGCATCCGCTGGATGTCGCGCCGGAGCTCGTGCCCTGGGCGGTGCGGAGCTGGCTTCGTCACGATGCCGGTGCCCGCCTCGTCATCACCCACGCGGAGCGGAGCTTCATCGAGGAGGTCCACTTCGGGTCCACCCCGGCGGAAGCCGCCCGGGCCTGGTGGGATGTCTCCTGGGCCTGGGGACCGCCGGAAGATCACCTGGAACTCCTGCTTGCCACGATGGGGGCTTCGCGATTCCTTTTCGGCAGCGGTCAGCCGCTCCGGATCCCGGAGACTCCTGCCGCCCGGCTGGACCTGCTCGATCTGGCCCCCGCCGATCGAGAGACGATCACGACCGGCAACGCCCAGCAGCTATCGACCCGGAGCACCCCGTCCGCATGATCGAACCGACGCGCCGTCACGAGCCCCGCATCTCCTTCGCCGGCCGCACCGCCCCCCGGCTCGAGACCAACGGCGGCAGCTACGAGGTCGTGGATCTCTCCGCCGAGGGCATCCGCTTCCGCGCGCCGAACCATGAGGGCCCCGCGGTCACGATCGGCGACGTTCTCCGGGCCACCATTCACTTCCCCGCGGATCGGCTGGTCGAGATCGAGGGCCGCATCCTCCGCGTCGCCGGCGACGAGGCCGCGCTCCACCTGGAGAAGGGGCACGAGCCGATCGCAGCGAGCGCGCCGATGGGACCGGTGAGTCCCCGGCGGACGGGTCTGCTCTGGTAGGCGCACGGTCATGGCCTGGGTACATGAACGGGAGCACTATCGGGTAGCCTACCCGACCTCGCTCCGTCCCAAGCTCCTGGTGCAGGGGCACACCTTCGATGTGGTCGACATCTCCGAGCGCGGCATCCGCTTCCGGCTTGGCGGGATGGAGGAGCCGGCACCGGGGTTCGAAGTGCAGGGCGCGGTGCGCTTTCGACGGGGGGAGACGATTACCGTGCGTGGCGTCGTGCTCCGGGTGGTGCAGGGCGAGGTGGCCGCCAAGCTGGAAGAGGGCGTGCCACTCCGCGTGATCATGGAGGAACAGCGCTTCCTCCTCGATCGCCACCGCCACCTCGGCATGTAGGGTGGCCGACCGCGCCGACGTCGCCATCGTCGGGCTCGGGGCCGCGGGAAGTGCCGCCGCCCTGATGCTGGCCCAGCGCGGCCAGCGCGTCATCGGCTTCGACCGGTTCCATCCCCCGCATATCCACGGCTCCAGCCACGGGCGCTCGCGCATCATCCGCGAGGCCTACTACGAATCCCCCGCCTACGTCCCGCTGGTCCAGCGCGCCTACGAACTCTGGCACGCCCTCGAACAGGACAGCGGCCGCCACCTCCTCACCACCACCGGTGGCCTCATGCTCGGGCCCGCCGACGGCGAACTGGTGCAGGGCGCCCGCCGGAGCGCGGAGGCGCACAACATCCCCTTCGAATTGCTCGATGCCGCCGCGGTGCGGCGCCGCTTCCCCGCCTTCCGCCCCGACGATGATGCGGTCGGCGTGCTGGAGCACCGGGCCGGCTTCCTCGACCCGGAGGCCTGCATCGAGAGCTGCCTGACACTGGCTGCGAAAGCCGGCGCCACCCTCCGGTTCGACACCCTGGTGGATCGCTGGGAGCCGACCGAGGATGGCGTCCGCCTGCACACCAGCTCCGGTGTCGTCGAGTGCGACCGCCTGGTGCTGAGCGCGGGGGCGTGGATGGGCGGGCTCATCGGAATCGTCGCCCTGCCGCTCACCGTGACCCGCCAGGTGATGTACTGGTTCCGGCCGAATGGTGCGGCGTCGCATTACGGGGCGGGGGCGATGCCGGTCTTCATCTGGGAGTGGGAGCCGGGGCGGATGATCTACGGCTTCCCCGATCATGGCGCGGGCTTCAAGGTGGCGCGGCATCACGAGGGTCCGGTCGTGAACGCGAACGTCGCCGACCGGACGGTGAGTCCTGCGGAGATCGCCGAGATGGGTCTCATCCTCGGACGCTGCTTTCCGGAGGTGGAGGGCGAGCCGGTCGAATCGGCGACCTGCCTCTACACCAGCACGCCCGACCACCACTTCGTCCTCGGCCCGCATCCCAACGACCCGCGGGTGATCCTCGCGAGCCCCTGCTCCGGTCACGGTTTCAAGTTCGCGAGCGCCATCGGGGAGGTGCTCGCCGATCTCGTCATCAGCGGCCGCACCACTCTCGATCTCTCTCCCTTCTCGCCGAGCCGCTTCGGCTGATCACTGCCAGCGGAAGCTCTTCAGCGCGACCGCGAAGGCGACCACCAGCCAGGCCAGCAGCACCGCGAGCCGCCCCGCGACCTGCGTCAGCGTCGCTCCCTCCAGCATGATCGCGCGCAGCGAATCCACCACCGCGGTGAGCGGCAGCGCGCGGATGACCGGCTGCACGATCTCCGGAAAGCGTGCCGAGGAGAAGAACACTCCGGAGAGCACCCACATCGGCATCATCATCAGGTTGGCGAGGCCGGAGATGCCTTCGATCGTCGTCGGCCGCGCCGCCGCCATGAGACCCATCGCGCCGAAGGTGAGCGACCCGGTGACGCAGACGACCGCGAGCGAGAGCAGCGAGCCCCGCACCGGCACCCCGAAGGCCAGCACACCGAAGGTGAGGATCGTGCTGATCTCGAAGACCAGCAGCAGGAGCTGCGCGAGCGGAAAGGAGGCGAGGTAGTCGGCCCGCGACATCGGCGTGGCGACCAGCCGCTTGAGCAGCCTTTTCTTCCTCGCATCGACGATCGCGAAGCCTGTGCCCCAGATCCCGCCGCCCATCAGGTTCATCCCGAGCAGCCCCGGCAGCAGGAAGTCGATGTAGCGCGACCCCTTCTCCCGCACGATCTCGTTCGCGGTCGCGAGCGGATCGGTCCGTCCCGCGGCGCGCTGCACCGCGTTGTCCACGCGGAGTCGCGCCGGCGCCGCCTCGGGGCGGGTGTCGTCGTAGCGGTAATGCACCCCCTCCGCCGCCGGGATCGCGACCAGCGCCACCCGACCATTCCGGAGCGCGAGCGCCGCCGAGGTGGAATCGGCGAAGCGCACCACGTCGAGCGCGCTGTCGGCGCCGAGCGATTGCAGGATCGAATCCGCCGGCGCGCCCCAGGAGCCCCAGCCGATCCGGATCCGCTCCGGCGCCTGGCTCCGGAAGGCGATGCCGAGTCCGGTGGCAAGCAGGATCGGGAAGATGTACACCCAGAAGACCGCCTCCGGCTCGCGGAAGAACTCCCGGAGCCGGACCGCGATCAGCGCCCGGAGCGCCGGACGAAAGCCTCGGCCTTCACTCATCGCGCAGGTATCTCCCGGTGAGCGACACGAAGACATCCTCGAGCGTGGGGGCGTGGGTCCGCAGTTCGGCGACGGTGATGCCGCTCTCGCGGAGGGCTTCGAGAATCCGCGGCAGCGTCTCGTGGAGTCGGGCCACCCGGAGGGAGAGCGTCGCGTCGTGCTGCTTCACGCCGAGGACGCCGGCGAGGGCGCCGCAGCGCTCGGCGGCGCGGCCCGGGTCCCCTTCCAGTGTCAGCTCCACCACCTGATCCGCGCCGAGTGAGGCGATGAGTTCCCTCGGCGTGCCGAGCGCGATCACTCGGCCATGGTCCACCACCGCGACCCGGTCGCAGAGCCGCTCCGCTTCGTCCATGTAGTGGGTGGTGAGGATCACGGTGCGGCCACTCGCCTTGAAACCGCCGATCAGCTCCCAGAGCTGCCGCCGCGACTGCGGGTCGAGTCCGGTGGTCGGCTCGTCGAGGAAGAGCAGCTCCGGCTCGCCCACGAGCGCGCAGGCGATCGCGAGCCGCTGTTTCTGCCCCCCGGAGAGCGCCCCGACCCGCGCAGCCCGCTTCTCGATGAGCTGCACGTGGCCGAGCACCGCCTCGACGCTCTCGCCGGAGGGGTAGAAGCTCCGGAACATCGCGACCGTCTCCTCGACCGTGAGCTTCTCGGAGAACTGGGTCTCCTGCAGCGACACGCCGATCCGCCGGCGGAGCTGCGCGGCGTCGCGCTCCCAGCGGAGGCCGAGGAGGGTGACCTCGCCGGAGTCGGCGGGCTTGAGCCCCTCGCAGATCTCGAGTGTGGTGGTCTTCCCGGCGCCGTTCGGACCGAGCAGCCCGAAGCACTCGCCAGGGTCCACCTCGAGGTCGAGGCCATCCACCGCACGCACATCCTTGTAGTGCTTGCGGAGGTCGCGGAGCTGCAGGGCGGGGGTGGCGCTCACTGTGCGGAGGCTCCGTCGCCGGGGCGCTGTTCCGCCTGACAACGCATCCAGAACCGGAGCAGCAGCTTGGTGCTCTCGAACACCCGCACCTCGGGGTCCCGGAGTGCCCGTTCCCGCGGCTCGAGCTTGAGGTCGAGATGGGGCCGGGAACCGTCCCGGATATGGAAGGCCTGGCGGGGAGCACCCACCCTCTCCCGAAGCCGGTCGAGTTCGCCGAGATCGTTCGTGCTCGACAGCACGTGCGACCAGCCGGGGGCGAGCAGGTTCTCGCGGTCCATGAGCAGCATGCCAGAAGATAACGCGCGACGGAGCCGGATTCCTGTTCGTCCGCGACCTGTATAGAATTAGTCCGTCGTCCCTCACGACTTACTGGAGTTCCCGTGACACACTCCCAGGCCCAGCTCGAAGCGGTTCCCATCCCTCCCGCGGCGGGCGAGCAGGTCATCGCCCGCTGGAGCAATGCCGACGTGGTGCTGATCACCGGGGCGTCGCCGCCGGCGCTCAAGGCGCTCGCCGCCAGGGTGGCGGAGCGCGCGATGAAGGACACCCCCTTCCATCACCCCGCCTATACCGCGGACGACGCCGAGGACACCAGGGTGTTCATCGTGCGCGAGGGCGGCAACGCCGTTGGGCTCGCCGTGCTCCGGCCGCGGCCCCGCTGGGCCTGGTGGTCCTGGGATGACTGGGACGAGGAGCGCCGCCCCGCGACCGGCGTCGCCCCGATGACCTCCTGGACGGTGGAGATCATCTGGACCCACGCCGCCGCGCAGTCCCGCGGGCTTGCGCACAAGCTGCTGGAGGTGGTGAGCCAGCAGGTCGATCAGCCGATCACCTCGTTCGGATGGCGTCGCCCCTTCACTCCGTCGGGCGAGGCATTCGTGCGTCGCCTCTGCCCCGAGGGGTTCTGGGTGCCCGACTGACCCCGGCCTGATGAGGAAGGCGCGGACGACCGTCCGCGCCGATGCCCGCCCATCGCATACCGTACGCCCGGACGACCGTACGCGCCGGCAGCGAACCCACCGTTAGAAGAACGCCCTTACCACCGGAATCGAATCCCGCCTGAGCCACGCCACCACCGCCGCGCAGACGAACACCGTGATCGCGAGCCCGAACAGGAGCCCGCCATCGCCCTGCACCACGATGCCGAGTTTGGTCAGATGCGACATGATGGCGCCGGAGATCACACCCAGTGCGATCACCGCGCCGATCCCCGCCGTCGCCGGCACGAGCAGCAGGATCGAGGCGACGAGCTCCACCACGCCGCTCCCGATCCGCCCCCACGGCTCGAGCCCGAGCGTGCTGAAGATGTAGACCGACTCCGGCGCGGCGGTGAACTTGAAGTACAGCGTCTGCAGCAGGATGATTGCGGCGACGACCTGGCAGGCCCAGCTGAGATAGTTGGCGGTCCTGGGGAGAGGCATGGCGTGCGACTGCAGCATCGGTGCTCCTGAGGGCTGAGGGCTCCGTGCCGGCAGCCACTCGCCGCCGGCACCTACGGATGACTTCGAATCGCGGCACCGTGATCCCGGACCAGTCGCCACAGTTCACTGGCGGTGGCGGGGCGGGCCCCTGCGGCGACATTCGCGGCGGCAATCTCGAACAGCAGCCGCCACTGCTCCCTGAGGGTACGATACGCACTGCCGATCCGGTTCTCCGGATCGTAGATGCTGGTCGCCTCGGCGGTCGCGCCGTTCAGCTCCACGATCTTGAAGTTCCGGCCCTGCTGGAACTCCTCCACGCTCGGCGTCCGGATGTCGTAGCGGCCGAAGTGGAACCCGGTGAACCGCGCACTGATCCGGTCGATCGCTTCACTGAGGGCCGGGGTGGTGACCCAGCCGCCATCGAAGAACGCCGCACCCCGGCAATGGGTTCCCAGCGGAATGTCCGCCAGCCGGCCGGCGTGCAGCCGCAGGTAGAACCGCGCCATGCACACCGCGCGGTCATCGGCGAGGATGAGATCCTCGAGCGACTGCTCCCCGTCCCCGGTGACCGTCGGGAACCGCTTCTCGGTGACCGAGAAGATCCGTCCCTGCGGCTGACCCGGCTCCCGGAGGTAGAACACCCCGAACTCCTGGCCCGGTGCAAACGCCTGCACGATCACGTCGCCCTGGGCACGCGCGAGATAGCGTTCGATCTCCTCCGCGCTCCGCACGATCGCGACCCCGGAACCCCGCTCCCCCACATCGGGCTTGAGCACCAGCGGCCACGGTGTGGCCAGCGTCGCCTGGAACGCCGTCGCCTCCGCGATCCGCGCCGCGACGGTGCGCCGCGCGGGGATGAGCCGCCACGCCGCCACGAACTCCGGGCTCCCCGCGAGTCCCTCGAGGATCTGTGACTTCGATTCCCCCACGAAGCCGCCGCCCGGAATCGCCGGGTTCACCGCCGTGAACAGCAGCAGACTCCGGTGCTTGAGCGCGAGCCACACCACATACAGCACGATCGGCGGATAGAACGCCCACCTCGGCCAGAACTCCCAGCGGGTGAGCCTCCGCCAGCGTGAGAGCAGCAGCCGGCGGCCGCGCCACGAGAGGAGCGGAATCAGGAACTTGAGCAGCACGAAGAGGACGACGGCGCTGACGAGGAGGTAGAGCGCCGCGCGGTCGCGGAACACCGTGAGCGCCCGCTGCGTCGCCTCACCGAAGCCAACCGAGATCCCGACGAGGATCGGGGTCCAGATGGCGCAGGCGACGAAGAAGTAGGCTGCGAACCGGCTGAGACTGGTCCGCAGCATCCCCGCGGCGAAGTAGGTCGGGAGCCGCGTCCCGGGGAGCACCCGGGTCGCGAAGACCAGCACCGCGCCGCGCCGCTGGATCCAGGTCGAACTCCACTGCACCGCCTCCGGCGTGAGGAACCAGCGGAGCGGCGCCTTGCCGAGGACCGCGCGCCCGAGCGAGCGCCCCGCGAGGAAGACCAGCAGATCTCCCACGAAGATCCCGATGAAGCAGGCGAGTGTCCCGGTGAAGAAGCTGATCGTGCCCCGCGCGATCATGAGTCCGGTGGTGATGCAGGTGAGATCCTCGCTGAGCAGCGTGCCGAGCGCGATCAGGAGGCAGAGGATGACCAGAGCCATCCCGGTGACCTTCGGCAGGTTCCGTGGATCGAACGGCTCCGCTGCAGCGGCGAGTCGTTCCGGAGTGGTGGTCGCGCGGGTGACCGCCTCGCCCCGTTCCACCTTCTCCACGAAGGCGGTGACCGGCGCGGCGATCCGGTCGGGGTACATGAACGCCTGGAAGTGATCGCCGTCGTTCATGTCGAGTTCGGCCTGCGGCACGATGCGGGCATGCTCGCGCGCGAGCGCCGCGCTCACCAGCGGATCCTGCTCCCCCTGCAGGATCAGCATCGGCCCCGGGTACTTCGTCAGGATGCCGCGGAGCGGCCGCTGGTCGGTGTCGTAGAAGTTCCGTGCGTACGCCACGCTCAGCATCGCATCGTCCAGCCAGCCGAAGTGCGGCGTTCCCTCGCGCAGCAGCCAGAGGCCGCCGAGCTGCAGGCCGTGGATCAGGTGGTTGAGGTGATAGTCCCCGATCAGTTCGTATTCCTGCGCGCCGATCGCCGAGAGCATGACGATCGAGCGCACCCGGCTCGGCTGGATGTCCTCGGCCTGCAGCACGACGCCACCCCCCATGCTGAAGCCGAGCAGGTGGGTCTGCCGCACCCCGAGACTGTCGAGGAGCTGGAGCAGGTAGTGCGCGTGCGCGCGGTTGGAGTAGTCCGGCACATCCCAGCTCGAGCCGCCGAAGCCCGGCATGTCGGGGGCGATGGTGCGGAACTTCTTCCCGAGGATCTTCGCGAGGGCGGTGACTTCGCCGTTGTCGCCGGGACTTCCGTGCACCAGCACGATCGTTGGCGTCGCATGATCGAAGCTGTCGGGAGTGAACTGCCGGAACGAGAGCCGCACCGGGTCGGCCAGCTCCCGGTCCCCCTTGACCGCGTGCAGCATGATCACCTGCTCGTCGTTCGACGGCACGCTGTCGAACGGATGGATCAGCCGGACGAGGTGTGACGCGGCGAGCAGCACCAGATAGACGGAGAGCAGCCAGTGCCGCCGCCACCAGGGCGCCGGCAGGGTCCGCTCCTCGGCATCGGCGCTCAGCTCGTGGTGCGGCAGGGGAGGGCGCGACGCGCCAGCACCACCGGAGGCAGCGCGGTGCCTCGGCAGGGGGCGTCGGGGATGTGGGTGAAGCGGACCTGATCCGCGCTCACGCGAACCTCGCTGAAGCTCTGGGTTTCCGCATCGTCGCGGTGCATGCAGACCGAGAGGCGACCGCGCTCGGGCAGATGACTCCGGTGCAGCGCCTCCAGGGCCTCGTCGCTGACCTCGCCGAGCGAGGCGAACAGCGCCTTCCTCGAGGCAGCGACCTCCGGCTCGGTCACCGAGCTGCTGGTGAGGATCAGTCCGGCGCCGCGCAGGAAAGATACCTCGAGATCGTGGCCGTCCCATGCCGCGAGTCGACCGGAATCGCCCGGCTCCGCCGCGACCAGCGTGAACGGCTGCACCGCCCGGAGGTCGCTGGTGATGAGCGCGGCAATCGCCTCCGCCGCGGTCCCATGGCCGATCAGCGCGAGCGGGAGCAGCCCGCGGCTTCTCGGCGACGCGGGCGCGATGTAGCCCGGCACCGAATAGCGGTTGGTGATGCCGAGGGTGAGGCCGTACGCGTTGGTCGCGAGCCAGGTGCCGCCGAAGTCGCCGTCGGTCGGCGCGATGTAGGCGACGCCGCCCACCTCCCGCACCTCGGGGGGGAGCCCCGGGGCGCGGGTGAAGCGCTCATCGCGGTTGAAGCAGAGGGTGTAGCCGAGCGGGTCGGGGCGCCAGCTTACCGTGCACATGCGGGATCGCGGCGCGCGGCCGCGATGGTGGACGGCGCCACCCCGAACTCCGTCCCGGCATCGAAGCCGGTGCGCCGGAGCAGCTCCTTGATCAGGGCGTAGTGGTGCACCGTGTGGCTCACCAGGAACTGCAGCTCCCGCTTGAGCGACGACTGGCTCCAGTCGGCCGCGCCATCCGCGCCGGCGACGCTCCGGGTGCTCACCCGCACCGGCCGGCTGGCGAGGTCGTTCGTGAGCCGTTCCAGGTCGGTCGCGAAGCCGAGCGCCGTCGCGATGGCGAGCTGCCGGTCGGTCTCGAGCGGCACGTGCCGGTGGCGCGCGTCGTAGTCGATCTCGTCGATCGCGAGCCCCATCAGGAAGGAGCGGTAGTGGTCGAGTACGTGGCGGAAGTGCACCCCGATCGCCGACACGCCGGGCGACGCGCCGCCGTGCGCATAGGTCTCGTCGTCCATGCGGCGCAGCACCTCCACCGCCTGCGCGAGCACGATCAGGTTCCCGTCCACCGCTTCCATGCGTTCCGTCATTTCGACTCCAGGACTACGGGTATGAACCGGGCCGACACCGCCTGGTGCAGCCGGTCGGCCAGTCGTTTGCGATCCCGCTCCGCGATCGGAGCCTCACCGAAGCGGACGGTTGCTTCAATCCACGGCAGCCGGGCCAGCGCCACCAGGTGCGACCCGAAGGTCATGTCGCCCCACCAGCACACCGAGAGATGTGCCGGGATGCTGCCGGCCGAGGTGCGGTAGCCGACGCTCGCGTGGTGCACCGGGTGACCGCTCCGCGCCGCCCACTCGAGCAGCGCAGGGCGGAACGGCAGCACCTCGTGGCCCGGCGAGCTGGTCGCCTCCGCGAACACGACGACGCCGTCCCCCTCGCCCGAGGCATGCTCCAGCCGCTCCAGCACCCGGAGCGCATCGCGCTTCACGGTGCGGTCGATGAAGATCGTCCCCATCGCCGTGGCGAGGAGCCCCACCATCGGCCAGTCCCGCACCTCGCTCTTCGCCACGAACCGCGCCGGCATCACCGCCGCGTAGGTGACGATGTCGAGGTAGCTCAGGTGATTCGAGACCAGGAAGAACGGCGCCCCGGGCACCGCGCCGTCCACCCGCACCCGGAGTCCCAGCAGCGCCGCCACTCCCCGCGCCCAGCGGCGGAAGATGCTCCGGCGCACCCCGTGGCGCGCTGCGCCGAAGGGGAGCACCAGCAGCGTGAGCCCGCCCCACACCGAGATCCACGCCGCCGTCCACGCGGCGAGGCCGGCGAGCCGGAGCCACGCGACCGGGGCCGGGACCGCTCCCGCCTCAGCGGAAGAAGAAGCGATAGCTGTGTTCGTCGAGGCTGGCGACATCCAGTGCCACGAGAAAGTCGATGGTCTTGAACTGCCGGTCGATCGCCGGCGGCCCGAACACCTTGGCGCCGAGGTGCAGGTAGCTCTGAAAGAGCGCCGGGATCTTCACCGTGGCCGCCGCCACCGCGATCGGATCGGCGCCGGCACAGCTCAGTGCGGGGAGCGGCGGGGCGAGCAGCGTCGGGTGCACATGCCCCTCCCGCTCGAGGAACTGCATCGTCGCCTGGCCCAGCGCCTCGTCCTGCGAAGTGAGCGAGCAGCAGCCAAAGAGATAGCGCTTGCTGTTCTGCAGCAGATAGAGCGCGAGGCCGCGCCAGAGCAGATTGAGCACCCGGCCGTTCCGGTGCTCCTTTGCCACGCAGGCGCGCCCCACCTCGACCGCGTTCTCGATGAAGTCGCGCGGCAGCCCGCTCAGGTCGAATTCCCCCGCCGAATAGAATCCCTGCCGCGACTCGGCCATCTCGGAGGTCTGCAGCCGGTAGGTCCCGACGACCTCTCCGCTCGCGGGGCAGGCGATCAGCAGATGATGGAAGTGGGGGTCGAGGTCGTCGTGGTCCCGGCCGGTCGCAAAGGCGCTGTCGAGCCCCTCGCCGAGCTCCAGGTTGAACACCTCGAACCGGAGCCGCTCGATGGCGTCGAGGTCCTCCACCGTCCGCGCGAAGCGGACGACGTAGCGCCCCGCCTCGAGTTCCTCCGCCGGAAGCAGCTCCGGGAAGCTCGGGTAGGGCACATCCAGTTCGCGCGGGGCGAACTCGGTGGCGGCGCCGGATCGGCGCGGGTCAGGAGCGGCGGTCATAGGATGGCCCCCGGGTCGTGGGAGCGCATGGGTACAACGTATCGGGCCGGCATTTGGTTCCTTCGCTCAGGGTGGCTGAACGGAGGGAGGGAACCGTCACGCTTTCATCTCGGCCCGGTATCCAGCTTGTGCTCTGACCCAATCTCCGCCTGGGGGCGGTTTTCGCCAGCCTCGCCCGTGGTGGTCGAGCCCACGGTCACTTCCCGGGGTCGGCGATCGAGCTCGCGGCTCAAGCCGCGGCTCGGCTGAGGCCAGTAAACTGGCCCCGGTCCGCGGAGTCATGTATCGTCGCTTCAGCGACGAGCTCGGAGGCCGAGCCCGGAGGAACGCCGAACCTCGGGCCGCGGCCCCGCTAGCGCCAATCGCCGACCAGGACCCAGGCGCCCCAGTAGAAGGGGTGGTTGTACTTCGGGTCGGCCTTGAGGGTGAGCTGCGCCTGCCGGAGTGCCTCCGCGGTATCCATCGTCCGCATGTTCCTGTAGAAGGCGGTGATCAGCACCGCCGTCGCCGCATCGTCCACCGGCCAGAGCGAGGCCACCACCGCCGGGACCCCGACGTCCAGGAAGGCCGTCGCCGGGCTGTTGGGCCACCCCGCGACCTGCTCGTCGGCGACCGCGGTGTTGCAGGCCGAGAGCACCACCAGCCGGTGGTGCCCGAACCCGACCAGCTTCCAGACCTCGCGCAGCGTCAGCTTGCCATCCTCGGCCGGCGTCGCCGTCGGCGCGAGCGTGAGGAAGGTGTTGTCGAAGTTCTGGTAGTCGAGATTCCCGTGGGTCGCGAAGTGGACCACGTTGAACGTCGGCGAGAGCGCCTTGGCGCGCGCCTCATCACTTCCCGCTCCGCGCTCGGCAGCGAATTGTCGGCGTTGCCGAAGGCCGCGAGCTTGAGCGGCGTGCGCGGCCCCGTCTTCGGTGGCGCCACCTTGAGCTCGGTGACGTAGAAGACGGTGCGTTCGTCGCCGAGGGTGCGGGCGTTGCTGTCGGCGCTCAGCGAGAGAATCTGGAACGGCAGGAAGTAGAGACTCCCGCTCGGCACGATGGCCAGCCGCTTCCGGGTGCCGAGTTCCTTCTCGATCGGCGCGATGAGCCACTGATAGAGCAGGGCAGACTGCTTCCGCACATCCCCCGCCGGCTTCGCCTCCACCGGCGCCTGGCCCGCCGCCCCGGAGCGCCGCGCCGCGGCGAGCGTCATGGTCGGGTTCCGCGCCAGCTTCACCATCAGCTCGACGTTCCGGTCGAGGGTGTCGCGGGGAAGTTCGATCACCTTGGCGACCAGGGTGTCCGAGGTGACGGCGAAGATGTACAGCTCCTGCTCCCCGAGCAGGTAGGCAAGCAGGGCCACGTCCTTCGGCAGCTCGGTGCGCGCGCTCCGGAGATCGCGGAGGCTCACACTCATGTGGTTCTTGAGATCAGGCTGTTCCCGCATGAGCTGGTTGACGAAGCCGAGATAATCCTCCTCGGCGACGCTGCGGGTGGCTTCGAGCGCGCGGATCTTCTCGGTGTTCCGCGCACTCTCCGGCGCGGCGCGCTCGCGCGCAAGCTGCTCGGTGACCCCGTCGAGCTTCGCCTTCCGCCGCTCCTCCTCGGCCAGCAGCCGTGCCTTGGTGCTGTCGGCGAACTCGATCCCCAGCCCGCGGAACTTCCCGCGGATCTCCTCATTCATGCTGTGCTCGAGCACGGAGAGCGCCTTCTCCCCCTGGCCCATGCGGATCATGAGTCCCACCAGCGCCTCGTAGAGCCGGCCCTGCACCTTGCCGGATGCGAACAGCTTCTGCGCGCCCTCGCCGCCGACCACCTTGTTGCGAAGCTGCTCGACCACGCTCACCGCCTCCTGGAAGGCGGCAAGGGCCGCGGCCGAGTCGCCCTGGTCACGGAGCACCTGCCCGAGGAGATAGAGCGGCTCCCAGAGATACTTGGTCGCCCCGATCTCGCGGGCGATCCGCGCCGACTCCTCCAGCCTGGGCTTGGCGCCGGCGAGGTCATGCTGCGCATAGGCGAGCTTCCCCTGCTGCGTGAGCACCTCGGCGATGTTGTCGCGGGCGCCCATCCGCCGGCGCAGCGTGTCCGCCGCCTGGAACCAGCGGGCCGCATCGGGATACTTCCCCTGTTCCAGCGCCGTCTTGCCAAGCAGGGTGAGTGCCGTGGCGGTGGTGCGCGCGGTCTGGACGTCGCGCGCCCGCGCCAGTGCATCGGTCAGCCACCGCTCGGCGTCGGGGTAGTTTCCCTGCTCGTAGTACACCTCGCCGATGTTGCCGAGCAGGAGCGGATAGAACTCTCCCTCCGAGCCGTTCGCCTTCACGATGTCGAGCGCCCGGTTGAACTGGCTCAGCGCCTTCGGATAGTCCCCCTGCCAGAAGTAGATGGTGCCGATGTTGTTCATCGCCGAGGCCTGCGACACCGGATCCTTGAGATCCACGTACATGCTTTCGGCCTGCTGGTAGAAGCCGATCGAGCGCTGGTAGTCGCCGCCCTGGTTGTAGGTGTTGCCCAGGCCGTTGAAGGAATTGGCGATGCCCCAGGGATTCTTCACCTCCTGGCTGATCGCGAGGCTCCGCTCTTCGGTCTCGATCGCCTTGGGGTACTCGCCCGTCAGGGTGTAGATCCACGCGATCGAGGTGAGCAGGCTCGCCACCTCGGTGCGCCGGTTCGCCTTGTCGGCGATCGTGACGCCGTCCTGATACGTCGCGAGCGCCTTCGCGAGGTCCCCCTTCTGGAGCTGGACGTCGCCGATGGCGGAAAGCTGCAGTGCCACCTGCCGCTGGTCCTCCTGGTCCCGGTAGATCGCGAGCGCCTGGGTGCGGAACACCATGGCACTGTCGAGCTGCCCCCGCGCATAGGCCGAGCGGCCCAGGGCGGCGTAGCAGCCGGCGATGAGGGTCTTCGCATCGAGCTTCTGCGCCAGCGTCAGCGCCTCGCGATAGTAGCCCTCGGCCCGGGGCCGGTCGTGCGCACCGAACTCCGCCACGTAGCCCAGGCTGTTGAGTGAGGCGATCAGGTTCCACTCGTCGCCGATCTCCCGCTGCAGCGTCACCGCCCGGGTGTAGTAGGCGCCGGCGCTGTCGAGCTGGGTCTGCTGGTAGAAGGCGTCGCCCAGGTCGTAGTAGGTGAGTGCCAGCGGACTCGGCGTCTGCAGCCGTTCCTGGATCACCCGGGCCTCATGATACCGGGTGATGGCGCGGGGATAGTCCTTCTCGTTGTAGTAGACGTCGCCCATGTCGTTGAGGACGCTCGCCTGCTGGTCGCGATCCTCGAGTTCGGCGTAGAGCCCCGCGACCCGCTGGTAGGCCTCGAGCGCGCGATTCGGATCGCCGCTGTCCCGGTAGAGCGAGGCCAGCTTGGCGAGCGAGTACGCGACCCCCTTCTTGTCGTCGGCCTTGGTCCGGAGCGTCACGGCCTCGTTGTGCGCCGCGATCGCCGCGGCGTAATCGCCGAGACTCCAGGAGGCCTGCCCGATCTGCGACTTGGAATAGCCGGCGTCGCCGGTCTCTCCCGAGCGCATGTGCAGCGCGTAGGCCGAATCCCAGATCGCGATCGCCTCGCGGTACTTCGAGAGCTTGGAGAGCTGCACCCCGATCTCGTCGAGCTGGTCCGCCTCGCCCTCGATGTCCTCGAGGTCGTGATACAGCGCCTGCGACTGGCGGTAGGTGAGGATCGATTTCTCCCGGTCCCCCTGCTTGCCGTAGATCCCCGCGATCGAGTTGAGCGCATCGGCCTGCCGGCTCCGCGCATCGGCCGTGCTGACGGTGCCGAACAGCTTCACCGCTTCGGTGTAGGTGGCGATGGCTTCGTCGTAGCGGTCGATCTTCTCCTGCGCACTGCCGTAGCCGAACAGCGAGATCGCGAGGCTCACCCGCTGCGCGTCCGAAGAGTCCTCCCGGGTGCGGGCCCGCTCCAGGCTCACCACCGTGTCCCACACCGCCATCGAGGCGACGTAGCGCCCGAGCCGGGTGAGCTCATCGGCGATGTTGTTGAGGGCGAAGCGCACCCCCTCCTCGTTGTCCGCAACCCTGAAGGCGTCGATCGCGGAGCGGTACAGCGCGATCGCCTGCTCCCGCTCCTTCGCCTGGTGCTCGGTCTGCGCGGCCGCGAAGAGCACCCAGCCCCGCCGCTCCTTGAGGTCGTACCCTTCCACCACCAGCATCGCGATATGGTTGAGGGCGCGCGCCTCGGCGTACTTGCCCGCCTTGGCGAGCCGGCTGGTCTGGGTGTTCCACTGCTCCACCCAGATGCCGTCGGAGAGGGCGTCGGGCTGGGCGGCGATGAGCCGGCGGCGCTCGTCGTCGTTCTTCGCCGCGAGCAGCTCGTCGCGGACCGCGAGCTTGCCCGGCGTGGCACCGACGCCGAGCCAGTCGGCAACGGCGCTGGCCAGATTGAGCGACCGGCCGATGTACGGGCCCGGATAGCTCACCACGAAGTCGAGGTAGCGCGAGGCGTCCTCGGGCGTCGCCGCCGCGAGGATCGTCATGACGCTCCGCCCCTTGTAGTGGCCGGTCTCGAGCGGCTTGCGGAGGTCGTTGTCCGCGGCGATCGCGGTGTCCACCCGTTTCGCGACGGCGCGGAGATCGTTCGCCATCGCCGCGAGCACCGGGGTGAGCAGCGAGTCGTTGTCGCCGAGGAGGATGTTCCAGAAGCCGTAGAGGGAGCGGCCGTCGTCGTCGGTGTAGGTGATGCGGCGGGTGACCAGCTCGGTCAGCAGCGTCGGCGTGAGCGAGTAGCGCTCCTCGAGCTGCAGCCCGATCAGGTCCCCGTCGTAGATCTGCTTCTCGGGGGTGGCGGGGTCCGTGAGCTCGACGTTCGCGACCGCGCCCGAGCTGTCCGACTGGATCACCCGCGCGTCGCCGAGCAGGGTGCCGCCCCGGTGGGTCATCGAGTCGCGCCGCACCGCGATGGCGCTGCCTTCCATCCCCTGCAGGATCCCGGCGCCGCTCCCCCCTTCGAGACGGACCTGCGCCGAATCGCCGCGCCGCCACAACACTTCGGTGATGCGGAAGCGCAGCCCCTTCAGGGTTGGCGAGGGGCGGTTGCCCTGGGCCAGGGCGGCCGCGGGAAGGAGGAGCAGAACGCCGAGCAGCAGGAAAGGCTGTACGCGCAGTCGCATGGGACCGGTCCGTAGGAGGGGCGCGACAGGACGCGAGTCACCGCGCCCACTTGTACAGGGAGATAGGTTACAGTCTCGTCATCTGAGCCGGGCCGTGCAAGTCGGGCCGCCGGGCGCATCTCTGGCCCCGTGACACCCCAGCCAAGGACCTGTTTCCCATGCAATTCCGCTGCCTGCCAGCCATGCCGATGCTCGGAGCCCTGCTGCTCCTCCCCACCGGTATCGGCCGACCCGCGCCTTCATTCATGAGGCCCGGCCCGGCGCTCGCCGCCCCCGCAGCCGATTCCGGCCGGAAGCTCGCCCTCATCATCGCCATCGGGAAGTATCCCCGCGCGAGCGGGTACCAGAAGCTCAGCTCGGCCAACGACGTCCCCCTCATCCGCGCCGCCCTCGAGCGCCAGGGCTTCGACTCCACCGCCATCCGCACCCTGGTCGACAGCCAGGCGACCCGTGCCGGCATCCTCCAGGCGCTCGACAACCTGGTCGCCGACGCCCGTCCCGGCGACGTCGTCGTGGTCCACTACTCCGGTCACGGTCACCAGATGACCGACGACAACGGCGACGAACTCGACGGCCTCGACGAGCTCTGGGTGCCCTTCGATGCGCGGAGCGATGTCGATCCCGCCCTCTACAAGGGCGAATACCACCTCAAGGACGATCTGCTCGAGCCGATCCTTGGCCGCCTGCGGCAGCAGGTCTCCCCCGGGGGCAACGTCGTCGTCTTCATCGATGCCTGCCACTCCGGCTCCGCCACCCGGAGCGCGATGCCGGTGCGTGGCGGCATGCCGCCGATCGGCAAGCCGGCCGCGACCCGGCAGACCACGCGCGGCGAGACCCCGTCCGGCTCCGGCTGGCTCGCGCTCCCGGCCGCGACGCGCGGCGGGAACAGCGGCGCCAGCGGGCTCGCGCCGATGGTGGTCTTCTCCGCCGCGCGCGAGGATCAGCTCGCCACCGAGGTGGAACTCAAGGGCGAGGACAAGACCGCCGGCCCGCTCTCGGTCGGGTTGAGTCACGTGCTCGCCGCCCTCAACGTCGCCGACGGGCAGACCCTCACCTATCGCGCGGTGTTCGATCAGCTCAAGTCGTGGATGCAGGGGGAGGTGCCGGAGGAGACGCCGCAGCTCGAGGGCGACGCCGACGTCGCCGTCTTCAGCGGCCGCGCGGTGCTCCAGAAGCCCTACTTCCGTATCGCCTCCGTGATCGGCGACTCGATCGCGGTCCTCGAAGGGGGAAGTCTCGTGGGGCTGCTGCCCGGCTCGAAGCTTTCCTTCTTTCCTGTCGGTACCCAGGATCCCTCGAAGGCGACCGCGCTCGGCAGCGGCGAAGTCGCCGTCTCCGACGAACTGCAGGCGCGGGTGCGGCTCGCACCGGGGGCCAAAGTCGCCGGAAGCTGGGCCTTCGTCACCGAGTACGCCTTTGCGGAGTTCCGGGTCCGGCTGCTGCTCGATCCCGCCATCGCCCCCGCGGCGCGGAACGCCCTCGCCGCCGATCTCGAGCGGACCGGCGTGATCCAGCTCTCCGATTCTCTCGCCGACATGGTGGTCCACCCCGTCCTTGCCAGGGCGAAGGGCTCCGCCGGCCTCACTGTGAGCTGGGCCGGTGATACCAGCATCGCCCTGGTGCCGCCGATCGACGCCTCCACCGCGGTCGGTCGTGCCTCACTCACCGAGCAGATCCGGACCCTCGCGCGGAGCAGCTACCTCAAGCAGGTGCAGATGGCCGATCCGAGGATCCGGGTACGGATCGAGCTGGTGCCGGCGACCCATCGCTTCGGCCCCAACAACAGCTGCGACGGGCGCCAGTCCGACACCGTGCATGTGAAGGCGAAGCTCTCCGAGGGGAACCAGTGGATCCTCCGTCCCAACGACGGCTACCTGCTCCGCTTCGTGAACGAGGGCGCCGACTCCGCCTACATCTCGGTGCTCGATCTCACCCCCGACGGCGCCATCGGCCAGCTCTTCCCCCGCACCGATCTCGGCGGCGAGGACAATCTGCTCCCGCCTGGCGCGAGCTACCTGAGCCAGCTCTGCTACTGGGCGACGGAGCCCTATGGTCCGGAGGTGCTGAAGCTGTTTGCGACCCGGCGGCCGGTGAACTTCGCGCCGGTGCTCACCAGCCCCGATCACGGGGTGAATCGCGGCTCGGCGCATCCGTTGGAAGTGCTGCTGGCGGGAACCTACTCGGCGACCCGCGGCGATCCGCCGGCCGCCCCCCAGGGCACCGGCTCCACCGCGGCCCTCACCCTTCAGGTGCTGCCACCCTCCAGTACCCCGGGGCCCTGAAGCAGGACTGCCGTCGCCCGCGCAATCATCTCCTCCTCCCGCGTGGGGATCACCCACGCGTGGAGCCGGGAGTCGGCCGTCGTGATCCGCTCCTCCCGCACCCAGTCGCCATCCTGCGCGAGCGTGAGACCGGCCCAGGCGAATGGCTCCGCGATCTGCCGCCGGATGACGCTCGAGTGCTCTCCCACCCCGCCGGTGAAGATGATCGCCTCGGCTGCCCCCTCGAGCACCGCCAGATAGGCGCCGATGTACTTCCGGATCCGGTAGCAGAAGATCTCAAGTGCCAGTCGCGCGTCGTCGTCGTCCCGCTGCAGCAGCACCCGCACGTCCGAATCCCCCGCGAGGCCGAGCAGCCCCGACTGCCGGTAGAGCAGGTCGGCGAGCTTCTGCTCGTCGTAGCCGTTCCGCATCAGGTGGAGCAGGACGCCCGGATCGAGGTCGCCGGGACGGGTGCCCATCACCAGCCCCTCGAGCGGTGACATCCCCATCGTGGTGTCCACCGACTTCCCCTTCAGGATCGCGGCCGCGGAGGCGCCGCTGCCGAGATGGAGCACGATCAGCGAGGGATCGGGCGTGCCGGTGAGTTCGGTGTAGCGCTCCACCACGGAGAGATAGGACCAGCCGTGGAAGCCGTAGCGGTGCACCCCCACGAACGGCGGCAGCGCGTAGCGCCGGGCGACGTCGGGCACGGTGCTGTGATAGGCGGTGTCGAAGGCGGCCACGAGGGGGACGCCGAGTCCGAGGGTGGCGACGATTCCGGCGAGGGCGGCGCCCCCGTGGAGCGGATCGAGCGGGATCAGCTCCTCGAGATCCTTCACCACCTTCTCGTCGATCGGGACCAGGGTGGTGAAGCGCTCACCTCCGTGCACGCAGCGGTGGGCCACCGCGTCCGGCTTCACCGGGAGGTTGGCGAGCAGATGCGCCACCGCGCGGCCATGACCCTGCGCCAGCTCCTCGCGTCCCTGCGCGACGATCTTCAGCTCTCTTCCCGCCACCCGAACGAGCTTGAACTTCAGTGTGGCGCTTCCGGCATTCACCACCAGCACGTGCATTCCTGCATCTCCCTGAGTGTCGTCGCGGGCCGGAAACTAATGGTCTCTGGCTCTCGAAGGCACCGGTCTCTTGCGCTTCCCCGCCGAATGCCGATCTTGAGAACAGCGGTTCCTGGCCGGGACCCGCTCCCACCTCGTGCAGGATGTTCATCATGAACGATTCAATAACCACCTGGCTCGGTGACGCCGGGTCGTGGGCGTGGCAGACCAGCGTGCTGCTGCTGGTCGCGCTCAACGTGGCGGCCGTCGCCGTCGTCTCGGTCACCCGTGACCGCGGCCTCGTGAATCGGTGGACCGGCCGCTGGCTCGGCGCCAACATCGGGCTGATCGGCTTCGGCGTCGGGGTGCCGGCGATCACCGGCCTCATCCGGCTCGGGCTCAGCGCCCTGCCCACCTTCGGCTCCGCGGCGGCGCACCTCCCCAAATGATTTAGGCCGGGCGGCGGTAGATTAAGGAAGGATCATGCCGACTGCCGCCCAGCCCCCCGCGTCCCCAGCCCCGTCCTTCGACGGGGAGGGTCGTTACGCCCTGGTTGCGGCGGTGTACAGCCTCGCCTTCGAAGTCGCCCGGGTCACCGGCCTCATCGGCACCGGCCCCGTCGGCAGCCTCCTCATCCTGCTCTTTTTCCCGCCACTCAACCTGGCCACCGCCTGGGTGCTGTGGCGTGCAGCGCGCCGTCCCCTGATCGAACTCCGGCTGGGGCAGGGGCTCCAGCTCATCAGCGCGGCTTACATCTTTGTCGCCATCGGAAACCTGGGCTGGTTCTACACCGCCCTCTTCATCAAGGGCGATCCGACCCTCGGCTGGACGAACATCCCCTTCCTCCTGGTTTACCCGCTGCTGATCGTCGGGATGCTGCGGCTGCCGAGGAAGGAACGCTCCACGCCGGAACTGTGGCGGCATCTGATCGACGCGCTGATCATCCTGCTGGGCATCGGACTCCTGGTCTGGTTCTTCGTCGAAAGCGCCCACGCCCCGATGCACCAGGGCGTGCTCCGGGTCCTGCAGGCGCTGGTCTATCCCGCGTGCGACCTGACCGTCATCGGGACGGCGGCGGTGGTCTGGTTCCGCCGCCCCACCACCCAGCGGGGAGCGCTCACCCTGCTGCTCGGCGGCATCGCGATCAACTCCGCCGCGAACATCGCCTATCAGGTCATCTACTACCGCAACGGCCAGGCGGCAAACGTCTGGACCGACGCGGTGTTCGCGTCGAGCTACGTCCTCCTGCTCTGGGCCGGTGGCCGCTACCTGCGTCGCCCCGTGCTCGCGGTCCAGGCACCCGCGAGCACCAGCGATGAGTTCCTCCGCCCGAGCCGGATTCCGCTCGCGTCCGCCGGCGTCGCGGCGGTGCTCCTCCTCGGCGTGGCGATCCGGGAGTGGAGCTACCCGCTGAGCCTCCTCTCCATCGGCGTCGTGGTCATGATCGGGCTCCTCGCCATCCGCGACATGCTCGCGACCCGGGAGAACATCCGGCTCCTCACCGAGCAGGTCGCCCGGAAGAGCGAGGCCCGCTACGAGGCGCTCGTCAGGCACGGCTCCGACCTCGTCATGGTGGTGGACGACCGGGGCGTCATCCGCTTTGCCAGCGCCTCGGTGCGCCGGGTGCTCGGCCGCACCCCCGAGGAGCTGCTGGGGACGCCGTTCACCGGACTGGTGGTGCCGGAGGACCGCGCCCGGGCGGAGCTCGCCCTCAACGACGCGCTGCTCCAGGCCACCGGCTCGATGACGCTCCACTGGCGGCTGCTCCACGCGAGCGGCCAGGCCCGCTCGCTCGAGACCATCGTCACCAACCTCCTGGGCGAGCCCTCGGTGGCGGGACTCGTGCTCAATGCCCGCGACGTCACCGAGCGCGACCTGCTCGAGGAACAGCTCCGTCAGGCGCAGAAGATGGAGGCGATCGGCCTCCTCGCGGGCGGGGTCGCGCACGACTTCAACAACCTCCTCACCACCGTGCTCGCCTCGAGCGACCTCGCGCTCCTCCAGGTGCCGGTCGGGCATCCGGCGCGGGGCGACCTCGAGGAGATCCGCCACGCCGCGGAGCGGGCCGGCGCCCTCACTGGCCAGCTGCTGGCCTTCAGCCGCAAGCAGGTCGTCGAACCGCGGGTCATCGATCTCGGCAAGGTGGTGCAGGACACGGTGCGGATGCTCGAGCGCCTGGTGGGGGAGCGGATCCGGGTCGTCCCGCTGGTCGCGCCCGATCTCGGCCTCGTCCGCGCCGACCGGGCCCAGCTCGAACAGGTCCTGCTCAATCTCGCGGTCAATGCCCGCGACGCGATGCCCAACGGCGGCGTCCTCACCATCGAGGCGGAGAACGTGGAGTTCACCGCGCCCCGGCACACCCCGTTCATGGAGCTGCCGGCCGGCCGCTACGTCCTGCTCGCCGTCGCCGACACCGGGCAGGGGATGAGCGAGGAGACCCTGCTGCGGGTCTTCGAGCCGTTCTTCACCACCAAGGAGCGGGGCAAGGGGACCGGACTCGGCCTCGCCAGCGTCTACGGTATCGTGCGGCAGAGCGGCGGGAGCATCACCGTCGAGAGCGGGGAGGGGGAGGGGGCGCGCTTCGTCATCTATCTCCCGCGCGCGATGGGGAGCCTGCCCCGCGAGGAGCCGAAACGCGACGACACCACCGAGGCGGGGAGCGGCACCATCCTGCTGGCGGAGGACGAGGGGGCGCTGCTCAGCGTCGCGACCCGGATCCTGCAGAGCTTCGGGTATACCGTGCTCGGCGCATCGAGCGCGGAGGCGGCGCTCGACCTCGCCGCCAGGCATGCGGGAAAGATCGATCTCCTCCTCACCGACGTCATCATGCCGGGCGAGTCGGGCCCCATGCTCGCCGCCCGCCTCGCCCGGCAGCGCCCCGGGTTACGCGTCCTGTTCATGTCGGGGTATGCCGGGGACGAGCTGGGAGTGCACGGCGTCCTCGATCCGTCGGTCGAGCTGCTGCAGAAGCCGTTCACGGCGCAGGAGCTGGCCAGCCGGGTGCGGGACGCGCTGGCATCGCCCGTGACCCCGGCGTCCAGTTAGTTTGTCTCCCATGGACCATCCGATCGACGACTTCGTGCGGCAGGTGGCGGCCGCACGCGAGAGCTATGCGCTGCCGGTACAGGCGCGCCGCCTCGCCGAGGACTTCACTCACGCCGCGCTCGCGCTCCTCTTTCCGCACTTCGCCGAGACCAAGAGCGCCTCGCCGGGGGAGGTGCGCGCCGAGCTCGAGCGGCTCCGCGGCCAGCTCGACGGCTTCCTGCTGGCCCAGGGCACGCCGCGCGAGCACGCCACGCTGCTGAGTGCCGCGTTTTCCGCCGACCTGCCGGGGCTCCGCCACCTGCTCGAGCTGGATGCGACCGCCATCTGCCAGGCCGATCCGGCGGCGAAGAGCCAGGACGAGGTGCTGCTCGCCTATCCCGGGTTCTTCGCGCTGGCCTGTTACCGGATCGCGCACTCGCTGTGTCAGATCGGTGTCCCCCTCCTGCCGAGGCTGATCACCGAGTTTGCGCATCGCGAGAGCGGCATCGACATTCATCCCGGGGCGTCGATCGGCCGGTCGCTGGCGATCGACCATGGGACCGGCATCGTCATCGGCGAGACCACGGTGATCGGGGACCGGGTGCGGCTCTATCAGGGCGTCACGCTGGGCGCGCTGAGCGTGCGGAAGGAGCTGGCGCGGCAGAAGCGGCATCCCACGATCGAGGACGACGTGGTGATCTATGCCAACGCCACGATCCTGGGGGGCGACACCGTCATCGGGGCGGGGAGCGTCATCGGCGGCAACGTCTGGCTCACCCACAGTGTGCTGCCGGGGTCGGTCGTCACCCATGGGGCCACCGTCGAGCGTCCCCGCGCGGCGGACGAGGCGCTGCTGGAATACAATATTTGATGCATCCGCAGCAGGGCGACCCTCCGCGGTCGCCCCGCTGCGCGGTTGTTCGATCGGCAGGGCGGTTATTCGATCGGTGGGGCGGTTATTCGATCGGCAGGGCGGCCACGGAGGGCCGCCCTACTTCCTATACGATTCCGGGGGAACCACGCCATGAAGGCCAATTCGATTCTGGACACCATCGGCAACACCCCGCACGTCCGGCTGGGCCGGCTCTTTCCGGGCAAGGTCGAGGTGTGGCTCAAGCTGGAGCGGGCCAATCCGGGGGGGAGCATCAAGGACCGGATCGGCATGGCGATGATCGAGGATGCGGAACGCCGTGGCGTCATCACGAAGGGCAGCGTCATCATCGAGCCCACCTCGGGCAACACCGGCATCGGGCTCGCGATGGCGGCGGCGGTGAAGGGGTACCGCCTGATCCTCGTCATGCCGGAGTCGATGTCGGTCGAGCGGCGCCGGATCATGGCGGCGTACGGGGCGGAGTTCGACCTCACCCCGCGGGAAAAGGGGATGAAGGGAGCGATCGCGCGGGCGCAGGAGCTGGTCGCGGCGACGCCGAACGCCTGGATGCCGAACCAGTTCGACAATCCGGCGAACATCGAGATCCACAAGCACACCACCGCGAAGGAGATCCTGGCCGACTTCCCGGAGGGGATCGACTACCTGATCACCGGGGTGGGGACCGGCGGGCACATCACCGGGGTGAGCGAAGTGCTGAAGTCCAAGTTCCCGAAGATGAAGACCTTCGCGGTCGAGCCGGCCAAGTCGCCGGTGATCAGCGGCGGGGCGCCGAGTCCGCACCGGATCCAGGGGATCGGGGCGGGGTTCATTCCGGGGAACCTGCATACCGCGACCCTCGACGGCACCATCCAGGTGACGGAGGAGGACGCCTTTGCGTACGCGGTCCGGTCGGCGAAGGAGGAGGCGATCTTCGTCGGGCCGTCGTCGGGGGCATCGCTGGCCGCGGTCGCGCAGAAGCTCCCGGAGATCCCGGCAGGGAGCCGGGTGCTGGTCTTCTGTTATGACACGGGGGAGCGGTACCTCTCGGTGGACGGGTTGTTCGTCTGATCCCGGTTCTCGAGTCCGCGGCTGAAGCCGCGACTCGGCTGATGTCGCTGAAGCGACGTCCTCGTCGATAGGGTCACTTCAGTGACTTCAGCCGAGCCGTCGCTTCAGCGACGACTCGGAGGTGGAGATCCAGGGCCGGGGCTCCGTCCCCGGCCTTTCGCGCGTCATGCTCCGTGCCCCCCGCGTGCTCCGCGTGAAATCCCCGTGCGTCGCGCCCATCCGGAAATTTCTTCCCACCGTCCAACTCTCCTCGCATCTCCCTGAAAGTGTCCACCCGAGTGTCCACGGTGGACACTCGGTGTCCTCCCCGGAGGACACTTTCCAGGGCGGTGCACACTCCGCGATTCACGCGGAGTCGCGGAGTTGCGGAGGATCGTGCGCGGCGATTTCCGGAGCGTACTCCGGTTCTCACGGACGTTCCGTCCCGGTCCGCACCGTCCGCGCCGGAGTCTGACATGCGTGCGCCCGCGCCTGATCTGTCCCCGCATTGATTTGAGATGCACGCGCACCGTCTCGCAAACTCCCCGCTCGCCCTGACGCTGTATCTCCTTTCCTTATAACAGTCTGCGCATGCGCCCAACACCAGTGCGCCGGCATTTGCGCGGAGTGCACACCGATTTCCGCGGTCTCCGCACGACCTCACAACGCGTGCGCATCGGTTCGACATGACCCCGCACGCGTGCGACATGCGCGCGCCGGAGTTCGACATGAGTGGGCCGGCATGTACGCGGTCCGCGCCGGTTTTCGCGAGTGCCGCCGCGCTGTGTGAGGCGCGGAATTTTGCGCTGGCACGGGGTCTGCTAAACCCACCCCCGTCGCGACGTGGTTGGGACACGTGTGCGGCGGGAC
Source organism: Gemmatimonadales bacterium (assembly GCA_044229245.1). Taxonomy (GTDB): domain Bacteria; phylum Gemmatimonadota; class Gemmatimonadetes; order Gemmatimonadales; family GWC2-71-9; genus JADJOM01. The sequence continues at coordinate 393,646 of JBGATI010000001.1, read as the reverse complement.
TGAACCTGGGAGGTGGGGCCGTGCCCAACCGCGGACCCCGGTCGAGCAGAAGAAAGGCGAGGTGTACGATGCGGTCCGGAAACCTGATCGAGCTCGAGATGGCCACGCGGGTGGTTGCCCACAGCCGGGCGAACCCGTCGGACAATCCCGGGCAGGAAGCCGCGGTGCAGAGGCTGGACGAGAAGGTCGAGAAGGCGAAGGCGCTGCTGAATCAGGAGGGGGCGGGGCACGTGACGGTGCATGCCTCGGTGCTCACGCGAGAAGAGTTGCGTGAGGCGCTCATCCTCAAGATCCGCCTGCTGAAGGGGGTGGCGCGGGCAGCGGCGGTGGAAGTCCCGGGGATGGGGACGCGGATCCGGCTGCGGGGCAGTCGGCCGGGGAATACCACCTTCCTGGCCTCGTGCCGTCAGGCCCTGGCGCAGGCCACCGAGTTCCAGGAGCTGTTCACGAAGTACGGCATGCCGCCGGGGTTCCTGGAGGAGTTCGCGGGGCTGATGAAGGAGTTCGAGGCGAGTCTGGATGACAAGGACACCGGGCTTCGGACCCATGTGGGCGCCAACGCCGAGCTGGATGCCACGATGGCGGACATCATGATGCTGGTCAAGCAGCTCGATGCCATCAACAAGCACCGGTATCGGAAGGACCCCGAGAAGCTGTCGGCGTGGAAGAGTGCTCGGAACGTGCACTGGCCGCGCGGGGAGAAGGCGGCGAAGAAGAAGCCCGGGTCGGAAGGGGCGGCGTGAGGTGTGTCGGTGAAGTGCTTGTATGGCAGTTGGTCAGGTGCCTGACGATGATCCCCCGCATGCCTGTGGTGGGTGCGGGGGAGTCATCTGATTGCACTGAGTTGTGACGCCTCGACGTCGTGGCGACGATCTGCTCGGCCGGCTCAACCGACCGCCACCCGCTTCTCGGCAGAGGGCGCCTCACCGCAGTGAGGACCCGCCGTTCGCGCTCACTTTGTGGCCGCGCCGAACCGTTTCTGCAGGGCGAGTACCGTGTAGGCGTTGCCCTGGCTGAAGAACTGGCGCATCCTCTGTGACTCGTCGTCCGTCCCGAATCCCATGCTGACTACCCGGACCCGGGTTCTCCGGCTTTCCACCGCGTCGAAGTAGATCACCGACCACATGTTGCCGATGGCATTCGGGAAGGGAAAGCCGGCCGGGGCCTTGGCGACCTTGATGGCAAGCATCCGCTGCGGCTCGTACGCGAGGACGGTATTTACGATGGTCGAGGCATCGCCCAGGGTCGCCTCCTGCGCATAGGCGGATTGCATCGAGCCGCCGATCCGCAAGTCGAATGAGGCATGCGGCGCCATCCACGATTGGAGTCCCTCGGCGGTGGTGAAGGCGGTCCAGACCGAATCCACCGGGGCTTCGACCACCCCTTCATTGACGAGCGGTTGCTGGCCCTGCGCGACGCCGGCGATTGAAATGAGGGTAAGGGCGAGAGTGACGATCTTCACGTGAGCTTCCTCCGTCTGGGTGAGGCCGAGTCCTCGAGGTGAGTGAGATAGCCGCGCAACTGGTTTACCGCGGCGTCGTAGGTGTCGAGCGAGCGATGGGTCCGCGCCTGCATGACCCCCCCCTCCATCGCGGTAAGTATGAAGGAGGCGAGTTCCCGCAGATTGGTGCCGCGGGGGAGACGCCCTCGCGCCTCCTTGAGGCAGCCTTCGATGGCCCCGGTCCATGCGCTGAAGTTGGCGGCCAGGAGCTTCCGCACCGCCGGGTCGGGCTCGTGCAGTTCGAGTGCCAGCGACCCGATCGGACAGCCGTAGGTGCAATCCGTGGCCACCAGCAGCTCCCGGTAGCGCTTCAGCAGCGCGAAGATCTTCTCGATCGGATCACTGACGCCCTCCCACGCAGGGGCGAGCAGCATCGGGTGGATCCCCGCGCGGTAGCGCTTGAGCACCGCGATCAGGAGATCCTGCTTGGTGGGGAAGCAGTAGTAGAGCGACCCCGCATTCGCCCCGGCCGCCTGCAGGATGTCGGCGATCGAGGTGGCGCCATAGCCCTTCTCCCAGAAGAGCCGCATCGCCACCATGACGAATTCGTCCTCGCTGGTCCGGGTCGGTCGTGCCATGGGCTCGTAGTTGAATGGTCACTCAAAATGAGGTATCTCGCCGGTTTGTCAAGCCAGCCTGACCGGCCCCGGGCGGCGGCGCCTGGCAACCGCATTAGGATTCATCCGACCTCCACCTCCTCTCGGGACCCCACGATGGATCGCGCCACCCGCCAGCTCATCGCACTCGGCGCGATCCTCGCCCCCGCGGCCCACACCGCGACCGACGCGATGGAGTGGCTCCACGGCGGCTTCACTCCGCCGCAACTCTGGCTCAACTACGCCGCCTTTCTGCCGCTCCCGGCGATCATGCTGGGACTCTACGCGGTGCAGCGCCCCCGGATCTCCTTGACCGGCCTGATCGGCGCACTACTCTATGGCTTTGCCTTTGTCTACTTCACCCACACGACCCTCGCCGCCCTCGCGGCCCATGTCCCCGACTACGAGCAGCTCTGGGATCAGCTCGGCACGCTGTACACGGTTCACGGCGTGGTGATGCTCGTCGGCGGCGGAGCCTTCGGATACGCGACGATTCGTGCCCGGGTGTTCCCCGCCTGGTGCGGCGGGCTCTTCCTCGCCGGGCTCGGCGTAAACCTGCTGGTCGGGCTGCTCCCGCTCCCCGATCTGCTGCAGACCCTCGGGACCACGGTCCGGAACGCCGGCCTCTTCGCCATGGGCGTGGCGGTCTGGCGGGACACCGTACGCTCAGAGCCGCAGACGGCCGCCTGACAGATGCGATCCATCATCGGCGCTGTCCTGGTCGCGCTCGGCCTCGCAGGCTTCGGCGAGACCGAGGCTGCACCTGCTCCGCGCCGGATCCTCTTCATCGGCAACAGCCTCACCTACACCAACTACCTCCCAGGGATCGTCGCGGAGCTGGCTCGTGCGTCGGGAGAGCCGATCGAGGTGGCGATGATCGCGCACCCCGACTTCAGCCTCGCCGATCACCTCGCCACCGGCGAGGCCGCTCGCCGGATTGCAAACGAGCACTGGGACCTCGTCGTGCTGCAGCAGGGACCATCCGCGCTGCCCGAGAGCCGCGCCGAACTGATCGCGTCTGCTCGGCGCTTCGCGGAACTCACGCGGGCGCGCGGGACGAGCATCGCACTGTTTTCCGTCTGGCCCGCCGCCGATCGACCCACCGCCTTCGACTCGGTGACCACTTCCTATCAGGCCGCGGCGACGGCGGTGGGAGGGCTGCTCTTTCCAGCGGGACGGGCGTGGACCCTCGCCTGGCAGCACACTCCGGCTCTCTCCCTCTACGGGGCCGACGGTTTCCATCCCTCACCGCTCGGCTCACTGCTGGCGGCGCTCGTGGTCTACCGGGGCATCCTCGGGCATCCGCTGACCACTGCATCGGAGACGATCACCGTCGGCGGCAACCTCCTGAAGATCTCTCGCGATGACGCCGCGACACTCCTCGCGGCGATGGAGCAGGCCTACCAGTGACGTCACCGGTGACCATCCATCGCCACCCTCTTCTCGACCGCCTGTTCAATGTTAGCGCAGCAGGAGTGCCCTCCTCCGAGCTAGATCACCATTCGGCCTGACGAGCGATGCGCTTGGCCTACGCTCACGCGTACAATGCTGGGCGAAGGACATGCCGCATGCCGAGATGACACTCACTCGGCATCGCGGACGTCACTGAGAGAGAGGGCAGGCTGCGATGCCGAAGGCTTCACTGGCGCTTGCCGGGGACGGCATGTCCGCGCTTCCTGCTGTGGCCGAGTCGAGCCTCACCATCGCGGGACGCGATCGCGACCTGCTGCGCCGCATCACGGATCGCGACGAGCGTGCCCTGGGAGTGTTGTTCGATCACTACGCACCGCTCGTGCACGCGATCGTGAGGCAGATGACCGGTCAGCGTGCCGACGCCGAAGAGGTCGCGCTGGACGCGTTCGCTCAGGTGTGGCGTGAGGCGCACTGCTTCGATCAGTCGCGGGGCGCCGCACGGGTCTGGCTGGTCATGATGGCGCGAAGTCGAGCGCTGGACTGGTTGCGGTCGCGCTCGGCGCGAGAGCGCGGTACCGCGGCGGCCGCCCGGGACTTCCACGAGCATGCGCCGGCCATGGGGAGCCGGACTCCGCTGCCGGACCATGATGTCGAGCGTGAGGAGCGGCGGCAGGCGGTGCAGGGGGCCCTCGCGGCACTTCCGGAACCCCAGCGCGTCTCCATCGAGATGGCCTACTACGGGGGCCTTTCCCAGTCGGAGATCGCCGCGCGGCTCGGCCAGCCGCTCGGCACCGTCAAGACCCGCATCCGGCTCGGCATGATGAAGCTGCGCGAAGTCCTGCAGGCATTGCAGGCTGAGTAGAGGCCGAATCGACGTGCTTGACGGCTCCGCCCGGGTCCTCGAACTTGGGCGGAACCGCGTGCCACCTGCCCGTACTACCCCCGCGTCGATCTTCCCCCCGCTGCGGCCGTCCGGGGATCCGGCACGCGGATCCGGATCGGCGCCCTCGCCCCGGCGAGTCGTCTCAGGCCGGCGAGATGACTCCACTGAAGAAGCGGCCCTGGCACCCGCGGGAACCGCGTAGCAACGAGAGACATTCAGAGTGGCACTCCCCTGGCTGACCTCCTCCGTGAAGGCTGGTGAGACCATGCGCCTCCTCCTGGCCCTGCTCGCCCTCTCGTCGGCAATGCCCGCGGCCGCGCAGTCCCCGCCTGACACACTGATCACCCTCCTCCGCACGGTCGCCGCCCCACTCACACTGACGCCGGCCGGCGATCTCTCCGGCCCCGCCGGTAACACGCTCGCCGCCCGGGTACGCGGCGCGCAGTTCGTCCTGCTCGGCGAGGAGCATGGAGTCGCGGAGGTGCCGCGACTGGCCGAGGCGCTGTGGCGGGAGTGGCAGGGAAGGGGGGAGCGACATCTCGCCATCGAGGTGGGGGAACAGATGGCGGAACGGCTCGAGACCTCGCTCCGTGCCGACACCACCGGCGAGTCGTACCGCCGCTTCACCCGCGAACACTTCCCCGGGGCGCCGTTCTACTTCTGGCGCGAAGATGCCGCCTTGCTCCGCGCCGTCATTGCGTCGACACCGGGTCGCCGGGGCGTGCTCTGGGGCCTCGACTACGACATCATGGCTGACCGGCACCTCCTGGGCAGGCTCCGTCAGCTCGCGCCGAATGCGGACGCGCGCCGGCTGGCGGATTCGGCCAGCGCGGTAGCGGACAGCGCCTTCGAGCGCGCACTCCGTGAGCAGAACCCCGGGCTCTTCTACATGTTCGGCGGGTCGCCAGCGCTCTTCGCTCGGCTCCGGGAGGGATTCCGTCCCGCGGCCGGTTCGGAGGGGGACCGGATCCTGGAGCTGATGGAGGAGACGCTCGCGATCAATCAGTTCTTCTTTGCGGGCCAGGGGTATGCGTCGAACCTCCGCCGTTCGAGTCTCCTCAAGCGGCAGTTCCTCCGGATGTATGACTCCCTTCGCGCCACCGGGAAAGCCGCGCCGCGGGTGCTGTTCAAGTTCGGGGCGGCCCATCTGATCCGCGGACTCAATCCCAGCAACCAGTTCGATCTCGGGACCCTGGTGCCGGACCTCGCAGAGGCGAGCGGGAGTGCAGTGGTGAGCCTCTATGCGCTAGGCGGCGCCGGCACCCGTCACGCCCAGATCGATCCGCGGGTGCTGCGCTCGGTCGAGGCGCCGGTTGAGGCCGAGGAGTCGGAGTGGGCCCGGGCCTTTGCCGCGGCCGCCGACCCGGCACAGTGGACGGTGTTCGACCTGCGCGCGCTCCGTCCGAAGGTCCAGGGGATCGGATCGCTGCCGCCCGGGTTCGAGCAGGTGCTGTACGGCGTGGACCTCGTGGTGGTGCTCTCCGGCAGCGGGCCGCAGCACGATCTGCTCCCCGAGAGGCCGCGCTAGGGGAGGCCCGGGGGCTGGATCCTCTCGTCGGCCTCCGACGTGTTACAATTTGCCGGTATGGTGAAACCCTCAACCGCCGCCACCATCCGCTGGCTCCTCGACGGCGACCCCGCCATCCGCTGGCAGGTGCTCCGGGACCTGACCGGCGCATCGGAAGCGGCTGTCAGGCGGGAGCGGAGCCGAGTGGCGCGGGAAGGGTGGGGCGCCCGCCTCCTCGCGAAGCAGGACCCGGCGGGCACCTGGGCCGGCGGCCGCTCCGGAGACGGCGGGCTCTACTCGCCCAAATGGACCTCCACCACCTACACCCTGCTCCTGCTTCGCGACCTCGGCCTCCCGGCCACGAATCGTCAGGCGCGCCGGGGGTGCAAACTTCTGCTGGATGGCGGTCTCCAGAAGGACGGCGGACTCAACTACGGGTGGTGGGGCCGGAGCGAGACCTGCATCAGCGGGATGGGGCTCTCGATTCTCGCCTATTTCGGATGCGAGGACGCGCGCCTCGACCGGCTGCTCCAGTACCTTCTGAAGGAACAGATGCCCGATGGTGGCTGGAACTGTCGCCGCCCGCTCGGCGCGACCCACTCCTCCATGAACACCACGATCAGCGCGCTCGAGGGGCTGCAGCTTCTGGCCACACTCAAGTCGGGTCGCGCGCGCACCATCCAGGCCGCGATGCGACGGGGCAGGGAGTTCCTGCTGGCGCACCGGCTCTTCCGGTCGCACCGGACCGGGAACATCATCAAGAGCGACTTCACCCGCTTCGTCTTTCCGCCGCGCTGGCACTACGACGTGCTCCGCGCACTGGATCACTTCCAGGCGGTGGATGCGCCGCGCGACCCGCGTCTCAGGGAGGCGATCGAGATGGTGCACGAACGTCGCGGGAAGGATGGCCGCTGGTCGCTGCCGTATGCCTACCGGGGGAAGAGTTACTTCACCATGGAGCAGGTGGGGAAGCGGAGCCGGTGGAACACGCTGCGGGCGCTCCGGTGGTGGGAACAATGAAACTGGCCCCAGGCATCGCCGCAGTACTCCTGATCGTCGCGCTGCTGCTTCCACCGTGGCGGGTCGCGTGGGCACCGACGTCCGGCGGGTCGGGCCCGGTGCCGACCGAGAGCACCTGGGCGGGGTTCCACTTCTGGAGCTACGCCTCGGCGCGCCCCACGAAGGAGATCGCGTGGGACGGCCCGGGGACCGGTGGCCACGTCGAACTCGAGGGCACGCCGGAAGTCGCCTTTGGCCCGTGGGCCGGGATGCTGCTGCTGGCGGCGGGCGTGGTCTACCTGTCCATGCGGCTGTCGGGGCGGGGGAGCGAAAGCGCATGAGGGGGTTGCCCCCCCGATCGGTACTCCGGTCGCTTGCCGCGGTCGCGATCCTCTCGCACGGCCTGTTCATGGCCTGCGGCTATGGGTCGTGCGGCGGGGCGAGGTGAACGGCCGACGCCTGGTGTCCGTCCCTACTGCGGCCGCACGAAGTAGCCCGCGATCCGCCAGCCGCGCGTGCCATCAAACATGGCCGTGATGGTTTCGGTGGCGCTGTGCCCGGGCCCGGCCGTGCTCCGATACTGCAGCACCACGTACTGTCCCGCCGGTGCGCCGGGAAGCTGGGTGGTGAACTGTGCCGTCGGCTTCTCCCTGGTACCGATCGCTCCCGCCGAACTCCGCGCCTGCGCCGCCGCCTGCGACCACTGCTCGCGCGTCACCGCGCCCTTGAAGAGCGTCGCCGCGCTGTCCGCGCCTGCGCCGCCGCCTGCGACCACTGCTCGCGCGTCACCGCGCCCTTGAAGAGCGTCGCCGCGCTGTCCCAGCTCGCCCCGTACTGCTTCTGATCCACGATCCGCAGCCAGCCGTCCGCCGCCGCGGTCGCGGAGCGGACCGCCCCGGCCGTGTCCACCGTCTGGGCGACGACGGGAGTGGAGGAGATCGTGAGCACGAGCGCCGCGGCGAGAGCCGAACCCTGTGTGAAACGCATACCGCATCCCTGGTGAGTGTGTGGTGAATGACCGCCCAGCCTCCTGAAAGATACGCCCACCCAATCACTGAAGATGGGGTCTGTCCCGGTCCACTGGCGGAGACCCCCTGTGACTCGCAGCTTATCCCCATGCGCCACATCCTCGTCTACGGCGACTCGCTCACCTGGGGCATCGTGCCCCTCACCCGCGCACGGCTTCCATTCAACGCCCGCTGGCCCGGCATCCTGGAGGAGGGGCTCATCGCCCGCGGCCTCGCGGTCCGCATCGCCGAGGATTGTCTCAATGGAAGGCGAACGGTCTTCGACGATCCCTTCAAGCCGGGGCGGAACGGGCTCGTCGGCCTCGAGCAGCGGATGGAGGTCCACTCGCCGCTCGATCTGCTGATCCTCTTTCTCGGCACCAACGACTTCCAGTCGATGCACACGACCACGCCCTGGCAATCGGCCCAGGGGCTCGCCACGCTCGTGGCCGCGGTGCGGCGGGCGCCGATCGAGCCGGGGATGCCCGTGCCCGAGATCCTGATTCTCGCGCCCCCGCCGATGGCGGAGCCGAAGGGGCCGCTCGCGCCGAAGTTCGCGGGCGGACCGGCGCGGAGCGCGGGACTTGCCGCGGCCTACGAAGCCATCGCCCGCGAACTCGGCTGCCACTTCTTCGACGCCGGCACGGCGACGCCATCGAGCGTGGTAGACGGCGTGCATCTGGATGCGGATCAGCACCAGCGGCTGGGGAAGGCGCTGGTGCCGGTGGTGGCGGGGATGCTGCCTGCGGCTGCGGGGTAGGTGCCGGTGATGCGCGGCGACCCTCAGGGTGAATGCTGCGCCGCAGTCTGGCCCGCCCGAAGAGCTGTTGTGTCGCCTCGCTCGGCTGTGGTGTATGCTTCCTCCCCGGCCGCACCGGCTGCTCGACAGCTAAGGCCCCCCCTCCGGCTCACCGCGAACCAGCGATTCCCGTGACTCTCGATGACCGCGCGGCTGTCGTGCCGCCTCGCCAGTTGCTCGCGCCCGGGTCGGTCGTCCGGAGTCCGGCGGTGACGATGTTCCACGACGTCGCCATGCTGGTGGTCATCGTCGCCCTGGGCAGCCTGCGATTCACGGGCGTGCCGTGGCATGAGTACCTCTCCATCGCCTTGGCGGCAGCGGTCTTCCTGCACCTGCTGCGGCAGCGCCGGTGGGTGGTCTCGAATCTGTCCCGGGTGGGCGCGCTGCCCACGTGGCGCGCGCGGGTGAATCTGCTGCTCAACGTCCTGATGTTCGTCACGCTGGTCTCGGTGACGGCCTCCGGTCTCTTCGCGTCGAAGGTGGTGTGGATTCACCAGGCGATGTCGGCCGATGTCTTCATGCGATGGCACGAGCTGCACGGCTACACCGGGACCTGGCTGCAGTGGCTGGCGGCGCTGCATGTCGCCGTCAACTGGACTCCGCTCCTCAAGCGGGCGCGGGTGATCGTCGGCATGGGCCGGTCGGTGTCAGGCGGGGTGCGGGGACTGCGGCCGAGTGATGGCCTGGGGACGGCGGCGCTGTTCAGCCTCTGGATTCTGGGGGCCAGCGCCGCAGTCACCGGCCTCACGATGGCCGGACACCGTCTCGTCCCCGCTCAGGGACCGGTGATGCTCGACCGTCGTGATGGGCGAGGCGCACGGCCGGCCTCCAGCGCTGAGGTCATCGGCCTGCTGCCGGGCCAGGAGGCGCCCAGTGCGGAGGGGTTCCGGCGGTTCGCGATGGGGCTGGCCGTGACGGTGGGCGCCGCCGTGATCGGGCGCGGGGTCTTTCGGCTCAGGCTCTGAGTGCGGCCGGACCGTCGGACGATCTCCCCCGCATCAGGCGCTTCCGCCCAGCTCCCGCGTCATCTCCACCATCGTCCGCCGGAACCCCGCCCGCGCGAAGAGCCGCTGCGCCGCTCCATTCTGCTCGGCGGTGGAGAGCACGACCCGCGGTGCGCCCCGTGCCGCGAGCTCCGCGAGGGTCCGCTCGAGGAGTGCCTGCCCGATCCCTTCTCCACGACAGTCCGGATCGACCACGATGTCATAGAGCGCGCCGGCCGGTCCGCGGAGCGCCATGTAGTCCCAGTCCTCGATGCCGGCGTAGGTGTACCCGAGCACGGTGCCAGTCCGCTCGGCGACGAGGATGACGACGTCGGCCTTCCCGAGCTGCGAGCCGAGATACGACGCGTAGCCATGCGGGGTCTCCGGCGTCGCCGGGATGAAGCGCCGCGGGTCGAAGTCGTGATGCTCGCGGACGAGCAGCGCGCCGAGGCGGCCGATGGCGTCGAGGTCTCCAGGGGCCGCGACGCGGATCAGGTTGCGCACCGCGCGCTCTTCTTCTGTGGCCATGCGTGCCGGTCTTTCTCGGGCGGTCCAGTCTCCTTGACGACATCTCACGGCCCGGTATGCTGGTACACCGACGCCGGGATGTCCAGTCACGTTTACCGCGAGGTCGCTGCCATGTCGCGCCAGATCGTCTTCACGCCCAGGGCCGCCAGGCCGCCCGCGACCTACAGTCAGGCCGTGAAGGCCGCCGGCCTGGTCTTCGTGTCAGGCACCGGCCCGCAGGATCCCGCCGACGGCACCATCAGGGGCGCCACGATCCAGGAGCAGACGCGCCAGTGTCTCACCAACATCGCCGCCATCCTCGAGGCGGCGGGGAGCTCGCTCGACCGGATCGTGAGCGTGACCGTCATCCTGGCGGAGGAGGACGACTTCCCCGGGATGAACGAGGAGTGGCTGCGCTGGTTCCCGGCCACCCCCCCGGCGCGTCAGGGCGCGAAGCTGCCGGTCCGGGTGCCCGGCCTCAAGGTCTCCATCGCGGCGATCGCCGAGGCGTGATGCGGGAGGGGCGAATGCGCGCGGTGAAGGCGGACGATCTCCCCGCGGTGAACCACCTGGTCCGCGCGTCGAAGGGATCGTGGGGCTACCCCGCCGAATGGCTCGACCGGTGGTGGCCCGACCTCGAGGTCACCCCTGGACTCCTCCGGCGAGGCCACGCCCGGCTGATCGAAGCCGCAGGAGCGATAGAGGGTTTTTGCCTCGTCCTGCCGGAAGAGCCGGAGTGGCTGCTCGATCATCTCTGGGTGGCACCGGCCGCGCAGCGGCGCGGGGTCGGTCGCACTCTGCTCGACGACGCCTGCCGGCACACCCTCGGCGCGGGGCGGGCGGGGCTCCGGATCGACTCCGATCCGTTCGCGGAGCCGTTCTATTTCCGCTCTGGCGCGGTACGGCGGGGCGTGGTTCCGGCGCCGATGCCTGGCCAGCCCGACCGGGTGCGGCCGCAGCTCTGGCTGCCGGTGCATCGGCGTCGTCGTGGCGCGTGATGCTGTTGGGCGGTCCGAATATCGATCGGCGGTTGGCACGGGGTGGTGCAGCGGTGCAGGTTGCGCACAGTCAACGGCTGCGTCGAAGGTCGCTCAGCCGTCCTCTCCGTCCCAGAAGGAGCACGCATGACCGGCTCCGATCGTCTTCGCGAACATCCCGAAGATCGCCTCGCCGCTCCCATCCAGCTCATTGATCTCGCCGCCGCGGCCGCCGCGCTCCGTGCCGAGCCCCATGCCGCCGTCGCGGGCCACCGGCAGAAGGCCATCGCTCGCCACGGCCCGGTCACGATCATCCTCTTCGCCTTTGAAACGGGTGGTCTGCTCAAGGAGCACAGCGCGGAGGGGGAGGTCGTGATCCACCTCCTCCGCGGGTGCCTGCAGGTCACCGCCGACGAGGCGGCCCACACGATGGGGCCCGGTTCGCTGCTCGTACTGGCGCCAGGAATGCCACACTCCGTGCGCGCCCTGGAGGCGGCGGACATGCTGCTGTCGGTGCACCGGCGTCCCATCGACGCGTGATCCTGGGTCCGGCAGGCTCGGGAACATCCCGATGCTTGCGCGACGCCGTCCTCAACCGCACAATAGATGCGACGGGCGACGATCCACGCCCAACCTCCATGACCTCGCCCCAGCCGAGGTCCAGCGCGGAGGCAAAGGGGGGCGAACCCTCGGAGCGTAGTGGAAGTCCATAGCGCCGCCACCGCGGGCGTGCTGGGGATGCCTGCGCGTGGCGTTTTCTATGGGACCCCACCAATGACTGAAGATCGCGACTTCAAGCGCCTCGTCCGGAACCGTGCCGCGCGCACGGGAGAATCCTACACGGCGGCGCGTGCCACCCTTCTCAAGCAGCAGGCCGGGAGAAAGACTGCGCCGACGCGCGTCTCGACCGCGCCGTCACCCGCAGCGACTGCCTCCACCGACTACGCCGCCATCACCGGTATGAGTGACGCGGCCGTGGCCGCCAGGACCGGATGCACCTGGGACAAGTGGTTCTGGGCGCTCGACCAGGTCGAGGCGCACCAGTGGCCGCACCGCGAGATCGCCCGCTACCTGGGCGAGAAGTACAAGGTCCCCGCCTGGTGGCGGCAGATGATCGCCGTCGGGTACGAGCGGGTGCGTGGACTGCGCGAGCGCGGGCAGGCGCGCGCCGGTCAGTTCAGCGTGAGCAAGAGCAGAACCTTCCCGGTAGCAGCGTCGACCCTGTATCGCGCCTTCAAGGAGCCGGGGAAGCGCGCCAGATGGATGCCCGGACTCAAGACCACCGTGCGCTCGGCGACCGAAGCAAAGGTGGTGCGCTTCACCTGGGCGGACGGGAGTTCGGTCGAGGTGCGCCTTACAAAGAAGGATCCGCGGAAGACGAGTGTCACCGTCGAGCACACGCGCATCGGATCGAAGGAAGAGGCGGTGCGGCTGCGCGGGTGGTGGGGGGAGCGGCTTGAGGCGCTGGCAGGGGTGGTGGTCGCGCCGCGCCGCGCCGCGGGCAGGGCGGTCGCCAGATCCCCGGTTCCAGGCTGAGGAACAATCGCGCCGCCGGGTCGATCGGAACTGCGTGTCGATCCGGCGGCCCCGCTTCCGTCATTCGGATGTCAGTCACGACATCCACCCGAGACAGGATTTCCGGCCATGCGCTACGCCCTCCTCATTCATTACCCTCAGCCCGCCGTTTCGACCCTGACCCCGGAACAGATCAGGGAAGGGATGGCCTCCTTCCATGCCTACGCGAAGGCGCTCGATGAGGCCGGCGTGCTCCGCTCCGCGGAAGTGCTGCAGACCATCGCCAGCGCCACCAGCGTGTCGGTGCGGCAGGGGAAGCTGCAGGTGCAGGACGGTCCGTTCGCCGATACCAAGGAGGCCTTCGCCGGCATCTTCATGCTCGAGGTCCCCGATCTCGATGCCGCGCTGGCCTGGGCGGAGAAGTGCCCGGCCGCCCACTGGGGCACGGTGGAGATCCGTCCTTCGGCGGTGCGTTTCGTCGATGGCGCCTGGGCCGCGTCGGCATGACACTGCGGGACTCGTGGTGAGCGGAGAGGCTGCGGCGCGGGCCGAGGAACTGGCCCGCACCGCGTACGGGCGCCTGCTCGCCATTCTCGCGGCGCGGGACGGGGACCTCGAATCGGCCGAGGACTGTCTGGCGGAGGCCTTTGCGCAGGCGCTGCGTGCCTGGCCGCAGAGCGGTGTGCCGGCGAACCCCGGTGCCTGGCTGCTCACAGTGGCACGCAATCGACAGCACGACATCCGCCGCTCCGCGTCGCAACGGCGGTCCGAGCCGCTCGATGATGTTGCGCATGCCGGGGCGCTCACGGTGATGGAGGAGCTCGATCCCGAGGCGATTCCCGATCGGCGGCTCGCGCTGCTCTTCGTCTGCGCGCACCCGGCGATCGATCCCGTCGTGCGGACGCCGCTCATGCTGCAGGCGGTGCTTGGCTTCGATGCCGAACGGATCGCCCGCGCCTTTGCCCTCCCGACGGCGGCGATGGCCCAGCGGCTGGTGCGGGCCAAGCGGCGGATTCGCGATGCGCGGGTGCCCTTCGTCGTGCCGGAGCGGGACCAGATGCCGACGCGCCTCACGCCGGTGCTCGAGGCGATCTACGGCGCCTACGCCATCGACTTTCCCCTCGTCGCGGGCACCGAGGCTCGCGAGTCGCTCGCCGACGAGTCGCACTATCTCGCCACCACGCTCGCCAGCCTGTTGCCGGACGAGCCGGAGGTGCTGGGCCTCGCGGCGCTGATCTCGCTTTCGCTTGCGCGCCGTCCCGCGAGGGGAACGGTGGACGAGTTCGTGCCGCTCGACGACCAGGATCCTGCACGCTGGGATGCGGAGCTCATCCGGCTTGGCGAGCAGTTCCTGCAGCGCGCTCATGGGCTCGGGCGGATGGGCCGGTTCCAGCTCGAGGCGGCGATCCAGTCCGCGCACTGTGCCCGTGCGACCGCCGGCGTGACCGACTGGCCCGCCCTCCGGACCCTGCATGCGGCACTGGTTTCGATCGCGCCGACGCTCGGTGCGCGGGTCGCTCATGCGGTCGCGGTCGGACGAGTTGAGGGGCCGCGTTCGGGGCTTGCGGCGCTGGACGCGATCAGCGACGAGGCCATCCAGCGCTTCCAGCCCGCGTGGGCCACGCGGGCCCACCTGCTGGCGGAGGCGGGAAGGGAGGAGGAGGCGGCGCGGGCCTACGAGCGCGCCATCTCCCTCACGACGGCCGGCGGAGCCCGACGCTACCTCGAGCTCCGGCGCGCACGGCTGATCGGCACGCACACCTGAACCGGAATCCACCGATGCGCACGTCCCTTGTTGTCGCGAGCCTGGCCTGCAGCCTCTGGGCGAGGAGTGCCGCCGTCGCGCAGACGGCGTGTCGCGTCGCGTGAAGGGCAAGGGGATGCTGGAACTGCCGATCCTGACGGACCGTCTCCTGCTCCGGCGGTTCACTCTGGGCGATCTCGAGGCGTTCCAGCGCTATCGCGCCGATCCCGAGCTGGCGCGGTATCAGGGGTGGGAGCCGATGCCGGACGCGGAGGGCCGTGCCTTCCTCATGGAGCAGGCGACCCGGGTGCTGGGTCCCCAGGGCGAGTGGCTGCAGGTGGCCATTGCGCACCGTGAGACGGACGGTATCATCGGCGACATCGGTCTCTGCGTCGTCGACGAGCCGGGCGGTGTGGTCGAACTCGGGTACACCATCGTGCGAGCGGCCCAGCGGAAGGGCTACGGCGCCGAGGCGGTGCGGGGGGTGGTTGCGGGACTCCGGGCCTGCGGGCGGGTGCGCTCGGTCGTGGCGACGACCGACACGAGAAATCTCGCCTCCGCAGCGCTGCTCCGCCGCATCGGGTTCACCCTGGTGCGGACGAACACGACGATGTTTCGAGGCGCTCCGTGCGAAGAAGACACGTTCGAGATCTCCGCGATGGAGGGAGAGTGAGATGACTCCGCTGATCGTCGGGTTGGTCCTTGCAGTCGTCGTCGGAGTGTTCGCGACCACCGTCGGCCTCGATCGCGACCGGGCGTTCTATCCCGCCGTCACCCTCGTCGTGGCGCACTACTACATCCTGTTCGCCGTCCTGGGCGATTCCACCCATGCCCTCCTGCTCGAACTGCTGGTGGCCACCGGCTTCTTCGTGCTTGCGGTCCTCGGGTTCCGCACCTCGCTCTGGTTCGTCGTCGTGGCACTGGCGGCCCATGGCGGCCTCGACCTGGTGCACGGTCGCGTCATCGCCAACCCCGGTGTGCCCGCCTATTGGCCTCCGTTCTGCCTCGGGTACGATGTGTCCGCGGCCGCCTACCTCGCGCTGATGCTCAGGCGCGGGCGTATCCGGGTCACCGCCTGACGGAGCGATTGCTCCGCATCCTTCGCGGCGGTGGCTCTGGCACTCCCGGCGGACTCGCTGCAGGTTATGGGAGACCGTCCGTTCCTGACCGAGGCCAGGGTGTCCACCGCTCCGATCCCCGCTGCTCACACCGTGCTGTTCTGGCGTCCGGTTCACCTGATCGGATACTGGTATTCCGAGCAGGAGCCGCAGTGGCCGGCGCCGCAGGACTTCGTCGATCCCTTGTGGGATCCCGCGGAACGCGACCTGGTCGCCACCTACCTCGAGCGCGGCACCGAGAACAGCCGCCAGCAGGGGATGAGCTGGTGCCGATTCAAGTGTGGCTCCCGGGAGATGGGAAACCGGGAGTTCACGGACGGCCACTACGTCTGGCCCGAGGGGCTGAGTCATTATGTGCGGCATCACGCCGTGCGGCTGCCGGGCCCCTTCGTCGATCATGTCAGGCGGCGTCCCTTCGTGCGTTATTGGAAACAGCGCGCGCTCCAGGCGGTCGTCGAGCGGTGGGGCGTGGTGGAGCCGGTCCGCTCCGACGCGTGGTGGCGCCGGTTCCGGAGCGGCACGCAGGTGGGTGTTGGGGCGGTGACCTAAGTGCTGCCGTTTCCACGTGTGGAGCTGCCCTCCACACTGTCCTGACCCAGCCACCGAGCACGATGCTATCCATTGCTCCTGCGTCGGCCGCCGACGTCGAATCCTGCGTGAACCTGCTCTGTCTCCTCTTCGAACAGGAGGCCGACTTCGTCCCGGATCCGGAGAAGCACCGGGCGGGACTGCTCGCGATCCTGTCCCGGCCCGAGCTTGGCCGGATCTTCTGCGCCCGCGATGAGGGTCAGGTCGTCGGGATGGTCAGCCTGCTGTTCACGATCAGCACGGCTCTCGGTGCGCCGGTCGCATGGCTCGAGGATGTGGTCGTCGCTCCCGCCCACCGGGGACGCGGCATCGGCAGCATGCTGCTGGCCCACGCCCTGACCGATGCGCGGCGACTCGGGATGGCTCGAGTGAGCCTCCTGACCGATCGGGACAACGTCGGCGCGCAGCGCCTCTACGGGCGGAACGGATTCGAGGCGTCGCAGATGGTTGTCTTTCGTCTGCTGATGCCGGACGGGGCGTAGGACGACGACGCCACGAACCACGGCGTATCCGCCGACGGGTGCGCTGGTGAGGCTTGCTTTCCCGGCACAGCTTGTGACGGAACGTGCACCCGGAGACCCCTGCCGATGCCCGCCTACTCCCCCCAGGTCCAGCAGGTGGCTGAAATTCCCATCGCCGCGATCCGGCGCCTGGTGACGCCGGCCGAGCTGCCGCGTGTCGTGCCGGAGTGCTGTGGCCGAGTCTGGCAGCATCTCAAGGCGCAGGGCATAAGGGGCGGCCGGAACGTGGCGCTCTATCGGGACGGCGCGATCCACCTGGAGGCGGGGGTCGAATGCCAGACACCATTCGCCGAAGACGGCGGCGTCGTGCGCTCGACCATTCCGGGGGGAGGGGTGGTCAGTGTCGCGCACTTCGGTCCCTACGGCGGTCTCGCGGCTGCGCATCAGGCCATCATCGCCTGGTGCCAGGCGAACGGATATTCACCTCAGGGCCCGCGGTGGGAACTCTACGGTCATTGGGACGCCGCCTGGGATGCGAATCCCTCGCTGATCCGGACCGATGTCGCGTACCTGGTGACGCGCAGCGACGGATGACCCGACTGCCAGCGGCACTTCCCGTTGCGGGGTAGCTTTCCCGGTGACATGAACTCGACGCTCCGCAACCTCGATGCCCTCGGCTTCGCCGTGGTGGCAGATGCCCTCTCCGCCGCGGAGATCGCCAGCCTGATCGCCATCACCGACGCGCTCCCTTCCGCAAAGGCCGACGAGGCGCGAGGTGGCTATCGCGATCTCTTCTCGCTGCTCCCCCCCATCCGCAAACTCGCGAGTCACCCCGGCATCCGTCGCTGGCCGGCGGCGGTCCTCGGCCCCGGCTGCTTCGCCGTCCGCGCCACGCTCTTCGACAAAACGCCCGAAGCCAACTGGAAGGTGGCCTGGCATCAGGACGTGACGATCCCGATCCGGGAGCGGGTCGAGCGGCCGGGCTTCGGTGCCTGGTCCACCAAGTCGGGCATTCATCACGCCCAGCCGCCGGTTGCCATCCTCGAGAACATGCTCACCGTCCGCATCCATCTGGATCCCTGTGGCCTCGACAACGGTCCGGTGCGGGTGCTCCCCGGCAGTCATCGCCACGGCAAGCTGAGCCCGGGCGCGGTCTCCGACTGGAAGGAACGGGTGGCGATGGTGAGTGCCCCGTGTGCCGCCGGCGGGCTCCTGCTCCTGCGGCCGCTGCTGCTGCACGCCTCATCCCCTTCGACGGCGCCGGGTCATCGCCGAGTGATTCATCTCGAGTACGCCGCCGGGCCACTCCCCGACGGGCTCCGCTGGCACGAGACCTGGGGCGGCAAGGCGACCGACGCCGCCTGAACGGACGATGACCGTTCCCGACTCCGAGCCCCTCTCTCGGGACTCCCGCATGACGCTCCTCACCTGCGGCGCGATCCTCTTCGACCTCGACGGCGTGCTCGTCGATTCCCGGCAGTGCATCGAGCATGTGTGGCGGGAGTGGGCCGAGTCGCGCGGGAAGGATCCGGCGCCGATCCTGGCGGTCGCCCATGGCCGCCGCATCAGCGAGACGCTCAACGACGTCGCACCGGAGCTGGATCTCGCGACCGAGGTGGCGTGGCTCGACGGCCGGGAGGCGGTGGAGACGCGCGGGGTCTTTCCGATTCCGGGGGCGCAGGCGCTGCTCGCGGCGCTGCCGGCGCATCGCTGGGCGATCGTCACCTCCGGCAGTCCCCCAGTCGCCGCCCTCCGGATGCGCCTTGCCGGCGTACCGCAGCCGGGGCTGCTCATCACGTCGGCCGACGTGGAGCGCGGCAAGCCCGCTCCCGATCCGTACCTCAAGGCCGCGGCGGCGCTGGGCGTCGCCCCGGCGGAGTGCCTCGTGATCGAAGATGCGCCGGCCGGCGTCCGGGCGGGCAGGGCGGCCGGAATGCGGGTGATCGCGGTGGCCGGGACGGCCTCGCGTGAGGCGCTGGCCGCCGCCGATCATCATCTGGACCTGCTGGGCCGGCTGCAAGTGGTCTCGATAACCGACCAGGGTGTGACGCTCGCGATCGACGCCGGGTGATCCCGGACCGCATCACTGGCCATCACGAATTCCGTACTGCACATTGATGCCGAGCAGCTTCCCACGGCCCCGCCGGTGTGTCACCGGCGCCGCCGCCAGCCATTGTGACCTTACCCGGTGATGCCCATGTCGCGTTCCAGATTCTCGTGGATTCTCCTCTGCGCGGGGCTGCTGCTCGCGCGGCCCGCCAGCTCCGCCGCGCAGGCACCCGTCGCCGACCCCGCCGATGTCGGCACGCTGGCCGGCATCGTCCACGCCTGGTACGACGTGATCAACGGCCCGCCCGGTGCCCCGCGTCAGTGGCGCAGGGACAGCACCCTCTACACCGCAAGCGCCACCTTCGTCGCGGTGGACCAGCGGGATGGCAAACCGGTGGCGACGATTCAGACGCCGGAGGAGTTCCGCCGCGCCGTCAACGCGAACTTCGTCAAGTACGGTTTCTACGAGACCGAGGTCGGCTCGCGGGTCGAGCGGTTCGGCAACGTCGCCTCGATCCGGAGTGTCTACGAGACCCGGCGCACGCCGGACGGCCCGGTGACATCTCGCGGGATCAACTACATCCTGGCCTACTGGGACGGCACCCGGTGGTGGATCTCTGGTGCGGTCTGGGAAGACGAACAGGCCTCGAACCCGATCCCGAAGGCGTGGGTCGGAGGGCACGAGGAGGCACCCTAGCGCTCGGGCCGGCGGGCGCCCTCCCGCCGCCTGTCCCCGACCGAACGGAGGTGCGTGCCGATGCTGAACACCCTTCGCCGACTCTTCGATCATGTGGCCTGGGCCGACCTGGAACTCCTCGCGGCGCTGGAGACCGATCCGGCGCCGCCCGCCCAGGCGCTCCGTGAATACGTGCACATCCTCGGCGCCGACGAGGTCTGGCTCGCGCGCCTGACGAAGCGGCCGTCCGCCTTGCCCGTCTGGCCGACGATGGAGCTGGCCGAGGTCCGCACCTTCGTCCGTGAGCTCCACGCCGGCTACGCGGCCTACCTCTCCGGCCTCGATGAGACGGCGCTGCCGTCGCTGGTGACGTACACCAACTCGGCCGGTCAGACCTTCCACAATTCGATCCACGACATTCTGCTGCACGTCGTGCTGCACGCCCAGTATCACCGCGGCAAGATCAACCTGCTGCTCCGTCAGGCGGACCTGCGCCCCGCTCCCACCGACTACATCGCATTCATCCGCGGCACGCCGGCGGCGACGACGCCGAGGGTCGGGTAGGGCGGGGGCGTGTCGCCCCTCGCACCGGCAACGCCTCATGCCTGAGGCCCTTCACGACTCGCTCGTGGCGCACCCAGTGAAGACGCTTCCTGCTCGGAGTGCCTGGTGAACCTCCGGTTTAACCCCTATGGGATGCTGTGGCGCGCGGATCCGGTACGCCTCACCCTGCCGCAAGGGACGGCCGGGCTGGCTCCGCTTCGCGCCGCGGTGCCGCGCTTCGGGTGGTCCGGCGAAGGCTGTCGGGGACAGGTCGGCGAAGATCGGCTCCGGCTTCGTTACCAGCGGCCGTTCTACCGGAACGGGATGGCGCCGGTGCTCGATGCCCGTCTCGTTCGGGATGCACAGGGTGCTCACCTGGACGGCGTGTACCGGATGAGCACCTATGCCCGGCTCTTCATGACGTTCTGGTTTTCCTTTCTCCTGCTGCTGACCCCGATGTTCCTGATCGCGGGAGTCGCTGGCCTGCGCGACGGGAACGACCCGATGAGTCTGATCTTTCCGATTGCGCCGCTCCTCATGCTCGGCTTCGGGCTGGCTTTTCTCAACTACGGTCAGCGCAGCTGGGATGACGAGAAGCGGCTCATCGAGCAGTGGATCCTGCAGCATCTGACACCCCCGTAGCGGGCAGCGCCAGGTAGCGCGTCACCCCGCGGCCCGCCGTGTGAGCAGTTCCCGCACCGCCGCGCTCGCCTTCAAGTCCTTTGTGACGGCCGGCGGCTTCGCCCCCGCATCGAGCAGCAGCTCCGCGGTGGCAACGAAGTCGCCGGTCGCCGTATGCCAGCCGTTGACCGAGCCGTAGGCCGTCCAGTGCAATGCCGTCATCCCGAAGTCCTTCTCGATCGCCTCGAGCGGCGGCTGATGCGCGAGGATCACCCGCGCCATTTCGGCGTTGCCGTGGAAGCCGGCCCAGTGGAGCGCGGTGGCGCCGTGCTGGCCCGTCGCGGCGACCGGCCAGCCCGCGCGGAGCATCAGCCGTACCGCCCCGGTGTTGTTGTTGCGCGCCGCGTCGGGAAGCTTGCGTCGCTCGTCGGCGGTGAGCTGCGTTGCGAGACCGGGCTTCGAGGTGAGCAGCGTGGAGAGCAGCGCCTCGTCTCCCAGCTCGCAGGCGAGCGCCAGCTTGAGTGACTCCGGGGTCCGCTCCAGCAGCAGCCGGAGCACAGCCTCATGGCCGAACTCATGGGCCACGGTATGGGCGGTCTTACCCTGACCGAGCGTCCAGGTGTAGATGTGCCCGCCGGCATGGAAGTTCCGCTTGGGGAAGTACTGCTCCGACACGGTGGTGCGCACCGACTCGGGATCGGCATCGAGGAAGCCGCGCACCCGTTCGAGGTCGCCGAGGGCGGCGGCGAGCAGGATGTCGGTCGCGGCGCCCCGCGCCACGAGATAGCGCGCGACCTCTGGGTGGGAGCGCACGAGATACTGGGCGGGGGTGGACTCGTGGTCGATGTCGCGGGCGTCGATCTCCGCGCCGCTATTCAGCAGGAACTCGGCGATCTCGACCGTCGGCGCCACGTGCAAAGGCGTCTGCCCGTCGCCGCCCCGCATCCGTGCCGATCTGGGATTGGCCGCCACCAGAGCCTTGAGGTCGTCGAGCCTGCCGAGCTGCGAGGCGGACTTGGCGTCGAGCGTGGCTCCCCGCCCGATCAGGAAGTCGGCGAGGCCGTGATCGTCCTCCAGCACGTGGAAGCCGCCGGCCCACCAGTGGCTCCGCTGGTTGATGTCGGCGCCGCTGGCGAGGAGGAGGTCCACCAGTTCGCGATTGGACTGCTGCACGGCGACGATGAGCGGCGTCGCCCCGAAGTCGCCTCCCTTCACCGCTTCGTTGAGCCTCGGCTTGAGTGACGGAAAGCGGGCCAGCGCCTCGGCGACCGGGGCCGCCGCGCGACTCTTGAGTGCCGCGGCGAGAGCTTCCGCGGGGTCGGTGGCGGCGAGCGACTCGACGTGGGCGCGGAGCTTCGGCCAGCTCGGGAAGCCGTACTCGCGCGCCAGCGCGTGCTGGCAGTCGGCGAGGGTCGGCTGCTCGACGGCCCCGGGCGGCCCCCACTCCCTGAGCCATGCGTGCACGACGGCGTCACCGGACTTGGCGCCTTTGAGAAGGTCCTTCGCCTGCTTGGTGAGGAATTCGAGACTGGCCCGTTCGGGCAGGGTGCGGGACATCATGCCTCCTTCGTGGAGCCCGGGGTCCGCCGTCGGTGGGCTCGAAGTGAGGTGATGTCGGCTTGTACTGCGGCGCTGCCAGGTGGGATCATCCCTGCCCGCGGACCGGATGCGCCCTGTCGCGCACGGAAGCACAGTACCGTGCCGGGTCGGGAGCGTCAAGCGCCACGGAAACCGGCGGTGCCCGGGAATCGTCGAGTTGGGCGGCGTGCCTGACCGGATCTTGCCGATTCGGGTCGCGCGACCGTTCTTCCTCTATCGCATCCTTTGTCCGGAGGGGTTCACCCGTGAACGGCGTTTTCGTCCTGGTTCCCATCATGGTGCTCGGCGTCGCCGTCGCGGGTATCGTCTCGTCGGCGATTCTCAAGCTGCAGCGGATGAAGCTGGAGGAGGCGCGGCTCCGCGCGGCCGATTCGGGCGACACGGAGGAACTCGCGCACGAGGTCGCAGTCCTCCGGCGTGAACTGATCGACGTGCACGAGCGGCTGGACTTCGCCGAGCGGATGATCGCACAGGTCCGCGAGCGGCCGGGACTTCCCGGGGCGCCGCCCTCCAACTAGACCGCGGACGGTACCGGTGATGCGAGGAATCCCTCGTGGTGCGCTCGCCTCGCTTCTTGCGCTGGTGGCCGGGTTGCTGCTCGCCGCCACAGAGGCCCAGGCCGCGGAATCACCCCTCCATCGTCGGGCGATTCAGGATTCGGTCGTGCGGGTGTGGGCCAACACTGCCACCGGCGTCTATCATTGCACCGGCAGCCGCTACTACGGCACGACCAGGGCGGGTGAATACCTCAGCGAACGCGAGGCCCGCGCGAAGGGGCATCGACCCGCACGGGGCCGGGCATGCAGTCTCGAGGCGGCGCTCGCGTCCACCGTGCGGGTGTGGGTGAACACGACATCAGGGATCTACCACTGTCCCGGCTCGAGGTATTACGAGAAGACGAAGTCCGGCTCGGCCATGGCCGAGGGGGATGCGCTCCGGGCGGGGCATCGACCGGCGAATGGAAGGGCGTGCGGGAGCGGCTAGCGACTGCTCGCGAACTCTTTGGACACCGGGAGTGCCTCGATGGGTTCTCCGATCGACAACCTGCTGCTCAACCTCAAGTTGCAGCTGCTGGCGCTCCCGGCGCTGGCCCGCTGGGGGCTGCTCACCTTTGCAGGCATCGTCATCCTCAAGGAGAGCATCGAGATCGGCTGGCGGTTGTACCAGGGCAGGGCGGACCGCGCCGCCGCACTCCGGCCGGGGGGAAATCCTGCCGCGCTTCCCGCTCCCGATCCCTTCGCCGAGCGACCGTGCCCGGCGGTGGAGCGGGAGCGGGACGCAATAGTGCGCACGCCGCGCCCGGGCGCCTGACAGTTCCCCTCGAGGAGGATGCGTGACGTTTCAGGCCTATCTGGACAACATCAAGGCAAAGACGGGCAAGACGCCGGAACAGTTCAAGGCCCTGGCCACGAAGGCCGGCGTCTACAAGCGGGACATGAAGGCGGCCGCGCTGGTGGCCTGGCTCAAGCAGGAGTTCGACCTCGGGCACGGGCACGCGATGGCGCTCTGGGCGGTGTTCAAGGACAAGGGCTGGGTCGAGGCTCCGAAGGGAAAGAAGTAGCTCGGAGGGGTCAGGCGCAGACCTCCCGCACGCAACCCCGAAGCCAGCGGTGCGCCGGATCCGCCTCCATCCGCGGATGCCAGAGCAGCGAGACGGTGATCGGCGCGACCGGCACCGGGACGGGGAAGGTGAAGAGCCCGGCACGCATGGTGCCGGTGTGGCGCTCCGGCACCGTTGCGACGAGTGCGGCATCACGCACGAGGGCCAGTGCGGCGGAGTAGCCGCCGACCGTCGTGGCAATCTCGCGGACGAGACCGAATCCCTCCAGCGCCTCGTCGATGAGACCCCGTTCCTTTCCCTCTCTGGAAATGGCGATGTGTCTTGCGCCGGCGTAGCGCTCCGGGGTGATCGCACCCGTGGTGAGTGGGTGACCCTTGCGCACCACACCGACGAAGCGGTCCCGGAAGAGTGCCTGCGCGCGGAGTTCGGGACCGGTTGTCTTCACCACGACGCCGGTCTCGAGGTCCACCGTCCCCTCGCGGAGCGGCGCGCTCTCCTTGTCGACCTTGGGCAAGAAGCGGAGCCGGACGCCGGGCGCCTCGGTGGCAATGCGCGCCAGCAGCTTCGCCCCGAAGTTCTCCACGAAGCCCTCGCTGGTCCGCACGGAGAAGGTCCGGGTCAGCGCGCCCAGCTTGAGGAGCCGGACGGGACGGAGCGCGGCCTCCGCCTCCTCGACGATCCGGCTCACTCGCTCGCGCATCTCCTGGGCGCGGGGTGAGGGCACCAGCCCGCGCCCGGCCCGCACCAGCAGCGGATCCCCGGTCGCCTCGCGGAGGCGGGTGAGGGCCCGGCTCATCGCGGAGGGACTCAGTCGAAGGCGGCGAGCGGCGCGCGCCACGCTGCCTTCCGCGAGCAGGACATCCAGGGTGACGAGCAGGTTGAGATCGGGTCTGGCCATGGGAGCGTTCCGGTCCTCGTGGGGCGATGCGGCGTCTGGTGCAGGTAATAAGTGCGCCCGGTGCGGCTTCCGCCATCTGGATCAGGGAGCACCTTTCCTCAGGACGCGACTACCGGCGCCACCCGCGGAAAGGGGCCCCATGAACGAAGCCATGCAGCCGCAGACCAGTGCCGGCACGAGAGCACCCGACCGCTCGGCCGGATGGGTGCTGGCGAGTCTCGCCCTCGCGATGCTGCTTCCGTCGCTGGGGACCAGCATCGCCAACATCGCGCTGCCGACTCTGGCTCAGGCGCTCGGCGCGTCCTTCCAGCAGGTGCAATGGGTCGTCCTGGCCTATCTGCTCGCGACCACGACCCTCATCGTGAGCGTCGGCAGGCTTGGTGACATCGTCGGCCGGCGGCGCCTGATGCTGGCGGGCATCCTCCTCTTCACGGTGGCTTCCACTCTCTGCGGTGTGGCGACGAGCCTGGCGGTGCTCATCGCCGCCCGGGCCGGGCAGGGACTCGGTGCCGCCGTCATGCTCGCGCTCTCGATGGCCTTCGTCGGAGATGCCGTGCCGAAGTCCAGGATCGGAAGCGCGATGGGCCTCCTCGGCACGATGTCCGCCGCCGGCACCGCGCTCGGTCCCTCCCTGGGTGGCGGACTGATCGCGACTGTCGGCTGGCGCGCGATCTTCCTCATCAACGTCCCGCTCGGCCTGGCGGCCCTCCTGCTCGCTCAGCGCCTGCTCCCCGCCGACCGTCCGCGTGCGGCGGGGGAGCGAACCGGCTTCGACGAAGCGGGGACGCTCCTGCTCGCGCTCATGCTCGCGGCCTATGCGCTCGCGATGACGATGGGGCGCGGTCACTTCGGAGTGGTCAACATCGCGCTGCTCGTCGCCGCGGTCCTCCTCGGCGGGCTCTTCCTCCTGGTCGAATCCAGGGTGGCCACGCCGCTGATCCAGCTCGCCCGGTTCCGCGATCCCGTGCTGAGTGCGAGCCTCGTCCTGAGTGCCGTCGTCTCGACGGTCCTGATGGCGACGCTGGTCGTCGGGCCGTTCTACCTGTCGCGCGGGCTCGGGCTGGAGACGGCACTGGTCGGCCTCGTCATGTCGGTCGGCCCGGTGGTCGCGGCGCTGAGCGGAGTACCCGCCGGCCGGATCGTCGACCGGGTCGGCCCGCAGGCGACGACGCTCGGAGGACTGGTCGGCATCGCGATCGGCTGCTCGGCGCTGAGCCTCGCGCCCGCCACGCTCGGTCTCGCAGGCTTCGTCATCCCGATCGTGATCATCACCGCGAGCTACGCCCTGTTCCAGGCGGCCAACAACACCGCGGTGATGTCGGATCTCGCCGCCGAGCAGCGGGGCGTGATCTCCGGACTCCTCAACCTCTCGCGCAACCTCGGCCTGATCACCGGGGCGTCCGTCATGGGAGCGGTCTTCGCCTTTGCGTCGGCGGTCAGCGACATCACCACCGCACCGCCGGAGGCCGTCGCGACCGGGATGCGGGTGACCTTCGGAGTCGCCGCGGGGCTCGTCGTCGTGGCCATCACGGTCGTCACGCGCCTATCCTTCAGGCAGCTCCTCAGCCGAAGGCACGGTCCGTCCCCGCTCCTTCCCTCGAGGCGACGTTGAGAGCCCTCGTTCTGCTGTTCAGCGCCGGCCTCCAGGCGGGCGCGCTCCACGCGCAGTCCGCACCCTGGCGGCCCGCTCCGGGACACGCACAGCTCCCGCTCTGGCCGGGGACGCCCCCCGGTGCGAGGGGCGCTACCGGTCCCGAGGAGATGCGGGTCGTGAACGAGGAGCCGGTCGCCGGGAAGCCGTGGACGCTCGTCGGCCGGGTCTCGGTGCCCACCATCACGGTCTATTCCCCGACAGTGAAGAACAGCGGGGCCGCGGTGCTCGTCTTCCCGGGTGGTGGCTATCAGATCCTGGCGATCGACCTCGAGGGGACGGAGGTCTGCGACTGGCTCACGGCGAAGGGCATCACCTGCGTGCTGCTCAAGTACCGGGTGCCCGGCGAGCTCCAACTCCCGAAGTCGGGCGCCTACCCGAGATCACCTCTGGCGCTGCAGGACGCGCTCCGGGCGATCAGGATGGTGCGGCATCGCGCCGCGGAGTGGCGGATCGATCCGCACCGGATCGGCGTGCTGGGCTTCTCGGCGGGGGGACACCTGGTGGCCGCGGTGAGCACGCTGTACGACCGCCCGCTCTATCCGGCGGTCGATGCCGCGGACAGCGAGCGCGCGCGCCCCGATTTCGCGGTGGCGCTCTATCCCGGTCACCTGCGGGAGAAGACCACCAGGCCGCACCAGCTGAATCCATTCGTCCCGGTCAGCAGGGAGACGCCGCCCACCTTCCTGCTGCAGGCGATCGACGATCCGGTCGACACGGTCGAGAATGCGCGGGTGTATCACGCTGCGCTCCTGCGGGCGGGGGTACCGGTGGCGCTGCATCTCTTTCCCCATGGCGGGCACGCCTTCGGACTCCGGCGGACGAAGGAGCCGATCACGGAGTGGCCGGCCCTCGTCGAGCGCTGGCTCGGGACGATCGGCATGCTCGAGCCGTAGGTCCCGACGCCTTGCCCGGCGTCCGGCGCGACCACAGGTTATTCACCGATCACTGGGTGCGCTGATATCTCCGGGAGCCCCGCATGACGATGACGCGGCGTGAACTGCTCGCCGAAGCGGGGGGCGCGGCCGCGCTCGCCGCCGGCTTTTCGCTCGCCCGGCCAGGGGATCCCGGCGCGGCATCCTTCGTGGAGGGACCACTGCCGGCACGTGCGGACTTCGCGATTCCTCGCGACCAGACCTATCTCAACAGCGCCTTCATCCATCCGATGCCGGTCGCCTCGGCGCGGGCGGTCGAGCGCTACCTCGCCACCCGCACCTTCGCCGAGCCGCGGGTGCGCTCAGGCGACTCGCTCGCCGCGGAGGTGAAGGCGGCATTCGCCGCGCTGATCAACGCGACGCCGGCCTCGGTGAGCCTGGTGCAGAGTACCAGCGTCGCGGAGAACCTGGTCGTGCAGGGACTCGGGTTGCCGGGGAGCGGGGATACGGTGGTGACCGATGCACTCCACTTCGACGGCTCGCTCGTGCTCTACGGCGAACTCGCCAGGCAGGGGCTGGGTGTCACGATCGTCCGGCCGCGGGACTGGCGGATCGAGCTGGGCGACATCGCGGCCGCGATGGGCCCGCGCACGAAGCTCGTGGCGCTGTCGCTCGTGTCGTGGTACAACGGCTTCCAGCACGATCTCGCGGCCGTCTGCGAGCTGGCGCATGCCCGCGGCGCCTACGTCTACGCCGACATCATCCAGGCGGCGGGCAACACGCCGATCGATGTGCGGGCGAGCGGGGTCGACTTCTGCGGCTGCTCCAGCTTCAAGTGGCTGATGGGCGACTTCGGGCTCGGTTTCCTCTACGTGAGAGAGGATCTGCTCGACCGCGTCGTGCATCGCACCCAGGTCGGCTATCAGCAGGCCGACACGGCAACGCATTACCTGCCATCCGATCCGCCGGCCGACCAGCCGGTCACCTGGTCGCTGCACCAGGACGCGAGTGGACACTTCGAGGTGGGCACCTACTCCCAGGCCACGGTGAACGCCCTCTCGGTGTCGATCCCGTACCTGCAGCGGATCGGCGTGGCGAACATCCAGGCACACCGCCAGCCACTCCTCCGCCGGCTGCACGAGGCGCTCCCGCGGCTCGGATGGACTTCCATCACCCCGCCGGAGAGCAGCTCCGCGCTGGTCTCGTTCACCCTGCCCGGCGCGGAGCAGCGTTTCGGGGCCCGGCTCAAGGCCGCGAAGGTGTCGGTGAGCCTCTATGGTGATCGGATGCGCGTCTCCCCCTCACTCTTCAACAGCTCCGACGACATAGAAGCCCTCCTCGCCGCCCTGTCGTAGGGCGACCGAGCGCCCGGTCGGTCACGGAGAAGGCAATCTCACCCCTCCCTCATGCTCGGCTCACGCCCTCGGGATAGGTTGAAGGGTGAGACATCGCCTTTGGTGGATCCCCGAAGAAAGGGGGGGCGAATGACCCTCAAGCACATCGCCCTGCTCGGACCGCTCTTCCTCGTCAGTTCCTCGCCGGGCACCTGCGCCTGCAACGAGATCCTCGCACCGGCTCCATCGGTGAGCGGCCCCTGTGCCGGCGCCACGGATTCGGTCGCCTGCGCCGATTCCCTCGGTGCCGTGAGCCCCTACCAGGTCTACTGGGGCGACCTCCACGGACATACCGCGTTCTCCGACGGCAAGGGGACCCTCGATCATTACTTCACCTACGCCCGGGACACCGCACGGCTCGATTTCGCCGTCGTCAGCGATCATGACTATGGCGACGGCACGGCGAGGGAGCTGCCCCAGGCCGTCTGGGGCCTGACCGAGGACAAGGTCGACGGGTACACCGCGGACGGCCGGTTCATCGCCATCGCCGGCTACGAGTGGACCACGAACCCGATCTTCTGGACCGCCGGACCGGCGCGCTTCACGGGTCCGGTCAAGCGCTACGACCACAAGAACGTCTACTTCGCGCATCGGGTGGACTACATCTTCGGCGCGATGGATTCCGCCTATGCGAGCCCCGACCTGCTGGCGGCGGCGGTGCGGAAGGCGGGCGGGCTCATCCACAACAACCACCCCGATCCGGTGCAGTGGCCTGACGAGTTCGACTACTCCGCGGCGAGCGCCAGGGTGATCGTGAATTCGGAGATCTGGCCGGATACGGTGCAGGTCGCCACCCGGCGATTCACGGCCGGGACCGAGCACACGCTGCGCGCCTATCTCGGCACGGGTGGCCGAACCGGATTCGTCGGCGGCAGCGACACCCACGATGGGGCGCCCATGCCCAAGACCGCGGTGCTCGCCACCGCGCTGACGCGGCCGGCCATCTTCGATGCGCTGAGTCACCGGCGCAACTACGCCGTCTACAATGCCAGGATCGGGCTGGATGTGCGGATCGACGGGCACTTCATGGGCGAGGAGATCACGATCCACGGCGCCCCGCGCATCGCGGTGGAAGTACAGGGGACCGACAGCATCGAGGAGATCATCATCGTGCGTGACGGCACGGTGATCCACCAGGAGCATCCGGCCGCTCGCCAGGCGAAGTTCACGTTCGTGGACACCGGGTTCGGCGGCCGGAGCTGGTATTACGTGCGCGTGGTCCAGGCGGATGCCGACCAGTTCGGCAATCACTCGCGCGCCTGGTCGAGTCCGATCTGGGTGACGGCCGGGCCGTGAGGCGGGCGCTACGGCGCCACGGCGACGTTCACCGTCGCCTCATGGTTCCCGTCGTGCGTGGTGACCGTGACGAAGACGCCGGCGCCGGCGCCCCGCGCCGTGATCAGGCCGCTCGCGTTCACCGTGACGACGGTGGTGTCCGCGGACTCCCAGGTGACCGCCTTGTCGGTCGCGCTGTCAGGCATGACGATCGCCACGAGCTGGAGGCTGTCCCCGATCGTCGCGAGCTGCAGCGACTGCGGGGTCAGCCTGACGCCTTCGACCGGTATGGCGCAGGGGGAAGATCGGTGCCGGCGGACCCCACCGGCGAGCGGCAGCCGAAGTGGAGTGCGATGGAGAGGGCGAGAAGTGCCTGCAGGGCGTGGCGGCGCATGGTGCTGCTCCGAAAGGGGCGGTTGAGAGGGGTGCAGTCTCGCCGCGCGGTGCCGTCGCGACAATGACTCGGCGTCCCGACTCCCTGCCCGGACGTCCGCTGATCTGGTGAGGCAGTCATGACATTGCCACTCGATCGGTTCATTCCCCACCCCGACATCCGGGAGCGATTTCACACCACCGTGCGGGCGCCGCGCGACCTGGTCATGGAGGTCGCGACCGGGTTCGACATGCAGTCGATTCCCGTCGTGCACGCCATCTTCCGGCTCCGCGAGCTCTTCATGCGCGCCGGCCCGGTCGCCCCGCGGCAACCGCAGGGGATCCTGGCCGAGACGCGGGGGATGGGGTGGGGACTGCTGCAGGAGGAGCCAGGCGCGCTGATCATCTGCGGCGCCTCCTGCCGGCCCTGGGAAGCGGACGTCCGGTTCACGCCGATTCCGCCCGGGGAATTTCTGGCCTACGCGCTGCCTGACCGGGTGAAGATCGCGTGGACGCTCGAGATGGAGGCGCTGGGGCCCGAACTCACCCGCTTCTGGCACGAGACCCGGGTGGTCGCGACCGACGCGGAGGCCCGGCGGAAGTTTCGCGGCTACTGGCGCTGGGCCCGCTTCGGGATCATCCTGATCCGGCTGCTGCTGCTCCCCGCCGTGCGTCGTGAGGCGGAGCGGCGGTGGGCCCCCCGCCGCCCCCCGGATTAGACCCGCCAGGCTCATCCCTCACTCCATCGAATGACGGATTGTCGCTCGCCCAACGGCCGATCTTTCTTGTACCGTCACTCCCCCTCGCGACCGCATGCCAGGAAGCCACCTTCGGCACCTGCCGCGAGTCGCGCTGGCAGCACCAGACCGGTGCAAGGAAGCGCCATGAAGACGAAGCGGAAGAAGCCCAGGTCGGTCCCCATCACTCCCCTCGCCAAAGTGCCCACCGGCATCACGGGGTTCGACGAGATCACCCACGGTGGTCTGCCGCTCGGCCGGACGACGCTCGTCCGCGGCGGCCCGGGGTGTGGCAAGACGGTATTCGCGATGCAGACTCTCATCAACAATGCGCGCGATCGGCACGAGCCCGGCATCCTCGTGGCGTTCGAGGAGAATGCCGGACAGATCGTCGCCAATGCGGCGACGCTTGGCTGGGACATCCCGGCACTCGCGGCGGAACGACTCCTGTTTCTCGACGCGAGCCTCGCGACGGAGATGATGCGGGCCGGGGAGTTCGACCTGACTCGCCTCCTCAATGTGCTGCAGGCGGTCATCGTCGAATCCGGCGCGAAGCTCATCGTCTTCGACGGCATCGATGTGCTGCTGCACTCGCTCGACAATCCCTACGCGGAGCGCCGGGAGGTCTATCGAGTCCGTGACTGGCTCGCACGGAGCGGTTTGACCGCAATCATCACCCAGAAGGTCGGGGCGGAGGACGATCTCAGCTGGCAGCACTACAACTTCATGCAGTTCATGGCCGATTGCGTGGTCGGTCTGGGGCATCAGGTCATCGCCGGATCGGGCTTCCGGAACATCCGCGTGATGAAATACCGCGGCTCCGGCTTTCTCGGTGACGAGTTCCCCATCACCATCACCGACTCGGGTATTCGCGTCACCAATCGCGGCCCCGTGGAACTCCAGTATGTCGTGAGCAAGGGGCGGGTCTCCTCGGGGCTGCCCCGGCTGGACGCGATGCTCTGCGGCGGATACTACCGCGGCAGCAACGTGCTGATCTCCGGCGCCCCGGGGACGGCGAAGTCGACCCTCTCCGGCCTCTTCGTCGCCGCCGCCTGCGAGCGGGGCGAACGGGCGATGTACGTGAACTTCGACGAAGGCGCCTCCCAGATCACCCGGAACCTTGCCTCGGTCAAGATTCACCTGGCGGCGCACCAGGAGTCGGGGCTGCTCAAGATCTACTCCACCCGCACCAGGGGACCGAACATCGAGGAGCAGTTCGACGAGCTCCGGACCCTGATCCGCAAGCACAAACCAACCTGTCTGGTGATCGATCCGCTCTCGGCCCTCGCGAGCAAGCTGGCGCATGTCGCCTCCGCCGATTCGACCCAGATGTTCCTCGACTTCCTGAAGAGCGAGGGGATCACGGTCATCAACACCTCGCTGCTGGACGGCCCGGACGTCAATGAGTCGACGGCCACCGGGATCTCGACCATCGCGGATACCTGGATTCACCTGTCGTACCTCGTGCACGAGGGTGAACGGAACCGGGCGCTCACGATCGTGAAGTCGCGTGGATCCGGGCACTCGAACCAGGTGCGGGAGCTGACGCTGTCGAACTCCGGGGTCAGCCTGACGGATGTGTTCACCGCCGAAGGGCAGGTGCTGATGGGCGTTGCCCGCTGGGAGCGGGAACAGATGGAGGGTGCCGCCCGGCGGCAGGCCACCAAGGCGTCGAACATTGCGCGGGTACGACTCGAGAGTGCCCAGGCCGAGGCCGCCGCGCGTCTCATGGCCCTCACTGCCGAGATGGAGATCCGGAAGGCGGAGATCGCGCTTCTCAACGATGAGGTGGCCTCGGCGTCGCATCTGCGCGAGCGGGACCGGCTGGCGCTCCGGAAGCTGCGTCATGCGGACGAGGAGACGCCTCTCCCGAAACAGAACGGCAAGAAGCCGCATGCGCCGAAGGCGAGAGCCCGGGCGGTGAAGTAGGCGCGGGTCGCTGTCTGTTGCGTTGAGCTCGCGGTATACCACGCCTCCCCGAATGGGCCAGCCATTCCGGGAGGCGTTCTCTTGAGGACAGGGCTTTCCGCCGAGAGGACCTGCCCCGCGCCTCCACACCTACTGGCGCCGGGCCCGCTTCGGCGCCATCCTGATCCGCAGCCGGCACCCCTCACCCGGAGCCTCCCATGAGCCAGTCCCCTCCTGGCTACCTGCGGCTGGAGAATCGTCACACCGGTGAAGTGCTCGAGATGCGCCGCCGCAGGGTGGATGGTGCTCTCTTCCTCGAGCTTCGGGGCACGCTCCCTCCGCACGAGGAGGGGCCGCCGCTGCACATCCATTTCGCCGAGGATGAAACGGGGAAAGTGACCGCCGGGACGCTCTCGGTGGAGGTCGATGGCCGCCGCACCGACGCCGGACCGGGCCGGTCGCTGGAACTGCCGCGCGGTGTGCCGCACCGATGGTGGAACGAAGGCGAGGCGCCGCTCGCCTTCGAGGGCGAGGTGCGCCCTCTCGTCGACCTCGACCGCTACCTGCAGGCGGTCTTCGAGGTGATGAATACCGGCCCGAGGGGACGTCCTCCCCTCTTCTATATGGCGCACGTGGCGCTCCGGCATCGCCATACCCAGACGGTGCTGCTCATGCCGCGCCCGCTGCAGGCGATCGTCTTCCGCGCCGCAGTGCTCCTCGGGACCCTGCTCGGTCGGTACCGGGGCACTGATTGGCCCGGCTGCCCGGTGCGCTGCACCGGTGCTCCCGCCGCGGAGTAGACCGGACTGGCATCATTCGCTCGCCTTGCGCAGCTTATGCCGGCATCTTGCGCCCCCGTCACCATCCATCGGCATCCATGGACCACCCGTCGCCGCCTCCCTCCGGCCTTCCGCGCCGCGAATTCCTGCAGCTCTGCGGGGTCTGCGCCGCGTCCGGCCTCCTCGCGTTGCATCCGAAGCACGCCTGGGCCGCGGTCGCACCCACGCAGGACGATTTCATCGAGCGGCTCATCGGCCGGATGACTCTGGAGGAGAAGGCGGGCCAGCTCAACCTGCTTCCCGATTCGAGCCGACCCGACGGTGCGGCCTTCAATCCGGCGACGCTGCAGCAGACGCAGGGTGATCTGCTCCGCGCCATCCGGGCGGGGCAGGTAACCGGTCTCTTCAACGGGACCGGAGTGGCCGGTGCACGGGCGCTGCAGCGGGTCGCGGTGGAGGAGTCGCGCCTCCGGATCCCGCTCATCTTCGCGGCCGACATCATCCATGGCATGCGGACCGTCTTCCCGGTTCCGGTCGCGGAGGCGGCGGCCTTCGATCCGGATCTCGCCGAACGCACCGCGCGCGCCGCGGCCATCGAGGGGACCGCGTCCGGGATCCACTGGACCTTCGCGCCGATGGTGGACCTCGCCCGCGACCAGCGCTGGGGGAGAGTGGTCGAAGGCTCGGGGGAGGATCCCTATCTCGGTTCGCTGCTCGCGGCGGCACGGGTGCGCGGCTTCCAGGGTCCCGATCTCCGGCGCGATGACAGTCTGCTCAGCACCATGAAGCATTTCGCTGCCTACGGCGCCGTGAGCGGCGGCATGGAGTACAACAGCGCCGAGCTGTCGGAGGCGACGCTCCGCGAGTTGCACCTGCCGCCGTTCCGTGCCGGTGTGGACGCGGGCTCACTCTCGGTGATGTCGAGCTTCAACGACATCTCCGGCGTGCCCTCCACCGCGAATCACCATCTGCTCACCGACATCCTGCGCACCGAATGGGGCTTCAAGGGGCTGGTGGTGTCGGACTGGATGTCGGAGCAGGAACTGGTCGATCATGGCTACGCGGCGGATGACAAGGATGCCGCGCGGAAGGCGCTGCTCGCCGGCTGTGATGTGTCGATGGCGAGCGGGATCTACCTGAAGTATCTCCCCGCGCTGGTGCGGGAAGGTGCTGTCCCGATGGCGGCACTCGATCGCGCGGTGCGCCGGGTACTGCACGTCAAGCGCGCGCTGGGATTATTCGAGAATCCCTATCGCTCGATGGACCTGGACAGGGAGAAGAGCCAGATCCGCCTGCCGGCGACCGTGGCGCTCGCGCGGGAAGCAGCGCGCCGCTCCGTCGTCCTGCTGCGGAACGACGGCGGCCTGCTCCCTCTCAGTCCGCAAGGACAGCGTATCGCGCTGATCGGCCCCTGGGGCGCGGACCATGCGAGCCTCGCCGGTCCGTGGGCGCTGTTCCCCGATCATGCCCACGAAGTGAGTCTCGCCGAGGGACTCGTGGCTGCGCTGGCCGATCCCTCGCTCCTCGAGGTGGTCGAGGGGTGCGGCGTGCGTGCACCGGTCGAAGGCGGCATCGCCGCCGCGGTCGAGGCGGCCCGCCGCGCCGATGTCGTGCTGCTCGCGGTGGGCGAGGATACCTGGATGTCGGGCGAAGCCTCGTCGCGAGTGTCCATCGGGATCCCGGCGCCGCAGCTGGCACTGGCCGAGGCCGTCGCCGAGACGGGCAAGCCGATCGTGGTGCTGCTCCGCCATGGTCGGGCGCTCGCGCTCGAGGGGGCCGTTGCGCAGGCGCCGGCGCTCCTGGCCTGCTGGTTCCTCGGCTCCGAGACGGGGAATGCGCTCGCCGATCTGCTCTTCGGCGTCGAGAGTCCGTCGGGCCGGCTGCCGGTGAGCTTTCCGCAGGTCTCGGGACAGGAGCCGTACTTCTACAATCACCGCCCCACGGGACGCCCGCTTCACTATGACGGCGAGAATTACCGCGCGCGCTACATCGAGGCCACCAATGATGCGCGCTATCCGTTCGGGCATGGGCTCTCCTACAGCGCGATCGACTACAGCGACACGCGGCTCGACGCCGAGAGCCTGGCCTGGAACGGCTCGCTCCGCGTGAGTGCGACGCTCACCAATCTGGGCACGCGGGCGGTGCGGGAAGTCGCGCAGCTCTACATCCATCAGCGCGTGTCGAGCCTCACCCGGCCGGTGCGTGAGCTCAAGGGATTCCAGGCGGTGCGGCTCGAGCCGGGGGAGTCGGCGACGGTGCACTTCACGCTTCGTCGCGCCGATCTCGCGAGCGTGCAGCCTACTCTCAAGACGGCGGCGGAGCCGGGATGGTATGATGTCGTGGTGGCGCCGAACGCCGCGGCGGGGCAATTTGCGGCGTTCCGGCTCGCGGCCCCGCGGCGGTAGACGCGAGTGGGGAAGTGGCTCGCGGCAGACGAGGATGACGACGCGGTCGAGGTGGACGATTGAGGAGAGCGGGAGTGCTGCGCCCACCATCTCGACGCGATCGCCTGAGGCAATTCTCTCACAGATTCAGCCCATGATGCGTGGTCTAGTCCGGGGTGCACTGCAGGCGCTCATCGTCGGTGTCATCGCCACGGCGATCAGCCTCGCGATCTACCGGCTGCTGATGGTGCCGCGACTCCCTGGCTGGCAGCAGGTGCCCGTGCTCTGGTGGGCCTTTGCGTTCTCGCCGTACCTCGCGGCAATCGTGCTGCTCGGGCACACGCTGGAGCGGGCGCGGTTCGCGCTCACTAACGCGCTCGGATTCACCCTCGGTAGCTGGGCGACGACGGCCGTGCTTGCCCGACTCACCGCTGCAAGCGCCGCCGCCACGCTCGAGGATCCCGCCGCATTCTGGGCGACGCTCGGCGGGCTCATCGCCGGTACGCTGACGGCTACGGCGGCGATCCTCCTGGCGTACGGCACCGGTACCTATCTCCGGAAGCGTCGCGGCGAGGGCTGACCATCCGTCGCCTGGAGCGGCGGGTAGGCCGGTTCCATTCCGGATAGAAACCGGATCCTGACCTTCGTCGTACGAGGAGCACCCTCCACCCGGCTGAGTCCGCCATGCAGCTTCGTGTCATCGGCGCCCTGCTGGTCATCGCGACACCGCTCGCGGGCCAGAACGCCCCTCTTCGTGAGGTCCGTGGTGATACCCTGATCTCGAAGGCCGATCCCGCCGCCACCTTCGTGGTCGACAGCGCGTTCCGACACTCAGGCGGGCAGTCGATCGACATCTTCAAGGTCGCCGGGGCCGAGCAGCACTTCTTCATCGATGCCGCGCCCGATCACTCCATCCGGCGCTTCTACTGGCTCCAGTTCGAGCACTACTACCCGGACAACACGCACAAGTACGACTACTCCGGCTTCGTCCAGACGCCGGTGCAGATCGGGCGGCTCCCCTTCATGGGTGACATCCGCACCAGCGAGCGCTACTTCACGATGGACGATCGTCCCGGCTCCGACTCCAAGGCGGCCGAGATGTTCCTCCGTCAGAAGGGATTCAAGCTCGACGGCACCTTCGTCACGCTCCGCCTCTTTCATCTCCCTAACAGCACGAATCGCCGGGAACTGATGATCATCTACGGTGAGCGGCTGAGCAGCGGCGCCTCGGAGCTGCAGGTGAAGGCCCAGATCACCTCGCATGCGCAGGGCAACATCGTGATACGCTGACGCGCGACGGCCCGGCGCCTGATAGATTCGACTCTCGTACCGGATCGCGCGGAGCCCCTCTGGCGCCGCGGTGGGGGCTACCCGAGGCAGTTTCCACGATCACCGGCTCACGGCGGACAGGGCTCGCTCGCATGGATTTCCCCCATCTCACCTATTCCGGCCCACCGATCGATGACGCAGAGCTGCTCGACCGGCTGCCGGTCGAGCTGGTCTCGATCCTCGAAGAACGGAACGGGGTGGTCGCGCTGTCGGGGGGATTCCATCTCCGCGGTGCCTGCATCGCCCCCGAGTGGCACTCGCTGCGCGCCGCGATGGAGGGCCCGCTCGCGCTGCATCGGCTCTTCCCCGAGGTGCAGCCGAGCGACATCCCCTTCGCGGAGGAGGCCTGCGGCGACCAGTTCCTGCTCCGCGACGGCGTCGTGCACCGGATGGCGTCGGAGGCCGGCGATGTGGGGTCGCTCGAAGTCGGGCTGATCCCTTTCCTGGAATCGGTGCGCGACGACGGGATCGCCACCCTCAACCTCGAGCCGCTCGTCGCCTTTCTCGAGGCGGGACAGAAGCTCGAACCGGGCCAGCTCCTGAGCGTCTACCCGCCATTCATCCTCGCGGCCTCGGAGCAGGGGGTCTCCCTCAAGGCCGTCGCGTCGGGCGAGCGGAGGATTTTCCTCGCGGACCTGGCGCGGCAGCTCCACGATCTGCCGGACGGGGCGGAGATCACGCTCAAGGGGGAGCCGTAGCATGCTGCGCTGGCTCGCCGCCTCCGTGCATCTGCTCGCGTTCGGGATCGGGCTCGGCGCGGTCTGGGCCAGGGGCCGGAATCTCGCGGCGATCCCCGACCCGGTCGCGCTGCGGCGCGCACTGCAGGCCGACAACTGGTGGGGCGTCGCGGCGCTGCTGTGGCTCGGTTCTGGGCTGCCCCGCCTGCTGGCCAGCCTGGAGAAGCCAACCTCCTACTACCTGGCGAATCAGCTCTTCTGGCTCAAGATGGGACTCTTCGGGCTGGTCTTCCTGCTGGAGATGCTCCCGATGATCGGCCTGATCCGATGGCGGCTGGCGCTCGCCAAGGGAGCGACACCGGACCTGAGCGCCGCCCCCGGCTTCGCCCGCATCAGCCGGATTCAGGCCGCCGTGCTGGTCGCCATCGTATTCGTGGCGGCCGCGGTAGCGCGCGGGTATGGCGCTCGCGGCTAGCCGATCGCAGCTTGAACCGAGAGCCGTCGCGGCCTCATCGCGAACGGCGTCAGTCGAGACGTCACAGATTTCGGAGTGGTCATATGCAGACACGCACACTCGGCCGGAGCGGCAGGAGATGATCGCGCTGCTTCGCGCGGCGGTCGAGCGCGGGATCACCTTCTTCGACACGGCCGAGGTCTACGGCCCGTTCGTCAACGAGGAACTGGTCGGTGAGGCGCTCGCGCCGTACCGCGGCAAGGTGGTGATCGCCACCAAGTTCGGGTTCAGGATCGGGCCGAAGGGAGAGCAGGTCGGGCAGGATAGCCGGCCGGCGCACATTCGGGAAGTCGCCGAGGCCTCCCTCCGCCGGCTCCGCATCGAGGCGATCGATCTCTTCTACCAGCACCGGGTCGATGCCGACGTGCCCATCGAGGAGGTGGCAGGCACGGTGAAGGAGCTGATCCGGGAAGGGAAGGTGAAGCACTTCGGCCTGTCGGAAGCGGGGGCGGAGACGATCCGCCGCGCGCATGCGGTGCAGCCGGTCACGGCGCTGCAGAGCGAATACTCGCTCTGGTGGCGGCGCCCCGAGCAGGATGTGATGCCGACCCTGGAGGAACTCGGGATCGGCTTCGTGCCCTTCAGCCCGCTCGGCCGGGGATTCCTGACCGGGAAGATCGACGAGAAGACGAGCTTTGATCCCTCGGACTTCCGGAACATCCTGCCGCGCTTCACCGCGGAGAACCGGAAGGCGAACCAGGCGCTGGTGGACCTGCTCGCCGCCATTGCGGCGCGGAAGGGGGCGACGTCGGCGCAGATCGCCCTCGCGTGGCTGCTGGCCCAGAAGCCGTGGATCGTGCCGATCCCGGGTACCACCAAGCTGCATCGTCTCGAGGAAAACAACGGCGCCGTCGATATCGCATTGACCGCCGACGATCTGCGGGAGATCGGGACGGCCGCCGCCGCCATCCCGGTCGTTGGCGCGCGCTATCCGGCGGAGATGGAGGCACGGACCAACCGCTGACGACGCCACGACAGGCAGCGCCCGCGGCGATTTCCTAACTTGGTCGAGCCGCGTCACTTCCCGTGCGTGCCACCCGCTGGAGCGCGGGCGAGGCACCGACTCTCGAGGGCTCGATGTTCCCACCAGGCCTGACCCCTCCGGATATCGACAGCATGCACTCGATGCCGCCGGCCAGCAGCCGGCCGGCGGACTTCCCCGATGCGCTGCCCTTCCTCACCGGCGTCAGCGCGCAGTACGGCGCGAGCAGTACGACCACACTTTGCGTCTGGGGGCTCGAGTCGGCGACGGCCGAGGGGGGCGTGTCGCTGGCGCAGCTCAGTCCGGCGGCGTTGTGGACTCGGCTGATGACGGCGGATCCTGAGCGGCAACGTCAGGTCGATGCCCTCTTCACCCGATTCTGCATCGCGGCGGAGGACGAGGGGTGGAGTATCAAGGTCCGGGATGCTCCCGCCATTCCCCCCGGATCGAAGCATGCGACGTTCATCCGGGGGGACGAGCGGCTCGAAGCGCTCTCGCTGGGCGTGCCGACGGGGTCGGGGCTGTACGTCTTCAGCTTCCGCGACCCCGCCTTCGACGGCTGACGCGAGCGCCGTTCCGCCGGACCTTCTGGCGGAAGTGCCGGGCGGAGGTTAATTCCCTCCGCACCCCCGTGAGGCGCAGCAGCCCACATGCTTCAGGCGACCACTCGCGACAGGACGCTCCCATGGTTTCGAGCAAGGAAACGACTCCCGCTGCCTACATCGCGAGCCTCCCGGCCGATCGGCGCAAGGTGATCACCGCCGTGCGGTCGATCATCCGCAAGCGGCTTCCCAAGGGGTACGAGGAGGCGATGAACTACGGGATGCTGGCGTATCAGATCCCGCTCAGCCGCTACCCCGACACCTACAACAAGCAGCCGCTCATGTATCTGGCCCTTGCCGCCCAGAAGAACAACTATGCGCTCTACCTGAGCTGCACCTCGCAGGACAAGGCGCTGATGGGGAAGCTCGCCGCGGCCTACAAGGCCGACGGGCGGAAGCCGGACATGGGGAAGGGGTGCCTCCGCTTCCGGACGCTCGAGGAGTTGCCGCTCGACGTGATCGGCGAGATCGTGGCATCGACCCCGGTCGAGCGGCGGATCGCACTCCACGAGGAGGCGATGCAGCGGAAGAAGTAGCCGCTAGCGGGCCGGCGCGGCGAGGTACTCCGCGTTCAGCGAATCATAGACGGCGAAGAGGCTGGTGGCATTCCCCTCCCGATCGAACAACCCACTCCGCCAGTTGAGCGGCTCCCAGATCGCGGCGCCCTTGCCCATCTGATCGGGCAGGGCGAAAACGATGTCGTGCACCGGGCGCTTGAAGTCGGAATACTCCACCACGTTCACGGGCTTGTGATAGCGGCCGACGAGATCCTGCAGGTTGCCCGCCAGGTCGCCGAGGGTGCCGTGCCAGCGGGGATAGTAGGAGAGTCCGATGAGGTCGAACCGCACGCCGCGCGCGAGCATGTTGTCGAGCCAGAAGCGCGCCTCGTCGTTCTGCCCGCCGAGGGCGATGTGCATCATGACCGGGATCTTCGGATCGACCGCCTCGGTGCCGGCGACACCCGCCTGGAGCAATCCCGCGAGCTGATCCAGATTGTCGACGTGGCCGTCGGGCCAGAGCAGCCCGTGGTTGATCTCGTTGCCGATCTGGACCATGTCAGGCATGGTGCCCTGCCGCTGCAGCGCGCGGAGCACCCGCGCGGTGTACTGCGTCACGGTGTCCCGGAGTTCGGCATAGCCGAGACCTTCCCAGGCGCGTGGCTTGCGCTGCTGCTGGGGGTCGGCCCAGTTGTCGCTGTAGTGGAAGTCGAGCAGGAATCCCATCCCCGCCGCCTTGATGCGCCGGGCCATGCTGAGCGTCGAGTCGAGCCCGCAGAAGGCGGTCCCCGGCGAGTAGCCGTCGGGATTCTCCGGATTGACGAAAATTCTGAGGCGGATGAGGTTGAAGCCATGGCGCTTGAGGAGGGCGATGGCATCGACCGGGGTGCCATGCTCGCTGAATCCCTGCTTCGCCTGCGCGAAGCGCCCGGCGCCACTCTCGATCTGCGGCAGGAACGAGATATCGGCGCCGATCGTGCGGCCGATCGGTTTGGTAGTGCGCGGAAGCTGCGCCGCCGTTGGCGTCAACAGCTTCACGTCGGCGGGAATCAGGTGGATCTCGTGGCCACCAGGGAACAGCGATCCCGAGCGGGCTTCGATCTTCGCCGTGCCGGGGGAGGTGCCGGCCGTGAAGCCGAGCATCCGCATCCCATGCTCGAGTGTCACCACCGCGTAGCGGTTGCCGCTCGTGTCGGCAACCAGTGTCAGGCGCTCGCCATCGGTCCCGGTGAGGGACCCCTCGCCGGTGAGGTAGACCCGGATCGAATCGGACGCGGTGCCGATCTCCTGACTGAGGCTGTCGATAACTGCCAGGCGGAGGCGGGTGTGATCGGTGCCGTTGGCGCGGAGCGTCGTGCTGTAGCTGGTGAGCATGACTGCGATCGGTCGGCCGCTGGTGCCCCTGCCGCCAGGGTCGGCTGCCTGATGCGACTGCGTCGCTCTGGAGCATTGGCCCGTGGACAGTCCGGCCAGCGCGGTCAGCATCAGGTATCTCGGGTGCATGGTTTCTCCGGAGGGTGCGACGGATCGAGTGTCGTTCGCAGTG
Organism: Gemmatimonadales bacterium; assembly: GCA_044229245.1. GTDB lineage: Bacteria > Gemmatimonadota > Gemmatimonadetes > Gemmatimonadales > GWC2-71-9 > JADJOM01. The sequence continues at coordinate 351,579 of JBGATI010000001.1, read as the reverse complement.
CTTCCTCAACAGTATAACGTGTCCCTGCCTCCGCTCCTCCAGGCTCGGCTGGCCGACATCACCACTCTCGAGGTGGACGCCATCGTGAACGCCGCCAACTCCGAGCTCCTTGCCGGTGGTGGCGTCTGCGGCGCCATCCACGCGGCGGCGGGGCCCGAGCTCGCCGCGGCGTGCCGCAAGGTGGCGCCGTGCCCGACCGGCGAGGCGAGAATGACCCCCGGTTTCCGGCTTCCAGCCCGCTTCGTCATTCACGCTGTCGGCCCGATCTGGCAGGGTGGCGGTCAGGGTGAGGCGGACCTGCTGGCGTCGGCGTACCGCGCGTCACTGAGACTCGCCAGGGCGAACGGTCTCACCAGCGTCGCCTTTCCGGCCATCAGCACCGGCATCTACGGTTACCCGCTCGAGCAGGCGACCGCCGTCGCGGTGGCCGGGGTGCGCGAGGAACTCCGGGTACCCGGATCGTTGGCCATGGTGCTGTTTGCCTGTTTCAGCCCCGCCGTGCTCGCAGCCTTCCAGCGCGCTGGCGTTACCGCATAGTGGCCGGGGCCGGCGGGGACGCGCCGCCGCCGCTTGGCATGCGGTGCGCCGCCGTGTCTCCATCCCACGAGTGCCGTATCACCGGGCAGGGATTGCTTGCAGGTTCCCCGCTGCCGGGCTATCCTAGCCTTCGAAAGCGGGACACTCTTCCCCTCGAGGTGCCAGCCATGCCACCAGCAGCCGCGCTTGCCATCGCCATCGCCGCGCTCGGAGTCGCGGGATTGCCGTTCCTCGTCTGGCTCCGCGCCCAGAAGCGCATCCGCCATCTCGAGATGACCCTCCTGGCGCAGTCCACGGATGCTGACCGCTACGAGGAACTCCGGGCACTGCTGGAGCAGGTGGCCACGCAGACCGAACAGCTCGCCGATGGCCAGGCGCAACTCGCCAGGCGCCTCGGTGAACGACAGGATCTGCTGCCGCCGGTGCGCGCCGAATCGCTTCGGCCGGTGACCCCGCACTAGCTGCGCTGCCCCGATGGGACGATGGCTGGAGGTGCCGGTCGGTAGCGCGCGCATGCGCGCCTTCGTGGCCACGCCGGTGCCGGAGATGGCGCCCGGCATCCTGCTCTGCATGCACGGGCCCGGCATCGACGAATTCATCCAGGACATCGCCGAGCGCCTGGCGAGGGCCGGGGTCGCGGCGATCGCGCCCGACTTCTACCACCGGCAGGCCGAGGCACTCCCGGAGCCCTGGACCAGGATCCGGGACTCCGAAGCGCTCGCCGATCTTGCCGCCGCGCGGAAGCGTCTCGAGGCGCTCCCCGGCGTGGATGCCACGCGGATCGGCGTGATGGGGTTCTGCATGGGCGGGAGGCTCGCCTTCCTCTGCGCCGCCAACGATCCTTCCCTCCGCGCCGCCGTGGTCTTTCACGGTGGCAATATCATGGTGTCGAAGGATGGCGCCCCGTCCCCATTCAGCCAGGCCGCGAGGATCACCGCTCCCCTGCTCGGCCTCTTCGGAGCCGAAGACACCAATCCCACGGTCGACGATGTCGCGAAGATCGACGCGGAGCTGACGCGGCTGGGTAGACGGCACGAGTTCCACGTCTTTCCAGGTGCGGGTCACGCCTTTCTCAATTTCACGCGCCCGGCGGTCTTTCGCCCGGCGCAGGCGGAGGAAGCCTGGGCGCTGTCGCTCGCCTGGCTCAAGACTTTCCTATGAGAACACCGCGCAAGCCACTGACCGGTTCCGCACAGCGTGGGGGACGGGGCGCCAGGCCGTTCGATGCTCAGCCGACGCTGCATGGCGAGCTGATCGATCTGCGTCCGCTCCGCGAAGCCGACTTCCCGGCGCTCTTCGCCGTCGCGTCGGATCCGTACATCTGGGAGCAGCATCCCGACAAGACCCGCTCGACCCCCGAGGGATTCCGGCATTTCTTCCGGGAAGCGATGGCCTCGCGCGGCGCGCTCCTCGTCACCGCCGCGGGCACCGAGGAGGTGCTGGGGTCGTCGCGCTATCACGGGTACGACGCCGAGCGGAGCGAGGTGGAGATCGGCTGGACGTTTCTGGCGCGGGCCTGCTGGGGCGGGACGTTCAATCAGGAACTGAAGCAGCTGATGCTGAGCCACGCCTTCCGCTTCGTGCAGCGGGTGCGCTTTGTGGTGGCCTCCGGCAACCTGCGCTCGCAGCAGGCGGTGCTCAAGCTCGGAGCCATCCGGGATGGCTCGCGGTTCGACGCGAACGGGGCCGAGAGCCACGTCTATACACTGACGCCGGAGGTGTGGGGGGACGGCTCCCGGTATGGCAGGCGGCCGCCGGAGGGAGCCTGAGCGCCTAGCAGATGCGCGGGAGCTGGTCCCCCGGGAGCATGTCGACGATGCGATTGCCTCCGACCAGCGTCCGCATCACCACGTAGCCGGGATTGCTGTCCACCACACGGCCGATGACCGCCGCATCCCGGCCAAGCGGGTGGGCGCGCAGCTCGGCGAGTGCCTCCTCCGCCCGGTCCGGGCCGACGAGGGCGACCAGCACCCCTTCATTGGCGACGTAGAGCGGATCGAGCCCGAGCATCTCGCAGGCCGCCGCCACATCCGCCGGTACCGGCAGCGCCGACTCCTCCACCACCATGCCGACGCTCGACGCCTGCGCGATCTCGTTGAGCGCGCTCGCGAGGCCGCCGCGCGTCGGGTCGCGAAGGACCCGCACCGCCTCTCCCGCGCTGTCGCGGAGGATGGTCATCAGCGGCGTGAGGTTCGCACTGTCGCTCACGATGTCGGTCTCGAAGGCGAGGCCCTCACGCACGGCCATGATCGCCATCCCGTGGCGGCCGATCGGCGCACTCACCAGGATGACGTCGCCGGGCCGGGCGCGGCGCGGGCCGGGACGGAACGCGGGATCGAGCAGCCCGAATCCGGTCGTGTTGATGTAGAGCCCGTCCGCCTTGCCTCGCTCCACCACCTTGGTATCGCCGGTGATCAGCGGAACACCGGCGGCGCGCGCGGCCTCCGCCATCGTCCTCACCACGCGGTCCAGCAGCTCCAGCGAGAGTCCCTCCTCCAGCACGAACCCGGCGGTGAGATAGGCCGGGGTCGCCCCCATCATCGCGACGTCGTTGAGCGTGCCATGGACCGCGAGCGAGCCGATGTTGCCCCCGGGAAACTCCAGCGGGCTGACGACGAAGGTGTCGGTCGAGACGACAATCTGCGCACCACCCAGCGCGACGACGGCGCCGTCGCCGAGTTCGCCGAGGATCGGATTGCCGAGATGGGGAAGGAACCGGTCGCGGAGCAGGGCGGCGCTCATCTTCCCCCCGGAGCCGTGCCCGAGCTGGACCCGCTCGGTGTCACTGAGCGGGGTGGGGCAGGCGGGAGCGCTGTAGCGGACGGCGGTCATCGGATCATCCCTCCTGCGCCGCCGGCGTGCGGAAGCGGGCGTAGTTGTAGTAGGCGGCGCAGGCGCCCTCGGAGGACACCATCGGCGCGCCGAGCGGGCGTTCCGGCGTGCACCGGGTGCCGAACGCCGGGCACTCTCTCGGCTTGAGATTGCCGCGAAGCACATCCCCCGCGTGACACTCCGCCGGTTCCTTCACGCTGATCGACTCGAGGCCGAACCGCACCTCGGCGTCGAAGTCGGCGTACTCCTCCCGCAGTGTGAGCCCGCTCATCGGGATCGAGCCGATCCCACGCCACTGCCGGTCGCTGAGCCGGAAGATGCGGCGGATCAGCGCCTGCGCCGGCAGCGTCCCCTCGCGCCGCACCGAACGGGCGTACTGATTCTCCACCTCGTGGCGCCCCTCCTCGAGCTGCCGGACGGCGAGCAGCATCCCCTCCAGCAGGTCGAGCGGCTCGAAGCCGGTAACCACGATCGGCACCCGGTAGCGCTCGGCGATCGGCTCGTACTCCGTCCACCCCATCACCGAGCAGACGTGCCCCGCCGCGAGAAAACCTTGCACCCGGTTATCGGGGGCCTCGAGGATCGCGGTCATCGCGGGTGGCACCGTCACGTGCGAGACGAGCACGCTGAAGTTCCTGACGCCGAGCTCCCTGGCCCGCCACACCGCCATGGCGTTGGCCGGTGCGGTGGTCTCGAACCCGACGGCGAAGAACACCACCTGTTTGTCCGGAGTGCGGATGGCGAGGTCCAGCGCATCGAGCGGCGAGTAGACCACCCGCACCTGGCCGCCCCGGGCGCGGACCTGCAGCAGGTCGCAGTCGGAGCCGGGGACTCGCAGCATGTCGCCGAAGGAGGTGAAGATCACGTCCGGACGCGCAGCGAGGGCCAGTGCCTTGTCGATCTGCTCGAGCGGCGTGACGCACACCGGGCAGCCGGGGCCGTGAATCATCTCGATGGCGCCGCCGAGCAGCTCCTCGAGCCCCTGCCTGACGATCGTGTGCGTCTGTCCGCCGCAGACCTCCATCAGGGTCCACGGCCTGGTCGCGGTCTGCCGGATCCTCGCGATCAGCTTCTGGGCGACATCGCCATCGCGGTATTCGCTCAGGTACTTCATGCGAGCTCCTCGAGCTGGCTCATCTCACGGAGCGCCTCGAAGGTGCGGCGTGCCTCTTCCTCGTCCACCCGGGTGATCGCGAAGCCGGCATGCACGATCACGTAGTCGCCCGGCGCCGCGTCGTCCTCGACGTAGGCGAGGCAGACGTCGCGCTTGACGCCGCCGAAGTCCACCGTGCCCATGAGCAGCCCGCGATCATCGCGGGTGTCGAGGATGCGGCCTGGGATTCCGAGACACATGGGAGGCTCCTGAGGGGGGAGTCAGTCGTTCAGGCCCAGCGCGAGCCGGGCCGCGGCGATCGCGGCCTGGCCGTAACTGATGGCGCCGTCGTTGGGCGAAAGCCGGCGTGGGGTGAGGACCCGGAGCTTGTCGTGCTCCAGGCGCCAGCGGAGGCTGGTGAGGAGCCGGGCGTTCTGGAACACGCCGCCGCCGAGTACCACGGTGGTGATGCCGGTCTCCTCGGCCGCCCGGTGCACCAGCAGCTGGGTGAGCCGGGCGATGCTCTCATGGAAGTCGGCCGCGAGGTCACGGATGTCGGCGCGCTGCTCGCGCCGCCGCGCCAGCCAGCCGAGCAGTGGCAGCGGATCGAACTGCCAGGGTTCGCCGTCCTGGTGATGGATCGGGCAGTGGAACTCGGAGGCGGTCCGATTGCCGGCGAGCCCTTCGAGCTCGATGGCCGCCTGCCCCTCGTACGCGGACACCTGCCTGACACCCAGCACTGCGGCGGCCGCGTCGAAGAGGCGCCCCATCGACGAGGCCAGCGGCGAGTTGAGCCGCGCCTCGACCTGGCGGCGCGCGAGGCCGAGTTCCGCCGGGGGAATCCCCCGGAAGCTCGGCTCGAAGGCCTGGTCCCCGGCGTCTCCCAGCGAGAGGTAGCCGAGCAGGCTGCGCCATGGCTGGCGTGCCGCGAGGTCGCCGCCCGGGAGCGGGGCGGGGCGGAGGTGCGCGAGCCGGGTGAAGCCGGTGAGGTCGGCGCGGAGGATCTCCGCGCCCCAGATCGTGCCGTCGCTGCCGTAGCCGGTCCCGTCGTAGGCGACGCCGATGACCGGCGCGGTCTCGCCATGTTCCGCCATCACGGCCGCGATGTGGGCGTGATGGTGCTGCACCGCGAGCGTCGCGGGAAGCGCCATCTCCTGGGCGAGACGCGTCGAGAGGTAGCCCGGGTGCAGGTCGTGGACGACGGCATGCGGATCGACGCGGAAGAGCCGGCGGTAGACGGTCAGCGTGTGGCGGAAGTGCTCGAGCCCCTCGAGGTCCTCCAGGTCACCGATGTGCGGACTCACCCACGCGGTCCTGCCATGGGCCACCGTGAAGGTGTTCTTGAGGTGCGGCCCGACGGCCAGCAAGGGGACCGGACTCTCGATGGGCAGGGTGAGCGGCAGCGGCGCGTACCCGCGTGCGCGGCGCAGCACGATCGGCCCGCCCGGAGCGGGCCGCAGCACCGAATCATCGGTGCGGGAGAGGATGTCCCGGTCGTGCATGAGGAAGGCGTCGGCGATCACGCCGAGCCGCCGCCGGGCCTCGGTATTGCCGATGGCGATCGGCTCGTCGCTCAGGTTGCCGCTGGTCATCACCAGGGGGCGGGCGACGGCGTCGAGGAGCAGCAGGTGGAGCGGGGTCGAGGGCAGCATCACCCCCAGCGTGCGCAGGCCTGGCGCGACATTCGCCGCGATGCCGTTGTGCGGCAAGGCCTCGAGCAGCACCACCGGCCGTTCCCGGCAGGTGAGCAGCGCCGCGTCGGCCTCGCCGACCTGCACGATGCGTCGTGCCTCGGCGAGAGACGCGACCATGATGGCGAATGGCTTCGCGTCCCGGCGCTTCCGGCGGCGGAGCTCCGCGATGGCCGTCTCGGAGGTGGCGTCGGCGGCGAGGTGATAGCCACCGAACCCGCGCAGCGCCAGGACGCCTTCGCGCAGCAGCATGGCGGCCGACTGCCGGATTGCCTCATGCTCCACCGCGGTGCGGCGTCCTTCGGCGCCGGCCTCGAGCCAGAGCGAGGGCCCGCAGTCGGGGCAGCTGTTGGTCTCGGAGTGGTAGCGCCGGTCGCCGGGCGAGTGGTACTCCGCCGCGCAGGCCGGACACTGCGCGAAGGTGCGCATCGTGGTGCGCTCGCGATCGTACGGCAGCTGCTCGATCACCGTGTAGCGCGGACCGCAGTCGGTGCAGGTGATGAACGGATAGCGGTAGCGCCGGTTCTCGGGATCACGGAGCTCCCGCTCGCAGGCGGGACAGATCGCCACGTCAGGCGGCACCGGCAGGCGGCGGCCCGGTTCGAGCGCGCTCGTGTGAATCACGAAGTCGGCGAGGCCTTCGGGGGCCGCCGCCTCGACACCGACCTCGTCGATCTGTGAAAGCGGGGGGGCCTCGAGGCGGAGTTCCGCGAGGAATTCGTCGATCTCGCCCGTGTCGCCCTCGAGCGCGACCTGCACCTCGCCGGAGGCGTTGCGCACCCAGCCGGCCAGATGGTGACGAAGCGCCAGCCGATGGACGAAGGGACGGAAGCCGACGCCCTGCACCACGCCGCGTACCGTGACGCGGCAGGCGCTCGGGGCATCGCGCTTCGTGGTGGTCATACCTGGACGAGGCTTCGGACCTGGTGACGGAGGAAGCTGAACCACTCGTCCAGCCCCTGGCCGGTGCGCGCCGAGGTGAGGTAGAACTTCAGGTCGGGGTTCACCTGCAGCGCGTAGGCCATCGCCTGTTCGACGTCGAAGTCGAGGTGGGGCAGCAGATCCACCTTGTTGAGCAGGACGACCTTCGCCATCCGGAACATCTTGGGATACTTGAGCGGCTTGTCCTCGCCCTCGGTCACCGAGAGGACCACGATTTTCGCCGTCTCGCCGAGATCCCAGCTCGCGGGACAGACGAGGTTACCGACGTTCTCGATGAAGAGGAGCCGGGTGGCGGAGAGATCGATCGCATCGAGCGCCGCACTCACCTGGCTGGCGTCGAGGTGGCAGCCGCCGCCGGTCACCACGGCCTGGACCAGCCGGCTGGTGCGCCGGGCGAGGCGGTCCGCATCGTTCTGGGTCTGCACGTCGCCGGTCACCACGGCGATGTCGAGCTCCTCGCCGAGGACGTCGAGCGTGCGTTCGAGCAGGCTGGTCTTTCCGGAGCCAGGGGAGGAGACGAGGTTGAACGACACGATGCCGGCCGCCCGGAGCCGTTCGCGGACGGTGGCCGCGAGTTCGTCGTTCCGGGCCATCAGCCGCTCGCGGATTTCAATCGTCCGGACTGCCATCGTCCACCTCCAGGAAATCGAGTCGCAGGACATCGCCGGTGACGCGGTCCAGCACTGCCACGGCGCCGGAGAAGGGCGGCTCGGCGAGCACCGTCTCGAGACAGAAGGCCAGACTGTCGGGCTCGACGCCGGCGTCGTCGCCGATCTGGATCCCCACGCGCAGGAGCCGGCCCGGGTTCTCGGCCAGCTGCGCCTCTACCAGCCGCGCAACTTCGAGGGCGATGCTCATCTCATGCATCGGTTCTCACCGCGGCAATCGCAGAAAGGGTGGCGCCGCCGGCCTCGGGCATTGCCCCCGCACCATGGAGGCGGCGAGGGTTGAATGGAACGTCGTCCGGCCGCCATGAAGTGAGCCTGAAGGTGCCGTGAACGGGGAGGCGGGATAGCTTTCTATCTGATGCTCGGCGCTCCACTTGCTGGTGGCGGATCGCCTGCTGCCGTTGCCGTTGTCTTGAGCGCGAAGGTGAGTGCCTGCATGTCCCACACCTGTCCCTTCTGCCACGTGCCCCTGGCCGCCGGCGTCGTCGTCGATCGCATCTCGGGATCGAACACGCGGCCCATCTGGATCCCTGAACCCGCCATCGAGTCCTGGTTCGGCGGACTCCGCGAGCCGCTCGGTCCCGAGATCTTCGTCAGCTCCGAGCGCTGTCCCACCTGCGGCTACCTGGCTTCGTTCGCGAACCCGCGCCCGGTGCCCTGAGAGCGCGACGTGAGCGGAACGCATCGGCCGCTGCGCCCGCCGTCTCTGTTGCTCGCACTGGGCATCGCCCTCGTCCTGCTTCCTGCCGCCCCGCTCGCCGGCCAGCGGCCACGGCACACCCAGATACCGGGGGCGAGCTGTCCCGCCGACACCTCGACTGTGACCCAACCCGCCCTGCCGGATCGAGGACTTCGCATCGATCCGGCCTCCGAGAGGGTGTTCTTTCGCCAACTCGAGGGCTGGCCACGCAAGGCGAGCGTGGTTCTCTCGTTCTGGGTCAACGCGGACGGCAGTCTGGACCCGTGCGGGGTCGTGGCATTTCAGGAGACCGACAGCCTATGGACCGCCCAGCTGCTCCGTCACCTCCCCGAACTGAAATTCAGGGCGCCCGTTGCGGAGGGTCGACTTGTTCGCGCTCGAGTCGCTCAACGATTCGGTGTCGATTCCGATGCCCGCCCCTTCCGCGAGTTGCGTCGTCCTGCACCCTCGCCGTGAAACTTCCCGGTCTGCGCGCAGTATGATTGTCACCCTCTGATTCCGGACGAGCGATGCGCTACCAGATGCGGCAGAAGCTGTTCTCGTGGGGTGACGACTTCACCATCCAGACCGCCGACGGCCGCGACGCCTTCTTCGTGGACGGCAAGGCGATCAGCCTCGGGAACCAGCTCTCCTTTCAGGACATGCAGGGGAACGAGCTGGCCTTCATCAGGCAGAAGCTGCTGGCCTGGGGGCCGACCTACGAGCTGTACCGCGATGGGCAGCTCGCCGCGGTCGTGAAGAAGCAGATCTTCACCCTCTTCCACTGTGTCTTCACCATCGACGTGCCGGGGCCCAACGACCTGACCGCCGAGGGGGACTTCACCGATCATGAGTACCAGGTGAGCCGGGGCGGGAGGACGGTCGCGACGGTCTCGAAGCAGTGGTTCTCGTGGACCGACTCGTACGGCGTGGACATTGCCGACGGGGAGGACGCCGTCCTCATCCTCGCAAGTACCGTCATCGTCGACATGGCCTGCCACCCCGACGGCGAGCGATGAGGGAAACTACTCTCCGCTTCGACACCACCCTCCTGCTTCCGGAACCCTCGTGATTTCCAGCCTGATCTCCCGCTCGAGCGCCGGCTTCTTTGCGCTCGGCGGGCTCGCGATGCTCTTCGCACCTGACCTCGTCCTCTCGGCTCTCATTCCGGGGTTCCCGGTTTCGGGTCTCTGGCTGGGCCAGCTCCTCGGCGCCGCCTGGCTCGGCCTCGCCTGGATGAATTGGATCAACCGCACCGCGCTGCTGGGCGGCATCTACGCCCGGGCGGTGGTAGGTGCCAACGCGGTCTGCTACTTCGTGGGCGCGAGCTCGGTGTTCAAGATGTTCACGCAGCGCGCGCAGCCTGCGGGGCTGTGGCTGTTCGAAGGCGTCATCAGCGGCTTCGCACTGGTGTACGGATGCCTGCTGCTCCGGGGCCCGATCCCGCGGGACCTCACCGCCTTCGTCGCTGCTGGCCGCGCCGCTTCGTAGCGCCGTGCCGCCATCGGCAGGTGCTGCCTGTCTGGCCGGGCCCAGCATGGCGGGCTATGTTGGCAAAGACGGATGATGGACCGGGTGACTGAAAACCCTCCGGCCGAGAAGGCGGATTCGATGAGTCTGGACGTCACGATGTATCCCGCCCCTGCGCCGCGGGGGCTCCGGATCGTGATGCTGCTCGCGATGGCAGGTGTCGCGGCGTGGCTGATGCTCAGCGCCTATCAGGCTCCAGCCACCCGCGAGTGCCAGCGACGCTATCGCGAGGCCAGGACAGCCACCGAACGCGCAGCCGTCGATGGACTGGTCCCGGATGTTCTCGGCAATCGTGGACCCGAAGCACACTCCTGCGGCTTCTTCCATTCGGCCGCTCGCTGGACGCCCTGAGCCCTCCGGCACCCCGCTCCCAGGCACCCATGACGGAACTCCGCCGGCTGCGCTTCGCCCCGCTGGTGCCGGCCCTGATCGTGGTCTGGGTCGCCGGCATGTTCGCGGGCGTCTGGCTCGCTCCGCTCTTCGCGAATCGCCTCCAGCTCAGTGGCTGGCGCGCCTTTCTTCCACCGCTCTTCATCGCGGCCGTGACGCTCCGGGCGGTGCTGAGTGTCCGCCGGACGATCCGGCACCTCGAGCGCGAAAGCACCTCCTGACGATCGGGAGCGTCGGCTGAATGCGAATCGTTGCCATGACCCTGGCGCTGATCTCTGCCTTCTTTGTCTTCTACACCGCGCGTCTGCTCGTCGTGACAGGTGGTCTCCAGCATCTGCGCGCCGGTGGAGGCGGGGCGTACGTCGGTGCGGTGGTGTTCCCGCTCATCGCAATCGGTTGTGGCTGGCTGGCCCGGCGACTCTGGCGCCGAGGCGCCGGATCCGGCCACCCACGTGCCTGACATAAGCGCTGCTCGACTTCGCACGTGTTCTGCGTGCGGACGCCGCGCGCCCTCATGGGGCCCGGCGGCTGAGAGTCCGCCACGATCTCTGGGCGTTGCTGCCTGCCCATTCCTGATCGGGTTGCCTGGTACGTCGTCCTTCAACCTCACACCGGTCGCGGGGGCCAAGGTCGGGAGTGCCATCGTTGCCACGATGGGCCGGTATGTCGGGGCCGCAGTGTACTGCCGACGCTCGCACCGCTCCTCGGCAGCTGGCGCGCCGGCGCTCCTCACGCTCGGCTGCCGGGTGAAGAGCGTCGGCCGGATCGGAGGCACACCGCGCACCGAACCGCTCGCATCGCCGCCCATGGCGCTCGGCTTGCTCGCGGAGCGGGTACGCCTCAGCGATCGCCAAGAGGGTCGACACCGAAGCGGGGTGCACGGTGGGCGGCGCGAACTTCATCGAGGGTTGCCGAAGGGCGGTGCATCGCGGCAGACGATGATCCGGTGTCGGTCCCCGCAGCCTCGAGGGGATGCGTTGTATGTCCGAGCGTTCTCATTCAATCCCGGCGGGTGGTCTCGTCATTCGGGAGCCGGTGCGCTCCAATCCCGACGCCGGATATCGTAGCTTGACTCCGCGCCGGACGCCCGGCCGCGCGGTTCGTCTCCCCGTCAGCGCCGAGTCCTGATCATGTCGCTCCATGCCGTGCTCAAGAGTCAATACCATGCCTGCCTCGCGATGCTGCAGGAGGCGATCGACAACTGCCCGGGAGATCTCTGGAGCGATCCGCGCTATGTCCGGCCGAGCTGGCAGATTGCCTATCACACGCTGTATTACGCCGATCTCTATCTCCGCGCGAGTGAGGCCGAATTCACGCCGTGGGCGCTGCATCGCCACGAGCATCACCGGTTCGTGGGACCCGACGAGATCTTCATCACGCTCGAGCCGTTCACGCCGCTGGAGGTGATCGCCTATCTGGACGATCTGGACGGCCGGGTTGACGGGCTGGTGGATCGCCTCGATCTCGCTGCACCGCACAGCGGCTTTCCACGCTACCAGATGTCCAAGTACGAGCATCAACTGGTGAGCCTGCGGCACATTCAGCACCACCTGGGGCAGCTCTCCGACCGGCTGCGTCAGGATGCCGGATACGGGGTCCGCTGGGTGGGCGATGGCGCATCAGGGAAGACGGGCAGGGGCGGGCTTCCGTCGTCGGCCCGGCGGTCCTGACAAATCCGCCCGAGCGTCCTATTCTCCAGTGTATGCCGCTCTCCGCGCTCGACTACCACGTCCTCGACGCCATCCTGCATGACGCCGACCTCTACGAGGACATCCTCCGCTACCTGAACGAATCCGACTTCAGCTGGTTTGCCGAATACGGCCGGACCCTTCAGCCGATCGAGGTGCAGGTCGCGCTGACCCGGCTGGTGCAGGACGGACTGGTCGAAATTACCGTCATCGATCCCGTCGAGAACGACTTCGTCGAGTGCGGCGAGCGGGTCTGGCCGGCGGACCGGCAGCTGTCGGAGCTGTTCTTCGGCGCGACGGGGCGGGGCCGGGTGGTGTATCTGAACTGGGATGGGTGAGTGGCCCTGGCGCGGCTACTCGCTGCGCAGGGCCACCACCGGATCGACCGCGGCCGCGCGACGTGCCGGCAGATACGAGGCGAGGAGGGTGACGAGGAAGAGCAGCAGCGCCACCGCACCGAACGTGAGGGGATCGAGTCGGTCCACTTCGAAGAGCATGCTCTCCATGGCGCGGGTGCCCAGCGCCGCGACGCCGAGCCCGATCACCACGCCGGCGACCGTGAGTCCCAGGCCCTGGCGCACCACCAGCCCGACGACCGACCCGCCATCGGCACCGAGCGCGATGCGCACGCCGATCTCCCGGGTGCGCTGCCCCACCGAATAGCTGATCACCCCGTACAGACCGACCGTCGCGAGCACCAGCGCCAGCGCCGCAAAGGCGACGAAGAGCGACATGCTGAAGCGCGGGGCGGCGAGAACCGCGGCCAGCCGCTCGTCCATCGTCTCGATCCGGCGCAGCCGGAGGCGCGTGCTGCTGCTCTCGACCGTGCGCCGGATGGCGCCAAGGACGGCGGCCTGATCACCGGCAGTGCGTACCACGAGCAGACCCACCCCGTAGGCCGTCGAGAAGGGGGCGTAGAGCTTGAGATCGTCGATGTCGAGCCGGCGCGAGGGAAGCCGGACGTCGGCCACCACACCACCGACCGTCAGCCACGGCGACTTCGGGTCCAGGCGAAAGTGTCTGCCGACGGCACTCGTTCCGGGCCAGTAGCGTGCGGCCATGGTGGCATTGATGAGGATCGTGTTGCCACTGGTGTCGGGACCGAAGGTGGTGCCTTGCAGCACTGGCTGGCCGATCACCTTGAAGTAGTCAGGCGCCACGCCGACCATGCCGAAGAGCGTCGCCTGTTCGTCCTTGCCAAGCTCGCGCCCTTCGATCTCGAGCTGCCCGAAGGCCGCGCCGCCGTGCGGTGGGGCATTCTCGGCCCGTTCCGCTGCGATCACGCCTGGCAGCGCCTGGATCTGCGCCAGCAGTGTCCGGGTGATTGCCTCGCGCTCGTCCCTGCCCAGCGTGACGCCAGGAACCTCCGACAGCGTGACGACCGCGAGGTTGTGCGGCGCGAATCCCGGATCGGTGCCTTGCATCCGAAGGATGGTGCGGATCAGCAGCCCGGCTCCCACGAGCAGGACCACCGAGAGCGCGACCTCCGCCGCGACCAGCACCGCGCGCCAGCGGCGGGAGCTGCGTTGACCGCCCGCGCCACCTGGCGTGCTCTTGAGCGCGTCGGTGAGCGTCCGGTCGGTCGCGAAGAGTGCCGGGGCCAGCCCGAATGCGAGACCCGTGACCAGTGACAGCCCGAAACTCCACGCGAGCGCAATGGGTTCGAGCCGCACTTCATCCAGTTCGCTGAGGCTCTCGGGACGCAGCGCGAGGAGGAGATGCAGCCCGCACCAGGCGAACAACAGGCCGGCCGCGCCGCCGAGCAGCGCGAGCGCCACACTTTCGGTCAGGAGCTGGCGGACGAGGCGTCCCCGCCCCGCGCCGAGGGCGGCGCGGATGGCGAGCTCGCGGTGCCGCGCCGAGGCGCGGGCGAGCAGCAGATTCGCCACGTTGGCACAGGCAATCAGCAGCACCAGCCCGACGACCACGAAGAGCAGGAGCAGCGTCTTGCGCAGGCTGTCCGCCATCAGGTCCTTCGGCGTGAGTGCGCGGGCGGTGAAACCGGAGCGGGTCGAATCCCGTGCGGTCAGGCTCTTCGTGATCGCCGTCAGCTCTGCCGTCGCCGCCGCGGGAGTCACGCCTGGGCGGAGCCTGCCGATCGCCTGCGTGTGGCCTCCCTCCCGGTCCGGAACGAGCGGCATCCAGAGCTGGTGCGTCCCCGCGCCTCCCATGAACGGCAGGGCGAAGTCCCGTGGAATCACCCCGACGATCGTGCGCGGCGTGCCATCGAGCGTGAGGGTGGCACCGAGGACGTCGGAGCTCCCCCCGAACCGCCGCTGCCAGAGCCCGTAGCTCAGCATCGCGACGGCGGGCCCGCCGGGGCGGGTCTCCTCCGGGAGAAAGCCGCGGCCGAGCGCCGGCGAGATCCCCAGAAAGGCGGGCAGAGTAGCGGTGATCGTACCGGCGTCGAGCAACTCGGAGCTGGCGCCGTCGCTCAGCGTCACCTCCTGTTCGCCGAACTGGTCGATCCCTTCGAGGGTGCGCGTGCCAACCTTCCATGCCGCGACTGTCTCGGTCCAGGGCGAGATCTGGATCTGCGCGTCGCCGACGACCTCCATCAGCGCGACGAGACGGTCGCCGCCGGGAAAGGGGAGCGGGTCGAGCAGGAGCCGATGCACCACGCTGAAGATCGCGGTATTGGCGCCGATGCCCAGCGCAAGCGTGAGAACGGCGACCAGCGTGAAGCCGGGGGCACGGCGAAGCTGTCGTGCAGCGATTCCCAGGTCCTGCCCCCAGCCGGCGAGCCAGTCCCGGCGGCGCACGATTTCGGCCCGGCCCCGGTCCTGGGCGCGGCAGTAGGCACGGGCCTCCTCGAGATTCCCGAACCGGCGGAACGCTTCCTCGCGAGCGGCGTCTGGCGCCATGCCGGCCGCGGTGAGCTCGGCGATTCGCTGGTCGAGATGGAACTGCAGCTCCTCCTCGAGCTCGGCGTCGATCTCGGACGCGTTGCGCCACGGGAGCCGGAAGGGGCGATCGGGCCCGGTGGGGCGCCTCGGTTCGGTCGGCATCAGGCGGTGCCCAGCACGCTGGACACCGCGGTGGCATAGGCATGCCAGGTGGTGGTCTCGGCCCTCAGTTCCTTCCGCCCGAAGGGGGTGAGCCGGTAGTACTTCGCCCGCCGGTTGTTCTCGGAGAGACCCCACTCCGCCTCGATGGCGCCACTCGCCTCCAGCCGGTGCAGGGCCTTGTAGAGCGCCGCGTCCTCGATCTCGAAGACCCCTCCGGTGCGCTGCTCGATCGCGCGCGAGATGCCGTAGCCGTGTGCCGGCTGCCAGGAGAGGGTCTTGAGCACCAGCACGTCGAGGGTGCCGTGCATGAGGTCGATCGGGGCGCGGGCCATGGCTCTCTCCACTAACCTGGTGTGTGGAACGCCTGCACAGTACGGCGGGGGCGAAGGGCTGTCAAGCAGGACTCTCCCGGGCTCGCTGCGGTCGCGGTGTCGCCACTCCGCGGATCGAGTAGATTGTCCCCCTCGACCGGCGCCTCCCATCGCTGAGCGGACCTCGACGACGATTCCGATGCCACCCGACCAGATCCTCCGCCTGAACCACGCGCTCGCCGGCCGCTATGCCATCGAGCGCGAGCTCGCGCAGGGGGGCATGGCCACGGTCTACCTCGCGGCCGACCTGCGGCATCACCGCCAGGTGGCGGTCAAGGTGCTCCGGCCCGAACTCGCCGCGCTCCTCGGGCCGGATCGATTCGCGCGGGAGATCGCGGTGGCCGCCCAGCTGAGCCACCCCCACATCCTGGCCCTCTACGAGTCGGGCGAAGGCGACGGGCTCCTCTACTACGTCATGCCCTACGTCCGCGACGCGTCGCTCCGTGAGCGGCTGAACCGCGAGAAGCAGCTTGCCGTGGAGGAGGCGCTCACCATCACGCGCCAGGTGGCCTCGGCCCTCGACTACGCCCACGCACGTCACCTGATCCACCGGGACATCAAGCCGGAGAACATCCTCCTCCACGAAGGCGTGGCCCTGGTCGCCGACTTCGGGATTGCGCTGGCCGGCGGAAGCGCGCCCGGGGACCGCCTGACAACTCACGGGCTGGCCGTGGGCACCCCGGAATACATGAGCCCCGAGCAGGCCTCCGCCGAGCGCGACCTCGATGCGCGGAGTGACCTCTACAGTCTCGCCTGTGTGCTGCACGAAATGCTGGCCGGGGAGCCGCCCTTCACCGGTCCGACCGCGCAGGCGGTGATCTCGAAGCGGTTTGTGGACGAAGCGCCTTCGGTGCGCCGGCTCCGGCCTACCGTCACGCCGGCGGTGGAGCGGGCGCTGCTCAAGGCCCTCGCCCGCGATCCCGCGGACCGGTTCGCGAGCTGTGGCGCCTTCGTCGAGTCCTTCACCCGGCCGGTCGAAGTCCGCCCGAAGTCGCCGTCGGTCGCGGTGCTCCCCTTCCTCAACTTCAGTCCCGATCCGGAGAACGAGTTCTTCACCGACGGGGTCACCGAGGACGTGATCGCGCAGCTCTCGAAGATCCGTTCTCTCAAGGTGATCTCCCGCGGGTCGGTCATGCCCTTCCGGAGCCGGGAGCGCGGGCTGCGGGAGATCGGTGCCACACTCGGCGTCGCGACGCTGCTCGATGGCAGTGTGCGCCGCGCCGGCGACCGGGTGCGGATCGTCGCCCAGCTCATCGACGCGGAGACCGACCGCCACCTCTGGGGCGAGACCTACGACCGGCAGCTCACCGACATCTTCGCCATCCAGACCGATGTCGCACTGCAGATCGCGGCCGCGCTCGAGGCCGAGCTGCTCCCGCAGGAACGGGCCCGCATCCGCCGGGAACCGACGACCAACCTGCACGCCTACCAGCTCTACCTGCAGGGCCGGTTCAGCTATAGCCGATACGCGGGCGACAGCATCGAGAAGGGAATCGCGTTCTTCCGGCAGGCGACCGCCGCCGATCCCGGCTTCGCCCTCGCGCACACCGGGCTGGCGCTGGCCTATGCCGAGGTGGCGGCGGGGCAGGGTGGCACGAGCATCCGGCCCGACCTCGCCTATCATGAGGCGAAACAGGCCGTTACCCGGGCCCTTGCGCTGGACACTGAACTCGGTGAGGCCCACGCCGTGCTGGGCCTCCTCAAGTTCGTGCACGACTTCGACTGGGCAGGTGCCGAGGCAGAATTCCGGCGCGCGCTCGAGCTCAACCCGGGCTCGGCCGACATCTACGACCACTACGGCTGGCTCTGCGGCGCGCTCGAGCGGTATGACGAGGCGCTGGCCCACGTGTCGCGGGCGCAGGAGCTCGATCCCCTGATGCACCGGGCCGATCTCGGCACCACCCTGATCCGCGCCGGCCGGTACCCGGAGGCGCTGGCGGAAGCCCGGCGGGTCGTGTCGATCGAGCCCGACTACCCGCGCGCGCGGTCCACCCTGGGCTGGGCCCACCTCATGCTCGGCGAGGTCGAGGAGGGCCTCGCCAATCTCGAGCTGGCTGTGCGCACCGAGCGGGGCAACACCCTCTTTCTGGCCCAGCTCGGTCAGGCGTACGGGATGTTCGGCAAGCCGGACCAGGCACGGGACGTCCTGCGGGAGCTGGAGCAGCGGTCCGCCGAGCGCTACATCTCGCCGTATCACATGGCGTACGTCCACACCGGACTCGGCGATGCGGACCGCGCGATGGACTGCCTCGAGCGCGCCTTTCAGGAGCGGGCCGGCAGTGTCTACGGCATCAAGGGCTCGTTCCTCTTTATCGCGCTCCGCGATCACCCCCGCTTCAAGGCCCTGCTGGCCCGGATGAACCTGGCCTGAGCCACGACCCCGCCTCGCTCGCAGGGACTACATCAAACGATATCGGGGCCGGCCCTGATCGGCCGGCGATCGCCACGGTAGATTTCCAGCGGTGAGGCAGGCCGTGCCTCACACTGGATACTGAACCCGGAGACTGCATCATGTCACTGCGCATCATTCGCGAGTATGCCCTGCTCGCCACCGGCCTCACCCTCGGACTCGGCAGCTGCGCCACCCACTCGGGCACGGGCGCCATCGTCGGCGGTGCGGGCGGCGCCGTGGTTGGCGGCATCGTCGGGCATGCGGCCGGTTCGACCGCGGCGGGCGTGATCATCGGCGCCGCGGTGGGAGGGGCCGGCGGCGCGATCATCGGTCACGAGATGGACAAGCAGGCGAAGGAGCTGAAGCAGAACATCCCCGGTGCCACCGTCGAGCGGGTCGGTGAGGGCATCACCGTGACCTTCGCGTCGGGGCTGCTGTACGACTTCGATTCCGACGTGATCAAGTCCACGGCCGGGTCGAACCTGCGCGCGCTGGCGCAGAGCCTCGACAAGTATCCCGGCACCAACCTGCTCATTGTCGGGCACACCGACCAGGTGGGCAGCGCGGGCTACAACCAGAGCCTGTCGGAGCGCCGGGCCAAGGCCGCGGCGGACTATCTTGCCGCGCAGGGCGTGGTTCGCTCCCGCATCGGCACCCGCGGCATGGGCGAGGCCGATCCCATCGCGCCCAACGACACCGAACTGGGCCGGGCCAAGAACCGCCGGGTGGAAGTGGCGATCTACGCCAGCGATGCCTACAAGGCGGAAGTGGCGCGCCGCGCGGTGCAGTAGCCTGGGGGATTGCCGCAGGATGAAGGATGTGTGAGCCAATCGTGGGGAAGTCCTCGGACAACCTTCGCGGGTTTCCATATCCTTGGCCATAGCTTGGAGCAACCGGGCCCGCCCCACTGCCCGGTTCTCCAAGGAGGCCAGCGTGAGTTCGAGCGTCGCCCCTCCGGTCGGCGAGTCTGCCGCACCGGGCGCCCCCCATCCGCATCATGACATCGAGGAGCTCGAGAGCGTCGTCATCCGCTTCGCTGGCGACTCCGGCGACGGGATGCAGCTCGCGGGCGATGAGTTCTCCAAATCGGTGGCCGGTGCCGGCACCGATTTCGCCACCCGTCCTGACTATCCCTCCGAGATCCGCGCTCCGATCGGGACCCTGTTCGGGGTCTCCGGCTACCAGATCAAGTACTCCTCGCACGAGGTCTTCACTTCCGGCGATGCGCCCGATGTGCTCGTGGCGATGAACCCCGCCGCGCTCAAGATCAACATCGGCGACGTCAAGCATGGCGGGATGGTGATCGTCAATACCGGCGCCTTCACCGAGGCCAATCTGACGAAAGCGGGATACACCGAGAACCCGATCACCGATGGCAGCCTGTCGCATTACCGCCTGTATGCGCTCAACATCAGCGAGTTCACCGCCCGCGCCGTCGAGCAGACGGAACTCTCCCGCAAGGAGGCGGACCGGTGCAAGAACTACTTCGCCCTCGGCCTCATGCTCTGGCTGTATCACCGGCCGCTGGAGCCGGAGATCGCCGACATCGAGCGCCGCTTCGGCAAGGAGCCGACCTTCGCCACCGCGAACATCCTCGCCCTCAGGGCGGGCTATGCCTTCGGTGACGAGACCGACACCTTCCCGGTGCTCTACCACGTGCGCGCGGCGCCGACGACGCCCGGGCTCTATCGCAGCGTGACCGGCAACATCGCCACGGCGATCGGCTTCGTGGCCGCCTCCGAACTCTCCGGGTTGCCGCTCTTCCTGGGCTCCTATCCGATCACGCCGGCCTCCGACATCCTCCACACCATCGCCGCGCTCCGCCATTTCAACATCACCACCTTCCAGGCCGAGGATGAGATCGCGGCCATCTGTTCGGCGATCGGTGCGTCGTACGGCGGTGCCATCGGGCTGACGACGACCTCGGGGCCTGGCATGTCGCTCAAGACCGAAGCGCTCGGTCTTGCGGTCATGACCGAGCTTCCGCTGGTGGTGGTGAACGTGCAGCGTGGCGGTCCGTCCACCGGACTTCCCACCAAGATCGAACAGTCCGATCTGATGCAGGCGATCTACGGGCGGCATGGGGAGAGCCCCATTCCGGTGATCGCGGCCCGCTCGCCGGCGGACTGCTTCGACTGCGCCATCGAGGCGGTCCGCATCGCCGTGACCTACATGACGCCGGTGATCCTGCTCTCGGATGGCGGCATGGGAAACAGCTCCGAGCGGTGGCGGGTTCCTGCCGTCAATCAGCTGCCGCAGATCAAGGCTGCCTTCCGCACGGAGGCCGAGGGCTATCAGCCGTATGCCCGGGACGATCATCTGGCTCGGGCGTGGGTCCGGCCGGGCACTCCGGGGATGGAGCATCGCATCGGCGGCCTCGAGAAAGATGCGCTGACCGGCGATCTCTCCGGCGATCCGAAGAACCATCAGCGGATGGTGGAGACGCGCGCGGCGAAAGTCGCCGGCATCGTCCGTGACATTCCGCTGACCGAGGTGCATGGTCCGGCTTCAGGTGAATTGCTGCTGGTGGGGTGGGGCAGCACGTGGGGCGCGATCGCCCAGGCCGTGGAACGGGCCCAGGCGGATGGCATGTCGGTCGGCCACGTCCATCTGCGGTATCTCAATCCGCTGCCCGCCGATCTCGGCGACGTCCTCACCCGATTCCGGCAGGTGCTGGTGCCGGAGCTGAACATGGGTCAGCTCTCGAAGCTGCTGCGGGAGCGCTACCTCCTCCCGATCGTATCACTCAACAAGGTGCAGGGGCGACCGTTCGTATCCAGCGAGATTCTCGATCGAATCCGGGAGATGCTCCCATGAGCCACATCGTGGATGCGCCGGTCCAGTTGACGCGGAAGGACTTCGTCACCGACCAGGAGGTCCGCTGGTGCCCCGGCTGCGGAGACTATGCGATCCTCGCCCAGGTGCAGAAGCTGCTCCCGACCCTCGGCATCCGGAAGGAGAATTTCGTCTTCATCTCGGGCATCGGCTGCTCCAGCCGCTTTCCGTATTACGTCGATACCTACGGCATGCACACGATTCACGGCCGCGCGCCGGCGCTCGCCACCGGGCTCAAGCTCGCGCGACCGGATCTCTCGGTGTGGATGGTGACGGGGGACGGGGACGCGCTGGCCATCGGCGGGAATCACTTCATCCATCTGATGCGCCGCAACGTCGATCTCAAGGTGCTGTTGCTCAACAACCAGATCTACGGGCTGACCAAAGGCCAGTTTTCGCCGACCTCGCTGCTCGGGGCGCATACCAAGACGACCCCGCTCGGATCGGTGGACCGGCCCTTCAATCCGGTCTCCCTGGCGATTGCCTCCGGGGCGACGTTCGTGGCCCGAACCGTGGACGTCGAACTCGATCACCTCGCGGGGGTGTTGCGCGCGGCCGCCGAGCACAGGGGCACGGCGTTCGTCGAGGTCTACCAGAACTGCGTGACCTTCAATGACGGGGCATTCGACCTGATCACCGATCGTGGCCGCAGGGCGGATCACCGGGTGATGCTGGAGCGGGGGAAGCCGCTGATCTTCGGCAAGGACCACGATCGGGGCATCCGCTTCGTGGGCGCGACGCCGGAGGTCATTCAGCTCGGCCCGACCGACTTCCTCGAGGCCGACTGCCATGTCCACGACCCGCGTATCGAGGATGCCGGTCTCGCCTATCTCCTGTCGGAGCTCGGGCCGCCGCACTTCCCGCTGCCGATCGGCATCTTCCGCTCCGTGCGGGTCCCCACCTATGAAGAGCGGACCGCCGAACTGGCCGCCAGCGCGCGCGCCAGGCATGGGGCGGGGCAGCTGGAGAAGCTGCTCGCCTCCGGGACGACCTGGACCGTTACCTGAGTCGGGAGGGTGATGCTGCAGCGCCGCCGCCGGCAGTGTGCCGGCGGCGGTCGTGTTTCAGCTCCGCTTGCCGAAGAGCGCCCACCCCAGCATGATCGCCACGCCGAGGACCAGCGCGTTGGGGACGATGAGGGACGTCAAGTCGACGACCGCTTCGGTACCCGGGACGCCGCTGTGCGAGAGCCCCGCGGCGATCGTGTTGCTGCCGAGGAACACCAGGGTCAGGGTGACCGCCACGAACGCGGCCAGCAGCGCTTTCCGAGTCATGGTTTCGATGCGATCCACCTTCCGTCATTCCATCGTTCGTGTGGCATGCTCAGGCGCGCTGACGGGCGCCCGCACCGATGATGACGACGCCGGCGACGACCGCGGCCCAGCCGACCCATGGCGGAACGGACTGCCGTTCGTCCGCCGAAACCTTCACGTCACCGACCTTGAGGACATCCTTCCGGGACGTGAAGCTGGCACCGCGCAGAAGCACGAATGCGCCGAGGGCCAGGATGACGAGGCCGGCAATGAGGGAAGTGCGCATGGAGGGTTCCTTCGCGAGAGAATCCTGCAGAACGGTCGAGCCACTGAGTGATGAATCTCGCGGCCGGTGAGTACGGCCACAATCAATCGAGCGGCTGGAAAGGGATGTAGGCCCTGAGGCTGGCCTTACGCCTCTTCACGCCGGCTGATGAAGCCGGCGAGCGCGAGACCGGCGGTGATGGCGAGCCCGCCAAAGCCGCGGACCACGGCTTCCCACCTCGCCGGGATCGGTTTGCGCTCGGCGTCGAGAAGTTCCCGGTGCCGGAACACCAGGGCGCCACCGTGCAGCAGCAGCAGCGCCCCGAGGCCAGTGAGCAGGGCGCCGGCAAAGCTGAGGGGAGGCATCGGTTCGAGGCTGGAGACCGGGCGAGGGGAGGTGCGCGCGTCGAGGAGCGGAGCGGGGGTGGGGCCGGACAGCGGCTGCGAGGGGCGCGCGGCGGGAAGGCGGACAATTGTCAGGCCGGCAACCAGCCACTTGAGAAGTACCATGCAGACCCCGGTAGGCGCGGAGTGGGGAGTCTCCCGGCTCGTTTCGCTTGGAACCACCGGGCCGGCGGGACTCCCACTTCTCTTCGCTCGAAAAGTTGCCGCGAGACGACGGCTCGCGTTGTCGACGAGGCGGAACGCTGGAGCGCCAGAGAGCTGTAGTGGCCGGTGCGTCCCGTCGACAATGCAAACTCTAGGGCGCCGGGCGCCTCGCCTCAATCGCTCGTTGGGTTGGAAACGGGTCTATGCCGGAGGATGGAGCGGCGTCCAGTTGCTCCGAATCGATCCGCCGCGCCCACAGCGGCTGGCCTTCATGGCAGCGTCCCGGACAGGGTGTCCGGGCCCGACTCTGGTGGGGGGAGCTACATGAGCCTATCCTTATATCAGCTCTCCGAGCTTGGCCTCCCTTACCCGACAATCTCATGGCTTCGTCCCGGCAGTCCCGGAACAACCGGCGACTCCGCATCGGTATCATCGACATCGTCGAAAACACGACCAAGCCGGGGCTCTATACCCGGATCATGAACGCCAACTTCGCGGGCGTCATGCCGCAGGCCATCGCGGTCTGGTGCGAACAGATGGGACACCAGGTCCATCTCGTCTGCTATACCGGCGTCGAGGACCTGAAGAAGGAATTCCCCGACGACCTGGACTACCTGTTCGTCGCGGCCTTCACGACCGCGGCGCATCTCGCCTACGCGCTCAGCAATCTCTTCCGGATGCGCGGTGCCATCACGGTCCTCGGCGGGCCGCACGCCCGCTGCTATCCCGAGGACGCCCAGCGCTTCTTCGATCACGTGCTCGGGTTCACCGACCGGACGACGATCACCGACGTGCTCGAGGATGACGAGACGCACCGTCCGATGGGGCTCTCGACCGCGGCCGCGAAGCATCCGCTCGAGCTGCCCTCGCTCGAGGAGCGGTGGAAGTACGTCGAGGCCAACATGAAGAAGGCTCCCTGGTTCCAGCTGATCCCGATGCTGGGAAGCCTGGGCTGCCCCTACACCTGCAGTTTCTGCATCGATTCCACGGTGGAGTACCAGCCGCTCGGTTTCGAGCGCATGTCCGAGGACCTCCGCTTCCTGCTGACGAAGAAGAAGGACCCGATCGTCGGCTGGCACGATCCGAACTTCGGCGTGCGCTTCGACGACTACATGGACGCGATCGAGCGGGTCGTGCCGAAGGGCACGATGCGCCACGTCGCCGAGAGCAGTCTCTCGCTCATGTCCGAGCCGCACCTCGAGCGCCTGGCCGGCAACGGCTTCCAGGCGATCCTGCCGGGCATCGAGTCGTGGTACGACATGGGGAACAAGGCGAAGACGCGGCAGAAGGGCATGGACAAGGTCCGGCAGGTCTCGGATCATGTGAACCTGATCATGCGGCACATTCCCTACGTCCAGACGAACTTCGTGCTCGGCATGGATACCGACCAGGGCGAGGAGCCGTTCGAGCTGACCAAAAAGTTCCTGGAGCTGACCCCGGGCGCCTTTCCCGCCTATTCGCTCCTGTCAGCCTTCGGACGTGCGGCGCCGCTCAACCTGACCTACCAGCGGAACGGCCGGATTCTCAACTTCCCGTTCGGCACCCTCGACAACAACCGCGCCATGAACGTCCGGCCACTGCACTACGAGTGGCGCCCGTTCTACGACAGCCTGGTCGACCTGACCGCGTACTCATTCTCGTGGAAGCGCATCGGTCTCCGGTTCGCCGCCAACCGGCTCTCGATTCCCCGCTGGCTCAACGTGGTGCGGGCGATCTCGACCGAGGGGTTCGGGCGGCTCAAGTATCACACCGAGCTCCGCGCCCGGCTCGATACCGATCCCAGCATGATGGCGTTCCTGCAGGGCGAGACGGAGCAGGTGCCGGCGTTCTACACCGATCGGCTTGTCGCCGAGCTCGGCTCGCTGGCGCAGTACATTCCCGAGGGCGGGATGGAGCACGATCCGCTGGCGTATCTCAAGAGCCAGGACAGTGAGCCGGAACTGGTGTCGATGTCCGGCACCGGCTGAGTTCACCGGAGGAGTAGTCGCCGCAACCGGGCAGCAGAGCGCCCCGCCGTCATCGCTGACGGCGGGGCGCTCGAGCATCTGAGGGCTACCGATGGGCCGCGGCTTCCTCGGGCTTCGTCTTCTGCACCGTCCCGGCCGGATGCTGGGGCGGAGAGTAGAGGGTGTACAGGTGCAGCGGCTTGGTCGACGAGGTGTTGACCACGTTGTGGTGGGTGCCCGCCGGTACCACGACCGCTTCCCCGGCCCCGACCTGATGGCGCTCCTTGCCATCGAACACGAACATCGCCTCGCCCGCCTCGATGCGGAAGAACTGATCGACGTCGGCGTGCACCTCGTTACCGAGTTCTTCCGATGGCTTGAGGCACATCACCACCAGCTGTGCATGCTTGCCGGTGAACAGGACCTTGCGGAAGTTCTGATTCTGGATTGACAATCTCTCGATGGATCCGACGTAGGGCTTCATGGCAGCAACCTCTCTCATGAATCGACGGTGCATCCTCCCGCGCATGTGACCATGCATGGCACCACAACATGGCGACACGGGCGTGAAACGATCGTGAACTCGCCGTGCGGATTCGGTGCGCATCGAGCGACGGCGCACTTCGCGCCATCTGGCTGCCTGCCGCCGGGGTTTCGGGTTGTCGGGAGGCCTGCAGGTGGTGACGGGTGTCTCAGCCTCCGTCAGGCACCTCGGTGAGGTCCGGGTCCGGCCCGATCGTCGGGCCGGGCGCCGTCAGCCCCTCCTCGCTGCCGAGCAGTTGCGCCTCCCCGTGCTTGAGAATGAACTCGCGGAACGCTTCGGCGGTCGGGGAGAGCAGCTTGGACTGCAGGCTCACGATGTTCCAGGTCCGCATGACCGGCGTGTCCTCGACGTCCAGCACCCCGAGGAGGCCGCTCTTCAGTTCCAGTCCGATCGTGTGCCGCGACAGGAAGGAGAGGCCCATGCCCGCCATCACCGCCTGCTTGATCGTCTCGTTGCTGGAGGTGTCCATCGTGATGTGCGGCTCGAAGCGATGCTCGGCGAAGTACTGCTCCATCGCGGCCCGGGTGCCCGAGCCCGCCTCCCGGACGATGAAGGGGTATCCCGCCAGTGCACTCACCTGCAGCGGCCCTCGGCCGAGCAGCGCGTGTCCCGGCGGGCAGACGAAGACGAAGGGGTGGGCGGCAAAGACCTCGGCGCGGGTCGCGAGTGTTCTGGGTGGGCGGCCCGAGATCGAGAGGTCCGCTTCGCCGGCCTGCAGCAGGTCCACCAGCCGTTCCCGGTTCCCCGCCACCCGGAGCCGGAGTTCCACGCCCGGGTGGTCGGCGCGGAACCGCGCCAGGAGCCGGGGCACGAAATACTTGGCGGTACTCACGATGCCGATGGTCAGCAGGCCATGCTCGAGGCGCTTGAAGCGCGCCATCGCATCTTCGGTCTCCTTGAGGGCGGCGAGCATCTTCCGGGCATAGCCAAGGAAATACTCGCCACTGGCCGAGGGGCGGACTTTGCGCCCCTCCCGTTCGAAGAGGGGCAGGCCCACCTGGGACTCCAGCTCCTTGATCTGCATCGAGACCGCTGGCGGGGTGACGTGCAGCGTGGCCGCCGCGCGGACCATGCTGCGCTGCTGCGCCACTTCGACGAAGACCTGCAGTTGCCGGAATGAGACGTTCATTGATCAGCTAATGCTTATCTATTCAGCCAGAAAGTGTGACTTTCGCTTATCTCGGCCAGAACGTACAATGTTGTCACGCCGCCGTCAAATCGCGATTCATCGCACGTGAAGGAGCCGCCGTGACCAACACCGCCGATCCGCGCATCCTCGCCGATGCCACTGATATCACCAAGGACTCCAAGAAGCGGTACGCCGCAGGCGTGCTCAAGTACCGCCAGATGGGGTACTGGGTCCCCGACTACAAGCCGACCGAGACCGACACCATCTGTCTCTTCCGTATCACCCCGCAGGATGGGGTCGATCCGGTGGAGGCCGCCGCGGCCGTGGCGGGAGAATCCAGCACCGCCACCTGGACCGTCGTCTGGACCGACCGGCTGACGGCCTGTGACAGCTACCGCGCCAAGGCCTTCCGGGTGGAGCCCGTGCCCGGCATTCCGGGACAGTACTTCGCCTGGGTGGCGTATGATCTGATCCTGTTCGAGGAGGGATCGATCGCGAACATGACGGCGAGCCTGATCGGCAACGTCTTCTCCTTCAAGCCGCTCAAGGCCGCGCGCCTTGAGGACATCCGGATTCCGGTCGCCTACGTCAAGACCTTCAAGGGCCCGCCGACCGGCCTGGTCGTCGAGCGCGAACGGCTCGACAAGTTCGGCCGTCCGCTGCTCGGCGCGACCACCAAGCCGAAGCTCGGTCTGTCAGGCCGGAACTACGGTCGGGTCGTGTACGAGGGCCTCAAGGGCGGCCTCGACTTCATGAAGGACGACGAGAACATCAACTCCCAGCCGTTCATGCACTGGCGCGACCGCTTCCTCTACGTCATGGATGCGGTGAACAAGGCCAGCGCGGCGACCGGCGAGGTGAAGGGGTCCTACCTCAACATCACCGCCGCCACGATGGAGGACATGTACGAGCGCGCCGAACTGGCCAAGGAACTCGGCTCGGTCGTCGTCATGGTGGACCTCGTGATCGGCTGGACGGCGATTCAGTCCATGGCCAACTGGTGCCGCAAGCACGACATGCTGATGCACATGCACCGGGCCGGTCACGGCACCTACACCCGGCAGAAGAATCACGGCGTCAGCTTCCGCGTCATCGCGAAGTGGCTCCGGCTCGCCGGGTGCGATCACCTGCACACCGGCACCGCGGTCGGGAAGCTCGAGGGCGATCCGATGACGGTGCAGGGCTACTACAACATCTGCCGCGACAGCTACACGAAGCAGGATCTGCCGCGCGGCCTCTTCTTCGATCAGGACTGGGCCGACCTCAAGAAGGTGATGCCGGTCGCCTCCGGCGGCATCCATGCGGGACAGATGCACCAGCTGCTCGATCTCTTCGGCGACGATGTGATCATGCAGTTCGGCGGCGGGACCATCGGGCATCCGTCGGGGATTCAGGCCGGCGCGGTGGCCAACCGGGTGGCGCTCGAGGTGATGGTCAAGGCTCGCAACGAGGGCCGCGACATCCTCCGTGAAGGCCCCGAGATCCTGGTGGAGGCCGCACGTCACTGCACGCCGCTCAAGCAGGCGCTCGACACCTGGGGCGAGGTGACCTTCAACTACACCTCGACCGACACCAGCGACTACGCCACCACGCCGACCGCATCGGCGTGAGCCGAGGAGAATGCAACCATGATGACCAATCCGACCGGTCGCATCACGCAGGGGCAGTTCAGCTTCCTGCCGGACCTGACCGACGCCGAGATCGCGCTGCAGATCGAGTACGGACTCCGGAAGGGATACGCCTGGAGCGTCGAGTACACCGATGACCCGCATCCCCGGAACACCTACTGGGAGATGTTCGGCAATCCGATGTTCGATCTGAAGGACGCGGCCGGCGTGCTGATGGAGCTGAACGCCTGTCGCAAGACCTTCCCGAATCACTACATCAGGATGATGGCGTTCGACTCCACTCGGGGCGTCGAGTCCATCGCGATGAGCTTCATCGTCAACCGGCCGAAGCACGAGCCCGGCTTCCAGCTCGAGCGTCACGAGATCGAGGGGCGTTCCATCCAGTACACGACCCGGGGATATGCCGCCGACGCACCCGAGGGCGAGCGGTATCGTGACAGCTGAGCCCGGCCCGGGGACGCACGCGAGGCGGGTATGAACCGTCCGCTCTATTCCATTCCGGGTTCTACGCCCGCGCCGCCGCCGGTGCCGCAGCCGGTGGCCGACAGCGCGCCCCTCGCGCGCACGGTGGCGGAGGTGCTGGCCCAGAGCCAGGTCGAGTCGGTCTTCACCGAGCTCGACCGTGACCTGATCGGCCTGGTGCCGATCAAGCAGCGGCTGCGCGACATCGCGGCGCTGCTGGTGATCGACAAGCTGCGGCTCAACTTCGGTCTCGCCGCCGAAACGCCGTCGCTGCACATGAGCTTCACCGGCAACCCGGGGACGGGGAAGACCACGGTCGCAATGCGCATGGCCGAGATCCTCCACCGGCTCGGGTACGTGCGGAAGGGACACCTGGTGGCGGTGACCCGCGAGGACCTGGTCGGGCAGTACATCGGGCACACGGCGCCGAAGACCAACGAGGTGCTGAAGAAGGCGATGGGCGGCGTGCTCTTCATCGACGAGGCGTACTACCTCTATCGCCCCGAGAACGAGCGCGACTACGGCCAGGAAGCGATCGAGATCCTGCTGCAGGTGATGGAGAACCAGCGGGATGACCTGGTGGTGATCTTCGCCGGGTACAAGGACCGGATGGACACCTTCTTCAAGTCCAACCCGGGCATGAGCTCGCGGATCGCCCACCATCTCGACTTTCCGGACTACAGCCACGACGAGCTGCTCCGGATCGGCGACCGGATGATCGAGGGGATGAGCTATCGCTTCGGTCCCGAGGCTCGCGAGACGTTCGGCGAGTACCTCTCGCTCCGGCTTGCCAAGCCGCACTTCGCCAATGCCCGGAGCGTGCGCAACGCGCTGGACCGGATCCGCCTGCGCCAGGCCAGCCGGCTCTTCGCGCACCCGGAGCGCGAGCTCACCCGGGACGATCTGACGACCATCGAACCGTCGGACATCCGCGCGAGCCGCCTGTTCGGCGGCCAGGGTGCCTGACACCGCAGGAGACCGGAGACCGACATGCCCCTGTCACGCCGCTGGACGCTGACCCGCTACCTGATCGAGGAGCGCCGCCGATTTCCGTCGGCGAGCGGTGACCTGAACGCGCTCATCCTCGACGTCTCGCTCGCCTGCAAGGCGATCGCGCGGATCGTGGCGTTCGAGGACCTGGCGGACACGCTCGCGCCGGGGGTCCCGGCCACCGCGGGCGAGATGAACGTGCAGGGCGAGGTGCAGAAGAAGCTCGACGTCGTGAGCAACGAGATCTTCACCCGCATGAACGAATGGAACGGGCATCTCGCCGGCATGGCCTCCGAGGAGATGGAGGATCCGCGGCAGATCCCGGCCCAGTACCCCCGCGGCAAGTATCTCCTGGTGTTCGATCCGCTCGACGGCTCGAGCAACCTCGACGTCAACGTCTCGGTCGGGAGCATCTTCTCGATCCTGCGCGCGCCGCAGGAGGTGATCGACTCCGGGCGCGACGTCACCGAGGCCGACTTCCTCCAGCCCGGGGTCGACCAGGTCGCCGCAGGCTACGCGATCTACGGACCGACGACGATGCTGGTGCTGACGGTCGGCAACGGCGTCGCCGGCTTCACCCTGAATCCCAACCTGGGCGAGTTCGTGCTGACGCACCCCAGCATCGCGGTCCCGCCGGACACCCATGAATTCGCGATCAACACCTCGAACAGCCGCTTTTGGGAGCCACCCATCAAGCGCTACGTGGACGAATGCCTGGCGGGGAAGACCGGCCCGCGCGGCAAGGACTTCAACACCCGCTGGATCGCCTCCATGGTCGCCGAGGCGCACCGCATCCTGATGCGGGGCGGCGTCTTCATGTATCCGCGCGACACCAAGGACCCGGCGCGCTCCGGGCGGCTGCGGCTGCTCTATGAGGCCAATCCGGTCGGGTTCATCATGGAGCAGGCCGGCGGACGCGCCAGCACGGGGCGGCAGTCGGTGCTCGGCATCACCCCGACCTCGCTGCATCAGCGGATTGGGCTGGTCTTCGGTTCGCGCAACGAGGTCGAGCGGATCGAGCGCTATCATCACGATCCCGCCGTGCGCGACAGCGGCGCCCCGCTCTTCGGGGAACGCAGCCTCTTCCGCGACTAGATCCACCACCGACTCACGAGACTCCAGGTCATGTCGGAACGCCATCCCATCATCGCCATCACCGGCTCCTCCGGCGCGGGCACCACCTCGGTGACGCGCACCTTCGAGAACATCTTCCGGCGCGAGCAACTCACCGCGGCGATCGTCGAGGGCGACAGCTTCCATCGCTACGACCGCGCCGAGATGCGGCTTCGCCAGGCGGAGGCGGAAAAGGCCGGGAACAAGCACTTCAGCCACTTCGGGCCGTCGAACAATCTCTTCCCCGAGCTCGAGGCGCTGTTCCGTTCCTACGCCGAGACCGGGCGCGGCCGCAGCCGGAAGTACCTGCATGATCCGGGAGAGGCGAAGCCGTACGGCCAGGAGCCCGGGACCTTCACCCCGTGGGAAGACCTCGGGGATGGGACCGACCTCCTGTTCTACGAGGGACTGCACGGCGCGGTGATCACCGAGGAGGTGAACATCGCGCGCTACCCCGACCTGCTGATCGGCGTGGTGCCGGTGATCAACCTCGAGTGGATCCAGAAGATCTACCGGGACAAGCATGTGCGCGGCTACACGGCGGAAGCGGTGACCGATACCATTCTCCGCCGGATGCCGGACTACGTGCATTACATCTGCCCGCAGTTCGCGCACACCCACGTCAACTTCCAGCGGGTGCCGATGGTGGACACCTCCAACCCGTTCATCGCCCGCGACATTCCCGCCGCGAGCGAGAGCATGGTGGTGATCCGCTTCTCCAACCCCAAGGGCATCGACTTCCCCTACCTGCTGTCGATGGTGCACGACTCGTTCATGTCGCGCGCCAACACGATCGTGGTGCCGGGGGGCAAGATGGAGCTGGCCATGCAGCTGATCTTCACCCCGTTCATCTGGCGGATGATGGAACGGCGCAAGCGCGCGATCGGGGCCCTCTGATGGCCTCCTCCTCGAACGACCGGGTCGTCCGTCCCGACAACGGCCGCCGCGACGAGATGGCCAACGCCATTCGTGCGCTGGCCATGGACGCCGTGCAGCAGGCCAACTCCGGGCATCCCGGCGCCCCCATGGGCATGGCCGAGATGGCCGTCGCGCTCTGGCACGGTCACCTGCGGCACAATCCCGCGAACCCCGTCTGGGCCGATCGCGACCGCTTCGTGCTGTCGAACGGTCACGCCTCCATGCTGCTGTATGCGCTGCTCCACCTGACCGGCTACGAGCTGAGCCTGGAGGAGCTGCGTCGCTTCCGGCAGCTGCACAGCAAGACGCCCGGGCATCCGGAGCGCGGGCTGACCCCGGGCGTCGAGACGACGACCGGCCCGCTCGGCCAGGGCATCAGCAACGCCGTGGGTATGGCCCTCGCCGAGAAGCTGCTGGCCGATGAGTTCAACCGGCCGGGACACGCGATCGTCGATCATCGCACCTACGCCTTTCTGGGCGACGGCTGCCTCATGGAGGGCATCAGCCACGAGTCGTGCGCGCTCGCGGGGGCGTGGAAGCTGAACAAGCTGATCGCGCTCTATGACGACAACGGCATCTCGATCGACGGGGCAGTGGAGGGCTGGTTCGTCGACGACACGCCGGCGCGCTTCCGGGCCTACGGCTGGAACGTGATCGGCCCCATCGACGGGCACGATGTCGCCGCCATCGGCCTGGCCATCGACCGGGCGAAGCAGTCGACCGACCGGCCGACGCTGATCGTCTGCCGCACCACGATCGGCAAGGGCTCCCCCGCGCGCGCCGGGAGCGCCAAGGCGCACGGCGAGCCGCTCGGGGCCGATGAGATCCGCGCGACGCGCGAGGCCATCGGCTGGACGAGCCCGGCCTTCGAGATCCCGGCCGCCATCGCCGGAAAGTGGAATGCCTGGGACCGGGGCGCCGCCCGCGAGGCGGAGTGGTCGCTCCGCTTCGAGGCCTATCGTGCGGCCCATCCCGCCCTGGCCGCGGAGTTCGAGCGCCGCATGGCGGGGGACCTCCCCGCGGACTTTGCGGAGATCTGCTGGCGCGCGCTGGCGGAGCCGGTGGCGTCGCGGGACGCCGTCGCCTCACGGAAGGCGTCGCAGAAGGCGCTCGCCATCCTGGCGCCCGCGATTCCGGAGATGCTGGGCGGAAGCGCCGACCTCACGGGGTCGAACCTGACCGACTTCCCGGGCTGCGGCGCGGTGCGCGGCGGGGAGGCGGGCGGCCGGCACATCAACTACGGTGTGCGCGAGTTCGGCATGGCCGCGATCATGAACGGCCTGGCGCTGCACGGCGGGTTCATTCCGTATGGCGGCACCTTCCTCACCTTCAGTGACTACAGCCGCAATGCGATCCGGATGGCGGCGCTGATGAAGCTTCGGGTGGTGCATGTCTTCACCCACGACTCGATCGGTCTTGGCGAGGACGGGCCGACGCACCAGGCGGTGGAACACGCGGCGAGTCTCCGGCTCATTCCGAACCTCGACGTCTGGCGCCCCTGCGACGCCGTCGAGACCGCCACGGCGTGGTGCCAGGCGCTCGCCGAGCGGGAGCGGCCGTCGACCCTGCTGCTGTCGCGCCAGAATCTCCCGGCGCAGGAACGGACCCCGGAGCAGGTGCTCGAGATCAGCCGCGGCGGCTACATCCTGAGTGACCGGCCGGCGCCGAAGGCCGCCATTCTGGCGACCGGATCCGAGGTTGCGATCGCGATCGCGGCCCAGCAGCTGCTCGATGCCCGCGGGGTTGCCGTCCGCGTAGTATCGATTCCGGCCTCGACGATCTTCGATCGTCAGGATCGCGCCTGGCGTGCCTCGGTGCTCGGCACGGGCATCCCGCGCATCGGAATCGAGGCCGGTGTGTCATCGTGGTGGGGGCAGTACGGCTGTGTGGCCGCGCTCGGCGTCGACACCTTCGGCGAGTCCGCACCGGGACCGAAGGTCTACGAGCATTTCGGCCTGACGCCGGCGAGGCTCGCCGATGTCGTGCAGGCAGCCTGTGCGGGCGAGCCGGGACCCGGGCGGGTCGGCCTCTAGCGTGGGGAAACGCTACGACGTCGTCAGTTTCGATCTCGACGGGACGCTCGTCGACACGGCCTCCGAAATCGCCGAAGCGGCGAACCGTGCGCTCGAGTCGCACGGCATTGCGCGCCGGCCGGTGCCCGAGATCGTCGGATTCATCGGACACGGCACCCGCGAGCTGATGCGCGGGCTGCTGGCCCGGGTCTTCAAGGAAACGCCGTTGCTGGAAGCGTCCCTGTCGATGGACGCGGTCTTCCGGAGCATGGACGAGCACTATGCGGTCACCACCGGGACGATGTGTGCGCCGTATCCGGGCGCCCGGGAGGCGCTCGACCGATTGCTGGCGGCCGGCGTCGGACTCGCCTGTGTCACCAACAAGGAGATCCGCCACGCGCGACGGGTGCTCGAGGTGACGCGGCTGGATCACTACTTCCCGGTCACGATCGGTGGCGACTCGTTGCCAAGGAAGAAGCCGGATCCGAGTGTCCTGCAGTACGTGGCGCAG
The DNA here is from genome assembly GCA_044229245.1 of Gemmatimonadales bacterium. Taxonomy (GTDB): domain Bacteria; phylum Gemmatimonadota; class Gemmatimonadetes; order Gemmatimonadales; family GWC2-71-9; genus JADJOM01. The sequence continues at coordinate 317,604 of JBGATI010000001.1, read as the reverse complement.
TCCTTCGCGACCACCCCGGAGCGCATGGCGCACGTTGGCGACTCGACGACGGACGTGCAGGCCGCCCGGAATGCCGGCGTGGCCGCCTGGGCTGTGCCGTACGGATACAACGGGGGCGCGCCGATCGCCGACGCCAACCCCGAGCAGATCTTCGCCGGCCTGCTCGAGGTCGCCGAGCACGTGATCGGACTGCGAGAGGGACTGTCGAGCCCGGTGGGCTGAATGCAGGCCTTGCTCTGGGACGTCGACGGCACGATCGCCGAAACCGAGCGGGACGGGCACCGGGTCGCCTTCAATCTCGCCTTCGAGGAGTGGAACCTGCCCTGGCGGTGGGACGAGGCCTACTACGGCGAGCTCCTGCAGGTGGCCGGCGGTCGCGAACGCCTGCTGCACGACATGGCCACCCGAGCCGATGCGCCGGTCAGGCCGGAGGATCGTGCGGTCCTGGCACGCGGCATCCACGCCCGCAAGAACGCGCTCTACGCGGACCTGGTGGGCGGCGGCCGGGTTCCGCTGCGAGGCGGCGTCCGTGAGCTGATGGAGGAGTGCCTGGCGCGCCGCGTGCCGATGGGGATTGCCACGACCACCAGCCGCGCGAACGTCGATGCCCTGCTCGCCGGGCATCTCGGGCCGCGCTGGACGGAATGGTTCGGCGCCATCATGTGCGGGGAGGATGTCGCGCGGAAGAAGCCGGATCCCGCGGTGTTCGTGGCCGCTCTCGAGGTGCTCGGCGCCGACCCGCGCGACACGGTGGCGATCGAGGATTCGCCGAACGGCCTTGAGGCGGCTCGCGCAGCCGGCATCGGGGTGATCGTCACGCGAAGCGCCTACTTCGCCGAGGCATCCTTTCCCGGGGCCTGCGCGGTCGGGGACGGACTGGATCAGCCCGAAAGCTGGAAGCCGGCTGGGCGCGCGCCGGCGAGGAACGCCACACGCGTCGGACTGGACGACATCAGCGCCTGGTGTCTCCGTGCCGGCACGGCTTGATCGTTATCACTTTCCATCAGGAGATTGCACGGCATGGCCTTCGTTTCCCTTCGCCAGGTTCTCGATCACGCCGCTGAACATGGCTATGGCGTCCCCGCGTTCAACGTCAACAACCTCGAGCAGATCCAGGCGATCATGGAGGCGGCACAGGAGACCCAGTCGCCGGTGATCCTCCAGGCCTCGGCCGGCGCGCGCAAGTATGCGGGCGAGGCCTACCTGCGCCACATGGTCCTCGCGGCGGTGGAGACGCATCCGTACATCCCCGTCGTCCTGCATCAGGATCACGGCGCCTCGCCCGCCGTCTGCCAGCAGTCGATCCGCTCCGGCTTCACGAGCGTGATGATGGACGGTTCGCTCAAGGAGGACGCCAAGACGCCGGCGAGCTACGAGTACAACGTCGGCGTGACCCGCAAGGTCTCCGAGTTCGCGCATGCGGTGGGTGTCTCCGTCGAGGGAGAACTCGGCTGTCTCGGCTCGCTGGAGACGGGCGAGGCGGGGGAGGAGGATGGAGTCGGGGCCGAGGGCAAGCTGAGTCACGACATGCTGCTCACCGATCCGGAGCAGGCGAAGGACTTCGTGGCGCAGACCGGCGTCGATGCCCTCGCCATCGCGATTGGCACCAGTCACGGGGCCTACAAGTTCACCCGCAAGCCGACCGGCGACATCCTCGCGATCGACCGGATCGCCCAGATCCACGCGGCGGTACCGAACACCCATCTCGTCATGCACGGGTCGTCGAGCGTGCCGCAGGAGTGGCTCGCCATCATCCGCAAGTACGGCGGTGACTTGAAGGAGACCTACGGCGTGCCGGTGGAGGAGATCCAGCGTGGCATCAAGACCGGAGTGCGGAAGGTCAACATCGATACCGACATCCGCCTCGCGATGACCGGCGCGATGCGCCAGGTCTTCGCCGAGCACCCGAGCGAGTTCGATCCGCGCAAGGCGCTGATCGAGGCGCGGAAGGCGGCGCGCGGGATCTGCAAGCTGCGGTTCGAGGCCTTTGGCTGCGCGGGCCATGCCGCATCGATCAAGCCGATCCCGCTCGACGACATGGCGAAGCGTTACCGCTGATGTGAGCGGTGCCGCAGGGCCGAAACAGCGAAGCCCCGCTCGTCATCACTGACGGCGGGGCTTCGACTTGCTGCATGCGCCCGAGACGATTCGAACGTCCGACCTCTTGCTCCGGAGGCCGTTCCCCATGGCGCCGGTTGGCGAGCCCTCCATGTAACTCAACGACTTACACGACCGGCGCCGCCAGCTGGCGCCAGTTGGCGGGGCGGTTGTGGCACAATCCGTGGCACAAATGTAAGATCGGTGGGCTCAGGCTGGGTGCCGATGTCTGGCGCCGCCTAGAGAGGCGTGGGAGCCCAGCAACCGACAGGGAGGACAGATGGACGAGGATATCGTGAACGAGCTCCGCCAGAGCGATGCCATCTTCGAAGGATCGATCCTGGTTCGTGAGGTCACCTTCCGGCCCGCAGAAATTCCCGACGTCAAAGTGACGATCCAGATCTGGTACGATCCAGATCGGCGTGACGCGTATCGGTTCGACCTCAGCCACTATGCTCACACACCGGAGCAGGCCGGCCCCTATATCCCGTCCGGGCCGTGGTATCCTACCGAGGCACTCGCGCTCCATCGTGGCATCTCCGCCATTACCGACTGGATCGGCGCGGCCAAGGCCAAGGGCCACAGCCCTCACGTTACCTGGCTCAGGCCTCGCGACCGCGACGACTGAATCCAATGGCTACCGACCGCAGCGACAAGGTCTATGAGCAGTGGCTGGCGGCTTCCCAGCAGTTTGACTACTTCGTCACTGGAGTGTCTGTCGCACTCGTCGGGTATCTGGGTGCGGCATTCAAGGCGAGCCCGCTCGAGTGGAATGCCTCATCAGTCGAACTGGCCTCGCTGGTCACCCTGCTCGCCTCCGCCTTCGCCGGCTTGAAGCGAGTCGAGACTACAACGGCACTGCTGAAGCAGATGCAGGCTCGACTGTATCACGAGGAGGCCGCGGGATCGGCAACCGCGGCGATGCTCGCCGGCGGACAGCAATACAACCAGTCGACCGGTCAGGTTCGGAGCCAGCAGGAGCTGGCAGTTGAGCGCGAACTCCATCTCGGCATGGTGACGAAGCTACGGCCGGTGCTCGATGACCTCGCGGGAGAAGCTGGGCGGTGGTATCGCCTCCGGGATTTCCTCCTGGTTCTCGGCCTTCTCTTTCTTATCGGCTCGCGCATTGTCGCCGCCTATATCACCGTCGGCGCCTAGCTATGCTTCGATCGATGCCGCTTCTCGCGATCCTGATCGGCGCCATCTGGGTGGGCGCCAGCGCTTGGGCGTGGTGGCATGCTCAGGGGCCGGCAGTACTGGACGGCCGCTCAAAGAGTGATGCCAAGCCGGGTCAGGCCTGGCTGCTCGCTTGGTACAACGCCGCCCATAGCGACATCCAGTGGACGAAACTCCGTTCGTGGGAGACTGTCCGGTGGGTGCTCCTGCTTCAACTCGCCATTACCACGATCGCCCGCAGTCATCTCATCGGGACGATCGCGGGCGGCTACTATATCGCCGCTCAGCTCGCTCTCTTGGGAGTCTCCTACTTCTACTTGTACCGATTGCATGCGTTCGCGGCGAAGGCTCGATCGATTGCGGATTTGATCCTCGCAGCCATTCCAGGTGCCGAGAATTTCCTTCCTGAGCCGGAAGCAGCGGACCGGCATCATGTCTGGATCCTTGCCTCGAAGTACTTCGCAGTGGGCCTGGGAACCCTAGTTTCCGCCGCAGCAACGCTGTCTCAGGATCAGTTTCTGGTCGACCTCTGTCGGACACTTGCGAACCCGGTCCTGCGAGGTCCTCACTAGACCGCGAAAAGACATGCATTGACCCCATAGATCCCACCCCATATAATCGCTGGCGTAGGATTCATCAGCCCCGGGCGGGCCCCAAGTCGAGAGTGGTCTCCTCGCGGGCGCGCGCTTGTATCCGAAGTGTCAATCCGCCCCCAGGCCCGGGCCATCTCTCTTCAGAGGTGGCCCGTTTTTCGTTTGTCCATCAAGGAGCCTACATGGCCGATACAACCGTCCCTCTCGCTGACGCTGCGATTCGACTCTCGGAAGCGCCCGCGGCCGTCTTCCACCGCATCGTCCGCGGTGAGCTGGCGGGGTTCAAGGACCGCCACAGCTGGCGCATCGATCTGGCTTCACTCGAGCGGCTTCTGGCGGAAAAGACTGGCACGACTCGCTGAGTGCATTCCCTTCCGTCGCCCCAACAATCCCTGAAGAGCTGCACATCCAGGAGCACCCTATGGCTTCCGAAGAGCTCGCCCCTGCAGGTGACAATCTGCTGCCCGAAGGCCAGGTCACCGTCGGCCTCACCCACGACACCGAGCTCGTCATCGTGGGGATGCTCGATGGCACTTCTGGCCGAGTGAATCAGATCGACGTCCGCCTTCACCGCCGGCAGCGTTCGGCGCTCGCCGGCGGCGGATTCTTCCCGACGAATGCCGGGTTCAGGGTCAGGCTGAGTCGGCTTCCCGACGTGATCGCGGCCCTGCAGCGCTTCGCACAGCGCGCACGATGAGCCTCCCCGCGACGCCAGCCTTGGACCGCTGGCGCGATGAGACGGCGCGAGGCCTCAGGCAGCTCGCCGATCGTGACGCCCTGGCGCGTGCGGCCTCGGAGGAGGCGACCGCGCTCGAGGCGGCTGCCAACGGCTGTCAGCAGACGGCCGCGCGGACGATCGCCACAGCGCGGGAGCTGTGGCCGGGTGATGGAGAGGATCCGCTCGACCTCCTCGAGGCACCAGGAGACGGACAGCGGTCGCCAGCTCCTCCGTCTTCGAGCGACGGTTGGGGTGCGCGACCACGGAGGAGGTCCTGGGCATGAGCTCCGTCCCGTACCTCCTCCTGTCCGATCTCCTGAATCAGCCGGAGCTGCTCCAGCCTCCACCGGTCATTGTGCCGAAACTGGCGTGGGAGGGTCGGGTCTCGCTGTTGGCGGCCGAAGAGAAGGCCGGCAAGAGCACCCTGGCCGGCCAAGCCGCCGCGCACCTGGTGCGGGGCGCGGGTTTCCTCGGTGGTATGGCGCCGGCGAGGACCGTCCTCTGGCTCGCGCTGGATGAGCCGCTCGGCGACCTCGTGCGTCGCCTGCATCGATACGGTGCCCGCAAGGGAATCGCGATCATGCAGGAGCGGCCGCCTGCTGCGCTCCTGCAGCAGGCAGTTGAGGACCTCGCGGCGGGTCTCGTGGTGGTAGACACACTCTCCGAGTTCGCCGACGGCTTGGTGGACGACATGAACGCCGCTGAGCAATGGACGCCCCACCTCCGGCTGCTGCGATCGATCGGCCAGTCCACAGGGGCAGCGGTCCTACTCCTCCACCACACGAACAGAGCCACCGGGAAATACCGCGGTTCCGGTCAGATAGGCGCCGGCGTGGACGCGATCCTCGAGATGAGCGCCGATGCTGCAGATCCCGCGCTGCGCCTGGTCAAGAGTCGCGGTCGGGTGGCGTTCGAGAGTTTCCGGATCCGGTACAGCGAGTCCTCAGGCTATTCCCTCGAGGAGTCCGGGGAGCTCTCGATCGAGCTCCGGCTCTACCGGATCATCGAGGCGAATCCTGGGATCAATGCTCGGCGCCTCCGGGACCAGGTCCCCGGACGGAATGACCAGAAGGATGCCGCGCTCGAGTCGCTTCTCCGACGCGGTGCGATCGAGGATCGCGGTTCGGCGAAGGGCCGATCGTACTTCGTCCGACTCGAGGCGGGGCACGCTGGGGCACGCCCGGGGCACGCCTCGGGGCACACGGATTCCGCGGAGCCCGGGGCACGCTCGGGGCACGCCTCGGGGCACACCAATTCAGAATCGCGTAAGTCCTTTGGGGCAAACGATGGGCACGCTTGGGGCACACCTCCTACCACCCCCGTGTGCCCCGACCCCTTAGGAGGGGGGTCGGGGGCACACACCGCCGGGGAAAGTCTGTGGGCACACAGTGGGGCACCCTCGATTCAGGAGTCGGGACCAGGGCTCGAGGCCTTCGAGCTCGGGGATCTCGAGCATCAGAACGGGAGCCGTCCGCATGCCTGATCTGCGCTCCCCTCTCGCCTTCGCCCTCCTGCGAGCGCTGCAGGATCACGGACCACTGACTCCCCGCCGCCTGGTCGAGCAGATCGGCGCCGCGAGCGGGAAGTCCCATCTGACCCTGCAGGCGCTCCGCCGTGACGGCCTCCTAGATATCGCGGGCGCGACATGCCTCACCCTGTCGCCCTCCGGACGGCGCGCGCTCGAAGCCGCTCAGCAGAACGCCAAGCCCGATGGAGGCCGGCCGTGAACGTCGGACCTCTTCGGCGAATCGGAGCCGCGGGCCTGTTGCTCGACCTCCACCTCTACGGCGGTCTGCTGCTCGCCGTGATCGGTGGCTGGCAGCTCTCCCGGGCATGGTCACTCATCGGTGGTGGCCTCGGACTGATTCTGCTTGGCCTGTGGTCCGCTGGACTGCTGTCCTCGAAGAGGACACCGAGATGACGCGGGACGAGCTGCTCGCCCAGGTCTCAGCCATGCCGGCGGGATCGCTTCTGCCGGTCGGCTGGATTGCGGATCGCCTCGCCGAGCTCGAGGTCACAATCGCCGAGGATCCGGAGCTCCTGGATGTCGCCGACCTGGCGCGACGCTGGAAGCGATCTCGGTCCGCCGTGCGGGCGATGCTCGAGGGCGGCGACGTCATTGGAGCGTATAAGCACGGTCGGCGCTGGTTGATTCGCCGCGGCGATGTCGAGGCGTTCGAAGCGCAGCAGGCCGAGCAGCATGCGCCAGTGTCATCCTCGAAGGTCAGGCGGGGACGCCTGGATCTTCGCGCCCTTGCAGTCGGAGGAGGCGCGAATGCCCCGACGCGGTGACCCTCCCCCCCCGTCATTGAAAACTCTGGGACCTCTCCGGGGGGCCGTGCGGGGGGGTACAAACGCGCATCGCCAAAATGGGACTCGCGTACCCGATGGGGCCCATTCTGGCGGAACCGCTGCTCTGTGAGGCGATCGTGCTCGCGCGCGAGGTGGACCGTTGCCCTGAATTTTCGCTCTGTCCTGGGCCAACTGTGGAGGTCGGCGTTTTCGATGCCTGAGAATCTCTATGGGTAGGCCGCGGAAGCCGACGCTGATACTCGAGCAGTCCGGCAGCTTCGCCGACCACGCATCTCGAAAGCGGGCACGCGCTGATGAGCCGAGTCAGGATGAGCCGCTAGGTGATCCGCCGAGAGGCATGGATCCCCAGGAGCGGAAGCGGTGGAAAGAACTGGTGGCGAACGCTCCGGTTGGCCTCCTCAAGCGGCGTGATCGCCTGGTGGTCGAGCAGCTGGTAAAGCTCTGGACGGAAATGCGTCGCGGAAAGCTCTCGATGACGGGGCACAGATTGCTGGCCTCGCTGACGGCCAAGCTGGGACTGAACCCCAGCGATGCCTCGCGTACCGCGGTCCCGATCGTCAAGCCGAAGTCGGCCAAGGACGCGATCGCAAATCGCATCTTCGGTCGGATCGATGGCGATAAGGCGCGAGGAGGCCGGCCATGAGGCAGGAGGGGAAGCCCTGGGTGATCGGAGCCATCAGGCCTCCCAAGCCGGTCCGGCCACCGCGCTGGCTGTCGGCGCTCGCTCGTGCGGAGTGGCGTCGCGTGATTCGCGTGCTTCCCGCCCTCGACCTCCGGCACGGCGTCGGCTACTCCTGGCTCGTGATGTACTGCGAGGCGATCGCCGACTGGCGCACATTCGCGAACCTCGCTCAACAGCCAGCGCCACCGGAGGACGTGGAGATGTTCCGTCGTGAGGCGGAACGCCAGCAGCGAACCGCTAGGAAGCTCGCCCGTGGCCTCGGCCTCACGCCCGATGGCCAGGCCCCTGCCCGTCGCCGGATCCGGAAGACGCGACTGAAGGGGAAGCAGCGGAAACGACCGCGGCCGGAGCTGCGGATCGGACCGAAAGATGAGTAGACCACCAACACACGCCGCGAGGCGGGAAGGAAGGCACACCGTGAAGAACTTGAGAGAGCTGATTCTCAGCAAGCTGGAGCGGGGACCGCTCGGCCGACGCATCGTCTCGGAGGCACAGCTGGCGGATCAGCTCGCCGAGCAGCGGAAGCGGGACGTCGCCGAGCTGCAGGCGCTCAGGGCGGAGCGGGACGAAAAGCTCCCGGCGCTCGTCGCACGCGAAAAGAAGATGCTCGAGGACGCGGTCGCCTCCATTCTCGCCAGCCATCAGGAAGTGGCGAAGGTGCAGCGCGAGCGGATGGACCTCGATTTCCGGACCAGCGGCCGGATCAGCGAGCTCGAGGAGCGTCTTCGAAGGACCACCGATCCCCGGCTCGCTGGCGCGTCTGGCGGGGGTGTCGGTGAGGCCGTGACCGCCATGCTCATGCATCTCCGCAATCATGGGTCGGTGCACCTGGACGCCTGGCGGATCCGGGCCCGGGATGCCCAGGAGAACGGGACGCCGGATACCAGGCTCGAGCAGGCGATCAATCTGGCGGATGCCGCGCGGGACATGGAGAAGCAGCTGGGGCCGATCCTGCGGGACCTCGAGGCCGTCCGCCTCGCGGAATCCGCCGATGCGAGCGACGCCCTGCAGGCGCTGGCGGCGAAACTGCCCACCCGCTGCGTGTGTGGGACGCTCTTCGCCTTCGACCTGGCGCCGGCCGCTGAGCCGGAAGAGGAGGTGGCCTGATGCCGGCGACCTACAGCGCGGACAAGCTCCGGCGCGCGAGTCTCGCGCGCCTGCTCGACTTCGATCCCGACTCTGCGGCGGAGGTGGTTGTCACCCTTAGCCCGGCGGCATCGGAGAAGTGCATTCGGATCCTCCCGTTCCGGCGCTTCCTGTTCGGGATCATGCACTCCGTCGGGACGGGACAGATCACGGCGGCGCGGATCATCGCCTCCACCAACGCCGCCGGCACCGGCTCTCCGACCACCGTGGTGGCGCACGCGGCGCCGACCGTTGCGGACGCGGTCGGCGATACCCTCTGGCTCGAGTGCGATGCCGACCAGATCAAGGAAGTCCTGGCCACTGCGGAATGGGTCGGCCTCGCGATCACGCTCCAGACCTCCACGGATGAGTGCGTGGTGAGCCTGCGAGCGACGGAGGCCCTGTTCTCCACCGACGCCGTCACGGCGGACTACATCAGCTGAAGAGGAGCGGTTCTCGAATGAAAGCCATGCAACAGGCCCAGCTCGCAGCAGCGCAGCGCGCGGTGACGGAGCACCGCGCCGCGGCGGAGCGGATCCTCACCGCGGTCGAGGCCTCCGGGCGGAAGGAGCTCTCCGCGGCCGAGCAAGCCGCCTTCGATCGCCACGAGTACTCGATGCGGACCGCTCAGGAGCGGGTGGAGCTGCTGAAGTCTCATCGCAGAGACGACGCGGCCCCGCAGTCGGCCGCGGCGCTGCGCGCTGATCTCGAGGCCGCCCGTCAGCGTGTCGAGGGCACGTCGACGGCGCGCCCGTCCGCACACCGTAGGCGAGCCGCCGCATTCCATGAGGCCGGTCATGCAGTCGCCTTCCTGGCGCGTGGCGCCCGGGTCCTCCGTGTCTCGCTGAACGGAAATGGCGGGCTCTGTGAGGCGGAGCCGTCGGTGGATCCCGTGGCGTGCATGGCTGGCGCGGCGGCCGAAGCCCACGCCGGCTTCTGGGACTGCCAGCCTTCGGCCTCCGATCTCGCCGGGGCGCGCGCCGGCTTCCGGGAGTCCGGTCGGACTGACGCCTGGTTGCCGGGCGCGATGCAACAGGCCCTCGAGCTGGTGGCGGCGCACTGGCCGGCCGTCAAAGCCGTGGCGGCTCAGCTCGAGCGATGCGGATCCCTCTCGGGGGATGCCGTCGCCAGGATCGCCGGCGACGCGATGCGGAGGGCGCGAGCAGCGCGCCACAACCGGGGCCAGGCGTACTCCACACCGGTCGGTCTCCCGATCGCCAGCGTCGGGTGACGCCGCGATGACCTCCCCGCGCGAGACCTGGGTGGAGCTGCCCTTCGGGCAGCGCGTGCGGCTGCGCATGGATACCGCAACCCTCGCCTGTGAATGCGCTCTGTTCCTGGGCGACCAGGTTATCCCCTCCGTGTGCCGACAGGTCCTCGACAACGCGGGGAAGTGGTACCTCGAGGGCGACGCCTCGGCGATCGCCGCCGCGGAGTCGGTGGAGTGGATCCGGGAGCTCTGGGAGGCGTGCGGGAACGAGGGCGCCCTCAGCGAGTTCGCGCGGCTGTTCGTCCAGTGGGTCGAGAGCCCCGTGGGCCGGGCCACAGTCGGTGAGGCCTGGCAGTCTCTTCGCGACGGGCAGCGCCGAGCGTTCCTCAGGCAGTTCAACTCAGGGAAGGCGGACCGATGAAAGACATCAAGCTCGCCAGGCTCTTGGTTCTCTTCGAGGCCGAGACGAAGGGCTTCAAGCGCGACCTCGCCGAGTCCGAGCGTTCGTTCGGTCGCACTGCCAGCTTCATCAAGGCCAACGCTGGAGCCGCGGCCGGCGCGATAGCGGCCCTGCTCGCTGGGATCGCCATCAAGGCGGCCGAGGCGGCAAGCAAGTTCGACGGGTCGATGCGGAAGATTGCGGCCTCCATTCCGCGAGGCACCGACCGCGTCGGCGACCTCGGGCACGCGGTGGGGGTACTGCAGCGCGAGACCGGTCGCTCGAGTGATGAGATCGTCACCAGCCTGCAGGCGATCGCGCGGACTGGTGTCAGCAGCTTCGATGAACTCATCACTCGCTTTCGTGGGCTGTCCCGGGTCCAGGATGCCACGCAAGCCGATTTCGGCCTGCTCACCGAAGGCCTCGACCAGGTGCTCGATCTGTTCGGCCTGACGGGCGACCAGATCGAGGTCGTCGGGGCGAAGCTCGCGGCGATCGGACGCGAGGGTGGGTTCCCCATCGAGGACATCCTCGCGGCCTTCCAAGCGGCCGCCCCGAGTCTCGCGAGCGCCGGCGTGAGTTTCGACGATGCCGCCGGCGCCCTCGGCCGATTCGTGGCGAAGGGCTACAACGCCAAACAGGCCGGAGCGGCGCTCAAGGAACTCTTCAGTGCCGAAGGGGCCGCCGGCATCCACAGCTGGGGCGGGGCGATCCGTGACACCACGCAGGACCTCGCAGACCTCGCGCGCCAGGGTGAGGTCGTTCGCCAGAGTCAGGAACGACTCGCCGGCCAGATCGCCGGCATCTGGGAGGAGACGCAACGGAAGATCGAGCAGGGGATCAAGGAGAGAACACTCGACCAGCTGCAGGGGGTGGCCATCCTGCTGACGCACTTCAAGGCGCTGAAGGCCTTCTCGTTCGCTGGCGGCGGCGGCGCCGGCGCCGCGGCGGCGGTGCTCTCGCTCGTTCAGGATCAGTCGGGGATCATCGATGCGACCCGCAGTCCCGGGCGCGGCGTCCATGCCGCCGGCACGGCGCCGGTAGGCCACATCCGGACTCCCCAGGAGCAGGATGAGGCGAACGCGGCGCTCGAGCGCCTGCGAAACATCGCCGTGCGGACCTTCACCACGACGCTACCGAGCACCATCGATGCGACAGCCCAAGCCATTCAGGGGCTGAGCATCAAGCTCATCGCGCTCGGGACGCCGTCGGAGGACCTCGCCGCCAAGCTGCAGCCGTTGCTCGATCGCCTCCGGGAGCTCGGCGACAGGGCGCTGGCGGTCCAGATCGAGGATGCCGTCTCGCGCGGGCCCGAGCAGGCGATTGATCGTCTGCTCGAGATCCGGCAGAGCCTGGTGGAAACGCTGGGCATCGATCAAAGCGGGGACGCAGCGCAGGCTACCTTGCAGAAGATCGCCAACGTCGATGTGCAGATCGAGAAGGCAAACCGTCAGCTGGTGGACGATCACCAGGCCCAGGCGGACGCTTCGGCCGAGGTGCTCGACAACAGCGAAGAGATTCTCGCCACCAGCAGCAAGACACACCACTCGCTGAAAGAGATCGTCGGCGACCTCACGGACGTCGCGAAGGGTGCGCTCGGGTTCGCGGAGGCCTTCGGCCTGGTCAATGACTCCACCGCCGCGGCGCTCAACAACATCCTGAACATCGCCGACGCGCTGCCCAGCGCCCTCGAGGGGGATGTCTCGAGCATCGTGAATGTGCTCGGGAACGTGGGGGGGCTGCTCGGCAGCCTCTTCGGGGAGTCGGCCGACGCCAAGCGGGACCGTGTTCTGCGCGAGCAGACCCTGGATGCGATGCGGGATCTGGCGAAGGCGCTGAACGATCAAGTCTCTGGGAATACGGTCCAGGGTCCGCGCGATGCGATCGCTGCGATTCTGGGGAGCGGCAGGAACCTCGGGAAGGGAATCACGGGCGGCCAGCCGGGCTTGAACACCGCCGCGGTCAACAGCATCCTGAAGCCGTTCGGCCTCACGCTGCAGGAGCTCCAGGATCAGCTCAAGCTCATCGATCCCCGCCTGCAGCTGAACACCAGCTCGGCGATTGATTTCGTCAACAGTCTGAAGCTGGTCCAGAAGGCTCTCGACTCGGTGCAGTTCGTCGCCTTCGCGGATTCGTTCGCCGGCAAGCTGAGTTTCCTCCAGGTCCAGCTCGACCTCCTGGACCTCACGAACCCGATCGATCAGCTGAAGGCGCTGCAGCAGCTCGCCAGCAACGAGTCGCCGATCGTCAAGCAGCTGCTCGGGAGTCTCGACCTCACGACGGCGCAGGGCCGGGCGGAGGCCGAGAAGCAGCTCCTCGCCCTTCTCGGCAAGTTGAACACAAAGGGTGCGCTGACCGGCACGGATCTCGGCAACCTCTCGGAGGCGGATCTCCTCGACCTCATCAAGCAGATCGAGGGCCTGCTCGACCAGGTGAAGGGTGGAGGCACGAGCGGTGGGTCGACGACCAACTTCACCAGCGAGAACCGGATCACCGAGACGACCGGTGCTCGGCTCGCCGGTCTCGCGGAGTCGCAGCTGGCCGTCCAGAAGGAGATCCTCGCCGCCCTGACCGGGAACTTCCTACCGATCACCGCTCCCATCCTGCCATTCACGGGGCCCCTGGAGAACGCGGTCACGCTGACGGTTGGGGACATCACGGTTCAGTTTATGGGGCCGGTCGGCGATACGGCTTTGGCAGCGTCCGCCGTTGCGTCGGTGACGGCGGACCAGGTTGACCGGCTCCTCGGTCAGGTCATCCAGAAGCGGCTGGCGCAGCTCGGGAAGCTCTGAAGCGAATGCCCCGGCTTAGGGCCGGGGCGGTTGCTTGCGAGGGGGACTGATGGGCAGGCCCTGCAGGAAGCGCTGTCGCTCCACCGGGGTCAAATAGTCGGGGGGATTGGCGATCGCGGAATCGTCGAGGACTGTGGGCTCGAGACTGTCGTCCCGATGCCGACGCTTCCGGGGTGACTTGCGCGAGGTCATTGGCGCCTCGGCTTGGCAGCTGGCGCCGTCTCAAACAGCTCATGCGGTTCGACACCCAGTGCCTTGGCGAGCCGATTGGCGGTGGCGAAGTCGATGCCCTTGCTCTTGCCGGTCTCGAGCGCGCTCACTGTTCCCTGGCGGACGCCGGCCGCCTCCGCCAGGGCGAACTGGCTAAGGCCCTTCGCCTCGCGCAACTCGCGCAGCCGGACACGCAGGGGAGTCATGGGAGCATCATACGTTATACCGACTATTGCAGCAAGACGGTATAGCGTGTAGTGTACGAGTACCCCCTGACCGCGGCCACGCCGCAGGAGATCCCATGAAAGCGACCCCGAGAGTGCTTCGCGACATCCTCCCGCAGGCGACGCCTGGCGCCACCGTTCACCCCTCCTCAAAGCATCTCGAGCAGCAGGTCCGAGATATCGATGATATCCGGCGTCACCTGGAGAGCGCACTCTATGAGTGCCAGGCGCTGGCCTACGTCATCAAACACTTTGCCTTTGAGTTCTCGACCGCGGCCGACGATCCGGCCAAGGCAGCTGTGCAGGTCGTCGCGAACATCTTGCATGACCGGATTGGGGAAGCGCTGGAGACACAGGGCCAGGCGGTGACCCATGCCGCGAGCTGAAATCCGGCAGGTGCGATCTGCCACGACTCGCCAGCCGGTAGCGGTGCCCTCCCTCGCCGATGGGCAGGCTTCGCCCTCAGCCCTGAAGGCAATCCGGCAGCTTGCAGAGCAGTGCATTGAGCGTCACGGCATGATGCCTGAGCGCGGCAATCCATTTGACCGGGCCATGGTCCTGTGCGCATTCATCGAGGATGGGGGCGCCGCGATCGCCGTCTGTGCGCATACCCTCCTGGTCGAGGCCGTGAGGGATGATCTCGAGGAATACGGTTCATCGGACGAGAAGCGCCAAGCGCTGCTGCTCGAGCTCCGCCAGTTCATCGATTCGCGCGGTGGCTGGAAATTCTCGGGCGGCACATGGACTCGACTTCCCGAGGGAGGGGTCTAGTCATGGCGCGTCTGTACCAGCGCGGCGGGCGGTGGTGGGGCGACTTCCGGGAGTTCCACGGCGTCGGTGGCGATCGGGAGCCGCTCCGTGCGCCGGGCCAGGCCCAAGCCACCACGGACCGCAACCTCGCCGCTCAACTCTTCGGGGTTCGACTGAAACAGCTCGAGGACAGCCGGGACGACGTGGCACGCGGCCGCGGACCCGTGGTCACGCTCGCGGAGTTCAGCGCTGAGCATATCGTCGCCAAGCGACAGGCCGGCAAGGTCACGGAAGAGTGGCTGTTGGCCCAGGCCGTTTTCCTCGAGCGGGCGATCGCCTTCCTCGGGGCAAGCCGCCGCCTGACTGCGGTCGGCGGAGAGGATATCGAGCGCTGGATCGCGCACCTTCGCCAGCAGACCGCGAGGACAAGCCGCCGGCCGTTGAGTGAAGGCAGCGTCCGCCACCATCTCAACGCCCTGAGCAACCTGTACCGGCGTGCGCAGGCGCGGCGTCTGGTGCCGCCAGGCTTCAACCCCGTTGCCGTGCTGATGGAGAAGCCGACCGGCCGCCGCCTCGAGGCGGCTTGGCTCGAGGTCCCGGACGCTGCTTTGGTCCTCGAGTCAGCGCGGCGGCTCCGTTCGCGCACCGATCACCGGGCTCTCCCGTTTACCTACGAGCTGACCGCAACCCTACTGCTCACCGGCGGGCGGCTGGATGAAGTACTCGGCCTCGAGGTCGAGGATGTGAGCCTGGAGCGGAAGACGATCACATTCCGGCCGAACGCCTGGCGCCGGCTGAAGACGCCTGGCGCTCGCCGGGTCGTGCCCCTCTGGCCCCAGCTCGAGGAGATCCTTCGCCCGTATCTGAACGCGCGCACCGCGGCCGAGGTCCTGGACGATGCACCGGCTCGCCGACTGCTCTTTCCGGGCGGGGGCAAGCGTGCCGAGGCGAAGCTCGGCGACATACAGAAGTCCGTTGACCTGGTGGCCATTCAGGCGGGGTTTCGGGAGCCGGTGATGGATCCCGAAACGAAAGAGCAGAAGCGCGACGCTAAGAAGCGCCTGGTGTGGCGCGGGACGATTCTCTCGAAGATGTTCCGGCACACCTACTGTGCCGCACGCCTGCAGACGCTCGACCATGGGGCCCCGGTGGCCGTGGATACCGTCCGCCGCGAGATGGGGCACGGGAGCGCGGAGATGGTAGAGAAGGTCTACGGGCACCTCGGCGAGGTGCGGCATCGGTCGGAGGTGGTAGAGTTTCGAGTCGAGCAGCATTCGGATCGGCTGCGGGAGCGACTGGCCTCGATTACAACCGGGGCAGCAGAGGCTGAGGGCTGATGGATTTGGCATGCGGCGTGCAAGTAGAGTGTGCGCCGGTCAGTGCATTCCCGACCAACCCATGCCGCCTCTTCCTTTAATGTATCCGGGGTAACGTCGTGTCACTTCGACTCTTCTCTATAGGCTACCAGGGGCGCACTCTGCCGGAGTTCTTGGCGATTCTCCGCGGGGCTGGCATCGAGATTGTTGTCGATGTTCGGGAAACTCCATGGAGCCACAAGCCGGGATTTTCGAAGACCGCGCTCGAGGCCGGGCTGAGTTCGGTCGGCATTTCCTATCTTCACGCACGCTTCGCCGGCAACCCCAAAAGCCTCAGGCGAGAGGCCAGTGACTACGAGGACGCCCTTCTCAAGTACGATCGGTACCTGCGCGCGCACCCAGAGGTGATCGCTGAGCTTGACTCAGTCTTCAATGCAGCCAAGGGCCGAGCGGTCTGCCTGATGTGCTTCGAGCGTCACCCGGCGGATTGCCACCGATCGCTGCTTCTTCAACAGTGGCGATTGGCCACGGAAGATTGTTCGCGTGTGACTCACCTGGCCCCCGATGGAGCGCCGAGATTCACGAGCCGAGAGGTAGGGGCAGCTGGTGCTTCCATCCTCGCCGCGGCGGGTACCAGAGCCCGATGATTCCGAAAACATGCTGGTGAAGAAAGAAATTCCCAACGAACAGGTGCAGGTCGTATTTCGAGAGATCGGTGAGGATCTCCGCCTTCTTAAGGCTGGCCTCCTCGCCCTCCCGCCTGCCAAGTTCCAGTAGTCCCCAATCCAGAATCGCGGCTGTGTGCCCTGGGCAGGTTGGTGAAACCTGCCCGTTGGATCCGCAGTGCCAGCGGAGCCTCACTCTGAACGGAAGGAACTCCAGGCTCTTGCGGGTCTCGGTGTCGAAGAGATCAATCCTTGCAGCATTCGCTTTGAGCCTCTCTTCATGGTCCAATCTGTCTTGCTCTGGCCGGCGGCCGAGTCGGACCCAGTCAACAGCTCCGACAGGCACCACGCCCAACGAGCTCGCGTCGGCGCGTTGCCGCTCCTTCAGCTCCTCGAGACATCGATAGTGCCATGACGGCTCCCTGAAGACTACCTCTCGCCTCGCCTCCCAGTCCCTCTCAGTCCCCAGGTGCTCGCGACGCGAAAGCCCGTCGGGTCGGATCCGGAAACTCTCCGGTCTTGAGTCCCCACGGCTCTTCTCGATGGGAACATCGATCACATCGTAGAGTTGATATTGGGTCGAGAAGTCGAGGTACCTGAGCGGCACCGGGTAGAGCCTGATGGGCTTCCCGTTTGTCAGGCTGACCGCTGCCGTGCACACGGTCTCTTTGTGCTTGATGCTGAGCTCGGGGTAAGTCTTGCAGTAGATCAGGGCCCGTTCTGACTGAAATCCCATTGTCCCCTCGCCGAAGGAAGCGGCTGATGGCACAATCTCTGGCACAACACGCCGATTCGGATTACAGAGAAGAGAGCCCCGCGCGTCCTAACGGACGGCGGGGCTTCGACTTGCTGCATGCGCCCGAGACGATTCGAACGTCCGACCTCTTGCTCCGGAGGCAAGCGCTCTATCCAGCTGAGCTACGGGCGCGAGACCCGAATGTCCCCGCATGGAACCGGCCTGTCCTGCACCCGCCGGTCCCGGACGGCGTCATCCGAGGGCGGTAAAAGTCGCCTCCCGGGGCTGGTTACGCAACGGCCATCGTCCGGCCCGGGGTCCACACCGGCTGACCGTCGATGTTCTCGGGGACCGGCACGCCCAGCCAGTCCAGCATGGCGGGGAAGAGATCGACGGTGCGGAGTGGCGTGGCCGGGGCATCGACACTCGTCCACACCGGGACCTGCATGTGCGCGCGGATCAGACTTCCATGCCCCGCCTTGTGTTCGGGCACCTCGAACCGGAGCCGGAAGTCGGTGCCCTCCCGGGCCACGACGATGAGATCGCCGGCGCGCGGGGCGCGGAACTGATCGAGCAGCTGGTAACAGGCGTCCGGATAGGCGCTGTCCCACGCGGCCTCGACCCACTCCGTCGTGCTGAGCAGGAGATCCGCCTCGAGGCCGAGCGGATCTCCCGAACTCCGCTGATATCGGATCCGATCGCCCTCCCGACTGATGTCCGCGGCTCCATCGATGTTGACCACCCGCACGGCGCCCGGCCCCTCCTCGGCGGCCACGAAGCCGATCCCTGGTGTCCCGAGCAGGGCCGCGATCACGTCGTGCCCGGTCCCGAAGGCCTCCGGCGTCCGCAGGCGCGCCAGCGGCCAGCGCGCCGCGCGAGGCACACCGGGGCGGGCGTATACCATCGCCGAACCGTTGCCGGCCACCATCACCGCGGCGCGAGGGTTCTTCTCCCACAGGATCGGGTGCGACAGCGTTGGAACTCCCTGGCCACGGAACCAGGTGGCGAGGTCGAGATGGGTATGCACCACCGAGGCGCCATGATCGCTGACGAGGAGCACGAGTGTGTCCTCGAGCTCACCGCGAGCCGTGAGGCGCTCCCGCATGGCGTGCACGGTCGCGTCCACCTTGCGCAGGGCGCGCAGCACCTTCGGTCCGTCAGGCGTGCTCTGGTGGGTGTAGCCGTCCACCGCGGGAAACTGCGCAAAGATGAACCGCCACCCGTGGTCGATCCCGGCAAGGAGATGCCGGGTGACGGCGTCATCGGAAGGCTGGTGCCACTCGGCATAGTGCGCGAGGGCTCCCCAGAACTTGCGCTCCGTTCGCGCGGGATCCCGCGCAGGGGTGAGTCCGCGGGCGATCGGCGTGAAGATTCCCAGGCTCTCCGGCACCAGTTCGAAGATGGTCCGGATACCGGGTGTGATATCGTCGTCCAGCATCGGGGCCTGATAGCCGCAGTAGCTGCGGACCGCCTGACGTTCGGTCCACCAGCGACCACCATAGGCGGCGCGGTCGAGCCACCGGATCGACGGGACGTTGCAGCGCCCGGGAGTGCAGCCGGTCAGGAAGGGCAGGTAGGCCACGCTGGTGGTCGAGGGAAACGCGGTGATACCGCGTTGCACGCCACGCGCCCCGGTCATGGCCGCCAGCGCGGGAAGCTCCCCCCGTTGCAGTGCGGCCTCTGCGACGTCCGGACGCAGGCCATCCACCAGCAGCAGCACGACTCGCTTCATGAAGGCATTTTCCGATCCCGGATTCGCAATTGGATCCCGTCAACGTACGTCCAACCGTCACAGCAGACAACGGGACCCGTCGTTATCATTGGACACTCCACGGGCCCCCCTGGATCACGTTCACCCCGAGACATGCATGCTCCGTCGTTTCCGGCAGGCCGTAGCGCCTGTTGTCCTCGCAGTCACGTTCCTGCCTCGGCTCCTGACGGCGCAGGCCGTCGCCGTTCCATTCGCCGTCACGGTAGACTCCAGCCGCGATGAGGTCGTGATCACGACCGGCCCGTACCATCTGCCCGCGATGGGTGGTGAGCACGCCGCCCACATGAATCACGACGCGATGATGGAGAAGATCACCCAGCGCTTCGACTGGCCGGTCGAGGGCATGGGGCGCGGCTTCCACATGGAGCTGCGTGACGCCGCGGGGAAGCGGGTATCCCAGCGGGTGCTGCACCATCTCCAGATCATCAACGCCAGCCGCCGCCAGCTCATCCTCCCGATGGAGGAGAAGATCATGGCGATCGGCCGTGAGACTTCAAACATCATGCTGCCGAACACGGTCGGGATGCCGCTCGCCGCCGGCAGCAGGATGCGCATCAACATCATGTGGCACAACGAGACCGCGACGGACATCGACTCGGTCTACATGACGCTGCGGATCCGCTACTCGCCTTCCAATCTGGTGCCCAGGCCGGTCCCGGTCCTGCCGATCTCGATGGACATCGCCGATGTGAAGGGGAAGCCCAACACCTTCATGATCCCGACGGGCGTCGACACGATCACCCGGGAGTTCGTGCTGCCCCTCGGCGGCCGGGTGCTCGCGCTGAGCGGCCACATGCATGACTGGGGCACCGGCCTCTGGCTCGAGGATGCCACGACCGGCCACGTCATCACCCGCATCACTCCCACGCTCGATTCGCTGGGCCGGATCACTCACATGCCGCTCAAGCTCTACGGCATCACCGGCGACGGGCTGAAGCTCGAGGCCGGCCGTCATTACCGCCTGGTGGCGACGTACGACAATCGCTCCGGTGCTTCCATCGATGGCGCGATGGGTCACCTCGACGGAATCATCGCCGTGCGCGACATGGCCCGCTGGCCCCGCCTCGGGACATCCGAGTCGGGGTACCTGGACAGCGGGGCATGGAAGGGGGACGACATGATGGACATGAACATGAACATGCCGATGCCGCCCGCCGACACGACCGCGGGACACACCCACTGAGCGGCCTCGCCCGCAGAGCCAGCCCCGTTCCGCGTTGCGGAACGGGGCTGCTTCGTTGATGGAGTGCGGACGGCCTGTCAGGCGCGGTGGGTGTGGCGGTAGATGATGCCCGCGATGTACAGCAGCATCGGCCAGTAGCCCAGCAGCCAGCGGACCGATTCGCGGACGCGGCGGCCCGCCCGCGACCAGAACAGGTGGGCAGACGCCGCCCCGAGGCCGAACGCACCGAGGTAGAGGGGAATGTTGAGCGGGCCCAGCCTGTCGGTGGGGAGCCGTGAGTACAGGCTCAGTGCGACGACGACGCCGATGATCGTGAGCGCCCAGACCACCAGCCGGCCGCGCGTGAACTGCGCGCCAGGGGAAAGGTCGAGTTCCGACTCGGTGAGCAGCCGGTCTTCGAGTTCCGCGAGCTGAGTGTCGCTCATCCGTTCGAGGTCGGCGTCGCTGATGGCGAGCGTGGGAAGCGGGGAGACCATCTCAGCCCTCTCCCTTCATGCAGAGGACGCCGCGCACTTCACTGGGGCGTCCCGAGGAGGAACTGCCGGCGCCGGGGCGATTGCCATCGCCGATCTGCACTCCCATGCCGCCGTCGGTCCACACGCTGAGCAGGGTCCCGAGTCTGGGATAGCTGTCGAGCTCCGGCCAGTTCCCCAGCCCGGGCGGCAACCGCCACTCCGGCCCGAGTGCCGCACACCAGGCCTGTGCCTCGGCGAAGGTGCCGCGGCGCACCATCGTACTGTCGAGCAGGACCCGCCACCGTTCACCCGCGGCGCCGGTCGTATCCACCGGTGTGCGCTGGGCTCGGGCGCGGGCATCCACGCTGGCGCGCATCGATTCCAGCAGTCCGCCTGCGGCGCTGCTCATCCCGCGGGCCGCCGCCGAATCGGGCGCCGCGCTCCTGAGGATGGTTGCAAGGAGCCCAACGCCTACCACGACGACCCCGACCGCGGTCCAGGTCCGCCGCACCCCGCCCTGGATGCGCTTCCAGAGTCGGCTGACCTGGTGATCGGTGGCTCCAACGGCGACGGCGGAGACGGGGACTTCGAGGACGGTCCTGCCGAGCAGCGCGTGGACCAGGCCGGCAGAGAGCGCCATGGCGCCGAAGCGCAGGGCGATGCGGGTCAGGTTGGTGGCCGAGAAGATGCCGACTCTCCGCTCGGGATGGCGCCGGTCTTCCAGCAGCTCACGAATCCGCTCGAGTCGTTCGGCGCGATCGCTCATCCGGTGAGGTTCAGGGTGCAGGGGAGGGGGCGCCAGTCAGGCGCCGGGACGCAGGAACGCTAATGGTCGTGGGGGGCAATGCGAAACCCCGCCGAGCAAAGGGCTTGGCGGGGTTCGGCATTCCAGCTGGTTCCGTCAATCGGGGCGCCGGGATTTGAACCCGGGGCCTCCTGCTCCCGAAGCAGGCGCGCTACCAGGCTGCGCTACGCCCCGTCTTCCTTCTTCTACGTGAGTCGCGCCAAGGCATGCCTTGGCGCTGTCATGGGCCCTAAGGGATTCGAACCCCTAGCCTTCTGATCCGTAGTCAGATGCTCTATCCAGTTGAGCTAAGGGCCCAATGGGCGGTACAAGGCTCGAACTTGTGACCTCCACGATGTCAACGTGGCGCTCTAACCAACTGAGCTAACCGCCCGAAAATGAGTTGGGGCGAGGCGTCGCCTCGCCCCAACGTCGTGTCCGGCAATAGCGGGGGTGGGATTTGAACCCACGACCTCCGGGTTATGAGCCCGGCGAGCTACCAGACTGCTCCACCCCGCGACGGAATTCTTTCCAGAGTTGGCCCGCACGGCCATGCGGGCCGAACGGTTCTGAGAGCGGGAAACGGGACTCGAACCCGCGACCCCAACCTTGGCAAGGTTGTGCTCTACCAACTGAGCTATTCCCGCGAAACGAGCCGGATACTACCGACCGACCGGCGACTTCGCAACTACCTTACTGACAGAGCGCGCGCACGGTCATGCGCGCCAACGGTGCGGCGAATAGAGTGGAGGCGAGGGGGATCGAACCCCTGACCTCGTGAATGCCATTCACGCGCTCTCCCAACTGAGCTACGCCCCCATTATATTAGCGCGCCCCGCTGACCCCCCGGTTCGGGGAGCACGACAAGCTACTTGGCCGTTGCTGGCGGTGTCAACTGGCGGGAGAACTTTCGGCGTAGGCGGAGGGTAATCGGCGGCGATGAAGAAGCGCACGGGAGCGGGTTCCAAGAGCCCGGACACGAAGAGCTCCAAAGCCAAGGCGAAACCGGCCAAGCCGGCCGCCAAGGCGCGGAAAGCGGCAGCCCCGGCCCAGCCCGAGGCGCCGAAGAAGGAGCTCAAGCTCACGCCGGTGCAGCAGATCCTCATCGACAATCAGCCGACCCGGAAGCCCCGGAAGAGCAAGCGCGAGACCTCCAAGACCCTGGGGGTGTACGACGCCGATCGCGACATCCTCGACCAGTACCTCTATGAGGTGAGTCAGACGCCGCTGCTGACGACCCCGCAGGAGATCGCCATCGCGAAGCTGGTCCGCCAGGGCGATCCCGAGGCGATGCAGGAACTGGTCAAGCGCAACCTCCGCTTCGTCATCTCGGTCGCGAAGAAGTACCAGAACCGCGGCCTCCAGCTCACCGACCTGATCGGCGAGGGGAACGTCGGGCTGCTGACCGCCGCGCGAAAGTTCGATCCCGATCAGGGCGTCAAGTTCATCTCCTACGCAGTGTGGTGGATCCGTCAGGCGATCCTCGCCTCGCTGGCCCGGCAGGGGCGCACCGTGCGGGTGCCGCTCAACCGCACCGCCGACCTCTCGCGCATCGTCCGCACCGCCGAGACCCTGCGCCAGGAACTCCGCCGCGAGCCGACCCCGGAGGAGATCGCCAAGTCCACCGGTCTCTCGCTCGAAGTCGTGCAGTCGCTCGCCGCGCTGAACACCAGCGAAGTGCGCCTCGACGCCCCGCTCGATCCCGACGGGGACCGCTCGCTCATCGATCGCTTCATCGCCGACGACCAGTCCGACGCTGAAGAGCAGGCGATGGACAAGTTCCTCTCCGATGAAATCGAGGGCGCACTCGCGACGCTGCCCTCGCGTGACGCCAAGGTCCTCCGGCTCTACTTCGGTCTCGATGGCGGACGGGAGCATACGCTCGAGGAGATCGGCGGCATGCTCGGTGTGACCCGCGAGCGGGTCCGTCAGCTGCGGGACCGCGCCCTGAAGCGGCTCCGCGAGGGAGACGTCGGGCGCGCGCTGGCCAGCTTCGCGGCCTGAGCCGGGCGGCCTCCGCGGCCGCCCGACCCGTTTCGAGTCCCCCGCCCTTACGCATCCTCGCGGAGACACCTACCTTAGCCTCCGTGACTCACAATCTCGCCTCTCGCGCAGGCTGGAACGGGGCCGTAACCCGCGTCGGCCGGTGGGGCGTTGAATCCGGTCGGGCGGTGGCGGATGTGCGGACCTGGGCGCCGCACGTGATTCCGCAGATGCGCCGTCTGGGCGTCGATTCGGTCCCCATCGCGCTGTTCATCGCGACCTTTACCGGCATCGTTCTCTCCCTGCTTTCGAAGTACATCTTCACCGGCGCGGTCCCGCTCTATTTCGTGGGAGCGCTGGTGGGGAAGACCATCATGATGGAGCTCGGTCCGGTCCTCACCGGTCTCGCGCTCGCCGGCCGCGTCGGCGCGAACATCGCCGCCGAGCTCGGCACCATGCGGGTGACCGAGCAGGTGGATGCGCTCGAGACGCTCGCCTACAACCCTCGAAGCTATCTCGTGGTGCCGCGGGTGCTCGCGGGGATGCTCATGTTCCCCGTGGTGACCGCGATCGCCGTCGCCCTCGGCATCACCGCCGGCTGGTTCACCGCGATCAATCTGCTCGACCTCTCGTCCCTCGAGTTCGTGAAGGGCCTCCGCCTCTTCTACCGGTTCAAGGACATCTGGTTCGGACTGGTGAAGGCGGCGAGCTTCGGCGTGGCGGTCACCCTCGCCGGATGCATTCAGGGACTCACGACCCGCGGCGGCGCCGAGGGCGTCGGCCGCAACACCACCCGCGCGGTCGTGCTCGGGTGCGAGGCGATCCTGGTCCTGGACGCCTTCTGGGCGCTGGTGCTCCTGTGATCCGGTTCACCGGAGTGGCGAAGGCCTTCGGTCCGAAGGTGGTGCTGGACGGCATGTCGCTGGACATCCCCGACGGGCAGACCACGGTCATCATCGGCTTCTCGGGAACCGGCAAGAGCGTCGCGCTCAAGCACATCGTGGGACTGCTCGTGCCTGACGCCGGGACGGTCGAGGTCGACGGCCAGATCGTCAGCGAGCTCGAAGCCCGGGACCTCGACGCCATGCGCGGCCACATCGGCTACGTCTTCCAGTTCGCGGCTCTCTTCGACTCCATGTCCGTGGCCGACAACATCCGCCTCGGCCTCGCGCGGCGCGGATTGGCGGAGGCGGAAATCCAGGAGCGCATCCGGGAGAGCCTCCGGCTGGTCGATCTCGCCGGGGCGGAGGAACGGTTCCCGGCGGAGCTCTCCGGCGGCATGCGCAAGCGGGTCGGGATTGCCCGCGCGATCGCGCTCCGGCCGCGCTACATTCTCTACGATGAGCCGACCACGGGGCTCGATCCGGTCACCAGCGCGGTCATCGACGACCTCATGGTCCGAGCCCGTCAGGAACTCGGCACGACCGCCGTGGTCGTCACCCATGATATGCGCAGCGCCTACACCGTCGGAGATCGTATCGCGATGCTGTACCAGGGGCGCATCCGTCAGGTCGGGACCATCGAGGAGATCCGCCACACCGATGATCCGGTGGTCCGGAACTTCATCGAGGGACGCCCGTTCGATCCCGACCGGCTCGAAGCCCAGGAGGCCGCCCGATGAAACGGCGGAACGAGTTCCTGGTCGGGCTGGTCCTGCTCGTGAGCATCGCGGTCATCGTCGCGGGCGCCCTCTGGCTCTCCGAGGCGGACATCGGCCGGCACGAGATGATTCACGTCGCGCGCTTCCGCACCGTCGGCGGTCTCACCCCGGGGGCCCCGGTCACCTACCGGGGCGTGCGCGTCGGTCGGGTCGAGGCGATCCGCCTGGCCGATCAGTTCGTCGAGGCCGACCTGCGGGTCTTCCAGGCAGTGGACCTCCCCGCCAATCCCGCGGTCATCGCCGCCTCACAGAGCCTCTTCGGCGAGTGGGCCGCGACGATCGTCTCCCGGGACCAGCCCCAGGACGACCCGAACGTCGTGCTGATGCTGGCCGAGACCTCCCGCCCCGGCGGCGACCGGTGGCCCGGTGCCACCCTGCCCGACGTCGGGCAGCTGACCGCCCAGGCCGGCCGCATCGCGACCGACATCGCCGCGGTCGCGCAGCGGGTGCAGGAGACCTTCGATTCGAGCGCCGTTGCCGAACTGCGGCAGAGCATCAAGGACTTCGGCCTGATCGCGAATCAGCTCGAGCGCTTCACCCAGAACCAGACTAGCCGGCTCAACCAGGTCACCGGGAATGTCGAGCGCACGTCGAACGCGGTCCTGAGCGCCTCCGGCCACCTCGAGAACACCCTGGCCCGGGTTGACTCCGCGACGGCGCAGGGCCAGCTGCAGCAGATTCTCAACAACGCGCGCGACGGCTCCGGCAATCTCCGCGATGCCTCGGCGGATCTGAAGGCCTTTCTCGCTACCCTGCACGGCCAGGACTCCACCCTGGTGCACACGCTGCTGGCGGCCGACTCCGCCCTCTCGCGGATCCAGAACGGACAGGGCACCATCGGCCTGCTCTCGAAGGACCCCGCGATGTACAACGAGACGATCGAGACCATGCAGGAGATGCGGCGGCTGCTCGCCGACATCCAGATGAATCCGCGGAAGTACTTCAAGTTCTCGGTGTTCTAGTGTCCAAGTCGAAGCGCAAGGCCGAGCGGGAAGTCAGTGCGGGCGGCATCGTCTTCCGACGCCAGCCGGACCGCAGCGCCCGCTTTCTGCTCATCCGGGATCCGTACGAGCACTGGGGCTTCCCCAAGGGGCATCTCGAGGGGGAGGAGACGCCCGCCGAGGCCGCGTTCAGGGAATCGATGGAGGAGACGGGGCTTACCGATCTGATGATGCTCGGGCCAATCCGGATCATCGATTGGCACTTCCGATTCAAGGGTCGGTACATCCACAAATTCTGCCACTTCTTCCTGTTCGAGAGTCCGGCGGCCGACGTCGTGCCCCAGCTCGAGGAGGGGATCACCGACTATCGCTGGCTGACGATCGAAGAGGCGCTGGACCAGCTCTCCTACGACAACGCGCGCGGCGTCCTCAAGCGCGCCGGCGAGATGGCCCGCACTCTCGTGGCGATGGGAGCGGGCCGCCCCCGCCGTTCCGGATCGCTGCCCGAGGTCCTGCCCCCGCCGCCGGTCACGTCGGAGCCCTGACATGCCCGCAGTGGCCGCCCTGATGCCTGGCGCGGAAGCGTCCCTGGCGCTGCGGCGCACCCTGCCCGCCGGCGGTTCATGGACATTGATCGGCTGCCGGTCAGCGCCGCAGCTCGACACGACGCTGACGTCCCGGCTGGTGGACGCCGTCGTCTTCTGCCCCACGCGCACCCCGCTCGCCGAGATTGCCGCGCTCCGCACCCGGTTTCCCCAGGTCCCGTGGATCGCATTCGCGCCCTTCCGCCCCGACGACGGGACGCTGCTCCTCGCCTGCCAGTCGAGCGAGGTGGCACTGGTACTGGTCGATGGCGTCGACAATGCCGTGGCGGGCGACCTCGTGGTGCGGCATTCGGCGGCCGCGCACCGGCGCGGGGCACTCGCCGATGCCCTGCGGGTGCTTCGGCTGACGGAGCCGCTGCAGCGCGATGTCTGGCACTACCTGCTGGAGCGGGTCGACCAGACGGTCCGCACCAGCGAGATCGCCAGGACGCTCGGCTGCTCCCGCGAGCATCTCTCGCGGCAGTTCGGGGCGGGCGGGGCGCCGAATCTCAAGCGGGTCATCGACCTGACGCGTATCGCCTGCGCAGCCTCGCTGCTCCGGAACCCCGGGTATGACGTGGCGTCGGTCGCCCGCATCCTCCGGTTTGCCACCGCGAGTCACCTGAGCGCGACCGCTCGGCGGATCGCCGGCGTCCCCACGCGCGGGCTGGCAGGTCTCGGCCCCCGGGGGGTGCTCGGCAACTTCGCCCGCGGAAAGACGCGGAGCCGCGACTGAGCCGGTGTCAGCCCCGGTACGGTGGCTCGTGGGACCGGCCAAACTCCCTGCTGGAGTATGAAGATCAGGCCGCGGAGCGGCCTCTTCCCGGGCGGAGATAGGGGAGCGGAAACGGTTGCCTTTCACCGCTCCTTGTGATACTTTTCACAAGCTATACCCGAACCCTGTCACCCAACTATTGCGAGACCTATGGCGACCGAATCTGTCCTCCGTCCGGGCGAGCTCAAGGACGTCCTGCTGCGTGAGATCGAGAAGGCCGATCTAGCCGCGCTGGATACCGGCGAGGTCGGCACTGTCCTCGAGGTGCGCGACGGCGTGGCCCGCATCTACGGCCTCACCAAGGCGATCGCCGGCGAGATGCTCGAGTTCACGGCGACGGAGACCGGCGACACCGTCACGGGCCTCGCGCTGAACCTCGAGGAAGACAACGTCGGCGCCGTGATCATGGGTGACTACCTGAAGCTCAAGGAAGGCGATCAGGTGCGCTGCACCGGCCGACTCCTCGAGGTTCCGGTCGGTCCCGCGATGCTCGGCCGCGTGGTCAACGCACTGGGTCAGCCGGTGGACGGTCGTGGACCGATCGCCGCGACGAGCGCCCGCGCGGTGGAAATGGTGGCGCCGGGCATCATCGTCCGGACCCCGGTGAAGGAGCCGATGCAGACCGGCATCAAGGCGATCGACGCCATGATCCCGATCGGGCGCGGCCAGCGCGAGCTGATCATCGGCGACCGCGGTACGGGCAAGACGGCGATCGCGGTGGACACGATCATCAACCAGAAGGGCACCGGCGTCATCTGCGTGTACGTGGCCATCGGCCAGAAGCGCTCGACGGTCGCCACGGTGGTGGAGAAGCTCAAGGAACATGGCGCGATGGACTACACCATCGTGGTCGTCGCGAGCGCCTCCGATCCGGCCCCGCTGCAGTACATCGCGCCCTATTCCG
Source organism: Gemmatimonadales bacterium (assembly GCA_044229245.1). Classification (GTDB taxonomy): domain Bacteria; phylum Gemmatimonadota; class Gemmatimonadetes; order Gemmatimonadales; family GWC2-71-9; genus JADJOM01. The sequence goes on along the minus strand of JBGATI010000001.1, from coordinate 289,518 downwards.
GCTGCGCGCTCGCCGAGTACTTCATGTACGAGGAGGGGAAGCCGACCCTCTGCGTGTATGACGACCTCTCCAAGCAGGCGGCCGCCTACCGCCAGCTGTCGCTGATTCTCCGCCGCCCGCCGGGCCGTGAGGCGTACCCGGGCGACGTCTTCTATCTCCACAGCCGTCTGCTCGAGCGCGCCGCGAAGATCTCCGAGGATGCGGACGTGGTGAAGCTCGATCCCCGCATCAAGAAGCCGGGCGGATCCCTGACGGCCCTGCCGATCATCGAGACCCAGGCGGGTGACGTCTCGGCGTACATCCCGACGAACGTCATCTCGATCACCGACGGCCAGATCTTCCTGACGACCGACCTCTTCTACTCGAACGTCCGTCCCGCCGTCGATGCCGGCATCAGCGTGAGCCGAGTCGGCGGCAACGCGCAGATCAAGGCGATGAAGCAGGTCGCCGGTCCCCTACGCCTGTCGCTGGCCCAGTATCGCGAACTCGAAGCCTTCGCCCAGTTCGGCTCCGAACTCGATGCCGCGACCCAGCGGCAGCTCGCCCGGGGTGCCCGGACCGTCGAGGTGCTCAAGCAGCCGCAGTATGCGCCCGCCGCGGTCGAGAAGCAGGTCGCCATCATCTACGCAGTGGTGAACGGCTATCTCGACGATGTCGAGGTGAAGCACATCCGGAAGTGGGAAACCGACTTCCTCAGCTTCCTCGCCACGGCGCATCCCGCCGTGCTCGAGGGGATCCGCACCAAGAAGGCGCTGGATGAGGCGAACACGACGGCGCTGAAGGCCGCGATCGCCGCCTTCAAGCCGCTCTTCAAGGGCGAGTAGGCATGCCGGCCTCCAACAAGGCGCTGCGCGGGCGGATGCGATCCGTCCAGAACACCCGCAAGATCACCCGGACAATGGAGCTCGTCTCCACGTCCAAGCTGAAGCGGGCGCAGGATCGTGTCGTCGGTGCCCGCCCCTACGCCGCGGCGCTGGCCGAGGTCATCGCCGACCTGATCACGCCGGAACTGGCCGAGCGGTTTCCGCTGCTCCGCCGTCCGGTCTCGCCGGCGAAGGGTGGCCCCTCCCGCGCCGCGGTGATCCTGGTGACGTCGAACCGGGGCCTGGCGGGCGGGTTCAACTCGAACCTGATCAAGGAAGCCCGCCGCCGGATCGCTGAGCTCGAGTCGCAGGGATATCAGGTTGACCTGCACGGCGTGGGACGGAAGGGCATCGGCTTTTTCCGTTATGTCGGGCGTCCGATGGCGAGCCAGCGGATCGACATCGGCGACAAGCCGACGGCGGAGCACGCCGCCGAGCTGGTCGAGAAGCTGATCGCCGACTACGCCGAGGGTCGTCTGGCGAGTGTGGATGTGGTGTACGCCAAGTTCAACAGCCCGCTCTCCACGCCTCCGACCACGCTCGGCGTGCTCCCGGTCCAGGCGCCGGCGGCGAAGAAGGGCGGGGTGAAGGCGGACTACATCCTGAAGCCCGGCGCCGATGAGATTCTGGAGCAGCTGCTTCCGCTCTACGTCCGCAACCAGGTGTATCGCGGACTGGTGGAGACGGCGGCGGCGGAGCATGGCGCGCGGCGGACCGCGATGAAGAACGCCACGGACAACGCCGGCGAGATCTACAACCTGCTCAAGCGCACGTACAACCGGCAGCGGCAGGCGGCGATCACGCAGGAAATCGCCGAAATCGTCGGCGGTGCGGCGGCCCTCGAGGGCTAGCAGGATCGGCTGACCGGCAGGTCGGCCATGGAAGCAGACAGCAAAACGTACGGGCGACCTTCCGGTCGCCCCACCACCACCGAACGGGATGGACATGGCAACCGCTACCGTTTCCAAGAACATCGGCAAGGTCGTCCAGGTCATCGGCCCGGTGCTCGACGTCGAGTTCGAACCCGAGCACCTGCCCGAGATCTACAACGCACTCACGCTGGACGACCACTCCGGCACGGTGCCGATCCATCTGACGGTCGAAGTGCAGCAGCACATCGGGCAGAATCAGGTCCGGGCGGTCGCGATGTCCAGCACCGACGGCGTCGTGCGGGGCATGAAGGTGACGGATACCGGATCGGCGATCTCGGTGCCGGTCGGCAATGCGGCGCTGGGACGGATTCTCAACGTCCTCGGCGAGCCCGTCGACGGCGGCGCGGAAATCCCGGCCAGCAACGAGCGCTGGGGCATTCACCGCGAGACCCCGAAGTTCACCGACCTCGAGCCGAAGACCCAGATCTTCGAGACCGGCATCAAGGTCGTCGACCTGATCGCTCCGTTCGTCAAGGGCGGGAAGATCGGTCTGTTCGGTGGCGCCGGCGTCGGCAAGACGGTCGTCATCCAGGAGCTGATCAACAACGTCGCCAAGGCGCACGGCGGCAAGTCGGTCTTCTGCGGCGTCGGCGAGCGGACCCGCGAGGGCAACGACCTCTACCTCGAGTTCCAGGAAGCGAACATCCTGCCGAACGTCGCCCTGGTCTATGGCCAGATGAACGAGCCGCCGGGCGCGCGTCTCCGGGTGGGTCTCTCCGGGCTGACGATCGCGGAGTACTTCCGCGACATCGAAGGCCAGGACGTGCTCCTCTTCGTCGACAACATCTTCCGTTTCACCCAGGCAGGCTCCGAGGTGTCGGCGCTCCTCGGACGGATGCCGAGCGCCGTGGGTTACCAGCCGACGCTGGCGACGGAAATGGGCGACCTGCAGGAGCGGATCACGTCGACCAACAAGGGTTCCATCACCTCGGTGCAGGCGATCTACGTCCCCGCGGACGACCTGACCGACCCGGCGCCAGCCACCGCCTTCGCGCACCTCGACGCGACGGTCGTGCTCTCGCGTCCGATCTCCGAGCTGGGCATCTATCCGGCCGTGGACCCGCTCGACAGCTCCAGCCGCATCCTGGATCCGCAGTACCTCGGCCAGCGCCACTACAATGTGGCGATCGGCGTGCAGCGCACGCTGCAGAAGTACAAGAGCCTCCAGGATATCATCGCGATCCTGGGCATGGACGAACTGTCGGAAGACGACAAGCTGGTCGTGTCGCGGGCCCGGCGCATTCAGCGCTTCCTCTCGCAGCCGTTCTTCGTCGCCCAGCAGTTCACCGGTCTCGAAGGGAAGTACGTGAAGCTCGAGGACACGATCCAGAGCTTCGAGCGGGTGCTGTCGGGTGAGTTCGACGATCTACCGGAGCAGGCCTTCTACATGGTCGGTGGCATCGAAGAAGCTGTCGAGAAGGCCAAGAAGCTGGCGAGCTCGTGATGCGGGTCACGGTGATCTCACCCGAAGCAGCCATCTTCGACGGCGAAGCCGACGCGGTCACCGCGCCGGCGTTCGACGGGCAGGTGGGGATTCTTCCCCGCCACGCCCCGTTCATGACCCTCCTTGGCAAGGGACCGTTGATCGTCCGTGCCGGGAGTGAAACTCACCAGTTCACCGTGAACGGCGGGTTCCTGCAGGCCGTGAACAATACGGTTCGCGTGGTCGCGGAACACGTCAAAGGAGATTAACGCATGCGTCGTGGTTCCCTCCTCACCATCGCTCTCGCGGGGCTCCTCGCCACGCCGGCAATGGCGCAGACCATCGGCACGCCGATCTACCACAGCCCTTACCGGGCCTTCAAGAACACCGAGCTGGGCGGCTACCTCTCCGACCCGGGTGCAGGTGTCAGCGTGGCGATTCAGGGCGAGTATCGTATCGCCCGGCCGAAGTTCGACCTTGGGCTGACCGTCGGCTATGCGGATGGCTCGGGCAACAGCAACAACCTCTTCGGCGTCGGCATCGACGGCCGGTTGCCGTTCTCCAGGCACACCCAGAGCTTCCCGCTCGATGCGTCGTTCACCGGGGCCTTCGGCGCGCTCTTCGGCGATGGCAAGGTCGGTTTCATCGTCCCGGTCGGCGTCAGTCTCGGCCGCCAGGTGCTGATGGAAGGCTCCAACATCAGCTTCACCCCCTACGTCAATCCGGTGGTCGCCCCGACCTTCGGCGACCTGCTCGGTGACACCCAGTTCGGCCTCGGGCTCGGTGTCGATCTCGCGCTCAGCCGGACGTTCGACCTGCGCGTCAGCGGTTCCCTCGGAGACATCGAGGGCGTCGGCATCGGCGCGGCCTGGCACCACTAGCTCGCGCAGACGACGCCGTCAGCTTCCTGCGAGGCTCTCCGACCCCTTCGGTTTCCACCCGGAGGGGTCGAATTGCAGCTGCTGGCAGGGCGGCGTTGCGCGGTGAACCGGACCGATCATCATTGACTTATCCCCAAACCCGACAGTAGTTTGCGGCGCCTCATCCCGAACTGCCGTCCAGGAGGATTCATGCGTCTGTCCCGTGTCCTGATTCTCGCGTCCCTGATCGCTGCCAGTGCGGCGTCGCGCGGTGCCGCTCAGATCACTGGCGTTCCGGTGCACAACAGCGGCATCAGCAGCGGCCTCTCCCTCGGTGGCGAAGTCGGCTTCCCGAACGCCGACTACGGCAAGGGCACGGCCTACGCCGGTCGTGCGGCGCTCGGCCTTGGCCCATTCGGAGTCAGCGCGCTGGTCTCGAGCTACAATCCGAAAGGTCCCGTGGGCTCGCAGACCGCGGTCGGCGGGTACCTGAATCTGAAGGTGTTCGGCGGTCCGCTCATCCCGCTGTCCGTGACGCTTCAGGGTGGCGTGGAGTACCTGAAGAACTCGGGTAACAAGCTGCTGCATGCGCCCATCGGACTGGGCATCGCCCTCAAGATCCCGAACCCTGCTCTGGCCATCAAGCCGTGGATTGCCCCACGCATCGATGTGACCCGGGTCTCGGGTGTCATCCCCACGAAGACCACCACCAAGTTCGGGATCAGCGGCGGCATCGACTTCAGTCTGCTCGGCGGACTCGGCTTCAGCGCCGCGTACGACCGGTATTCGCCTGGTGGCGGACTTCACCCCGCGGTCTTCAGTGCCGGCGTGAACTACACCCTCAAGATTCCCGGCCTCTGATCTCATCTGATGGGGCGGGCTTCGGCCCGCCCCGCTGTTATCCTCCCGAGTGGATGGTCCCGTGATTCGATACTCGCTGCGCCGTCTGGTGATCTCGCTCTGCCTGGTCGTTGCCGTCACTGGCTGTTCCATGACGTTCGATGCCACCCGGCTCGGCGTTCCGGTCACGATGGCGTCCGCTGCCGGGGCGCCCGCCGAAGGGCAGGCCTTCAGCGTGACCAGCCGGGCCGTCTATGCATTCTGGGGGCTCGCCAAGCTGTCTGAAACTTCGTTGCAGAAGGCCCTCGCGGCGCAGCTCGTTGGCGGCAAGCAGGTGTCCGACGTGCGGATCAAGGTGCGCAGCAAGCTCAGCGACATCATCATCACCGGCCTGACCCTGGGACTGGTGGTTCCGCGGGCCGTCACGATCGAGGGAGTGGTCGTCGAGAAGTAGTCGCGACGCGAGACCGGCGTGATCTGATGGGGCCGGCCAGGTGGCCGGCCCTACTTTCTTCCGAGAACCGCATCGACCAGGTCGGCACAGCGGTCGGCGGCGCCCCGACCAGCCTCCACGACCGCTATCGCCGCAGCGCCGGCTTCCCGGCGCCACTCCGGATCGGCGAGCCACTCCATCCACAACGCCTCGAGCACTGCCACGGCTCGGTCGGCCGGGAGCCGGACGAGAGCGTCCACCTCCTCGAGCCGCCGGGCGTCGACACTTTCCGTCGAGCGGGGGCCGACGATGATCGGGAGGCCGAGCGCCGCCGGCTCGAGCACCGAGTGAAGACCAGCCCGCCCGAATCCCCCGCCGACGTATGCGATCACGCCCGCTTCGTAGAGGAAGGCCAGCGGACCGACATCGTCCACCACGACCAGAGGAGCCTGGTCCGTCGCACCGCGATGTCGCACCGGGGCCGGCAGTCCGAGTGACGCCGCCTCCGCGGCGATCCGCCGGAATCCCGCGTCGCTCGGCCGATGCGGCGCGAGCATGAGGCGTACGTCGGGGCGCTCCTCGCGAGCCGCACGAAATGCACGGAGGAGTACCGACTCGTCCTCGGGCCAGGTCGAGCCGGCGACGAGGGTTGCGGGGTGCGGCGTCAGCGGAGTTCGCTGCGCGATGCGCTCCGTGACCCCGTCGTATCTGGGGTCGCCGAGTATCTGCACACGGTCGGAGACGCAGCCAAGCGCCTGGAGGCGATCCGCGTCCGCGGCGGTGACTGCGGCGATGCCTGCGAGGCCCGCATAGGCGGGTGCGAGGACGCCGCGCGCCGGCCAGCGCGACCGGCCGCTCCGCGGACGTACGGTCGCCGCGACGAGTATCACAGGGATGCCGAGTGCCGCCGCAGCGGAGGCGAGCGCGGGCCAGAGGTCGTGCTTGGCGAGCACGATGGCCGTCGGGGTCAGGGCAGCGAGGAGCGCGGCGACGTCGTCGCTCGTGTCCCATGGACTGAGGCCGGTGGCATCGACCGGCAGACTCTCCGCAACGTCGCGGCCGGAGCGGCTGAAGTAGCTCACGGCCATCTGCCAGTCGGGATGCCGGCTTCGCAGCCGGCGGATGATGGGCTCGGCCTGCCTGAGCTCACCCGCCGACGCCGCATGGAAGAGCAGCAGCGGGCGGGAGCGGTCACGGTGAGTCACTCCCCACGACCGGAGTGCGGACTCGCGTGGCGCGAAAGCGCGAGCCAAGGCGATGGCGGCGCGGTAGAGCAGGGGTGGCTGCGGCATGGACCTCAATCTACCGGCTTGCGCCCGTACCGGGATTTTCCTAGTTTGAAATCGTCCGCCCGCTGTTCCACCCGAAATGAAGGAGGTGATCCATTGTCTAGTGAGAGTTGCGTCGGTGGCTCGAATAGGGCAAGCGATCGCCTGGTGAGCTGCTGATTCCTGACTGGCCAAGGCAGGCCTTGGCCCGCTGCAACAGGGATCGCCTCGAGTCCGACGCACCCTGACCGCGCCGTGTGGTATCCGCGATGAATCGCGGTCGCCACACGGCGCGGTTCACATCCGGGTCGGGCGCTGGGCCACTCACGGTGGGGCAACCGCCTCGACACCATTCACGCCTCGCGCGCGTAGATTCCTGCCATGGCCTCCACCTATCTGCGGGACACGCGTGCTCCCCGCTACAGCCTGCTCTTCGCCGTGCCGCTGCTGGTCCTGTACGAATTTCTCGCCCGGCTGCTCTCGGGCGAGGAAGGGGTCCGGAACGGCGCCGACGTGCTCCTCAAGAGTCTCTTCCTCCTGCTCGGCGGGCGGCACGGGCTCACCGCGTTCGCCGTCGTACTTCTCGGCACCGGGCTGGTGCTTGTCGTGCGCGACTGGCGGAAGAGCGGCGCCCCGCGCGCCGGCTACTTCGTTGGAATGCTGGGGGAGTCGGTGGTCTACGCCGTGCTCTTCGGCGGCGTCACCAGCGCGCTGACAGGATTGCTGCTCAACGGACCACGGGCACTCGCCATCGTGCAAGGGAAGGATCTCAGCTTCCCCACCGAGATCATGGTCTCGCTCGGTGCGGGCATCTACGAAGAGCTGCTCTTCCGTGTCGTCGTTGTCTCTGCGCTGGCGAAGCTCGCGACGGTGGGGTTCGGCTGGCGGCCGTGGGCCGGCGGAACCTTCGCGACGGTCCTCGGCGCGCTGATCTTCAGCGCGTTCCACTATATCGGTCCGCTCGGGGATACGCTGCAGCTCGGGTCGTTCATGTTCCGCACGGTCGCCGGCCTGCTGCTGAGCGGGCTCTTCCTGGTCCGTGGATTCGGGGTGGCGGCCTGGACGCACGCCCTTTACGATGTCTTCCTCGCCCTGCGCGGCTTCTAGGGGGAAACCCGGCGGGAACTGCAACGGGCGACCCGCGTGAGTCGCCCGCGCCATTGCTGGTCTGCGGCTGCCTTACTGCTTCGGCGGCACCCCTCCGGCCGCCTTTTCCTTGATCAGCGAGTCGAGCACTTCCCGATACACGGCGATCGGTGCCGCTCCCCGCAGCATCCCCGCGCCCTCGATATAGACCGTCGGTGTGCTCTGAACGCCTGACTGGGCGGCGCCACCGGCCTCGGCCTCGATCCGGCTCCGAGTCTCGTGGTTGGTGAGGCAGGAGGTCATGTCGCTGCGTGGAATGCCGGCCGAATCGGCGAGCGTGATCAGGAACGGAGCCGGATCCTTGAGCGGGGCCCACTTGTCCTGATAAGTGAAGAGCAGGTCGTGGACCCTCCAGAACTTGTCCACTGCCGCGGCGCACATGGAGAACTCCGCGGCCGCCGCGGCGTTGGGATGGATCTGGGTGAGCGGGAACTGGAGAAAGATCCAGCGCACCTTGCCCGTCGCGATGTACTCCCGATCGATGATCGGAAAGGTCTCGACAGCCTGTCGGCGGCAGAAGGGACACTGGAAGTCGGACATCTCGTAGATCGTGATCGGTGCCTTCGCCGAGCCCTTCGTGCGCTGGCCGATGAGTGGATCAAGCTGGCGCTGCAGCAGGCCCGGGGCACCGGGGGACGGGGTTGAACCAGAAGCCGGCCCGAACGGACTGACTGGCGCCGGCGCCGGCGCGGGAGTCAGGGCGGCACCTGCCGGAGTCGCTCGGGTCAGCACCGTCACGCCGGCGGCCACCACCAGCAGCGAGCCGAAAGTGGCCAGGACGAGGGAGCGGCGAGTCATGCGGTTTCTCCGGGTGAGTGGATCAGTAGCGTGGCAGGCGACGGCCACTGGCACGATCGAGCGTCAGGCGCTCCCCTTTGACGGGGAGATTCCAGTACCACTCGCTGTTGGGGTCCCAGGTATCCCAGGAGCGGGCGTAGATCCACCAGTCGCCCGGCGGCAGCCGCAGGGTGAGCCTGCCGGTGGCGTCGGTACTGTCGGCGATCGGTTCGCGCCCGATCCCGGTGCCGAGCACCTTCGTGAGGCTGTCGTAACCCCGATAGGTGCTATCTTCCCACTGGCTCATGAGCTGCCGCAGGGAATCGAGCGGTCCCGAGATCCGGTTGCGGTACTCTGCCAGCGCATGCTGCGCCTCGTCGCGGCGCTGGCGCAGCATGGTGAAGCTGTCGGAGCCGGCGGCGAAGGAACGGTACAGCGAGTCATAGCGCGGGCTGGAGCGAGGCAGCGAGTCGAGCTGACTCTTCCGGGCCGCGAGCGAGCGCTCGATCGCCGAGAGGTGGTACGCGGCCGAGGCGTAAGCGACGAACGGTGTCCGGAAGATCTGAAACAGGCTGTCCATGGGCCGCGTAAGCGCGACGGGTCGGGGGCTCCGCGCTTCGAGTGTCTGGAGCAGGCTGTCACGGTTATAGGGCAGGGCGACGAGGCCGAGATGCGCCACTGGCGCATCCACGGAATCAGGACCGGGAATGGCGACTTCGATCTGGACTTCGCGACCGCGGCAGGAGGCGAGCGCGAGCAGCAGGACAGGCAACCATCGTGACACGGGCACCGTGCTTGGTCTGGGACGGCGGAAAGCTACCCGTGCGCTCTGGCTGCTTCAACTCATCCCCACGCTCCTGGTCGCGCAGCAGGCCGGGATTCAGCGGCTGTTCCCTGAAAAGCCTGCCGACTACCTCACCGACGTCGCCGGGGTGATCGACGCCGGCTCGGCCGGCGAGATCAACGATTTGGCGGCGCGGATCCGCGCGGCGACCGGCGCCGAACTCGCCGTGGTCACCCTGGCAACGATCGAGGATCGGGCGCCGGGGGATGTCGCGCTGGCGATCGGTCGTGCCTGGGGCGTGGGGGCCAAGGGGGAGGCGGGTGACCCCGCCAAGAACGCCGGCATGGTCCTGCTGCTCGTCCCGCGCACGGCCGAACACAGGGGCGAGATCTATCTCTCCACCGGGCGCGGCATCGAAGGCATCATCACCGATGCCACCGCGGGCCGGATCACCGACCTCATGCTGCCCGCCCTCAAGGAAGGCCAGTGGGGTCCGGCGCTGGTGCTTGGCACCCGGGCGATCGCTTCGACCGTGGCGAAGGGCTACGGCGTCAGCGATTCCGTGATCGCCGCCGCCGACCCGTTCACCGGCGGTGGTGGTGGCGGCGGTGGTGAGCAGATCAATCCCTTCGTGGTCTTCCTCATCATCGTGGTCGTCCTGATCATCCTCTCGTCGGCGTCCCGCGGCGGCCGGGGTCGAGGTGGCCGTGGGGGACCGATGATCTTCCCCGGCGGTGGCGGCTGGGGCGGTGGCGGCTGGGGCGGTGGAGGTGGGTTTGGGGGCGGCGGCGGCGGGTTTGGCGGATTTGGTGGCGGCGGCGGATTCAGCGGTGGTGGCGGCGGGAGGAGCTTCTAGATGAGCGACGTGCAGCAGCAGATCGATCGGTTCCTGGCGGAGCTCGACCGGGCCTGGCCGGGCCGCTATGCCGCGGTGCTGTTCGGGTCGGTGGCCCGCGGGCAGCATGTTCCGGGCTGGTCGGACATCAACGTCCTGCTGGTCGCCGACGCGCTGGGGCCCGCCGAACTCGCGGCGGTCCGTCCCGCGCTCGCCGCCTGGCGGGACGCTGCGCAGGCCCTGCCGCTCCTGTTCAGTCTTGCGGAGTGGCGCCGGTCAGCCGACGCCTATCCGCTGGAGATCGCCGAGATGCAGACGGCGTACCGGGTGCTGCGCGGGAGCGATCCGCTCACGGGGATGCGGGTGCGGCCCGCCGACCTCCGGGCCGCGCTGGAGCGGGAACTCCGCGGCAAGCTGATGCGCCTGCGCCAGGGCTTCGCGCTCTATGCCCCGGATGCGAAGGAGCTGACCGAATTCGTGCGGCGCAGCGCCTCCTCCCTGCTGCTGCTCTGTCGAGGAGTGCTGGTCCTCAAGGGTAGTGCGGTGCCCGCCGACGCCATCGGAGTCGTCTCCGCCGCGGCCGCGGCCGCGGGCTTCTCCCCCGACGCGATGGCGCGCATCATCGCACGCCGGGCCGACAAGGCCTGGCAGTGTACGGAATCGGATGTCCGCGAGTATCTTCTGGCCGTCGAGCAGGCGGCACGCTACATCGACCACTTTCAGACTGGAGTACAGGAATGACGCGGTCCCTTCGGGTGGCGTTCTTCGCGGCCCTCGCCCTTGTCGCCAGCGGCTGCGGCTATAACCGGATTCAGAGTCTCGACGAGCAGGTCGGCAAGGCGAAGGGGCAGATCGCGGCACAGCTGCAGCGCCGGGCTGACCTCATTCCCAACCTCGTCGAGACGGTCAAGGGCTACGCCAAGCAGGAGTCCTCGATCTTCATTGAGGTCGCCAACGCCCGTTCCCGCCTGGCGGGTTCGGTCCAGAGCGGAAACCTCGACAGCATGGCAACCGCCAACCAGGCGCTGAACGCGCCGCTGGGCCGCCTGCTGGCCATCAGCGAGAATTACCCGCAGCTCAAGTCGGACGCGAACTTCCGCGCCCTGCAGGATGAACTCACCGGTACCGAGAACCGGATCGCGACGTCGCGCCAGGACTACAACGACGCCGTCAACAGCTACAACAGCTTCATCCGGAGCTTCCCCAACAACCTGACCGCGAAGCTGTTCGGCGCCAGCGGCCCGAAGCCTTACTTCGAAGCGAAGGACGGGGCGGACACACCGCCGCCGGTGAAGTTCTAACCGGCCGCACACCGCCGAAGTCGCACGAAGCACAGGGCGGGCTCCTCTCGGGGCCCGCCCTTCTTCCTGATGTGAATCGACCCCCCAGCGGGGGCTGGAGGGTCGTGTCGGCGTTGAAGGCTCGGGAGGATCGCGATGGGCGCTGGTCAGTCCACCACGACATCGGGGAGCACGTAGCGGAGCGGGTCGACCGGCTTGCCATTCACATGCACTTCGTAGTGCAGGTGCGGACCGGTAGCGAGACCGGTGCTCCCGACTTCCGCGATGACCTGCCCGCGGGAGACGTGCTGGCCGGTCCGGAACAGGAGCTTGGAGCAGTGCGCGAACTTGGTGACGATCCCGAAGCCGTGGTCGATCTCGATCACGTTGCCGTAGCCGCTCTCCCAGCCGGCCGACACGATCGTTCCTCCGGCGGGCGACTGGATCGGGGCGCCCATCGGCGCGGACACGTCGATGCCCTCATGGGGCCGCTGGATATGCAGGATCGGATGTTCCCGCATTGAGCTGAATGCGCTCGAGAGCCACCCGGTGGTCGGCATGATCGAGGGCATTGCGGCGAGCCGGTCGCGATGCTGCTCCAGCGAGTCGTGCGCCTGATTGAAGGAGGCGGCGAGCAGGTTCGCGCGGCGGATCAGGGCGCCCAGGTCGACGCGGATCTCGTCCGCCCGGCGGCCAAGCACACCGGCCCTCAGCAGGCTCGCCTCGTCTGGATTGGCGGTCTTGGGGCCGCCGATGCCGGCCTGCTGCACCGATGGGTCGTTCGGTTCGAGGTTTGCGAGCAGCCGGATCCGGGCGTCGCGCTCGGCGATATGGCTCAGGGTGTCGGAGAGGGTGGAAAGCTGGCCATGCAGGCGTCCCAGCTCTTCGGCAAGACGCGCATTCTCCCGCTCCAGCTGAGCGGCATGCTGCAGGTCTACGGTGCGGGAAACGGTGCCATAGCCAAGCAGAAGCGCCAGGAGCCCGATCACGGCTCCGAAGCCGGTTGCCGTCTTGAGCAGCCGCTGCGACACCTCGATGACTTTCGAGGCGCCGGAGCCGGGCGGCACGACGACAAGGGTCCACTTCCGTTCGGACATGAGCACATCCTATCTGTCGGCAGGTGTGCCGGAATACTTAGGAAATTCTGTGCCCCAGGGGGCGGCGGCGCGATGGGCTGCCGAAGGGCGGGATAACATGCCCCTGGGAACGGGGACCGTCAAGTGCGGTGCGTCACGTCCAAGTCTTTGACAGTCAAGGATTTGCCGGGGCAGGCTTCGGGAATAGTCCCTCCGGCTTCTTCACCTGTTGCCCGGCCGCAGCGGGGCGCTCCGCTTGCCGCCATGCGCCAGAAAGGGGCGCATCCTGCCCCAGGTGCCGCCAGAGTTCTTCCGCCTTGCCCGGCATGAATGGTGAGGCCAGAACCGCCAGCCGGTTGAGGCAGCGGGCCAGGGCGCCGAGGGCCTGGTCCAGTTCGGCATCCTTCCCCTGCTTGGCGAGCGCCCAGGGGGCGGTCTGGACGATGTACTGATTCGCCGCCGTCACGAGCGCCCAGGCGGCATCGGCCGCGCCCCGAAGATCGAGGGCGTCCATGGCCGTCGCGTAGGCGGTGACGGCGGCGCGGCCCGTTTCGTCGAGCGAAGTCGGCGTGTCGGCGGGCACGACTCCGCCGCGGTACTTCTCGATCATCGCGAGGGAGCGGCTGGCCAGGTTGCCGAGGCCGTCGGCGAGATCCGACATGTAGCGCTCGTCGAACCGCTCCCAGGTGAAGTTGCCGTCGTTGGCGAAGCCGATGTCGCGCAGCAGGAAATAGCGCAGTGCGTCCGGCCCGTGACGCGCGATCGCCTCCTGCAGGTCGAGCCGGACGCCGGAGCTCTTCGAGAAGCGGTCCCCGCCGTAGTAGATGAATCCGTGGGCCCAGACGCTTTCCGGGAGCGGCTCGCCGGCGGCGGCGAGCATGGCCGGCCAGATGACACAGTGGAACCGGGTGATGTCCTTGCCCACCACGTGCAGCTGGGCCGGCCAGCGGGCCCCCGAGCCGGGGAAGCGCTGTGCGGTCCAGTAGTTGGGGAGCGCATCGAACCAGACATAGGTCGTCTGCGCCTCGCCATCGCTCGTCGGGCGGGGGAAGGGCACCCCCCAGCTGAATCGGCTCCGCGAGGCGGAGATGTCCTCGAGTCCCTGGCGCAGCAGGCCGAGGATCTCGTTGCGGCGGATCTCGGGGCGGGCGAAGTCCGGGTGCTTCTCGAGCAGGTCCTCGAGGAACTTCTGGTACCGGCTGAGGCGGAAGAACCAGTTGCGTTCTTCGACCATCTCGAGTGTGCGTGTCGGATGGAGCACGCACTTTCCGTCGACGATCTCCCCGTCGGTCTTGAACGCCTCACACCCCACGCAGTACAGGCCGCGATAGGCCTTCTCGTAGAAGTCATCGGGGTTCCGCGCGAAGATCTTCTCGATCAGGTCGCGGACCCCCTCCTTGTGCGCCTCGGCCGTCGTGCGGATGAACTGGTCGTTCGAGATCCCGAGCTGGGCCCAGGTTCGCTGGAACGCGGCGGCGACGTCATCGGTGAGCGCCTGCGGCGTGACACCGCGGTCGGCGGCGGTCTGCGCCACCTTCTGGCCGTGCTCGTCCATGCCAATGAGGAACCAGACATCGTCGCCCCGGAGACGGCGGTAGCGGGCGATGCAGTCGGCGCCGAGCTTCTCGAAGGCGTGGCCCATGTGCGGGTCGCCGTTCGCGTAGTCAATCGCGGTGGTGATGAAGAACTTGGCCACTCACGCCTCCGGCGCGGGAGGTGGAGAGGATGACCCGCCCCGGCCACCGCGGCGCCCACGGCGGCGGCGCCGACGGCCTTCGCCACTGGGAGCGGGCGCGCCCCCTTCGGGAGCCACCGGCGGCGCCGGGTCTGGCGATTCGGCGGGAGGCTGCTTGGCCCGCGGCTGCTGCGCTGGCCGTTCACGCGGCGGGGCGTCCGGGCGCGGCGGCCGTGCGGGCTTCTCGGGACGCTGGCGGCGCTGCGAGGGCGCCTGCTGCGGTCGTTCGTCGGGCTTCGGGGGGGCGGGCGGGCTGCTCACGATCTGGTCCCTGAGCGGTGTGCGCGGGCCGCGCTCGGGACGGGGCGGGCGCTCCGTCCGGGGACGTTCGGCCGGAACCGCGGGGCGACGCTCGCCCTTGGCGGCGTGCGTCGCTTCGATGGTCCCACCACTCACGGCGAGCAGCGCCGCCTGCTCCATCTCTTCCTTGAGCTGGACCAGCGGAATGATCCGCGATCCCTCCTCGTTCCGGAGAAACACCCGTTCCCGGAAGATGTCGACCGCGATCACCTTCTCCGGCCCGCGGGCTGCCTCGAGCATCTTCCCTTCCCGCGGGAAACGCTTGCGCGCCGCGACGTAGAACTCGTGCTCGTACTTGAGGCAGCAGAGCAGGCGCCCGCAGCCGCCGGAGATCTGCGAGGGATTCAGGGAAAGGTGCTGATCCTTGGCGAGCGCGAGGCTCACCGGAGAGAGCTCACCGAGCCAGGTGGAGCAGCAGTATTCCCGGCCGCATCGCCCGACGCCCTTGAGGCGCGCCGCCTCATCCCGGACGCCGATCTGGCGCAGCTCGATCCGCGTCCGGAACATCGTCGCGAGATCCCGCACCAGGGCGCGGAAGTCCACCCGCTTCTCGGCGGTGAAGAAGACGGTGAGCTTGCTCTTGTCCCACTGCCACTCGGTGTCGCTCACCTTCATCTCGAGCTTGTGCTGCCGAACCTTCTCGGCGATCTGGCGGCGGGAGTCCTCTTCGGAAAGGCGCAGTTCGTTGGCGAGGCGGACGTCATCCTGCGAAGCGCGGCGGAGCACCGGCTTGAGGCTGGGTCGGGCGGGAGGCGCCGGTGCCGGTGGCTGCGCCGGCTCGGCCTCGGCCGGCTCGACGGGAGAAGGGGTGGAGGCGTCCGATCCTTCGGGGGCATCCTCCACGACCTGGCCGCCTGCGCGGCTTTCCTGGATCCCCTCGCCGACCGCGCAGGAAGTGCAGGCGCCGCCGCACTTCTTCTCGGCGGCGGCGCCTGCGCTATGTACCCGGCCGAGATCGGTGCCGCGATCGGCATCGACGATCACCGCCTCTCGGAGGTGGAGCGGCTCCTGATCGTCTGGCCAGAGGAAGAAATCGCGACGGGTGCCCTTGAACCGGACTTCGACGGTCTGGGGCATCAGGCTTCCGTGTACGCGCCCATCGCCGCGAACTTGTCGGCCCGGCGGCGGACCAGCTTTTCGGGACGAACCTTGCGAAGCTCGTTGACGTGACGGATCAGCGCCTCACGCAGGGCCTCGCCCGTGGCATCCGGATCGAGGTGTGCGCCACCCATCGGTTCCTTGATGATCTCGTCGACCAGCTTGAACTTGAGCAGGTCCTGCGCGGTCAGCTTCAGCGCATTGGCCGCCCGCTCGCGCTGGCTGCCGTCCTTCCACAGGATCGCGGCGCAGCCTTCCGGAGAGATGACCGAGTAGACCGAATTCTCGAACATCAGGATGCGGTCGGCGGTTCCGAGCGCCAGCGCGCCGCCCGAGCCGCCTTCGCCGATCACCACGGCGACGATCGGGGTCGGCAGGGCCGCCATCTCGATGATGTTGCGTGCGAGCGCCTCGGACTGGCCGCGCTCCTCCGCGCCGAGCCCGGGGAACGCGCCAGGGGTATCGATGAGGGTGACGACCGGCGCGCTGAACTTCGCGGCGAGCTTCATCAGGCGAAGGGCCTTCCGGTATCCCTCCGGGTGCGCCATGCCGAAGTTCCGCTTCAGGTTGTCCTTCGTGTCCCGCCCCTTCTGGTGCCCGATGACCATCACCGAAATGCCGGCGAGCCGCGCCCAGCCGCCGACGATCGCGGGGTCGTCGCGGAAGAGCCGGTCGCCGTGCAGCTCGATGAAGTCGGTGAAGATCGTGCTGAGGTAATCGAGCGGATAGGGGCGACGGGGATGCCGGGCGACCTGCACGCGCTGCATCGGCGTGAGATTGCTGTAGATCTCGTGCCGCAGCGTGTTGAGGCGGACCTGGAGCAGGCGCGCCTCCTCGCTCACGTCGATCTGCCGCTCCTCCCCGAGCTTCTGGAGGTCGTCGATCTGGCGTTCGAGCTCCTGCAGCGGCTTCTCGAAGTCGAGTGCGTAGTTGGATGCCATGTCAGCTCGCCTTTACGAATGCGACCGCCTCCGGCCCGAGCAGCCGCCGGAGGCCCTGCACCAGTTCTTCATCGGGGGCGACGCGGATGCGCCGGGACCGGGCCCTGAGTCGTTCGCCGTTCCCGTCGCTCCATTCAATATAGAGCGGAGCCGGACCGGGGTGCTTTCCGCACATGGCGACCGCCTCCCGGAGCAATTCCGGACCGGGGGCATCGGGGAGACGCCAGCGAAGCGCGAGTCCCAGGGCCCCGCTGCTCATCAGGTCCTCCAGCGGGCGGGCGCTCTCGATGACGAATGGAGCCCGCTCCTCCCCCCGGTCCCGGGCGCTGTACCCGCCGGTGAGGAGGACGGCGAGGTCTTCCTTCACCACCTGGTTCAGCTTGGCCCACGACTCGGGGAAGACGATGGCTTCGGCGGTGCCGTGAAAATCCTCGAGGATGAGCCGGGCGTACTCCTTCCCCGTCTTCTTCGAGATCTGCCGCTTCACCTGGGTGATCACCGCCGCGAGCGTGACCTGGTGCTCGCTCCATTCACCGAGCGTCGCGGTGGTACGGGAGCCGAACACCTCCACCTCCGCCCGATAGCGCTCGAGCGGGTGCCCGGAAATGAAGAAGCCGAGCACTTCCTTCTCTTTGGCGAGCCGCTCCTGCTCACTCCAGGGCGGGACGTCCGCGAGCGAGGTCACCGCCGGTCGGGCGGTGGTCCCGGGACCTTCCCCAAAGAGCGAGGCCTGCCCGACTTCCCGTTCCTGCTGGAGAAGTTGCGCTTCGCGCAGGGCCTCGTCGAGGCCCTGCGCGAACTGGGCCCGGTGCCCGCCGAGCTGGTCGAGGGCTCCGGCGGCGATGAGTGACTCGACCACCCGCTTGTTGCAGAGGCGCAGGTCCACCCGGCGGGTGAAGTCGCTCAGGGTGGTGAACGGCGTGGTGGTGCGTGCCGCGATCATCGATTCGATCGCGCCGCGGCCGACGTTGCGCACCGCGCCGAGTCCGAAGCGGATCCGCTTGTCGCCGGTGACGGTGAACTTGAACCCCGATTCGTTGACGTCCGGAGGCAGCACTTCGATGCCCAGCTCACGCGCCTCGTTGATGTACTGCACGACCTTGTCGGTGCTGCCGATTTCCGACGACAGCAGCGCCGCCATGAACTCGGCGGGATAATAGGTCTTGAGCCATGCGGTCTGATAGCTCAGGACCGAGTACGCCACGGAGTGCGACTTGTTGAAGCCGTAGCGACCGAAGGTCTCGATCTGGGTCGCGAGTTCGTCGGCCAGCTTTTTCGGATGGCCGAGGGCGACCGCCCGCTCCACGAACTTGCCGAGCTCCTTCTTGATCAGCTCCGCGTCCTTCTTGCCGACCGCCTTCCGGAGCACGTCGGCTTCGGCGAGGCTGAACCCCGCCAGCACGTTCGCGATCCGCATCACCTGTTCCTGGTAGGTGATGACGCCGTAGGTCGGCTCGAGCACTTCCTTGAGGCTCGGATGCGGGTAGCTCACCGCCTCCTGGCCGAGCTTCCGCTTGATGAACACGAGGTGCATCCCCGTGTCGAGCGGGCCCGGGCGGAGCAGGGCGTTGGAGGCAACCAGGTCGTCGAACCGGTCGCACTTCATGTTCCGCAGCGTCTCGGTCGCGAGCGGCGATTCGAACTGGAAGATGCCGGCGGTCCGCCCCGCGCGGAGCAGCTGGTAGACCTTCGGATCCTCGAGGTCGAGCGTATCCACGTCGATCGAGATGCCGTGCCGCTCACGGATCATCTTCACGGCATCGTAGATCACCGTGAGGGTCCGGAGGCCGAGCATGTCCATCTTGAGCATGCCGACCTTTTCCAGCGGTCCCATCTCGAACTGCGTAATGATGGAGTCCTCGCCCTCGGCGTTCTGCCCCGAGCCCTTGGTGGGCGCGGTGCAGACGGGGACGTACTCGCTGAGCGGGCCGGGCGCGATGACGACGCCGGCGGCATGCACCGAGGCGTGCCGCGAGATGCCCTCGATGCGGCTCGCCAGATTGATGCAGCGCTCGTACTGCGGGCTCGTCTTCACCAGGTCACGGAACTCCGGGACCTTGCCCATCGCCTCGTCGACGGTGAGCGCGAAGGCGGGGCCGGAGGGGATCAGCTTGGTGAGCTTGTCCGCGTCGCCCGGCGGGATGCGGAGCAGGCGTGCGACGTCCTTCACCGCGGCGCGCGCCTTCAGCGTGCCGAAGGTGATGATCTGGCCGACGCTCGTCCGGCCGTAGCGCTGGCGCACGTACTCGATCACCTCGCCCCGGCGCTCGAAGCAGAAGTCGATGTCGATGTCGGGCATCGACACGCGCTCGGGATTGAGGAAGCGCTCGAACAGCAGGTCGAACTTGAGCGGATCCACGTTGGTGATGCCCAGCCCGTAGGCGACGATGGAGCCGGCCGCCGAGCCTCGGCCCGGTCCGACGGGGATGTCGCGGTCGCGGGCAGCCTTGATGAAGTCCTGGACGATCAGGAAGTAGCCGGCATAGCCGGCTTTGTTGATCACGCCCAGCTCGAAGTCGAGCCGTTCCTTCACCGCCGGCGGAAGGGGGCTGCCGTACCGCGCCTCGGTGCCCGCGGTCGCGAGCGACTCGAGCAGCGCCTCCTCGGAGGCGAAGCCCTCCGGCCTCGGGAACTCGGGGACGAAGTACTTCTTCTCGAAGCTGAACTCGCAGCTGTTGGCCACGAGCTGCGTATTCGACAGCGTCTCGGGATGATCGCGGAAGAGCTGGGCCATCTCGGGCTCGCTCTTGACGTACGACTCCTCCCCGGTGAACCGGAAGCGCTTCGGGTCGTCGAGTTCCGCGCCGGTGCCGATCGCCAGCAGCACGTCGTGGGCTTCGGCATCCTCGCGGCGGAGGTAGTGGGCGTCGTTCGTCGCCACAACGCCGAGCCCGAGCTCCGCGCCGAGCCGGTACATCCCCTCGTTGACGATCTGCTCCTCGGGAATGCCGTGGAGCTGCACCTCGAGCCAGAAGTTCTTCTCCCCGAAGGTCTGCGCGAACCACTCGGCCGACTTCTTCGCTTCCTCGTAGTTGCCCTGGCGCAGGTACAGCGAGATCTCACCCGAGAGGCAGGCCGCCAGACAGGTGATTCCCTCCGAGTACTGCGCCAGGACTTCCTTGTCGATGCGGGGCCGGCGATAGAACCCTTCGAGGTAGCCGATCGAGGAGAGCCGCACGAGGTTCTTGTAGCCCGCCCGGTTCCTGGCGAGCAGCACCAGATGGCTGTACTGCGCCGGCGCCCACTGGGGCTTCTGCATCACCGTGCGCGGACCGAAGGCGAGATAGGCCTCGAAGCCGAGGATCGGGCGCAGCCCCTTCGCCTTGGCTTCCTCATAGAACGACCAGGCGCAGTGCATGTTGCCATGGTCGGTGATGGCGAGGCTGTCCATGCCCAGCTTCTGGACGTGCTTGACCAGCTCGGGGACGCGGTTGGCCCCGTCGAGCAGCGAGTACTCGGAGTGGGTGTGGAGGTGTACGAAGGACATGTGTCAACCGTCAGCCATCGGTCCGGGTCGCGCCGCGCAGCATCGAAGCGCGCGACCGCGGGCCAGAGGCCGGCTATTTCTCCCGAGCTTCGAGGGCGCTGAGGACGTCGCCGAAGGGAACCCCTCGCGCCTGCAGCAGCACCAGCAGATGAAACAACAGGTCCGCGGACTCCGCGGCGAGATGCCGGTCGTCTTCGGCATGGGCCGCGACGACCACCTCGACCGCCTCTTCACCGACCTTTTGCGAGACCTTTGCGAGTCCGTGATCGAGCAGTGCGACCGTGTAGGAGTTGTCCGGCCGCTCGGCCACCCGTGAGGCGATGGTCGCCGCGAGCCGGGTCAGCAGATGGCCACCGGGGTCCGGAGCCGCGGTCGTCGTGCCATCGACGTTGACGGTGGTCGAGAAGCAGGTCCGGCTCCCGGTGTGGCACGCCGGCCCGGTCTGGTCCACCCGATAGAGGACGGTGTCGCCGTCACAATCGAGCCGGATCTCCTGCACCAGCTGGACGTGCTCGGAGGTTTCGCCCTTCATCCAGAGCTTCCCGCGGCTCCGGCTCCAGTAGTGCGCGGTCCCGGTGGCCAGGGTGAGCTCGAGCGCCTCGCGGTTCGCCCACGCGAGCATCAGGAGGTCCCCTGTACGCTGCTCCTGCGTCACGACGGGCACCAGCCCGTCGGCGCCGAACTGCACCTGATCCAGCCAATGAACATGGGTCACGGCCCCAAGGTATCGGACCCACATATGATTGTCAAAAGCCGTTGTGGCGCCTTATCTTGCCCTCGTTCTCCACTCCCCGTTGCCGCTCGCGGAGCCCCCTCCTGATGCCCTCCCCGCGACACCTGGTGCTCCTCCTCGCCTGTGCCGGGCTCGGAGCCTGCGGCGGCGGGGGCGTGACCGATCCCCTGAGCCGACTGGCGTGTGACCATAGCCCCGCGACCGGGCTTACCGCCGGCGCGCACGCGATCCTCGATCCGGCGTCGCGCGGGGGGTGTCTCCGTCTGCCGGCGGCGGGCGCGGGCGGGGCAGAGTACCTCGTGGTCGCGCTGTCCGCGAACGGCCAGGAAACCGCGCGCGGGGTGTCCGGAAGCTTCAGCCTGCTCGCCTCCCTCGACACCTTCGCCCCGGCGCCGACACCCCGCTCCGCAGACAGCGCTTCCGCCCCAGTCGAGGGCGCCGCCTTTCATGCCATGTTGCGGGCGAGGGAACGGGAGATCGCCGGCCGGTCCCGCGTTTCCGGTTCGGGTGGCGGTCTGCGGCGGCTCGTCGCCCCACCGGTCGTGGGCACCGCCCGCAGCTTCAGGGTCTGCCAGACGCAGGCGTGCAGCAGCTTCGCGAGCGTGCGGGCCACGGCGCAGTACGTCGGGTCGCACAGTGCGATCTTCGTGGATGATACCGTGCCGGCGAATGGCTATTCGCCCTCCGACATCCAGTCGCTCGGGACCCTGTTCGACCAGCATCTCTATCCGATCGATACGCTGGCCTTCGGGCGCGAATCGGATCTTGATGGCAACGGGATCGTGCTCATCCTGCTCACCGACCGGGTCAACGCGCTCTCGCCCGCCTGCCAGCAGACGGGGCAGATCATTCTCGGCTACTTCTTCGGTCTCGACCTGGATGTCGCGGATCCGAACTCCAACGGCGGGGAGATCTTCTACGCGCCCGTGCCCGACCCGTCGAAGCCGTTCTGCTTCAGCAAGCCCTTTCTGCTTCGCAAGCTCGGCCCGACGGCGATCCATGAGTTCCAGCACATGATCAGCTTCAACCGGCACGTCCTGCTTGGAGGCGGCGCGCCGGAAGAGACCTGGTTGAATGAGGGGCTGTCTCATTTCGCGGAGGAACTGGGTGGCCGCCAGGTGCCGAACGGCTTCTGTGCGAGCGGCAATTGTCTGGATGACTTCGCGGCCGGAAACATCCGGAATGCCTTCGACTACCTGCTGCAACCCGCGAGCAGCTACCTCGTGGAGCCAGGCACGTCGAGCGGCACCCTGGCGGAGCGCGGGGCGAATTGGCTCTTCGTTCGCTGGCTCGCCGACCGTTCACCCTCCGACTCCGCGCTCGGCACGGACATCACCCGCGCGCTCGATGGCGCGGATCAACCGGGCGGAGTGTCCAACACCGGAGCGGCCAACGTGACTCCGGCTGCCCAGCAGTTCGAGCCTGGAGCCACCTTTCCGACGCTCGTCGGCCAGTGGCATCTCGCCAACTACCTCGAGGCGGACTCAGGCTTCACCGATCCCTCCGGTTTCCTTCGCTACCGCAGCTGGGACCTTCGGGCCGCGTTCAATCAGGTGCTTCCGGGGCCGTATCCGCTCCGCCCCGATTCGAGCAACGGTCAGGCCTATGCCGTCCGAGGCACCCTGCGGGGTGGATCGGGCAGCTATCTTCGAATCGTACAGCCCGCCGGGGCAGCTGCCGTGGCGGTCGGACTGCAGACGGCGAATGCCGTCCCGCTCATTCCCCGCTTCGCGGTCGTTCGCATCCGATGAGCCGAACCACGATTGCTGCCGTCCTGCTGGTGGCCCTGACGAGCGCGCCGCTCGCCAGCCAGGCGGCCCGTCCGCTCATCCTGACGCTGCCTGTTTCGGTCCGGGCCGCGGGGCTGGGTGGCGCCAGCGTGGGTCTCTCCGGGGACGCGAGCGCGACCTTTCTCAATCCCGCCGGCCTCGCAACCATCCGCAACATCGCGATCGAAGGTGGGGCCGCGCGCTACGCCGACGGCACGCTCGAGGGCATGGCGGCCGGGGCGTTTCGGCTCTTCCAGTTCGATCTCGGCGGCGGGATCCAGTATCTCCGCTTCAGCGACACCTCCGCCGTCCGCGACAACCTGCAGTGGACCGCCTCGGGCGTGTATCGCTTCGGACTCATCGCACTGGGCGGGACGCTCAAGTACGTCTCGCTCGAGGATTCCCTCAAGCAGACCCGCCGCTCTGCCACGACCGATGTCGGGCTCGGCATCCACGTCTTCGACATCATGACGCTGGCCTTTGCAGTGCAGAACATCGGAAGCTGGCGCGTCACGGGTGGACCGCTCTCGCTGCCGGTGACGAAGCGTGCCGGCCTGACCTTCAACTTCGCCGATCCGCAGGAGTCGCTCCGGCTGCTCGGGACGATGGAAGTCGTCTGGACCCAGGGCGCCCGGCACCGGACGCTGCTCGGCTTCGAGGGGGGCGGGGTGCTTGGCAGGGTCGGCATCGTCGGGAGAATCGGCTACGGGCCGCCGCCCGAAGGCTCGGGTCAGAAACGGGTGTCCTTCGGTGGCGGTCTCATTCTCGACCGGGTCAACATCGACTATGCCTGGCAGCGCCGCACCCGGCTGGGGCCGGATGTCCACCGGGTCGGATTGCGCTTCACACTCTGATGCGACGGCGAGGCTGCATGGTATTCCTGATCATCGTCGCGGCGCTGATGGCCGGCTATGGGACGGCGTACGTCGGGAGTGAGGACGTGCGCTACCTCACCCGGGCCGGCATCGAGCAGACCGCGATCCTCGAGGCGCGGAAGCCGATCGCCGGCATGCTGCGTGATCCGAAGACGGACCCCGAGACCCGTGCGTCACTCCAGCTCGTCCTCGACGCCCGGAACTTCGCGGCAGAGCTGGGCTACGCCGCGAAGCAGACCTACACCACCTACGCCAGCATCGGACGCGACACCCTGCTGCTCGTGCTCTCGGCGAGTCCCCGCAACTGCCTCTGTCCCTTCACCTGGAAGTACCCCATCGTCGGACGCATCCCGTACAAGGGGTTCTTCGACCCGAAGATGGCGCGAAAGGAAGCCGAGAAGCTGGAGCGGAAGGGCTACGACATCTACCTGCGTCCGGCGGGCGCCTTCTCGACGCTCGGCTGGTTCAACGATCCGCTCTACTCGACGGCGATGAGCCGAGACTCGGTCGAGCTGGCGGCGACGGTCTTTCACGAGATCGCGCACAACACGCTCTACGTGAAGAGCGCGACCGAGTTCAACGAGAGCTTCGCGCAACTCGCGGGGTATCGGGCGGCGGAGGAGTTCTTCCGGCGTCGCGGGTCGGCGGCCGCGGCGGATCAGGCGGCGAACCGCTGGCTCGATGAGGTGGTGCTCAGCGGGTACTACACCGCGCTCAGCCTGCGGCTCGATTCGCTGTATCGCACCACCACGGATTCGGTCGCGGTGGACAGCGGCCGGGCCGAGCTTGGGCGGTGGGCACGGGCACAGCTCGAAGGCGATGTCGGTCGTCAGCTCAAGACCTACACCATCGGCCCGATGGCCGACCGGCCGGTGAACAATGCCCGGCTGATCGCCGCCCGCATCTACCGGACCCGGCTGGCGCTGTTCGAGCGCTGGTACGAGCAGCATGGCCGCAACATCAGGGTCGCGGTTGCCTCACTCGACAGCCTGATGCAGGGCGCCGAGGGCGACAGCGCCTTCGTTCGGCTCGAAGCGGCGACGCCGGACAGCACCGCCGCGCCCTGAGCGGGGCAGCCGCGCAAAATGCGCCGGGGCCGACCCCCAGGTCGGCCCCGGCGCATTGCTCCCGCAAGGCGCCGGTCTACTTTCGCAGCGCGATGTCGCCCGAGCCGGTCTCGATCTCGATCCGGCCGCGGCCGTCGCCGATCTGGCCACGCAGGTTCCCGTCGCCCTTGTGCACCAGCTGCAGCGGGAAGTCGAGATCGAAATCGCCGCTGCCGGTCTCCAGGTCCACCATCGCGTTGATTCCATCGGGCAGATGCAGCGTTACGTCACCCGAGCCGGTGTCGACGTGAAGCAGATCGGGGGAACCCGTGAGGTCGGCACGCACCGAGCCGCTGCCGGTCTCGAGCGAGAGGCGAGGAGCGGACAGATCGGTGATCCGGATGTCGCCGGAGCCGGTCTCGATGCTCGCGTCGCTCGTGGCGATGCCGGTGCCTTCGACGGAGCCGCTGCCGGTGTCGACCTTCAGGTTCCCTTCCTTCATCCGGGTGATGGTGACGTCACCGGAACCGGTGTCGAGGGAGACGTTGCCCGCGGCGTCCTCGATCGCGATGTCACCGGAGCCGGTTTCGATGTCGAGACTGCCCCGCGTCCCTCGACTCGTGACATTCCCCGTCGAGGCATCGACGCGCAGGTCGCCATCCACATTGGCGATTTCCACCTTGCCGACGCCGAGGAAGACCCGAACGCGCTTCCCCGCTGGAACGGTAATCCGGAGGTTGGCCGATGCCTCGAGCCCCGAGCCGTCTCCGCGGATCGTGACCTTCCGGCCGCGTGAGCGACCGTTCCACCGGTCCTGGTCGTCTCCCCACGTTCCATCCTCCCGGATGGTGAGGTTGCTGCTGTTGCCGCGACCGAGCTCGGGAAAGATGATCCGGTCTTCGGGGTAGAGGACCCGCAGGGTCTGGCGACCGCGCAGCTCGCCATTCTCGATCCTCAGGCGCTCGGCATCCGAGCCGATAGTGGTGACACTGACCGAGACCGCGGACCCAGTGCCGCCGGCCACGCTCACCTGTCCGGCCAGGTTGTACAGGGCGACATCGCCGCCTGGGAGGGTGTAGGTCTGGTTCTGCTGCGCCGACAGGGGCAGCGCCGCTACGACGAGCATCAGGGACACATGAAGCAGACGGGGCACGACGGGACTCCTGGCTGGGGAACAGCCGTTGGACAGCCGGGGAGGGGAGAAAGGTTGGAGAGGGGGGCAGGGTGCCCTTGCGGCCCCGCGGCCGCGACCCCTTCTTACCTTGGACCCCTCAGGTTTCCCCGTGGAGCTTCCATGGGCCGAGATCTTCTCCCGCTGATACGCCAGGCGCTCCTCGGCAAGTACGAGGTGGAGCGCGAGATCGGTCGTGGCGGCGCGGCGCGGGTCTTCCTCGCCCACGGCCCGGCCGGCGAATCGCTGGCCCTCAAAGTGCTCCATCCCCAGCTTGCGGCGAGCGTCACGGCGAATCGGTTCCTCCGAGAGATCAAGGTCATCTCTCGGCTGGAGCATCCCCGCATCGCGCGGATGCTGGACTGGGGAGAGACCAACTGGCTGCTCTGGTATGTGATGGAATATGTGCCGGGGCCGTCGCTTCGGCAGCACCTCGACCGGGCCCGCCGGGTCTCGATCGGCGACACCGTACAGATCGCGCACGATCTGCTTGGCGCCCTCGAGACCGCGCATCGTATCGGGATCGTGCACCGTGACGTCAAGCCGGACAACATCGTCCTGTCTCCCGCGGGCGCGGTCCTCCTGGATTTCGGCATCGCCAAGGCCGTCTCCGAGGCCGGCTCAGACCGGCTGACCCGTTCCGGGTTCGCCGTGGGTACCTCCGCCTACATGAGCCCGGAGCAGATCAGCGGGCTCGAGGGGCTCGACACCCGCTCCGACCTCTATTCCGTCGGCTGTGTGCTGTACGAATGCCTCACGGGCAAGCCGCCCTACACCGACCCGTTCGAGGACCATGTCCTGACGAAACACCAGACCGCTCCCATCCCCGACGTGCGGGACGCCCGGCCCGATACTCCACCGATGCTGGCGGCCGCCATCACCCGCGCACTCGCCAAGGCCCGGGACGACCGATGGCCGACCGCGGAGGCGATGCGCGCCGCCCTGCCCGCGCTGCAGACAACCTGATCCCATGACGATGAACATCTTTGTCGCGCGACAGCCGATCTTCGACCGCCGCCGCAACGTCGTGGCCTACGAGCTGCTCTTCCGCTCCAGCACCGAGAACGTCTTCGGTCGCAACGATCCCAACAAGGCCTCGCTGCAGATGATGGACACGACCCTGCTCGGCTTCGGGCTCGACAGCCTGGTGGGGGACCGCGACGCGTTCTTCAACGCCTCACGCGATGTGATGACGAAGGAGCACTGGGCCGTGCTGCCGCCCTCGCGGACGGTGATCGAAGTGCTCGAGACGGTGGAGCCGGACAGCGAGGTCGCGGCCGCCTGTGCGGCGGCGAAGCAGGCGGGGTACCGGCTCGCGCTCGACGACTTCGTCTTCCGGCCGGAATACGAGGCGCTGCTGCCCTACTCCGATTACATCAAGATCGACTTCCTGGTCACCAAGGGGGAGGAACGCGCGGAGGTCGTCCGCAAGTTCGCCGCACGCGGCATCCACATGCTCGCCGAGAAGGTCGAGACGTACGAGGACTTCCGCGATGGCCTGGCGGCGGGGTACGAGTACTTCCAGGGCTACTTCTTCTGCAAGCCGGAGATGGTCACCGGCAAGGATGTCTCGGCTCTCAAGACGAATCTGGTGCGGCTCATCCACGAGGTGAACCGGCCGGAACTCGACTTCAACGCGCTGGAAACGCTCATCAAGCGTGAGGTGGCGCTCTCGGTCAAGCTGCTCCGGTACCTTCACTCCGCCGGCTTCGGATGGCGGCACGACGTCTCCACGATCGGGCAGGCGCTCCGGGTGCTCGGCGAGCGCTCGACCCGGAAGTGGGCCTCGCTGGTCGCCCTGACGCTGATCGGGGAAGACAAGCCGCAGGAACTGGTGACGACATCGCTGGTCCGGGCGCAGTTCTGCGAAGAACTCGGCGCCATCGCCGCGCTGCCGGATCGTCAGGCGGATCTCTTCCTCGTCGGACTGCTCTCGACGCTCGATGCCCTCCTCGACCGGCCGATCGAACAGATCCTCGACCAGATGTCGATCAGCGAGGAGATCTCCGAGGCGCTGCTCCGCGCCGACAATCTGCTCGGTGATACCCTCGCCCTCGCCATCGCCTACGACCGGGCGGACTGGGAACGGGTCGAGATTCTGGCCGGTCGTACCGCCATCGCCGAGACCCAGCTGCCGGAGGCGTATCGCCGGGCCGTCGAATGGGTCATGACGATCATCGCCAATCGGTGAAGCATTCTGATCCATTCCGCGCCTCCCCTACCTGCCCGGCCAACGGACTGACGTCACACCCTGGGGTCAAGCCGGCCCGGATTCCGGACGATACTAGCCGTAGGAGACCCGCCGCCACGGACCAGGCGGCGGGGGACTTCGGAATCCCCGGGGGTTGCCATCATTACCAGCCAGAACACCGAGATCTTCGTGGCGCGCCAGCCGATCCTGGATCGTCGCCAGAACGTCTACGGTTACGAGCTCCTGTTTCGCTCCGGCCTCGATAACGCCTTCCACGCCGCGAACCAGGACCAGGCGTCCTTCGAGATGCTGCATACCAGCCTGCTCGGTTTCGGGCTCGACACGCTGCTCGGGGACAAGCTCGGATTCATCAACGCCTCCCGCGAGGTGCTCCTCCAGGAGTTCTACCTGGTCCTGCCCCGGGATCGCAGCATCATCGAGCTGGTCGAGACGGTCGAACCGACGCCCGACGTGGTCGAGGCCTGCCAGGGGCTGAAGCGGGCCGGCTACCGGCTCGCGCTCGACGACTTCGTCCGCCGCCCCGCCATGGCTCCGCTCGCCGAGCTCGCCGATGTGATCAAAGTCGACTTCCTGCACACCGGCGAGGCCGAACGCCGCGCGATCATCCGCGAGTTCGGCCCCCGCCGGGTGCAGCTTGTGGCCGAGAAGGTGGAGACCCGGGAGCAGTTCACCGCCGCGATGGCCGAAGGCTTCACCCATTTCCAGGGCTTCTTCTTCTGCGAGCCGGAGATCCTCTCCTCCGCCGACGTCCCCGCCTTCAAGCGCAACTGCGTCCGGTTCATGGCGGAGCTGCACCGGCCGGAACTCGATTTCGACAAGCTCGAGGTCATCATCAAGCAGGAAGTGGCGCTCGCCGTAAAGCTGCTGCGCTACCTCAATTCGGCGGGCTTCGGCTGGCGCCACGAGATCACCTCGATCAAGCACGCCCTCCGCGTGCTCGGCGAGCGCGCCGCCCGGAAGTGGTGTTCACTGATGGCGCTGACCGTGCTCGGCGAGGACAAGCCGGCGCAGATGGTGATCACCTCGCTGGTCCGTGCCCAGTTCGCCGAGCAGGTGGGCCGCGAGGCCGGACTCGGCTCCCGCGACGTCGATCTCTTCCTTATCGGGATGCTGTCGACCCTCGATGGCCTGCTGGGGCGGCCGATGGAAGAGGCCCTCTCCCACATTCCCGTCTCGTCGGAGATCCGCGACACGCTGCTCGGCCGACGGACCAGCCTCTCGGCCGTCTGGTCGGTGGTGCTGTGCTACGAGCGCGCAGAATGGGATCGGCTGAAGGAACTGGCGGATGTGGCGGATGTCTCGGTCGGCAGACTGCCGGGGCTCTATCGCAATGCGGTCCAGTGGGTCGATCGGATCTTCAAGTCCTGAGCGGAACCACGAACTACTGCAGTACTCGCCCGGCGAGTCGTCCTTCGGGGTGGCCCGCCGCCTCAGCGGCAAATCCGAAATCGATGCCGTTCGCCGGCGTCTCGTCGAGTTCGGCGATGATGTCGGCAGTCGGCACATCCGACGGCTGACGCAGGGCGAATGAGAGCCCCCGTCCGCTCGTCCGTGGCGCCTCGGCGAAGGCCGCCCACTGGGCATGCGCCCCGGCCTCCCGCGCCACGATCAGCGGGATCGCGAGCGGATCGATGGGAATCACCGCCGCCACCGGGATGCCGAGTGCCTTCGCGAGATCGTACCACCCCTCCCATGCATCCAGGGCGACCAGTACCGTGAAGCGCCATCCCAGCCGCTTCGCAAGCACGGCAAAGGCCGCCGACAGATCCGCATCCGCAGGCGGCTCTCCAACGGTGCCGGTGAGTGGGATCGCGCCGGTATCCCCGAACCAGCGGGAGATCGGTCGCAGCGTCTCGGGACGCGAGCCGGGGAACATCGCGTAGCGGCGCGTGATACGGATCTCCGCATCGGCGGCATCGCGCTGCTCCGAGAACTCGGCGGCCTCGGCTGCCCCTTCGAAGGCCACTTCGGCCGCGAGGTAGCGTCCCGCCTGACGCAGCACCTTGCCGCGCAGATGCAGGGTGCTGCCATGGGGCTCCAGCGCAAAGGCCCGGTCGAGCGCCATCAGCGCGCGGGACAGTTCTCCGAGTCTCCACGCGGCATATCCCGCCTCATGCCAGACCAGCCCCAGGTTCGGGTCTTCGCAGGCGGCGTCGTCCAGTGCGGCGAGCCCTTCCTTGAACCGCCCCAGTTCCACGAGCGCCGCACCCCGGAGCGCGGAGGGCAGGGCTCCTTCCCCGAAATGCGCGGTACAGCGATCGGCGAGGGCCAGGCAATCGGCGAATCGTCCCGACTGGCGGAGCAGGGTGAACTGCTCCAGCCAGACCTGCCGCAGGTCGGGTTGTGAGGCGAGCAGCGCCTCGTAGGCCAGCTCCGCCTCCTCCGTCCGCCCCTCCTGCAGCAGGCGGCGGGGCCGCGACAGCAGCCGGTCGACCGGCGCGCCGGTGAATACACGGAACTGATCGGTGGAGTACATGCGCGCGAATGTACCGCGCGCGGGGCCGAGCGCTAGAGGGGGAGCGGTGCATGAAATCCACCAGTCAGCTGTATTCGTACTGGCTTCATGGTGTGCAGATGGGCTCTCTTCTCCCGCCCCGGTTTGTGCTGTACCTTTTCTGCCATGGATACCTCATTCGCTACCCGCGAGCAGTCGCGCCTCCTGCGCGAGCTCACCGAGTTCCTCGCCATTCCCAGCATCAGCGCCCTTCCGGACCACGCCGGCGATTGCCGCCGTGCCGCACAGTGGCTCATGGACGATCTCAACCGTCTCGGCTGTCCCGTGATCGAGCTGATCGAGGGCGACGGACACCCGATCGTCTGGGCGGAAGGTCCCAAGGTCCCGGGCGCACCGACCCTGCTCATCTACGGGCACTACGATGTGCAGCCGGTGGACCCGATCGACGAGTGGCATACGCCGCCCTTCGAGCCGACCGTGCGCGACGGCAAGCTGTTCGCGCGGGGGACGGCGGACGACAAGGGCCAGGTGTTCTGTCTGCTCCGGGCCTACGAGGCGATCCGCGACGCCTCCGGCAAGCCGCCACTCAACGTCCACTTCATCTTCGAAGGCGAAGAGGAGTGCGGCGGCCACATGATCGATGAGCTGCTCAAGCGTGAGCCGGAGCGGACCAAGGCCGATGCGGCGCTGGTGTGCGACATGTCGTACTACGCGCCCGGGATTCCCGGCGTCTACACGGCGCTCCGCGGCATGTGCTACGCCGAGGTCACCATCCGCACGCTGCAGCGGGATCTGCATTCGGGGACGTACGGCGGTGTCGCGCCGAACGCCATCGAGACCCTGGTGCGGCTGCTCTCGGAGCTGAAGGATGAGGATGGCAGGATCAACATCCCGAAGATCTACAAGTCGGTCGTGCCGCCGTCGAAGGCCGAGCTGCGGGACTGGAACCGGCTGCCGTTCAAGAAGAAGGAGTACCTCAAGGAGGAGGTCACGGCCAAGGCGCTCACCGGGCTCAAGAAGTACTCCGTCTTCGAGCGGACCTGGGCCCTGCCGACCTTCGAGATCCACGGGATCAAGGGTGGCTTCGTGGGCGAGGGCGCCAAGACGGTGATTCCCGCCGTCGCGACGGCCAAGGTCAGCCTGCGGCTCGTTCCGGGTCTCCCGTTCGCCGACGTGGCCAAGTGGCTCGAGCGGGCGGTGAAGGCGGCGACTCCGAAGTACGCCGAGTCCAGCGTGAAGATTCTCCACGGCGGCGACCCGGTGCAGGTGGATACCTCGCATCCGGCCTTCGCGGTCCTCGACGCCGCCTTCAAGGAGATCGCGGGGAAGCCCGCCGTTCGGGTCCGCGCCGGCGGTTCGATCCCGATCATCCCGCGACTCGGCACCATGGGGGCACCGGTGCTCCTCACGGGGATCGGGCTCCCGGACGATGGCCTGCACTCTCCCAACGAGAAGCTCGACCTGCACCAGCTCTGGGAAGGGATCAACGTCTTCGGCCGGTTCATGGAGCGCTTCGCGGAGACGGGCAGGGCCTGAGGCCAGCTCCGAGTCGGCAGGCCAGAAACGACGAACCCTCCGGTGCGATGCGCCGGAGGGTTCTTTGCTTGGTCTCCCGCGCGATCCGCGCAGACGCGGGCTACTGCTCCTCGTCCTCTTGCTGGGCGATGGGGTGTTCTCCGGTACGGCGGCCGCCGGGATACTGGGTCTCGGTCCGGGCGTGGAGTTCGTCGATGCCGAGCACCGCGCGGACGGAGGCGATGACCCCGGCGACCACGTCGTCCGCCCAGTAGGGGTCGGGACGCTGATCGGCCGGGACATCGCGGGCGCAGCTCTCCAGGAACTGCACCGCCGTCGAGACCCACTCGCCCTGGGCGGCGGGGACGAGTGCCCAGGATGAGGTGGACTTGAGCTCGAGCTCGGTGAGCGCCGCCAGCTGGGGCTCCAGCCCTTCGGCTGCTGCCGCAACGGTCAGCCGCTTGGCGACCAGCGCCAGCACCTGCCCCCGCTCCGCCTCCTGCGGCTCCGGCAGCGGCGCAAAGAAGTTCCGCTGGTCGGCGACCATCTCGCCCAGGCGGATGCACACGGCACGCACCGCCGGCTGCACCGCAGCCGGCGCTTCGCGCGCCCAGCCGTGGGCCGCTTTGAGGATGTCGTGGACCAGTTGGTCGGCCTGCGCCTCAGGAGGGCGGCGCTCGGTCGGAGCAGTCATAGGATAGACAGAATGCCCCCACCAACATCGAAACGCAATGGCGGTCCCGGGAGCCCGGATACCGCCGCCGGTTGACAACTTGGCGCGACTCTATTTCCGGGGGCCCCGCCGCATCCGAGCCGGGTCCGGCCGACCGTAGCGCTCCTCGGCCCAGGGCTCTCCCCGCATGTGGTACCCGTTCTGTTCCCAGAATCCCGGGTAGTCCTCCTCGAGGAATTCGAATCCACGGATCCACTTGGCGCTCTTCCAGAAATAGAGATGCGGGACCACCAGCCGCACCGGGCCGCCATGCTCGGGATCGAGATCCTGCCCGTTGTGGCGGAGGGCCAGGATGTTCGCCGGGAGGAGCAGATCGGCGATCGGCAGATTGGTCGTGAACCCATGCTCGGCATGGATCAGGACGAACTGGGCTCCCGGCAGCGGCTTCGCCTGCTCGATGATCGCAGAGACGGGAATCCCCTCGAACAGATTGTCGTACCGGCTCCACCGGGTGACGCAGTGAATGTCGCAGAGCGTCTCCTGGCGCGGGAACAGCTGCAGCTGGTCCCAGGTCAGCTCGAAGGGCTGCTCGACCGCGCCGGTCACGCTGAACCGCCAGCTCTTCCGGTCCACTGATGGCACCGTGCCGTAATGGAGCACCGGCCACTTCTGGGTGATGATCTGTCCGGGCGGGAGGCGCTCCCGGTCGGTGGTGCGGACGTCGATTCTGCCAGTCATGCGTTGCTCCGAGGGGAGAGGCCGGTGAGGAACCGGGCTGCCACTAGTACGCTGGGGCGGGGCGGGCGGTTCCCTCGGGGAGGAGTTCGTCCAGGGTGGCGGGCACCGGGCTCCGGCCGAAGACGGTGCCCATGCTGGCAGTGATGGCCGCGACGGTTTCCCTCGAAAGTTCCTGGGTGGCGGCCGGGCTCAGGGTCACGCCACGTTCCCGTGCGACCGTGGTCATCTCGACACCGCTAATGCCGCAGGGCACGATCAGACCGAAGTCCAGGAGGTCGTTGGACACGTTGAGCGCGAACCCATGCGAGGTCACCCAGTGCCGGACATGGATCCCGATGCTCGCGATCTTGCGGCCCCCGGTCCACACCCCCGTGAGCCCCGGATTCCGCTCCGCGGAGATTCCGAGCGTTGCCAGCGCCACGATGAGCACCTCCTCCACCTGCCGGAGGTACCAGTGGAGGTCGGGCCGGAGCTGCTGCAGGTCGAGGATCGGGTAGCCGACGAGCTGTCCCGGACCGTGCCAGGTGACATCACCGCCCCGCTCGACTTCTACTACGGTGAGGCCGCGCGCGGCGAGCGCCTCGGGCGAGAGCGGGAGACTGGTCGCCTTCGTGCCGCGCCCCAGCGTGACCGTCGGCTCGTGTTCGAGGAGGAGGAGGACGTCGCGGTCGAGCGCGCCACCGATGCGACGGTCGGCGATCGCCCGCTGCATCACGTGCGCGTCGCGGTAGGGAACGCGGCCCAGCTCGGCGACGGCGAGCGGCGCCGTCATGCGCGCCGACGGGCGATCGATCGGGCGAGGAGGAGCGCGAGCGCCGTCGCGATCGCCGTGAGCCCGACCAGCCCGGCGCGGCCGAACATCGCGTCGATCGGCTGCGTGATGAAGGAGACGACGAGGGTGGCGAAGCCCGCGACGATCGAGAGGCCGCCGCGCCGGTAGAGCGAGGTCAGCGGCCGCATCAGGGAGAAGCCTGCCGCCGTGGCCAGGGCCGCGCCGCCGAGCCAGGCGAGCAGCAGCAGGTTGACGATGGCCTCGCTGGGCTTCGCATCCGCCGGCTGGGGCGTCGAGAGCTGCACCGTGCGCACAACCCAGAGCAGGGCCGCCGTTACCGCCAGCCCGAACAGCACCCCGAACCCCATCGCCCGGATGGCCACGCCCACATGATCGGGCGCGGCGACTTCGCCGGTGGGCGAAAGCTCAGGTGAAACGGAGCGTTCAGTCATGAGTGTTGAAGTTCTAAGTACCGAGTCCTGCCCGTAGTTTCCTTGAGTCTGCGCACAAAGCACTCCGAACCCGGAACTCGGAACTTAGATATGCATGACCCGTCCCATCGAATCGAGCGCCGCCTCGGCGATCGCCTCCGACAGGGTGGGGTGGGCGTGCACCGTGAGGTCGATCTCCTCGACGGTGTACTCGTTCTCCCGGGCGACCGCCAGCTCGTGAATCATCTCGGAGGCGTGGCCGCCCACGATGTGCGCGCCGAGGATCTCCCCGTACTTCTTGTCGCGGATGATCTTCACGAACCCTTCGGTCTCATTGGTCGCGCGAGCCCGCCCGTTGGCGCTGAAGGGGAAGCGGCCGACCTGGAAGTCGAGCTTCTTCTCCTTGCACTGCTCCTCGGTGAGGCCGATGCTGGCGACCTCGGGGTGACAGTACGTCACCGACGGGATGTTGTCGTAGCGGATCGGGTGCGGCTTGTGGCCCGCGATGAGCTCGGCGACGAACACGCCCTCGCGGCTCCCCTTGTGGGCCAGCATCGGGGGACCGGCGACATCCCCGATGCAGTAGATGCCGGGTGCTGTGGTCTCGAGGGTCGCAAGGTTGACCTTCACCCATCCCCGCTCGGTCAACTGCACGCCCGCTTCCTTGAAGCCCATGTTCTCCGTGTTGACCCCGCGTCCCGCGGCCATCAGCACCTTCTCCGCCTCGACCGGCTGCGGCTTGCCGCCGACCTCGAGCGTCAGCACCACCTTGTCCTTGCCGACATCCGCCTGGGTCACCTTCGCGCCCGCGTGCACGTCGATGCCGCGCTTCTTGTAGCTCTTCGCGACCGCATCGGAGGACTCCGCATCCTCGATCGGCAGGATCCGGGGCAACGCTTCGATCAGCGTCACCTTGGAGCCGAACGAATTGAAGATGTCGGCGAACTCGCAGCCGACGGCGCCGGCGCCGATGATCGCGATGCTGGCCGGCGCCTTCTCGAGGAAGAGCGCCTCGTCCGAGCTGATCACCGTGGTCTTGTTGATCTCGAGGCCAATCTGCGGGATCCCCTTCACGCGTGAGCCGGTGGCGATCACGACCGCCTTCCTGGCCTCGTGCACCTCGGCGCCCACCTTGATCTTCCGGCCCGGCACCAGGGAGCCTTCGCCCTTGATCACGGTGACCTTGTGCTTCTTCATCAGGAACTCGACGCCCTTCGAGTTCTGCTCGGCCACTTTCCGGGAACGCTTCATCGCGACGCCGTAGTCGAGCTTGACCGTCCCGACGTCCACGCCGAGATCCTTCGCCTCGTACGCGACGATGTTCGCGACCCGCGAACTGTGGAGCAGTGCCTTGGTCGGGATGCAGCCGATGTTGACGCAGACGCCGCCGAGTTTCTCCTTCTCGACCACGGCCGTCGACAGGCCAAGCTGCGCCGCGCGAATCGCGCAGACATAACCGGCGGGGCCACCACCCAGGATGATCACGTCGAAGGTCGCCACAGGAACCTCAGGTACAGGGGTTGGGTATCGAGAGTGGGAAGGGCGCCGTCACTGACATGACCGGCGGCCGCGTTTCCACCCGTTCGTCTCGGTTCACGTTTCGTCCTACCACACCAGCGCCAGCGGATTCTCCAGCATCTGCTTGAGAGTCTTCAGGAACGCGGCACCCGTCGCCCCGTCGATCACCCGATGGTCGCAGGACATCGTGACCCGCATCCGGCGACGTACCACCACCTGGTCTCCCTCGGCTACCGGCTTCGCCACGATGCTGCCGATTGCCAGGATGCCCGCCTCCGGCGGATTGATCACGGCGGTGAACTGATCGATCTCGAACATACCGAGATTCGAGACCGAGAACGTCCCGCCAGTGTATTCCTCCGGGGCAAGCCGTCGCTCACGGGCCCGGCCCGCCAGCTCCTTCGACTCCGCCCCGATCTCGCGCAGCGACTTCCGGTCCGCATGGCGGATGACCGGTGTGATCAGGCCGTCCTCGATCGCGACCGCCATGCTGATGTGCACGTCGTGCCAGTAGCGGATCCGATCCTCCTGCCACCAGGCGTTGCAGGCCGGGTGCTGCTTCAGTGCCAGCGCTGTCGCCTTGATCACGATGTCGTTGAAGCTCACCTTCGGCTTCTTCTCCGCTTCCGCCCGTGCATTCAGCGCTTCGCGCGCCTCGGCCACCCGCTCCATGTCCACTTCCGCCGTCAGGTAGAACGTCGGGATCGGACCGATCGACTGGGTGAGCCGCTTCGCGATGGTCTTCCGGAGCTGGGAGAGCGGAGTGTCGCTGAAGCCCGTAAGCGCACCCGGCGCGGCGGAGGCCGTCGCTGCGGCCGGGATCGCCGCCATCGCTCCAGCACCCTCGACATCCCGGACCACGATCCGTCCTTCCGGACCGGACCCCTGCAGCCGGGCGAGGTCGACCCCCTTCTCCGCGGCGACCTTCCGTGCGAGCGGGGAGGCCTTCACCCGACCGTCACCAGCAGGCGCAGCGGGGGCCGGTGCGGGAGGAGCCGCGATCGGAGCTGCGGGACGGGCCGGGGCAGCGGCACCGGCCTTCGCAACAGGCGGGGCGACCGGTGCGGCGACCGGAGTGGCGGCCTTCGGGGCTCCACCGCCCAGCAGCGCCGCGATGTCCTCGCCCTTGGCGCCGATGACGCCGACGACCTGCCCGACGGGAACGGTGGTGCCGGCGGCGATCGCCTGTTTGAGGAGCACGCCAGCCGCGCGCGCGGTCAGGTCCATGACGGCCTTGTCGGTCTCGACCTCGGCCAGCACCTCTCCCGCCGCGACCGCATCGCCTTCCTGCTTCTTCCACTCGACCAGGCGACCCTCCTCCATCGTCGGAGAGAGCGCCTCCATCAGTACCTTGGTTGCCATTGGACTTCCTGGTTCACGGTCATCCCGGGGATGAGGGGCGCCCCGGGATTCACTCTACTATGCGAGGTACAGCACCTTCTTGGCGGCGGCGACGATGCGCTCCGGTGAGGTCTTCGCGGCCTTCTCCAGGTACTTGTTGTACGGCATCGGCACGTCCGCCCCGGTAACCCGCAGGATCGGCGCATCGAGTTCATCGAAGATGCCCTGCTGCAGTTCGTCGACCACCTGCGCGCCCGCACCGGCGAAGTACCACCCTTCCTCCGCGACCACGGCCCGATGAGTCTTCGCCACCGAGGTGAAGAGTGCCTCGAGATCGAGCGGCCGGATGGTTCTGAGATCGAGTACCTCCGCCGAGATCCCCTCCGCCTCGAGCTGCTCGGCGGCCTTGAGACAGGAGGCTACCGTCTTGGAGTAGCAGATCAGGCTCACATGCTCGCCGGCGCGCTTCACCTCGGCCTTGCCGAGCGGAACGACATGCTCGC
This sequence comes from Gemmatimonadales bacterium, assembly GCA_044229245.1. Lineage (GTDB taxonomy): Bacteria > Gemmatimonadota > Gemmatimonadetes > Gemmatimonadales > GWC2-71-9 > JADJOM01. The sequence goes on along the minus strand of JBGATI010000001.1, from coordinate 251,688 downwards.
CCTCGGGCACGTCGCCCTTGGTGTTGTAGAGCATCTCGCCCTCCATGAACACCACCGGATTGTCGTCGCGGATGGCGCTCTTCAGCAGGCCCTTGGCGTCAGCCGGAGTCGCCGGCATGACGACCTTGAGCCCGGGGATGTGCGCATACATCGCCTCGAAGCACTGCGAGTGCTGCGCGCCGAGCTGCAGCGCCGCGCCGGCGGGACCGCGGAAGACGATCGGGCAGCCGACCTGGCCGCCCGACATGTACCGGATCTTCGCCGCGGTGTTGATGATCTGGTCGATCGCGAGCAGCGCGAAGTTCCAGGTCATGAACTCGATGATCGGGCGGAGCCCGACCATCGCCGCGCCGACGCCGACGCCCGCAAACCCGAGCTCGGTGATCGGTGTGTCCACGATGCGGTTGGGGCCGAACTCCTCCAGCAGGCCGCGGCTCACCTTGTACGCGCCCTGGTAGACACCGACCTCCTCACCCATGAGGAAGACGTCGGGGTCCCGGGCCATCTCTTCGCGCAGGGCCGCATTCAGGGCGTCGCGATAGGTCATGACGGGCATCAGACGGACTCCTTCTCGGGCGCGTACACGTCGGTGTACAGCTCTTCCGGCTCGGGGTCCGGGCTCTGGTCGGCGAAGTCGTAGGCGTCCTGAACCTCCGCTTTCACCTCGGTGTCGAGCTTCTCGATTCCAGCGTCGTCGATCAGTCCTTCGGCCTTGAGCCGCTCGCTCCAGATGATGATCGGGTCCCGCTTCCGGTGCGCCTCGACCTCCTCCTTGGTGCGGTAGTGCCCGTGGATCGGGTCCGACATCGAGTGCCCGACGAAGCGATAGGTCCGGATCTCCAGCAGCGTCGGCTGGGCGGGCCGCCGGGCGCGCACCACCGCACGGTCCATGGCAGCCATCACCTCGGCGAGGTCCTGGCCATCGACGACCTCACGCGCCATGTCGTAGGAGGATGCCCGCTCGGAGATGTTCCAGGTGGACGTCGCCCGATCGAGCGCCGTGCCCATGCCGTAGCGGTTGTTCTCGCAGATGAAGATGCAGGGCAGCTTCCAGATGCCGGCCATGTTGAGCGCCTCGTGGAAGGCGCCGTTGTTGACCGCGGCCTCTCCGAAGAAGCAGACCGAGACCTGGTCCTGCTGCCGGTACTTGATCGCGAAGCCGATGCCGGTCGTGAGCGGAATGTGTCCGCCGACGATCCCGTGCCCGCCCAGAAAGCCAAGGGAGGTGTCGAAAAGGTGCATCGACCCGCCCTTGCCCTTGGAGCAGCCAGTCGACTTGCCGAAGAGTTCCGCCATCACCGCGCGGGCCGACATGCCCCTCGCGAGCGCCTGACCGTGGTCGCGGTAGGTCGTCGTCAGGTAGTCGTCGGGACGGAGCTGGGAGAGACATCCCACCCCCACCGCCTCCTGCCCGATGTAGAGATGGCAGAAGCCGCCGATCTTGCCGAGGCTGTAGGCCTCGCCCGCCTTCTCTTCGAAGCGGCGGATCAGCAGCATCTGCCGCAGGTAGAAGCGATACTTCTCGGCCAGCTTGGTGTCGGCCTTTCGTGATGATCTCGGCGTTGCCATTCGGTTCCTTTGCCCGTGCCGTCTGTCCGAGCGATGCGAGGGATCTCGTTCGGTCCATGCTGCCGGAATCCGTCGGGCGAGGCCCTCCGGAGTCCGTCGCGCTAGGCCTGCGCCGCTCTTGCCTGCTCCCAGGCGTGATAGCTCGAGCGGGTGAGCGGACTCGCCTGGACATGCGTAAAGCCCAGGCGCATGCCGATGCGTTCCAGTTCCGCGAACTCGTCCGGCGTGTAGTATCGCGCGATCGGAAGATGACTCTCCGTCGGGCGCAGGTACTGGCCGAGGGTGAGGATGTTCACGTCGCTCCGGCGAAGGTCGCGCATGCAAGTCACGACCTCATCCCACTCTTCTCCCATTCCGAGAATGATCCCCGACTTGGTCAGGCCATCGGGCCGCATGCGACGCGCGTTCGCGAGGAGCTGGAGCGCGCGGTCGTACCGGCCGCCCGGCCGGGCCAGCCGGTAGAGGCGTTCGCAGGTCTCGAGGTTGTGGTTGAGAATTGCAGGCCGCGAGTCGAGAACGATCTGAAGCGCGCGCTCCGATCCCTTGAAGTCGGGGATCAGGACCTCGACGGTCGACTCCGGCAGCCGGGCCCGGATCTCGGTGACGCAGCCCGCAAAGGCCTCGGCACCACCATTGGGCAGATCGTCGCGATCCACCGAGGTGATCACTACATGCTCCAGCCCCATCCGCTCGACCGCTTCCGCCAGGCGGACCGGCTCGATGGGGTCAAACGGGGCAGGGGTGCCATGGGCAACAGCACAGTAGGCGCAGTTCCGGGTGCAGACGTCGCCCAGGATCATGAAGGTCGCGGCCTTGTGCTCCCAGCATTCCCCGATGTTAGGGCAGCGCGCCTCTTCACACACCGTGTGGAGGCCCAGCTCGCGCATCATCCCCTTGATCCGGATGTAATTGTCCCCTCCGGGCGCCTTCACCTTGAGCCAGGAGGGTTTGCGGACCAGCGGCAACGGGGCCGGAACCGTCTGGGCTGGCGGGGCCGGAGTACCAAGGGTGAGCTGGACGAGCGGTGCTGCCATGCCGGGCTCCATGAAGATTCGTGTAGCAGGTGCGGAGGCAAGCTAGTGCCGGGGGCCATGTCGGGCCATAGGGAATCAGGAAGTTTTCAACCAAGTGGTTGAACACATCCGCCCTTCGGACTACTCTGGATATCGGAAGAGCTGACCGATTCCCGGAGCCTTTCCATTCGACCGGGACTGAGACATTGTGAGGGGGTCCTGCGTACACTACGAGAAGTCTTCGACCCGTCGTGCCGTTACTCACCTATCAACGAGAGAAAGTCCATGTCCGTCCCCCGTCGTGCTTCACTCCTCGCCGCGTTCGCCGCCCTGGCCCTGACGACCGCCGCCTCGGCCCAGCAGCGCTCGGCGACCTTTGCGCAGGGCAATCGCCCGGTCGCCGGCCCCCAGATCGGTTACGGCTCCAACCACTCCAAGTTCTTCATCGGTGGTCAGCTCGCCTATCCGATCATGAACCGGCTCGATATCTACCCGACCTTCCAGTTCTACTTTCCCGGCAATCATCTCCATCTCTGGAGTGTCGGCGGCCAGGTGCGCTACTGGCCCAAGCTCAATATCAAGGATTCGGGTCTGTACGCCGGCGGCGGGCTCGACATCTCGCACTCGAGTGTCAGTGTCTCGGGCGTCTCCGCCTCCAGCACCGATCTCGGTCTCTCGCTGCTGAGCGGCTGGGAGTTCAAGACCGTCTCGCCCAGCATGATTCCCTTCGGTCAGATCCGGGTCGTGATCGGGGATGCGGACCGGATCGAGTTCGGCGGGGGCGTCAACTTCCGGCTCTAGTCGCTGCCGCAGGATCCGAGTGCCAGAACAGCCGGCCGCCCCACGAGGTGGGGCGGCCGGCTGTTGTCTTGGACGATGCGGTGGCGCCTGTGTTGCCGGAGGCTGGGCTACTGCCCGCAGGCTGCCATGACGGTCTGGGCATCCTGCTTCACCTGGGTGGACGCCGAGATCTCATCTTCGGAGAGGCCCTGCTGGTTGTCGAACTGATTGAAGCTCTGCGCTTTCATCTCTACGCTGGAATTGCCGTTCGCATCCGGCCGGACCCGGATGTCGAGACGATCGACCCGCTGGCGGAATCGGACGTCGGCAAGTCGTGCGGTGGGATCGGTCTTCTGGCCAACGAACCAGCGCTCTCCCGAATCGTAGTTCTTCCGCTTGTACCCGAGTTTCCCGAGCTGATCCTGGAAGCAGGTGAAGGTGTCGTCCGGCGATTTCGTCGAGGCACCTTTCGTGGCCGAGTAGAAGGTGCTGGCGCAGCCGGACAGCATGGCGAGGAGCAGGAGAAACGAAGCTCGGCGCATCATTCACAGACCTCAGGATCGGGGAAAGTTGCCGGGCAATCTACAGCCTTCGCGCAAGGCCCGGCAGGAGGGTTGGTCCGCAAAGCAAGCGGCCCCCCTGATGACAGGGAGGCCGCTGCTTCGAGACGGGGCAAGCCCGCCTCGATCCTGCGGTGTGATGCTTAGTAGAACAGCATCAGGCCGAAGGCGCCCGTGAAGGTCTTGTTCTTGCCGCTGCCCTGCTTGTCCTTCGACCAGGCATAGTCACCCTCGCCAACGACCTTGAGGGACTTGGTGGCCTGGTAGTAGACGCCGCCGGAGATGAGGCTGTTCTCGGTCTTGAAGGTCTTGCCCTTGTCCTTCAGGAAGCTCGAGCCATAGGAACCGGCGATGGTGGCCTTGCTGCCGGCCGGGGTGAAGGTGATCTGGCCGAAGTAGCCGTAGGAGGTGGTCAGATCGCCCGCGCCGTCCGCCGAGAGTCCGCTGAACATCAGCGTGGTGCCGAGACCCTTGCCGAAGTAGCCGGAGCCGTGGATCGAGAAGGTGCCGGTCTTGTAGGTGACGCCGCCAGCGCCGCCAACGGCGGTCTTGCTGGTGCCGCCCGACGGGGCGGTCTTGCTGTTCTGGATGGCGCCGCTCGCGAAGACCTTCAGGTTGCCGCTGGTGTAGCTGCCCTCGGCCTCGACACGCGGGGTGTTGTGCGTGGAGTACGGGCCAAAGGTGCTCGGATCCATCAGGCCGATGGACAGCGAGCCCGGACGGCCGGCCGGAGTGGTGTACGTCATCTGGGCGATGAAGTTCGGATAGATGTAGCCATAGCCGATGCGGCCCAGGGTCGTGCCGCTCGGGGCGATCCCGCCGCCGCCGACGCCGAAGAGGGTCTGGTCGGAGAGGATGTTGCCGCGCTGATAGAGGCCGAGCTCCTTACCAGCGGTGATGGTGCCCCAGGTCCCGCCGACAGTCAGGAAGACCTGACGCATGTCGATCTGGGCGCCGAAGCAGTCGTGGTTCCCGCCGCCGCACTGAACCTGCGGCGCGAAGCCGAAGTGCACGCCGAGATCGGTGTTCCCTTCCTTGCCCGTCGCCGAGAAGGTGGCAAAGGCCGGGAGGAGGCCGGTGCCGTAGTAGAAGCCCTGCGCCTTGGCGCCGCCGACCAGCTGGCCCGGGGAGGCCGTGGCGTTGCCCGCGCTCTGGGACTGATACTGGGCGAAGATATTGACGTTGCCGGCGAACGAGAAATTCCAACCATTGCTCATCTGCATGGACAGCCCCTGCGCATTCGCGGCCGAGGCCGCGCCGAGCATGAGGGCTCCGAACAACAGAGCGCTACGCTTCATCGGTGCTTCTCCTGACTAGAAGAGGACTGATACTGCACGATTCAGAACGACTTCCTGCCTGCACCTGCGGTACTGACAACGCCTTTGGACTGTGCTTCACCGCTGCCCGGAGGGCGGCGGGTGGAGCCGGTTGTTCACCTCCCAGAGGACGAACCAAACGGGTAGGGGACGTTGGTTTTCATACCAGTAATAGTCCTCCACGCGTGCCCCGTAGACCGAGGGGCTGAAGGGGAACCGAAACCCCGTACGACCCAGACTGTCGATTGTCCGACGCAGCCCAGCGGAGTCCGCGGTCCCGGCGTCGAGGGCCTGAGCCGTTGCACTGCCGGCCAGGAATCCCGCCAGGTAGGCCTGCTTCGCTTCAGGGGAGAGACGACCCCATCCACGGCCGTCGAACTCAAGCCAGTCCGGCGCAATAGTGTACGATGGCGCCACTAATGTACCGATCCCAGCCGCCACCGCAACCCAATGCCATTTAAATGCCATGATTCTACTCGGGATTCTGGTGCATCATTATGCACCGGGAGACCGCTGGCTGGACGGGGGAATGGCGCCTACCTACTTGCCGGTAGGCGTTTCGAGCATCTCCGGCAGGGTGGCATCCGCGCTCACCTTGAGCCGGATCCACATCCCCGAGAGCCCATGCCCCGGGACGCCGCAGAAGATGAGGTAGCTCCCCGCCGGCGCCGCCTTGAAGCGCATGTTGTCGGTGCCGAACTGCGCGATCCCTTCGCTCACCGCCTTGGTGTAGGCACGGGGGATGGCAGCGTCGTTGAGCGCCATGTTGGGAATCGGCTTGGCGTCCGCGATGACCTGGGCGCTATGGGGCGTGCCATCCTCGTTGACAAAGTTGAGGACGAGGGTGCTGTTCTCCGGCACGACCAGGGTCAGATCCCCGTCGGTGTAGCCGTTGAAGTTGAACGGACTCTTGGCATGCCCCGGGATGCCTGCGATCAGCTTGAAGCTGGTGGTCCGGGTCGTGGGATTCCACCGCAGCCAGGTCGAATCGGGGGCGCTTCGGCCGTCCGCGGAGGCGGCCTGGGCGAAGACCGGTGCCGTCAACGCGAGGGTGAGGCTGACGGTGAGGGTCAGGGTCGAGCGCATGAGGGACATCCACATCCTCCGAGGGCAGACAAAGAGCGGGAGCGCCCGATGGGACGCCCCCGCTCCAAACCTACTGCGAACTTGCCGCGACTGCCTAGTGCGCCATCGCGGTCGTGAAGGGCTTCGGCAGGCCGAACACCATCACCGCGTTACCGAGCGGGTAGTTCAGCTGGAAGTTGCCGCCACAGGCGACCGCGACCATCTGCTCACCCTTGTAGCTGAAGCTCATCGGGGCGCTGTTGCAGCCGGCGCCGGCCTGGAACTGCCAGAGCAGCTTGCCGCTGCGGGAGTCGAAGGCGTTGAACTTGCCATTGCCTTCGCCGGTGAAGGTCAGGCCGCCGGCGGTGGCCAGGGCGCCACCCATCATCGGCTGCGGCACCTTGTTCTGCCAGACGACCTTGCCGGTGGCGAGGTTGATGGCGGTGTAGGTGCCCCACTGCTCCTCACCCGCGATCGCCACGAAGGCGGAGCCGAGCCAGAGACGGCCCTTCTCCCACGGGGCGTTGTGGGTGATGTAGTTCATCGGCTGATGCAGGCCTGCGACGAAGGCGTAGTTGAGCCGCGGATCGATGGCGATCGGCGACCACTCCGCGCCACCGTTGGCGCCCGGCAGCATGCGGGTGCCCGCCGCGCTCGGCAGGGCGAACATGTTCTCCTGCGGGGTGAAGTTCTCGGTGCGGCGGACCAGCTTGCCGGTGGCCGCGTCGAGCACGTACACCCACGCCGTCTTGCCGGCATGCACCACGACCTTGCGGCCGGCCAGCGTCGTCACCACCGGCGGCGAGACCGCATCCAGGTCCCACACGTCGTGCGGCACGGTCTGGTAGTACCACTTGGTCTTACCGGTCGTCGCGTCGATGGCGACGACGCAGTCGGTGTACAGGTTGTCGCCCGGGCGGACGCCACCGTCGAGGTCCGGCGACGGATTGCCGACCGCGACGTAGATCAGGTTGAGCGCCTTGTCGTAGGCGGGCGTCATCCACACGCCGCCGCCGCCGCGGGTCCACGCGTCGGCATACTTGGCGCTGTCGGCCTTCTCCGCGCCCACATTCCGGTGCAGGTCCGCACCATCCGCGGTGTGGGTCGGCCAGGTGCCCCACCAGCCGTTCGGCGCCACGGCGTCGAAGGTCGGGTCGCCCTTCGGCGCAGGGATCGAGTACCAGCGCCACATCTGCTCACCGGTCATCGCGTTGTACGCGGTCACGTGCCCGCGGATGCCGTACTCGCCACCCGAGACGCCCACGATCACCATGTCGCCGATCACCAGCGGCGCGTGGGTGATGCTGTAGCCGTAGGCCGGGTCGGCGACTTCGATGTCCCAGGCCACTTCGCCCGTCATGCGGTCCATCGCCACCAGACGCGCGTCGAGCGTGCCCATGTAGACGTGGGGGCCATGCACTGCGACGCCCCGGTTGTTCGGGCCGCAGCAGTAGATGCTGGTGCCGAGCTTGTGCTCGTAGCGCCACACCTGCTTGCCGGTGCTCAGGTCGTACCCGATCGCCGTGTTGTACGGGGTGGTGACATACATCATGTTGTCGACGACCACCGGCGTGTTCTCGAAGCTGCCGAGCCGGCTGATGCCGGTCTGGAAGACCATCCGCGGGACCAGGCTGCGGACGTTGGTCGTGTTGATCTGCGCCAGCGTGGAATACCGCTGATTCCAGTCGTTGCCGCCGTACGTGGTCCAGTTCGTCTGCGCCGCCAGAGTAGTGGTACCTACCCCGAGCAGCACAAGCGACAGACCCCAACGCGCACTGCTACGCATGAGGACGATCTCCGATTGTGAGGGACGAAAGAGAGGAACAGCAACCAGCAGCGCCTGTGGGGGGGCGCGTATGGGTCTGGGATCGCACAGCCGCTGACGGTCTCCCCGTGGCCAGGGGGAGACCGCCCACCGTTGTGTCAGACAAAATTGAATGACTCAATATGATACCAATATCTGGCCCACGGAGTTCCCGTCAAGTGCGAATTACTTGAAGAGCAGCGAGGCCTTCTTGATGGTCTGGAAGACGCCCCAGGCCAGCGGGACGCCGACGAGCAGCCAGGCGCCGATCACGAGGGGCCACTGGCCCGGTACCGGCTTCGAGGCGGACGGTTCGTTCATCGGAGAGCTCCCGGGACGGGGTCAGTGGCCGCGCCGCTGCGCGGCGGCGAGTTCGTCATCGCTCATGAAGTGGTGCTCCGCGACCGGACGCACCAGCAGGTTGCAGATGAACCCGCCGACGAGGAGACCGGTCAGGACGTACATCGTCAGGTTGTAGACCTCGGCCGGCGCCGTGCCGCGGGCCAGCTGCCACTGGCGGATGTAGCTGACGATCGCCGGACCGAGGAGGCCGGCCGCAGACCACGCCGTGAGCAGCCGGCCGTGGATCGCGCCGACGAACTGGGTGCCGAACAGGTCGGCAAGGTACGCCGGAATGGTGGCGAAGCCCCCGCCGTACATGGTCAGAATCAGACAGAAGATCGCGGCGAAGAGCGCCACACTGCCCGCCTTGCCCGCCCCCGGCACCGCGGCATAGAGCACCCCGCCGAGCAGGAAGAAGATCGCGTAGGTCGCCTTGCGGCCGATGTAGTCGGAGGCCGAGGCCCAGAAGAACCGGCCCATGATGTTGAAGAAGCTGAGCAGCGCCGCGAACGCCGCGCCGATCGTGGCGATCTGGGCCTTCTGGTCGGCGGACAGGGTCGACAGCTCTCCGCTCACCCCGATGAGTCTCCCGCCGAAGATCTCCTGAATCATCGGGCTCGCGAGACTCAGCACCCCGATGCCCGCGGTCACGTTGAGGCAGAGCACCCCCCAGAGCAGCCAGAACTGGGGCGTCTTCCAGGCGACATCCACGTGCACATGCCGCGTGGTCTGTGCGGCCTTGGCCGTCGCTGGCGGGGTCCACCCCGCCGGCTTCCAGTCGGGCGGCGGCACCCGGTAGCCGAAGGCACCGCAGAGCATCGCCACGAAATAGCCCAGCCCCAGCACCGTGAAGGTCTCCGCCACTCCGACCGAGGTCGGTGAGGCAAAGTGTTTCATCAGGATGTCCGCGAGGGGCGCACCGATCATCGCACCGCCGCCGAAGCCCATGATCGCCATGCCCGTGGCAAGCCCGCGCCGATCGGGAAACCACTTGATGAGCGTCGACACGGGCGAGATGTAGCCCAGCCCGAGACCGCAGCCGCCGATCACACCGAGGCCGAGCCAGAGCAGGGGTAGCACGTGCAGCTTGACCCCGAGCGCGGCGACGAGGAATCCGCCGCCCCAGCACACTGCCGCGAACACCCCGGCGCGCCGGGGGCCGACCCGTTCGAGCCAGCGGCCGAACACCGCCGCGGAGCTTCCGAGGAAGAAGATGCCCAGCGCGAAGGTCAGGGTGACCTGGGGGATGGTCCAGTCGCCCTCCGCGGGCTTCGTGATGCCGATGGCCTGAGCGAGCGGTTTCCAGAAGACGCTGAGGCCGTAGGCCATGCCGATGGACAGGTGGATCGCGAGCGCGGCCGGAGGGACCAGCCACCGGTTGAATCCGGGCCCGGCGACGATCCGTTCGCGGTCGAGGAGACCGGCCATCGGCACACTCCTATGGTAGACGGGGTTGGGTATGAAGACGGCTTACATTATCGTCGGAATGGGAAAAATGCCAACGCCGTTTGCCGCGAGGAACACCACGTGAGTTTCCGTATGCGTCACTTTGTCGCCCTGATGGTGTTCGCTGTCTGTGGCCGTCCCGCAATGCTTGCGGCCCAGTTGCCGGCCTGGATGGCGGTCGATTCCGCTGGAAGGACGCTGGCGCTGACCCTCGAGGCTGCCCCCGGTGGCCCGGAGGGGATCGCGACGCTGAGCGGCAATCACCACGGCGGTGTCCAGGTCGTGGTGCCCCTCAATTGGACCGTGACGTGGACCTGGGTGAACCGGGACAGCGCCCAGAATCACAGTCTGGTCGTGATGGCGGAGCGGGAGAAGCTTCCAATGGAAGGGGGGCGCCCGGCGCTCGACAATGCGATGAGCCGCGCGGTGACGGCGGGGCTCAAGCCCGGACAGCGCGATGTAACGACATTCGTTGCGGATCAGGCCGGCTGGTACTGGATCCTGTGTGGGGTGCCTACGCACGCCCTTCGCGGCGAGTGGATCGGCCTCAAGGTCGACCGCGACGCCGCGATGCCGTCGCTGGTCAGCCGGACTCCCGCGCCCTAGGGCACGGGTTCGCCTAACAGTTTCTCGATCTCCTGCCTGAACTCCGCCACGAGAGCAGCCTGCTGGCCTCCGGTGGCAGGCCCGTAGAATCCCGCGTGGATCCGCCGTACCCGTCCGTCCCGTCCGACGAACACCGTCGTTGGAAACGCCGTGAATCCCTCCAGCTGCGGCAGCGCCGCACTCACCGCCTCGGCGTCGCTCACGCCGCCGAGGAGGAGCGGGAAGGGAATCCGGAACTTGTCGCGGTAGCGGCGGACGAGCGGAGCATCCTGGGCCGAGTCGCCAGTCACCTCGAACGCCACCCCCACGACCTCGAGTCCGCGGGCGTGATAGCGCCGGTACAACTCGACCAGCGCCGGGGCAGCATCATGACAGGTGGGGCACCAGCTCCCGAAGATGTCGAGCAGCACCACCCTGCCGCGGAAACGGGAGTCGGTTGCGCGCACCATCGCCCCGCTGAGATCGGGGAAGCCGAACTGGAACGGTGCGCTGGTGTCGGCGCGGGTCACCGCGGTTGGCGGGGTGAGATGCGGCTTTCCGGTGCTCCGCACTGCAACGAACTCCGTCTGGCTGCGGAGCCCGGCGTGAAAGGTGCCTCGGAGCGTGTCGCCATCGAGGCGGCCGGCCAGGAGGTAGACGAACGAGCCGTCGAAATGCGCGATGGCGAAGCTGTCCCCGGTCACCCCGCCGGCAAACTGCCCGTAGTCACCCGAGTTGGAGATGACGGTGCCCTCGAGGCCACTGCGTCCATTCTGAAAGACCAGCACCCGAGGTGTCTGGTCGAATCCGCTCTGGAACCAGGCATCCCAGCGGCCGAGCAGCGCGGCTGGCCCTGGCTGCACCGCCCAGCGGCCGCGTGACGCCCGGAAGGGAATGGTGCGCGGCCCCTTCCGTCCGACGTTGTGATACCGGCCCACCAGCGAATCTCCCCGCAGCACGATTGCGATCGACGCGGCGTAGTCATCGAGGCCAAGGACCAGGCTGTCACCGTGCTGGCTGACCGTCGTGAAGGGCTGACACTGCCCGCCATTGCAGAGTCGCCCGCGAAGCCGTGGTGCCGCGCCTTCGATGACTACGCCGAAGCGCAGCTCGCCGCCGGCGAGATCGAGCGCGGCGCGCCACGTGCCCGCGGGCCCGGGAGCGCTCGCCAGCAGCAGGAGGAGTGCGATCACGGCTCGGGACTCCCGCCGGTGTGGTAGCGCTCGCCCGCCTCGATGGGGGCGGTGACCAGATTGCCCGGCCATGGGGCGGGACAGGGGTAGACCGCGCTGTAGGCGCAGAACGGGTTGCGGGCGCGATTGAAGTCCAGACGATACCGGCCCGCCCCTTCCGGCAGGAGTGAAACGAAGCGTCCGGCGGGATAGCTCCCCTTGCCATTCGTGGCGTCCCGGAAGAAGACGACCAGCTCGGCTTCCTCGTCCTCCGCGGCGCCGACTCGGTACACCCGCAGTCGGGCCGCGTTCCCCGCGATGGAAACTCTCAGGAAGCCGGCCTCCCTCGCGTCGGTCTCGGTGCCGTCGAGCCCGAGGATGACGAAGCTCCCTCGCCGCTCCGGCGGCTCGAGTGATGAGACGAAGGACAGCGAGCCGGCATAGGGGAAATAGGACGGGGGACTCGCGTTCCGGAGTGCGCCGAACACCGAGACGATCGACCGGCCGGAGCGCCCGCTCGCGACGAGGGTGTACTTCTCGAGCCGTACCGGCCGGCCTTTCGGCAGCGGAAGGCTCTTGCCACTCCAGGACAGCGTGACGGTGCCACGCTCCTCTTTCGCGATGCCCCGGCCCGCCGTGCTCAGGGGTATGTCCGACGGCTCGTACCCGATGCTGATGCCTTCGCCGACCGGCTGCAGGGCAATCGCGGCGTAGGGTGACAGCGGATCGCTCGTCAGCCAGGTGGCGAAGTCGGCGCGCTCGGTGGCGACCGCCGCAGGGAGTTGGGCATCACCGGCGCGCGCGAGCGTGGCCAGGGGCAGGAGCGCGAGGAGGAGGGCCGCGCCAGCCCCGCCCGGCGAGCCGCGCCTGGCAAGTGCCCTCCTGGCGGCCAAAGCGGTCCGGCACGGTCTCACGATCCGGTCGGTCCGAGACTCGCCACCAGGATCGGGGTGGTGGTCGGTTGCGGGGAGCCTGCTTCAGGCTCCTCGGTGATTGCGGCGGCCGTGAGGTCCACCCCCTGTGGCACCGGGATCTGCTGAACCAGTCCGTGCCCGCCGAGTTCGGTATTGAAGGTCACCGAGGGGATCGGCTTCCCGTGCTTCGGGATGAACCAGAGCTGATAGGCGCGCTGCGCCCCCGCGGGGGGGAGACGGAAGGCGTGCGCGAGCATCAGGTGCGACTGGCGGTTCCAGAAGAGCTGGACGACCGGCTGCGGTGTGCCCGGCGATCCCATCCGGGTCAGCACGACGTTCGGGTCGAGAATCGAATTCAGCTCGGCCTCGCGCATGGTGAGCATGCTCTCGCGCGCGGCCAGCGTGTCCTGCAGCGAGGCGATGGTCGAATCCCGCTCGGCCAGCCGACGCGACAGGCCGCGCTGCTGGAGCGCGAGCCCGGTAACGGCCACGAGGCTCGCGGCCAGCGCCGCCCACAGGGGCCAGGGCGTCCGTGGCCGCATCGGCATCACCTTGTCCCCTGTCGCGCCCTCAATCACCCGCGCACGCAGGTCGGGAGACGGCCCGCTTTGTGGGGCACCCAGCGCCAGCAGCGCGCTCACCTCACGGAATGCGGCGACTTCCCGCTGCGCGGCCGGCGACGTGGCCAGCAGCGCCTCGAAGGCACGCGCCTCTTCGGGGTCGAGTGCGCCGAGCGCGTACGCGGCCGCCAGTTCGCTGAGGTCCTGCTCGCTCCGGCCCGTCACACGGCCCCCTCGAAATAGTACGGCGTGAGTGCCTCACGCAGCTTCTGCATGCCTAGGCGCATCCGTGTCTTGATGGTGCCGAGCGGCTCCTGCAGGCGTTCGGCGATCTCGGACTGCGACAACCCGTCGTAATATGCCAGTTCGATCGCCACGCGCTGGGGCGGGGACAGCGCCGCAAGTGCCGAGGCAACGGCCTGGCGCCGCTCCGAGTCCTCCACGGCCGAGCCGGGGTTGCGGAACCCGGTGCTCATCGCGGGCGCGGTGGCCGGTTCTTCCCGCGCGGCGGTGTCGGTGATGCGGGAGCGGCGCGACTGCGAGCGGGCGAGATCCAGTGCCCGGCTCCGTGTCATCATGGTGAGCCAGGCGGCGACGGAACCCCGGCTCGCGTCGAAGCGCTGCGCCTCGCGCCACGCCTGGGCAAACGCCTCCATCACCACCTCTTCCGCGTCCGCTTTCTCGTTGAGTACCCGGTACGCGACGGCGTACAGTACCGGACCGAAGCGATCGTACAGGCGGCCAAGCGCCTCCTCGTCTCCCTGAGCGACGCGTCGCAGCAGGTCCGCATCGCGCGACGAGCCGGAGGCGGTGGCGTCAGTCATGGGCCATGCGGAATTCATGCTCCGAACAGGAGGGGAGGGCTCGGGCAGCGGGTGTGCGTGCATGAGTCTAAGCCCTCGCGGGAGCCGACTGCAAGACTCCCAAATCGCCCGGGGCAGTGGCGCGAGTGTGACGGTCATCGAGGCCTCGTGCTCCGCGAAGGTTGGGCGCTGGCCGCAGGACGGGTGGCCATCCTTCAGGTACGCGGGAGAACACCGAGCGGTTCATGGCAGCTTCCGGGGTCCGTCGCCCGGCAGGAATAGGAGACTCACCGTCTGATTGGCGTAACGCGACTGCACGACATTGACCTGGTCCCCGTAGAGCTCCATCTGCATCGCCTGCTGAAACGAGGTTCCACGGAGTCCCTCCACCAGGTCCGCATGCAGGGTGACCAGGGTAATGTCGCCTTCGGTGCGGGCGGCATCGAATCTGAGCGGTCTCACCCGTCCGCCGCGGTCGAGCAGCTGCACCTTGTCGCGGATGTAGCGGGCGAGTGCGGAATCGTCGCGGGCGCGGACGGCCGGGCCGAGGGCGGTGCGCAGGTCGTCGGTGAAGCTGCGGATCGTGATCGTCACCCGCCCGCGGCCGTCGTCATCGAGCACGGTGTGGGTGGTGTGCAGCGGGTGCGTGCCCAGCGTCAGCCCGGCGAGCAGCCAGAGCGTTCTTGATGTCAGCATTGGTGCTCCGGTCAGGGAAGCCGGTGCATGGCCATGCCGGTTGCGATCATGCCCGCCACCAGCGAGACCGCCACCACGCGCCGGCGAAAGCCGGTGCCGGCCTCGCGCGCCGCGAAGCTCCCGAGCAGCAGGTCGGCGCCCCAGAGAGCGCCCGCCGCCAGGAGGAGCACCACGATCTGGCCCGCTTCGATACCGAGATTGAATCCGAGCAGTGGCACGGTGATGTGCTCCAGGAACATCGCGCGCAGGTAGTCGGCAAAGCCCGCCCCGTGGACCAGCCCGAACAGTACGGCATACAGGGCGCGCTTCCGCCCCGGCGCCGGGGTGCCGTCCCTGATGGTCTGCAGATTCGCAACGCACGTCAGGACGATCGTGGCAGGGATCAGGAACTCGATCCAGCGAGAGGGGAGTTCGATCACCCGTGTCACGACGAGCGCCAGCGTCAGCGAGTGGCCGAGGGTGAAGGCCGTCAGAACCCAGAGACTCTCCCGCCAGTCGCGCGGCCGGTACACCGCCGCGAGGGCGAGGAGGAAGAGGATGTGGTCCAGCGCCGCGGGCGAGGCGACGTGATGGAAACCGAGCTGGAGGTAGGTGAGCAGCTCCGACATGGGGACTCCGGCTGAGAGGCTCAGTCCGCGGACAGCAGGCGAAGGGCGCGTCGCGCTTCGTCGGCATGCTGGGGATGGAAATGGGGATTGATGTCGAGGGCGGTCTGCAGCTCGGCCCGGGCGCGGGACGAGTCGTCCAGCGCCAGCGCGATCATCCCGGCATGGAAGTGGAGCAGCCCGTCGCGCGTACCACGTGCAAGCGCGGAGTCCGCCCACGCCATGGCCTCCCGATCCCGCCCGGCCTGGTGCAGCGCCCAGGCGGCGACGTCGCAGCCGTAGACGTCTCGGCGCGTCGTCAGTTCGCGGAGTGCCCGCGTGACCATGTCGTCCACGCGCCGGTGATGATCCAGGAGGAAGAGTGCCCAGCCTCTGTGATAGGCGCCCGGCTGATGCGACACGGCGACGTCCATGGCGCGGGTGTACTCCTCCGCCTTGCCCGCGTCACCCACCGCCTCGTAGCTGTCGGCCAGCAGGCCGAGGGTGACCGGATCGAAGAGCGCCCCGAGTGATTGCTCGCCGAGCGCGATGGCCTGGCGCCAGTCCCCCGTCGCGGCGCTGAGCTGAGCGAGTCCGGTCAGCAGCCGGGGGTCCCCCGGTGCAAGCGCGAGCCCGCGCCGATACGACGCGGCCGCGAGGTCGAGCCGGCCATTGCGGAACGCCAGGTCGCCGAGCCGCAGGTCGAACCAGGCGAGCTGCTCGGGCTGCACCCGATAGCCGCCTTCGAGGGATTTCCGCAGAGTCGTCATGAGTTCTCGCGCCTCGCCGCCGTGGCCGCTGAGCTCCAGCCAGCGCGCGTAACGGGGACCGACGCTGACGGATGTCCGGAGCACAGAGAGCCCGGTGAAGATCGAGTCGGCCTCACGGTAGCGACCCAGTTCCAGAGCGATCTCCCCGAGCGTTGCACGCGTGGTCGGCTCTCCCGGATCATGGCGGAGCACCTCGTTCACCAGGTCATGAGCCTCCGGGAAGCGGTGCTGTGCCATGAGCGCACCGGCGAGTACGCTGGCGGCGGCATCGTTCCGCTTGCGGCGGGTGTGGTAGCTCTCGCGGGCGAGTCGCTCAGCGCGGCGGTAGTCGTTCTCGTTGCCGCTTGCGCGCCCCCGCCCGAGGTAGAGGGCCCCGAGGACGGCGCGGTCGCGGGCGCCGTACGGATCGCGGGCGACGCGAGCTTCGTAGAACGAGATGTCGGCGTCCCGGATCGCCGCCCCGTCCGGACGCGTGATGTCCGTCGGTGGGGCCGATCGCATCGTGCAGGAAAGCAGTCCGGCGATCAGGGCCTGGGTTGCGCGCCAGCTGACGTCTCGCATCATCGTCCTCATGGTAGGGTCCGAGCCGCGAACACCCCGGCCACTTCGCGAGTGGCCGGGGCGCGCGCATGCTCAGTTCGGAGTGGCGAGGTACGGGAACGTCGCCGAGAACTTGTTCGGTTCAGGGCCCGCCGCGCAGTTGCCGCACGGCACGTTGTCGGTCGTGAGGCTCGGCGTGGTGTGACTCGGGTCGAGACCGAACGGGTCGCCGAAGACCGCGAGCAGGGCCAGGTCGACCACGTCGTCATCGAGTCGGCGACCGCCCCAGCCGTTGGCGAGGGGAGGGACACCGACCCAGTTGAGCCAGCTCGCCGTCGCCGGGTCCTTGTCGGTCTGCACGATGAGCATGTCTGGCAGCAGCACGCTCGCGAGCACGTTCACGTACGCAGTGTCGCGTCCCGCGAAGGACGTCGGCGAACCGATGACCAGGTTGTTGAAGATCTCCGGCGCGAGCAGCATCAGGTCCTGGTCGGGACCGATCGATCCATGGGTTGGGTGACTCCGCTTGGCGAGCAGAACTTCGCTCACGAGCGGATTGCCGAGGCGCTGAACCTGGTTGTAGGTCCGGTTCGTGCTCGGACTGGTGCCGGTGTTGTCGTCGCTGCATGCGCCGGCGAGAAGCGCGAGCCCAAGCAGCACGACGGGAGTACGGAAGCGCATTGAGTGGATCTCCTGTTGGTCTTGGGATCAGCGGCTGATCGTGCCCCAGATGCCGAGCTTCCCCGGCGCGCCACTCTCCAGCATGGCACTGGGCAGTTCCACGACGATCGAGAGCACGTTGTAGCCGGCGACGTAGTTGACGCCCGGCGAACGGAAGCCGACGCTCGGCAGCTGGCAGCCGGAAGCCAGCGGGCCGGCAGCGGGACGGCGGTCCGGCAGGATGCAGAAGGCCGCTTCGAGGTCGAGGAAGAATGAGTCGTCTCGCGGACCGGCGAAGGCCTGGATGCCGCCGGCCGAGCCGAATGCGGCGTTGAAATTCCCTTCGAGCATCGGCGCCGAGGTACTCAGCGGATTCATCATCGCACCCTGCATCGACGGGGTGAACGGTCCCCGGACCTGGACCTTCTGTGAGGTGGTCTTCCCGCTGAAGCTGATCTGGATGACGCGATCTTCCTTGGCGTCACCGTCATTGTCGATCTTGAACTGGTAGAGGATGTTCGGATCGAACGCGGCCGTCGGTGTTTCCGCGGGCGTGAGGAAGCCGCTCGTGTTCATGACGAGCACGATCCGACCCGGAGCTGAACCGGGGAAGGCGTACACGTCGGTGAGGTCCATCCGGGGGTTGAACTCGACCAGGGGGGTGTCCTGGTGGTCAGAGCCCGACACCAGCCTCGCACCGCCGGCCAGCGCGCCGGTGACTGCGAGGAGGGTGACGAGCCGCTGGGTGCGCGAGGTGGCGCGCCAACGGAACATGGGATTCTCCGATCGGGAGGGGGCCAGTGACCCGGGGCGCGCCCCGGGGAGCATCGGCGATGCAGAGGTGCATCGCTTGCACCATGGGTACGGCGCTCGGCCGCGATCGGATGTATCGGATTGTTGAATTGCCGGATGCCAGATCGCCGCATCCGGGGACCGGACGCGGCGACGGGAGCGCATCAGCTGTGCAGTCGAGAGGCGAACATTCGCGTCCTGGGAGGACTCACCAGTTCCAGAATCGCTCCGGCCGAAGCGGGGTGAGGTGCTCGATGTCCTTCTCACCGGCGAGCAGCCGGGACAGCATTACCGCAGTCTCACCGGCGAGCAGGATGCCGTTGCGCCCATGACCGGTGGCGTACCACAGCCCGCCCAGTTTCGGCTCCCGCCCGATGATGGGCAGACCATCCGGTGTAATCGGACGCAGCCCGGACCAGGTCCGCAGCACGACGTCCTTGGTGAGTGAGGGACAGAGCGCGCTCACCCTCGTGAAGATCTCCGCGAGTCCTGCTGCGGTGACTTCGGGGGCGAAGCCGGCGTGCTCCATCGTGCTGCCGACGACGGCTTCACCGTCACGTGCCACCAGGTAGGCGCCTCGACCCACGAGGATGGTGCGTGGTACCTTCGCCGGCCAGCTGAGCGCGGCCATCTGACCGCGAATCGGTTCGACGCTCATCGGCCGGGGCAGCCCCGCCACGAGGCGGGACCACGGCCCGGCCGCCAGCACAACATCGGCGGCGCTGTAGCTCTCGCGCCCGCGCACGCCGGTGACCCGGTCCCCGCGACGCTCGAGCGCGACGACCTCGTCATTGACCACGGTGGCACCCAGCCGGACGGCATCCTTGGTGAGCGCCTCGACCAGCCGCACGGGATGGAGGGCGGCATCACGGGATGCCCAGAGGGCGCCGTGGCTCGCCCCGACCCAGGGCCAGCGGGTTCGGACCTCGCTCGCATCGAACCAGTCGACGATGTGTCCCTGCTGCCGCTGCCATGCCACCTGGGCACGGAGGGTGCCCGCATCGGCCTCGTCCGCGGCGATGCGGGCGATCCCTTCCTGCCAGAACCCGATGTCGATTCCGGTGGATGCCAGCAGTGACGGCGCCAGTTCGGCACAGCGTTCCCGGCCGGCGATGCCGATATCGAACAGCGGATCTTCGATCCCCGCGCTTGCTTGAGCGGAGAGCATCCCAGCCGCCGCGCGCCAGCCCGCGCCCTGATCGCCGCCCCGCTCGATCATGAGGACACGGCGTCCGGACTCGGCCAGCTCACGGGCGCATGCGGCCCCAACCGGCCCGCCGCCCACGACGATGACATCGTATACTTGTGTCACGATAGAATTGGCGAAACTTTCTGAAACGTGCCTCGTAGAGGCGGCCTGAACAGTCTTCCGTTGGAGGAAAATAGCATGTTCCGGAACTTGATCGGGTTTGCCGTGCTGGCCATTGTGGCCTGGATCGGCCTCAATCTCTTTTTCGGCCTGTTCGGGATCATCATCGGCCTGGTCGGCAAGCTCCTCTGGCTGGCGTTCCTCGGCTTCCTCGTCTATCTCGTTCTGCGGGTGTTCGCTCCCGGGACCGCGGATCGGGTCAAGGAGATGATCGCCGGCAAGCCGAGTTCGGGCCTCTAGCAGGTCGCTTGGTGCAGCGAACGCGGAGGGCGGCCGTCAGGCCGCCCTTTGCCGTTTGTCGGAGTCTGGATTCCGGCCCGGCCAGACCGGCCACTCCAATTTCCCGGGAAGTGGAGCTGTGCGCCTGGACAATCCGCCAGCGCCCGTCCGCCTTCCCCCGTCCGAAAACGATGGTTGCCCATCCCTCGCGAATGAGATTCTGCCCCTCGGCGAGCCAGCGGTATTCGACCGATGCCCACGCTGCCGAACCCGTCACCTCCACCCGAATCGAACCGACCACGACCTCCCCACCGCGCTCGACCCCGGCGAATCTCGGAACGCCCGTCCTGCGGCGCCCTTCGGCGGAGAATTCCGCCGTCGCTGCGCAGGGACTCTCGGCCGGTTCGAGACGGCCATCCCCAGTCAGGGTCGCGGTCGCCATCTCGGCAAGCTGGTCTGCGACGGCGGGACTGGCGGTGAGTGGCGTCACGCTGGCGTGCCCGTGGGTACACGCCAGGCCCAGCATCCGCGCGAAGGATTCAGCCCTGCTCCAGCGCGTCCCGGACGGCCCAGGCGAGCAGCGGGATCATGATCTCGTGGTGACCGGTGAGGAGCACTCCGGTACCGGTTCCCCGGGTGGGGCGCTCCACCACGTTGAGGCGCGGACGGTACTGGCGGATCATGTCGAAGTCGGCGGCGAGGAAGTTGGTGGGCCGGCCCTCGTCGAGGTTGCGCGCGATGGTCAGTGCCTTGAGGAAGACCTCGGGGAGGATGACCGCGCTGCCCAGATTGAGCACCACGCCGCCGCTGTCGAGGTCGGGCAGGGAGCCAGCCAGGCGACGAAAGTCACGATGCGTCGTGTCTCCGATGGCGGCGCCATCTGCCCTCGGATGCTGATGAATGATGTCCGCGCCGATGGCGACGTGCACGGTGACGGGTACGCCGGCTTTCTCGCAGGCGACCAGCACCGAGGCCTCGCCGCCGGGCAGGGCGGATCGTGCGACGAGGGCGCGACCGAGGCCCTCACCCAGTCCGAGGCCGGAGGTGCTCGCCGCGAGGATCGCTGCGTTCATCTCCGCGCCGGTCTCCTCCGCCATGCCGAAGCTGCCATCGACGAGACCCCGCTCCACGTCCTCGCTCGTTCCACCGTAGGCCGCGAGCTCGAAGTCGTGGATGGCGGCGGCGCCGTTCAGCGCGACATGCGTGACGAGACCGCTGCGGACCCAGTCAGCGAGCAGCGGGCCGAGCCCGACCTTGATGACGTGCCCGCCCGCCAGGATGACGATCCCGCGGCCGGTGCGTCTGGCGGATGCCATCGCGGTCGCCACCGTGCGAAGGTGGTCGGCCGCAAGAACGTGAGGCAGGCTGTCCAGAAAGGCGTGGAAGGAGCGGTCGGGCCCGGGAGTCGTCGCGAGGAGCGACTGATCCACCTTGTTGGGCCGCGCCCCGATCGCGACGGTCCGAAGCCGCGTGAGATCGGGTTCGCGGTATCCGCTCATTTCGATTCAGGCTCCTCGCCAATCTTCTCCAGCACCAATGTCACGGTGCCGAAGGGGAGCCTGGAGCGGATCTGGACCGGGATCCGGCGGGCGTCGTCGGTCATCCAGAGCATCGCTTCGGCCCGCGGGGCGAACACCCCCTCGGAGCCGACGACGGGATTCAGGATGACGCAGTTCACCTGGCTGCCGTCGGGCAGCTTCATCTTCTCGCGCTTCGTGACCTTGATCGTCACGGGGTTGAGATTGCGCTGGAAGTAGCGGTCGTAACTGTACGACTTGCCCAGTTCCAGCGGGACCGTCCGCAGGAAGTAGAAGAAGGCGGCGTCATCCAGCGGCGCACTCACCGACGGATGGCTGCCGACCTTCTTTTCCTGCACGAAGATCTGCGAGTCGGGAAAGATGTCGTAATAGTACTTCCGCGGCTTGCTGTTCTCCACCATGTCCTTGTGGAACTTTCGGGAGATCAGGTCCTGGGTGCCGGTCCAGGACTGCATGACGTTCTTGCTCTTGTAGAGCATCGTGGTGGTTTCGAGGCCGAACTCGAAGACGAACGATTCGGCGCCGCGCACCGTGTCGATGCCGGTGACACTCAGCCACGCCGTGCCGAGCCGGAGGATGCCGAGCTTGGCGGCGTACTGGAAACGCTCGCCGACCTTGAAGGGATAGTCCGCCGCGCCGGCCGACGCGGCCGGAGCGGCAGCGGTGGGGGCGACGGGCGGGGTTGCGGGCGACTGCACCAACAGCAGGAGGCCCACTACGGTCGAGATCATCATCGGGTCACTTCCTCCAAATCTGGTTCTTCAGCCGGCCGTGATGCCGCGTCCCGCTTGCTGCCGCGGGGACGGTCGGCGCGGATTCGGAGCCTGCCACCCTCCCGCCACAACTGCTTGGCGAGGGGCCACGGGTCGATCCGGCTGGGCCGCTGACGGAGGTCGTGACGTTCGACTATGTCCACCGTGTCCACCCGTCGTGCCTGCTGCGCGATCCGGGCGATCAGTTCCGCATTTGCTGCCCACCCGTCCGAGCTGAGCAGCGGTCCTTCCTGGGTGCGGAGCGCATTCTTGATGCTGATCAGCCGGAATGCGCTATAACCAGACACGATATCGGTGACACCGGACACATGGACACCTCGGAGCAGCCAGCGAGCCCCTCTTCGCACGAGCCGTGCCGCGCGCCTGGGCTCCCCCTCGCTCGTGGCCTGCCCGACGACGACATCGGCGCCACTGTCCAGCCGTTTCAGCAGTTCGGGGAGGTACTCGGGTCCGGAGGTGAAATCGGCCTGCATGATCACCGCGGCATCGCGCTTCGGCCGGTCGGTGCGATCGACTGCCAGTCGCAGCAGTTCCTCCACTGTCCGCGCGTAGCCATGCCGCTCGCCGTGGCGGATGACCGTCAGCGGAAGCGCCTTGGTGTACGGCTCGAGCACCTCGGCGGTCGCGTCGGTGGAGCCGTCGTCCGCCACGAGGATTTCGTACTCGCGCGGAAAGGCCTGCAGGGTCTTGCGAATCTTCCACAGGAGGAGCCCCACCGTTGGGGCCTCGTTGTGGCTTGGTATACAGATATAGAGCATCGTCGTCAGGTGTCTCCCAGGGCGGAACGATACACCTGCATCATGCTCTCTGCCATCCCGGGCGCGTCGTATTCGGCGACGCGCGCACGGGCGTTGCGGGCGAGATCCTCGCGCCGCGACGGCGCCTTGAGCAGGGATTCGATCGCCTCGGCGAGTGACGCGCTGTCCCGCGGCGGAACCAGCACGCCGGCTCCGGCGTCCAGCAGCTCCACGAGGCCACCGGTCCGGCTGGCGACCACCGGGGTGCCGCGGGCCATGGCCTCCAGCACGACGGTGCCGAGCGCCTCGCGATAGGAGGGCTGGACGAGAAGCTGCGCCTGCGCGATCCAGCCCGACGGATCCGCAACCTCACCCATCCACTCCACCCTGGCCCCGATGCCGAGATGGTTGGCCAGCGTCTCGAGTCGCTGCCGCCGCGGGCCGTCTCCCAGGATGCGGAGCCGCACGGTCGGGAGGCGATCCGCGACCCGGGCGAACGCATCGAGGAGTGTCGGGTGTCCCTTCTCGTCGGTGAGTGCCCCAACGGCGACGATGAACGGCGCCACACCGCTCGTGGCTGGCAGAGGCTGTGTGGTACGGGACAAGTCGATGCCCGATCGGACCACTTGGAGGCGTGCTGCGGGGACGCCGCTGTGGAGGAGCGCCTGTGCGACGGCATCAGAGATGGCGACGACGCGTCGCGGTCGGCGCCACTGCCAGCCTGCGGGGGCAACGCTCCGGCGGGTCGCGACAAGCGGCAGTCCGAGGGCCGTGCCGGCGAAGAGCCCGAGTGTGAGCGCGTGACTGTCGTGGGCGTGGAGGAGGAGGGGCGTGCCGTCCTGGCGGATCTGGTGCAGGTGCCTGACAAGTTTCCGCCAGGCCCTGGGGTCGTAGGCCGCCCGCCATGGCAGCGCGATGAGCGGCACGCCATCGCCCGCGAGTGTCGCGGCGAGGGGCGTGCCGGCGTCGGTCGCGACGAGTTGCGCGAGGCCTTCCCGCTCGCGAAGGGTCCGGGCCAGCAGCCACACCTGCCGCTCGCCACCGCGCCATTCCCGGCCACGCGAGAGGTGTACCACCCGGAACCCGGCCTGGGTCATGGGCGCGTGACGCCCCGCAGGAGTGCGCGCAGCTCCGCGAGGCTGAAGGGCTTCTGCAGGCAGGGCCGTCCCTTCGATTCCAGGAATGCCAGGGTGTCGCCCCGCACCGTATCCCCGGTGCTGAAGACGACATGTGCGACCGCCTCCGGCGCCCGCCGCTCGAGTTCAGCAAAGAACTCCCGGCCGCCTGCCTTCGGCATTCGCAGATCGGAGATGATGAGGTCGAATGGCTCCGCGATCGCGCGCTCGAGCCCCTCGTGGCCATCACCGGCCGTTGTGACGGTGTGCCCCCAGGCCTCGAGCGTTGCGCGGATGTAGTGCAGGATGTGCGGTTCGTCGTCCACGACCAGCACCCGCAGCGGGCGCTCCGTCAGCTCAGCCGGCGGCGCTGGCGGCTCCTCGGTCGTGTGGAGCCGGCCGGGTAGTTCGACGGTGAAGGTGGATCCGATCCCCGGCCCGGTCGCGAGGGTGATCCGTCCCCCGTGCTCCTTGACGATGCCCTGGCTGATCGACAATCCCAGTCCGGTGCCTTCGTCCTCCGGCTTGGTGGTGAAGAACGGCTCGAACACATGCTCGGCGATCTCCGCGCGCATGCCGATGCCATCGTCCGCGACCTCGACCGCGATGCCATCCATCCAGGGGCGCGCCCGCACCCGGACCGTCCCCGGCCTTCCCGTGGCGACGATTGCATGCGCCGCGTTCTGGATCAGGTTGACGAACACCTGCTGGATCTGGTTGGGGTTGAGATCGAGTTCGGGAAGCTCGGGATCGATGTCCGCCTCGAGCAGCACCTGCTCGGCGCCGAGCTGATTGCGAAAGAGCCCTGCGGTCGCTTCGAGGATCGGGCGGATCGCCACGCGCTGGCGCGTCTCCTGCCGCCGGGCAAAGCTGAGCAGGTTCTTGACGATCTTCGACGCGCGTTCGGCCTCCTGCTGAATGACTCGCAGCGGTTCACGAATCCGGGCCGGCACCTCGGCGGACTCGGCGAGGAAGTCGGCGAAGCCGATGACCGATGTCAGCGGATTGTTGAGGTCGTGGGCGACACCCGCGATCAGCTCTCCGATCGCGGTCAGCTTCTCGGACTGCACCAGGCGGTCCTGGAGGCGGCGCCGGTCGGTCTGATCCTCGAAGAGCAGCAGCGTGTTCCCGGACGCGGAGTTCATCGTCGGAAAGGCGGTGACCGCGATGGTCCTGGTGCCGCGCTTCAGCTCGACGGACTCGCCGCCCGGTTGCGTGATCGCCCGTTCGAGCCCGTCGCGCCACTCCGGCGGAATGAGCCCCTGCCATGGGCGACCCGAGAGCGACGGAGCGGCGATGCCCAGCAGGTCGGCGAAAGCGCGATTGCTGCGCCGGACCCTGCCGGCTCGATCGAGGATGCAGACCGCGAGATTGACGGCCTCCGCCGCCTCCTCCCAGTCCCGCCGGCGATCATCGGCGGCCGCGGCCAGCCGGATCCCCTCGAGGGCGACGGCCGTGACCGCGGCGAACCCCTCGATGAGCTGCGTGTCGCCCTCCCGGACCCGGCGTTCGAGCACGAGTCCGATGGCTCCGAGCAGCAGCCGGCGGCCGGGGAGTGGGGCGGCGAGCGCCGTCAGTCGTCCCAGATCGTGGCTCGTCGTGGTCCCGGTCTGCAGCACCTGGTGCAGGAGGGGGGTGAGGCCTGGGTGAGTCACATCACCGCTGGCACTCTCCTCGAGGCCCTGCTGATCGAGCGTGATGATCGCGAAGGGGCACGGCCCGAAGGTTGCCTTGACTTCCAGGGCCAGTCGGTCGAAAAGTGAATGAGGACGAAGCGAGCCCGAAACCGCCCGCGCCAACGCCAGGACACGCGCGAGCACGTCGGAATCCGGAGGCATCACACGCGCGCTTTCGCGGTCAGGAGGCAGGGTCATGATTCTCGCAAACATGCGCGGCCGTCTCACGGCCGGTGATCTCCAACTCGTGCTGCTGCTGCTCGCGAAGGGGTCGGCGGTGCGCCGGCGCCAGTTGACGACCCGACTCGAGCGCGAGGGACCGGACGCGCTGCTCGACGCGCCTGAGCTGGCCGAACGGCTGCAGGCCGTCCGCACGCTGTTCGCCCCCAGCGAAGTGCTCTACTTCTACGTGATGGTTCGGCATCGGCTGCTGGCGGCGGGAGTCGAGGATCGCGAGGTCGCGGACTACGTCGCGGCGCTGCTGCTGGAGTTCGGCCGGCGTGACCGGGCCGTCCGGGTCGACTGGAACGACGATCATGCCCATCGCTATCTGATTGACATCCTCGCCGATCTCGAGGCCACCCAGGGTGAACGCCGATTCCGGGTGATGGTCCACCTGGGCAACTATTCGCTCTGGCTCACCGGACTGTTCCCGCAATACATCGAGGCGCGGCGGCTGCGCCGTGGCGGTCCGGATCTCAGCTATTACGACGCCCTCGGCCGGCGCGGCTTCGCGATGGCCCGTGATCACGCCCTCGCGGATGCCTACCATCTCGACGGCATCCTCGACACCGCCGCGCAGCGCTATCCGACCCTGCGCGAAGCCCTGAACGAGCTGTCCGAGCGGGTGCTGTTCGTCGCGTGACCCTCAGCGCTGGCGCGCATGCGCCGGCCTGCTGGCACCGGCCTCGCGGACGAGCGCGTCGAACAACCCGTGGTCCGGCGCCGTCCGGTGGTGGTGGAACTCCTCCGGGTGCCACTGCACCGCGAGGAGCCACGGCCCGTCATCCGCGGATTCGACACCCTCGATCTCACCATCGGGAGCGCGGCCGGTGACCACCAGGCCGGCGGCGAGGTCGCGGATCGACTGGTGGTGGAAGCTGTTGACCTCGCAACTGGTGCCGCCGAGCGCCTCGGCCAGTCGGGAGCCGGCAACGAGATCGACCTGGTGGGTCCGGTCGTCGCGCTGGGCGACCTGGGCGTGCGGGAGGGCCTCGGGGCGCTCGCTCGGGATGTCCTGCCAGAGCGTCCCGCCCATGGCGACGTTCACCAGCTGAATTCCGCGGCAGATCGCCAGCACCGGGAGTCCATGCGCCCGGGCGTCACGGAAGATCGCGAGTTCGAAGGCGTCCCGCTGCGGATCGACGTCCCCGAGATCGGGGTGCGGCGCATGGCCGTAGTGGACCGGGTCCACATCTTCGCCACCGCTCAGCACCAGGCCATCCAGCCCGGCGAGAATCACCCCGTTGTGCTCGATGCCGATCAGCGGCGAAAGGATCAGCGGCACGCCGCCCGCCCTGAGCACCGCCCGTACATAGGCCGCATTGACGCCAGTCCGGTCCGTGCCGGAGACCGAACGGGTGATGCCGGTGATGCCGATACGGGGGGCGCTCATTGCAGCACGCTGTCCGGGAAGAGTGGACAGGCGGGATCCTCGAACCGACTGGGGTCGAGCTGGATGCCGAGCAGGGGCAGCATCAGGGTGTCGACACTCAGGCGGCCGATCTGGGGAGCGCCGCGAATGGCCTCCGACTCGAATACCATGACCCCGCGGGCGGCGCCCTTCGGATCGAGAATCAGCACGCCGAAGCGCGGCTTGATGCGATCAGGCATCGGGCCCTCGACCCCGATCACCCATCCGCTGTCGGCCGTCCTCCCGACGACCGACTCGAATGCCGGTCCGGCGGCGACGCGGGCGACCAGGCGGGGAGGGAGATTGGAGGGGGGCGAGCCAAGAGTCTGCTCGGGCACGCCAAACTCCTGGAGGAGCATGGTGGCCCCGGCGATCGCGGTGATTCCGCAGGCGCCACTGGAGCGTCCCTGGCCGCAGGCGAGGAGGCCAACCAGTGGCAGGAGGAGGATGGAGTCGCGCATGTCAAATAAGGTAACGCGCCTGCTTCCTTGACGCCCCCCGAGGCGATCCGTACCATTCGGCCATTCCGCGACCCGGACGATCCCACCGTGCTTGAAGGGCTCAGAGCCCGGCTCGAGAAGCTCCTTGCCGACCACACGCCGCCGGACGATCCCCGGCTCCGCACTGCGCAGCTTCACTCCGCCCTCCTGGAAACGAAGGTCGCGGTGGGAACGATGCGGGATGCGCTGACGGTGACCGAACGTCTGCTGGCCGCGGAACAGCAACAGCTGGCCGATGCCGAGCGGCGCGGTGCCCTTGCGGCGCAGGTGCCCGACCCGGAGACTGTACAGGTCGCGGAGCAGTTCGCGGCGCGGCACCGGGAACGGATCGGCGTGCTCGAGAAGAAGCTCGCGGCGCAGCGGGAGGAGCTGTCGCTCGCCGATCGCGACCTGGCGGAGCTGACCCTGCAGTACCGCAACAGCCGACAGGGGACCGAGGCTGGGCGGACGCCGGCGCAGGAGGCCGCCTGGCGGGATCTCGAAGCGGCAGGCGGGAGCAGGCCGGAGACCGACGTGGACGGTGATCTGCTGAAGCACCAGATCCTCCGCTCGCAAATGGACGCCGCCGTTCAGGCCCAGCTGGACCACCTGAAGAAGAAGCTCGGCAAGGAGCCCTGAACCTCGGACGGACCGCACCATCCCAATTCCCGAAGCCGCGCCCTGCTGAGCCGCCGCGCGCAGTCGTTCGATCGTCCTGCGTTGCAGGCGGCCTTCCTCTCGCTGGATGGCTGGCGGTCGCGGTCGACCGGTACCGCGCCGGTTCGTGAACCTGGAGCACACTGCTGGATGGGACCTGAGGGACAGGACGCGCGACCGGGGAGTCCTGGTGAGCCTCCTGTGCGAGCGCGCACAATCACACCTGCCACTGGAGAGCGTGCATGAGTAATGCAGTCGGTTCGCCCCCGGCCGAAGCCCCCATTCCCCCGTTTCGACAGGTCCTGGGCCATCCCGGCCCGCTCTGGATGCTGTTCATGTCGGAGTTCTGGGAGCGTTTCGCCTTCTACGGGATCCGCTGGGCGCTGGTGCTCTACATCGTGGCCCAGTTCCACGGCGGGGCCGCGTCCGGGCAGGCAGATGCGAATCTCACGTACGGGTCGTACCTCGCACTGGTCTACGCGGGCGCGATCCTCGGCGGGTATGTCGCCGACAAGTACATCGGCCATCAGCGCTCGATCCTGATCGGTGCGCTCTTCATGGCGATCGGCCTCTTCCTGATCGCCGTGCCCGATCCCACCGTCTTCAAGTTCGGTCTCGCGACGATCGTCTGCGGCAACGGCATGTTCAAGCCGATCATTTCGACGCTGGTGGGAAGGCTGTATGCCACCGCGGATGAGCGCCGGGACAGCGGGTTCACGATCTTCTACATGGGCATCAACTCCGGCGCCTTCCTCGCGCCGCTGCTCACCGGCTGGCTGGCCAGCACGATCTTCGGCACCGAGGCGATGCCGGCCTACAAGTTCGTGTTCATCGCCTCCGGCGTCGGAATGCTGATCAGTCTGGCCTGGTTCTACGTCGGCCGGGCCCAGCTGCAGGGGATCGGCGATCCGGCCCCCGGCGCCACCGGCATGAATCGGGTCTTCGTCGTGATGCTCGGCACCCTGGTGACGATTCCGTGCGTCTACGCACTGCTGGCGGTGGGCGGGAAGCCGCTGCAGTACGTGCTCTCTGCGCTCTTCGTGATCCTCGTGGCGCTGCTGATGACCGAGGCAATCCGGGAAGGCAAGGTGGCCCGGGACCGGGTGATCGCCATGATGATCATCTTCGTCTTCAACATCCTGTTCTGGATGTTCTTCGAACAGGCGGGAAGCTCGTTCACCTTCCTCGCCGACCAGATCGTCAATCGCGATCTCGGCGGCTTCACCTTCCCGACGGCCTGGTTCCAGAGCGTCAATTCGATCGCGATCATCGGCCTGGCGCCGGTCATGGCCTGGGTCTGGGTGAAGATGGCGGCGCGCAACGTGAACCCCTCGATTCCCCGCAAGTTCGGCCTCGGCCTCCTGTTCAACGGCCTGGCCTTTCTGCTGCTGATGTTTGCGCTGTCGAAGCTGGTCAGCGTGGATGGCAAGATTCCCTTCTGGACCCTCGTGGCAGTCTACACCATTCAGTCCGTCGGTGAGCTCTGTCTTTCCCCGATCGGCCTCTCGATGGTCACGAAGCTGGCGCCCTCGCGCCTCGGCGGGCTTGCCATGGGCGGCTGGTTTGTCTCGATCGGCATCGGCAACAATCTCTCCGGCATCTTCGCCAGCGCGGTGAGCGGCGAGGGCGGCATGACGACCTCATCCGCGCTGAGCGGGTACACGTTCGGCTTCTGGGCACTGGTCGGTGCCGGTGCGGTCCTGTTCATCGCCGCCCCGCTGGTCAACAAGCTCATGCACGGGGTGAAATAGCCTGGTCGACATCCCCAGTGCGCCAGCCTGGCGATGCCGGTCGCCGGGCCGGCAGGGAGGCAGTAACGAATGCGGGCGGGGATCCGGGAGGATCTCCGCCCGCTTCGCTGTCGCGCAGGGAATGCCTAACGGGGCTGGCTCTTGAACACGCGGAACAGGTAGAACAGCGACGGAAAGAGCACCGCTGCCCCGAGGGCGAGGGCGCCAAGCGTCAGTTTGAGGGTGATGGCGGGCGCGGCAGCCTCGGCGATGCCGAGTGACGGTGGCAGCAACCAGGGAAACTGGGCCAGCGCCCAGCCCCAGAGGATGAACGAGATCTGGGCCACCGCCGCGGCGCGGGCCAGGGCATACCGCCGGCGCCACAGGGCCCAGAGCGCCAGGCTTGCGCTTGCGCCGGTCAGGAGGTGCACCGGGATGGCACGTGGCGCGGTGACCAGGCCGTTCCACACCAGCGGCGCCTCTTGCCAGGCGAGCGCGAGAGTGAGCATGGCCGCGAGGAACACCGCCACGCCCGAGCCCAGCGCACGGCGCCGGAAATCCTCGCGCACCTCGCCCTCATCGGCCTCGAGGGTGAGGTAGACCGCGGCGAGGAAGGCGAAGAGGAGGAGCGTGAGCACCCCGACGCTGGCCGTGAAGAGCGAGAGCCAGGGCTTGATGTAGTCGGTGACGAAGCCGGCGCCCGTCGGCGGGCGCACGCGCCCGGCCGCGATCGTTCCGACCGCGACTCCGAGGAGGAGTGGCGTGACCAGACTCGCCGTGGCAAACAGCCGCCCCCACCGCCGCTGGGTCGGGACATCGTCCCCCCCGTAGCTCCGGAAGGTGAAGGCGGATCCGCGCAGCACGATGCCCAGCAGGATCAGCGTGATGGGGATGTGCAGCGCGATGGCGATGCGGCTGAACACCGGCGGGAAGCAGGTGAAGAGGAGGACGACCACGAGGATCAGCCAGACGTGGTTCGCCTCCCAGACCGGTCCGATGGCGTGCGCGATGAGGTCCCGCTGCCGGTCTCGCCGTGGGCCCCGGGCGAAGAGATCCCACACGCCGCCACCGAAGTCGGCTCCGGCGAGGACCACGTAGGCGTTGAGGGCGACCACGACCGCACCCGCGAGCAGTACGGCGGGATTCAGGATG
Source organism: Gemmatimonadales bacterium (assembly GCA_044229245.1). Taxonomy (GTDB): domain Bacteria; phylum Gemmatimonadota; class Gemmatimonadetes; order Gemmatimonadales; family GWC2-71-9; genus JADJOM01. The sequence goes on along the minus strand of JBGATI010000001.1, from coordinate 220,639 downwards.
TCCATGGTTCAGACCGTCCCGGGGGAGTAGACACGGTGCCACTCCTGGTGGCGGGGACTCCGCAGGATCTGCGCGTACAGCAGCCACGCGACCACGAGGCCGAGGAAGATGTAGAGCAGCGTGAAGCCGAGCATGGTGTAGACGAGGCCCGGCATGGGGGTCACGGCCTGGCTGGTGCGGAGGACGCCATGGATGATCCACGGCTGGCGTCCGACCTCGGTCACCGTCCATCCCGCCTCAATCGCCACAAACCCGAGCGGAGCACACGCGGCGATCGCCTTGAGGAGGAGCGGTCTGCCCGCGAGCTCCTGCCGCCTGAGCAGCACGGTGAGGCTCCAGAGCGCCACGAGCGCCATGACGCTTCCCAGTCCGACCATGATCTGAAAGGCCAGATGGACGGTCGGCACATGAGGCCAGTCGGCCCGCGGGATCGAATCGAGCCCCTGGACGGTGGCGTGCGGATCGTGGTGGGCAAGCAGCGAGAGTCCGTAGGGGATCTCGAGGCCGAACTTCACCTCGCCCGTCTCCATGTCAGGCAGGCCGCCAATCATCAGCGGGGCGCCGGCGCGGGTCGTGAACAGGGCCTCCATGGCCGCGAGCTTGGCGGGCTGGTAGTGGGCCACGTTCTGGGCGCTGAGGTCGCCGGAGAGCGGCTGCAGCAGTGCCGCCGGCGCTCCCACGAGGATGCCGATGGTGAGCGCCCGGCGGTGGAACGCGTTCAGGGGATCCCGAAGCAGAAGAAAGGCGTGGATGCCCGCCACCGCGAATCCGGTCGCGGCGTATGCCGCCAGGGTCATGTGGAGCGTCTGCTGGAGCGCCGCAGGGTTGAAGATGGCGGCGATCGGGTCGATGTTCGCCGGCACTCCGTTGATCAGGTCGAAGCCGGTCGGCGTGTTCATCCAGGCGTTGGCGATCACGACGAACACGCCGGAGATCGCGCCACTCACGGCGACGAGGATGCCTGACCAGAGATGGGCCCGCGGCGAGATCCGGTCCCATCCGTACAGGTAGATGCCCAGGAAGATCGCCTCGGTGAAGAAGGCGAATCCCTCGAGCGAGAAGGGCATGCCGATGATCGGGCCCGCGACGTCCATGAATCCGGGCCAGAGCAGCCCCAGTTCGAAGCTCAGCACCGTTCCGCTCACCGCGCCGACGGCGAACAGGATGGCGGTCCCCTTGCACCAGCGCTTGGCCAGCTCGAGGTCGATCGGGTCCTGCGTGGACAGCCAGCGACGCTCGGCGACGACCATCAGCAGCGGCATCCCGATCCCCACCACGGCAAAGAGGATATGGAAGCCGAGAGAGAGGGCCATCTGGGTGCGGGCGGCGAGCAGATCATTCATGGCATCAGGTCGAAGAGGACCGGGGGAGAGTATTCCCGATCACGATCATCGGCAACCGTGCGTGCGACTCGAACGCTGGACGGCCGCCCCCGTCTCCCGGGGCACGGCACCGAGGCGCTCAGGGCGTGGTGATCGAAATGGCCGCGCAGGCGATTCGTGCCCCCGAGTTGCCCGTGGGATCGGTGACTTCGTCGTCCGGCTTTGCGTGAATCACGAGCGCCGTGCCGGGGACGCCGATCGAATGCGGGCCGGGGTTGAGGGTCACGCCCGGGATCAGTAGCTGGGCCCGGGCCTCGCCCCGGTCGTTCGCCAGGAGATTGGGGAGGTCTCCCGCGTGGGCGCCGGAGGGGTTCTTCGCGCCATGCTGCCGGTTCTCCGGATTGAGGTGTCCACCGGCGGACTGGAAGGCGGGCGGTTCACAGGCGGCCACCGAGTGCAGGTGCACTCCATGCGCGCCCGGAGTGAGTCCCGTCGCGAGGATCTGGAAGAGCACCCCATCCGGATTCTGAACGGCGTTGACCTGGCCGGCACGACCGCCACTGCTGTCGAGGATGGCGAAGACCGCCCGGACTGGCGGTGGGCCGTCTGCGGGCGTCTGCTGGGCGTGGAGCGTGGTGACCGCGGCGGCGGTGAGCAGGCCGAGGAAGGCAATCGAGTGGCGGTTCATCGAGGACTCTGTGGGGCGAGGGAATCGGACACGGGACTGAGTGCGTATCCGCGGCCGAGCGCGGACCAGAGCTCGGCGATGTTGCGGCGATTCTGACCGAGATCACTCTCCCCGATCCGGGAGGCGCTCCGCACCAGGATGGCGCTCTGCTCACCTCGGGGTTCGACGACCACGTAGAGATCATCGACGAACCGGAACAGCCTCGTGGTGCGCGTCAGCCAGAGGACCGGGCCGGTCGAGTCCGCAATCTTCCATCGCGGCATCTTCCCGACCGTCGCGAGGATGGCCGCGCGCGTCTCGGCCGTCGGGGCGGGCATCCGTCGGGTCCGGAGACGCGAGTCGTCCGCCGAATCCGATGTCACCGCGAAATTCGACCCGTTGCCCCTGGCGACGAGGACGCGGAATTCGCCCTCGTTCGGCGCTCGCGGAGTCGGGGGAGGTGCGGCGCAGCCTGCGAGCAGCAGGAGGAGCGGCCCGAAGAAGGGCAGGCGCATGCGGGATTCTCGGCCGGTGGCGGGGGTGAGGGGAGGCCTGCAAAGCCAGTCGTGATTGGAAGATAGCCGCCCCGTGCGGGCCTTGAGGCGGCGCAGGGGCGGCGTCACGCGGATCAGGCACCCGACTTGCTCATACGAGGTCGTTCTCCCGCTCCCAGGAGGCCGTTATGAAATTCATGCTGGTGCTCGCCGCGCTGATCGCGGGGGCGTGGATCTATTTCAAGCCGCTCCCGCCCGGACAGGGGCCAAATGCCCAGGCGGGCATGCGGGCGTCGGCGGCGATCATCCAGACACTCGAGAACTACCGCTCCGATCGGGGCGTGTATCCGCTCAACCTGTCCGACCTTGTTCCGGAGTTTCTGTCAGGCGTCCCGCATCTCTCCAATGGCAGCGAAATCGAGTACGAGCGGCTTGGCCCCACCTTCAAGCTCAGCTTCAACTACACCAACCCGCTCCCGGTGCACTGCAACTATCAGCCGGCCACCAAGTGGCAGTGCGAGTGGTTCTAGAAGATGAATTCGATTCCCAGGCGAAACAGCCTCGGCGCACCATAGGCGAACAGCGGCTGGGCAAAGTCCCGGGCTGCCGCGAGGTAGAGCGGGCGCAGTTCGGTCGGGCCATCCACCATGCCGTTGTTGTCCAGGTCGGCCCAGCGCCGGTAGCGGCTCGACTCGTACGGGATGGGATAGGGATTGGCCGCATAGGCTGAGTCCGCCATCGCCTGCAGGACCGGGCCGGTGGCCTGAGGCCGCCCGGTATCCCGCCGCACCGCCAGCACGTTCCGTCGGTTGAGCAGATTCCGCACATCCAGGTAGAGGCTCCCTCCCAGTCGGCCGAATCGAATCGGACGCCGCAGCAGCACGTCCAGCGTCGAGGTGGAGGGCAGCCGCCCGTCGTTCGGGAGGCCGATGATGGAATCGCCCTTCGTGTTGGTATGCGTGAAGGGGAGCCCCGTCGCGAAGCGGATGATCGCCGTGCCTTCGATCCCGGCGAGCGGCCGCGCGCCCAGGATCGAGGGTCCGGTCTTCTCGGGGAGCGTCCCCGTGACGATGCCGGTGAACGACTGTCGCCGGTCGAAGTCGAGCGGGAATTCCACCTTCGCGGGGAAGGTGGTATCGCCGGTGACCGGATCGATGACAGGGACCTTCTGGACCAGGAAGGCATTGGAGGAGTTCGCGGTGGCCTGCTGGACGTTCCACGAGACCCGTGCCCCCCAGCCCCGCGCAAACTCCCGCTCGACGATGATCTCGCCCCCTTTCACCGAGCCCGCATCGACATTGCCGAAGATCGCCGAATCGGGATTGACCCCGAGGGGCACCGAGGCCACCAGGCCGTCGAGTCGCCGGATGTAGACGTTGGCGCGCACGGAGGCGAACTTCGTCGGCTTGAGCCGGAGACTGAACTCGTACTGGGTCGATTCCTCGAAGCCCAGATCGGGGTTGCCCTGACGGAAGCGGCCGGTGCGGGTCGTGTCGTCGAAGGCGGCGTCGACGAGGAACTGGTAGTCGGGTGCCTGACGAAACTTGCCGAAGCTGGCGACGAGGGTCGCGCCCTTGAGCACCGTGCTGACAGCCATTCTCGGGGAGAGCGCCCGCTGGCTCTTCGCCGCCTTGCCCTTCAGGTCGTTACGGCCGCTGAACTGGTCATAGCGGATGCCGACCGTCACGGCGAGGTCGTTCGACCGTCCCTGGACCTCCGCATAGAGCGATCCCGCCCATGGAGTGAAGTTCGCGGCGCTCGCCGCGGGGACGCTGTCCCCGACGGGGAGGTAGCCCTGGGCGCGCTGGAAGGTCTTGACCCGCTGGGTCGAATACTCCCCGCCAAAGTAGAAGTCGCTGCTGCTGCCGGCGGGGACGCTCACGTCGAGTCGGGTCCGCACTTCTCGATAGTGATTCCAGGCGAGATCGCCCCTCGGCCCGGTGCCACGGAAGAACGCCGGCACGCCCCACGGCGTGTTGGTGCTGAAGTCGGGCGCGACCAGGCCCGGGAGCGGGGCATTCGCCGCCGCGGTATCCTGGGCCCGCGCGAGATTCTCGTCGAGGATGTCGATCTTCCTGCCCGTGAACGCGCCGAATCGATAGTCGGGTGTGGATGCCGCCGCACCGCGGATGAAGTCGCGCCCGAAGTATCCAACACGCAGGTCCGCCACCATGTTGGGACCAGGGAAGGTGCGTTGCAGGTGCGCGTTCAGGAGGTTGCCGGTGATCCGCCGGACGGGAGAAAGCGCCACGTCGTATTTGTAGGCGGGGTCATACAGGAGCCGCTGTTCGGCCGAGTGAAGCCCGAGGATGCGCAGCGTCTGGCGGGCGCCGAGCGGGATCGTCAGCTTGGCCGCGAGGTCGGCCTGCTCCCCGCTATTGTGTGGCAGCATCCAGGGATTGGCGTGCCGCGGGTCGCGCGGATTCGTTGGGGCGGGCGCGTTGACGGGATCGGCGTCCAGGCGCCCCGACAGATCGGCCACCGCGACGAGGCGGATGCCCCCGACGACCGGGCCCTCCGCGCTCACGAGGGCGCGGTCGAGGCCGAAGTCCGCACCCTGCCCCAGGGGGCGATCGGTCTCGTAGGCCACCCGTCCGCCCCAGCGGTCGGCGCCATCGCGCGTGGCGAGGTTCACCAGGGCCGAGACCGCCTGGCCGTAGCGCGCGGAGAACCCGTTGGTCACCAGCGACGCCTCGGCAAGCAGGTCGGGCGGCACCCGGACGCCGAGCGCCCCGCTCGAGGCATCGAGCTGGTTCTTGAGACCGAGACCATCGAGCACAAAGGATTGCTGCCCCAGCCGGCCGCCGCGGTAGCTCTCGCCGACGGCGCCAGAGGAGAGGGCGATCGCCTCGTCGACGTTGGAAACCGGGAGGCGGCGGAGATCCTCGCTGGTGAAGCGCTGCTGGTCCTGGACGGCGAGCGGGTCGAGCACCGAGTCCACCCGCTGCGCGATCACCTCGAGGGGCTCGAGACCGACCGGATCGGCGCGGAGGGCGAAGTCGAGCGGGGTCGTCTGGCCGCTCCGGACGAGGACGCTGTCGCGGATCTGGGGCCGCCGGCCGATCGCCGCCGCGGACACGCGATGCCACCCCGCGCCCAAATCGCGGAATCGGTAAACGCCGCGGGCGTCGGTCGAGGTGACGAACCGGCCACCATCAACTGTGACGCGCGCCCCGACGATGACCGTGCCGCCTGACTCGGCTTCCCGGACGGTGCCGGCGATCGCGCCGTTCGACTGGGCGGTCACGGGCATGGCCACGACCATCGCGAGCAGCAGCGCGAAGGCGAACTGTGGACGGGTGATCATGGCTGCACCAGCCGGAGATCGGGATTGAGGGCGATGGTGGTGTCGATGGAGGTGACGACGCCGGTGTTGTCGCGGATCGTGTCGATCGTGAGCGGGTAGGCCTGCGCCACGATGGCCGTGCCGGCCGGAGAGAGGCGGGCTCGCCGGTAGAAGAAATGGAAGTCCGGCAGCCGGGTCTCGATCCCGGTGGTCAGATCGACCCGGGTCAGCAGGCCTCCCTCATCCCGCTGGGTGTCTCCCGAGACGGGAATCGTCTGCACGAAGACATGGCCGTCCACGACAGCGAGCAACGTGGTCCCCGCAACGCTGATATCCCGAGGGATGTGGCCCGCGCCGAAGTCATGGGCGACGGTGACCGCGCCCCCCGCGACGGCCTGCCGGTAGACGTTGCTGTCGTTCTGGAGCGTGTAGTAGTACGCGCCGCCATCGGAGGCGACCCAGAGCGACGTCGCGCCGAACGTCCCGGGAATGACGGTGACGGTTGCCGGCGAGGTCCCGAGATCGAGACGGGTGATCTCCGACCCGACGAGCAGGGTGTCATACTTGCAGCCGGAGCAGGCGAGGACGTAGGCGACGTCGGAGCCGATGTAAACCAGGGTGGAGGGATCGAGCCACTGCAGGTCGGTCGCCGTGGCGTGCAGGTTCCCGCTGGGCGCGGTGTACGGCAGCGATCGCACGAGGGTGCCGCTGTCGCTGGCTGCCAGCGCCCCGGCGCGGAGGCCACCGCTCGCGGGATTGATCCCGCCGGCGGGTCCCTCAAACTGCACCCAGGCGAGGCGTCCGTCCGGTCCTTCCGCGGGTGACTCGAGCGAATTGACCAGGGCGGCGCCCGGATCTCCGAGGCCGCACTTCTCCATCGTCCGGGTCCCGCCGTCGCCCGGCAGTCGACCGATGCAGCGGTCGGCGTCGGAGCGCCCGAACTGCTCGTACGTGTACAGGATCGAGGCACCGTCCGCAGTCCATGACGGCGTCAGGTCCATGCCGGGATTGAATGTCAACTGGATGGGAGGCTGGGCGTTTTGCGGCCCGCTCGTCCCATTGTCTCGAGGAACGAACGGTTCACCGTGGGCGCAGCCGAGCGCCGCGAGAAGGCAGAGGAGTCTCAGGTCAGGGCGTCGCATGGCTCACGTCGGAAACGGGAATGTCCCTCAGCACATGGGCGGCTGAGAGCGGCGAGCGGATCCTGGATATCGGTGGCGGAATCGAGATCGCAGTGGCCGACGGCAATGCGGCCAAGGTACCTCGGGGCTGGAGACGAAGTAAGGGCGGCTGGCGACACCGCCTCACTCGCGGACCGGCGGTGTCCGGTAATGGGACAGCCAGTCCCATCAGCGAACGCATGGCGCCGAGGAGCACTCCCCCGCACGTCCTCAAACACTTGCTGGCGGAGCAGTTGCGCGATACGACCCGCGCCCGGTCCGCGGCACGGTTCTTACCTTATCCGGGGCGTGTGCTCGGAATCCGCAGGCAGTCATCATTCGGCAGTCGTGAAGCGCGAGGGATCGTTTGGATATCGCCCGAGAGAAGAAGCCTGACCGCAAGCGCATCCTCTATATAGGAGGGGCGTGCCTCGGGCTCATCGTCGTGACGGTCGGCCTGAGCCGGCTGAAGCCGGCTGCGCCCTCGGTGGAGCGAGGCACGCTGTGGATGGACACCGTTCGTCAGGGGCCCATGGTCCGCGAGGTGCGCGGCCCCGGGACCCTGGTGCCCGAGCAGATCCGGTGGGTCTCGGCGGTGACGCCGGGTCGGGTGGAGAAGAAGCCGGTCCAGCCGGGCGCACGGGTCACCGCGGGCACCATCCTGCTCGAACTCAGCAATCCCGACGTCCAGATCCAGCTGCTGCAGGCGGAACGACAGCTCACCGACGCCGAATCGCAGCTGCTGTCGCTGAAGACGACCCTGGAGACCCAGCGGCTCAATCAGGCCGGCGTGGTCGCGTCGGTGCGCTCGGAATACCGCGACGCGATCCGGAAGGCGGTGGCCGATTCGGAGCTGGCGAGCCAGAACCTGATTTCGAGTTCAGACTATGCCCATTCGCGGGACCATGCGGAGGAGCTGACGGAACGGCTCCAGGTCGAGCAGCAGCGCCTGCAGATCTACACGGCGAACATCTCCGAGCAGCTCTCGGTACAGGTCGAGCAGACGAAGCGCCTGAAGGCGGTCGCCGACTTCCAGCGTTCGATGGTGAACTCGATGGTCGTGCGGGCCGGATCCGACGGGGTGCTCCAGGAGTTGCCGCTCGAGGTGGGGCAGTGGGCGATCTCCGGTGCGCTGCTCGCGAAAGTGGTGCAGCCGGAACGGCTCAAGGCGGTCCTGCGCATCCCGGAGACCCAGGCCAAGGACGTGACGATCGGACAGGTCGCGTCGATTGACACCCGAAACGGAATCGTGAAGGGACGCGTCGTGCGGATCGACCCGGCCTCCCTCAACGGAACCGTGACGGTGGACGTCACACTCGAAGGCGCGCTGCCGCGCGGGGCGCGACCGGACCTCAGCGTGGATGGCACGATCGAGATCGAGCGTCTCGACAATGTGCTGCATGTCGGACGCCCGGCGTATGGCCAGGCCAATTCGACCGTCGGCGTCTTCCGGCTGCTGCCCGGTGGCAACGAGGCGGAGCGGGTTCGTGTCGATCTCGGTCGCAGCTCGGTCAATACGATCGAGATCGTCCGGGGTCTGTCCGTCGGCGACGTGGTGATCCTGTCGGACATGTCGCGTTGGGATGCCGTGGAACGCGTCCGGCTGAATTAGCCGGACGTCATCAATCATCAGCCAATCGAGGCCGGGAGCCCGCATGACCACGAACGAGTCGCCGCTCATCCGACTGGACGGAATCAAGAAGGTGTTCTACACCGACGAGGTGGAAACCCACGCGCTGGCGGAGATCCACCTCGAAGTCCGCCGTGGGGAGTATGTCGCGATCTCCGGCCCGTCCGGCTGCGGCAAGACGACGATGCTCTCGCTCCTGGGGCTGCTTGATACCCCGACAGGCGGGGAGTACTGGCTCGACGGCAAGCCGGTGGCGCAGCTGTCCCCCGCGGAGCGGGCGCGGATCAGGAACCGGGAGATCGGGTTCATCTTCCAGGCCTTCAACCTGATCGGCGATCTCACGGTCTTCGAGAACGTCGAACTCCCGCTCACCTACCGGGGCATGCCGGCCGCCGAACGCCGCCAGCGGGTGCTGGCCGCGCTGGAGAAGGTCGGCATGTCGCACCGGGTCAAGCACTACCCGTCGCAGCTCTCCGGCGGTCAGCAGCAGCGCGTCGCGGTGGCACGCGCCGTCGCGGGCGAGCCGCTCATCCTCCTGGCCGACGAGCCGACGGGGAACCTCGACTCGACCAACGGCGAGCAGGTCATGGGGCTGCTTCAGGAGCTCCACCGCGGTGGTGCCACGATCTGCATGGTGACGCACGATCCGCGCTATGCCGCGCATGCCGACCGGGCGATCCACCTCTTCGACGGCCGGGTCGTCGAGGACAAGGTCGCCGAGCTCGCGCAGCACTGAGGCCAGCTGCACTGAAGCCGTAACGCGGGGGCGATCGCCCCCGCGCCCGACTCCGAGGTGCTCGATGGACATCCTCCGACAGGATCTCCGCTACGCCCTGCGCGGGCTGCTGCGGAGTCCCGGTTACACCTTCGTGGCGGTCCTGTCGCTCGCGCTCGGTATCGCGGGGAACGCCGTGCTCTTCACGATCGTGAACGGGCTGCTGCTCAAGCCGCTCCCGGTCGCCGAGCCGAGTCGGGTCGCCGCGGTGTACACCAGTGACTACAGCGGCACGCGATTCGGGGCGTCGAGTTATCCCGATCTCGTTGACTTTCGTCAGGCGATCCCCGCGTTCGACCACATCACCGGCATGCAACTGGTGCCGACCAGCCTGGCCGATGGCGGCGAGACGACGCGCATCGTGACGGGCCTGGTCTCGGCGGACTTCTTCGACGGCCTGGGGGTTCCCCTCAGCATTGGCCGGGGATTCACCCCGGATCAGGAGCGGCCCGGCGCGGAGGCCAATGTGGTGGTCCTCAGCCACGGCCTCTGGACGACACGGTTCGGCGCCGACCGGAGCATCGTGGGCCGTCCAGTTCGTGTCGGCGGACAGCTCTTCACGGTCGTGGGGGTGGCCGCGCCGGGCTTCACCGGGGTGCTGCGTGGTATCGGCCAGGAGGCATGGGTGCCGTTCGGCGCCTCCCCGGCAGTCAATCCGGGCAACGACTTCTTTACGGAGCGGGGCAATCGCTCGCTCTTCCTCTATGGTCACCTCGGCGCGGGGCGCTCGCTCGGCGAGGCGCAGGACCAGGCGGTGGCCGCTGCCCGGCAGCTGTCCGAGCGGGCGCACGACGAGTGGACCACCCTGCGCGGGGAAACGCGCGTCATCACCGTGCTCCCCGAGGCCGAGGCCCGGCTGTTCCCGGATGCGCGGACGCCGGTGCTGCTGGCGACGCTGCTGCTCTTCCTGGTGGTCGGAGCCGTGCTGCTCATCGCGTGCGCCAACGTGGCGAACCTCTCGCTCAGCCGGGCCCTGGCACGCCGGCGCGAGATCGCCATTCGGGTCGCGTTAGGCGCCTCCCGGCGCCGGATCGTCGCCCAGCTCCTCGCGGAGAGCCTGCTGGTGGCCATCGCGAGCGGCGGGCTTGGGCTGCTGGCCGCGGGCTGGCTCAATGGCCTGGCGCCCGCGATGCACCTGCCGGTCCCGGTCCCGGTGGCGCTCGACCTCTCGCTCGATTCTCGCGTGGTGCTGTTCACGGTGGCGGTCACCCTCGTGGCCGGCGCGACCCTCGGACTCGCCCCGGCGCTCCAGGTCACCCGGCCTTCGCTGGTGCCCGCCCTCAAGGACCAGGGTGCTCCCATCGTTGCCGGCCGGTCCCGTCTCCGGGGCCTCTTCGTCGTGACGCAGGTCGCCTTCGCTCTTCCCCTGCTTGCGCTCGCTGTCCTCTTCGGTCGCAGTGTGATGAAGTCGGCGGCCATCGATCCCGGATTCGGGGCGCGGGACGGCCTGGTACTGTCGACGGACTGGGGACTGACGGGGTGGAACAGCGAGCGCGGCCATCTGTTTCAGCGGCAGCTTGCCGAGCGGGTCCGGGCGCTTCCGGGGGTGACGGCCGCGGGGCTGACGGAGACGCTCCCGCTCTCGCTCTCGGGCAATCGGTCGAATGTGACGGTGGAGGGCTACGCTTCCCAGCCCGGCGAGGACATGGAAGTCGGCCGGATCGCGGCGGGTCCCGGGCTGTTGGAGGCGCTGGAGGTGCCCCTCCTCGACGGTCGCAGCTTCACTGACGCCGATCGGGCGACGGCGCCTGGCGTCGTTGTGGTCAGTGCCGCCTTCGCGACGCGCTACTGGCCTGGCCAGAGCGCCCTCGGGCGCCGGCTGAGCTTCCGGGGTGCGGCCGGTCCGTGGTTCACCGTGGTCGGTGTCGCGGGCGACGTGGCGTACGGCCAGCCGGGCGAGGCGCCGCGGCCCAGCTTCTACGTCCCGGTCGAGCAGGTGAGCGCCCACCGGACGACGCTGGTCGTTCGCGGGCCCGGGGATCCGCTCCAGTTGAGCGCGGCGGTGCGGGGCGTCGTCCGCGAGCTGGGGCCGGGACTTCCCATCGAGGATCTGGGCTCCCTCCGTGAGGCCCTTTCGCTCGCGCTTCTTCCCGTGCGAACGGGTGGGTTCGCGGTCGCCGCCTTCGGCGTCCTCGGCATGCTGCTGGCCTCGCTCGGGGTGTACGGCGTCGTCGCCTACGGGGTGCACCAGCGGCGGCGCGAATTCGGCATCCGGCTCGCCCTCGGTGCCGCATCCACCTCGGTGGTTCGCCTCGCGATCGGCGAGGGGATGCAGCTCGTCGCCATCGGAGTCGGCGCCGGGCTCGTGCTGGCGGCCGCGGCCGGCCTGGTGGCCGGGCGGGTCCTCTACGGGCTGGCGCCGGTCGAGCCCGCGTCTCTGTTAGGCGGAGCGGCGCTGTTCGGCGGCGTCGCGCTGATGGCGACCTGGATCCCGGCCCGGCGGGCCGCCCGTGTCGACCCGATGGTGGCGCTCCGCGCCGAGTAGGGCCGTCCCGGGCGGGACTCCGGCTGCTGCAGGCCATTCGCAAAGGAGCATCATCGCATGGGCAATCGATTCCTGCAGGATCTCCGCTACGCCCTCCGGGGCCTCCGGAACAGTCCCGGGTTCACCACCGTGGCCGTTCTCACCCTGGGGCTCGGCATCGGCGCCAACACGGCGATCTTCTCGGTGATCGATACGGTGCTGCTGCGGCCTCTCCCGTATCGCCAGCCGGACCGGCTCGTCACCGTGGAGCATCACTACCCCAGCCTCAACGACCTCCACACGTCGGTCTCGGTCCCGGGCTTCCTCGCCTATCGGCAGCGGAACGGTCTGTTCGAGGCCGCGGCGGTCGAGAACGGCTGGGTCCCGACACTGACCGGCCGTGGTGATCCGGCGCGGATCACCGGTTCACAGGTCTCAGGGGAATTCTTCAGGGTCTTCGGGATTGCACCACGCCTCGGCCGAGCCATCGGGCCCGAGGACGCGGAGCCGGGCCATGCCCGGATCGCGGTGCTCAGTCAGGGGATGTGGCAGCGCGTCTTCGGGGCCGATCCCGCCGTGCTGGGCCAGCGGGCGATTCTCGATGGCGAACCATACGAAGTCGTGGGCGTCATGCCGGCGGAGTTCGTCGATTTCTGGAATCGCACCGCGGAGTTCTGGGTTCCGCTGACCTTCACGCCCGCGCAGGCCTCGCCCGACCGCTGGACGAACGAGTATCTGCCCTTCACGGGCCGACTCCGGGACGGAGCCACGGTGGAACAGGCCACGGCCGATCTCGCCGCCTACGGCGTCCAGCTCCGGACCGAGAGCCCGGACCGGTTCAGCCCCGACTGGGGCCTGGTCACGACCTCCCTCAACGAGAAGTCGCGCGGCCCGCTCCGCCATGCGCTCTACCTCATGCTGGGAGCGGTGGTCCTGGTGCTGCTCGTCGCCTGCGCGAACGTCGCGAACCTGCAGCTCGCGCGGGCCGCGGCGCGGCATCGCGAGGTTGCGGTACGGGTCGCCCTCGGCGCATCACCGGCGGCGCTCATCCGGCAGCTCCTGACCGAGAGTCTCCTGCTCGCCCTGGCCGGCGGACTGCTCGGCGTCCTGCTCGCCGTGTGGAGCGTCCCGGCGCTGCTCACGCTCAATGGCGGTCGCGGGCTCCCGGCGGCGGCGGATGTGCATCTGAATGGCGGCGTCCTGCTGTTCGCGTTAGGCATCTCCCTCGTCACTGGCGTCGTGTTCGGTCTCGCGCCGGCGAGCCGGGTTGCGCGGAGCAGCCTGCAGGAGACGCTGAAGGACGGGGGGCGAGGGGCCTCCGCCGACCGGGGCGGACTCGCGCTCCGGCGGAGTCTCGTGGTGGCGACAGTCGCGCTCGCGCTGATGCTGCTGGCGGGATCCGGGCTCCTGATCCGGAGCTTCAGTCGTCTGGTGGGCGTCGATCCGGGCTTCAAGCCCGATCATCTGCTCACCTTCAACGTGGCGTTGCCCCACGCCAAGTACCCGAGCGACACCCTCCAGATCGCCACCCTCGACCGCCTGACCCAGGCGATCAAGGCGGTGCCGGGTGTGCTCAGCGCGGGTGGCACGTCGGTGCTGCCGTTCGGCGGGTCGTGGGCGACGGCCAGCTTCAACGTCGAGGGCTTCCAGCCGGCCGCCAACGCGCCGATGCCCTGGGGGGACATGCGGAACGTGACACCGGAATTCCTGCCCACGCTCGGGGTCGAACTGATTCGCGGCCGCCAGTTCACCGACCAGGATCGCGCCGGCGGCGTGCCGGTGGTGATCGTGGACGAGGAGATGGCCCGGCGCTACTGGCCCGACCAGAACCCGATCGGCAAGCGGATCACGTTCAACAATCTGAGCGACAGCAGCATCACCTGGCTCAACGTGGTCGGCGAGGTCCGGCACACGATGCACGAGGGCCTCGACGCCCAGCCTCGGGTCCAGATCTACTTCCCGCTCCAGCAGGGCGGGCTGCCCTTCCTCGCGTATGCGGTGCGCGCGAGTGGCGATCCGGCCGCGCTGGTCCCGCACCTGAAGCAGGCCGTCGCCTCGGTCGACGCCGACCTACCGATGTCCAACATCAGCACGATGGACGAATTGATCGAAGGGACGACCGGTCCGCGCCGCTTCGCGATGCTCCTGCTCGCCGCGTTCTCCGTGCTCGCGGCATCGCTCGCGGCCATCGGGCTGTACGGAGTGATGTCCTACTCGGTCACGCAGCGGGCCCGGGAGCTGGGCGTCCGCCTCGCGCTCGGGGCCGGCCCGGGGCAGGTACTCGGCCTGGTCGTGCGCGAGGGCGTCCGCCTCGCTGGAATCGGTCTCGGGATCGGGCTGTTCGCGGCGCTTGCGGTGTCGCGGGTTCTCCGCAGCATGCTGTTCGGGGTGAGCACCAACGACCCGGTCACCTTCGTCGTCATCCCGCTGCTGCTGCTCGGTGTCACCGCCCTGGCCTGCTGGGTGCCCGCGCGCCGGGCCGCACGGCTGGATCCGATCGTGGCGCTGCGGAACGATTAGCGCCATCACCTGACCTCCGGAACCGACATGCTCACCGATCTGCAGCAGGCCTTTCGGGCGCTGTACCGCGCACCGGGATTCACCCTGACCGTGGTCCTCACGCTCGGTCTCGGCATCGGGGCGGTCACCGCACTGACGAGCGTGCTCGACATGCTGCTCATCCGGCCGCCGGCCGGGGTCGAGGCACCCGACCGGCTGGTGCGACTGTTCTTCCACCACCGCAATCCGCAGTTCGGTGAGTGGCGCAACTCCTCGGTGAGTTTTCCCGATTTCAGCGACCTCGGGGCCGCGAAGGGTTTCTCGACGATCGCGGCACAGTACAGCGCCAGTGCCTCACTCGGCCGCGGGGCGGAGGCGGCGCAGGTCTCGCTCTCGGCCGTGACCGGACGATACTTTCCGATGCTCGGCACCCGGGCACTGCTGGGTCGGCTGCTCACCCCGGACGATGATCGCGCCGACGCCGGCGTCCCGGTCGCCGTGCTGAGCGAACGGCTGTGGCGGAGCCGTTTCGGCAGCGCACCGGATGTGCTTGGCAAGCCGCTGGCGCTGGACGACCAGACCTACACCATCGTCGGTGTCGCGCCCCGCTCGTTCGATGGGGGCGAGTACGAGGCGCCGGACCTGTGGGTCCCGTTCACGGGGCTCGCCCGGCGCATCAACGGGGATGACTATCGCACCGATCGCGGGTGGTACTTCATCAGCCTGATCGCACGGCTGGCCCCCGGGGTCGACCGGGTGCAGGCCGAGTCGGAGGCAACCGCGCTGATCCATGCGGGGCGCAGCGATTCGACGGTCGCCAACGGATTCCAGAATGTCGAGTTCGGCCCCATTCTCGCCGCCGCCGGGCCGGACTACAGCAGTTCCGCTGCGCTGGCCCGGTGGCTCGCGGGCATGTCGCTGCTGGTGCTGCTCATCACCTGTGCCAACGTCGCGAACCTGATGTTCTCCCGCGGGCTCGGCCGGGCACGCGAGCTGGCGGTGCGCAAGGCGCTTGGTGCCGGGCAGGGGCGGCTGGTGCGACAGCTCTTCCTGGAGGGTGCGCTGCTCGCGATCATCGCGGGCGGGGCCGGCCTTGTTGCCGCCTCCTGGGGCGTCGGGCTGCTCCGGGGGTATGTCCTGCCGACGGCCATGGCCGAACGCTTCACGACCGATGGCCGGGTATTCCTGATCGCCATCGCGGCGACGGCGGTCGCCGCGCTGCTCTCCAGTCTGGTGCCCGCGATCCAGGTGACCAGGAGCGATCTCACGCCGGTGCTCAAGGAGGGGGGGCGGGGCAGCGGGTTCCGGCGTTCCCGGTTGCGGGCCGGGCTGGTCGTGGCGCAAGTGGCGCTCAGCGTGCTGCTCGTCGTCGGCGCGGGGCTGTTTCTGCGGAGTCTCCGCAACGTCCTCGCCATCGACGTCGGGTACGATCGGTCGCACGTGCTGATGGCGACGGTCGATCCCGCCGCGGTCGGCTTCAGCGGCATGGCAACGGGGCAGGCATTCGAGACGATGGCCGAGGCGGCGCGTGCCCATTCGGGGGTCGTGGCGGTGGCGATCAACAACGGGGAGCCGTTCGGCTGGAGCATGGTGCAGCGGCTCCGGATTCAGGGGCGCGATTCGTTGCCGAGGTTCTCGAGCGGGGGGCCGTACATTCAGCAGACCACGCCGGAGTACTTCAGCACGATGGGCCTCGCGATCCAGCAGGGGCGGGGCTTCACCGCGCAGGATCGGCGCGAAACGCCGACCGTCGCCCTCATCGGTGCCACGATGGCACAACGGTATTTCCCCGATCAGAATCCTCTCGGAAAGTGCCTGCTGATCGGCAAGGACGCCACCAGCTGCACCGAGGTGATCGGGGTCGTCCGGGACGGAGTGCGGTACAGTCCCCAGGAGGATCCGCAGTCCATCTATTATGTGCCGCTTCCGCCTCCGAGCGCGACGACCAGGCACCTGACTCTCTTCCTCCGCACCCGCGGACCCGCTTCGACGATCGCGGCAGATCTTCGCCGGCTGCTGCAGTCGTCGGTTCCCGGGCTTCCGTACGTGCAGGTGCGGCCGCTCGACGAACTCCTCGAGCCCGCCTACCGTGACTTCCGCCTGGGTGCCAGCCTCTTCGGGATCTACGCGGCGGTGGCGCTGGTCATGGCGGGGCTGGGACTCTACAGCGTGCTCGCGTACGCGGTGCGGGCGCGGACCCAGGAGCTGGGCATCCGCCTTGCGCTGGGAGCGGCGCCGCATGCCCTGATGCGTCTGGTGGTGCGGGATGGCCTCCGGCTCGTCGTCATCGGGGTCGGACTCGGCCTGGCCGCCGCCGCGGCCGCGGGCGGGGCGCTCCGGGCGCTGCTGTACGGCGTTGCGCCCTACGACCCCGTCACACTGGCGGGAACCGCCGCGGTCCTGGTCGTCACCGCCATCGCCGCCAGCGCGCTGCCCGCCAGGCGGGCCGCGGGAGTCGACCCGATGCAGGCACTCCGCTCCGAATGAGCGGCTCCCGGACGCGCGGCCCGCGAAGCGTCCGTCCACTTCCCAGCGCAGGGAGTTCTCTCTGATCCGCCTCGTCGACGTCGAGAAGTCCTTCGACACCAAGCCGTCGCCCACCTTCGTGCTGCGGCGCATCTCGCTCGAGATCGCCGCCGGCGATTTCGTCACGATCATGGGGCCCTCCGGCGCCGGAAAGAGCAGCCTGCTCTCGATTCTCGGAATGCTTGATGCCGATTTCCGAGGTGAGTACTGGCTCCAGGGAGAGCCGGTGCACAGTCTCAAGCCCAAGGTGCGGGCCGATCTCGCGCGGCGGAGTGTCGGGTTCGTCTTCCAGCAGTATCACCTGCTGGATGACCTCACGGTGGCGGAGAATCTCGAGGTGCCGCTGAGCTACCGGAACATGAAGGGAAGCGAGCGCGCCGCCCTCGTGGCGGATACCCTCGACCGGTTCCAGATGGTCGGCAAGAAGGACCTCTACCCGTCGCAGTTGTCCGGGGGACAGCAGCAGCTCGTGGGTGTCGCGCGCGCGGTCATCGCCCGGCCGCCGCTGCTCCTCGCGGACGAGCCGACCGGGAACCTCCATTCGGAGCAGGGCCGCGAGATCATGGAGCTCTTCCGGAGGCTCAACCGCGAGGGGACAACGGTCATCCAGGTCACGCACTCCGAGGAGAATGCGACGTACGGCAATCGCATCGTCCGCCTCAAGGACGGGTGGGTGGTCTGATGCCGGCGGGGTATTCGGCCACCCCCTTGCCGAAAAAGCTGGGGCTCTCGCCCGGCATGCGGGCGGTGGTGCTCGGAGCTCCGTGGCCCTATGGCAGCGTGGTCGCGCCGCTGCCGCCCGGCGTAACGGTCACCTCCCGGCTGCCGGCGCATGCGTCGTTCATCCACCTTTTTGTGCGCGACCGCGCCACCCTCCGAACGCTGCTGCCCCGGGCCGAGCGCGCGCTCGACGACGAGGGCCTCCTGTGGGTCTCCTGGCCCAAGCAGCGCTCCCGTGTACCGACCGATGTCACCGAGGCCGACGTGCGCGCGCTCGCGCTCGCCGCCCGCCTGGTGGACGTGAAGGTGTGCGCCGTGGACGAGACCTGGTCCGGTCTCAAGCTGGTGCGCCGGTTGCGGGATCGCGCGGCGCACTAGATTAGTCCCGGTATGCCGTCCTCCACACCCAGAATTCTCGTCGCCGACGATCAGCCGGACATCCTCCAGGCGCTTCGCCTCCTTCTCAAGGGCGAAGGCTTCGTGGTCGACACGGTCGCTTCGCCCGGGGCAGTGCTGGCCTCGCTCGAGCGGAACGACTTCGACGTTCTCCTCATGGATCTGAACTACACCCGCGACACCACCTCGGGGATGGAGGGCTTCGATCTCCTGAGCCGGATCCAGCTGCTCGATTCGCAGCTCCCGGTGGTCGTGATGACCGCCTACGGGAGCGTCGAAGGCGCGGTCGAGGCGATGCGGCGCGGCGCCCGCGACTACCTCGAGAAGCCGTGGGACAACACCCGGCTCGTCGCACTGCTTCGCACCCAGATCGAACTGGGCCGCGCGCTCCGGCGGAGCCAGCGCCTCGAGAGCGAGAACCAGACGCTCCGGCGCGAGGGGCTGCCCGACCTCGTCGCCGAGTCGCCCGCGATGCGTCAGGTCGCCCGTCTGATGGAGCGGGTCGCTCCCTCCGACGCGAACGCGCTCATCCTCGGCGAGCACGGGGTGGGGAAGGAGGTCGCGGCGCGCTGGCTGCATGCGGCCAGCGCGCGGGCCACGCGACCGATGATCACCGTGAACGTCGGCGGTCTCTCCGAGGGGGTCTTCGAGAGCGAACTGTTCGGCCACCTCAAGGGAGCGTTCACCGACGCCAAGTCCGACCGGATCGGGCGCTTCGAGCTCGCCGACGGCGGGACGCTCTTCCTCGACGAGATCGCCAACATCACGCTTTCCCAGCAGGCCAAGCTCCTCCGCGTGCTGCAGACAGGGGAGCTGGAGCGGGTGGGCTCGTCCAAGACGCGCACGGTGAATGTGCGCGTGCTGTCGGCTACCAATTCGGAGCTGCCCGGTGAAGTCGCCGCCGGGCGATTCCGCGAGGACCTGGTCTACCGGCTCAACACCATCGAGATCCGGATCCCGCCGCTCCGCGACCGGCGTGAGGACATTCCGCTCCTCGCCGCGAATTTCCTGCATCGGCATGCCACCCGGTACCGCAAGGCGCTCGCGAACTTCCGGCCCGATGCCATGGAGGCGCTGCTCCGCTACGGCTGGCCCGGCAACGTCCGGGAGCTCGACCACACCATCGAGCGCGCGGTGCTCCTTGCCGACGGCAACGAGATCCGGGTCGCGGATCTTTCGCTCTCGCCGCCCGCGGACACCGCAGTCCGCCTCGATCAGCTCACGCTGGAAGAAGTCGAGAAGCTGCTGGTACAGAAGGCACTCGCCCGCTCCGGTGGCAACGTGACCGATGCCGCCCGGGCGCTGGGCCTCTCGCGCAGCGCGATGTACCGTCGGCTGGAGCGGTATGGGCTCTAGTCCGCGCTGTCCCTGGCCGCGCGCCTGATCGCGACGCGCCATGCGCTCCCACCCCCGCCGCGTCCTCCTGATCGCTACCGTCACCGCCCTGCCCGCCGTCCTGGTGGCGCTGCTGGTGTTGTGGCGGGGTGACTTCTCCGCCCGGGCGCAGTGGACGGGGACACTCTTCACGCTCGGCGGGCTCGGCATCGGTCTGCTGGTGCTGCAGGATCGGGTCACCCGTCCCCTCCAGACCCTGTCCAACGTGCTCGCCGCGCTTCGCGAGGGCGACTATTCCCTCCGGGCGCGCGGCGCCGATGCCGATGACGCGCTCGGCCTCGTCTACCTCGAAGCGAACGCGCTCGCCGAGACCCTTCGTGGCCAGCGGCTCGGCGCGCTCGAGGCTTCCGCGCTGCTTCGGACGGTCATTGCCGAGATCGACGCGGCGATCTTCGCCTTCGATGGAGACGGCAGTCTTCGACTGGTGAACCGCCGTGGCGAGCGGCTGCTGGGGCAAACCGTCGAGCGACTCCTGGGGCGGAATGCCGAGGCACTGGGGCTGGCGGAGTGTCTGGTGGGAGACTCGCCCCGGGTGCTGGAGCGCAGCGGCCGGGAACCGGGGCGATGGGAGCTGCGCCGCAGCAGCTTCCGTCAGGATGGCCGCGAGCACCAGCTCGTGGTGCTCACCGATCTGAGCCGCACCCTGCAGGCGGAGGAGCGCCTGGCCTGGCAGCGCCTGGTCCGGGTGCTCTCCCACGAGATCAACAATTCACTCGCCCCCATTCGATCGCTCGCCGGGAGCCTCCGCGCAATTCTCGAGCGCGGGCGAGACTCGGCCGAGGACGCCCAGGATCTCTGTCAGGGTCTCGACATCATCGGGCAGCGGGCCGACGCGCTCGGCCGGTTCATGGCGGCCTACGCCCGGCTCGCCCGGCTGCCGCGTCCCCGTCTCGGCGCGGTCGAGGTCGAACCGTGGATTCGCCGGGTCTCCGCGCTCGAGACCCGGGTGGCGGTGGGGGTGGTGGCCGGGCCGCGCATGGTGCTCCGTGCCGACGGGGACCAGCTGGACCAGCTCCTCATCAATCTGGTGCGCAACGCCGCGGATGCGGTCACGGAACGGGGCGGAGGCGTCCGGGTCGGCTGGCAGGCGCTCGCCAACGGAGTCGAAGTCGTGGTGGAGGACGAAGGAGACGGATTGAGCGAGACCGCCAATCTCTTCGTTCCGTTCTTCACCACCAAACCGGGCGGCTCGGGGATCGGGCTCGCGCTGTCGCGCCAGATCGCGGAAGCCCACGGCGGGACGCTCCGGCTCGAAAATCGAACGGACCGGAGCGGGTGCCGGGCGCGGCTCTGGCTGCCGGTACCGGCTGGCACGGGGCTTCCAGCATAGCGACCGATTCGGGGGAGCGTCGTGGGTCGGAATGTCCGGTTTGACACCCGCCAAACGGCCTCCTAGCTTCAGCTTACCTCACAACCCCCGTGCAATCCTTGAACTCTGCCGTCCGCCGCTGGAGTGCCATCGGTCGCGTCGCTCGTGTACTCCTCGGCGCGACACTGTTGACGACGTGCTCCACTGACAGCGCGCTCGCTCCCCACTGGACCGCCCAGAGCACCATCGATGCCACGGCCTTTTTCCGGGCCGGGGGCGCATTTCCGATCCCCGTGGACGAGGTCATCCTCGACCTGCGCCGGGTGTCCGACAACAGCCTCGCGTTCAGCGATACGCTGACCGCGCAGCAGTTCCAGCAGAGCGGAGGGCAGCTTCTCATCACGCTCTCCGTCGACCTGAAGAGCGCCACGGAGCAGTTCACCTTCACCGCCATCGTGCGCGGCGGTGGAGTCGAGTACTACCGCACCACCGGCACCGTCACGGCGACCGCGGGGCAGGCGACGCAGACCACCCCGCTGACGCCGACTTATACCGGCCCGGGCAGCACCGCCGACTCGGTCACCATTCCGGCGACGACGACGCTGGGCAACGGGCAGAGCGCCACGATTACCGCCACGGTCTGGCAAGGCCTCACTCCCATCACGGGGGTTCCGGTCTCCTTCGAGTCGAGCGACTCGGCGCTGATTACTCCCCAGTCCACCGGCTTCAGTCAGGCGAGCGTCACCGCCCCTGCCACGGGCACCGGCAGCGTCACGGTCACCGCCAGGACCCCGGGTGGCCTCTCGGCCACCGGGACCGTCGCCTGGGCGCCCGCCGCCAGCGCCATCATCATGGTGAGCGGTAATGGCCAGAGCGTGCCGGCGGGCAGCGCGGCCGCGCTGCCGCTCGTGGTGAAGGTACAGGACGGGCTGGGGAATCCGGTTGCCGGCATCGGGGTCACCTTCGCGGTGGCCACGGGGCCTGCGGGTACCACCGTCGCCCCCACGACGGCCACGACGGACAACCTCGGTCTCGCGCAGACGACGCTCACCGCGGGCAGCAGCGCCGGCCCGATCACCGTCACCGCGACCTCCGCCGGGCTCACCGGATCGCCAATCAGCTTCACCGCGACCGCGACCACCGTCGTCGGGCCGCCCGCCTCGGTAACCGCCAACTCGGCGCTCACCCAGAATGCGACGGTCGGCACCGCCGTCGGCGCTCCGCCCTCCGTGCTGGTCCTCGATGCCAACGCCAATCCGGTGCCGGGCGTCGCGGTCACCTTCGCCGTGGCCAGCGGCGGTGGCTCGCTCACCGGCGGTAGCGCCACGACCGACGGGGCTGGTGTTGCCACGGTGCTGAGCTGGACCGTGGGCGCCACTCCGGGACCGAACACGCTTACCGCCACGGTGGCCAGCCTGCCCCCGGTCACCTTCACCGCGACCGGGGTGACCGCCGCACCGGCCACGGTGACCGCGAACTCCAACACCTCGCAGAACGCCGTGGCGAACACGCTCGTGGCTGCGCCGCCGTCGGTGCTCGTGAAGGATGCCGGAGGCGCGCCGCTCGCGGGCGTCACGGTCACCTTCGCGGTGGTGAGCGGAGGCGGCAGCATCACCGGTCCAAGTCAGGTGACCAATGCCTCGGGCATCGCGAGCGTGACGAACTGGCGCCTGGGCCAGACCGTCGGCGCCAACTCCGTGACGGCGACCGTCGCGAGCCTGACGCCCGTGGTCTTCTCGGCCACCGGCACGCCGACCGCGATCCTGACGCTCGCGAAGGATTCGGGTGACGCGCAGTCCGATTCCGCCGGCAAGCCGCTGCCGGTCGAACTCGTGGTGCAGGCGATCGACAGTTTCGCGAATGTGGTGCCGGGCGCGACCGTGAACTGGACGGTTACCGACGGCTCGGTGGCGCCGACTACCGGAACCACCGACGCCAGCGGCCGGGCGCGGACGACCTGGACGCTCGGCAGTACGCTGCCTAACCCGACGGCGACCGCCACCGTGGGCTCGCTGCAGGCCGTCTTCACGGCGACGACGCTCTTCAGCTCGCCGACGATCCAGCTCTCCTTCGCCGGAGTTCCCGGCGTCGGCATCGGGCTCACGTCGAAGGTCTACATCACGCTGAACGCCGCGGCGCCGGTCGGCGGCACGGTGGTCTCGCTGGCGAGCGGCAACACCAGCTTCTTCACCGTGCCCGCTTCGGTGACCGTGGCACAGGGCAAGGTGCTCGACAGTGTGCTCGTGACGGGCGTCTCCCCCGGCACGGCACTGCTCACGGCGTCCGCCGCCGGCTTCACCGACGGGACGCTCTCGGTGGATGTACAGAACCGGAACATCAGCGTCCTGCCGACCACGCTGAACGTGCCCTACAACGGGACCGCCTCTCTGGTCATCAACCTGCCGGCGCCGGCGCCGGTGGGTGGCGTCGTCTTCGCGGTGACCAGCAGCAATCCGACCGCGGTCGGACTCGGCACACCGTCGGTGACGATCGCGGCTGGACTCACCAGCGCCAACGTCACGGTTCAGGGCCTGTTGCCCGGCACCTCGACGGTGACGGTGAACAACGCCGCCTTCACCTCGGCGTTCTCCACCGTGACGACCTCGGCGTCGCTGAACGTACTCCAGGGCTCCACGGCCCTGAACGCCAGCTTCCCAATCGACATCGACATTCAGTTCGAGAGCAACAGCATCGCGATCGCGGCTCCGACCGGCGGCGTGCCGGTGACGCTCATCCCGCGCAACCCGGCCTGCGTCACCTCCAACTCGCCACGTACGATTCTCGCCGGCCTGGTGTCGGTGCAGGCCACGCTGTCCGCGGCGACCGGGCCGTTCCCCTGCACCACCTACGTGGTGGCCACCGCGACCAACATCCAGCCCGATAGCGTGCTGACGACGGTCAACGCGCAGCCAGGGTTCAACGTCCCGGGCACCACGACGATCGGCTCCGGCCTGCAGACCAGCGCCTTTGCCTCGCTGCAGGCAAGCAACCACGGTGGCACCACGGTGCGGGTGACCAGCTCCGATCCGAGCAAGCTGCTGATCGCGCCCAACGCGACCACGGTCGGCTCCGCCTTCGTCGACCTCCCAATTCCGGTGAACAACACCGGCGTCAGCTACTACCTCCAGGCCGTTGACGGGCAGACGGGCAACGTCACGGTCAGCTACTCGGCGCCCGGATTCCAGGGGGCGTCGAACGTGGACTCGCTTGTCGCCCCGGCAATCGACGTCATCTTCCTGCCGACGACGGCGACGGTCTTCCAGCCGAACTCCGCGTTCCAGGTCCGGCTCGGCTACCCGAATGCGGCGCGTACGGCGATGCAGACCGAGCAGGCCCGCCGGTTCGGGGTGGTGCCTGACACCATCACCGTCATCAACGACTCGGCTGCGGTCGCGACGCTGGTGACCTCGGCGCAGACCGCCTCCGTGGTGCAGGTGCTGGTCCAGCCGGGACAGGCGCGGTCCGGCAGCCCAGCCTCGGCCGGCGGCGTCGAATTCAAGCCACTCAACGCCGGCGTCACCCAGATCTCGGCGAGCGGGACGGCGTACATCTCGCTGCCCCAGCCGCTGCCCAAGTACACCGTCACCGTGAGCACACCGGCCCTCTCCCTCAACCCCTTCTCGGCGGTGGGCAGTGGCCAGCAGATCGGGACCAACGGCTTCCTGGGGGCGTCGAACCACGGCGGCGTCACGGTTCACCTGACCTCCTCGGACCCGACGAAGTTCCTGCTGGCGCCGAACGGCACGACCGTCGGCAGCGGGACGCTCGACATTGTGGTCCTCAACGGCAATACCGGGTTCAGCTATACCGTGCAGGCACTCGAGGGCCAGGTGGGTACGGCCACGATTACCGCTACGGCGCCCGGCTTCACCACGGCGACGACGACGGCCACTGCTGTGGCGCCGGCCGTTGACGTGATCTTCCTGCCGAGCACGATTGCCTCGCTTGCACCGAACGCCGCCTTCCAGGCGCGCATCGGCATTCCCAACGGGCAGCTCACCGCCATCCAGGCCGAGTTCGGCCTGCGCGCCGGGAGCCCGGGTCTCACCGTCACCTTCGCGCACAGCGATCCCACGGCGGGCAAGCTGTTCACCACCGCACTGACCGCGGACACCGTGACCGCACCGATCACGGCGCTGAATGCCCGGACGCCGAGTCCCGCATCATCCGGCGGTGTCGAGTACGATCCGGTTGCGCCGGGCTTCGATACGGTGACCGCAACCATTCCGGGTTACGTCGTCATCCCAACCGCCACACAGCCCATCACCGTCACGGGACAGGCGATCACGCTGAACGGTGTCTCCACCATGGGTAGCGGGATGCAGGTGGGCAGCAACGGCTTCCTCGGCGCCTCGAACCATGGCGGCGTCACGGTCCATCTCGTCGTCTCCGACTCGAGCAAGTTCCTGATCGCGCCGAACGGGAGCACGGTCGGCACCGGGTCGCTGGATATTCCGGTGGCGAACGGGAACACTGGTTTCGGCTATACGCTCCAGGCACTCGAGGGCCAGGTCGGCACCGCGACGCTGACGGCGACCGCGCCCGGGTTCACCACGGCCAACACAACGCTCACCGCCGTGCAGCCGGCGCTCGACGTCATCTTCCTGCCGACGTCGACCACCACCTTCTCGGCGAACGCCGCCTTCCAGGTCCGGATCGGCACGCCCAACGCGCAGCTTACCGCGATGCAGCAGGAAGAGGCGCTCCGCGCGGGTAGCCCGGGCATGACGGTCTCGCTGGCGAGCAGCGTCCCGGGCGTCGGTGCCCTCGTCACGCTGGCGGGCAGCAGTGGAACCGGGCAGGTGAACATCACCGCGCTCAATGCGCGCTCACCCGGCGGTGTGCCGGCCGGCGGGATCGAATTCGATCCGATCATCGGCGGCACCACGACGGTCAGTGCCACCAGCCCGGGCTATGTGGTGCTGCCGACGGCCTCCGTGGCGGTGACGGTCAACGCACCGGCGATCACGCTGAGCAACAACACCGTCGGTGCGGGTCTGCAGGTGCCGAACAGCGGCTTCCTCGGCGCCGCCAACCACGGTGGTGTCACCGTGCGCGTCACCAGCTCGCAGCCGAGCGTGGCGCTTGTCTCGCCGAATGCCAGCACCGCGGGCACGCCGTTCATCGATGTCTTCGTGCCCAACGGCAGCACGTCGTTCACCTGGTATCTCCAGGGCGTCGAGGGCCAGACGGGCGCTCCGGCGATCACGGCCTCCGCGCCCGGATTCACCGATGGCAGCGCCACCGCCACGGTGGTCCCCGCGGCGCTGGACATCATCTTCCTGAACCCGAACACGACCACGCTGACGCCGAACAACGCCTTCCAGGTGCGGCTCGGCTATGCGAATTCGAACAACACGGCCATGGCCGCCGAGCAGGTGCTGCGTGCGGGGGGAACGGTGCGGACCGCGACGGTGACGAACAGCAACGCCGCAGTCGGCCAGCTCTTCTTCCAGAGCGGTGCGGCGCAGGCCGGTACGGTCGATATCGCGCTGCAGCAGGCCCGTTCGCCCAGCCCGGCGAGCGCGGGTGGCGTGGAGTTCTCGGCGCTTACCGCCGGGACGACGACGGTCTCGGCGACGATCCCCGGCTTCCTCGCGCTGCCGACGGCGACCCAGACCGTGAACGTCACCACGCCGATCATCAACGTCTCGAGTGTCACGGTCGGCGCCGGATTGCAGATCGGGAGCTTCGCCTCGCTGGGTGCCTCCAACCACGGCGGGACCACGGTGCGGGTGGCGAGCAACGATCCGTCGCTCTTCCTGATCGCACCGAATGCGACGACCGCGGGGTCCGCGTTCATCGATGTCCCACTGGCCAACGGCAACACCGGCGTCAGCTTCGTGGTGCAGGGATTGGAGGGTGTCACCGGTTCGGCGTCGGTGACCATCTCCGCGCCTGGATATACGAACGGTGTGGCAACGGAAACCGTCGTGCAGCCGTCCGTCGATATCATCTTCCTTCCGACGACCATTGCTTCCACGGCTGCCAACGTTGCCTTCCAGGTCCGCACCGGCACGCCGGACGCGCTCGGGAACAGCATTTCGCAGGAGCAGGCGATCCGCTTCGGCGGCAGCGCAGCAACGGCGACGGTGAGCACGACCAACTCGACGGCCGGCCTACTGGTGAACTCGCTCGGGAGCGGACTCACCGTGCAGACCGTGATCCCGATTGGCTCGGCGCGGTCTCCCAATGGCGTCGCCTCGGGCGGCATCGAGTTCGATCCGC
This sequence comes from Gemmatimonadales bacterium, assembly GCA_044229245.1. Classification (GTDB taxonomy): domain Bacteria; phylum Gemmatimonadota; class Gemmatimonadetes; order Gemmatimonadales; family GWC2-71-9; genus JADJOM01. Next base: position 193,768 of record JBGATI010000001.1, on the reverse strand, counting down.
TGGCACCGGGGCAGACGGCAGTCAGCGTGACGATTCCCGGATTCAGGGTTATCCCGAGTTCGACCCAGAGCGTGACGATCCAGTAGGTTCGGCGCGAATCGCTCCCGGCTGACCAGGGATCCTCTCCAGAGAGCAGGGGGGATCCCTTTTCAGTGCCCCTATGGGAAGATTGTGCTTTGTGACATAAAGTACTTGACGAACGCGTGTCCCGGTCGTATAGTGTCTCCCATGCCTGCTCCACGTCCCCAGCGTCCGCCCGCGGAAGAGTTCCCGCTGCAGGACCGCGCGATCGAGAATCTCCGGTTCATCCGGGACACCATGGAACGCGCCGGCGCCTTCACGGGGGTCCCGGGGTGGGGCGGGGTCGGCATGGGCGTGACGGCTCTCCTCGCGGCTTGGGTCGCGCACCAGCAGCCGACGGTCGAGCGGTGGCTTCTGACCTGGCTCGCGGAAGGGTGGCTCGCCTTCGCGATCGGCGGCATGGCGATGGTGCGCAAGGCGAGCGCGGGAGACACACCGCTGACGTCGCGCCCGGGTCGGCGCTTCGCGCTCGCGTATTCCCCGCCGATTCTCGTGGGGGGGCTCCTGACCCTGGCCCTCTACCGGGCGGGGCTCACCAGCATGCTGCCGGCGGTCTGGCTCCTGCTCTACGGTGCCGGTGTGATGACCGGTGGTGCACTGTCGGTACCGATCGTGCCGGTGATGGGCGCCTGTTTCATCGTGCTGGGCACGCTGGCGCTGTTCGTGCCGGCATCGTGGGGAGACCCGCTCATGGCCGCAGGCTTCGGCCTGCTGCACATGGGGTTCGGGGCATGGATCGCAAGGAGGTACGGTGGCTAAGTCGAATGCGGCCCGCGCCGGCGGCGAGTCCCGGGGGCCCGGGCTCAAGGGGGTGGCCGGCGGGCGATCGTCGATCGCACCCGATTTCGATCGGGTCATCCATGAGCGGCTGCGTCTCGCGATCGTCAGCGCGCTGGCGGTCAACGAGGAGCTCACCTTCAACGAGCTCAAGGCGCTGCTTGATACCAGCGACGGCAACCTGAGCGTCCATGCGCGAAAGCTGGAGGACGCGGGCTACGTCACGTGCATCAAGTCATTCGAAGGCCGGGTCCCCAGGACCGAGTTCCGTCTCACCCCGGCCGGCCGGAAGGCGTTCGAGCGCTATCTCGATCACATGGAAGCTCTCATCCGCGTCACGCGGGGCTGAGCCGTTCACGCGACGGCGCCTCGCGCCGCGACGGGCGATCCTCTGGATCGCCCTCTCTTTGGAGGTCGTGCTTTACAATGCAAAGTACTTCACTTCACGTCGGTATCATCATGGACGGCAACGGGCGCTGGGCCGAGCGCCAGGGCCGGCCCCGCAGCGAGGGCCACGTCGCCGGTGCGGAGGTCGTGCGCGAGGTCGTCCGATCGGCGCCGGCACTCGGCATCTCGGCCCTGACCCTCTACGCCTTCTCGTCGGATAACTGGCGAAGGCCCCAGACGGAGGTGTCGGCGCTGCTGGCGCTCTTCATCCGCTACCTGCGTGAGGAGACCGTGCGCTGCCGCGAGGCTGGAGTGCGGCTCACTGCGATCGGCCGGCGTGATCGGCTTCCCCTCGCCTTGCGTGGCGCGCTTGCCGCCGCCGAGCGGGCGACCCGCAGTGGCAGTCGCCTCTGGCTGCGCCTTGCGATCGATTACTCGGCTCGCGACGAAATTCTGCGCGCCGCGGCGGAGGTGACGCCGACCACGACGGGGCGCGCCCGAGGACCGGCGGGAATCAGTCGGACCCGTTTTCAGTCCGCCCTCGGGGGGGCGCCCGATCTCGACCTCCTCATCCGTACCGGAGGAGAACGGCGCCTCAGCGACTTTCTGCTCTGGGAGGCCGCCTACGCGGAACTCGTCTTCATGGAGAAGCCCTGGCCTGCTTTCGGTCCCGGAGACCTGGAAGCGGCCCTGACAGAGTTCCACCGGCGCGATCGCCGTTTCGGGCAGGTTGCGGAAGGGAGGGGAGCATGACGGCGCCTCGTGGAGGGATCGGGAGGCTCCTCTGGCCGGCGCTGACGATGGGTGTGCTCGCCGACATCCTCTTCCGGGCCGATGACGTCGGGCTCAACGTTGCGCTCTGGCTTGCCGCCGCCGTGCTGGCATGGTGGACCCAGCGGATCCGCGACGGTGAGTCGCCGGGCATCGCGGAGCGGGTCGTCCTGCTCGGGATTCTCGGGCTCGGGCTGGCGACGATGTGGCGTGAGAACGAATCGCTGCGATTGCTCAACGGGGCCGCGCTCGTCGCACTGGCTGCGCTGCTGCCGCTGGTCGCCGCGCCGGATGGGGCGGCCGCATTCTGGAATCTGTCGGTCGTGCGTCTTGCGATGGGCGTGCTCCGGCTGATTCGCCGCACGCTGCTGGGCCTGATCCCCGTCGTCTTCGATGCGAGTCGCTCCTCGCGGGAACGGGGCTCCGGAGTCGGCCCGACGATGGCGTCGGTGCTCCGCGGCACCGTTCTGACGATTCCGGCTCTCCTCCTGTTCGGGGGGCTGCTGGGGCATGCCGACCGGGTCTATGGAGACTTCCTGGAAGGACTGGTCCGGGTCGATCTCGATCGCCTGGTTGGACACTCACTCGCGATTCTCGCCGCGAGCTGGCTGGCGGCCGCGGCTCTCGGAGGAGCGCTGGCGGGGGAACGCGCGGCCGTGGAGCACGAGCCGGCGCTTCCGCCCGGTGGCCTCGGCCGAGTGGAGATTGGCATGCTGCTGGGCTTGCTCAACCTGCTGTTCGCCGGCTTCATCGCCTTTCAGCTGCCGTATCTGTTCGGCGGCTCGGCCTGGGTGGAACGGACGGCCGGAATCACCCTCGCCGAATATGCCCGGCAGGGATTCTTCGAACTCGTCGTCGTGTCCGCACTGGTGCTGCCGCTGCTGCTCATCCTGCATGCCCGGCTGCGCCCGGGAGAGGGCGGCGGACTCCGGCTCTTCCATTCTCTCGCGGCATGGCAGGTCGTCCTGGTGCTGACCATGATGGCGTCCGCCATCCATCGGATGGCGCTCTACCAGCGCGAGTTCGGTCTCACGGAGGACCGCTTCTTCGCCTCGGGCTTCATGGGCGGGCTCGCGGTGACGTTCTGCTGGTTCGCCGGGACGGTGCTTCGCGGCCGGGCCGATCGGTTCGTCGGTGGTGCCGTGGTCGCCTGGGCGGGCTGGCTGGTTCTGCTGCATGCCATCAACCCCGAACGCGTCATCGTGGAGACGAACATCGCGCGGGCCGAGGCGGGAAAGCCGCTCGACGCTGCCTACCTGACGCGGCTCACGAGCGATGCGACACCGGCGCTGATCCACGAGATGCGCCGGATGCCGGCCGCCCAGCAGGAGGAGGTCAAGCTCGCGCTTCGGCGGCGGGAGGCCTCCGTGGAGTCCAACTGGCGTGCCTGGCACTTCGGCCGGGCCGTGGCGGGTGCGCTGGTCGCGCGGCTCGATTGAATCCGCTCCTGCCCCTCAGGAGGTTCCGATGGTGTCGAACCAGTTGGCCGTCATCCTGGGCACGCTCGGACTGATTGGTACGGTGTTGCTGCTTGTGCTCCTGATTCTGGTGACCGTGTGGAGCACACTTCGTGGCAACGGACATCTCGTGAAGCGCGCGAGCGGAGCGATGGCACTGCTCGCCGGCATCTATGGCGCCCTATGGCTTGGAGCGGGGCTTCTGAGCCGCGACACCGTGAAGGGCGCCGAGGAGGAGAAGTACTTCTGCGAGATCGACTGTCATCTCGCCTACCGCGTGGTGGCGATCTGGCCCGCCGAGCAGGTCCCGGGGGCATCGGGGCGGGTGTGGGCGGTCGAGCTGCGCACGCGGTTCGATGAGATCACGATCTCGCCGCGGCGGGGGAAGGAGGCGCCGCTCTGGCCCTCGCCCCGACGGGTGGAGCTCCGGGACGCACGCGGCGAGGCCTACGACCCGATGGCGGGAATTGACGGCTGGTTCAGGGATCATGGCGTGCACTCGGTCCCGCTCTCCCAGGAACTCCGCCCGGGGGACTCCTACACCACGACGCTCCTGTTCGATCTGCCTGTCGCGACCACACCGGCCAACCTGCTGGTGGAGGATGCGGACTGGATCAACACCCTCGTCATTGGAAGCGAAGAGAGCCCGTGGCACGGCAAGGTCCTGCTCCCGGTTCCCGCCGTGAGATCATGAGCGCCATTCCCCTGCTCGCGGCGGCGATGGCCGCCCTGCTCGTTCACTCCTCCCCGTCCAGCCTCTCGGCGCTACCCCGCGAACGGGACGAGCGCGCCCTCTGGCTGGTCGCCGCCGTGCTCGCTTTCCTCGTGCGTTGATCGCCATCCAGCATTCGGTCAGCGCCCTGTCGAAGGTTTGTGCAGGAGGGGCGCAGGCCGACCCCTCGAGGTTGCGTGATCGACGAGCATGCATAGATTCCTAGGTGTAGGAGTCTAGGTAATGGAGAGGCACGATGGCCAAGACGAAGAGTGACGTCCTGCAGGGGACCTTGAGTCTGCTGGTCCTCAAGACGCTGAACGAGGGGCCACGCCACGGGTATGGCATCACGAGTCATATCCAGCGGGTGTCACGTGATGTCCTGCGGGTCGAGGAGGGCTCGCTCTACCCGGCGCTGCACCGCATGGAGCAGGACGGCTGGATCCGCTCCGAGTGGGGACTCACCGACACCAATCGCCGGGCCCGGTTCTATGCCCTGACCGCCGCGGGTCGCCGTCAGCTCGCGGAGGAGGCCCAGCACTGGAAGCGGCTCACGGTCGGCGTCAACCAGGTTCTCGCCTTCACAGGCGCCTGAAGAAAGCGAACACCCATGGGCTGGATGACCCGAATCGCGACCACGCTCTGGCGCAGAGAGCGGCATGCCGCGGAGCTCGCCGAGGAGATGCGCTTCCATGTCGAGGAGCGGATCCGCGAGAACCTCGCAGCCGGCATGTCGCCAGCGGCGGCGGAGCGCGATGCGCGGGAGCGGTTCGGCCATGCCGCCTCACTGCGCGAACAGACGCGCGACGCCGATGTGCTCGGCTGGCTGGACGACCTGATGCGCGAAGGACGCCAGGCTGTGCGGAGCCTGGGCAAGCGACCGGGGCTCGTCGCGACGGCGCTGCTGTCGCTCTCCCTCGGCATCGGGGCGACCAGCGCGATCTTCAGCGTGGTCGACGCGGTCCTGCTCAAACCGCTCCCGCTTCCCGAGGCTGGACGGGTCTTCGCGCTCAAGGAGTCGAAGCGGGATCAGGGACTGGGCGGTAACCCGGCCCGCTACCGCGACTATCGCGAACAGCTGGCGAGCATCGACCAGCTCTCCGGCTTCTACAGCGAAGATGTCACACTGGTCGCGACCGAAGGTCCCACGCGACTCAAGGCGCTTCGAACCTTCGGACCGGCGCTCGAGCTTCTCGGCGCGGTCCCGGCCCTGGGTCGGGGGTTCACGGAGGAGGAGACGGCGGGGCGGGGCGGATTGGTGGCGGTAGTGACGCAGGCCACGTGGCAGCGGTATTTCGGGGCCGCACCCGACGCGCTGGGGCGTCCACTCGTGCTCGAGGGGCGCAGCTACACGGTGATCGGAGTGCTCCCCGCTGGGTTTGCTTACCCCGAGGGGATCGACCTCATCAGTCCCGCGCCTGCCGAGTTCCAGTCGGCGGACCGGAGGCCGAGCTACATGGGGATCGTCGGCCGGCTCAAGCCCGGCATGCCGGTGGAGCGCGCGCAGGCTGAACTCGATGCGGTCGTGAAGCGGTTCGAGCAGGAATACCCGGCGACCGACGCAGGACTCCGGGCCCGCCTCGTCTCGCTGCAATCCGAGGAGACGGGGGAGGCCCGGCGGCCGCTGCTGCTCCTGCTCGGTGCCATCGGGCTGGTCCTCATGATCGCCTGCGTGAATCTCGCGACCCTGCTCCTGGCCCGCGCCGATGAGCGTCGGCACGAAGCCGCGGTGCGGGTGGCGCTCGGCGCCGGTCGCGCGAGTCTGCTCCGCCTCTATCTCGTCGAGAGCATGCTGCTCGCGCTCGCGGGCGGTGTTGGCGGGCTGCTCCTCGCGTGGCTCGCCGTGCCGCTGCTGCAGCGACTGCTGCCGGCAGGCCTCCCGCGACTTGCATCGGCGGAGCTCGACTGGCGCGTGGTGATTTTCGCGTTGCTCGTCACGGCGGTGTGCGGCCTCCTCTTCGGCCTCGTGCCCGCGTGGCAGGCGGCTGGCGTGACCGCGGGACCAACGACGTTGCGCGAGGGCGGGCGCAACACCATGGGCACCTCCCGGGTGCTGAGCCGCCGGATCTTCGTCGTGTCCCAGGTGGTGCTGTCCATGCTGCTGCTTGTGGGGGCTGGCTTGTTGGGACGGAGCCTCTATCTGGTGCGCCGGTCGCCGCTCGGCATCCTGCCGGAGCGGGTGATCGCCGTGCGCGCGCCGCTCTCGTGGGGCATGGACCAGACCCGGCTGCTGGCGTTTTATCGCCAGGGTCTCGAGGCGCTCGCCGCGCTGCCGGGGGTGCAGCAGGTCGGGCTAACCGACCGACTCCCCCTCGAGGGAGGTTCACAGAGCCGTCCACTTCGGGTTCGTGTTGGCCGGCAGCCGGAGGAAGGGCCAGAAATTCCCGACGTCTCCTTTCGGGCGGTGAGTTCCGGGTACTTCAGCACCCTCGGGATCCCGCTCCGCGCCGGCCGGCTCTGGTCACCTCCCACCGGTTCGAACGGGCCGAAGGAGATCGTGGTCAACCAGGAATTCGCGCGGAGGTTTCTCGGGTCGGGGCAGGGGATCGGTGCTGCGCTGACGTTCGATGTCCACCCGGAGGCGGGCGCTGCACCGCGCTGGTATGAGGTCGTCGGTGTTGTCGGGGATGTCCGGCAGCGCCCGAATCAGCCGGTGCAGCCGCCGGAGGTCTTCGTCCCCTTTGAGTCGACCTATTGGCCCCTCAGCGTTTTCGTGATCCGAACCAATGCGGCGCCCGGGGAGATGGCGGCGACGATCCGGCGCGCGCTCGCGGGGGTCGACCCGAATATCATCATCGATCAGATTGCGCCGCTCGAGGAGGAGCTGGGTGGCTTCACCGCCGCCGATGGGGTCCGCGCCGGTCTGGTCAGCGTCTTCGCGCTCACGGCCCTCTTGCTGGCCGCCATCGGACTCTATGGCGTGCTCTCGGGCGATGTGGCACAGCGGCGCCAGGAAATCGGCGTGCGTCTGGCTCTCGGTGCGGAGCCGCGCGCGGTCCGGTGGATGATTCTCCGCCGGGGGTTGTCGACCACCGCGATCGGCGTCTGCATCGGTGCACTGGGCGCGCTCGCGCTTGGGCGGCTGCTGGCGAGCATGCTCTTCGGCATCACCCCTGCCGATACGTTGGCCTTTGCGGGCGCGGGCATCCTGCTGCTGCTCGTCGCGGGCGTCGTGAGTTACGTGCCGGCGCTGCGCGCCTCGAAGGTCGATCCGATGCACGCGCTCCGGCAGCAGTAGCGCATTCTCTCTTCAGGCCGAGTCAGCTCGATGCCCTTCCGCCCCATGTCACGGCGCGCATTTCTGGTCGTGGCCGGCGGCGCGGCCGTCGGGCTCGCGGCGGCCGGGACGGATGCCTTCACCGGTGCGCTGCGACGGGTCGAACTGAATCGGCATGACGTCCCGGTCCCCCGACTTCCGCGGGGACTCGAGGGGGTCACCATCGCCCACGTCAGCGATATCCATCTCTATGCCGGCATCCACGGGGCGGCCCGGCGCGCGATGGAGCTGGTGAGTTCGAGCAGCCCCGACATCACCATGATCACGGGAGACCTCGTCGAGAACCAGCGGCAGCTCACCGAGCTCGGCCCGCTGCTGGCGGCGTGCCGGGGCAGGCTGGCCACCGTGGTGACGATGGGCAACTGGGAGATCCAGGTGGGGGTGACCCCTGGCGCGCTGGCCCGGATCTGCTCCGCGGCAGGAGCCGCTCTGCTCTACAACGAGTCGCAGGTCGTGGCGGTCGGTGATACGATGCTGGCGCTGGTGGGCCTCGATGATCCTCGTGCGGGCATCCCCGATCCGGAGCGCGCGCTGCGCGGCGTCTCGGACTCTGCGCTCCCGGTCTGGGGCTTTCACGCGCCGGGCTACGCCGATCAACTCGTCGGACGTCCCTATCCCAAACCGGCGCTGATGCTCTCGGGACATACCCACGGTGGGCAGATCCGGCCCCCGCTGCTTCCCGCGATCACGCCGCCGGCGAGCGGCCGTTTCGTCTCAGGGTGGTACCGGGATACCTTCGCGCCGCTCTTCGTGAGCAGGGGCATCGGTACCAGCGGCATTCGGGCCCGCTTCCGCTGTCCCCCCGAGGTGGGACTCTTCACGCTGCGAGGGGCCTGAGCGCCAGGCCCCGTCGGCTCATCGCTCGGTGTCACCGAGCTGTTGCTTCAGCTCCCGCAGGGTCCTGGCGGCCTCGCTGCCCGCGCGTGATCCCTTGTAGCGATCGGCGAAGCGCGCCAGCTCCACCATCAGCCGGTCCTTTCTCCCCGTCGCCCGATACAGCTCGATGAGCAGGTTCGCGGCCATCACCGCCTGACGCGGGTCGGTGCCTCGCGCGCGGACGTCCACCAGGAGCGATTCCGCCGACGCGGGATCGTTCAGATGATCGCGGCAGACCTGCGCGAGCTTGATCTTCGCGAGATCGTCCCCGGGATGCTCCGCGATCATCGCCCGGAAGCAGTCGGCGGCCTCAGGATAGAATCCGCGCGCGACGAGCGACTCGCAGCCGGAATGCGCCGGATCCGGTTTCAGGTTGCCCGCGCCCAGGACCGTGTTGGCGAAGCCCTGCGCGGTGCTCTGCATGACAAACCACAACGCGGTGGACAGCAGGAAGACGAACGGGATATCGAGGAGAAGCAGCAGCAGGAAGGTGCCGCCGCCGTACCACCCCTTGGCCGCACCGAAGGCCTGACCCATCGCCAGGACGGGGAAGCCGGCGATGGCCGTCCTCACGAAGAGCTTGAGGAACTGGGCCTTGTCGCCGCTGTCCTTCGAGAAGAGCGGGTGGTCGATCACCGGGACATCCGCTTCATGTCCTCGAGGAGGGCATCGGGGCGCGCCGGGCGACCGAGGAAGTCCTCGAGCACGCGGCGCGAGGGCCGCTCGAGGCCGAAGCGGTAGATCGTCTCGCTGAGATGGGGATACAGGGTCGAATCTGCGCGGGTGAATGGTCCCCAGCGCTCGGCGACCCGGGCCCGCATGTCCGCGACGAGAAAGGCGCCGAGTGCATAGTTGACCAGGTAGCCGGGGCCATCGATCAGCTGGCCGCGCATGGCCCACCAGGACCATTCGGGATGGGGCCGGATATGGAGGTAGCGCGAGGTGATCTCGCTCCAGATGAGGTTGGGGTCCGCGTCGGGCGTTCGATGCACCCGGATCTCCAGGAGCGCCCAGGCCAGGTCGAGGACGATGCTCGCGTATTTGGCTCGCAGCGATTCGGCGAGCGGAACGCTGTCGCCGAGGAAGCGCCATTGCCAGGCCGGTTCGTACAGTTCGAGGGCCGGCAGATCCGCGAGCGCCTCGGTGAAGGTGTCGTTGTCTGGCCAGTCGAGCAGCGCAGGGCGGGTCCGGATTGCTGCGATGTGGATCGCGTGACCGCTCTCGTGCAGCAGCTCGGCGAGATTGTCGAGATTGCCGTCGAGATAGCTGGTGAAGACCGCGGGCTCGCCCTCGATCAGCTTGCCGTCGATCCACCGGTTGCGGGACGCAAAGTCGGTGTAGGCGACCGGGTACTTTCCCGGCCTGGCCCCGAGATCGTACCGGACGTGCAGGCGCACGGGCGAGGCGCCGATGGCGCTGTAGAAGGCATCGTTCACCCGCAGCATGTCGGCAATCGTGGGGACCCGATTGCTCAGGCGCCGGCTCGCCGCCCCCGCGAAGTAGTACCAGTCCCAGGGTTCGAGGAGCGTGTCCGGCGTGGCGACCCGCCAGCGATCGAGGGCGCGGGTGAGCCACTCCTCGAGCGCCGCCGTGCGGAGCCCGAAGGCGGGTCCCTTCGCTTCGATCGGGGAGACTGAGTCGCCCCAGGCGGCCCGCCGCAGTCGCACCAGGGTGCGGTAGGGGCTGCCCGGTTCGTTGCCGGCGTTGACGCTCCGCCAGACCGGCTCGAGCGCGAGAAAGAGCGCGCGGCGGCGCACGGCGTCTGGCGTCCGCGCGAGGCGGGCGAGGACCGCGAGCCGATTGAGCGTGTCCCCCTCCACGACGATGCTGCTCGTGGCGGTACTATAGTGCGCCAGCACGCTGTCCGTCAGCAGGACGAGCGGCGATTGCCCGGACGGCTGCACCGCCCCGGCCGTTGGCGGCAGGAATTCGCCCGCGGTACCACGCAGCACCTGCAACGCCGCGCGGTCCTCCAGCGGGAGCGCGCGCGACGAGTCCTCGTCGAGCCGGGCGCGGAAGACCCCGCGGTAGAGTCGGAGGCTGTCCGAGATGGTCTGCCTCGTCAATCCCGACGGCGTGGTATCGCTCCCGAGCGACTCGGTCAGGCGCAGCTGGTCGTGCCAGTAGCGCGCCTGCTGGAAGGCTGCTTCCGCCGCCGACAGCGGTGAGCCGGTGCGAAGCGGCGATTGGGCCTGGGCGTGTTCCGTTCGCCCAATCAGGCAGATGCCGGCGAGTGCGAGTCCGGCGGCGAGTGACCGTGGCGCCCGTGCAGCGGGCGCCATGGTCACCGCCGTGCGGCGACGGGCCGCGAACATCAGGGGAGCCCCGCTCCGGGATCGTCGGCGTCGATGGCCGGGGGAGCGCCGACATCGCTGGATTCGCGGTTCCACCACCACTGCGGCTCCAGCTTGCGGGCGCGCGGATAGACCTCGTCGAGCGTCTCGCCGTCATAGAGCCGGCCATTCTTCATCACGTAGTGAATGGCGGTGGAGTTGTGGATGTCGTCCAGCGGATTCTTGTCCAGGACGATCAGGTCGGCCAGCTTGCCGGGCTCGAGGGAGCCGAGGTCCTGGTCCATGCCGATGGCCTGGGCGCCGAAGAGGGTTGCCACCCGCAGCACGTCGTGCGGCTTCATCCCGCCCGAGGCAATCGCCCAGAGTTCCCAGTGGTCGCCGAGTCCGTCCATCTGGCCATGTCCGCCGAGGCCGATCTTGCCGCCGGCCTCGACCACCTTGCGGACCCCTTCGGCGATGCGGGTGAAGACGTACTGATTGTCGCGGAACCAGGGACGCCGTTCCGCCCGCCCATCGATTTCCGAGTGGGGGAAGAAGCGGCGGACCTTGGGCATGTCGTGGATGTCGTAGTGCTCGTAGAAGTAGTTCTCGCTGAAGGGACCGCCGTAGGAGACCAGCAGCGTCGGGGTCCAGGTGATCCCGGACTTCGCATACAGCTCCACCACGTCCCTGTAGATCGGCATGATGGGCAGCGCGTGTTCGTGGCCGGGGTAGCCGTCGAGGGCGAAGGTGAGGTTCATCTTGAAGTCGAGCCCGCCCTCGGTGGTCGGCATGAGGCGCTGCTCTTTCGCCGCCATGATGACCCACTGCCGTTGCTTCCGGTTGCCCGCCATGTACTGCTTGATCGTGCCGGTATGATAGAACTCGCTGTAGCGCTTGAGGGCGTTTCGCACGTCGTCCAGGCTCGCGAACGGCTCCTCGATGTAGGGCCCGAATACGCCGGGGCCGGTGTGGTAGATGCGCGGGCCGATGAGCGATCCCGCCTCGACCTGGTCGGCGTAGGTGAGGACGTCGGTCGTGGAGGTCTGCGGGTCGCGCGTCGTGGTCACGCCGTACGCGAGGTTGGCGAGATACTTCCACACCTGGGTCGCGTGGACGCCGAAGGTCGGCCACGGGTGCGCATGGATGTCCACCATGCCGGGCATGATCGTCTTGCCGCTCACGTCGATGATCTTGGCGCCGGCCGGCCGTTCACACCCGGTGGCCGCGACGCAGACGATGCGGTTGTCGGTGATGACCACGTCGCCCCGTTCGATGAGCTCGTCGCCCTTCATGCTGATGATCCGGGCGCCGGCGAGCACGACGGTTCCGCGGGGCACGTCGCGGGGCACCGTCACGGCGATGTCGAGACGGGCGGCCTCGTAGGCCGGCGCCTTCGCGAGCGAATCGTAGCGCGCCTTGGTCGCGGAGTCCGCTTTGGCGCCGAGGGACTTGAGCGAATCGGCACGCAACGAATCGGCGGTGGTCTTGAGCCTGCCGAGGGAGTCGGCGCGGGCCATCTCGTAGCGGAACACGCTCCGGCCCAGCGCCCAGGTGACGCTCCGGCCGTCGGCCGCCCAGCCGATGAAGTCGCCGCCGACCTTGGTGAGGCGCTTCGCCGGGAAGACCGCCGCAGTCGGGTCTGCGATATTGATCGTGAGCGGGAGCTGCCCCGTCATGGGCAGGTTGACGAGGTAGACGTAGTTGTTGACGAGCGCGAGGGCTTGCTGGCTGTCGGGCGAGATGAGGATCTCGTCGGCCGCATTGGGCTCGGCGCCCGGCGAGTTCACCGTGAAGCCGGTGATCTTGAGGATGGCTTTCCGGTCGGTCCCGTCGAAGCGCATCGAGAGCAGGCCCTCACCCGCGTCGTAGAGATAGATCCGGTTGGGGTCGCGGGAGAAGTGGGGCCGGCCATTCGGATTGATCGGGGCGACACGCTGGACCGCTCCCCCTTTCGCCGGCAGCCAGACCAGGTCGTAGCCGGGACCGAAGCCCTCGCGGATCCGGGCCTCGCGCGGCCCGCGCAGCGCGACGATGCGCTGTCCGTCGGGGGACCAGGCGGGATACATGTAGAAGGCCGGCGCCGAGACGAGGCGCTGCGGCTTGCCCCCGGTGGCGCTCACCGACTGGATGTAGCCTCCCTCGATGCCCCACGTGATGTAGGCGATCGACTTGCCATCCGGCGCCCAGGAGGGGTGCTGCTCGTGGACGGTATCACTCGTCAGGCGCTTCGGCGTGCCGTTGGGCAGATCCATCCGGTAGAGCCGGTCGAGGGCGGTGAAGACCAGGCTCCGGCCATCGGGGGACAGCGAGACGTCGCGGACCTGCTTGACCAGGATGTCGCCGGTGTCGGTCCGGTTGACGAACTGGACCAGCGGACCGAGATCGAGATGCACCGGAGCGGTGAACGGAATCTCGGTCGCCGTCGTGTCGGTGACCGACACCTTCCAGAAGTGGCCACCCCAGGTGGTGACCAGCGACTTGCTGTCCGGCGTGAAGGACGATCCGGGCATCAGGTCGCGGGTGAAGCGTGATTCCTGATCGTCGCGCTGGACCGGGTAGCGGAGCCAGCGCTCATCGCCGCTGGTGAGATCGCGGAGCCGGAGGCCGGTCTCGGCGTCGTGGCGGACGGCGTACACCAGCCAGCGCCCATCGGGGGAGAGAACGGGCCGCATGGCGCTGCCGTAGACGTCGGTCTGGGGGAAGATCTTCCCGTTCGTCCGGTCGAAGATGGCCAGCTGCCACTGGGTGATGTCGATGTTGTAGCCGAACCCGCCCCGCTTCCGGGCGTACCAGAGATAGCGTCCGTCGGGGCCGAAGGCGGCGCCGAGGCTGTTGATCGTCGCTCCCCGGCCGCTGCCGAGGGCGCCCTGGCCCTTGTCGTCCTTGGTGAGGCTGATCCCGGGACCGCCATCCTTGTGGAACATCCAGAGCTGGTAGTTGCTGCCGAGCGGGGCGCTGGTCCGGGAGACGACGATGTACTGGCCGTCCGGCGTCCACTCCGGGGAGGCGTAGAGGTTGTTCTCTCCCTTGCTCACCGCCCTGGTTTTCGAGCCGTCGGGGTCCATCGTCCAGACGTTCTCGCCACCATCTCGATCGCTCAGGAAGACGACCCGCGTCCCGTCGGGCGACCAGCGTGGCTGGGAATCGAAGGCCGGTCCGCTGGTGATCGGGGTCGCCGGGCCGCCGGTGATCGGCATCGTGTAGATGTCGCCGACGAGTTCGAAGACGATGGTCCGCCCGTCGGGCGAGACGTCGAGGGACATCCAGGTCCCTTCGCTGGTCTCATAGGCGACGGTGCGGGTCGGGACGAGGGGAAGGCTGTCGATCTTCTTCCTGGTGGTGTCGGCGTGCAGCGTCGTGATGATGGCCAGCGCAGAGATCAGCATCCGGACTCCGAGGGAGGGGCAGGACGGGACGACTATAAATGGGGTTGGACAACTGGGACGAAGAAATCGGCCAATCGTTTCAGGCTGCGGAATCGAGGGGCATCCGCCGGAATGGCACGATGAAACGTGCCCGGGCCGGGGTGTGCTCGGGTCTCAGCCGCTCACTCGGTGCTGCCGAGATTGAACATCGTCCGGAACGCGCGGAAGACTTCGCGGAAGTCTTCGTGTGTGAAGGCAACCGAGCGTGGACCCGACCGGACGAAGCCGGGCACCATCGCGGCGTGGTCGGCCTCCACCGTCAGGGTGAAATCGACCTCGAGGTGCACCGGGGTGGTGAGCTTGAAGAGGTGGGCTCCGGACACTCCCGCGCGGTGCGCGGTCACCACCTCCTGCATCGCATCCCGGATCATGGTGCAGGCCACCTCGGGCGCGACGCTCCGTGCCGAGTGGCGGCTCACCGCTTCCTTGACCGTGACGGTCCGCACCCCGTCTCCCAGCAGCGAATGCGCCTCGGCCGCGATCGCATCGTCCCCCGAGAGGAAGGCGATCGGGACGCCGAACGTGCCGGCGAGTGCGGCATTGATGCCTAATTCGCCGACCGAGAGGCCGTTCAGCCGGACGTCGAGGATCCGGCTCGTGTAGGTGTGGTCGAGGATCGCCTTGACCGTTCCGGCCTTGGCATGGTAGCCGATGAGCCCGGCGAGATCCCACCCGCGGTCGATACCTTCCATCATCGACCAGATCTTGGGCCCGCCAGAGAGCAACTCGGCCGCAGGATGCAGTTCTTCCGCCAGCAGATTCCGCATCGTCCAGTGGCTGTCGTTCACCAGGACCTTGGTCGCTCCGCCCGCGAGGGCGCCTTCGATGGCGGCGTTGGCTTCGCGGGTCATGAGCCGGCGGAACCGGGCGTATTCGGAAGCACAGCGGGGGTCGATGGGGTTGGTCTGGTCCTCGTGGACCACCCCGGCGATCCCTTCCATATCAATAGAGAGATAGACGCGCATGGCGGACAAGGTAGCGTGCCGCAAGGCTCCGGGCCAATCCCGGCGGCGGCGGTCAGGAGCGCCTCGCCGGGGACCCCGGTGTGTGGCAGCCGCAATGGGAATCGTCATTCAGGGGAGCACCGCCCTGGCCGGACGGTGTCCCCTTCAGCAGACCGCTTAACAAGAGTAGAGGCAGACCATGCGCAGTCGGCTTTCGCGAGCCCTGCTGCTTGGCATTCTGGCAGCTCCGGGCTGTCAGGACAGTCAGGCGCCCCTGGCCCCAGCGGCAGGGCTTATCGTGACTCCCGCCCCGGCCGGCCTGGTGCTGGGCGATACGCTCCGTCTCCAGGCGACGGTGCTCGACGCCCAGGGGGATACGCTGAAGGGCCGGATCGTAGCATGGGCCTCGAGCGATCCCGGGGTCGCGACCGTCTCCCCGAGCGGGCTGATCACGGCGGTCGCCGGAGGTACCGCAACCATCTCGGCCGCGACTGAGGCGATCGCCGGCTCCGTGCCTGTCACGATCGTCGCTCCGCTCACGGCCACAGAGGTGTATTCCGGCAGCGCGAGCTTCGGATCCTGCGCCAAGCTGGCGGGCGGCAGTGTCCGGTGCTGGGGGCAGAACACCGGTGCCGCAATCGGGATCGGGGTGACTGGCGGATTCTTCCTGATCCCGGTGCTCCAGCAGGGCGGCCCGGTCCAATCCGATGCCCTGGGGGAAGCGCATGGCTGCAGCCTGGCCCCGAATGGGGACGTCCGTTGCTGGGGGCAGAACCTCTGGGGCGAGGTCGGCGACAGCAGCCTGCTGACGCGAGTACAGCCGGTCGCCGTGAAGAGTGGAGGGGGGTTCACGGCGATCGGTGCGGGCCGATCGATCAGCTGCGGTCTCCGCCCCAATGAGTGGCTGTGCTGGGGTAACATCGTCCCTTCGTCGCGCGCGCCGGCGCCGATCGCCGCCGGGTCCTACCACGGTCTTGCGGTCGGCGAATCGCACAGTTGCGCCCTGATGGACGACGGCACGGCATGGTGTGTCGGCTCGGACTTCAACGGCCAGCTCGGCGATGACGGAGCCGGCTACCAGGTCGTACCAGTGGCGGTCGCTGGAGGGCAGCACTTCACGTCGCTCAGTCTCGGCGGTCGGCACTCCTGCGGCATCGACTCCATCGGTGGCAGCTGGTGCTGGGGCAACAACTCCCAGGGCGCGCTCGGCGATGGGTCAACGACCGATCGTGGCCACCCTGTTGCCGTGAGCGCGGCGCCGGTGTTCACGTCGCTCGCCGCCGGGGACACGCACACCTGCGGACTGACGAGCGCCGGCGTTGCCTGGTGCTGGGGCGACAACTCGAGCGGCCAGCTCGGTGACGGGACCACGACCCAACGACCGCAGCCGGTGAGCGTCGGCGGTGCCCTCCGATTCAGCCAGCTCGCGGCGGGGGCGGCGCACACCTGCGGTGTCGCGCTCGACGGCCGAGTCTATTGCTGGGGGAACAATGACGTGGGCAGCCTCGGCGATGGCACCACGATCCTCCGCCTGACACCTACACTGGTGCACGCCTCATGAGACGCCTCCTGCCGATCCTGTTGCTGCTCGCCGCCTGTGGCGAGGATGCCCTGACGCCGCCTGATCTCACGCCGGTCGCCAGCGTGATCGTCGGCACGCCGCAGGACACCCTCATCCTCTCGGAGACGGTGCCGCTCACGGCCTTCGCGCTCAGCGCCCAGGGTGACACGCTGCCCGGTCGCCAGATCCTCTGGAGTTCTGGTGACCCGGCGATCGCCAGTGTCTCCGCCGGCGGGCAGGTGACGGCGCACGCCGCTGGAAGCACGGCGATTGTCGCCACCATCGGTGGAGTCAGCGGCAGCCGGCCACTCACCATCCGGACCCTGCAGTTCACGATGCTCCGGCCCGGAGGAACCTTCACGTGTGGACTCACCACGACGGGGGAGGCCTGGTGCTGGGGCTCCAACTACTGGGGCGAGCTGGGAACCGGATCCTCGGACTCGACCCGTTCCGTGCTGGTGCCGCATCCCGTGGCCGGGAGCGTGCGCTTCACCTCCCTGGCGAGCGGGTTCAACGCCGTGTGTGGCGTGGCGATCGGGGGTGCAGTGTACTGCTGGGGGAACAACGATACCGGCCAACTGGGTGACGGCACCACCATCACCCGGCGGGCTCCAGTCGCGGTGGCCGGCCTGGCAGGCGCCTCCGTGGTCACGAAGCCCGACGGCCATGCCTGTGCGATTGCAGGCGGACAGTCCTATTGCTGGGGATACAACCCGACGGGAGAGTTAGGCGACGGGACGCGGCTCCAGCGCCTGACGCCGGTGGCCGTGACGGGGGCACCCCCGCTCACCAGCATTCATGCCGCCGGCTCCTGGAGCTGCGGAGTGACCGCGGCGGGGGCGGCGTGGTGCTGGGGCGACAATGCGCAGAGCCAGCTGGGCAATGACACCGTCTATTACCGCACCTCACCGGCTTCCGTGAGCGGAGGCCATACCTACACCGCGCTCACCGTGAAGTCCTCGCGCAGCTGCGGGCTCCTGACAGGCGGCGCGGTGGAATGCTGGGGATTCCGGCGCGTCGGTGAGGGCGGCGTCCAGAACTACGTGCCGGTGTCCGAGGGCGGGCCTACCACGTACACCGCGATCGACGAAGGCGAGGAGCATGCCTGCGGACTCGACGCGCAAGGCCACGCCTGGTGCTGGGGAGGGAACCGGTATGGCCAGCTGGCCAGCGGCGGGTTCGATCAGTTGGACATCGAGAACCCGGCCATCGCCGTGTCGGGCAGCTTGACGTTCACCAGTCTGGTCGTCGGCGCGTACCATTCCTGCGGACTCACCGCGGGCGGTGCCGCATGGTGCTGGGGCTACGGAACCGACGGCTCGCTGGGGGACGGAAACGGGACCAACGCCGCGGTGCCGGTTCAGGTCGCCGGCGGTCATCAGTTCACCCGCCTTGCCGCGGGCGACTTCCGCAGCTGCGGCATCGACACCGCCGGCGCCGCATGGTGCTGGGGGGACAACAACAGCGGAGAACTCGGCGATAACTCGCATACCCGGCGGCTGGCGCCCGTCGCGGTCGCCGGCGGGCTCAGCTTCAGCCGCATCGACCTCGGGTCCTCACTCTCCTGCGGGCTTACGACGACGGGCGCGCTCTACTGCTGGGGATATGGTGGCGCCCGGAGTCTCGGCGACGGAGTCACGTATGCCTCGGATGTTCCCCTGGATGTCAGCGGGGGACAGACCTACTCCAGGCTTGCGGTGGGCTCATCGCACAGCTGCGTCATTATCACCAGCGGCGGGACCTCCTGCTGGGGGTACAACAGCTCCGGCGAGCTCGGTGACGGCACCGTCACGCTGCGGACCACTCCCGTTCCCGTCAGCGGCGGACCGGCGTTCGTGGATGTCGCCGTCGGTGACATGCACACCTGCGGATTGACGGCCGCGGGTCAGATCCAGTGCTGGGGCTCCCAGTACAGCGGCATGCTCGGCGACGGCGTCCATACCGACAGCCCGATTCCTCTCGCGGTCGTGGGTGGATTGAGCTTTACCGATCTCGCGGTCGGTGCGGCGACCAGCGGTGCCGCGTGCGGCCTGATCGCCGGCGGCGATGTCTATTGCTGGCCCTACGCCAATTCGCGCACTCCGATACTGTTCCCGGGCGGTGTGTCCTTCGGTTCGCTCGAGGCCGGGGGCACGCTCCTCTGCGGCGTCGCGCTGGCCGGCGAAGGGTACTGCTGGGGCACCAACGACCAGGGGCAACTGGGCACCGGGTCCGTCAGTCCTCCCGGCAATGGCTTCGGCAAGCCCCAGCTCGTCACCGGCGGGTTCCAGTTCGCGACCATCGCGGCAGGGTTTGCTCACGCCTGCGGTCTCACGAGCGGGGGCGTTGCGTACTGCTGGGGAGACAACAGCTCCGGGCAACTCGGCGCCGCCGGGGTGTTGCAGGGTGGTGTCCCATATCCCGTGAAGGTGATGGGCCAGCCCTGAGGTCGTGCTCTGTTCGGCTGGCGGCGGCCCACGCTCACTTCGCGCGCAGCGTGATCCGTTGCCCGGCCGTATCGACGGTCATTCCTTTGAAGTGACCGTCGATGCCCTCGCCCGCGACGAGCAATGAGTCGCCCCGCTGCGTGACCGAGGGCGCGGCCGCCAGCCCGGCGAGCAGCACCCGCCGAAGACCGTTGAAGAGCGGATGCGCCCCCGCGGCACTGGTGAGTGCCCAGTGCCCGAGCACGTCGATGCGGCCGTGATTCCCGCCCAGGCGAACGTGCCGCTGATGCAGGATCTCCCCATCGGCGAGCGGCACGACGTTCCACGGATCGAACTGCTCCGGCCAGAACGGCGCGGTCACCGGCACCTCGATCAGCACTTGCCAGCCCTGTCTCGCGAGGAACTCGGTCCGAAGCGCGGCCCGCTTGCCCAGTACCTGCCCAGTCTCTTCTCCGGCGAGCGCCCCGACAGAATCGACTTCGCGCCTCGTGAAGTCGGCGCGGCAGCTGAGTGAGGCGGTCGCTCTGCCGAGCAGTGCGTCGAGAGTGAGCGTCGTATCCGCGCTGAGTTCTGCCTGCCACGCCGGGCGCAGGCGGTCGAGCACAGCGGCCTGCGCCGGTCCGACCGCGTAGGCGCGGAGCCGCACGCCATCAGGGGCGAACCCCTTGCTCGGGACGAGTGAATCGGGCTGATCCCCGGCGCCGCGCCACCCGATCCAGGTTGCGAGTCCCTCGTTCAAGTCATTCCCCCGCTCATACGCGATCGCTTCCGCGCCCACGCGGGCCGCCCGTGCCTCCCGGAGCGTCATCGCTCGAGAGGCCCAGCACCCCAGCGCTGAATGCGCCAGTAGGGCGCGACGGAAGGCCTCGGTCTCCAGCCGCTGCAGCTGCTGCGCGGCCGAGTCGGTCACGGGATAGGTGAAGAGGGTTGCTTCGTTGCCGAACCAGCCGGGGTGGGCCTGCGACTGATAGACGTGGAACACCTCGTGGAGCAGCGTGGCTGCGAGATGCCTCGGGTCGCTGGGGTGCTCGGGCAGGAAGAGCGTGGCGGTCGGCACCCCGCCGATCATCGCGTGGGTGTTGGCGGAGACCTCCGGGTAGCGCCCAGCCATCACGCGAGTGTCAGGCGCTCCATCCACGGTCGCGAACTCCGCCGGAGGGGCGGGGTGGCGAATCAGCCAGGTGCGCTGGCCGTCGTAGATGGCGAGGGGAGTGGACGCCGGAGTGAAGCCCGGCCAGAGGGGCCGGGCCGCCATGCGGTCGAAAGCGGTGAGGAGGGCGGGTACCGGCTCCTGGGCCGCGAGGGGCCGGGCCAGCAGGAGCAGGGCAGCGAGAGCGACGCGCATCAGGGCCTCGTTTGGGAATCGGGAGGAAGATTCCCACGATGCCGGGTGCGTCGCAGCCTAGACCAGCGTGCCCCGCAGCACCGTGACCGCCTGGCCGCCGAGCAGGACGCGGTCACCGCGGCACTCGACGTAGACCGTGCCGCCCCGGGCCGAGGCCTGATAGCCGGTCATCGCGTCGCGGCCGATTTTGCCGCGCCAGTACGGGGCGAGGGCGCAGTGGGCCGAGCCGGTGACGGGATCTTCGGCCACGCCGCTGCCAGGGGCAAAGAAGCGGGAGACGAAGTCGAAGGGGCTCCCCGTATCCGCCCTGCTCGTCACGATCACCCCGCGGACCGGGAGGGTCGCGAGCCGGCCATGATCCGGCGTGAGCTTGCGAACCGCCGCTTCGCTGCTCACTTCGACGAGATAGTCGAACTGGTTCTTCCCGATCCAGACCGCCCCGGTCACACCTAGCGCGCTCAGCAGCGCCGGCGGGGCCTCGGCCGCGACCGCGAGCTTGGCCGGGAAGTCGAGCGTGATCCGGTCCGTCGCGTAGGTCGCGGTGAGCAGTCCGCTCCGGGTGTGGAACCGCGCCACTGCGTGCGGCGGCAGGTAGGCCTGCTTCCAGAGCACATGCGCGCTCGCGAGGGTGGCGTGCCCGCAGAGGTCGACCTCCACGGTCGGCGTGAACCACCGGAGCGAGAATCCATCTTCCACCCGATGCAGGAAGGCGGTCTCCGAGAGGTTCATCTCCCGGGCGACATCTCGCATCCACGACTCCGTGGCGGGACGGGGCAGCACGCAGACGGCGGCCGGGTTGCCGGCGAAGGGCAGGTCGGTGAAGGCATCGACGACGGTGATCGCGGTGGTCATGGCAGGATCGCTTCGGCCTCGATTTCCACCAGCAGGGCAGGGTCGATGAGTGCTTTCACTTCGACCATGGTGGCCGCCGGGCGGATGTCACGGAAGAATTCGCCGTGGGCGCGGCCGATAGCCTCCCACTGCGAGATGTCGGTGGTATAGATGCGGGTACGGACCACGTGGCTCAGCCCGGCGCCGGCCTGCTGCAGCGCGCGCTCGATGAGGCGAATGGCGTGGACGGTCTGCGCGTACGGATCGCCCGGCCCGACCACGCTGCCATCGGGCCCGACCGCGGTCGTGCCGGAGACGTGAATGTGGTTACCGACGCGAACAGCGCGGGAATACCCGACAATCGGTTCCCAGGGGGCACCGCCGGAGATGTTCTGGCGTGGCATGTCCGTAACGTACCGCGTCCAGCCCGGGTGGCGCTACGGCTTGGCGGCTTCCTTCGGGGCAACGACGAGGGGGATCAGCTTTTCGAGGCGCTTGAAGGTCTGTTCGAGATCGATCGGCTTCATGAGGTAGTCGACGATGCGGAGATCGACCAGCTTCAGCACCACATCCCGGTCTTTGGCGGAGGAAATCGCCACGACCGGCAGCTCGGCGAACTCGGGATTGGCCCGGAGCCGCTCGAGGAACCCGATGCCATCGAGTTTCGGCATGTAGAGATCGCAGAACACGATGACCGGCCGCTCCTTCTCGACCACGGCGAGGCCTTCCTCCCCATCCGAGGCCTCGAGCACGTTGTGCGGAAAGAAGCGGGTGAGGAGCCGCTTGAGCAGGAGCCGGGTCATCGGCTCGTCTTCGATGATCAGCGCTTTCATGATCGTGAAGTATCGGCCGGCCGGCGCGGTTTCAGGAGCCGGCGCACCTGCTCGGTCAGTTCCGCGAGGTCGTACGGCTTCGGGAGATAGGCGTCGGGCGCCGCCGGGGCGGCCGGCGGGGTGCTGTCTTCCTTCGTGTAGCCGCTCGTGAGGATCACCGGCAGGGTTGGCGCACGCCGTTTGAGCTCCGCCAGCACATCCCAGCCCGACATCCCGGGCATCTTGACGTCGAGGATCACCAGGTCGACCGGGGTGTCGCTCTGGCCGTGAATCCGGAGCGCCTCGAGACCATCGCGGGCCTCGAGCACGACATAGCCGCACAGTCCGAGCGCCTGACGGAGCGGCCGGCGGACGGCGGACTCGTCGTCGACCAGCAGGATGTTTCCCGTACCGCTGCCTGGCTCCAGGACGAGGGTGGGGCCGGAGACGGTCTGCGGCTCCATCGTGCGCGGCAGGTAGATCTGGAATGTCGACCCCGCGCCGGGGGCGCTCTCCACGGTGATCCCGCCCTCGTGCTGGCGCAGGACGGCGTAGGCGGTCGCGAGCCCGAGTCCCGAGCCGCGACCCGCTTCCTTGGTGGTGAAGAACGGCTCGAAGATGCGGGGAAGGATCTCGGCCGGGATGCCGGTCCCGGTGTCCTTCACCTCGATCCGCAGGAATTCCCGTCCGGCCAGTGCCTCGGGGGCACCCGCGCCCCAGCCCCCCGCGACCCGCGCGGTGCTGAGGGTGAGGACCCCGCCGAGCGGCATTGCTTCGATCGCATTGTGGCCCAGGCTGACGAGCAGGTCGGTGAGCTGCTCCATGTCGGCGTGCAGCCGCCAGTCGCCGTGATCGAGCCGGGTGACGAGCGTGATCCGCGGATCGAGGTCGCGCCGCAGGACCTGCGCGGTCTCCTCGATCAGCTGGCCGGGCTCGATGGTCCGGCGCGTGCCGGGGGAGGGCCGGGCGAAGTTCAGCAGTCGGCGGACCAGGCGGGCCGCGCCGCGGGTGGCTTCCTTCGCCTCGAGCAGCTCCCGTGGCGGCACCCGATCCTGCGACACGATCCGGAGGCGGGCCGCCTCGATGCTGCCGGTGATGGCGGCGAGCGCGTTGTTGAAATCGTTCGCGATGCCAGACGCGAGCGTGGCGATCGCAGCCATCTTCGCCGATTCGCGCCGCTGGGTCGTCTGGAACTCGCGGTTCCCCGTTTCCACGATCGAGAGCACCCAGCGGCCTGGGGCCCCGGCGCCCGCGATGGGCGCGAGGCTCGCGTCGCAGGTGAACTCCCCTCCGTCGGGCAGCCGGCCGCGACACCCGCTCCAGCGCTGCGCGCCCGGGATCCGCGCCGTGCGCAGCCAGGCGGCGAGCCCCCCGGTGCCCGGCCCGCCATCGGTGATGATCAGGAGCTTGTCGACCGGCGCGCTGCGCAGCGCGTCATGCGTCCGCGCGAAGAGTCGCTCGGCCGCGGGGTTGGCCTCGCGGACGACGCCGAGGGGATCCAGGACGAGGATCGCGTCAGGCAGGGCGGCGAGCACGAGGCGCTCGCTGCTCATCGAGGAGGACGACGGATCGATGGAGGGCATCGGATAGGGGGCGAGCAGGGCTTCGCGCGGGTCGCGGCTGGCCATCATTCAGGCCGTCGCGCGGCGATCGGTCGCCGGCAGCGGAGGACAGAGGTCGGCCAGCACCCGCACGAGTTCGGAGAGCTCGTAGGGCTTCTGCAGGGAAGGGCAGCCGCTCCGGGCGAGGAAGTCCTGGGTTTCCTCCCGCAGGATGTCGCCGCTGGTGAAGACCACCCGCGTCGTCATCTCCGGGAAATCGCGACGGACCAGCTGGAAGAACTCCTCGCCGGAGAGCCCCGGCATGCGCAGGTCGGAGACGACGACGTCATACCGGCCGCTGCTCAGGGCATTGAGCGCCGCCTGCCCGCTCGGGACGTCGGTGACCTGGTAGCCGTAGCGCCGCAGGAACCGCCCCACGCTGCGCCGGATGCCGACCTCATCGTCCACCAGCAGGACCCGGCGCAGCTGCGTCGATTCCCGGTCGGCCTCGCCCGGGAGGGTGAGGATCGGCTGGACCGCGGTCGCGGTGCCTGCCGTGTCTTCCGGACTGGGCGCGGTCTGTGTCAGGCGATCGCTGGCCGCGAGTGACGGCAGGATCACCCGGAAGACGGCGCCGCCGGTCGGATGCGTGCCCACCTGGATGTCGCCTCCATGCGCGCGGATGATGCCAGCCGAGATCGAGAGGCCGAGGCCGGTGCCCTGGCCCGCGGGCTTGGTGGTGTAGAAGGGGCGGAAGATCGCGTCGCGGAGGCCTTCGGGGACGCCCGGCCCGTCATCCTCCACCGTCAGCACGACCCGGTCGGTGCCGTCAGCGGTCAGGGTCACCCGCACGGTGCCGTAGCCGCGATGGGCGGTGATCGCCTGCTGGGCGTTGATGATCAGGTTGAGCAACACCTGCTGCAGCTGATTGGCATCGCCCCGCACCCGGCTCCAGAGGGGAAAGCCCTCGTGCGGGTCGAAGAACGGCGCCTGCAGCGAGATGTTGTGCAGCTTCAGGTGGTGGCGGCAGAGCGCGACGGTGCGCCGGACCACGTCCGCCGCGGAGCAGATGCGCCACTCGGGCGGATGACAACGGGCGCTGGCGAGCAGGCCGTGGACGATGTCGCCGGCCCGGCGGGCCTCCTCGAGGACGAGCTCCAGGTCCTCGCGCAGCTGGCGGAGCGGCACGCCCTGGGCCGAAAATTCCGGCGGCGGGCTCCACGGATCGCGGCTCGTGCCGCTGGGGGCCCCGGGCATGCCGGGGCGCGGCCAGAAGGACAGAATGGCCTGGGTACTCGCGACGATGGTCGCGAGCGGATTACTCAGCTCGTGGGCGATGCTTGAGGCCATGTGCCCGATGAGCGAAAGCTTGTCCCGCTGAATGCCGTCCAGCAGGGCGTGGGCTTCCGCCTCGGGCGGGGGCTCAGGGCCGGGCGCCGGGAACGGCGCATCCGGTGTCGCTGGCGTTCCCATTCCGGGCCCCCTTGAAGGCTTCATCGATGGTGGCCTGATCCGCGTGCGAGCGCTTCATGGTCGCGTCCGGATTGAACGGCAGATGGACCGACGACGCGTCCATGGCGCGGAGCAGGATCTCCGCCCGTGGGCCGTGGCCCAGCGCGCTATCGAAGAGGGCCGCGACCGCCGAGACGCGGGTCTCGAGATCGAGAAGGGCCGCCCCGACACCCTGCAACTGCTGGGCAGTGATGTCCTGGAACTGGAGGTGGTTGTACAGCGTGCTGACTTCCTCCCGGAGGCTGTCGAAGCCGTCCGCGGGCGCGGACCCCTTGGCCTGCGTCTCCAGGGTGGTGATCAGCTCGAGCGAGCGGTCGAGCCCGTTCATCAGCTCGAGGGTCGCGGATTCGGTCGTCGTGGTGACGTCGGAGAGCTTGTCCTTGGTGTCGCGGATCCGCTCGACGGCGTGCGCCTCGATCGCTTCCCGTGTCAGGCGGATGCCGCCGAGGATCTCGCTGATCTCGGCGTGGGCGCGGAGCAGGACGGCCGGCAGCTCGGCCAGATTGGGCTGGCTCGCGAGCCGGCTGACGAGTTCGGCCACGCGGCCGGAACTCTGCCATTCCTCCTTGTGGCTCTTCAATTCGGCGATCAGGTCACCCAGCAGTCCGAGCGTGGTCTCCAGCTCGGTCGCGAGCGCCTTGACCTGGGCGGCATCCATGACACCCTCCGTGGTCTGGCGTGGCTCAGGCCGACCCGGAGGTGAGCGAGAGGATCTGGTCGATCTTCTCCTTCAGCACCTGGGGCGTGAACGGCTTGAGGATGTATCCGGAGACGCCGGCCTCGACCGCCTGCATGATGTCCTCTTTCACGCTGCGGGTCGTCACCATCAGGATCGGCGTCTTGGCATGCTGCGGGTTCGCGCGGACACCCTTCACGAAGTCGAGCCCGCCCATCACCGGCATGTTCCAGTCGGTGATCACCAGTTCGATCGACGGATCACACTTCTGCAGGGCATCGCTGCCGTCGCCGGCCTCCACGACATGGTCGTATCCAATGCTCTTCAGGGCATTGACCACGATCCGCCGCATGGTGGCGCTGTCATCCACAACCAGGCACTTCATTGGGCTCGCTCCGTGAGCTCAGGTGTCACTGCGTCGGCTTCGTCCCCAGCTCCGCCTGGAGCTTCTGGGCGATTCGGTCGCGGACCTGCGGGGTGTCGTAGTAGCCCGAGGAGATGCGCTTCAGAATGCCGCGCAGCCGCTCCGCCGGGATCCCGGTCGCGCTGGTGCCCGCCTCGGTGCCACCGGCGGCACGCGCCTCGGCCGAGATCGAAACCTGGTCGTCACCCGGCGAGGCATCGCGCACCGCCTGCGGAGCGACCGGCTTCACCTGGCCGGACTGCCGGGCCGACTGATTGGCGCCGGTCTGGTCGAGGCGTGCGCCGCTCAGGGGATTGGCGCCGCTGGACTTCGTGGGATCAATGGACATGTGGCTCCTCGTTCTTCAATTGATTTTCGGCCGGTCCGATTGGGACTTGAGGACGGACTTCGGAACGCCGGCCGGTATCCCGCTGGATCCGGTCCGCTGCCCCGCCGCCGCCCCTGCCGAATCAGGCGCTCTGAGTCTGCTCGTCGGACGAACTGGCGGCGGCGAGCTCGCGAAGCTTGCGGAAGTCGAGCTGCAGTTCGACTTCGCCGTCAGCTCCACTCCCCGTGCTCTGCCCGCTGCCGGTCCCGGCCGACAGTTTCCGGGCCTGCTCGGAAACGATCACCTGGTCCTGCGGCTGCGACGGCCCGCGCTGCTCCTCCGCCATTCTGGACTGGGCAGAGCCCGCGGGCCCGGCTATCCGCACCGGGGGGACCTGCTCGAGTCCGTGCAACTGCACCGACTGTACTGACATATAGCCCTCCAGACTGGTCAAAGTCCTTCTCCCAGTCACTATCGTCCGGGGGCGGCAAACCTTTAGGGTAGAAACGACCGGGTGGGGGGAGGGGGGCAGAATCAGCCGGGTCGGGACCGGTATTCCATCCCCGGGCTACGGGGTGGCCAGGGGTGGGGGCTGGCCGGGACCGTGCAGCTTGTTGAGCGTGGCCAGCATGACCGTCTTCCGGGCCTCCAGCGCCGTGGCGAACCGCCGAATCTCGGCGTGCGCAGCGCCCACCTCGAGCTGAACCGTCTCCAGCAGCCGCTCCACGTCGTCGCGGAGCGGACCCTCCGACCGGCTCAGCGCCTCGACCAGCTCCCGGGGGAGCTGGATGCTCTGTTCCAGCGTTCCAAGCAGCGCGACCCCCTCGGCCGCGAGCTGGGCGAGGAGGTCGATGTCGTCGGCCCTGAGCGCGGCGCGCTGGGCTTCGAGCAGCTGCAGGTATCGTGCATAGTTGACCCGGCTGCCGACCAGCGCGCGAGCCGCCCGCTCGTGCAGCGCGTCGGGCAGGTCGCTCACTCGCCCCCGGCCGCCGCGGGCGCCACATCCGCCACCTGCGTCGCGGCCTGGTTCCAGGCGGCGTGCAGCTCGGCGACGATGTTGGTCAGCTTGTCGAGGCGCTTCGCATCCCGGAGCCGGTCGACCTCGAAGATCTCGCTCATCATCCAGGTATACAGCTTCGCCAGATTGGTGGAGATCTCCCCACCCGCCTCGAAGTCGAGCGAGCAGAGCAGCTCCGCGACGATCTCACTCGCCCGCATCATGCAGCGGGAGCGCTGCTCGATGTCCCCCTTCTCGAGATAACGGCTCGCCTGGCGGAGACTCGCGAGTGTCTGGCCGTAGAGGAACACCACCCGCCGGGCGGGTGACATGGAGAAGACGTCGTTGTGCTGGTAGCGGGCGACCGCGGCGTAACTCACTGGCGACCTCCTGAAAGGATGCCGGGGATCAGGGTAGCACCGGCGTACAGGTTGAGTATCGGCAGGTGGCGCGGCGCGTTGAGGGCGGCTTCATGTTCGCCGGCCGCCGGGTGGAGCGGTGGAGCTAGCCCCGGCGGTCGAGCGCGAGGGTGACCGGCCGCACCGCGCCGTACAGACTGTCGCCCTGGGCCGACTGCGCCAGCGCGGCAAGGTCGCGCCCGATGCGCTGCTGCTCCGTCTCGAGGATCCGGCTGACCTCGAGCAGGCGCCGCTGCATCGTGCGCAGCACGGGCTCCGCGCTCCCGTCCCGATCCAGCCGTTCGCGTTCGCGGGCGAGCAGGCGATCCGCTTCCCGCAGCACTTCGGCCAGCGACTCGCCGGCCCCGCTCCGGGCGAGCTGCATCGCCGATTCGATGAGCTGCTCGAATCGTGCGATGGGCGTTGGCGCCGCGTCGGTGCCCGCCTGCCGGACGGAAGGCTCAGCCATTGGACTTCGTGGTGCTGTTGAACAGCGCGGTGATGCTGCTCGACTGCGACTGGAAGCGCGCGAGCGCGGTCTCCATTGCGGCATACTGCTTGAGCAGGCTCTCGCGCCGCCGGGAGAGGCGGTCGTCGACCTGCAGCGCGCGGTCCTCGAGCGATTTCGCCCGGGTCGTGAGCGAGGTCTCCTTGGTGGCAAGCGTTCCGGAGGTGGCCGCAAGCCAGGTATCGAGCGAGCGCTGCAGCAGGGCGCCGGTCCCCAGGGTCATGGTGGTGTCGCCGGCGGCCCCGGTCGTGGTTCCCGAGTAGAGCACCGCCAGGCCGTCGACCGCGGTGCCGGTGGCGCCGAGCAGTGTCCGGCCGCTCCCCGTGGCGGCGAAGCCGCCGAGGGTGCCCTGCACGTCGAGGCCGGCGACGGCCCCCGTCGCCATGCCGAGCTGCGCGGTGCCGTCGGCGCCGCCCGGCGTGTAGGCCACGGTGAAGCCCGAGGCGCTGCCATAGCTCGTCGTCGCGACCTGCACCTGCCCGCCGACGTTGGTGGCGGTGAGGCTCAGCGCGGGGCGCCCGGTCGCGAGCACGGAGGTGGCGCCGAAGCTGAGTGTCCCGCCCCCTTCGTTGTTGGCGGTCAGCGTCAGGTCGAGCGCGGAGGTGCGGGCCTGACTGTCCTCGACCACGATGGTGCCGTTGACGACGCTGACATTGCCGGTCGACCCGTAGGCGGCCTGGATCTGCCCTACGAGATCCCCGATGGTCTTCGTGCTGGCGTCGGTGATCGTGAAGCTGCTGGAGAACGTGGAGCCGTCGCCGCGCTTGCCGCTGTAAGACACACTCTGCCCGTTGACGACGCCGAAGCTTCCGCCCCCCGCCGCGCGCAGCGAGGCGAAGGTCGTGGTCGCCGTCATCGGGACGGTGCCGGCGACATCGCCGTAGAGCACGGTCCCGGTGCCGACCTTGTGCTTGGTCGCGGCGGCGAAGGCGATGTTGAGCGCGCTCACGATCGAGTCGGTCGTCGCGCCGTTCGCGAGCGAGATCGTGGCGGTGGCCCCGCTCTGCGTCTCGGTGATCGACATCGTGTCCGGCGTCGCGTCGTCGGCGTAGGTGCCGCTGAAGCCGGTGCCGAGGAGCGTCGCCTGGGTTGCGGCCTGGGTGATGTTGACCGCGTAGGTGCCCGCGACCGTGGCCGACGACGAAGTCAGGTAGCTCACCCGCGAGTCGGTGGTGTAGCCGACCTGGCTGAACAGGGTCCGGATGTCGCTGAGCCGCCCGGAAAAGGCCGCACCGAACTTGGTGGAATCGAAGGTGAGCTTCCCGGTCTGATCGAGGCTCAGCCCCGCGAGGCCCGCAGTCGAGAGATCGGCTGCTGCGCCCCCGATGGTCTGCAGCAGGGTCCGCGACAGGGTGCCGGACACGGTGCGGACAAAGGCATCGTTGTAGAGCGCCGGCGCGGCCGCACCGCTCTTGGGGGCGGTCTGCTGGGTCTTCACGAAGTCGACCATCTTGTTCCAGGCGTCGGCGAAACTCTGCATCGCCTTCTGCGCCTGGTCCCCCGAATGCTCGATGGTGACCATCGTGACGGCCCCCGTCTCCTCGGCGGAGAGGTTGAGCGTCACGCCCTGGATCGCGTCGGTCACCGTGTTGGACGTCCGCGTCATCGCGATGCCGTCCACCTTGAAGCTGGCATCGGCCCCGGCTACCAGCACGGCGCCGGCCTGGATCACGTTGCTGCCGTTCGTCAGGCCGAGCGCCTGGGGAATACCGCCCGACACATTGGCGAACGTCATGCCCGCCGCCCCAGTGGCCTCGCTGGTCAGCACCAGGCGGAAGTGGGTGGCATCGACCTGCAGCACCGAGGCGGAGACCTTGCTCGCGCTGGCGCCGGTGTTGGTGTTGTTGATCTTGTCGCGGATGGAGAGCAGCGTGTCGTTGGCGTCCACCGAGATCGTGGCGCCGTTCAACGTGAAGCTGCCCTGCGTCATTGCCAGCGCGGTGTTCGCGCTGGCGAAGCTGGTGCTGCCAAGCTTCTGCGCCTTGGCAAGCGTCGAGACCTCGACGCGATAGCTGCCGGTCGCGGCGGTGCGTCCGCCGCTGGCGCTCAGGAGCGCCCGGGTACCGGAGATCGCGGAGGTGGTGGCGGACACGCCGTCGAAGGCGGTGCCGTCCTGGAGCGTCGCGGCCGCCGACTGGACCGCGGCGAGCAGTCCGCGGTAGGTCGCGAAGGCCTTGAGCTGGTCGTTGAACTTCGTTTCCTGGTTGCGCAGCCGGGTCGCCGGCGCGCTTTCGGCCTGGATGATCTGGTCGATGAGCGAGCGGTAGTCGATGCCGCTGATGATGCCGGTGACCGCGCTGGCCGGCGATGCGGAGCTGCCTGATGTCGTCGCCATGCTGACCTCCCGCTCGTGCTGGTCCTGCTGGAAGACGATCCCCCGGGGACCGATGAGCTGGCCTCCGGGGGTCGTGCGTCAATGTCCTTCGGTCCGACCCTCGTCCTGCGGCTGATTACTGGATCAGCTTGAGGATCGTCTGCGGCGCCTGGTTGGCCTGGGCGAGCATGGCCGTACCAGCCTGCTGCAGGATCTGGTTCTTGGTGAAGGTCGTCATTTCCGCCGCCATGTCGGCGTCGCGAATCGTGCTCTCAGCGGCCGTGAAGTTCTGGATGGCCGAAGAGGTGTTCGCCGTCGCGTAGTCGAACCGGTTCAGCGCCGCACCCACGTCGCCGATGGCCGCGTTCACCTTCGAGATGGCGGTGTCGATCTTGGTGAGCTCCGCCGCTGCGCCGGCCTGGGTGTCCAGGACCGTGCCGCCGGTGGTGAGGCCCAGGCCAGCCACGGCCAGATTCAGGTTGCCCGCCGAGACAGACACGCGGTCGTTGCCGCCAACGCCGTACGAGCCGCTGGAGCTGACCATGAAATCGGCCGTGGTGGTCGCGCCGACAGTGACGTTCGTGCCGTTGAGGCTCAGCGCCCCGACCCAGCTCGAACCACCGTTGACCGTCACGCCGAAGTTGCTGAACGTCACCGAGCCAGACGCGCTGGTGGAGATACCGGTGACGATCTGGCTGCCGGTGGCCGCGGTAAGCGTGGCCGCCGTCGCTGCCGAGGCCAGGGTGTACGACCCGGCCGCTGCGCCGTTCAGGTTGATGTTCGACACGCCCGCCGCCGCCAGGGCGGTGGAGGAGGTGTTGACCGTCGCGCCGAAGGTGCCATCGACCAGGCTCGCGCCCTGATACTTGGTGGTGCTCACGATGCGGTCGATTTCCTGCGTGATCTTCTGGTACTCCGCCGAAAGCTTCGGAGCCTCGCTGCCGATGCTGGCCGAGTTGGCCTGGGTCGCGAGTTCCTTGAGCCGGTCCAGCATGCCCGAGATGGTGCCGATCGCGCCGTCGGCGATCTGCAGCATCGCGGTGCCCTGCGCGGCGTTCCGCTGAGCCGCCTGGAGCGAACGCACGTCACTGCGCAGCTTGTTCGCGATGGCGAGGCCCGCGGCGTCGTCGGCCGAACGGTTGATACGGAAACCGCTGGACAGCTTGGCGATGCTCTTCTCGAGGGCCATGCCGGTCTTGGCGAGGTTGCCGTACGCGTTGTTGGCGGCGACGTTGGTCTGGATCTTCATACGGGTACATCTCCTGGTCTTGCGGTCCGGGGCTTCCCTGCTCCGGTACTTCGATGAGCGGTCCGTAGTGACCGTCAGAGAGATGTATCGGCGCAGCCGCCGCGAACTTGAGGCCCATCAGGTCCTTTCCGCCGGGTGCGCCGGCCGGAGCGGCAAATTGTACCGTGGGAGGGGGCCCCACCCGGGGTCGAAGGCAAACGGGCAAGCCTCTGACTGGCAACGAGTTGCGTGATTGTCGGGCGCCCGGTACAGGCGGTACGCCGCTTGCCTTTCCGAGGGCATGCCATCACAAGTTGCCGCCAATCGGGATCCTGCCAGAATCGCTGCGCTCCTCATGGAGGGCGTGGCGCATCATCAGGCCGGCCGCCTCGCCGACGCGGAGGACCTCTATAGAAGCATCCTCCTCGAGGACCCCCGGCAGGCCGATGCACTCCACCTGCTCGGACTCGCGGCGCACCAGCGCGGCGATCAGGGGGCAGCGGCCGATCTGGTTCGCCGCGCCCTCAACTGGCGGACCGATTTCCCGGCCGCGCTGACGACCCTCGGGAACATTCGCCTCGCACAGGGACGGCCCAAGGATGCCGTCACCGCCTACCGCCGCGCGCTCGCCTCCGCCCCGGGCGAGCCGGAGATGCTACACAATCTCGCCGGCGGCCTCGTCGCGTCCGGGGCGCTCACCGAGGCGATCGCGGCCTATCGTCAGGCGCTCGCCGCGCGGCCGTCGCAGCACGCCTCCCGGCTCGCGCTGGCGCGTGCCCTCTGCGCGGTAGGAGATCTGGCCTCGGGGGAGGCAGAGCTCGAAGCGCTGCTCGCCCTGGCGCCCCGCGATGTGACCGCGCTGGGCGTGCTCGGCGGGGTGCAGCTCGACCGGGGCAAACCGGAGGCGGCACTCGCGAGCTATCACGCCGCGGCGCGGCTCGCTCCCGCCGATTTCGAGGCGAACACCGGCCTCGGCGTCCTCGCGCTCCGGCGCGGCGATCCGGCGGCGGCGCTGCGCTACTTCGAGATCGCCACGCGCGCCGATCCCTCGTCGGTTCTCGCCGCCTCGAATCTCGGCGCGGCCCTCCGTGCGCTCGACCGGCACGCCGACGCGCTCCCGATCCTCGAATCGGTGGTCGCGCGCGACCCGCGTCACGTGATGGCGCTGTGCAACCTCGGCGCGGTCTATCTCGATCTCGGCCGTGCCGCCGATGCGCTCACCTGTTTCGATCGCGCCTGTGCCAGCAACCCACGCGCGGCGGAGGCGCACGTCAATCGCGCCTGCGCCCTCTGCGACATGGGACGCTACGAGGAAGCCATCCCGGCAGCCGAGCGGGCGCTCTCGATCAATCCCGGCATGCCCACGGCGCTCTCGGCCCTCGGTCGCGCGCTCAGCGAAGTAGGGAAGGCGGAGCAGGCCATCAGCGCCTGCCGGGAGGCGATCGCCGGGCAGCCGGGCAACAGCGAGGCGCACTGGAATCTCGCGCTGCCGCTCCTGCGTCTCGGCAGGTATGAGGAAGGGTGGCGCGAATTCGAGTGGCGCTTCCAGGCCCAGCGGCGCCGCCTGCGTCCGATGCCCTATCGCCTCCCGCGCTGGATGGGTGAACCCCTCGCGGGCAAGCGCCTGCTGGTGTTCTGGGAGCAGGGATTCGGCGACAGCATCCACTTCGCCCGCTACCTCCCGATGCTGGCCGGGCACGGCGCGAAGGTCCTGCTGCAGGTGCAGTCGCCGCTGCGCCGGCTGTTCGAGAGCCTGGCCGGCGTCGCGGAGTTCGTCGAGCCCGGGGCGACCGAGGTACAGGCGGACTATCAGGTCGCGATGATGAGCCTGCCGCATCTCTTCGGCACGACCCTCGACACGATTCCCAACGCCGTGCCCTATCTGCGTGCTCCAGAGGCGGCGGCGCCTCAGCTTCCTCCCGCCTCCGGCCGGCGTCGTGTCGGGCTGGTCTGGTCGGGGTCTCCCGCGCAGTCGAACAACCGGTTCCGCTCGGTGCCGTTCCCGGCACTGGCTCCGCTCCTTGCCATGACAGGGATCGACTGGGTCAACCTGCAGGTGGGCTCCACGGCCGCCGAACTCGCGGCGGTGCCTGACGCGGCGCGCATGCTCGATCCGACGGCGCGACTCGGCGACTTCGCCGACACGGCGGCGCTCATGCAGGAACTCGATCTCATCATCACCATCGATACCTCGGTCGCGCACCTCGCCGGGGCCCTCGCGCGCCCCGTCTGGCTGATGCTCTCCCACACCTGCTGCTGGCGCTATCTGCTGGACCGCCCCGACAGCCCCTGGTACCCGACTGCCCGACTGTTTCGCCAGCCGTCTCCCGGTGACTGGGGCTCGGTTGTCTCCACCATCCGCGCCGCCCTCGAGGAGAGCGCTCCATGACCGCCAGTTCCATCCCCGTCGCCGACCAGCAGGCTGCCCGCTTCACCGAGTTCCTGGCCCGGCTGCGGGACGACGTCTATCCCGAACTGCCGTCGCAGCAGCACACCGACATCACCCGGCAGATGTGGGAGCGGGTACGCGCGACCGTGCCGCTCGCCCCAGGAGCCCGGGTGCTCGACGTCGGCTGCGGCCAGGGCCTGGCGCTCGAGCTCTTCCGTGCGGCCGGACTGCAGGCCATCGGCATCACGATCGGGCAGGATGACCTGACGGCGTGTCAGGCACGCGGGTTCGACGTGGCCGAGATGGACCAGTCCTTCCTCGAGTACGAGGCCGGGAGCTTCGACCTGATCTGGTGCCGCCACGCCCTCGAGCACAGTGTGGCGCCGTACTTCACGCTGACGGAATTTGCCCGCGTGCTCGCCCCGGGGGGCGCGCTGTACGTGGAAGTCCCGGCGCCCGAGACCGCCTGCCACCATGAGCTGAATCCGAACCACTACAGCGTCCTCGGTCAGGCGGCGTGGCTCAGCCTGATGGAGCGCGCGGGCTTCGATCTCGTCGACGGCATCCGCATCGATCTGCAGGTGCCCGCCGGCCCGGACATGTACTGGGGCTTCGTGCTCCGGAAGCGCGAGGTGTCGGCGCCGCGTCCGCGCTCCGCGCCGGCTCAGGAACGGCCCGCCGACCCGGTGCAGGAGGTCGAAGTGTCGTTCCAGGCCTCCGGACGCCAGCTCGCGCTCACGCTGCGGCTCGACTCGGGCGAGGCCAGCGAGGGGCCGATGCTGCAGGCCCTCGCCGCGGGCGAGTTCTACGAGCCGGAGGTGTCCTACTTCATCACCAACGTGCTCGAGGAGGGCGACACCTTCATCGATGTCGGCGGCCACGTGGGATACTTCTCCATGCTCGCCGCCCATGCGGTCGGGGCGGAAGGACACGTCTACACCTTCGAGCCCGAGCCACGAAATGCCAGCCACATCCGCGAGCACATCGCCCTGAACGGCGTGGGCAATGTCGAGCTCTTCGAGGAGGCGGTCGGGGACCAGGAGGGCGAGGCCGAACTGCACGTGAATGCCGACAATACCGGCGGGCACGCCCTCTGGGATGTGGGCGAGCATCCGTTCAACAGCCGGAGCCGTGAGCATCACGAAGTGAAGACGGTGCGCCGGGGGACCCTGGGACAGCTCCTTGCCGCGACCGCCGGACAGCGGGTCCGGCTGGTGAAGGTGGACGCGGAAGGTTCGGAACACCGGGTACTCAAGGGGGCGATGCTGCTGCTGATGGCGCGCAAGGTCCCGTACGTGATCTGCGAGATCAACGAGTTTGCGCTCCAGAAGATGGGCACCAGCGGGCAGGGGATGCGGGCCTTCATGCAGGCCTGCGGATACGGCTGCTATCGCATGATCCCCGAGGCGCCGTTCCTGATCCCGTTCCCGCCCGAGGAGACCCACACCTTCGAATACGTCTACAACGTGCTCTTCACCGACGCCCCGGTGCCGGTGTGAGCCTCGACGGCCACGGCATCGCGACCGACCCTCCCGCCCGCCAAGGTCGGGAGGCACAGCACGCCTCGGCCGGCGCCGCGGCCCCGGGCCGGGCGCCCGGCGTGAGGGAGCGGCTTGCCCTCGCGAAGGAATACCGCGCCACCGGACGGGGGCCGCAGGCGGAGGCGCTGTGCCGAGAAGTCCTGCGTCAGGCGCCGGAGGATGCCGAGGCGCTGCGTCTCGCGGCGACGCTGGCGCACGAGGCCGGGCGGGAAGTCGAGGCCCTCGAGTCCATCGATCGCGCGATCGCCCTGGAACCCGGACTGGCCGCCAGCCACGAGGATCGCGGAGCCATCCTCCGGGGCCTCGGCCGCCCCGACGAGGCACTGGGCGCCTTTCGTGAGGCGATCAGCCTCGATCGTGAGGCCGCCGCCGCATGGTATGGCACCGGGTGCGCGTTGCAGGACCTCAGCCGCCTCCCGGAATCGCTTCGTGCCTATGCGGAGGCGATCCGCATCCGTCCCGGCTATGCCGACGCGCTCCTCAACATGGGCACTGTCCTCGCGGAACTCGGCCGGCCGGCTGAGTGTCTGGACGCCCTCGGGGCCGCGGCCCGTTCCCGTCCCGATCTTCCTGTCGTTCAGGACCGCCTCGGCAGCGCGCTCGGGGCCGCCGGTCGCTGGGAGGAGGCCGCCGAGGCCCATCGGCGCGCCATCGCGCTCGACCCCGGGACCGGTGCCGCGTACTGCAATCTCGCGACAGCCCTGAGCGCGCTCGGGCACCACCGTGAGGCGGCGGATGCCCTGCAGGCAGCGCTTGCGATCGAGCCGGACTCTCCGGATGCCCACAATCGGATGGGCATGGTGCTCCGCAGTCTCGGCTACCTCGATCAGGCCCTCTCCGCGTACCGTCAGGCACTCGCGGGTCGTCCCGACTTCGCCGAGGCCCACTGCAACCTGGGGGAGCTGCTGGCCGAGCTCGATCGCCCGGTGGAAGCGCTCTCGGCGTTTCGGTCCGCGCTCGCCTTCCGGCCGGAATTCGCCGACGCCCACGCGCGCATGGGTGCGGTGCTGATGCGGCTGGGGCGCCCTGCCGAGGCGATCACCGCCTACCGGCTGGCGCTCACGCTGCGCCCAGCCAACGCCTCGCTCTGGTACGAACTCGGCAATGCGATGCGGGAAGAGCGCCGCGTGCCTGAAGCCGTCGCTGCGTACAGTCACGCGATCGACCTGCAGCCGGATCACGCCGCGGGGCGCTACGCCCGCGGCCTGGTCCAGCTGGGCGCAGGAGATTTCGAGGCGGGCTGGGACGGATACGAGTGGCGCTGGAAGGTGCCGGAGCTGCGTCTCTCCCTGCCCGCGGTGGATGCTCCACGATGGAAGGACGAACCGCTCGAGGGGCGGAGCCTCCTGGTCACCGCCGCTTCCATGCCGGCCGACGAGATCTTCCGCTTCGTCCGCTACCTGCCGCTGATCGTCGCGCAGGGCGGGCGAGTAATCTTCGAGTGCCCGGTCCCGCTGCGCCGCCTGCTGGAGGCGCTTCCCTGCGTCTCCCAGGCGGTCTCGCCCGGAGAGCCGATTCCATCGGTGGACTTCCACATTCCCCTCGGCAGCCTGCCACAACGCTTCGCCCGGCGGAACGCGCTTCCGCCGCTCGAGACTCCCTATCTGCCGACGCGCACCTGGTCGACGCGGGTACCGCTGTTGCCCGAGGGCGATGGACTCCGCGTGGGCCTCGTCTGGAACAGCCGCGATGGTCGCAACGCCCGGGCATCGCTCGCGGTGGCCGCGCTCTCGCCGCTCTTCCGCCTGCCAGGGATCAGCTGGTACAGCCTCGAGACGACCGCGGATGCCGAACCACTCGCGGACGCTTCCGCCGCGGTGGAGGTGCGGGACCTGGCCCCGCTCATCCGGGATGTGGCGGATCAGGCGGCGCTGATGGGGCAGCTCGACCTCGTCGTCACTGTCGACTCGGCCGTGGCTGATCTCGCGGGTGGGCTGGGGATTCCGGTGTGGGTGCTGCTGAGTGCCGCGCCTGCCTGGCAATGGGGGACCGAGGGAGAAACGAGCCGATGGTATCCGACGGCGCGTCTCTTTCGGCAGAGCCATCCCGGTGGCTGGACGGCGGTCATCGAGCAGGTTGCCGAAGCGCTCGTCCGGGGGATGGAGCGATAGCATCACGCCGCGGCGGCGCGGCGTGGCGACACCTCAGCCGGCGAGGACCTCGAGCATCTCCGCGGTACGCTGCCGCCAGGTCCAGGCCCGGTGCAGGAATCCCGCACCACGGGCCCCGCGCTCCCGAATGGCGTTGCGGTCGCGATACGCCTCCTCCAGCCGCTCGACCATCTCCGCCACATCACTCTCGCCCCACCCCTCGGTGCCCCGGAACAGCGGGCAGCGCCCGCGGACCGGCTGCTGCCGGGTGAGAGGGATCGC
This sequence comes from Gemmatimonadales bacterium, assembly GCA_044229245.1. GTDB lineage: Bacteria > Gemmatimonadota > Gemmatimonadetes > Gemmatimonadales > GWC2-71-9 > JADJOM01. The sequence continues at coordinate 155,603 of JBGATI010000001.1, read as the reverse complement.
GGCGCCGGACTCCGCGAGCAGATCCAGGTGCCCGGTATTGGCGGAAAGAATCACCGGAACACCACAGGCCATCGTTTCCATCGCGACGAGATTGGTGCCGCCCTCGCAGCGATTCGGGAAGAGGGCGACATCGCACTCCCGGATGGTCTGCGCCATCTGCTGATTGGGCAGGGCGCCGAGATCGAGGACGGCCTCGGGACGCAGTCCATTCGCGACCAGCCATGGAGCGAGGGCCAGCCGCCCGCGTCCGTCCAGTGCTGGCAGGCCGCGCACGTGGCCGGCGCTGTCGATTCCGACCATGGTTTGCGGCCACGGGTTGTGCCATGCCGTGACCAGGAGGGCGTCGCGGTGACGGGAGGAGAATTCCCGGAAGGCCGCGACCACCAGATCCTGTCCCTTGCGGTACTCGAGCTTTCCTCCGCTGAAGACCACGAAGCGGTCGCGCAGCAGTCCGCTGCGAGGTGCCGGGTGGAAGACGGCCGGGTCGATGCCCTGCGGAATCACGTGCACGGCGGAGAGGCCGGCGGCGCGCAGCACTGCGCCGTTCCAGGCCGAGCCGGCCACGATCGCGTCGTGGCTCCGGGCGCGGGCGAGCGCCTCGGGGCCGAGGGCGGTGTCCTCGAAGAAAATCACGCCGAGATTGCGGGGACTTGTGAGGCGCAGGCCCGCGTCGTTGCCCTGGAAGCCGTTGCCGAGCGCGCGGAGCACAGGGAAGTCGGTCCGCAGCCCGGCCGGGCCGGCCGAATGGAGCAGGTCGCGCAGCTCGGTCTGCTGGGCGAGTGGCAGTGTCAGCGCGAAGCGGTGCAGGGGATGGAGCGCGGCCGGGTCCGCGGGTTCGAGCAGCAGCGGGGTCACCCGGCCGTCCCGCACCAGCTCCAGCGCGAGATTCAGCCCGAAGACCTGCCACCCCGTGCCGGTGCCGATCGGCCAGTCGAGGACGACGGCTTCGGGCAGGAGGCCCTGCGTGAGTGGCGCCGGGTCGGGGGACGGACGCACCGTGCTCGCTGCGGGCACCGGTCGCGTTCCGGTCGACTTCATCCGAGCTTCTCGCGCAGGTCGAGCGGGTGCTTCGTGTGGTAGTGGCTGTCGGGCAGCACGACCTGACGAGCGATCCGGGTCGGGAAGTGGATGACCAGCGGGCCCTGCAGGTTGGCCGTGCACATGTCGGTGTCGCCCCGCGGAAGGGTGACGATCGCGAGGACGGCCACTTCCTCGCCCGGTGCGGGATCCGGCGTCTCGGGGAGGTCGACCACGTAGCCCGGGAAGTAGATGAATGGATCGACCAGCAGGAAGACGAGCCCCCCTTCGTCGATGCTCTGCAGCCAGAAGATGCCGTCCGGCGCGGCGGGGAGCATGATGAAGCGGCGCTCGCCGGCGAAGCCGAGCATCCCCTCCGGCATGACGATGACGTCGCTGCGCGGGACCTGGAGCGGGCCGAAGAGGCGCGAGGCGATGAACAGCGTCTCACCGGCCGGCGCGGCCGGCTGGGTGGGAGCGGTCACCGGAGGTAATCCGTCAGCGAGGTGTTGAGGATCTTCGAGGTCGAGAGCAGCGCCGCCTGCAGCGTGTTCTGTGCCCCGACGAACTTGGTCGTAGCCACCTCGAGGTCGATCCCCTGGGCATCGCTCTTCTTCGCGGTGAAGCTGGTTTCCAGCGCATCCGTGTTCTGCATGGCGGACTCGATCTGGCGCACGCGCGCGCCGTTGGTGGCCAGCATGGTCTGAGTGGCATCGAAGGCGCTGTCCAAGGCGAAAGCGCTCGCGCCGATGGTGCTGGGGATGCCGGCGTTGAGCGCGGTGCTCAGCCCCTGCAGGGAGGACAGCACCCCGCTCGAGACCAGCAGCTCCTGGCCGGTGTGGTTGGTCGTAAGCTTGTAGTTCTGGCCGATCTCGGCCTGACGGGTCCCGTTGTCGCCGTAGTAGAGGCCGGCGGCGTCGAATGGCTTGGTCGTGGTCTGATTGCCGGCGAAGAGGTACTCGCTGCCGACCTGGGTATTCCCGAGCGCGACGACCTGCTCAATGATCCGGTCCACCTCGGCCTTCGCGGCCGACCGGGTCAATGCGCTTCCCCCGGCAGAGCCTTCCTGGAGCGCCAGTTGCTTAGCCCGGGAGATCAGGTCGGTCATCTGGGAGAGCACCGACTCCTCGGCGTCGGTCCGGGCCCGGGCGCTGGAGGAATTCCTCCGATACTGCTCGATCGCCCGGAGTCCCCGGTCGGCGCTGAGCACCTGGGTCCCCGCCAACGGGTCCTCGGACATTCGCTCAAATCGTTTGCCAGAAGAGACTTGCGCCTGGGTCTGCGCCAGGTTGGCGAGGTTGCCCTGGAGGTCGCGAAGGACCCGGGACTGAAGGAGGCTGTTCGAAATCCGCATGCGACGACCCGGAAGGAGGGTGGCAATATTTTCCGTATCGGCTACATTAGAGGCGAACTTTAGGCCAGACATTCGCAGACACCATCGAACGGCATTCGGGGCCCCCCTCCCTGTCCCGGTCGAGCCCTGAGGCCTGCGATGTCCGGGATCATTTCGCTGTCGAGGGGGGCTATGGCAACCATCCTTTGTGTCGACGACGAACCCGCTACCGGGGTCGTGCTCGAACACCATCTCTCCAAGATCGGGCATCGTCCGCTCCTCGCCACCAGCGTCGAGGAAGCCATCAAGACGGTCACCCGGACCCCAGTCGATCTGATCATCGCGGACTATCGGATGCCCAAGGCCACCGGCCTGGACCTCCTCAGTCTGCTCGAAAAAGAGGGCTATCAGGTCCCGGTCATCATCATGACCGGCTACTCCAGTATCGAACACGCCGTCATTTCGATTAAGTCGGGTGCGATCGACTACCTCACCAAGCCGATCCGTCCGGAGACGCTGGAGATCGCCGTCACCCAGGCGCTCGAAGTCGTCCGGCTTCGCCGCGAGAACGAGCAGTTCCGCCGGGAGATCAACAAGTTCCGCTCGACTCGCGCCCTCGTGGGCGAGAGCGTGCAGTTCCGCCGCGTGATGGAGACCATCGCCACCGTGGCGCCGACCAAGGCGACGGTGCTGCTCGAGGGAGAATCCGGGACCGGCAAGGAACTCTTCGCTCGCGCCATCCACGATCAGAGCCCGCGCCACGACGGCCCCTTCATCAGCCTCAACTGCGCCGCGATGCCCGAGGGCCTCGTCGAGAGCGCGCTCTTCGGCCACGAGAAGGGATCCTTCACCGGTGCCACCATGCGGTCCGCCGGCGCCTTCGAACGCGCTCACGGCGGGACCCTGCTGCTGGACGAAATTTCGGAGATGCGGCTCGACCTGCAGTCGAAGCTGCTCCGTGTACTGCAGGAGCATGAGTTCGAGCGGGTGGGCGGCCACCAGGCGATCCGGGTGGACGTGCGTCTGATCGCGACGACCAACCGCGATCTCCGGCATGAGGCCGAGGCGGGCCGGTTCCGGAGCGACCTGTATTACCGGCTCAACGTGATGCCGATCCGCACCCCGCCCCTGCGCGAGCGGAAGGAAGACATCCCGATGCTGGTGCAGCACTTCGCCCGGCGCGCGGCGGAGGAGATCGGCGTCTCGGTGCAGGGCGTCGCCAGTGAGACGACCGACCTGCTGATGCGCCACTCCTGGCCCGGCAACGTCCGCGAGCTCGGCAATGCGGTGGAGCGTGCCGTGATCCTTTCGCGCGGCGGGGTGCTGCGTCCCGAGGTCTTTCAGGGCATCCTCGAGGCGGTCTCCATCAGGCCGGCGACGATGGCGCCCATCGCCGGTATCGGAGCAACGCCGCTCCCCTCGGCTCCCGCAGTCAGGTCCAGCGCTGCCGTACCCGCGGCCGAGACGACCGGTCAGGCCGCGCCCGACTCCTTCAATCTCGACGACCTGGAGCGGGTGGCGATCCAGCGCGCCCTGGTCGAGACTGGCGGAAATCGGACCCGCGCCGCCAAGCTGCTCGGAATCAGTGAGCGCACGCTCCGCAACAAGCTGAATGGTCCCAAGGAAGAATCCGCCGTAGCCGAATAGTCCGGCAAGTCGGCTCCCCCTCAGCCGGAACTTCTTTCCGCTCGGCCCGCGTTTTCGCGGGCCGTTCGCGTTTCTTCTCCCCCTCCGAACTCGAACGTGCGCAATGGCTTGCCTCGATTGCCCGAGCGGCAATCCGAGTGCGGTATGCCGATTGCTTTCCATCGCGGCGGACCCTTACACCACTGCGAGGCGGCAATGTTCTCGGCGCTGTTCGGCAATCAGACGAGAATCGGGAATCTGCGCTGGAGTCTGGACGACTCCACTCGCACCCATAAGGCGATCGCTGCCCGTGTGGCGGGGGCGCTCGATGCGAGCGGGAACACCGATTTCAGCCAGGCCCTGGCCGGCCAGCAGGGGAAGAAGCCTCAGGTGGACATCCAGCAGGAGATGGTCGACCTCGCGAGCACCCAGCTCCGGTTCGACGCCAACGCCAAGCTGCTGCAGTCCGCCTATCAGCAACTCCGTACCGCGCTGAAGAGCAATGGCTGATATCACCGGAGCCGGCGGCCCCTGGCCGCCCCGACCCGTCCGCTCGCTGCTCCGACCGCTCGGCATCAGCGGGGCGGGCATGAGCGCGATGAACAAGGCGCTCGATGTGATCTCCGAGAACATCGCCAACGCCGAGACGACGCGCACGCCCGAGGGCGGGCCGTACAAGCGGAAGGTGGTGGTCTTCCAGCGGAACGGGGTCGGCGGCGTCGAGGCGGCCCAGGTCGTCGAAGACACGCGACCCGGCACCTCGGAGTACGAGCCCGGGCATCCCGACGCCGATGCCAACGGGTTCGTCACCCGTCCGAACGTCGACATCCAGACTGAAATCACCGACCTGATGATCGCGCGCCGAGTCCATGAGGCGAACGCGACCGTGTTCCAGGCCGCGAAGGCCATGCTCCGCCGTGCCATCGACATCTGACCGAGACTGATCCATGACTATCCCCGGCTCGCTTCCTCCCGCAGCTCGTGCCATCGACCGCGCGGCCAAGGCCTACGGTGTTGCCCCCAAGCCCATCGCGGCTCCTGCAAAGGAAACCACGGCCACGGCGTCCGAGGGGCTTCGCGCGGTGCTGAACGAGGAAGAGAAGGCGTACTTCGATCAGATCGCCGCCCTCGGCCCGATCACCTACGGCCCCGGGCGCCGTCCCGGCACGGCGCCGGCGGCACCGCGCGGGCTTCGTCTCGACGTGACCGGCTGAGCCATGACCGCCCCCATTCGTCCCGACGGCCCCCGCTTCACGCCGCTCGACCGCGCGCTGGATCAGTTCGCGCCGAGGGGCCAGGAGGACGGACCGTCCTTTGCCGACACCCTGGCGCGCGTGGTTGGCGACACGAGCCAGATGCAGGAGGATGCGACCGCGCTCATCGGGCGCTTCGTGCGGGGTGAGCCCGTGGAACTCCATCAGGTCATGGCGGCCAGTGAGGAAGCGGGCATCGCGCTCGAATTCCTCGTCGAAATGCGCAACAAGCTCACCGATGCGTATCGCACGGTGATGAACGTGCAGGTCTGACCCGTGCCTGAGCCCCTCTCCGCATGACCAGCGCGATTCCTCCGGCCATGCTCGACGGCGTGCGCCGCATGAACGGCACCCGCCGTTTCCTCACGATTGGTGGCCTGGTGATCGCGCTCGGGATCATCTGGGCGATCACCCGTTTCGCCCAGACGCCCGACCTGGTCACGCTCTACCGCGGCCTCGAGCTGCGCGAGGCGGCCAGCATGGCCGACGCGCTGCAGAAGGGGGGCATCCGCTACGAACTGACCTCCGGCGGCAGCGAGATCATGGTGCCGGTCGGCGACATGGCTCGCGCGCGGGTCGCGATCGCCAAGGAAGGGATCCGGGCGGACGGCGAGAAGCCGGGCAACGAGCTGTACGATGCGCCGACCTGGGGGAAGACCGATCGCGAGATGGCGGTGCTGGAGCGCCGCGCGCTCGAAGGTGAACTCGCCCGCACCCTGGAGCAGCTCCACGGGATCGAGCGGGCCTCGGTGCACCTCGGCCTTCCCGAATCGAGCCCGCTCCGCAAGCTGGAGCGGCCGGCAAAGGCCTCCGTGGTGCTGACGGTGCGCGGTGCCGGCATGCTCAGCGCGGAACAGGTCGCCAGCATCACCTATCTCGTGGCCAACGCGGTGCCGGCGCTCTCGCCGGACCAGGTGGCGCTGCTCGACAGCGATGGCCGGCTCCTCTCGGCGCCCAACGACGGCTCGGTGGGCGGGCTCTCGTCGCGGCAGCTCGAGATGCAGCACAAGGTCGAGGACTATCTCGCCAAGAACGCTGAGCGGATGCTGGCCACCGCCCTGGGCGCCGGTGAGGCGCAGGTGCAGGTCAACGCCCGGCTCAACTTCGAGCAGGTCGACAAGACCGTCGAGACCTACAATCCCGACGGTGCGGTCCTGCAGAACGAGCAGCGGAGCGAGACGACCGGCGCGGACAGCCTCTCCGGCGGCAATTCGACCGTGGTCAACAACACCTATCTCAACTCCCGCGTGGTGGAGAAGGTCGCGGGTTCGGTCGGCGGGATTCAGCGGCTGACCGTCGCCGTCCTGGTCAACGAGGCGGCGATCGGCAAGGCCGCAGGGGCCGGAGCCAGCGTGCAGTCGGAGATTGCGCGCTACGAACAGGTGGTGCGGGATGCGATCGGCATGGACTCGACCCGCGGGGACCGGATCACGGTGAGCGCGGTGAAGTTCGACAGTGCCCTCGCGGTGCCTGACTCGGCGCCCGAGACCGGCGGCGGCACCGAGCGGGTCCTGGTCGTCGTGGAGCGCTTCAGCCGGCCGCTGATCGGCATCGTCGGCATCCTCGCGGCGCTCATTCTGGCGCTCCGGGTGCTCAAGCAGTCGCCGGCACCGCGGGGTGGTGGCGGGACCCTTCCCGGCACGCCGGAGTCGGCGAGCTACGGGGCGATCGGGTCCGAATCGGCCGAGCCGGAACTCCCGGCGGTGAAGGTCCCCGCCCTCAACGCCGCGGCGACGCGGCTCAAGAACGAGGTCCAGGCGGAGTCGGGGCAGAAGCCCGAGATGGCGGCGTCGGTGGTGAAGGCCTGGCTGGCTGAGGGATCCTGATGGCCACCGCGACGGAGAAGGAGACGCTGACGGGGGCGCAGAAGGCCGCGGTGCTCTGCATGTCGCTGGGCACCGACGTGGCGTCCAAGGTCATGCAGCTGCTCCAGCCGGAACAGGTCGAGATCGTCTCGCGCGAGATCGCCGCGATGCCGATGGCGGACACCCGCACGGTCGAAGGGGTGCTGCTCGAGTACCGGCAGGTCGCCCGCGCGGTGCAGTCGCTGTCCGAGGGCGGTCTGCTCCGCGCGAGCGAGATCCTGGAGCAGTCGTTCGGCCCGGTGAAGGCCAAGCAGATCCTCGAGAAGATCAAGGAACAGCTCACCGATTCGGGACTCAAGAAGCTCAAGAAGGCCGCGCCCGAGGTGCTGCTCTCCGTGCTCCGTGGTGAGCATCCCCAGACGCTCGCGCTGATTCTCGCGCACCTGGACAGCAAGCAGGCGGCGACGGTCATCGAGGTCATGGACAACGAGCTGGCGAGTGACGTCCTCTATCGTGTGGCGCGGATGGAGAAGGTCTCGCCGGAGATGCTGGCGGTGGTGGAGCAGGGGCTCGCCAGCAAGACCGACCTGACGCTGTCCTCCGAGATGACCGCCTCTGGCGGCCCCGCCGCCGTCGCGAAGGTGCTCACCCTCGCCAGCGGCTCGGTCGAGAAGGCGGTCATCGAATCGATCACGCAGCGGAGCCACGAGCTCGCGCAGCAGATCACCAACCTGATGTTCGCCTTCGAGGATCTCACCACACTCGACGGCAAGTCGATGCAGCGCATCCTGCGGGATGTCGACAGCAAGGAACTGGCGCTGGCGCTCAAGGCCGCGAGCGACGGACTCAAGCAGCACATCATGAAGAACATGTCGGAGCGTGCGGCGTCGGCGCTCCAGGAAGAGATGGAATACCTCGGCCCCGTGCGGGTGAAGGATGTCGAGGCGGCCCAGACCCGCATCATCTCCGCGGTGCGCACCCTCGAAGAGGCCGGCGAGATCGTGCTGGGCGGCCGGGGCGGCGACGATGAAGTCATCGCCTGAGCCGGCGGTCCGCGGGCCAGGGGCCGCCGCGGCCGTCGCGAAATTCTCGCTCTGGCCGCTGCCGGATCTGAGCCGTGCCGTGCAGGCCGAGGCGGCGCCCCGGACCCCGGAAGAGGAAGGGGCGAGCCGCGAACAGGAGGCCTACGCCCGCGGCTACTCGGCGGGTCAGGCGGACGCGACGGCCGAAGCCAACCGGACGCTCAAGCGCGCCGCGGGGCTGCTGGTTTCCACCGCAGAGGCGCTCGACGCGGCCCGGCTCGGGGTGGTGCGCGAGCTCGAGGACAGTGTCTACCTGCTGGCGCTCGCCGTCGCGCGGCATCTGATCCAGCGCGAGGTCACCGCGGATCCCACGATCGTCCGCGACCTCGTGAATCGCGGTCTCGAGGCATTCCCCGTCGGCTCGAGCGTGGAAATCCATCTGAATCCTGAAGACCTCAACGCGCTCCGCAGTCAGTTCGGACTGCCGGGCACCGCCGGTCGCGCTGCGGATCTGCAGTGGGTCGCCGACGGGGCGATCGAACGTGGCGGCTGCACCCTCGAGACGCCGCACCGGGTCGTCGACGGACGGGTCGATCTCGCGCTCGGCGACCTCTACCAGCGGCTGCGCGATGACTGACTTCCTCCAGAGTCCGGGTTCCGGCTCGAGTCTCAGCGAACGGGCCGCCGCTGCGGTACTCCGGGTCGAGGAGTCGCCCCGCTTCGCCGTGCACGGCCGGGTCACTCGGGTCATCGGGCAGGTCGTCGAGGCCTCGTCGCTCGACGTTGCGCTCGGTGAGCTCTGCCGGATCGAGAGTCACGGACGTCCCCGGGTCACGACCCAGGTCGTCGGCTTCCACGAGCGTGGCGTCCTGCTGATGCCGCTCGGCGATCTCGAGGGGATTCATCCGGGCGCAACGGTCCGTCCGCTGCGCCGGGCACTCGATGTCCGCGTCGGCGACGGGCTCATTGGCCGTGTCGTCGACGGGCTCGGGCGGCCGATCGACGGGCTCGGACCGGTCGGGCAGACCACCCGGTATCCGCTGTCCGCCGAGCCGCCGCATCCGCTGGAGCGCAGCCGCATCGAGCGGCCGCTCGGCACCGGCGTCCGCGCGATCGACGGGCTCATCACCCTGGGGCGCGGGCAGCGTATCGGCATCATGGCCGGGTCCGGTGTCGGCAAGAGCGTGCTGCTCGGCATGATCGCGCGACGCACCACCGCCGACATCAACGTCATCGCCCTGCTGGGCGAACGTGGCCGTGAAGTGCGCGAATTCATCGAGCGGGACCTGGGCCCGGAGGGGCTTCGGCGCTCGGTGGTCATTGTGGCGACCAGCGACCAGCCCGCCGTCATCCGCGCGACCGGCGCCCACGTGGCCACGGCGGTGGCGGAGTACTTCCGCGACGCGGGGAAGGATGTGCTGCTGATGATGGATTCCGTCACGCGCGTGTGCATGGCGTGGCGCGAAATGGGGCTCTCGGTCGGTGAGCCGCCGACCACGAAGGGCTACCCGCCCTCGGTCTTCGCGCATCTGCCGCGGCTGCTGGAGCGGGCCGGCACCGGGCGCCGGGGCAGCATCACCGGGCTGTATACCGTCCTCGTCGAGGGCGACGACTTCAATGAGCCGGTCGCCGACGCGGCGCGGTCGATCCTCGACGGTCACATCGTGCTCACCCGGAAGCTGGCGGCGCAGAAGCACTTCCCGTCAATCGACGTGCTGGACAGCGTGAGCCGCGTGCGCGACGCCGTGATTTCGGCGGACCACCTCAACGCCGCGAACAACTTCCTCCGCCTCGAGGCGGCCTACCGGTCCAACGAGGATCTGATCGCGGTCGGGGCCTACAAGGCCGGAGCCGACCGCCTGGTCGACGCCGCCATCACGCTGCGTGAGGACATCCTGCAGTTCCTCCGCCAGCGGGCTGAGGAGGGTTCCACCTTCGATGAGACGCGTCTCAGGCTGTCCGCGCTCAGTCAGCGGGCGCTCGCGCTCCAGGGGGCCAGGTCCGCATGAAGCGCTTCGCGTTCCGCCTCGAGCGGCTGCTGCAGCTCCGTGAGGCTTCGGAGAAGGAGCGGGCACGCGAACTGGGTCAGGCGCGCCGGGAGGAGGAGCAGCGGCGGGCCGCCGTGCTCGAGAGCGAAGCCCGGCTGATCGAGGCGCGAGAGCAGTTCCAGACCACGCCCCGCGAGCTCTCGCAGGCGGGGACACTCCAGAACCTCGAGCTGGCGATGGAGTCGCTCTCGGAGAACGTCCGGCGTCTGAGCGAGACGCACGAGCAGAGCCTGGAGCGGCTGGAGGCGGAGCGGCAGCAGTTCGAGCAGGCGCGCATGGCGCGCCGGGTGATCGAGCGGCTGCGCGAGCACCGCCGGCTGGCCTGGGGTGAGGAGCTTTCGCGCTACGAGCAGGGTGTCAGCGACGAGACTGCGCTGCAGCGCTCCCAGCCGCGCGAAGGAGGGGAGTCATGAAGAAGGCAATCATCTTCGCGGTGCTGGCCTGCCTCATCTCGCTCGGGGCAACGACCGCCTATCTGGTGAAGACCCACAAGCCGGAGCCGGTCGTCGCCGACTCGCTGCATGCCGGCAAGGATTCCACGTCGAAGGATTCCGCCGCCGTGGATACGCTCAAGCACGCCCTGGCGTCGAAGGACTCCACCGCGAAGAAGGACTCCACCCGCACCGACTCCTCGCATGTGGCTGCAAAGCCGGATACCGGAGCAGCGCGGGTCGCCCCCGCGCAGGCGTCGGCCACGCCGGGGCCTCAGGCGCCGGTACGGCCCGTGGCACTGCCCGTTGATCCGGCGGCGAAGGCCGCGGCGTACAAGCAGGTCGCGCGCGTCCTCTCCGCCATGAAGCCGGTGGAAGCGGCGAAGGTCCTGGCGTTTCTGTCGGACGAAGAGGTTGAGGGCCTGCTGCGTGCCGTGGGCCCTCGTCAGGCGGCTGACTTCCTCACCAACATTCCAAAGGAACGCGCCGCCGGCCTCAGCCGTCGGCTCCTCGTTCCGAAGGGGCAGAGCCGGTGACCAGTCCGATCGCGTTGCTTCTCCCGATCAGTGGCGCCGAGCCGGCCGCACCGCAGCCGACGGTCGAGGACCCGGCGCTCTTCAGTGCTGCGCTCGTTGCCGCGCTTCAGTCCGCCATGATTCCGGTGCCGACTCCGGCGCCGGTGCCGACCTCAGCGCCCACGCCTGCCGAGCAGCCGTCGACACCACAGGCTGAGGGCCAGGCCGAGGTACCGGCGGGAGACGCGGAGGCTGGGACGACGCCTTCGGAAGCCAAGAGCACGTCTACGGCCAGTGCCCCTGCGGCACGTGGCCCGCGCGAGCGTGGGCAGCGGCTCACCGCCGCGGCCGCCGTCAGGCGTGCTTCCACGCCAGTGGTCACCGCGGGGCCGAAGATCTCGGTGAACAACGCCGTCCGGCTTGCCAAGGCGGCGGATGCCGGTCGTGTTCCGGCCGTCAGACCGGTCATGGCCGTGACGGCCATCGAGACACGGGTGCTCACGGAGGGTGTGGGCACTAACCAGGGCGGCGCGGCCGACCCGACGACGGTGCCCAACCGGAATGGAATGGCGACTGAGGCGGAGACGCCCGGGCTCGCCGGAGCGGGCAGCGACGCCGCATCCCGAGAGACGCCTGTCGATGGACCGCCGCAGGCCGGTGGTCGGACTCCGCTTCAGGGCCGCGTGGTGGCCAGCGAGCCGTCGGGTACGCTCTCGGATGCGAAGCCCGCTCCGTTGCCGCCGAAAGAGAGTCCCGTTGCCAAGGCGTCCGCCAATCAGCGGACGGCAAAGGCGTTGTCCGACGCACGTCGCGACGCCGCGCCGGTTTCCCTTGCACCGGCGCCGAATCCGTCGAGCACCGTCGCTGCCCCGATCCCGATGACGACCACGGCCGTGCGGGCGGAGGCTCCGGTCACAGCCCCTGCGGACCCCGAGGTCGTGGGTGTCGGCGCCGAGAGTTCGTCAGCGCCGACGTCCGGGAACTCGGAGTACGCGGTGGCGACCGTGCCCGCCGGTGAACCCGTGGGGGCTGCAGCGCCCGGCGCTCCCGTGACGGCGGGCTCCGTTCGATCGGCTGCGCCCACCCTGCCGCTGACGAGTCCGACTCCGGCGGCACCAATGGCTCCCGCGGATGCATCCCTGGCTTCTGATGATGCCAGCCGGAAGCCAGCGAGCACGGCTGACGCGGATGCGGCACCGAAGATCGTGCGCGCGTCGTCGGACCAGGTCCCGAAGCCTCGTGGAGTGACCGCGGCGCCTATCAAGATGGTCTCGGTCGCCGTGCCGGCATCCACGACGCGCACAGCCAGTGGCGAGAGTCGCGGCACGCGGCGGAAGTCGGATGCCGCGGACGAGCAGAAGGACACGAGTCGCACTCCGGCGATGCCGTCGACGGTGACTCCGACGCCGCCGGTTCCCGTCATGGCCGTGCCGCCACAGATGATCGTACCAGGGAACAGTCCAAACGCGGTCGAAGCCGAAGAGCCGCGCGGAGAGGCCGAGGCGGCCCAGGGGCCGACGGCTGAAGTGCCGACGACGGAGGCTGCGGCCTCCGAGGTACCGACCGAACCGATGTCGGCTGGCAGCGGTCGCGGTCTGGCGTTCGCCCAGGAACTCGCCGCGCTGCTCGGTGATGCCGACATCACCAGTCTCCGGGTGAGCGTCGGGGCACGCGAGCGTATTGGACCACAGGTGAAGGATGCCAGCCAGGTGGCTGAAGGGGCCGCTGAGCCTGCGAGACCGGATGCAGACGCGATGTCGTTGCCGGACCCGGCGCCTGCGGCTCCCGGACGTGGAGCCCCGCTCCGCGTGCGTCCCGATGGAGCCAGGGCGACAATGCCCCGCGCCGTCCCCAGTGCGGCAGCGACTCCAGTGATGGATGACGACCGGGTGGCATTGCGCAGTGGAGCGTCGCCCGTTCCGAGTGGCGCCGTCGCCGGACCGCGGGAGCCCGCGATTGCCGCACGCGCCGAGGCGTACCAGCGCCGAGCGGTATCGGGCGATGATCCCGCCGACGGCGCTCCGGCACGGTCCAGTGGAACGACGCGAAGCGAGTCGGTGCGGGTGCGTGTCGCGGAACCGGCGCCTCAGCGCGCGGCGCCGCTGGCGATGCCGCTCGATGAACCGGCGGCTGCGCGCACGTCGGCGCCGTCCCGGGCGCCGATTCTTCCGGCGTCCCGGCAGGAGCTTCCTCCCTCGATGAATCGTGAGGACGGAGCGACCCCGCAGGCGGGCAAGACCGAGGCTCGTGAGCGGACTGAGCCAAGTGACTCGGAGAACAGGGCTTCCGCGACGATGCCGACACCGACCGAGTCGCCGGGTCGTGGCGAGGCGCGCGCGAAAGCGGTCGCGGGCGGCGAGGCACGCAACATGCCCGATAGGGCTGAGACGAAGGAACGTCCGGCAGGCCTTGCCGATCGCGTCACGCTGCAGGTGGCGGACGCCGAAGGACGAGAGACGCGGATCCGGGTGACGGTGCAGGGCGATCAGGTGCGCGCCGTGATTCTGCCGAGTGACCAGGAATCGGCCCGGCACCTCGAGCGCAGGATGGATGACCTGCAGGCGGCACTCGTCAGGCAGGGCTTCGCGGATCCGAAGGTGAGTGTGCAGTCTCCCTCCACGGCCGGGAGCCAGGTCGCCTGGGGTGCCGGTGCAGGGGGAGCGCAGGGCGAGAACGCGTCAGGCCGCGGCACGGATCAGCCGGCGGAGGATCGGGGCCAGGGATCGGGCCGGCAGCAGCAGGAGCGCGGTGGGGATGGACAACGCCACCCTCAACAGCGATTCCGCGAGCGCGATCGGGATGATCGCCAGAACCAGGACGCATGATGACTACGATCACGCAGGGCCCGATCGGCGCCGCGGTTCCCACGGTCCCGCCCCCAACCACGACGGGGACGGGCAAGAGCACGCTCGGGAAGGATGACTTCCTGAAGCTGCTCGTGACGCAGCTCCGCTATCAGGACCCGACCTCGCCCCAGGACGCCTCGGCCTTTGCCTCGCAGCTGGCCCAGTTCTCCAGTCTCGAGGGAATGCAGAACATCCAGACCATCCTGACCTCCCAGTCCCAGGCCGGCCAGCTCAACACGCTTGCGGCGAAGGGCAATCTCGGCACCTCGATGATCGGCAGGTCGGTGCTCGCGGCGGGGAATCAGCTGGAGATGGACGGCTCGTCCGGGTCCCGGGTCACGGTGGACATCGGCGCCGGTGGCGGGACGGCCGAGCTCAGCGTGCTCGACAGCAGCGGCAACGAGGTCTACAAGAGCGATATCGGCTTCCGCAGCGGCGGGCGCCAGGACATCAACGTCGGCAAGCTTCCGGCGGGCAGCTACACCTACAAGCTCACGGTGACGTCGACCAGCGGTGCCGACGTCCCGGTCCAGACGTACACCCGGGGGGCGGTGGACGGTGTCGCCTTCCAGAGCGGCACGGTCGTGCTCAAGTCCGGCAAGCTCACGATCCCGCTCGACAACGTAGTCGAAGTCGATCAGCAGTCCGCGGGTGCGGCGGCCATCGCCGCCCTCAGCGCGGCCCGTATTCTTCCCTCACCCGTGGAGTCTGTAAAGCCATGATGCGGTCGCTCTTTGCCGGCGTCTCTGGTCTGCGGAATCACCAGACCAAGATGGACGTGATCGGCAACAACATCGCAAACGTCAACACGGTGGCGTACAAGTCGTCCCGTGTGACCTTCGCGGAGGCCTTCGCCCAGCTGCTGCAGGGCGCCTCCCGTCCGCCGGGTGACCTCGGTGGCATCAACCCGATCCAGATCGGCCTGGGATCCAAGATCGGGTCCATCGACCAGAACTTCGCCCAGGGCAACCTGGAGTCGACCGGCCAGAGCACCGACCTCGCCATCCAGGGCGACGGCCTCTTCGTGGTCAGCGATGGCACGCGCTCGTACTACACCCGCGCGGGCAACTTCCAGCTCGATGCCAACGGCAAGCTGGTATCGCCGGCCAACGGCTTCAAGGTGCAGGGCATCAACGCCGATTCGAGCGGCGTGCTCTCCACGGGCTCGGCGGTCACGGATATCGCGCTGCCGTTCGGCAAGAAGTCGCCGGCGCGCGCCACCTCCAAGGTGGTCCTGACCGGCAACCTCGATGCGCGGGCCGTGCCGCAGGGCACGATCCTCGCCACCCAGGGACGGGTGTACGGCGTCGAGCAGGCGACCAGCAATTCCGGTCTGGGCTCCGACATGAGCGGGCTCTTCGCCAAGGGCGCGGCGAATGCCTCCGTCTTCGGCATGGTTCCCGACAGCACCACCATCACGGTGACGGATGGCACCAACAGCCAGACCTACACCTACGTGACCGCGGACACCGGTGTCGGTACCTTCGACTTCCACAGTCTGAAGGACCTGGTCGCCGAGATCAACAACACCTTCGGTGCCGCGGGCTTCAACACGCTGACGGCCGCGCAGAACAACGGCACCGGCGCGATCGATTTCACCGCGACCTCGGCCATCACGCTCGGCATCACCAGTTCCAACCCGGCGCTGCTCAAGGCGCTCGGGGCGGCGGATGGTGCGCTCGCGGCGGCCGCGACGGCCTCGTCGGACCAGTTCAGCCACATCGCCACCAGCACCGACCTGCTGACCAACCTGCGGGACGGCACCGGGACCAATCTGGGCCTGACGGCGGGCGCGGCGATCACCGTGGACGGCAACAAGGGCGGCACGGCCGTCACGACGGGTGGTCTCACCGTCGGCGCCGGCTCGACCTACGGCCAGCTGCTGACCAACATCGACACCACGCTCGGCATCACCAACATCACCGGCGCGACGATCGATCCGACCACCGGCAATCTGACCATCGAGGGCGATGGCGGGACGGTGAACGCGCTGTCCGGGCTCAACATCAAGAGCGGCGTGGCCGCGTTCAATGCGGTGTTCGACAGCCGTGCGGGCAACTACGTCGAGCGCCAGGCGGCGACCGACGTGACCCACCAGGCCGCGATCACGGTGTACGACTCGATCGGCACGCCGATCAGCCTGTCGATGGACTTCACCAAGGATCCGACCTCGCCCAACCGCTGGCTGTGGACGGCGAACGTGCCTGCCCCGGCCGCGATCACCGGCGGCGGCACCGGGTTCGTCACCTTCGATACCGACGGCCGGCTCGAGACCTTCGCCTACAATGGCGGAGCCAACAGCCTGCAGTTCGATCCGGGCAGCGGCGCGACGGCGCCGGTGGACCTCCAGCTGGACAGCGGCGTGCTGGGCGACATCAACGGCCTGTCCCAGTTCGCGAGTCCGTCCAACGCGGTGGCCAGCAGCCAGGACGGCTACACGATGGGCAACCTGCAGGACATCAGCGTGGATTCCCGCGGCGTCATCACCGGGTACTTCACGAACGGCATCAACCAGACGCTGGCCCAGATCTCCATGGCCTCGTTCAACAACCCGAGCGGCCTCATCCGCGCCGGCAACAACATGTACGCGGAATCGGCCAACTCGGGCGGAGCGATCATCGGCTTCTCAGGGACCAGTAATCAGTCCACGATCACGCCGGGCGCGCTGGAGAGCTCGAACGTCGACCTGTCGCAGGAGTTCACGGACATGATCATCGCCCAGCGCGGGTTCCAGGCGAATGCGCGCGTGATCACGACCTCGGACGAGATGCTGCAGGAGCTGGTCAGCCTGAAGCGGTAGGACAGGCAGGAGCGGTAGTGGCACCCGCAGCATAGCATAGCGGAGCGAACGGAACGGCCCTCCCCACGACGGTGGCGAGGGCCGTTTCGCATGCCGAGCCCCGTGGTCGGAGCCTTCCCGTCCGCCCGGCAACTCCCGTCTGGCGGTTCGGCACTTTCTTCCTGTTTCCTTCCCCGCGATCGCGGACGCCAGACCTAACTCGTGCAATCACAAACAGCTAGCTGGAGGCCGCGGGATGGTACGCGCGTTGCCTTTGACCCCCCCGAAGCGCATCCCGATCCGGTGAAGTTGTCCATCCCAGGAGAGCAGCAGCAATGGCTGAAGCAGCAGCAGCGGCTGAAGGCGCGGCGGCGGCCGCCCCCGCGGGCGGCAAGAAGGCGGGGCTGATCGGCGCCCTGACATTCGTGGGCGCGCTGGCGGGCGGGCTGATCGCCGCGGTCGTCGTCGCGCCGAAGATCATCGCCCGTCAGGCCCCGGCGGCGGCCCACGCCGACTCTGCCGAGGCGGGGGGCGAGAGCAAGCCCGAGGGAGAAGCCGGCGCCGCCGAAGGCAAGGGCGGCGAAGGCGAGGGGGGCGAGAAGAAGATGGTCCAGCTCTCCAACATCATCGTCAATCCGGCGGGGTCCCAGGGCACGCGGTTCCTCATGGCGAGCGTCGCGGTGTCGATCGCGAACGAGGAGGCCCAGAAGGTCCTCACCGATCACGAGGTGGAATTCCGGGACAAGGTGACCTCGATCCTCGAGAGTCAGACGATGGCGCAGCTGACGATGCCGGGGGCGCGGGACAGCCTGAAGGTCAAGATCGCGGTGGCGGCGGGGTCGATCGTCGGGCCCAAGGTGCCGCTCAAGGTGTTCCTCCCGCAGTTCGTCATCCAGTGAGACTCTGATGGCCGACGTCTTCTCCCAGAAGGACATCGACTCGCTGCTCAAGGGCGCCTCCCCGGTGTCGCCCGCGGACAGCCCGGTCGAAGTCATTCCGTACAACTTTCTCCGCCCTCCGCGCATCGCGAAGGACCGGCAGGCGCTGCTGAACGGGATCTATCAGCGCATCGCCGTCTCGCTCCAGGCGCTCTTCTCGTCGCGGCTTCGCACCTCGGTGGACGTGGTGCTGTCGAGCGTGGAGCAGGCGACCTTCGCCGAGTTCATCTTCTCGCTGGCCACGCCGTGCGCGGCCTACGTCTACGAGCTGGGCGACAAGATCGGCGGGCAGGCCGCGCTCGATCTCGGGACCGACTTCTCCTACTACGTGCTCGACCGCCTGTTCGGCGGCCCGGGCGATGCGCAGGACATCAAGCGGCCGCTCACGCTGCTCGAGCGGACGGTGGTGCGCGGCATGGCGGACCGCATCTGGGGTCTGGTGGAGGAGGCGTGGGTCGAGCACCTCCACTTCATCCCGAGCTACGCGAGCTTCGAGTCCTCGCCCGACGCGCTCCAGATCGCGAACCGGGAAGACAACGTGCTCGTGAGCAACATCGAGGTGCGGGCCGGCTCCTTCTCCGGGCTCATCACGATGTGCGTGCCGCTCCTCTCGCTCGAGACCTTCCTGCAGGAAAAGCCGACCCGGCACTTCCACAGCGTCAAGGCGAGTCCTGCCGAGCGTGACGCCGGACGGCGCGCGATCGAGGAGTCGCTCAGGGCGTCGCGGCTGGATCTGCGGGCCCGGTTTCCGCTCTTCAATCTCAAGGCGCGCGATATCGGCCGCCTCGAAGTCGGCCAGGTGATCCACACCGGCCATGCCTCCGACGTCCCTGTCGAACTCCATGTGCGCGGCCAGCGCCGCTTCCTCGGCACGCTCGGCCAGAGTCGCCGTTACGTGGGGCTCCGTATCTCGAACATCCTGCAGACGCAGCGTCCCGAAGGCACCCCTAAAGTCGCGCGCGGAAGGCTGGTATAGGTCATGGATCAGGACGAAATCAACCGCATGATGGCGGGTGGCGCGAAGGGTGAGCCGGCGGCCCGGACCCCGGATCTCTCCGAACTCTCTCAGGGTGGCCGGGCCGCCGCGATGCCGATTGGCACCGGTGGCTCGCTCGATACCCTGCTCGACATGTCGCTGCCGGTCGCGATCGAGTTCGGCCGCACCCACATGACGGTGCAGGAAGTGCTCGAGCTCGGCAGCGGCTCGGTCATCCAGCTCGACCGCATGGTCGGTGAGCCGATCGACATCTACGTCTCCGACCGCAAGCTGGCCGAGGGCGAAGTGGTCGTCATCGGGGAGCACTTCGGGGTCCGCATCACCCGCATCGTCGCCGGGGCCGATCAGCCGGTCAGTCAGCGCGAGCTGGTCTGATGCTCGGCGCCTTTGCTTCGCTGCTGTTCACCCTGGGCATGCTCGCCCTCGGGGTCTGGGCGCTCAAGCGCTTCACGCCCGGCGGGGTGCGTCCGCAGAACAGTCGTCTGCCGCTCGAAGTCATTCGCCGCATCGCCACCGGCCCGAAGCAGGGTGTCGCCCTGGTCCGGGTCGGCGAGCGGGTCCTGGTCGTCTCGCTCGGGGACGACGGGGCGCGGCTGCTGACCGAGCTCGACGGTCCCGATCTCGAGATCGCCCTCGAGCCGCCGGCGACGGCGCGGGCCGCGCGGGCCAAGCTGCGTCCGGGACTGCTCCGCTATCTCCCGCTGGTCCTGGCGCTGTCGGTGCTGCCGATGGCGGCCCGCGCCCAGGCGGCGGCGAGCCAGCACCGCGCGACGCCGGCCGGCGCCGTGCAGGGGCCAGTCGCCCCGCGCGTGTCGCTCACCATCGGGCAGGGCTCCGATCAGCTGCAGCTCTCCGGCGCCGTCGGCATCGTCGTCTTCATGGGCGCGATGACGCTGCTCCCCGCGGTCTTCCTCCTGATGACGAGCTTCACCCGCATCGTCATCGTGCTGCACTTCGTCCGGACGGCGATCGGCACCCAGACCGCCCCGCCGGGGCAGCTGCTGGTCGCCCTCGCAGTGCTGCTCACCGGGGTCGTGATGCAGCCGGTGATGAAGACCGCCAACGACGACGCGATCCAGCCCTACCTGAACGGCCAGATCAGCCAGGTCGACGCCTACAAGAAGGCGCTGGTGCCGCTCAAGCACTTCATGCTGGCGAACACCCGGGAGAAGGATCTCGGCACCTTCGCCGAGCTGACCAACGCGCAGGATGCGGACAGCCTCGAGGCGCTCCCGGTCCTGACGGTGACCGCCGCCTTCGTCACCAGCGAGCTGCGCACCGCCTTCCAGATGGGCTTCGTGATCTTCCTCCCCTTCGTGGTGGTCGACCTGATCGTCGCCTCGGTGCTGATGAGCATGGGCATGTTCATGCTCCCGCCCGTGATGATCTCGCTGCCGTTCAAGCTGATGCTCTTCGTCCTCGCGGACGGCTGGAGTCTGGTGGTCCAGCGACTCGTCACCGGCTTCCAGGTCTGACGCCATGTCTCCCGGCTTCGCGATCGAACTGCTCAACCGCGCCGTCATGACGGCCCTCCTCACGGCGGCGCCGCTGCTCGTGACCGCCCTCGTCATCGGCGTGCTGGTCAGCCTGGTCCAGGCGCTGACCCAGATCCAGGAGCAGACGCTGACCTTCATTCCCAAGCTGCTCGCCGTCGCGATCGTGATGCTGCTCAGCCTGCCGTGGATGGTGCGCGAGCTGGTCGGCTACATCACCCAGACAATCAACCTCCTGCCGACGCTCGTCGGATGATGACCCCCGGACTTCTCGAGCTCATCGGGCTTTCGGACTGGCCGACCTTCGTGCTGGTGAGCGCCCGGCTGAGCGGGCTCTTCCTGGCGGCCCCGCTCTGGTCGATGACCGGGGTGCCGAAGACGGTACGGAGTGCCGCCGTGGTGCTGCTCAGCGTGGTGCTGCTGCCCTCGCTGCCGCACATCGCGCCGCTGCCCGACGACATGGTGGCGATGAGCCTGGTGCTGGCGGGCGAGACGATGATGGGCATCGCGATCGGCCTCACCGGCGCGCTGGTGCTGCACGGGATCTCGATCGCCGGCGAGGTCGCCTCCCTCCAGATGGGGCTCTCCCTCGGCGAAGCGCTCGGATCGCTGCCGCCCGGCGCCACCGTCGGCATCGGCCAGCTGCAGGGCTACTTCGGCATGCTGATCTACCTGAGCGTCGGCGGCCATCTGACCCTCTATCGCGGACTCGCCGCGAGCTTCGCCGCCGTGCCGCCGGGTCAGGCGTGGCTCGGGGCCGGCGGGGCCCGTCAGGCGGTGGATCTCGCCTCGACGGTGTTCAGCACCGGCGTCCGCGCGGCCGCCCCGATCATCGTGGCCCTGCTGCTCGCCAATCTCGCGCTGGCGATCCTCGGCAAGGCGGTGCCGCAGCTCAACGTGATGATGGTGTCGTTCCCGATCACCATCAGCATCGGCATGGTGGCACTCGCCGCCACGCTGCCGTTCCTCGCGTCGTTCATCACCGGTTCCATCGACACGCTGCCGGGTCTCGTCGGTCAGACGATCCAGGCCTTCACGCTCAGCCCCGCGGTGAAATAGCATGGCACAGAGCGACGGCCAGGAACGCACCGAAGATGCAACGCCCAAGCGCCGCGAAGAGGCGATGCAGGAAGGGCGGGTGCCCCGGAGCCAGGAGCTGTCCGCGGCGACCCTGCTCATCGCGGGCACCTTCACCCTCGCCGTGGCCGGTGGCGCGACGCTCGCGCATCACGCCGTCTCGATGCTGCAGGCCGGCGCCGGCTGGCTCACGGCGGTGCCGATGACCGCCAACGGCGCGGTCACGATCCTTCAGCAGGTGGGTCAGGCCACGCTGGTGGCGCTGGCGCCGTTCTTCGGTGCGCTGATGGCGATCACGCTCCTGGTCAACGCGATCCAGGCCCGTGGCGTCGTCGCGCCGGAGGCGCTGAGCCCCAAGCTCTCGCACATCGATCCGATCGCCGGCATGGGCCGGCTCTTCAGCGCGCAGGCGCTCTTCAACGTCTTCAAGGCCATCCTCAAATTCGCCGTCATCGCCTTCGTCGCCTGGGGCGTGCTGCATCGCGCCTGGCCGGAGATTCTCTCCACCAGCGGCGCCGGCGTCGAGCAGATCCTCGGGATCACCCGCGAGCTCGCGATCCGCATGGCGATGTTCGTCGGGCTCGTCTTCCTGGCGATCGCGGCCCTCGACTACGGCTTCCAGGTCTGGCAGTTCGAGAAGAGCCTGCGCATGACCAAGCAGGAGGTGGTGCAGGAGCATCGCCAGACGGAAGGCGACCCGATGGTCAAGGGCCGGATCCGCCAGTTGCAGAAGGCGATGGCCCGGAAGCGGATGCTGACCAACGTCGCGACCGCGGACGTGGTGGTGACCAACCCGACCCGCATCGCCGTCGCGCTCAAGTACGATCCGCTCGTCTCGCCGGCGCCGGTCGTGCTCGCCATGGGCGAGCGGCTGCTGGCCAAGCGCATCAGGGAGATCGCGATCAAGGCCGGCGTGCCGATCATCGAGAACAAGCCGCTGGCCCGGGCGCTCTTCGCCACCGCCAAGGTGGGCACCCCGATTCCGCCGGCTCTCTACGTCGCCGTCGCCGAAGTGATCGCCTTCGTCTTCCGGCGCAAGGGCACCCAGCTGCCGTCGCGGAGGTCTAGATGACCGCGCCCTCCGCCGCCGTCAGCACGGCGCCGATCGTGACCGAGAACTCCTCCCGCGGCAGCGCATCGTCGCGCGGCAAGACGGCCGCCGGTGGTGGCTCGCTGGGCGCCGCCGAAGGGCTGATGAGCAAGATGGGTGGCGGCGCCGAGACCTGGCTGGCGCTCGCCGTCGTGGTGGTCGTCGCCCTGCTGATCGTGCCGCTGCCGGCCGTCATGCTCGACGCGCTGCTCGCCACGAGCTTCGCCATCTCGGTGCTGGTCCTGCTGGTGACCCTCTCGGTCAGCGATCCGCTCGAGTTCAGCATCTTCCCGAGCCTGCTGCTGCTGGTCACGCTGCTCCGGCTCGGCCTCAACGTGAACAGCACCCGCCTCATCCTGAGCCACGGCCACGCCGGCGAGGTCATCGCGGCGTTCGGCAATGCGGTGATCGGCGGCAACTACATCGTCGGCCTGGTGATCTTCCTGATCCTGGTCGTGATCAACTTCATGGTGATCACGAAGGGCGCGGGGCGGGTGGCCGAAGTCGCGGCGCGGTTCACCCTCGACGCCATGCCCGGCCGGCAGATGAGCATCGACGCCGACCTCGGCGCCGGCCTCATCGACGAGGCCGAGGCGCGGCGCCGGCGCGAGGAGATCCAGCGCTACGCCGACTTCTATGGCGCGATGGACGGTTCCGCCAAGTTCGTCCGCGGCGACGCCATCGCCGGCCTCCTGATCACCGGCATCAACCTGGTGGGCGGCTTCCTCATCGGCATCACCCAGCAGGGGATGACCGCGAAGGAGGCCCTCGGCACCTTCACCAGCCTGACCGTGGGCGACGGCCTCGTCACCCAGATCCCGGCGCTGATCGTCAGCACCGCCGCCGGCATCATCGTCACGTACGGCTCCAAGAGTCCGCGCGTCGGTCCCGCAATCGCGTCGCAGATGATGCGGCACCAGGGCGCGCTCTGGATCTCGTCCGGCATTCTCGGCCTGATGGGTCTCGCGCCGGGCTTCCCGATGCTGCCGTTCTTCCTCCTCTCCGGTCTGCTCGCCGGTGCCGCGTGGATGGTGCGCGCCCGCGAAGAGCGCGAGAAGGCCCCGGAGGCGATGGTCCAGGTGAAGCCGTCGGCGAAGCCGGAGGGCTCGCCGATCAAGGACCTGCTGCAGGTGGAACCGCTCGAGGTCGAAGTCGGATACGCCCTGGTCCCGCTGGTGGACGAGGCGCAGAAGGGCGACCTGCTGCAGCGCATCGGCCTCATGCGGAAACAGCTTGCGGTCGAGATGGGCATCATCGTACCACCGGCGCGCATCCGCGACAACATCCAGCTTCCGGCCACCGAATACGCCATCAAGCTCCGCGGCGTGCGGGTGGCGAGCGGCGAGGTGCTCCCCCGCTACCTGCTCGCGCTGGACACGACCGGCATCGCGGCGCCGATCGACGGCATCCGGACCACCGATCCGAGTTTCGGCCTGGCGGCGGTGTGGATCATGCCCGATCGCCGGGTCGAGGCGGAGGCGAACGGCTACAGCGTCGTCGAGCCGCAGACGGTGCTTTCCACGCACCTGATGGAGACGATCAAGCACCACGCCGCCGAGCTGCTGTCGCGCCAGAATGTCCGCGAGCTGCTGGACGCGCTGAAGGAGACCCACCCGGCCCTGGTCGACGACACCATCCCCGGCAAGCTGTCCCTCGGCACGGTGCATCGCGTGCTGCAGCGCCTGCTGAAGGAAGGCGTCCCGATCCGCGACCTCGCGCTCATCCTCGAGACCCTCTCCGACGCGGCCGAGACCACGAAGGATCCGGAGGCGCTGTGCGAGCAGGTCCGTCGCACCCTCGCCACCGTGCTGGTGCAGATCTACGACGACGGCGACGGCACCATCAGCGGCATCACGATGGGGCCGCGTCTCGAGGCGGCCTTGATGGGGCTCTTCAGCCCGCGGCCCATGCGCGAAGGCGCCCGCGCGCTCGAGCCGGAGGATCTCACCGCCGCGCTCCGCTCGCTCAACGACCTCATGACGCTCCACAAGCGGGACGGCCAGTTCCGCCCGCTGATCACGCCGCCGTCGCTCCGTATCGGGGTCCGCCGGCTGGTGGAGCCGGTCATGCCGAATCTGCCGATTCTCTCGCTGGGCGAACTGCCGGCCCAGACACCCGTTCACAGCATCGCCACCTGGGAGCTTCCCCGTGCCGCTTGAGTCCTTCACCGGCCACGCCGTCGACATGCTGCTGTCGCGCGCCAGTCAGGCGCTTGGGCCGGATGCCGAGATCATCGCGGTGCGCACGCTGCGCGCCCCGGACGGTTCCTCCTACTACCAGGTCCTCGCCACCGATGCCGTCAGTGCGGCCGATGAGCGCCGCCGCATGGCGCCCGATGGCGGCAGCCATCCGCTGCTCAAGAGCGCGCCGGGCCCGGATGATTTCGCGCGGCACCGTGAGAACGATGCGTCGCCGCGGGTCATCGCCTTCGTCGGTCCGACCGGCGTCGGCAAGACGACCTCGATCGCCAAGCTCGCCACGCATCCCGAGTACTTCCGCCGCAAGCGGATCGGCTTCCTCTGTCTCGACACCTACCGGGTCGGCGCGGTGGAGCAGATCCGCACCTACGCCGAGATCGCCGGCCTGCCGCTGGAGGTGATCTACGAGGCGTCGGACCTGACGCTGGCGCTCCGCCGGCTTGCCGACCGCGATCTGATCTTCGTCGACACGCCGGGACGCGGCCCCCGCCTCCACGCCGACACGCAGCAGGTGCGGCAGTGGCTGACCCAGCTCGCGCCGCACGAAGTCCACCTGGTCCTCCCCGCCGGCATGCAGGAGAGCCACGTCCGGCGGACGATCGACGCCTACCGCTCCCAGGGCATCACGCACCTTCTGCCGACCAAGCTCGACGAGGCGCTCGATGACTGGAGCCTCTTCGATGCGGCGGCCGAGTCCCGGCTGCCGATGCGCTGGATGTCCGACGGCCAGGAAGTGCCGCGCGACCTGAAGGCCGCGGCACCGCGGCTGCTCGCCGCGGTGGCCTCGCTCCGGGTGCGCAACGCGACCGACGCGGAGGTGATCGCATGAACGATCAGGCCGCGCTGCTTCGATCCATGATGGCGGGCCGACGGGTGGCGGCACCCGAGCCGGTGGGCCCGCCGACCATCGTCATCGGCAGCGGCAAGGGCGGCGTCGGCAAGTCGGTGGTGAGCGTGCTGCTCGCCGGCCGGCTCGCGATGGAAGGCCGCAAGGTGCTGCTCGTCGATGGCGCCCAGAACATGGGCAACCTGCATGTGCTGCTCGGGCTGCAGCGCGGTTCGCGGCTCGAGCACCTGCTGGCCGACGGGGTCGCTGCCCGCGACCTGCTGGTGCCGGTGCACGAGGGACTCTGGCTGCTGCCCGCCGACAGCGGGGCCGAAGGGCTTTACGCCCTCGGGGCCACCGACCGGGCCCGGCTGCACCACCGGCTGAGCGCGCTCTACGACGACTTCGATGCGGTCATCGTTGATGCCGGTCCGGGGCTCGAGAGCGTGGTGCGGGTCGCGACCATGCGCGCCACCCGCTGCGTGGTGCTGACCGCGCCGGAGCCGGCGGCGCTCACCGACGCCTACGCCACGATCAAGATCGTGCACGCGCAGGTCGCCGACCTGCCGATCGATGTCCTGGTCAACCGGGTCTTCGACGAGCGGGAAGGGCCCCAGACCTACGAGCGGCTGGCGACGGCGGCGGAGCGCTTTCTCCATCGCGGCCTCCGCTACATCGGAGCGCTCTGGGAAGACGAGGACATTCGGCGCGCGGTCCGCGTGCCTGGACAGCTGGCCCAGGGCCTCGGCCCTGGCCCCAATCACGATGTGTTCACCACGGTGCTCGAGCGTCTCGACGTGCCGGTACCGGCGAGGGCGGCCGTATGAAGACGAAAGTCAACGAGGGATCAACGATGGCAACGACGACCACGGCAGCTGCGACGACGGCGACCTCCTCAGCCTCCCTGACCGATGCGCTCTGGCAGCGTTACCGCGGCACCGGGGATCCGGCGGCGCGGACCCAGCTCCTCGATCGCTACCTCGGCCTGGTGCACCACGTCGCCCGGCAGGTCGCCGCGCGAGTGTCCGATGTGGTCGAAGTCGACGACCTGGTGAGCGCCGGCACGCTCGGCCTGGTGCAGGCGCTGGAGAGCTTCGATCTCTCCCGCGGCCTCGCCTTCAGCACCTTCGCGATGCGCCGCATCCGCGGCTCGATCCTCGATGAACTCCGCAGCCGCGACTGGGTCCCGCGGTCGGTCCGCGCCAAGGGCCGCCAGATGGCGACCGCGGTCGCCCAGCTCGAGAGCAAGCTCGGCCGTTCTCCCGAGCCGCAGGAGGTCGCCGGCGTGCTGTCGCTGGACATGGAGACCTACTGGCGCTGGCGCGAGGAGATCGACGGCGCGGTGCTGGTGTCGCTCGATGGCTCGGTCTCGCTCGATCAGTCCGAAGGCGCCTCGCTCGAGGAGACCCTGAGCGATCCCAGCGTGCAGATGCCGGGGGAGCGGCTGAGCCAGGAGGAGACCGTCGCCGGTCTCCGTCAGGCGATCGGCATGCTGCCGCCGAAGGAGCGCACGGTGCTCGCGCTGTACTACTACGAAGAGCTGAATCTCCGGCAGATCGCCGAAGTCCTGCATGTGACCGAATCCCGGGTGTCGCAGATCCGCACCCAGGCCCTGAAGCGCCTCCGCCAGCGGATGGCCCCGACCCAGGAGCAGGCATGAACCCGCGTCAGTTCCGCCTCGTCGCCGGCTTTCTCACCGTCTTCGTGCTGCTCTCGTTCGCGCCGACGCTGCCCGATCTCCGGGCGGCCAGCGCCGACCTCCTCGCGGGCGTCGACCTCTCCGAGTTCGACATGACCGACGGCCTCGGCAACCTGCTGCTGGTGATGGCGGGTGGCCTCGTCCTCTCCGTCGCCGCGATCGCCGCGCGGCGGAAGCTCCTCGCCCGCCCGCGCCGGGCGCCGGCGAAGGCTCGCTCCGCCAGTCGGGCCGTCGCGAGGAAGGAACCGGCGGCCCCCATGGCGAGCGTCCCGGAGTCCGCACTCGCCCGCCAGCTCCGCAAGGAGTCGAATCGCGGAGTCCGGATTCCGGAACTCGCCCGGCAGTTCGGGCTCTCCCAGGATGCGGTCCGCGTCGCCGTCGGCCGAGTGGCGCCGGCTCCTGCCGCCCCGAAGGGAAGTTCTTTCCGGTCCCGGCAACCGGCGTCTCCCGCACCGGCCAAGGCCACGGCCGTCTCGAAGCGGCGAAATCCCTACCAGGTAATGGCTTAGCCGGTTTGGTCGGTCCGGGGCGAAGGGGGCATAGCGATTGCCTTCTTCGCCCCCGACCACCTGGAGGGAAACCATGGGACTCGAAGCGATCCGAAGCACTGCCCGCACTCTTGGCTACTACACCAAGCTGCAGGCGCTGACCGCCAACAACCTCGCCAACAGTGATACCGAGGGCTTCAAGGCCGACGTGATGTCGGCCCGGAAGATCGGCACCACGACCTTCCCGGTTCCGGTCACCAAGACGGATCTCTCCCAGGGGACGCTCACCCCCACCGGTCGCGCGCTCGATCTCTCGCTCGACGGTCCCGGTTTCCTGGTCCTGCAGACTGACCAGGGGGAGCGTCTGACACGGGGCGGTTCGCTCGCGCTCGATGCCGCCAATCGGCTCTCCGACCGCCACGGCAATCTGGTGCTCGGCGAGAACGGCCCGGTGCAGATCCCGCTCCGCTATGCCTCCTTCGAGATCCAGGCCGACGGCCAGGTGGTGGTCGACGGCACGCGCATCGACCGGCTTCGGGTGGAAACCGTCGCCGATCCCGGCACGCTGCTCAAGGAAGGGGCGGGCAAGTACCAGGTCGCGGCCGGCGTCCCCACCGTCCCGGTCGATACGACCACGACGATGGTCAAGCAGGGACAGGTCGAGGACAGCAATCAGGACACGCTCAAGGGCGTCGTCGACCTGGTCACGATTCAGCGGGCTTACGCCGCGAACATCGACTCGCTCAAGGCGCTGGACAGCGTCCTCGGTACTGTCGTCAACGAAGTGGGCAGGGTCGTCTAACAGGAGTTCCGAGTTCCGGGTTCCGAGTTCCAAGTACACCGCGCCAAGGCGGAACCGGGACTCAAGGTACTCGCCGTCGTCTCGCACTCGGAACTCGGAACTCGGAACCGTCACACCAGGTGAGGAAGCACCCATGAATCCAGGACTCCGCGCCTCCGCCAGCGGCATGCGCGCTCAGCAGACCCGCATCGACGCGATCGCCAACAACCTGGCGAACGTCAACACCACCGCATTCAAGCGGAGCCGGACCAACTTCGAGGACATGCTGTACGAGACCCTCCAGGGCTCGCAGCTGGTCCACTATCAGGGCACCGAGACGCTCGCACCGATCCAGATCGGTCGCGGTGTCCGCCTGGCGGACGTGCAGCGAGTCCATACCCAGGGCACCTCCGAGCCGACCGGCAATCCGCTCGACTTTGCGATCGAAGGCGACGGCTTCTTCCAGATCCAGCTCCCCAGCGGCGACATGGCCTATACCCGCGACGGCACCTTCACCCGGAGCGCGGACTCCGGCACGCTGGTGACGCACGCCGGGTTTGCCGTCGAGCCCGAGATCACCATCCCCAGTGAGGCGACCCAGGTTACCGTATCGCCCACCGGTCTGGTGAGCGCGATCCTCGGCAACAACGGTCAGCAGGTGGAGCTCGGTCAGATGGAGATCGTCCGCTTCGCCAATCCGAGCGGGCTGCTCAGCCTCGGCGGGAACAACTACCAGGCGACCCCCGCCTCCGGCGACCCGATGTCGGGCGTGCCGATGGAGGACGGCTTCGGCCAGATCGTCCAGGGCTCGCTCGAGTCGTCCAATGTGGAAATCGTGCAGGAGATGGTCGACATGATCACCGCGCAGCGGGCGTATGAGGTCAACTCGAAGGCGATCAAGACCGCCGAAGAGATGATCCAGACGGCGACCAGTGAACTCATCCGTTAGGCACCTCATGCTCTCCGTGCTGGCGGCCCTGGGCGCCGCGACCTCCGCGCTCAAGGGTCAGGCGCCCCCGCGCCTCACCGCCCACTCGGGCGACATCAGTCCCCGGCTGGCGGCCCGGGTCGCGGCGCAGGTCGCGCGGACCTGGGGGGTCGATGCCACCGGCCTCGTGATGTCCTGGGGCACCGGGTCGCTGGCCGGCGTCCCCGACACGGCCGAATTCCATCTGCTCGGCCGCGGCGATGGCGGCTGGTTCGCGGTCACGTTCGAGACGGAGAACCGCCAGCAGGTGGCGGTGCGGCTGCGGGCGGGGATCGCGGGACGACGTCTGGTCGCCGCCCGCGCGCTCCGGGTCGGGATGCGTCTCGTCGAGGGCGACATCAGGGAAGAGCCCTATCTCCAGTGGGGCCCGCCGATCCAGGAGTCGTTCGCGCCCGCGCCGGGCTGGGTGGTGCGCCGCATCCTGACGCCGGGCGATCCGCTCGATGGCAGTAGAGTTGCGCCACCACCGCTCGTCGAAGCCGGCCAGCCAGTACGACTCCTCTGGAACGAAGGCAACGTGTCCATCGCGCTCGAGGGCGTCGCCCTCCACGCCGCGGCGATGGGCGAGACGGTCCGGATCCGGACCAGCGGACGCAACGGCGTCGTGCTGGCGACGGTCACGGCACTCGGTGAAGCGAGGATGCAATGAAACCGGCCCTGCTGTTCTCTCTGCTGTTCGCGACCCCGCTGGCGGCCCAGGGCGCCCCCCCGGCACCCGCGGCAACCCAGGCGCCCGCGCCGGCGCCCTCGGCCGTCGCCGCCGCGCCCATCGTCAGCCGCGCCGGGTGGTTCACCGACAAGCGGCCCCTTCGCGTCGGCGACATCGTCACCATCGTGGTCGACGAGGCCGTGAGCGCGAGCGAACGCCAGAACACCAATGCGACCGCGTCCCGCTCGCAGTCGATGGGGCTCAACGTGAATGTCGCTCCGTCGCTCAAGATCGGGCCCGCGAAGGGCTTCGAGAGCGGGGTCAACAACGACTCGAAGAACGCCGGCAACGCCGGCCGGACCGGCGACCTCACCGCCACGATCTCGGTCCGGGTGGTGTCCATCGAGCCGACGGGCATCGCCCGGATCAAGGGCGAGAAGACCGTCAGCGTGGACGGCCGCAACCAGGTCATCCAGCTCGAAGGCGTCATCCGGCCGGAGGATCTCAACTCCGACAACACCGTGCCGTCCTCCCGCATCGCGGAGTCGGTCATCAGCTACAAGGGAAAGAAGATCGGTCCCGCGAAGGGCATACTCGGCAGCATCCTTTCGATCTTCTGGCCATGATCACCACCTCTCCGCCGCTGCGTACTGCGGCCAGACGCTTCGCCCTCGCGCTGCTGTTCTCGAGTTTCGCGGCCGGACTTTCCGCCCAGGCCGTGGAACGGGTCGGCGATCTCGCGACTCCGCCCGGCGCGGTGCCGAGGCGGCTCATCGGCTACAGTCTCGTGATTGGCCTCGAGGGTTCGGGCGATCGCTCGCTGGGCTCGGTCAACGGAGGGACGCCCACGGTCCGCTCCATTGCGAATGCACTGCGCCGTTTCGGTCTCGAGATTCCCGCGGAGCGCCTGCGGCCGAAGAACGTCGCCGCCGTCATGGTGACGGCCGAGGCCTCTCCCTATCTGCGGGCCGGTGGCCGGTTCGAGGTGCAGGTGAGCTCGATCGGCGATGCGACCAGTCTGCGCGGCGGCGTGCTGTGGATGACGCCGCTGGTGACCGATGTCGATCAGGCCCCGGTCGCGACCGCCCAGGGACCGCTGCTGCTCGCCGACGAGGAGGTCCGCTACGCGGGTCGGCGCGGCAACTCGGCCCGCATCCCGGATGGTGGAGTCATGGAAGTCGAGCCGAGCCAGATTGCGGCGATGACACCCAGGCTCCTGCTGCGCAAACCCGGACTCGCGACGGCCCAGCGGGTGGCCTCGGCCATCAATGCCGCCCTCGGCGACAGCACGATCGCCAAAGTGGATGACCCGGGATCGATCACGCTCAACCCCGGAGCCCGGGGCGCCGATAATCTCATGAGCTTTCTCGCCCTCGTGGACACCCTCCCGGTCCGAATGGCCCCCGAAAACCGGGTCATCATCGATGGCCGGAGCGGAACGGTGGTCACGGGAGGAACGGTTCGGGTGGCGTCGGCCACGGTGAGTCACCGCGGCCTGACCCTGCGCATCGGGGGACCCCCGCCGACGGCGGCGCCAGCGCCTGCCGATTCGACCAGGCAGGGCGTCGGCAGCTCGGCGCCGGCGGGGCTCCTCGCGGTGAGCGACGGGGCGACGGTGCAGGAGGTCGCTGCCGGTCTCCACGCCTCTGGAGCACGACCGCAGGAGATCGCGGCGATGTTCACCATGCTCCACGAAGTCGGCGCCCTGGGCGCCGAGGTGGTGGTGCGATGACCGATCCGATCCGCGGGGGGCGCGCGCCCGGGGTGGTGCCGAAGGATGACGCGCACGCCAGGCTGAAGAAGGCGTCGCACGATCTCGAGAGCGTCTTCATCAACGAGCTGTTCAAGGCGATGCGGGAGACGGTGCCGGACGACGGCATTCTCTCGCAGGACCCGGGGCAGGATCTGTTTACCGGAATGCTGGACGAGCGTATCGCGCAGTCCTATGCAGGGCAGGGCAAGACCGGCATCGGCGAGGCCCTGTACCACCAGTTGAGTCGCCGGCTGCATGACTCGGGGCCGGCATGAGGAGCACCATGACACCGCACGGCCATCAGGAGTTCATCGCGGCCGGACCGTCGGTCAGTGAGCGTTTGTCGGATCTGGCGGATGCGCTCCTCTACGAGGCGAGTGTAATCGAGGAGTTGCGCGCGGCGCTGTTGCGCCAGCGCTCGGGTGTGGCGGCGGACGACGCCGACCTCGTCGAGTCGAGCATCCACGCCATGGGGCGGACGCTGCTCACCCTCGATGAGGCCAAGCGGCGCCGGGCGGCGCTGACCGCGCTGATCGCCGGCGGGGAACCGACGCCGCTCGACCGCCTCGAGGTGATGCTTGGTGGAGCGCTCCCGCGCGAGGTCGAGGATGCCCGGACCATGGTGAAGAGCGCGGCGCTGCAGACGGCCCAGGATGTCGCGATCAACCAGCACATCCTGAAGCGTGCCCTCGAGGCCGGGGATGTCTTCCTGCAGAAGCTGTTCTCGATGGGCGGCGATCCCTCACCGGGTTACAACCGCGGTGAGCGGGCACTGGAGTCGGCTCCCCAGGCGGGACTCATCCTCAACCGGACGGCCTGACGATGAGCCTGACCAGCCTCCTCAGTATCGCGCGGACGGCGCTGCTCACGCAGCAGAAGGCGATCGACGTCACCGGCCACAACATCGCCAACGCCAGCACCGAGGGTTACAGCCGGCAGCGGCTGATCCTCGAGCCCGCCACACCGCTTCAGACTCCCATCGGGCAGATCGGGCGTGGCGTGACCGCGAGCGGGGTCGAACGACTGCGCGATCAGTTCCTCGATGCCAGCTACCGCAAGGAGAACGGCGACCTCGGCAAGTACAACACCTCGAAGGACCTGCTCGGCCAGATCGAGGGCATCTTCGGCGAGCCCTCGGATACCGGGCTGTCCAACGGGATCGATCAGCTCTTCTCCGCGTTCGGCGACCTGGCCAACGATCCCACGAGCAAGACCGCCCGCAGTCTGGTCGCGCAGGCGGGCACCAGCCTTGCACAGAGCTTCCAGGACGTCGATCGCCGGCTCACCGATGCCAACAACGATGTGACCGCCCGCATGCGGGGCGCGGTCGCAGACGTGAACCAGCTCGTGAGCCAGATCGCGGATCTCAACACCCGCATCCAGGCGGGGACCGCCGGCAATCGGGAGGCGCCGGACATCAAGGACCAGCGCGACAAGCTGGTCGACCAGCTCTCCGGCATCGTGGGCGTGCGGGTGCTCCAGCGGACCGACGGCACGATCGGCGTCGCGGCCGGCGACGCGCTCCTCGTGGATGGCGGGAGCTTCAGTACTCTCGATGTCCGCGACAACGGCAGCGGCAAGTTCAGTGTCGGCATGACCGGCACCACCGGCACGATCAACCTGCAGAGCGGCTCACTGGCCTCGCTGGCGGAGCTGTCGGCGAGCACGATCCCGGCGCTCCGTGGCAAGCTCGACGCGCTCGTGAAGGGGATCGTCACCGAGGTCAACGCGCTGCACCGCACCGGGACCGGCATCGCCGGGAGCACCGGGATCGACTTCTTCAATCCGACCAGCCTGACGGCCGCGAGCATGCAGCTCAGCTCGGCCGTGACCCTCTCCACGGACAACATCGCGGCCGGCAAGACCGGCGCCGCCGGCGACAACGCCAACGCGCTCGCGCTGGCGGCCCTTCGGACCACGGGCGTCGTCTCGTTCGGCGGCGCGACCATCGGGGAGGCGTTTCAGGGCCTGATGTCCGATCTCGGCGTGACCGTGCGGGACGCGGCCTCCAAGCAGACGGCGCAGGATATTGTGGTCAGTCATGCCGATACTCTACGACAGAGCGTCAGCGGGGTCTCGATCGACGAGGAACTCACGGCGCTGATCGGGCAGCAGAACGCCTACAAGGCGGCCGCCCGGCTGGTGACGGTGGCGGATGACATGGTGCAGGCTGTGATCGCGATGGTCCGGTAACCACGTGGCAGGAGGAGGCGAGGGGATAGCGTGCTGATTCTCAATCGTCGCCAGGGAGAGGCGATCATCATTGAGGGAGGGATCCGGATCGTCGTGCTGTCGAGCGACCGTCGCGGGGCCCGGATCGGCATTGAAGCGCCGACCTCCGTCAATATCCAGCGGGAAGAGCTGGTCTCGCGCATGGCGGAGGAGAACCGCCGTGCCAATGCACGCGTCACCGGCACCGAGTGGCTGGAACACCTGCCGCTCCGCGAACCGAAGCCCTGAGGCCTCGGCTCCGCCAGGACGTGCCACAGGGCGGCCCTTCGGGGCCGCCCTGTGGTGTTTCGGATGCTGATGAGGCCGATACGGCCCCGGTCAAGTCGCGTCCTGTGAGGCTCGCCGCCACGACGGCAGCTTGAGCACGGCGCGCGTTCCGCCGCGCCCGAGGCCTTCGATCGCGAGCGACCCGCCGTATCGTTCGGCCAGCAGTCGCGCGACGGTCAGCCCGATGCCGAGGTGGTCCGGCCAGGTGCTGTAGAAGGGCTCGAAGACCCGCGACCGCTCGGACTCGGCGATGCCCTGGCCGTTGTCCTCGATCGTGATCTGTACCTCTCCGTCCCGCGCCGACGCGGCGAGCACGATCTCGCCGTCATCACGCGCCGTCAGCGCCTGCTTCGCGTTGCTGACGAGACTCAGCAGGATGTGCCGAAGCTGCCCTTCGATCCCCCGTACCGGTGGCAGACCTCCCTGCAGCCGTAGCTCGACTTCCACGGCGGGCAGTCCCCGCTGATACCCCTGCAAATCGATGATATAGGATAGGAGGTCGTCGACGATCACCGGGGAGAGTTCTGCTTCCGGCGGGGTGTACACCTGACTGAAGCAGGTGATCGTCTCGGCAAGGTGCTGCACGGCGTCGCCGACCGAGGCGCGCAGGTTGGCCCCCTCCGGGCCGCCGAGGAGATCAGCGTGGGGATCCACGAGCAGCGTGAGCGTCTGGAGCGGGCCCCGGAGATCGTGCGCCATCCCGCGGGCGAGTGACGCCACGACGGCGGCGCGGTCGGCGCGAATGAGGAGCTCTTCGAAGCTTTTGGGCGGCACGAGGGACTGCAGGGCAGGTGCAGCGGCTATGGTCACGGATCATTCTCCCGGGGGCCATGAAGACTACGCCCCGGTCGGCATCTCCGCAACGTGCGCCCGCGGTCGATGGCGAATCGGCCGCCCGGTGGTTACGACCTGGTGACCCAGACGCCGTCGATGATCGGGTCGGCGAGGTGCCGCCGCTGGATCACGTCGAGCATGTTGCGATTGATCGTGGCGCCCTTGGCGAGAAGCTTGACGCCGGAACTGGTGGAGAGGTCGGCCGCGAGCACCATGCCGATGTGCAGCTGGTCGACGCCCACCTGGGTGCGCGTGGCCTGCCACTCCTCCCGGGGCCGGTCGAGGACCAGCGATTCCAGGTGCACCAGGGCGAGCGGATCGTACCAGGTTCCCTGATGGTCGCGCATCGCCTCGATGGCGGTGGCCGGCGCCGGTCGCGCCTCCGAATCCACCGCCCGGTAAAAGTCGGCCGCGACGCGGAGGATCCGTGCCCGGAGCGGAATCTGCCCCGACACCCAGTGGTTCGGCATCCCGGTGCCGTCCCAGTTCTCGAAGATGCCCGCGACGAGCTCGGCCGCGCCCTTGAGTCGCGGAACCTGCTCGAGGAGCGAGGCCGAGGTGACGGTGTAGTGCCAGTCGGGCTGCGCCGTGCCGCCCGAGGCAAGATGGGCGGCATCCACGACCTTGCCGATCTCGTGCAGCTGGGCCGCGAGCTCGAGGTCGCCGATGAGTTCCTCCGGCACTTCGAACCGCTCGGCCATCTGACGGGCGAGTTTGGTCAGGCGGCGGCCCCGGTCGCCCGCGCCAGGCAGGCCATGGTCGATCAGGTGGATCAGGAGGTGCAGCAGCCCGTCGAAGCTCTCGCCGAGCTGCCCGTGCAGCCGCTCGACTTCGAGCTTGTCCTCCCGCAGCTGGTCCTGCAGCCGCTTGAGACGGAGGCTCGCCCGCACCCGGGCGATCAGCTCGGACACCTCGATCGGCTTCGTGAGGTAGTCGTCGACGCCGAGATTCAGTCCCTTCACCTTGAGCGTCGTGTCGCTGAATCCGCTCAGGACCACGAACAGGACGCCCTCGAGGCTGGGGTCGCTCTTCACGTGACGGCAGAACTCGAAGCCATCCATCTCCGGCATCTGGTAATCGGAGATGATGAGATCGGGGTGCAGCTCTCGCGCGCGGGCGAGGCCATCCTTGCCGTTCACCGCCGTCGCGACCCTGAGCGCGGGCTCGTGGGCCAGCACCGCATGGAAGTGCGCGAGCGTCGTCGGGTCGTCGTCGACGAGCAGGATGGTGCTGACGGCGCTCATGGGGCCTTCACCGCCACGCGGGAGCTGTCAGGTGCCGGCCCCGTCACGGCCTGCGCGGCGCTGTCGAGACTCACGGAATCGGTGCCGACCGCGAGCGAGTCGGGCGCCCTGGGCCTCGGCGGGAGCAGCATCGTGACCGTCACCCGGCGGTTCGCGTCCGCCATCGGGTGCTCGGGATCCCGGAGCCGGCGGTCGGCCCAGCCACGCACCTGCTGGACCTGGGCATCGTTGAGGCCCCCGGATTCCATGATGCGCCGCGCCGCGTTGGCGCGGTCGACACTCAGTTCCCAGTTGGAATATCCGTCCGGCCGCGAGTACGGCTTGGCATCGGTGTGGCCCTCGATCGCGACGGCGTTGGGCAGCCCGCCCAGCGTCTTGCCCAGGAACGACAGCAGGGCGACGCCGGCCTCCTTCGGTGTCGCGGAGCCGGACTGAAAGAAGACCCCGGTGGAGTCCTCGAGGAGCTGGATGCGGAGCCCGTCGTCGGTGAGCTCGATCTCGACGTGCTCGGCGAGATCGGAGAGGGCGGGGACTTCGCGGATCTGCTGCTTGATCTGCTCGGCGGTCTGCCGGAGACGGTCGCGACGGAGGTCGACGACCTCCGCCGGGGACATGATGCGCGGGCTCTGGGTCTGCGCGCCCTCGCCCGGCATGATGGAGCTGCCGAACTCGCCGGCCCGGCCCATCGGATCCTGGAAGTAGCCCGCGATCGCCGACTTGACGTCGCTCGACTGGTTGACCAGCCAGAGCACCAGGAACATCGCGAACATGGCCGTCATGAAGTCGGCGAAGGCGACCTTCCACGCACCGCCATGGTGGCCGTGCCCGTGGCCCTTCTTCTTGACGATGATGATCGGCTGTTCGCGGGCCTTGTTCATGGCTTACTTCGCGGCTTTCGCCGCCGCCTTGCAGGCCGCTTCCATTTCCTGGAAGGTGGGCCGGGCCGTCGAGAAGATGGCGCGCCGAGCGAACTCGACCGCCACGATCGGGGCGAATCCCTTCGCGAACGCCACCACGCTGGCCTTGAAGAACGCGAAATAGCGCGCCTCTTCCGAGTTCGCGTTCTCGATGGCGGTGGACAGCGGACTGCAGAAGCCGTAGGCGAGCAGCACGCCCATGAAGGTGCCGGTCAGGGCGGCGCCGACCTTCTCGCCGATCACCTCCACCGGACCCGCAATGGCCGCCATCGTGACCACGATGCCGAGCACGGCGGCCACGATGCCGATACCCGGGAGGGCATCGCCGACCTTCTGCAGGGCACCGGCCGGCTTCCCGGCCTCTTCGTGGTGGACGTCCATCTCGCCGTCCATCAGGGCGTCGAGATCGTGCGGGGGAACGCTGCCGACCAGGACCAGCCGGAGCGAATCGCAGAGGAAGTCGATGGCGTGGTGCTCGTGCAGGACTTTGGGGTACTTCTTGAAGATCGAGCTCTTCTCGGGATCCTCGATATGACTCTCGATCGCGACCAGGCCGTCCTTGCGGGCGATCTGGAAGAGCTCGTACAGCATCTTCAGGGAGTCGAGGTACAGCTCGCGGGTGAACTTGTTGCCCTTGAAGACGACACCCAGCTTGCCGCCGAGCGCCTTGAGCACCGTGCCCGGGGTCGAAATCAGCACCGTGCCGAGGGCGATACCGCCGATGGTCACGATCTCGGAGATATGGAAGAGCGCGCCGAGGTGCCCCCCGGCAATCGTGAAGCCTCCGGCGACGGAAGCCAGAACGATGATCAGGCCGATAATAGCGATCATGACAGTGCCAT
The DNA here is from genome assembly GCA_044229245.1 of Gemmatimonadales bacterium. Taxonomy (GTDB): domain Bacteria; phylum Gemmatimonadota; class Gemmatimonadetes; order Gemmatimonadales; family GWC2-71-9; genus JADJOM01. The sequence continues at coordinate 117,615 of JBGATI010000001.1, read as the reverse complement.
CCCTTGCATGGCTGAAGTATCGGAGCCGCTTGCCGATACCTTGAGATGCACGCGGGTCGGGAATGGCCCGCCACAGCCATTGGGGGTAAGGAGTGCCCTACATCATCAACGGCATGCGGGACCTGCTGGCACGGGGAGAGAACCTGCCCACGCTGCCGACGGTCGTCTTCCAGCTGCACAACGTGCTGGACAATGAGCATGCCGGATCGGCCGATGTGGCGGCCATCATCGAGCGGGATCCGTCCCTCACGGCCCGGCTCCTGCGCGCGGCCAACAGCGCCGCCTTCGCCCGGGCGGGCGAACGGATCGGCTCCGTCTCCTCCGCCGTGGCCAGGCTGGGAGTCAATCAGGTGCGGGCGATCTGTATCGCACTGGCCGTGGTGAAGGCCTTCAACCGAAAGGCGGGGGGACTGGATCACCAGGCCTTCTGGACGCATTCCGCGGCAGTCGGCATGACCGCGCGCCGGCTGTGGGACCTCTTCGGCGAGGATCCGAACGTCAGCGCGGACGACATCTACGTCGCAGGATTGCTGCACGACACCGGACTGCTCGTGCTGGAACAGCACTTCCCGCGGGAGTTCATGGAGGCATTCGCGGCCAGGGCCGAGTCGGGGGGGCGCCTCTGGCAGGCAGAGGAAGAGCACCTGGGCATGGACCACGGTGCCGTCGGTGGCCTCCTGCTCGGGCGGTGGTCGCTGCCGGCTTTCATCGCCGAGGCCGTCACCAACCACCATCACCCCCATCAGGCGGAGGACCAGTATCAGCCCGTGTGCCGGGTGGTGCAGGCGGCGGAAGTGCTGTGCACCGAATTCGGTGCCGGTCTCCCCGATGAGGGGCCGGCCGACTGCTCTGCGGCGGATGTGCTCGGGGAACTTGGCGCGGACGACGCGACGATTGAGGCGATGCAGGCCGAGATTCCGAGAGTGGCAGAACGGGCGGCGGAATTCCTCTCCTAATAGAAGGGATTGGCTGCAAATGAACGGGGGCCCCGCTCAAGCAGGGCCCCCGCGTTGCGTTTCATTCTGAATGGGAGGTCGGTCAGGCAGTTCGTCGCGAGAATCGCTGGACCAGTCGGGCCGCGTAATCGTTGCTGACGACGATCATCATAAACAACGCCTTGAACATGATTGCGCCCCCCGATGCAGAGTTACCTGCCATGGAAGCAAGGGCCGTGCCGATGAAATGACCGGAGGTCGGCCCAGCAGCCGAAGGCTAACTCGTTGCGAGGCATGGGATTCTTGGGGGGGCAGGGATTGGACGACGGCCGAGTGTCGCGATAGTGACACGTGGGAGGACACACATGCCTCGGCAAGGTGGAACGGGGCTCACGTGTCCGGCAATAGTTGCCGACACTGGGAGTGAGAGCGACTCGACCTCACCCCTTGGAGGCGACAATGTGGTGTCTGAACGGGATCGGCGTGTCCGAATGGCTCCCAGCCAGTTCGGGGCGGCGACGCTGGTTTGTGCTGTTCGTCGCTCGTGGCTGCGTCGCGGCGCTCCTGATTCTCGCACTCCTTTCGCGCCCCACTTCGGCCGCAGGGCAGGAGGTATCTGAGCGGGTTCTCGCCTCGGCCTTTGCGCCGACCCTCCCTGATTCAACGCCACCATCCGATTCGACCGCGCCCGGCGCCACGGTAGAAATTGCTCCCTCTCCATCCTGGGCTTCCTGGTCCTTCGCCACTGGCGACTGGGGTGGAGCGCGGACCACGCTCGAGGAGGCCGGGTTCTCGGTTTCGGGCAGCTATGTCTACGACGTTTCGAGCGTCGCTCGTGGGGGGCTGCGGCACGGCACGATCGGGCGTGGACTGCTGGACCTCGGGATCTCCGCGGAGCTGGAGAAGCTGGTCGGCCTCCGCGGAGGCACTCTCTTTTTCGGGTTCCACAGTCATGGCGGGCCCAACGGGTCCGATTACACCGGCGACGCGCAGGCGTATTCGAACGTCGATGCCCAGAAGTTCGCGCAGATCGCCGAGGTGTTCTACGAGCAGCGGCTCCTGGGTGACGGCCTGCGCATCAAGGTCGGTCAGGTCGATGCGAACAGCGAATTCGCCGTGGCCGCGACGGCCGGCGAGTTCATCAATGCCTCGGCCGGCTTCAGCCCGACGATCTACGGACTGCCGACCTATCCGGACCCGACGCCCAGCGTCAACGCCTTCGTGCACCCGTTCAGCTGGCTGTCCCTCTCAGGCGGACTGTATCGTGGCCAACTCGCGACTTCACCGAATCCGTCCTCGGCGACAGGGGCCCTGTTCGGGATCGGCGAGATCGCCGGGAACTGGGGCGGTTCGGATCACGTCAGCGACGGCCGGGTCGGCGTCGGGTACTGGTCGCATGACGGGTATGCCCCCTTGTTCGCCGGTGGCGTGCAGCGGTCCCCATCCGGCTGGTATGCCACCGTGGAGCAACGGCTTACCGGGAAGGCGGCAACCGAGGACGCCGCGGCTACCGGACTCACCCTCTTTGCGAAGTATGGCCGCGCGGACGACCGCGTCAGCGATTTCGGTCAGCACTTCATGCTTGGCGTGGTCCAGGAGACACCGTTCGGTCTCGAGGGGCACGCCGCGGGGATCATGGTCAGCGCGGTCGACCTGAGCGACCAGGCCGGAGCAGGATACGCGCGTAACGAAACCGCCATGGAGGCATTCTATCGCTGGCCCGCGCTCGGGTTCCTGACGCTTCGCCCGGACCTCCAGTACATCATTTCGCCGGCCGGCGCTGTGGGTGTTTCGGATGCGGTCGTCGCGACGCTGCGGATGGAGGTCGCCTTCTAGATCCCCGGCACTCGAATCGGTCCGTCGACCTCGCCACGGTCGTTCCCGGCGCATTGTCAGCCATGCGCCGGCCGCTCATCTCCCGCCTGCACGAATTCTTCACGAATACCACCCGCGCTCTCCGTCGCCTTGGTGCGAATCCGCCACGTTCAGCACTGTGCCGTCCGCGCCGATAGTTGCGCCAGCCAGGCATCCTCGTCGCTGCATCCACGCAGCCTCGGACGCCGGACCACTTCGGGGGGAGTCGTATGAAGTTCTGGGGGAATCTCTCGATTCGCGGCAAGCTCCTCTGCGCGTTCGGCCTGGTGCTGGCGCTCACCGCCATGATGGGCGGAATGGCCATGCTGAAGTTGAGTCAGGTCGACACCGTGAGTCAGGATCTCGCCGAAAACTGGCTGCCGAGTGTCGGCGCCAGTTCGGCGCTGAACACCTTCATTGGCGATGCGCGGGCGTCGGAGCTCGAAGCCATCCTTTCGACCAGCGGCGCGGACCGCGATACCGCCGAAACTGCGCGCCAGGAAGCGCTCGGCAACATCCAGCGGACCGAGCGGGAATACGAGCCACTGATTTCGAGCGAGGCGGAACGTACCGTCTATGCGCACTTCAAGGCCGATTGGGCGACCTATCTGCAGCACAGTGGCCGGGCCGTCGATCTCGCCGTTGCCGGCAAGCGCGATCAGGCGGTCCAGATCAGCCTGAACGACGCGGCGCATGCCTACGACGCCAGCAGCGCTGCACTCGACTCGGTGGTCGTCATGAATCGCGATGGCGGCAAAGCCGCCCGCGATCTCGGGGACTCCGTCTACGCCTCTGCCCGGGTGTTCCTGAGTGCGAGCATTCTGGTCGTGCTGGGACTCGGGATCCTGCTCGCCCTGGTGATCGCCGCATCGATCTCCGGGCCGATCCAGCGGCTGGGTGAGGCGGCCGAACAGATCGCCAAGGGCGACCTCACCGTATCGGTCAAGAGCTCCGGCAAGGATGAGGTCGCTTGGCTCTCGCACTCCTTCCGCCAGATGACGAAGCAGCTCCGCGAGAGCATGGCCGCGATCGCGGCGCAGGCCGCCGCGCTGGCGACGACGGCCGAGACGCTGACCGGGGTGAGTCAGGCGATGAGCTCCGGCGCGGAGGAGACCTCGATCCAGGCCAATGTGGTTGCCCGTGCGACGGATGGCGTGAACCGGAACGTGCAGACCGTGGCCACGGCCTCCGAGGAGATGAGCTCGAGCATCCAGGAGATCTCCCGGAATGCCACCGACGCCGCCCGAGTCGCCTCCGAGGCCGTCAGCTCGGCCGATGTCGCCGGCGAGACGATGCGCCGGCTCGGCACCTCGAGCGGCGAGATCGGCCAGGTCGTGAAGACGATTACCGCGATCGCGGAGCAGACCAATCTGCTCGCCCTCAACGCCACGATCGAAGCGGCCCGCGCGGGCGAGGCGGGGAAGGGTTTCGCGGTGGTCGCCAACGAAGTGAAGGAGCTGGCCAAGGAGACGGCCCAGGCCACCGACGACATCAGCAGGAAGATCCACGCGATTCAGGCCGACACGGCAGAGGCGGTTCGCGCCATCGAGGGGATCGCCCAGGTCGTCGCGCAGATCAGCGCGGCACAGAACACCATCGCCAGCGCCGTCGAGGAGCAGACTGCGACGACGAACGAGATCAACCGGAATCTGGCCGAGGCGGCGAATGGTGCCTCGGAGATTGTCCAGAACGTCAGCGGCGTCGCCACCTCGGCCGGCGAGACGACACGCGGTGCGACAGAGACTCAGCAGGCCGCGATCGATCTGGCCCGGATGGCGGCTGCACTGCAGGAACTGGTGAACCGTTTCCACTACGAGACGGAGCAGGCACCTCACGCTCATGCCGAGACCAGTGGCGGTTCGGGACGGGGCGGTTCAGGCGCCCAGTCCACCCGGGGGGCGAAATCGGGGTCCCTGGCTGGACAGGCGTCCCGATAGCTGATCGGGAAGTGCTTCGAGGAGCCACGATTCCCGGCCGATACTCAACAACCCGGTCGGGCGGCCGATACTCGGACCGTTGAGTGCTATCTGGTGCCGCCGTCGTGGCGGTGCCGCATACCCGAGCGCGACTACCGAGATCTGTTATGGGGAATTTCCGTGACTGGAGTGTGAAGTCCAAGCTTCTCCTCCTGACCTGTTTTGCCGTCCTGGGCCTCACGGCCAGCGGAGTCATCGGGTACACATCGATCGAAACGGTCAAGGTGGACGGCCCGGTCTACAAGGAGGTCGTCGCCCAGAAGGACCTCGTGGCAGATGTCCTCTCGCCGCCGCTGTTCCTGGTCCAGCCCTACTTCCTGGCGCTCAAGATCCCGACCGAGACGGTGGAGAAGGATCGGCGGGCCTACATCGCCAAGGCCGACTCGATGGAGGCGGTCTACCAGGCGAGCCGTGCGCGCTGGCTGAAGGAACTGCCGGAAGGGGAGGAGCGCACCATCCTGACGACCGAGGTCCTGCCGTCGGCGGATCGCTTCTTCAAGGCCTGGACCGAGAGCTACCTGCCTGCCATCCACCGGGGTGACTGGGCGAGTGCGCTGCGCATCGCAGACGAGCAACTCGATGATCCCTACAAGGAGAACGACAGGGGCACCGATCATCTGACCACCTTGGCGACTGCCGAGGGCGCGCGCCTCGATGCCCACGCGGCCACGATGGATGTGAAGCCCAAACGGGAGTTGATCGGGCTGACGGTCGGCGTCGGTCTGGTGCTGTCGCTGATCGGCTGGCTGGTCGTGCGCCAGATCATGTCGAGCCTCACCAAGACCGTGAGTGCGCTGGAAATCGCGGCCAAGGGCGACCTGACCGTCTCCACGGGCGTCAGCACGGCGGACGAATTCGGCCAGATCGCGGGCGCGCTGGACCGATTCCTCGGCAGCCTGCGGGGGAGCATCGCGTCGATCGCGAACAATGCCTCCGCGCTCGCGGCCACGGCGGAGGAACTCACCAATGTCAGCCAGGCGATGAGCGCCGGCGCCGAAGAGACCGCGGTGCAGTCGAATGTGGTGGCCCGCGCGACCGATGGCGTGAACCGGAACGTGCAGACCGTCGCCACGGCCTCCGAGGAGATGAGCTCCAGCATCCAGGAGATCTCCAAGAACGCCTCCGAAGCGGCGCGCGTCGCCTCCGAGGCGGTGTCCGCGGCCGACCTCGCGAACGAGACGATTGGCCGCCTCGGCAACTCGAGCGAGGAGATCGGTGCGGTCATCAAGACGATCACCTCGATCGCCGAGCAGACGAACCTGCTGGCGCTGAACGCGACCATCGAGGCGGCACGTGCGGGCGAGGCCGGCAAGGGCTTCGCGGTCGTCGCCAACGAGGTCAAGGAGCTGGCGAAGGAGACCGCGCGGGCGACCGAGGATATCAGCCGCAAGATCCAGATGATCCAGACCGACACACACTCCGCGGTGCAGGCGATCCAGGGGATCGGGCGGGTGGTCTCGCAGATCAGTGCGGCGCAGAACACCATCGCAAGCGCCGTCGAGGAGCAGACGGCGACGACCAACGAGATCAACCGGAACCTGGCCGAAGCGGCCTCGGGTGCCTCGGAAATCGTCAAGAACGTGGAAGGCGTTGCGACCGCGGCGAACGAGACCACCCGCGGTGCCAACGACACCCAGCAGGCGGCCGTGGAGCTGGCCCGGATGGCGGCGGCGCTGCAGGACCTGGTGGGTCAGTTCCGCTACGGCGCGGACGAGCGGCGGGCCGCCCCGAAGCCGGCGGCGAAGGCGGCGGCGAAGGCGGCGGCGCCGGTCGTGCGCGCACACGCCGATCCGGAATTGAGCGACTTCGGCAAGGCCTTCGCCGCCCAACGGCAGGCCGCAGACGACCTGAGCTGACGTGAGGCCGGTGCCTGCGTCAGTTCCGGGATACGATGTTCTACTGGGAGGAAGCAACGCATGATGCGGTGGACGATTCGGCGCACGTTGATCGGACTTGGGGCGATCGGAGCCGCAGTGGCACTGGTGGTGGGTGGCCTCGGCTACTTCACCACCACGCGTGCCTCGGAGAACGAGGCGATTCTCAACCGTCAGGCACGAGGACTCCGGCAGGAGATGTTCGCGGACATGATGCACGACGCCCTGCGTGCGGATGTCCTGCGGGCGATCTTCGTGGCCCGGACCGCTCCGCAGGAGCGCGACTCGGTCCTGGCGGACGTGCAGACCCACGTGGAGGCGTTCCGCGCCGCCCTCGCCGACAGTGCGCTGATGGCCACCGGGGCGAAAGTCCACGACGTGCTCGCGGAAATCCAGCCGAGTCTGGATGCCTACCTGTCCAGCGCCGGGGAGATCACCGCGCTCGCCTTTCGTGACCGCGCCCAGGCGGAACGCCGCTATGCCGAGTTCCAGGCCGCGTTCGAACGTCTCGAGACCGGGATGGAGCACCTCGGCGATGTGGTGCAGGAAGAGGGGCTGGAGGTCGAGAAGGCGGCAGACCGACAGGGCAAGCAGTCGCAACTGCTGATCGTGCTCGGCGTCGTCTTCGGCATCGGCGGCTCGATGTTCATCGGGTGGCGGATCGCCCACCGGGTCACGCGCGAGGTCCAGGAGATCCAGCGAGTCACGACCCTCGTGGGCCGCGGGGATTTCCGCGACCAGGCGAAGGTCCTCAGCCAGAACGAGCTCGGCGAGACGGCCCGCGCACTGAACGAGGCGATTCTCGGCATGCGTACCGCGCTCGCGGCCGAACAGGTGGACTGGCAGGACGTCGGCCGGCAGCGCGCGGAGGTCACCCGCATCCGCCAGATCGTGGAGAATGCCCCGATCAACATCATGTATGCGGACCGGGAACTGGCCCTGCAGTACATGAACCCCGCGACGACCGCCACCTTCCGCCGGCTGGAGCAGTTCCTGCCCGTGAAGGTCGGCGACCTGGTCGGCAAGTCGATCGAAGTCCTCCATCCCGATCTCGCGCAGCGCCGCGGGACCCTTGCCGACGCGGGCAAACTCCCCTATCAGGCGCAGCTCAAGCTGGGCCCCGAGACCCTCGACTTCATGGCTTGCGCCATTCGCAACGATGCCGGCGAGCACATTGGCACCATGGTCACGTGGGACGTGGTCACGGCCAAGCTCGAGGCGGAGCGCACGGTGAAAGAGGCGCAGGAAGAGCAGTTGCGCACCGCGGAGGCGCGGCGCAAGGCCGAACAGTCAGAGGCGGATCGGCGCCAGCGGGAGGCCGCCGACCGCGAAGCGGAACAGCGTGCCCGCGCCGAAGAAGAGCGAGCCCGTGCCGCCGAGATGCGCGCCAAGGTCGATGAGATCCTGGCGGTGGTCGATGCGGCCGGGCAGGGAGACCTTACCCGGCAGATCTCGGTCCGCGGGGAGGATGCGATCGGACGGCTGGGCGAGGGACTGACCGGGTTCTTCCGGAACCTCCGCGGGAGCGTCGCGAACATCGCGAGGACGGCCGACGCGGTCGCCGCCACCTCGACGCAGGTGAATGCCGTGGGCCAGCGCCTCGGCGGCGCAGCGGCTGAAACGGCGGCACAGGCCAACGTCGTGTCCACCGCGGCGGATGAGGTATCGCGCAACGTGCAGACGGTGGCCTCGGGCACGGAGGAGATGAGCGCCTCCATCCGCGAGATCGCCAAGAACGCCGCGGAAGCGGCCCGGGTCGCGTTGCAGGCGGTGAAGGTGGCCGACCGGACCAACGGGACGGTGGGCAAGCTCGGCGAATCGAGCGCGGAGATCGGCAAGGTCATCAAGGTCATCACATCGATCGCGCAGCAGACCAATCTGCTGGCACTCAACGCGACCATCGAGGCGGCGCGCGCCGGCGAATCCGGCAAGGGATTCGCGGTCGTCGCCAACGAAGTGAAGGAACTCGCGAAGGAGACTGCGCGCGCCACCGAAGAGATCGGCCGGAAGATCGACGCCATCCAGGCCGATACCAGCGACGCCGTGAGCGCCATCCGGGAGATCAGCGAGATCATCGCCCAGATCAGCGGAATCCAGACCACGATCGCCGGGGCGGTCGAGGAGCAGACCGCCACCACCAACGAGATGAGCCGCAACGTGTCGGAGGCGGCGCGTGGGGCCCAGGAGATCGCCCACAACATCCAGGGCGTGGCGAAGACCGCGGACAGCACGACCGAGGGCGCCACCCAGAGCCAGAGTGCGGCGGGAGAACTCGCCCGGGCCGCCCGGGAACTGCAGTCGCTCGTGGCGCAGTTCCGCTACGAGGAGGGAACCGCCGCCACTCGGCCTCGTGCCGCTCGGCCGGCGGTGCCTGCGAGCGCCTGAGTCCGCAGCAGGGTGCGGGTCATGCGGCGGCGGCCGCGGCGAACAGGCCGCTCCGCCGCCGTTTCCATGGCAACTCCATGGGTTGGTCCCTTCCCCTCCCGCGCTTCCCGCTTCCTTCATCCGATCTCCATACCCGCGCAGGATGGAACTGCCGCCGGTGGGGCCGTCATTGCCGGATCCGCCCTCGGGCCCGGGTGCTATCTGCTTGTGGCTCAAGCACATCGAATTTGGCCCCGGGCCTGCAATGGAAGGCGCGGATGACCGCGCTGCGGGAGTGACGACGCCGGCTGTGACGGGCCTCAACGAATTCGTGGCGACAGCCGATACTCCCGACATCGAATGGATTTCCCACGGGGTCATTGCCGGTCCACCGGTGCAGGGGAGCAACGCATGAGCGACATGGACGAGATCGTCAAGGAGTTCCTGGTTGAGAGCGCGGAAGGCCTGGACACTCTTGATCGCAATCTGGTAGCGCTGGAGAAGAGCCCGTCGGACAAGGAGCTGATGGGCGGGATCTTCCGCGCGATTCACACCATCAAGGGCACCAGTGGCTTCCTCGGCTTCGGGCGTCTGGAGTCGGTAGCCCACGTCGGCGAGAGCCTCCTGTCCGACCTGCGCGACGGCAAGAAGGCGCTCACGCCGGAAATCACCAGCGCGCTCCTCCAGCTGGTGGACGCCGTCCGCTCCATCCTGAGTGCGATCGAGAGCACCGGGTCCGACGGCCAGGACGATTTCGCGAGCCTCGTGGATCTGCTGACCCGGTTGCAGAAGGGGGAAGCCGTCGCGGGAAAAGGTGAGGGGGCCGGGAAGCCCGAGGTGGCGGAGAAGCCCGCCAAGTCCGCCAGAAAGCCCAGGGCGGCGAAGGCGGCGGTCAGCGTGGCACCGGCGCCGATCGTGGCGGAAGCCGCCGCGCCGGTGGAAGAGGCCGCGTCAGCGCCCGCCGCACTCCCGGTCCCCGTTTCAGCACTCGTCGCCGAAGGCGCCGAATCGAAGGGCCCGCAGGCGACCGACAGCAACATCCGGGTGGACGTGAGTCTGCTCGACAAGCTGATGAACCTGGTGGGCGAGCTGGTGCTCGCACGCAACCAGATCCTGCAGTACACGGCGACCCAGGAGGACAGCGGATTCGTCGCCACCACCCAGCGTCTCAACCTCATCACGACCGAGCTCCAGGAAGGGGTCATGAAGACCCGCATGCAGCCGATCGGGAACGTGTGGGCGAAGTTCCCCCGCGTGGTGCGGGACCTCGCGCTGGCCTGCAAGAAGCAGGTCCGGATCGAGATGGAAGGCAAAGAGACCGAACTCGACAAGACGATCATCGAGGCGATCAAGGATCCGCTGACCCACATCGTGCGCAATTCGGTGGACCACGGCATGGAACTGCCCGCGGAGCGGGTCGCGCGTGGCAAGCCGGCCGAGGGTCGGCTGCTGCTCCGCGCCTATCACGAGGGCGGCCAGGTCAACATCGAGATCTCCGATGATGGCGGCGGGGTGAACGTCGAGCGGGTGCGGGCCAAGGCGATCCAGAAGGGCCTGATCACCGCCGAGCAGGCGGGGCGGATGGCCGAGCGGGAGATCGTGAACATGATCTTCGCGCCGGGCTTCTCCACCGCGGAGCAGGTCAGCAACATCTCCGGCCGCGGCGTCGGCATGGATGTGGTCAAGACCAACATCGAGAAGATCGGCGGCACGGTCGACATCAACAGCGTCTCCGGGCAGGGGACGACACTCAAGATCAAGATTCCGCTCACGCTCGCGATCATTCCGGCGCTCATCGTGACCACGGGTGGCGACCGGTTCGCGATCCCGCAGGTCTCGCTGCTCGAGCTGGTGCGGCTGGAAGGTGACGAGGCGGGGAAGGGCATCGAGATGGTGTGCGGCTCGCCGGTGTACCGGCTGCGCGGGCGGCTCCTGCCGCTGGTGCATCTCGCCGACGCGCTCGGACTCCGGCCCGCTGGCGCCGGTGCGCAGGCACCGACCGGTGAAGCGGTGAACATCGTCATCCTCCAGGCCGACGAGCACAGCTTCGGCCTCGTGGTCGACGAGATCAACGACACCGAGGAGATCGTGGTCAAGCCGCTGGGCAAGCAGCTCAAGGGGATCAGCGCCTTCGCCGGTGCGACAATCATGGGCGATGGCCGGGTCGCGCTGATCCTGGATGTGCTCGGCATCGCGCAGAAATCCGCGGTCGTCTCGGAAGCGCGGGTGCGCGGCCAGGCCGAGGCGGTCGATACCGCCCGGTCACAGGGCGAGGAGAAGCAGATGCTCCTGCTGTTCCGGCTGGGCGAGGGGCGCCGCATGGCGATCCCGCTCTCGATGGTGGCACGGCTCGAGGAGTTCCCGGTCAGCGCCATCGAGCAGGCAGGACACCATCAGGTGGTCCAGTATCGCGACCGGCTGCTGCCGCTGCTCCGGCTCACGGAGCTTCTCGGCGAGGGGGGCGGCGCGACGGAGGAGCGGGATCCGCTGCCGGTCGTCGTCTATGCCCACGAGGGCCGGGACGTCGGGCTGGTCGTGGAGAACATCCTCGACATCGTGGAAGAGCACCTCACCGTGCACCGCCGCCAGCGGCCGGGCGCGGTGTACGGCACGGCGGTGATTCAGCAGAAGGTCACCGACCTGCTCGATGTGCGGGCATTGATCGAAGGCGCGGACGTCCTGCTCTTCGCAGGCGCCGAAGCTGAAACCGTCGGCGCGGGAGTCTGAACCCCATGGCCATCGAACGCCAGTTCTGCACCTTCCATCTCGGCGCGCTGTTCATCGGGATCGAGGTCCAGCAGGTCCAGGAAGTGATTCGCCGTCAGGCGATGACCCGGGTGCCGCTCGCTCCCCGCGCGGTGCGCGGACTCATCAACCTGCGGGGCCAGATCGTCACCGCGATCGATCTGCGCGAGCGGCTCGGGCTGCCGCCGCGCTCGGACGAGCACGAGCCGATGAACGTGGTCGTGCGCACCGACGAAGGCGCGGTGAGCCTGCTGGTCGACGAGATCGGCGACGTGCTGGAGACGGAAGAAGAACAGTACGAGTCCCTGCCGGAGACGCTGTCGCCGGAATCGCGGGAGCTGATGCGCGGGGTGTACAAGCTGCCGGACCGGCTGCTGCTGATTCTCGATACCGAGAAGGCCCTGGCGACGGAGCCGGCGGGACGGTGATGCCGGACGCCGGGGAATGCTCCCCGGTGGGATGCGGAGCCGCAGAAGGCTCCCGGGCGCCCAGGCGCCCGGCGGAGGAAGACGCTCATGATGGGCGTCCGCAGCTGCGTTGTTACTGCATCGAGGAATTCGGCCCCGCGGGCGCGGCACTGGCCGGCACCGGACGGTGATGCTGTCCGACACACACTGGTATCGCAGGGAGAGCGTATCCATGACAGCCCCGACCGGGAATTCACCGCGCAGCATGCCACAGCCCACGCCACCGAGCGATCCGCTCTCCGCGCCCCGGCTGCTTGATGGCCTCGTCCGACTGAACGCGATCGTCTTCCTCGCCGACCGGAACCAGCGCATCCTGGCCGCGAGCCAGGCGGCGGTCGAGGCCGTCCGGAAGCTGGGCTTCGCCAGCGGTCCGCTGGAAGGGACCGACCTGGCGACGGTGCACGGGAATCCCCCGGGCTTCCGGGAATCGATTGCCGACGCCGCGGCACTTCCGTTCGAGCACAAGATCAAGACCGAGCAGGCGGTCTACAAGTGCATCGTCTCGGCGGTGCCTGACGAGACCGGCGCGCTCACCAGCTACGCCGTCGCGTGGGAGGATCAGACCAAGCGCCAGCGGGTGGAGGTCGAACTCGGCCGCGTGCTCTCCATGATCGAGAGCTGCCCGACCCACATCATCTGTGGTGATCCCGATCTCACCATGCAGTATGTGAATCCCGCGGGGCGGCGCTCGCTCGAGGCCCTGGATCGGGTGCTTCCCGTCCGGCCGTCGGAGCTCACCGGCAAGCCGATGACGGTGTTCTTCGACCGGCCCAGGGAGGTCGAGCGCATCCTGCTTGATCCCGCCAACCTGCCGTACCGGAGCCGGATGACCTTCGGTGGCGAGACCGTCGAGTTCCTGGTCTCCGCCACCTACGACCATCAGAAGCGTTACATCGGCCCGATGCTGACCTGGGATGTGCTCACCCAGCAGGTCACCGCCGAGCGGACCATCGCCGAAGCCCGGGAGCGGGAGCAGCGCGAGGCGGCGGAGCTGCGAGCCAAGGTGGACGCCATTCTCACGTCGGTGCATGCGGCCGCCGCCGGCGACCTGACCCGCGAGGTGACCGTGCGGGGACAGGATGCCATCGGGCAGCTGGGCACCGAGCTGGCGACCTTCTTCACCGACCTTCGCGGCAGCATCGGCGAGATCGCTGGCTACGCCGACACCCTGGCCGCCGCCGCGGAGGAGCTGTCCGCGGTGAACAAGACGGTCAGCACCGGAGCCGCGGATACCAGCGCCCAGGCGCAGGTCGTCGCTTCGGCCTCGGAGGAGGTCACCCGGAACGTGCAGACCGTCGCCGCCGGGACCGAGGAGATGGGGGCGAGCATTCGGGAAATCGCCAAGAATGCCGGCGATGCCGCAAAGGTCGCGAGCGAGGCGGTGGCGCTCGCCGAGACGACGAATGGCAAGATGACGAAGCTGGGCGACTCCAGCCAGGAGATCGGCAAGGTGCTCAAGCTGATCACCTCCGTGGCCCAGCAGACCAACCTGCTCGCGCTCAATGCGACGATCGAAGCCGCCCGGGCCGGGGAGGCCGGCAAGGGATTCGCCGTCGTCGCAAAGGAAGTGAAGGAACTGGCCAAGGAGACGGCGCGCGCGACCGAGGAGATCGGACAGCGGATCGACGCGATTCAGAGCGACACCGCCGGGGCCGCCGGCGCGATCCGGGAAATCGGCCAGATCATCACCCGGATCAACGACATCCAGACGGTGATTGCCGGCGCGGTGGAGGAGCAGACCGCCACCACCAACGAGATGGGCCGGAACATCAGCGACGCGGCGCGGGGGTCGAGCGAGATCAGCGACACCATCGCCGGTGTGGCGCGCTCGGCGCAGTCCACCAGCGAAAGCACGGGGAACAGCCAGAAGGCCACGCAGGAACTCGCCACCATGGCCGCCGATCTGCGCCGCCTGGTGGGTCGCTTCAGGCACTAGGGGGCCAGGGTGATCCGCATGCAGGACACCGAGGGCTCGCTGGCGCTGGCCGAGGCGGGCAGCGCGGACCGGGGCGAGGGCGACGCGCACGAGACGGTCATCCGCGTCATCGATGCGGTGGCGCGGGCGGCGACCGTGAAAGGCGCGATCTCCGCCTCGCTGCAGGTGGTCCGGGAGCGGCAGGGCTGGGCCTATGCGGCATTCTTCCGCCGGGATCCGGTCGACGGCCTGCTCAAGTGCGCCATGGACTCGGGCAAGATCGCGGACGAATTCCGGGAGAAGACGCGCGCGGCGCGCTTCGGCGAGGGCCAGGCCCTCTCCGGCCGGGCCTGGCGTTCGGGCGACCTCGAGTTCGTCGAGGACTTCGGGGCCGTCACCGAGTTCGCCCGCGCCCCTGTCGCGCGGCGCGCCGGCGTCCGCTCGTCCGCCTGCGTCCCGATGTTCGTCAACGGGGAGATCGTCGGTACCCTCGAGTTCTATTCCACCGCGCTCCGTCCGCTCAGCGCTCCTGAAGCCGACACCCTGCGCAAGGTGGCGCACCAGGTCGCAGGGGGGATCGCCCGCGTGGAGCTGTCCCGCTTCACCTCGATGATCCGCAACTCGCCGATCAACACCGTCTCCGCCGACAAGGAGCTGGTGATCCAGTACATCAATCCCGCCGCGCACGCCTGCCTGGTGCAGCTGGAGGCGCACCTCAGCGTCGCCCCCGATTCGCTGCTCGGACAGCCGATCGATGTGCTGCACCCGGCGCTCCGCGACATCCGCGGGCGCCTGCTCGATCCGGCGCAGCTGCCGCACTCGATGCAGGCCACGCTCGGTCCCGAGACGCTCGAGATCCGGGTGAGTCCCACCTTCGATGCAGCCGACCAGTATCTCGGGCCGATGGTCACCTGGGAGGTGACCACGCAGCGACTGGAATCCGAACGGGTGATTCGCGAAGCCGCCGAACGGGAGCACAAGCTCGCCGCCGCCCTGCAGGGCAAGGTCGATCAGATCCTCGCCGTGGTTCGCGAAGCCGCCCGCGGTGATCTCCGCTGTGCCGTGCCGGTGCGCGGCAGCGACGCGATCGGCCAGCTGGGCGAGGGACTCGCGGGGCTGCTCGAAGGTTTCCGGGCCGAAGTCTCCCGCATCGGTGAGCACGCGGGAACGCTGGCGTCCTCCGCCGAGGAGCTGACGGCGGTCAACCGGAGCCTCGGGGCCTCGGCGGACGCGACGCTGGCCCGGGCGGAAACGGCCTCCGGCGCGGCCGGAGCAGTCTCCCGGAACGTCGAGACGGTGGCGGCGGGGACGGACGCGATGTCGGGGGCGATCCGCGAAATCGCCCGCAATGCGCTCAGTGCCGCGCAGGTCGCCGGCACGGCCGTCCAGATCACCGAGCGGGCGAATGGCACGGTGGGCAGACTGGGCCAGTCGAGCGCCGAGATCGGCAAAGTGATCAAGGTGATCACCTCGATCGCGCAGCAGACCAATCTCCTGGCCCTCAACGCGACCATCGAGGCCGCCCGGGCCGGGGAAGCGGGCAAGGGCTTCGCCGTGGTCGCCGGCGAGGTGAAGGAGCTCGCCAAGGCGACCGCGAAGGCGACGGAGGAGATCGGCGGCAAGATCGAGGCGATCCAGGCGGACAGCGGCGAGGCGGTCAACGCCATCCGCGAGATCGCCGGAATCGTCGCGCAGATTCACGGCATTCAGACGACCATCTCGGGCGCGGTGGAGGCGCAGACCTCCACGACGGCGGCCATGGGACAGAGCGCAGCGGAAGCGGCGCGCGGCGCGGGTTCGATCGCGGCCACGATGACCGGTCTCTCGCAGGCCGCCGCGGGCACGCGTCAGGGCGTGAGCGACAGCCAGCAGGCGACCGAAGCCATGGCCCGGCTCGCCGAGCAGCTCCATGCGATGGTGGGCAGGTTCCAGTGTTAGGTATGCGATTCCAGGACGAGATCTCATGACGATCAGGACCAGCGCTCCGCGCAACGCAATGTTCGACCGCCTCGGCGGGTTCGACGGGGTGGATCACACCGTCCAGCGCCTCTTCGACCGCCTGGCGGGCGACCCGACCCTGGCCGGACTGATTCCCTCCGCGGGTGTCGCCGACGCGCGGTGGCAGGTCCAGATGCTGCTCACCGACCGGCTCGGCGGCCCGATGGCCTATGACGGGCCGGAGCCCGCGGTGCTCCGCAGGGAACTCGGGATCGACGAGGAGAAGGCCGGCCGGATCGCGGTCCACCTGCTCGCGGCGTTCCAGGAGGGCGGCGCGAGTCCCGAGCTGACGGAGGAGCTGCGTTCCCTGTTCGCCGAGGAGGCCGCGGCGCTCGGCTTGCACGCGCCGGCGGCCGCGCCACATCCCGATCCGCGCCAGGCGCTCCTGGCTCAGGCACTGGAGGATGCCAGTCAGGCGGGCCTCGCCGACCGGCCGCTCTTCGTGCTCGACCCGGACCTCACCCTGGTGCACCTGAATCCGGAGGCGGAGCGGGGTCTCGAGGCGGCGCGGGCCGACCTGCGCCGGGCCTTCGGCCTGGCGCCCGGCGATCTCGCCGGACACTCGGTCCTGCGATTCCATCCCGCGCCCTCCCAGTTTCAGGGACTCCTCCAGGACGTGACCCGGCTGCCGAAGGAGACGACCTGGTGCTTCGGGCACATGGTCTGGAAGGCGCGCGTCGGCGCGGTGCGGAGCCCGGAGGGTACGCTGCTCGGGTACGGGATCAGCTGGCGGGATGAGACCGATCTGCACCGCGCGGAGGCGGTATTCCAGCGGCTGCGGAACCAGGCCGAAGATCTGCCGGTGCCGATCATGTATCCGGACCCGATGCTCGAGAAGTGGTTCGGGAACGCCGCCTGTGAGCACGCGCTCGAACGGCTCGCGGCGTACCTGCCATTCCCGGTGAATCCGCTCGATGGAGTGCCGATCCAGCTCTTCCTGCCGGACGAAAGTGAGCGCCGCGCCCTGTTCCGCGACCCGGCCCGGCTGCCGTACAAGTCGCAGATCCGGATGGGGCCGGAGACGGTCAACATCCTCGTCTCGCCGATCCGCGACGAGGATCAGCGGTACCTGGGTCCGCAGATCACCTGGGAGATCGTCCACTTCACCCGGAAGGAAGACCGGGCGCCGGTGTCGCCGAGAGGGTCTCGCCCGGTCGCGCCACCGCCGCCGGCGGTCCCGCCTGTCGCGAGCGCCCCGCCTGCCCGGGTGGCGACTCCGCCTGCCGCGGCCGAGGGCACCTCCGCGGCGCCGAGTCCCGTCCGGGCTCTGCGCGGTGAGGCGCGCGCGCTGGAGGCGGCCGCGACTGAACTCCAGACGCTGGTGCATCTCCTGGATCTCGTCGCCGATCAGGCCGAGGGGCAGGGTGCCGAGGCGATGGTGGCCGAGTCTCCGGCTCCTGGAATGGGGGCCACTGGCCAGGCCGACGCTGCGATCGCCGCGGCGCTGGTTGCGGTGCGCCGTGCCGCGGCCGAAGCGGCGGACGCGCTGGCCCACGAGGCGCGGGACTTCACGCTCGACCTGCAGCATCGCGTCCGGGATACCGTGTCGCGGACCCAGGGCTCGGCCGAGGCGCTTGGGAAGATCATGACCGCTGCTGCCGGACTCGGCGAATTGCGCGCCAGTCTGGGCGGCGCGGAGGCGGGCCCAGTGGACACGGCGCCGGCCCCGGATGTCGTACGAGGATGAGTGCCCCGATCCGGGTGCTCGTCGTGGATGACGCCGTCATCGTGCGGCGGCTGGTCGCGACGGCACTCGCGAAGGATCCCGAGATCGAAGTCGTCGGCTCCGCATCGGACGGGGACATCGCCATCGCGCAGCTGGGCAAGCTCCCCGTCGACGTGATGGTGCTCGACATCGACATGCCCACCATGAACGGATTGGCGGCCCTGCGCGAGATCCGGAAGCGCTGGCCGGCCCTGCCGGTCGTGGTCTTCACCGGGATGTCGGAGCCCGGCCCCACCGAGCTCGAGGCGCTCTCGCTTGGCGCGGGTGACATCGTGCAGAAGCTGCCCCATGAGGGCAACATGCTGAACGCGATCGAGTGGGTCGTCGACCGGCTGGCTCCGCGCCTCAAGGCCGTCGTGAACGAATGGCGCGTGAAGCTGCCTGCGCCCGTGGTTCAGCCGCTCCGGCGGCGAGAGACGCCGCCGGTCGCCGCGCCTCCGGGGCGCCGGGTGCGGCCTCAGGTGCTGCTGATCGGGAGCTCCACCGGAGGTCCCGATGCCCTCGAGAAGGTGCTTCGTCAGCTCCCTGCCGATTTCTCGCTCCCGATTCTGATCGTTCAGCACATGCCGGTGGGCTTCACCCGCCTGCTTGCGGACCGACTCTCGGCCAGCACGCCATTCCCGGCGTCGGAGGCGGCGAATGGCGATCTGGTTCAGCCGGGGCGCATCTGGGTCGCCCCGGGGGACCACCATCTCACCGTCCAGAAGAGCGGACCGAACTTCATACTTCAGACAAACCGGGAAGCACCCGAGAATTCCTGCAGGCCCGCCGTGGACGTGCTGTTCCGGTCCGGGGCGAAGTCGTATGGCGCCGGGGTGCTGGGTGTCGTGCTGACCGGCATGGGCTCCGATGGCCTCAAGGGGTCCGAGGCGGTGGTCGGAGCCGGAGGCAGCGTGCTGGCGCAGGACGAGGCAACGAGCGTGGTGTGGGGGATGCCGGGCGCCGTGGCACGAGCGGGGCTCGCGAGCGCGATTCTGCCGCTGACGGCGCTCGGCGATGAGATTGTACAGCGTACCCGCGGCGGCCAGGTCCTGGCCGCCCAGCCCTGAACCGGGGAGACCGGGCGATGGCCCTGAGTCCCACAGACTTCCAGTACGTCAGTACGCTGGTTCGCCAGAAGTCGGCGATCGTGCTGGAAGTCGAAAAGAGTTACCTGCTCGAGGCGCGGCTGACCCCGCTCGCTCGGGCGGAGGGCTTCGCCTCACTCGATGCGATGATCGCGCTGATGCGGGCGCAGCCGCTCAACGGACTGCACCGCAAGGTCGTCGAGGCGATGACGACCAATGAAACGAGCTTCTACCGCGATCTGCACCCGTTCGAGGCGCTGAAGTCGGTCGTCATACCGGAGGTGATGAAGCGGCGGGCCACCGAGCGTCGGCTCAACATCTGGTGTGCCGCCTGCTCCAGTGGCCAGGAGCCGTACACGGTGGCCATGACGCTGATGGAGCATTTCCCGCAGCTCGCGTCCTGGACGGTGAAGATCACGGCAACCGATCTCTCCGGTGAGATGGTGGCGAAGTCCCGGGCAGGCAAGTACGGGCAGATCGAAGTCAACCGCGGTCTGCCGGCGCACCTGCTGGTGAAGTACTTCGAGAAGAAGGGCATGGAGTGGCAGGTGAAGCCAGAGGTCCAGCGGTGGTGCGAGTTCCGGGAGCTCAACCTGATCGAGCCCTGGGGACCGCTGCCCGCGATGGATGTCGTCTTCCTGCGCAACGTGCTCATTTACTTCGATGTCGAAACCAAGCGGGCCATCCTGGGCAATGTCCGGAAGGTCCTGCAGCCGTGGGGCTATCTCTTCCTCGGCGGGGCGGAGACGACGATCAATCTGGGCGATGTGTTCGAGCGGGTGCAGTTCGACAAGGCCGGCTGCTACCGGCTCAAAGGAAGTTAGGGGGACAGAATGCAGTTTCTCGAGGAGGAAATCCGCCAGGTCGCGGAGACCGTGTGGGAATCGGTCCTGGGCGTGAATCTCGTCCGGCAGGCCGCGATTCCCCCGGCGCCGGCGCGCGTGGTTTCCGGCTGCGTGCAGTTCACCGGCGCGTGGGAAGGAGCGGTGACGATCGAGTGTTCCGCCGAGTTCGCGCGCCAGGCCGCGGCGACGATGTTCGGCGTCGACCTCAGCGCCGCATCGGTTTCGGACACCCAGGATGCGATCGGGGAACTCGCCAACATGACCGGTGGCAACGTGAAGGCGCTGCTCCCGGAGCCGTGCCGGCTGTCGCTGCCGACCGTGGTGGAAGGCAGTGACGTCACCACGCGCGTCCCGGGTGGGGAACTGGTCACCTCCGTGGCGTTCGAATGCCAGGGCTCGCCGCTCGTGGTGCGTTTGCTCAAGAAGGCCGACAGCAGGAACTAGGAGGCAGCCATGCAGGATGTCCCATTTCCCCATCGCCGCGAGTTCAGCCGGGTGCCGGTGCATCTCATCGCCGAGGTCACGGTGGATGGCGTGCGCTACACGGGCGGCACGATGGAGAATCTGAGCCTCAAGGGCGGCTTCTTCCGGATCGCCAACGGCCCGGCTGAAGGGGCCGCATGCGACGTCCGGATGCACCTCGACGGGACCGAAGTGGTGGTCCACGCCCAGGGGAACATCGTCCGCATGGGACCGGCCGGGTGCGCGATCCAGTTTACCGAGATCGTCGGGCTCGACAGCCTGGAGCACCTGCGCAATCTGATTCTGTTCAACTCGCACGATCCCGCCCAGATCGAGCACGAATTCCACGCGCACCTCGGGCTGAAGCGGGACAGCTAACCGCTTCGCCCCTCGGCGCTTCCGGCCCGTCGCTCCGGCAGGCCGGTCGGGTTGCGATGTGCTGCCGCCCTCCGCTTTACCCGCCTCACGTCGTGGTCAAGATCCCCAGCGCATCTGCCGATACCTAGAGGGACACCGGGGGGTCCCTTTCGCACCCTCCGCACCTGAGATGACAGAGGCCTCGGCACCCATGACACTCTCGATCCGGCAGAAGCTGCTCCTGGTGAGCTGCACGGCTGTGGTCACCACCGCCGCCGTCGGGCTGCTGGGAGTCTGGGGACTGCGGGAGATCAATGCCCGGGTCGAGGCCCTCAACGTCTCCGGCCAGTCGATCCAGAATCACATGAACGGGGACATGATGCACGATGCGGTGCGCGCCGACGTCCTCGTCCTGCTGCGGGCGCGGACGGCCGCGGAGGCCGAGGCCGGCCGCCGCGACCTCGACGAACACCTGAAGGCGTTCAGCGATGCACTGGAGCGCAATGCAAAGCTCCCGCTGTCTCCGGAGATCGCGGCCGCCATCACAGAGGTGAAGCCACTGCTTCAGGCCTATCAGGCGCGGGCCCGCGAGCTGGCCGAGACGGCGGGGCGGGATCGTGCCGGCGCCGAGGCGAAGCTGGGTGCCTTCATGGCCGCGTTCTCGGATCTCGAGACCCGCCAGGAAGCGGTGAGCGATCTGATTCTCCGCGCCAACGAGGCCACCACCGAGGCGGCGCGCCTGACGGAGGCTCGCGCCCGGATGCTGCTCCTCGTGGTCACGCTGGGCGCCGGGGCACTCCTGACCGGACTCGCGGTCGTCATGACGCTGTCGATCCTGCGTCCGCTCGCCCAGGTGACGGCGCGGCTCCGCGAGGTGTCGAGCGGGGATGGCGACCTGACCGCCCGCGTGGAGTACGACCGGGATGACGAGCTGGGGGATCTTGCCCGCAGCTTCAACACCTTCGTCGGCAAACTCGAGGAGACCATCGCCCAGGTGACCGACAGCGCGACGGCCCTCGCCGCCGCGGCCGAGCAGATGTCCTCGATCAGCGTGCAGATCACCAATGGCAGCGAAGCCGGACGGTCCCAGGCGGCCGAGGCTTCGGCCGCGACCAGTGAGGTCTCGACGAGCGTCCAGAGTGTGGCCGCGGGTGTCGAGCAGCTGTCCGCAGCGATTCGGGAGATCGCCCGCAACGCGAGCGAGGCCGCCGGGGTCGCCAGTGAGGCGGCGGAGCTGGCGCGGACCGCCCATCAGACCGTCGACCGGCTGGGGACGGGCAGCGCGGAGATCGGGCAGGTGCTGCAGTCGATCACCGCCATTGCACAGAAGACGAACCTGCTGGCCCTGAACGCGACGATCGAGGCCGCCCGTGCCGGTGAGGCGGGGAAGGGCTTCGCGGTCGTGGCGACCGAAGTGAAGGAGCTCGCGAACCAGGCGGGCGCGTCGGCCGAAGATGTCGGCGGCCGCATTCAGAACGTGCAGGCTCAGGTGCAGGACGTGGTCGTCGCCATCCGGCGCATCTCCGACGTGGTCGCGCAGATCAACGCGCGCCAGGGCGGGATTGCGAGCGCCGTGGAGGAGCAGAGCGCCGTCGCCACGGAGATGGGGCGCGCCGTGGAGCACGCCGCGGAAGGCAGCGGGCAGATCGCGCGGCTGATGAGCGCCACGGCCGGCATCACTGAGGCCTCGACTGCCGCCGCCGGCGAGGCCTCGCATGCGGCCCAGGAGCTGGCCCGCATGGCGGCGGCGCTGCAGGGGCTGGTCGGCCAGTTCCGCACCGGCCGGCGGGCCGCGGCGGGGCGCGCGGGTGTCCTCTCCCATCCGGGCGCCCCGCGCCTCGCGGAGGTCTGAGTGCGGATCCTGATCGTGGAAGACGACGACGTCTCGCTGCGGGTGCTGGCCCGCACGCTGGAGAAGCTGGGCTACGACACCGTGACGGCCACCGATGGCGCCGAGGGGTGGGCCCGGTTCAACGAGCACCACCCGCGGGTGGTGATCACGGACTGGATGATGCCGCGGGTGGATGGTCTCGAGCTGTGCCGCCGGATTCGCGGCGACGCGGCGAACGATGGGTACACCTACCTGATCGTGCTGACCGCGCTGGGCGGCAAGAAGAACTACCTCGAGGCGATGAACGCCGGGGCCGACGACTTCCTGACCAAGCCGTTCGATGCGGATGAACTGGTGACCCGTTTGCGGGTGGCCGAACGGATTCTCGGGATGGAGGCCTCGCTCCGCTACCTCGGGGCGATTCACGAGTGCTGCCCCGATTGCCGCCGAGTGCGGCAGCCGGATGGGCGCTGGGCCGGATTGAAGCAGGTCGCGAGCAGCCTGGCGGCGAAGGTCCGGCCGCCGGCGAGATGTCCAGAATGTCAACGGAAGCAGCAGGCCGCTTCGGTCCCCCAGGAGCCGGCGGCAGGGATTCTCACCTTGAAGCAAGGAGGGCGCAGTGCGAGCTCTGGTCGTGGATGACTCGCGGGCGATCCGCAGCATTATCGGGAAGACGGTCCGGGAGCTCGGGTTCGAGGTCCTCGAGGCTGGCCACGGAGTCGAGGCGCTCGCGCGGCTGGCGGAGCACGGAAAGGTCGACCTGATCCTGGTCGACTGGAACATGCCCGAGATGAACGGCTTCGACTTCCTGTGCAAGGCACGGGAAAATCTGGACTGGAAGGACACCGTCATCATGATGGTCACCACCGAGACCGAGATGGCCCAGATGCAGCGGGCGCTCGACGCGGGGGCGAACGAGTACGTGATGAAGCCGTTCACCAAGGAAGTGCTGCGCGAAAAGCTGCAGCTGGTGGGTCTGGCCACCGCCTGAACCATGCGCAAGATCCGCGTGATGGTCGTCGATGATGCGGTCGTGGTGCGGCGGATCGTCACCGACGTGCTGGCCGCCGATCCCGACATCGAGGTCGTGGGCACGGCCCCCAATGGCCGGCTGGCCCTGGCCAAGCTGGCGCAACTCGCGCCCGACCTGATCACGCTCGATATCGAGATGCCCGAGCTGGACGGGCTCGAGACGCTGGTGGAGCTCCGCAAGAGCCATCCCCGTCTCCCCGTCATCATGTTCAGCACGCTCACCGAGCGGGGGGCGTCGGCCACGCTCGAGGCGCTGGCCCGTGGCGCCTCGGACTACGTGACCAAGCCTGCCAATGTCGGCAGTGTCACACTGGCGAAGGAACGGATCCGCGACGAGCTGATTCCGAAGATCCGGGCGCTCTGCGGCCGCATTGCGCTGCCGCCGAAGCCCGTGGTCCCCGTGGTGCCCGCGGCCCCGCGTCAGGCGAACCCGGTCGTGACCCCGCGTCCGGCGCTGCCGCAGCGGATGGATGTCCTCGTGATCGGCGTTTCCACGGGCGGGCCGAATGCCCTCGCGGAGCTCATTCCGAAGCTGCCGGCCGAGTTCCCGATGCCCATCGCCATCGTGCAGCACATGCCGCCGGTGTTCACGAAGTTCCTGGCCGACCGGCTGGCGAGCAGCTCGAAGCTCGCGGTGCGCGAAGGCGAGGAGGGGGGCGTGCTCGAACCCGGCGTCGTCTGGGTGGCACCGGGCAACTATCACATGGTGCTGCGGCGCGACGGCGACCAGGTGCGGATCGCCCTGAATCAGGCGCCGCCGGAGAACTCCTGCCGCCCGGCGGTGGATCCGCTCTTCCGGAGCGCCGTCGAGCTGTTCGGCAACCGGACGCTCGGCCTCATCCTCACCGGCATGGGCCAGGATGGATTGATCGGGGCGGGCGCCATCCGGACCGCCGGGGGCCAGGTGCTGGCGCAGGATGAAGCAACCTCGGTCGTGTGGGGGATGCCCGGTGCGGTCGCCGGTGCGGGCCTCGCCGACCTGATTCTCCCGCTCGACAGGATCGTTGGCGAACTCGTGCAGCGTGCCGGAGTGGGACGGCTCCCGCGCATGCCCGGAACGGTGAAGCCGGCGATCTCAACACACTGAGCGAAAGGACGCGCTCGTGCTTGGTCAGGCAGAATTCGACTTCCTCCGGGGGCTCGTGCGCGAGCGCTCCGCCATCGTGCTCGAACCGGGTAAGGAATACCTGGTCGACAGCCGGATGATTCCGCTGCTGCGCGAGGGGGGCTTTGCGTCGGCCGTCGAGCTGTGTGCCGCGCTGCGGGCCGCCCCGCGCGGGGAGCTCGAGCGCCGGGTGGTCGAGGCGATGACCACCAACGAGACCAGCTTCTTCCGCGATGTCCATCCGTTCGACGCGCTCCGCACCCGTCTGCTTCCCGACCTGATCGCCGCGCGGGCCGCCGAGCGCCGGCTCCGCATCTGGAGCAACGCCTGCTCGAGCGGGCAGGAGGCCTACAGTCTCACGATGCTGCTCGCCGAGCACTTCCCGCAGCTCCAGGACTGGGACGTGAGCATCCTGGCCACCGACATCTCGCGCGAGATGGTGCAGCGCACCGGCGAGGGCGTCTACGGCCAGCTGGAGGTGAACCGGGGCCTGCCGGCCGCGATGCTCGTCAAGTACTTCCAGCGCTCCGGCACGCACTGGCAGGTCAAGCCGGAGCTGCGCCGCCGGGTCCAGGCCCGGGAGATGAACCTGGTGACGACCTGGCCGCCGATGCCGCGCTTCGACGTCATCATGCTCCGGAACGTCCTGATCTATTTCGACCTCGAGACCAAGCGGAGCATCCTCCGGCGTGCCCGTCAGGCGCTGCGTCCCGACGGCTGTCTCTTTCTGGGCAGCGCCGAGACCACGGTCATGGTCGACGATTCCTGGGCCCGCGTGTCCTGCGGGGCCTCCGTCGCATACCGTCCCGCCGAGAGCGGGACCCCGGCGAACCGGCCGGCAGGAGTGGGCGCATGAGAATCCTCGCCGTGGAAGACGATCCGGTGTCCCGCCGCATCCTGTCGGCGACCCTCGAACGGCTCGGCCACGACGTGACGGTCGTCCCGGACGGCCAGGAGGCCTGGCTGCAGTTCGCCACGCTGCCGCCGGAGGTCGTCATCACCGACTGGATGATGCCGCGCATGGACGGGATCGAACTCACCCGGCGGATTCGGGCCCGGGATGGCGATCGCTACACCTACGTCATCATGCTGACCGCGTTGCGCGGGCGCACCAGCTATCTCGACGGCATGGCCGCCGGGGCCGACGACTTCCTGACCAAGCCGTTCGACAAGGACGAACTGCAGGCCCGTCTCCGCGTCGCCGAACGGCTCCTGGGACTCCAGCGCGAGGTGAAGCAGCTCGAGGGACTGCTGCCGATCTGCACCTACTGCAAGCGCATCCGCGACGAGGCGGACGCCTGGTCGCAGGTCGAGGAATATGTCGGTCGCCGTACCGAGGCGCAGTTCTCCCACGGGATCTGTCCCGACTGCTACGACCGGCACCTCAAGCCGCAGCTCGAGAGCGTGCAGAACGATCATCCCCGGACCTCGTGAGACGATCATGACGCCTTCCTCCGTTCCCTGCGCCTCCGGCGCTCCGCAGCCGGCCCTCGATCTCCGGGTCATCGAGAACCTGCGTGCCCTGGATGACGGCGGTGATGAGTTCCTGCGCGAAGTCGTCGGCGTCTTTCGTGCGGAGTCGCCGGCCCGGCTCGAGGCGATCCGGCGTGCGGTGGCCGGCGGCGCCGCCCGCGACCTGGTGAGTGTCGCCCACGCTCTCAAGGGCAGCGCCCGGACGCTGGGCCTGGTCCGTCTCGCGGCGGTCTGCCAGGCGATCGAGTCCCAGGCGAAGGCGGGCGCCTGTCCGGGCGCGGACACCCTGCGCCAGCTCGACGACGAGTACGCGGCCGTCACCGGAGCGCTCGCCGACGCCGGCGTGCGCGAGGCGGACTGAATCATGGCGGCGGCGCCGTTCTCCTCCCCCCATGGCGGCCGGCAGGCCGTCGGCGTCGACGATCTCGAAGCCGGGATGATCCTCGCCGAGGATGTGCACGACCAGCAGGGGCGCCTGCTCCTGCCGAGCGGCAGCGAGCTCACCGAGCGCCACCTGCGGGCGTTCCAGATGTGGGGCATCCTGACGGTGAAGATCCGTGGGGCCGGGGAGGAGGAGCCGCCGGAGCTGGTGATTTCGCCCGAGGT
This sequence comes from Gemmatimonadales bacterium, assembly GCA_044229245.1. Lineage (GTDB taxonomy): Bacteria > Gemmatimonadota > Gemmatimonadetes > Gemmatimonadales > GWC2-71-9 > JADJOM01. The sequence goes on along the minus strand of JBGATI010000001.1, from coordinate 90,983 downwards.
GCTCGCCGCCGCCGACGCGAGGGTACGCGAGCGCCTGCGGTCACAGGATCTCGAGTCGCCCGTGATCGCGGAAATCTTCCAGTTCGCGGTGCAGCGCGAGGCGCGGCTGCTCGCCGCCGGGGAGCGTCCCCATGCGTAGGGCCTCCGACCTGCTCAAGGGTGTCGTCAGCATCTCGACGCTGCCGGGGGTGTACCTGCGGCTGTCGTCCGTCGTGAGCGATCCGCGGAGTTCGGCGGCCGACGTCGGACGGGTGATCGCCGATGATCCCGGGCTGACGGCGCGCCTGCTCAAACTGGTGAACAGCGCGATGTACGGCTTCCCCTCGAAGATCGAGACGGTGAGCCACGCCATCAGCATCGTCGGCACCGCGCAGCTGCAGGATCTCGCCCTCGCCACCTCGGTCATCCGGCTGTTCGCGAGCGTGCCGGAGAACCTGGTCACGATGGAGTCGTTCTGGCGCCACAGCGTGGCGTGCGGGGTGACCGCGCGGGCGCTCGCCGCCCGGCGCCGGGAATCCAACGTCGAGCGCTACTTCGTGGCGGGGCTGCTGCACGACATCGGCCGCCCGATCATGTACATGCAGGTCCCGGAGGAGGCGCGGGTCGCCGTGATGCGCAGTCGGGAAACCGGTCGGCCGCTCTTCGAGGTCGAGCATGAAGTCCTCGGCTTCGATCACTCCCACGTGGGAGCGGCGCTGCTGGAGCAGTGGAAGCTGCCGCCGAGTCTGCGGGAGCCCGTCGCGCACCACCACCACCCGGAGCGGTCGCAGCGCTTCCCGGTCGAGGCGTCCGTGGTCCACGTGGCGGACTTCATCACCAATGCGCTCAAGTTCGGTACCAGCGGCGAACCGGGGGTGCCCCCGTTCGCCGCCGGGGCGTGGGAGGCGATCGGGCTTGCCCCGAACGTCCTGCCCGACGTCATGGAAGAGGCCGAGAGCCACTACGAGGCCGCGGTGCAGGTCATCGCGCTGGACCGGGCATGACCGGCGACGCGCTGCCCGGCGCCGATCCCCAATGGGTGCTCGACGCCCTCGATCTGGTCGCCTCGCTCGGCGGTTTCCGTGCGGGTGAGCCGCGCGACGTCACGCCCGCCGTCGTCCTCGGTGCCGCGCGCCCGGTGCTGCGCCGGCTGCTCGAGTTCGAACAGTCGGCCTTCCTCCTGCTCGAGGCGGACGGGCTCGGATTCCACATCGTCGATGCCGAACCGCGTGAGGCGGGCGACCTGCTGGCCCGCGAGGTCGACGAGCAGGTGCGTGCCGGGGTGTTCGCGTGGGCAGCGCAGCGCAATTCGGCGGTGCAGGTCCCCTCCGTCACCCAGCCCGACCGCACCGTGCTGCTGCATGCCCTGGCCACCCGCTCCCGGGTCATCGGCATGTTCCTCGGGGTCGCGGGCGACGCGCTGCAGCACACCCCGGAAGCGAACCAGAAGCTGCTCTCCATCCTGCTTGGCAATGTGGCGGGCACGCTGGAGAGTGCGCAGCTCTACCACGCCCTCTCGGCCTACAGCGAAGGGCTCGAGCGCCTGGTCGAGGAGCGGACCCATGAGCTGGTGCAGTCGAACGAGCGCGCCCAGGCGGCCAACCGCGCCAAGAGCGAGTTCCTCGCCAACATGAGCCACGAACTCCGCACGCCGATGAACGGCGTCATGGGGATGGCGAGCCTGCTGCTCGACACTCCCCTGACCGACGAGCAGCGGGACTTCGCGGAGACGATCAATCACTCGGCCAACAACCTGCTCACGCTCCTCAACGACATCCTCGATCTCTCCAAGATCGAAGCGGGCAAGCTCACGCTCGAGCCGGTGGCGATGAGTCTGCGTGAGGCGGTGGAGGAGGTGGCCACCCTGCTGGGCGTGCGCGCGAGCGAGAAGGGGCTGAACTTCTCGGCCCGGGTAGCTCCGGGTCTCCCGGAGAAGGTGTACGGCGATCCGGGCCGCTTCCGCCAGGTGCTCACCAACCTGCTCGGCAACGCCGTCAAGTTCACAGAGACCGGGCATGTGCGCCTGACGCTCCTCCCGGAGCGGCGTGCCGGCACTCAGCTCACGGTCTCCCTGCGGATCGAGGACACCGGCATTGGCATTCCCGCCGCCAAGCTCGACCACATCTTCGACAAGTTCACCCAGGCGGATGCCTCGACGACGCGGCGCTACGGCGGGACGGGGCTTGGCCTCGCCATCTGCCGGGAGCTGATCGAACTCATGGGCGGCCGGGTCGGCGTGGAGAGTACGGTCGGACGCGGCAGCACCTTCTGGTGCACGCTTCCGTTCGACGTGGTCACGCCGGAATCGCCCCTGCCCAGGAGACTCCCCGGCCAGCGGATCCTGCTGGTCTCCTCGGATGCGACGGAGCGGGTGATCCTCGAGGAACTGCTCGCGAGCGAGGGCGCGATCGTGGTCGCGGTCGAGTCGCCTGGCGACGGACTGCGTCAGCTCGATGCGGCGAGCCCGACACTGGAGCCATTCCAGTGCGTCGTCGTGGATGCCGCCGATGTCGATGCGCTCATCACCCCACTGTACCGCCGGCCCGAGCACCAGCGCGTCCGGCTGGTGGTCGTCGGGGCGGTGAGCCAGCGTCCCGATCCCCGCGTCATCGCCCTTGGCGGCCGGGCCTCGACGATCACCCGCCCGGTGCGGCAGCGGGATCTTCTCGACGCGGTCGGGCCGCGGGCTCCCCGCGTCGAGCGGGTCCCGGAGCGTGCCGAGGTCGGCCAGGGCGCGCTCGGCCCCGCCCGGATTCTGCTGGTCGAGGACAGTCCCGTGAACCAGAAGGTGGCGCTCAGCATGCTGCGCCGGATCGGGTGTCGTGCCGATATCGCGAACGACGGCGTGGAGGCCCTCGAGCGCCTCGAACAGCACGCCTACGATCTCGTCCTGATGGATGGGCAGATGCCACGCATGGATGGCTTCAGCGCCACCCGGGCCCTGCGGGAACGAGAGCTCCGGTCCGGAGAGCACGTGCCGGTCGTGGCGATGACGGCGCACGCCATGCAGGGCGACCGGGAACGGTGCTTCGCCGCCGGCATGGATGACTACCTGACCAAGCCGGTGAACCGGGATGCGCTGACCGCCGTCCTCTCCCGCTGGATTCCCGGTCGCTTCATGCCGTCCCGCGCCCGCCCCGCGACCGAAGACCATCCCGCGCCAACGGCCGTGCTGGACGCCGACGTCGTGGCCGGCCTGCGCGCCATCGAGACCGCGGGCGAGGTCGGCTTCTTCGCCGAGGTCGTGTCGCTCTTCGGGTATCAGGGGCGGGCCATGCTCGACGAGCTGCGCCAGGCCGCGAATCAGGGCGATGCCACGGCGTGGCAGCAGAGCCTCCATGGCTTCAAGGGAACCTCGGGGTCGGTCGGCGCGGTTCGCCTGTCCGAGCGCTGCCGCGCGCTCGAGCAGGCGCACGCGGGAGTGCCCGCCGATCCCGCGCCGATCCTGGCCGAACTGGAGGCCGAATTCTCTGAAGCCCGGGCCGAACTCGATCAGGTGAGGCTCGCCCATGCGTAGGGGACTGGTCCTGGTCGTGGTCGCGATCTTCTGCGCCGAGCTCCTGACGATGCTGGCGCTGCCGCTGGTGGTGCCGGCCGACTCCTTCTGGCTCGAGGCGTTCCTCGACGCGACGATCCAGTGCGTGGTGGGGGCGATTTCGCTGTGGTGGTTCATCGCCGAGCCGCTCCGCCAGCGGGCCGACGAGGCCGTCCGGGCGAGCGCCGACACGCTGCAGTCGGTGGTGAACGCGATCGACGAGGTGCTGTTCCGTGCCGACGCCGAGGGCCGCTGGAGCTATCTCAACCCCGCCTGGGAACGGATCACGGGGGTCGAGGTGCCCGCGGCGCTCGGGACGCTCGTGGTCGAGAGCATCCATGCCGACGACCGGGGCCGCTATGCCGACCTGGTCGGGGCCCTCCTGCGGCAGGAACGGGGCGAGGGCCGGCTGGAGCTCCGGCTGCTGACCCGCGACGGCGGCTTCCGCTGGATCGATTGTCAGGCGAGGACGATGCGCGGTCCGCAAGGCGCCGTGCTTGGCATGTCCGGCACGCTGCACGATGTCACCGAACGGCGCGAGGCGGAGCAGGCGCTCGAGGCCCAGGCGCGGCTGCTGGAGGCGCAGGCGCACGAGCTGGCGGAGGCCCGCGACGCGGCGCTCGGCTCGGCCCGTGCCAAGTCGGAGTTCCTGGCGAGCATGAGCCACGAAATCCGCACGCCGATGAACGGGGTGATCGGCATGTCGGGGCTGCTCGCGGATACCGAACTCGACTCCGAACAGCGTGGCTACGTCGCGGCCATCCAGCGGTCGGCGGACGGCCTCCTCGACATCATCAACGACATCCTGGACTTCTCCAAGATCGAGGCGGGGAAGCTCGCCATCGAGCCGGTCTCGTTCGATCTCCGGATGGCGGTCGAGGAGGTGGCGGACCTGCTCGCCCAGCGGGCCCGGGAGAAGGGCCTCGAACTGGTGGTCCGCACGGCGCCGGAACTGCCGCGGTACGTGATCGGTGACGCGGGCCGGATCCGGCAGATCCTCACCAACCTCGTCAGCAACGCGGTCAAGTTCACCGCGCGCGGCCATGTGCTGATCAACGCCGAGGTGGAAAGCGGTCCCGGGTCCGTCCCCTGGGTGCGGCTTGCCGTGGAGGACACCGGCATCGGCATTCCCGTCGACAAGCGCGAGATCATCTTCGACAAGTTCTCCCAGGCCGACGCGAGCACGACACGGAAATTCGGGGGGACCGGTCTCGGTCTTTCCATCTGCCGCCAGCTGGCCGAGCTGATGCATGGGCGGATCGGGGTCGACAGCATCGAGGGTCAGGGCTCGACCTTCTGGGTGACGCTGCCACTTCCGGTGGATAGCGAGGCGCGACCGCGGGGGGCACCCGACGTCGTGCTGACCGGGACCCGGGTCCTGATCGTCGAACCCGACCCGACGAGCTGTCACGTCCTGACGGAACAGCTCGACGGCCGTGGCCTCCGGGCGACGGCGGTGGCCTCGGGCGAGGAGGCGCTGGCCGAGCTGAGCAATGCCGAGTGGTCGGGTGATGCGTATTCGATCGTGCTGCTCACGAACGAGCTCCCTGACATGGAGGGCGAGACGCTCGGCCGGCTGGTCAAGGCCGACGCCCGGCTCCACGACGCCGTGCTCCTCTATTTCACCGCGCAGGGACGCCCCGGTGACGCGCGCCGAATCCACGATGCGGGCTTCGCGGCCTACCTGCTCAAGCCGTGCCGCGAGGAGGATCTGCATGACGCGCTGGCGCTGGCATGGGAGGGTCGAAACGCCGCCGAACCGATCCCGCTGATTACGCGGCACTCACTGGCGGAGGGCCGGGCAGCCCAGCAGAGCGCACCGCCAGTGACCGTCCCGACGCGGGCCGCGCCCGCCCGGATCCTGCTGGTCGAGGACAACGCGGTCAACCAGAAGCTCGCGATCCGGCTGCTCGAGAAGCTCGGTTGCCGCGTCGATGTCGCAGCCAACGGCCGGGAAGGGGTGGAGATGCTCACCCTGCTCCCCTACGACCTGGTCTTCATGGACTGTCAGATGCCGGAGGTCGATGGCTACGAGGCCACCCGGCAGATCCGGGCTTCGGAGACGCGGATGGCGCGGGTGCCCATCATCGCGATGACGGCGAACGCCATGCGCGGGGACCGGGAGAAGTGTCTCGAGGCCGGCATGGACGACTACATCACCAAGCCGATCCGCACCGACGATCTCGCTGCGATGCTGCAGCGGTGGCTCGATCCGGACCGGGGAGTGGAGGGCGCGGGGGCGCGCCGCACCGGTGAGTATGATGCCGTGGAGATGAGCCCGCTCGATCAGCTCCGGATCTACGATCTCAGCGGCGGGTCCACCCTCGTCTCCGAGTTGTGCCGGCTCTTCCTCACCGACACGCCGGCGCGGATCGCGGCACTCAGCGAGGCCGTCGCGCGCGAGGACACGGAGGAGATTCACCTGATCGCGCACACGGTGAAGGGAGCCGCCTGGCTCGTCGGCGCACGGCAGCTGGGCGCGGTGGCCGAGGGGCTCGAGCACCAGTCGGGCACCGGGGTCCTGCGCCGCGGGGTAGAGCAGGCGGCCCGTCTGCAACGCGAGTTCGACCGGATCCGTCCGTTCTACGAACGGGCGCTGGCCGCCGCCTCGCGCGGCGAGGCCCTTCCCGCCGACCTGGATCCCGTGGGATGACCCCCTCCTCGACCGCCGCGGCACGCCGCCTCTGGAGCGTGCGAACCCAGATCAGCCTGCTCGGTCTGGCCACGGCGCTCATGCTCATCGTCGGTGTCACCGGCACGGCTCTCGTGCTGCACACGTCGCGGTCCCGGTTCGACCAGGAGGACGCCCTCCTCTCCGTGGGGCGAGCCCGCGTCGCGATCCGCCAGAGTCTCGAGGCCGATCGAGGGCGGATCACCGACTTTGCGTGGTGGGACGAGTTGTACGGCTGGGTGGATCGCCCGCACCCGGACACCATGGATGCATTTCTGCGCGACAACTTCATCAATACGCTGCCGGCCAAGTACGGGGACCAGTACATCGGCATCTGGCGGGCGGATCGCACCCCGGTTGTGCTCTGGCACGACTCGGTGGCCGCGACCTTTGCGCATGCGGCGCCGATCAGTTCGATCTTCGACGACCTCGACCAGAAGCGGGCCGCCTCGGGGTTCCTGACCCTCGGTGGCGCGATCTACCGGATCTCCGGTGCCGTCATCCTGCCGAGCGACCTCACCCGTCCCGCCCTGTCCCATGGGTACCTGATCACGGCGCAGAAGCTCGACGACAGCACCACCGCCCGGCTCTCGGTGAGTCTGCAGCAGCGGGTGGGGATCCGTCCGGTGATCCAGCACGCCGACTCGACCAATCGCATCGTGTTTGCCGGCCGAGACAGCGTCGCCACCAGCTTCGGCATGACCGATCTCTTCGGCGCACCGAAGGTTCGGGTGGAGCTGCGTGCCTCCCGCGCGTTCCTGCGCGGCGTCGAGGGCTGGATGCAGCGGCTGCTGGCCGGCGCCATCCTGCTGGGCGGCCTCTTTCTGATCCTGCTGGTCTTCGTGGTCTCGCGCTACCTGATGCGCCCCTTCGAGCGGATCGGGGCGCAGTTCGCCAGGATGCGCGCCGAGGGACGGATCTTCCGCCTCGAGGACGTCCCGACGGCGCGGGAATGGGCCCACTTCACCGCGGCGTTCAATCATCTCGCCGATGCCCGCGAACGGGCCGAGCGCCAGCTCGCGGACGCACGGGACGAAGCGCTGGCCTCGACCCGTGCCAAGAGCGATTTCCTGGCCAATATGAGCCATGAGATCCGCACGCCGATGAATGCGATTCTCGGGCTCTCTGACCTGCTGCGGCGGACGCCGCTCGCGCCGGAGCAGCTCCGCTACGTCGAGGCGGTGCACGGCTCGGGTGAGGCACTCCTCACCCTGGTGAACGACATCCTCGACCTCTCCAAGGTGGAGGCCGGTAAGCTCACGATCGAGACGGTCCCGTTCGACCTGCGGCGCGCGATCGAGGAAACCGTGGCCATCTTCACCCATCGCGCGGCCGAACGGGGCGTGCGCCTGGAGCAGGAGATTGCCCCCGACGTCCCGCAGCGGGTTCTCGGCGATCCCGGGCGGCTCCGTCAGGTGCTGACCAATCTCGTCGGGAACGCGCTCAAGTTCACCAAGGATGGCCGGGTGCTGGTCCGCGTGGCGGTGGACGATGCGGGCGACGACGCCATCATCCGGTTCGAGATCGAGGACACCGGCATCGGCATTCCCGCGGACAAGCTCGAGCGCATCTTCGAGAAGTTTGCCCAGGCCGACGCGAGCACGACGCGCAAGTTCGGCGGGACTGGACTGGGGTTGTCGATCAGCCGCCAGCTCGTGGAGCTCATGGGCGGCTCGGTCACCGTCCGGAGCGAGGTGAATCGTGGCAGCACCTTCGCCTTCACGGTTCCACTCCCGGTCTGCACCGGCGTCCCCGCACACCTGCCTCGCGACCTGCCCCTGACCGGGTTCCGTCTGCTGCATGTCTCGGCCGATGGCGTGCCCGACCCGTCGCTCACCGCTCCGCTCGTGGCCGCAGGCGTCCGCGTCACCGAATCGCCGGCCTACCTCCGTCCCGAGGAGGCGCTGCTCGAGGCGGCGGAAGCCCGGGAACCCTTCCAGTTCGTGCTCATCGAAGGCGAGCAGATGTCGCCCGCCGTCCAGCATGCCATTGCCGCCTGCCGGCGGGAGTTGTGGCCCGCCGTGGCTATCGTCACGATGGTCCGGCGGGGCTTCCGCGGCATGGCAAGTCATGCGCGGATGGCCGGCGCCCACGCCTGTCTCGTGCATCCGGTGAGTGCCCAGGACCTCCGGGAGGCGCTGGCGATCGCACGTCAGGTGGTGCAGGGCGGGCTCTCCTGGCCACTGATCACCCGGCAATGGCTGCTCGAGGCGCGCGCGGCGGAGATGAACGATGACGAGATGGTCGCGGCCGGCGCGAATGCCTCGCAGGGGGCGCGAGTGCTCGTGACGGATGACAATGAACTCAACCGGCTGGTGGCCAGCGAATATCTGAAGCGGCAGGGGGCGGAGGTGGTCACCGCGGCCAGCGGCGCCGAGGCGCTCGGCCACCTGGCGGAAGGCGGATTCGATCTGGTCTTCATGGACTGCCAGATGCCGGAGCTCGACGGCTACGAGACCACGGCCCGGATTCGCCAGCTTCCTGGGGAACTCGGTCAGGTTCCGATCGTGGCGATGACCGCGAATGCGATGCAGGGTGACCGCGATCGCTGTCTCGCCGCCGGCATGAACGACTACGTGAGCAAGCCGATCCGCGAGTCGGACATCAGCCGCAGCCTGCGCCGGTGGGCCAGCAGCTCCCGCACGCCGCGCCCCGCGGCGCAACAGACGGCGACACCGGTGCTCCCCGCCGCGGCTGCGCTGGCGATCAACCCGGGTGCGCTGAGCGCGCTGATCGGCTCCGGGCCGGGGGGCGCCGGCCTCGCGGCCCGACTGACGACGCTCTATCTCCGTGACACGCCGGCCCAGCTCATGGCGCTGCGTCAGGCGCTCGAGGGGTCGGATTGGGGCGCGATCGCCCGGATTGCCCACACGCTGCGCGGGGCCTCGGGCGTGATGGGCGCGACCGTGGTCGGGGAGCTGTGTGCACGGCTCGAGGACGTGGCGGGGACCGAGGCGGCAGACGCCGCCGAGCCGGCGCTGGCACTGCTGGAGCGGGAGGTCGCGCGTGCGTTGCAGGCCTTGGGGGGTAACTCGGCCGACGCGCCGGCCATCGATCCCGTCAAGCTCGCGGAGTACCGGAGGATGGATGCCGAGGCCCCAGGCCTCTCACAGACGCTGTTCCAGCTCTTCCTGCGTGATGCGCCAGGGAGGATGACGCGGATCGAGGAGGCCCTCGCCCTCGACGACGCAAGGGACCTGCAGGCGGCTGCCCACCTCCTCAAGGGCGCCGCGCTGCAACTCGGTGCGGTGGCTCTCGGAACACTGGTGGGTGAGATCGAATCGGACGCGAAACGGGGCGATGTCGCCTCCGCCCGTGGGCGCTTCCCGCAGGCCGTGCGCGAGTGGGAACGCGTGCGCGACGCGCTGTCCCGCGAACTCGACCCGGAATCCGCTCAGGTGGCCGGCGTCGCCTGATCCGGGACTGGAGGAAGCTCCGGCGCCGCTGCGAGCAGCGCCTGGGTATAGGGATGTGCGGGAGAAGCGAGCACCTCGTCGGTCGGCCCCATCTCCACGATCTTGCCCAGATACATCACCGCGACCCGGTGCGCCACCTGGCGTACCACGGCGAGATCGTGGGCGACAAAGAGGTACGACAGCCGCCGCTTCTGCTGCAGCGCGAGCAGGAGATTGAGGACCTGCGCCTGGACCGAAACGTCCAGGGCCGAGACCGGTTCGTCGAGGACCAGGAAGGTGGGATCCACCGCAAGTGCCCGCGCGATGCCCACCCGCTGCCGCTGACCGCCCGAGAACGAGCGGGGATAGCGCCCCGCCGCGGCGGGGTCCAGTCCCACTTCCTCCATCAGGCCCCGCACCCGCGCCGCAATCTCTGTACGCGGGACCAGGCGGTGAATCTCCAGCCCCTCCGCGATCGCGTCTCCCACGGTCATCCGCGGATTGAGTGCGCTCGACGGGTCCTGAAACACGATCTGCATGCGCCGCCGGAGCAGCCGCAGCGCCTCGGCGCCCAGGGAGAAGACCTCCTCCCCATCGAAGAGCACCCGGCCCGCGGTCGCTGGCTGGAGGCGCAAGATCGTGCGCGCGACCGAGGATTTCCCCGAACCAGATTCGCCGACCAGCGCGAGCGTCTCGCCCCGGTGGATCTCGAAGGAGACGCCGTCCACCGCGCGGGTCCGCGAGCCCGACCTCCACAGGCCGCTCGCGGCGTATTCGACGATCAGGTTCTCGACCGTCAGGAGCGGGGTCTGGTCGCTCATCCGCCTGCCTCGCTGAATGACGGTGCCGAGAGCCAGCAGCGGGAGGCGCGGTCCCCGCTCAGGGAGAGGAGCGGCGGTTCCGTACTGCACTTCGCGATCGCCTGGGGGCAGCGCGGCCGGAAGCGGCAGCCGTCAGACCAGGCACCGGGCACGGGGACGGTCCCCGGGATCGCCACGAGCGGGCGCTTCGGCCCGCGGAGCCGGGGCAGCGAGGCCAGCAGCCCGCGGGTGTAGGGATGGGCCGGCTCGCTGAACAACCGCGCCGTCGGGGCCTCCTCGACGATCTGTCCCGCATACATCACGGCGACCCGGTCGGCGCGACCCGCCACGACACCGAGGTCGTGAGTGATGAGCAGCATGGCCATGCCCCGCGCCACCTTGAGGCGATCGAGCAGCGCGAGAATCTGGGCCTGCACCGTGACATCGAGCGCGGAGGTCGGTTCGTCCGCGACGAGCAGCTCCGGCTCCGCGGCGAGGGCGATCGCAATCATCACGCGCTGGCGCATGCCGCCGCTCAGCTGGTGTGGATAGCTGCTGTATTTCGCCGTCCCGTCCGCGAGACCGACCTCCTCCAGCAGCCGCATGGCGCGCGCCTTCGCCTCCGCTGCAGACACCGGGAGGTGAGCGCGGATCGTCTCGCTGATCTGCGCGCCGATCGTCAGGACGGGGTTGAGGCTCGAGGCCGGGTCCTGGAAGACCATGCCGATGCGCCGTCCGCGCACCTGGCGCAGCGCCTCGCCGCGCAGCGCGAGCAGATCGACGTCGCCGAGCCGGGCCGCCGACCCCGCCTCGATGCACCCCGGGGCGGGGATGAGCTGCAGCAGGGCGAGACTCGAGAGACTCTTTCCCGAACCGGATTCGCCGACCAGGGCGAGCGTTTCACCGCGCGCGATCCGGAAGCTCACGCCATCCACCGGCGCCACCCGCTGCCCGGTCGATGGGAATGTCACCCGCAGGCTGGAGACCTCGAGCAGTGGCGTCACGCCGCGGCCGCCTGACTCGGCCGCTGCAGCGCCTCACCCACGAGGTTCACCGAGAGCACCGTGATGACGATCGCCAGTCCCGGAGCCAGACTCGCCCACGGCGCATCGAGGAGATAGGACTTGCCGTCGAGGATCATGCCGCCCCAGGACGGTCTCGGCAGCTGCACGCCGAGTCCCAGGAAGGACAGCCCCGCCTCGAGCAGGATGACATCACCGACGGCAAGCGTGGTGGCCGCCGCGAGCGGCGCGGTGACGTTGGGCAGCAGGTGACGCAGGATGATGCGGCCCCTCCCCGCGCCCAGTGCCTCGGCCGAGCGCACGAAGTCGAGCGTCCTGAGCCGCAGCACCTCGGCACGCACCAGGCGGCTGGTGCCGAACCAGCCAGTCGCTCCGATCGCGAGGATGAGGACGCTGAGCGGAATGTGCTCCATGATGGCCACGATCAGCAGCAGCAGGAAGAGCCGCGGGATCGCGATGGCCGCATCCACCATCCGCATCAGCGCCGCGTCGACGATGCCCCCCGCGTAGCCCGCGACGATGCCGACCATCGCGCCGAAGGTCAGGGAGAGTGCCACGGCACCGACGGCGACCGCGAGCGAGACTCGGCCCCCGCTCGCGAGGCGGGCGAGCACGTCTCGCCGTTCGGAGTCGGTCCCGAGCGGGTGCACGAGGCTCGGCGCCTCGAGGGCAGGGCCATTGAGATCGCCCATCGCGCGCGGATCGGGAAGGACGAGTGGCCCGGCGAGCGCCCCGCAGCCCAGCACCAGCAGCGCGATGGCTCCCCAGCGCCCCATGCGGTCATTCCAGATCCGCCGCCAGGTGTTCACGCGGCGCGCAGCCTCGGGTCCGCGAGCCGGTGGAGCAGGTCGGCCGCGAAATTGCCGGCGATCACGGTGGCGGAGACGAGGAGCGTCGTTCCCATGATGACGGGGTAGTCGCGGCTCATGATGGCGTCGTACGCCAGCGAGCCGAGTCCCGGCCACGCGAACACCGCCTCGACAAAGACCGAGCCCGCCACCAGCAGCGGGAGCCAGAGTCCGAACAGCGCCAGCATCGGCCCGAGCGCGTTCCGCCAGGCGTGCCGCCAGAGCACGGTGCGGTCCGTGAGTCCCTTGCTCCGGGCGGTGCGCACGAAGTCGGCGTCGAGCGCCTCGGCCATCGTGGCGCGCTGATACCGTGCGGTGGCGCCCAGGGTGGTGATGGACAGCGTCAGCGCGGGGAGCAGCAGGTGCTTCGCGACATCGGCCGCGACCGTCAGGCGCGGGGCATCCGGCGCGATGAGCGGATTGTGCATGAATGCGACTGGCAGCCAGTGCAGCTCGGTGCCGAAGGCCCAGGCCAGCACGAGGCCGAGCCAGAACGAGGGTGTGGCGTAGGCGGTGAGCGTGAGTCCGGTCAACAGGTGATCGGCCGCGCTGCCCCGGCGAGTCGCCTGCCACACGCCGAGCCCGATGCCCACCGAGAAATTGAGGAGCAGCACGGTGGCGCCGAGAAGCAGCGTCGCCGGCAGCCGTTCGCGGATCAGGCCGGCGACGTCGCTCCCCTGGTGCTCGATCGACCGTCCCAGATCCCCCCGCAGCGCGCCGCCCAGGAAGGTCGCGTACTGCCGCAGGATCGGCTGGTCGAGCTGGTAGCGGGCGCGGAGTGCCGCGATGGCGTCGGGAGGGAGAGGACGGTCTTCTGTCAGGCGGGCCAGGGGGTCACCCGGGGTCAGCCGCATCACGACGAAGGCGAGCGTGGCGGCGAGGAGGTAGGTGACCACCGCCTGCAGCGCGCGGCGCGCCAGCCATCCGCTCACTGGCGATCCCGGTCGATCTGTTGTCCCGGGCGGACCGACCACTGCCAGACCTGCGACCAGGTCGACTCGGGCCGGAGAGTGACGTTGGTGAACCGCCGGTGCACCGCGGGCGAGGCCACCGGCGAGGCGATGAAGATCGCCGGCACATCGGCGGCGAGGAGCCGTACCGCCTCGCGCCACGCGCGCTCCGGTCCGCCCTTCGCCGTCGGAGCGAGCGCGAGCAGCGAGTCCACCTTCGGATCGCAGTAGTGCGCGACATTGGAACCGCCGATGCCGGCGCAGGTCCAGCTCTGGGTGAGTCCGGAGGGTGTCGGATCCTGGCTCACGCCATCCATCACGAGGTCGAATCGTCCGGCGCTCCGCCGCACCGAGAAGACGCCCCGCTCCTGGATGTCGATCTGCGCCTGAATCCCGAGCCGGCGCCAGGCTTCCTGCATCTGGGTCGCCAGCGTCCGGCGCGTCATGCTCGTCGCCGGCACCAGGATGGCGAACGACAGCGGCTGCCCGTTCCGGTCGAGGACGCCGTCGCCGTCGTGGTCGACCCAGCCGGCGGCGGCCAGCGTCTTCCGCGCCGCCACCGTGTCGTAAGCCAGGGCCGCCGGTGCGTCGACGTTCCGCCCGACGATCGCCGAGACGGGGGCGCTCGGTGAGGTGCTCATGGCGCCATAGGCCTGGTGCGCGAGCGCCAGCCGGTCAATGGACTGGACCAGCGCGCGGCGGACGGCCGGGTCCGAGAAGACCGGATGCGGGCGAGTCGTGTCGGCCGGATCGCGCGCGTTGAAGAGGCTGTAGAAGACGGTGAGGCCTGGCACCGGATAATAGAGAAACTGCGGCAGATGCTCGAGGCGGGCCGGATTCGGGAGCGCATAGATGTTGTCGATCGCATCGGCGTCGCCCGAGAGGATGAGATTGGCGCGGGCCTCCGCGTCGCTGGCGATCAGGAACAGCACCCGCCGGATCTTCGGCGCCCCCAGGAAGAAGGTGGCGTTCGCCGCCAGCTCGGTTACCTGACCGGCCGTGCGCCTCACAATCCGGTACGGGCCATTGCCCACTGGCTGCGCCACGAACGGGGAGGTCGCGAGCGACTCGGGCGGTACCCCCGCCAGCAGATGCGCCGGGAGTGGGGCGACGTGGTAGACCGCATCGTACAGCTGCTCGGCGTACGGCTCGGTGTAGTGCACCACGACTCGGCGATCCCCCTCGGCGGTGACCGACTGGATTCGTCGCAGCAGTCCGGCGAGCTGGGGAGAGAGCTTCGGGTCGCGGCCGCGCTCGAAGCCCAGGAGGACGTCCCGGCTGGTGACCGGCGTCCCATCCTGCCAGCGGGCCCGCCGGTCGAGATCGAATACCAGCGTGGTCGCATCACGGCGGGACCACGACCTGGCCAGCCGCGGGAGGAAGCTCTTTTCCTTGGCCGTATTGAGCTCGGGGCTCAGGTCGGCAAGATGGAGGAAGAGCAGGTCACTGAGCTCACGGTTCGCCTGGTCGTTCTGCCACAGCGTCGGGACCGGGCTTCGCGCTTCGACCGGAGTGGCGATGACGAGCGTGCCGGCGTCGGCGGAAACCTGAGCGGCTGCCGGGCGAAGTGGGGCCAGCGGGATGAGCAGCGCGGAGAGCAGCAGGCGTGTGCGCATAGTGAGCTTCATAGTACTGCTGGCCTCGGCACCTGCGCTACTAGAACGCACCCGCCTCCCTGATGCCGGAGGCTACCGCCGCCAGGTCCATGCGGGATCGCGGAATCGGGGCTCCGCCCTCGCCGCAAACGCCTCGATGTCCGCGGAGGCCCCCCCCTCGTGCCACGTCCCCTCCCACGCGCGGGCCTGCACCGCGATGGCCCGAGCCACCTCGGGGAACGCGACCGGCCGCCCCGCCGCTTCCCGGAGCGTGATCTCGTGACTCGGCGCTGCCGCACCGAGGCTGAGCTCGGCGACCAGGCGCTGATCGTCCTCCAGCAGCAGGCTTCCATGCTGGAGGAAGGCGGAGCCCTGACGGAGCTGGGCGCTCCCGAGCAGCTTGCGACCGCAGGACAGGATTTCGCCGCCGGCCGCAGAGGCGAAGCAGGCCCCGGCGCCCACGCCCAGCGCAGGGGCGCTGCCGGCAAGCGTCGCATCGACGCCGAGGGAGCGCAAGGCCGCGGCGAGCGTCTCATGGATGAGGCGGTAGGATTCGGAGAGCGAGCCGAAGTACGTGCCCGGCGCGGCGACGGCATAGGTCAGTTCCCTGGCGTGCCACACGGCGCGTCCGCCCGTGGGCCGGCGGACGGTATCGAGGCCCAGCCGCTCGATCGTGTCGCGAGCGTAGCGCCGGAGCGCCGGCTCGTTGCGCCCGAAGGAGAGACACCAGGGCTCCCACCGGTACAGACGCAGAAACCCATCCCCTGTGCGCTCGGCCAGATCGAGCAGGCCCTGGTCGAGCGCCATCTGCCGCCAGCCCGGATGGCCGACGGGATCGGTGATGAGGGTCCAGCGCATGCCGCGCTGCGCCTACGAGCCGTACTCCGCCATCGGCGGGCAGGTGCAGACCAGGTTGCGGTCGCCGTAGGCGCCGTCGATCCGTCCCACCGTGGGCCAGGTCTTGTGCTCCCGCAGTCCCGGGGCGGGGAAGGCGGCCCGCTCGCGCGAATAGGGCCGGTCCCACTGATCGGCGATCACCTGCACCAGCGTGTGCGGTGAGTTGGTGAGCAGGTTGTTCTCGCGCGGGGCCCTGCCCTCCTCGATCTCGCGAATCTCGTCCCGAATGCCGATCAGCGCGTTGATGAAGCGGTCGAGTTCCTCGCGCGGCTCGCTCTCGGTCGGCTCGATCATGAGGGTGCCGGGGACCGGGAAGGAGACCGTCGGCGGATGGAACCCGTAGTCGATGATCCGCTTGGCGATGTCCTCACTCATGCGCGACCAGGCCGTGGGCGCCGGTGTACAGCACCTCGAAGTGTCCTTTCAGACGGCGCGCGATGTAGTTCGCATTGAGGATCGCGACCTTCGTCGCCTCGGCGAGACCGTCGGTGCCCATCAGCGCGATGTAGGCGTAGGAGATCGGCAGCACGGACGGGCTCCCCCACGGGGCGGCGGAGATCGTCCCGCAGCTCTGGGCGAAGCCCTGCGGCACCACCGGATGGTCGGGCAGATGCTGGGCCAGGTGCTCGGCGACGCAGATCGGACCCATGCCGGGACCGCCGCCGCCATGCGGGATGCAGAAGGTCTTGTGCAGGTTCAGGTGGCAGACGTCCGCGCCGAAGTCGCCGGGACGACAGAGGCCGACCTGCGCATTCATGTTGGCGCCGTCCATGTAGACCTGGCCGCCCTGCTCGTGGACGATCGCGCAGATCTCGCGGATGCCCGACTCGAAGACCCCGTGGGTCGAGGGATAGGTCACCATCAGGCAGGCGAGAGTCTCGCGATGCTTCGTCGCCTTGGCCCGGAGGTCGGCGATGTCGATGTTGCCCTGGGCATCGGTGGCGACCGGTACCACCTCGAGGCCGGCCATCACCGCGCTGGCCGGGTTGGTGCCGTGCGCCGACATCGGGATGAGGCAGGTGCGCCGGTGTCCCTGGCCGCGGCACTCGTGGTACTTCCGGATCACCAGCAGGCCGGCGTACTCCCCCTGGCTCCCGGCGTTGGGCTGTAGCGACACCCGGCTGAAGCCGGTGATCTCCGCCAGCGACGTCTCCAGCTGCGAGAAGAGCTGCAGGTAGCCCTGCGTCTGGGACGGCGGCTGGAAGGGATGCAGCCGGTTGAACTCGCGCCAGCCGACCGGCATCATCTCGGTCGTGGCGTTCAGCTTCATCGTGCAGGAGCCCAGCGGGATCATCGCCGACGTGAGCGAGAGGTCCTTCGCTTCGAGCCGCTTGATGTAGCGGAGCATCTCCGTCTCGCTGTGGCAGCGATGGAAGACCCGGTGGGTGAGGTAGGGCGAGGTGCGCGTGAGCGTGTCGGGGATGGCCGGCTCGATGTGCGCCCCGCTGTCGCCGAGCATGTGCGGCAGCGCCACGTCGAGCGAGAACACCGAGATCAGGTCGGAGAGATCGGCGACGGACACCGTCTCGTCGAGCGCTACCGAGACGTGGTGCGAGTCGAGCACCCGCAGGTTGATCTTGCGCGAGCGGGCGGCGTCGAGGATTCTCGGCAGGTTGGCGGATTTCACCTCGACACAGACCGTGTCGAAGAAGTGCTGATGCACGATGTGATAGCGCAGCCGGCGCAGTGCCGCCGCGAGCAGCGTCGCCTGGGTGTGCACCCGCTCCGCGATCCGCCGGAGGCCCTCGGGGCCGTGGTAGACGGCGTACATGCTGGCCATCACTGCGAGCAGCACCTGCGAGGTGCAGACGTTGCTCGTCGCCTTGTCCCGGCGGATGTGCTGCTCCCGGGTCTGCAGCGCCATGCGGAGCGCCATCCGGCCGCTCGAGTCCTTCGAGACGCCGATGATGCGGCCCGGCATGTGCCGCTTGAATTCGTCGCGGGTGGCGAAGAACGCCGCGTGCGGACCGCCGAAGCCCATCGGCACGCCGAAGCGCTGCGAATTCCCGACGGCGATGTCCGCGCCCCATTCCCCGGGCGGGGTCAGCATCGTGAGGGCCAGCAGGTCGGTCGCGGCCGTGACCAGTGCCCCGGCCTTGTGGGCCTTCTCGCAGAGCGGACGGAAGTCGTGGATGCCGCCATCGGTCGCGGGATACTGGACGAGGCAGCCGACCACGCCCGGGCCGAACTCCATCTCGTCCACCGCGCCGACCCGGATCTCGATCCCGCGTGCCCAGGCTCGGGTCTTCACCACGGCGATGGTCTGCGGGTGACAGCCGCTGTCGACCAGGTAAACCGGCGGCCCCGAGGCCTTGCTCACCGCGAGGGTGAGGTTCATTGCTTCCGCCGCCGCGGTGGCCTCATCGAGCAATGATGCATTCGCGATCGGGAGCGCGGTGAGGTCGGCGACCAGCGTCTGGAAGTTGAGCAGCGCCTCGAGCCGGCCCTGCGAGATCTCCGCCTGATACGGCGTGTAGGCGGTGTACCAGCCCGGATTCTCGAGGATGTTCCGCTGAATCACCTGCGGCGTGAACGTACCGTAGTAGCCCATACCGATGTAATTGCGGCACAGCCGGTTCTGCCCGGCGATGCCGCGGAGCGCCACCAGCACCTCGCGCTCGCTGCGGTTGGGCGGCAGGTCGAGCGGCTGCCTGAGCCGGATCCCCTCCGGCACCACCGCATCGATGAAGGCGTCAAGCGTGTCGTAGCCGAGGATGGCGAGCATCGCCTGGATGTCTTCGTGGCGCGGGCCGATGTGGCGCTGGACGAAGCGGTCGGTGCGAAGCAGCGTGTAGGCGGGCTTGGTGTGAGTCATGGCACGGGATGGAAATTGTCGGGGCGGCCGTTGTGGCCGCCCGCAGGGAAGGCAAACGCCCCGCGGTCCAGCCGCGGGGCGTTCGGTCTATGCGGGCACTCGGGAATCGCGGGGCGGTTCATCCGCCGATCTTCGCCTCGTACGCCGCCGCGTTCAGCAGCGTGGAGAGCTCGGCGGGATCCGAGATCTTGAGCCGCACCATCCAGCCGGTGCCGTAGGGGTCGCGGTTGATCGTGCCCGGATCGCCATCGATCGCGGCGTTGGATTCGACCACCG
Source organism: Gemmatimonadales bacterium (assembly GCA_044229245.1). GTDB lineage: Bacteria > Gemmatimonadota > Gemmatimonadetes > Gemmatimonadales > GWC2-71-9 > JADJOM01. Next base: position 72,200 of record JBGATI010000001.1, on the reverse strand, counting down.
TGCCCGACACCGGGCAGAAGAGCTCCGAGACCGCCTTCACGGCCTCGACCGTGCCGAAGACGCCCATGCGGCTGAAGGTGGCGCCGGCCTTGGGCAGCTCCACGAAGACGATGTCGCCGAGCTCACCCTGGGCGTAGTCGGTGATGCCGACCTCGACGATGGACGGGTCCGAGGTGCGGCGGACGTATTCGTGTTCGGGGGTGTACAGCAGATCGGCGGGAACGTTGGCCACGACAGGCTCCGGAGGAAGGCGTGCGGCAACGATAGACAGCGACGCGACGCATATCAAGTAGGGACGGCGATTGCCCGCCCCGCTTCATCTTTATGCAGCGGATTCTCGCTGCAACTGCTCCCAGACGGCACGAGCACGAGCCTCCAGCGTCGCGAGATCGGCGTCGTTGTCGATCACCAGGGCCGCCCGATGCTTCGGCCCCCCGCGCCAGGCCCGCTTCATGGTGCTCGGCAGTTGGGCCGCCACCATCTGCCGCGCTTCCGTCTCCGTGAGATCGCGGTCCCGGACCAGCCGCGCGATCCGGTCCGTCTCGGGCGCATCGACCAGCACCACGGCATCGAAGCCGCCCGGATCCATGGCGGCGGTACCGCTCTCCGCGACTTCGAAGAGGAGGGGGATGTCGCTCACGACAATCCGGTCGCCGGCGGCCCGCGCCATCGCCAGCCGTCCCAGCCGGAGCGACTGGACCGCCGGATGCACGATGGCTTCGAGGGCGCGCCGGGCGATCGGGTCATCCATCACGATGGCGCGGAGTCGCGGGCGATCGAGTTCGCCATCGGGACGCACCACCTCCGCGCCAAAGCGTTCGGCGATGGCGCGCAGGATCGGCGAACCGGGGGACTGCGCCTCGCGCGCCAGCCGGTCTGCGTCGATGATGGTGGCGCCCCAGCCGCGAAAGAGATTCGCGACCGTCGACTTGCCCGAGGCGATGTTTCCGGTGAGGGCGACGTGGAGCATGATGGGCAGACCAGACGGCAACCCGCGCCGCGGTGCTGCCGGGGCGCCCGGCCGGTCGCCCCTACAGCAGCGCCGTCTGGTCCTCGTCCTTGCGAGGCACCCGGTGGCAGTGCCGGCAGCGGGCCTCGTACGTTTCCCGGCCGCCGACCAGGATGGTGGGGGAGTCGTAGCGCGCTGGCTTGCCGTCCACCAGCCGCTGATTGCGGGTGGCCAGGTCGCCACAGATGACGCAGATGGCCTGGAGCTTGTCGACCGATTCGGCGATCGCGAGCAGGTCGCCCATTGCCCCGAAGGGCTCGGCGCGGAAGTCGGTGTCGGTGCCGGCGAGCACCACGCGGACCCCGCGCGCGGCGAGGGCACTCGCCACCGTCACGATCTCGGGGTCCAGGAACTGCGCCTCGTCGATGGCGACCAGCTCGGTGTCGGGACGGACCAGGCGGAAGATCTCGCCCGCCTGATCCACTGGCGTGGCCTCGATCTCGCGGCCGTCATGGGTCGCGACGCTGAAGAGGCCGGCGTAGCGCGCGTCGAGATGGGACTTGAAGACCTGCACCTTGCGGCGCGCGATGATGGCCCGCCGAACCCGGCGGATCAGCTCCTCGCTCTTGCCGCTGAACATCACGCCGGTGATCACCTCGATCCATCCGGGACGCGATCCGTGGTACATCCGCCGGCCTTTCAGGGGGTAGCGTTGGGACGATACGGCGTGAAGGTGATGCGGTCAAGCGAGCCTGTGTGGCGGCTTGCGGTGGTTCGGAATGCTTTGCTATACTCCGCGCCCCGAATTCCCCCTCAGCGCCTGGAGGCTCGCGTGAACAAGCAGCAGCTCGTGGGAGCGCTTGCCGCCAAGCTCGGCCACTCGAAGGCCGAAGCGGGACGCATCGTCGATGCCCTCTTCGGCGCTGAGGGCCTGCTCACCGGCGAACTGCGCCGCGGTCGCAAGGTCCAGATCAGCGGATTCGGCAATTTCGAGACCCGCCGCCGCAAGGCGCGCACCGGGCGCAACCCGCGCACCGGCCGCGCGATGACCATCAAGGCCTCGGTCGCGCCGGTCTTCCGCGCGGGGAAGAGCCTGAAGGACCTCGTGAATCGCCGGTAGGCCGCACCCGGTCGACCTTCGCGACCACCTTCTGCCGCCGGATCGTCTTCCCGTTCAGCCCGCGCGCGATTTCATCTGCCTCCGCCGCGGGGACCTCCACCAGCGAATACGCTTCCTTCAGCTCGATCCGGCCGATCTTTCCGCCGCCAAGCCCGACTTCCTTGGTCAGAGAACCGACCAGATCGTTCGCCGTCGCGCCGTCCTTCTTGCCCACGCTGACCCAGATCTTCGCCACCGCCGGCAGCGCCGAACTGCTCGGCGCGCTCACCGGCGCGGCGACCGGCTCGGGCGCGCGGCTGCTCCAGAGTCGGTGCAGCGCGGCGGCCACCTTCGCCGGATCGAACCGCTCGAACAGCGGCGCCAGCGCGAGCAGGTCCCCCTCGAGCCCATCGCGCGTCAGCTCCGCCTCGATGACCGAGCGGCGCCGCGCCGCGGCTTCGCGGGCGTCATCCGCCGCGCCGCGCACCCGCACCATCAGCTGGCGGGAACTCGACTGGGCGACGTAGGCGCTGGCGTGGGAGGGGACGAGGAGAATCAGGTCACCAGCCTCGCGGAGTTCGGCCATCGCGGCGGGGCTGGGCAGGTCCCACGCGACAATCTGCGCAGCCGACTGCGCCTTGCCTGTGATGACCTTCACGCTCTGGTCGCCGACCGGGAGGGCGGCACGGGCCTCCGCCGCGCTGGCCAGGTCGGCGCACCAGACCACCACGGACGCGGGGTCCTCCGACTCGAGCACCGCGGCAAGGGCCGCGGCACGCTGGCTCCACGAGACCGGCGCCACCCGGACGATCGGCTTCTGGGTGATGCCGTCGTCCGGATTCGCGAGCGGTCCGACGACCAGCGCCCGGCGGCAGTAGCGCTCCATCAGCGCTTGCCCGCTCCGCGGCGCGGCGAGGACCAGGATGCGCTGCGCGTCCGCCGGGAGATCCTGCATCAGGGCGGTCAGGGCATCATCGTGGTCGAAGAGTTCGGGCCAGGCCAGGACGATATGGCCCAGCTGCTCGGCCTTGAGGGCGCTCCGCTCGAGCAGCACGAGCGCGGTGCCGGGGGTGGTGATGAGGAGACGGAGCTTGCCATCCTTGAGCGCGCGAGCGGCGCGGGAGGGCATGGCGGCAGCGAGGGCGGAGACGCCGGCACTCTGGGCGAAGGGGAGAAGAACGGCGGCCCACTCCGCGAGGGCGTGGGGCGGGACCAGGACGAGGGCGCGGGACTCGGTCCCGGCGAGGGCGCTCACCAGCCCCGCGAGCGCGGGCGCGGCGTAGCGCGCGGCCGGCGGGATCGCCAGGGCGAGGTTGGTCCCCCGCGCCGCGGCGGGTACCTGATCGCGTACCGCCTGATCCTCAGCGGAATAGCCGAACGATTCCAGGGCGCCCGCCACAGCGGGGGCCAGATGCAGCTCCACAAGTCCCGACATGCCACCCTCGATTGTCAAACAGCGCGGGTCATTCCGCGGGCGTGCAACCTAATCACCGGCCGGGGTTTGGGCCAGTTGACATCGCCCCGCACTCCGAGGACTTTTCCGGCTCCGCAACACAGTCGCTGATGCTCTCCCGCGTGGGCCCGCACAGGCGAGCTGCGGGGGCCCTCATCGCCCTGGTCTCCAACCCGAGCCGGACCCATCATGTCGGACAGCCTCTCGTCGAACCTCGCGTATCTGAAGCCCTCCGAGACGGTCGCGATCAGCAACGAGACGAAGCGCCGCCGGGCTGCGGGGGAGGACATCGTCGACCTGAGCGTGGGCGAGCCCGACTTCGATACCCCGAAGGCCGCGAGCGACGCCGGCATCGCCGCCATCCAGAAGGGCTACACCCGCTATCCGCCGAACATCGGCATCCCCGAGCTGCGCACCGCCATCGCCCGGAACATGTCGCTCATGTCAGGTGGGCGGGCGATCAATCCGGACCAGATCGTCATCAGCTCCGGCTCGAAGCAGTCGATCTTCAACGCCTGCTTCACGCTGTTCGGGCCGAAGGACAAGGTGCTGATTCCCTCGCCGGCCTGGGTGTCGTACCCGCAGGTCATCCACCTCTGCCGCGCCGAGCCGGTGGCCGTCCCCGGCGACCCGGAGTGGGGGCTCAAGGTCAGCGTGAAGGATCTCGAGCAGCGCTACGACAAGCTGGTGAAGGGGCTGATCCTTTGCTCGCCATGCAACCCGACCGGGGCCACCTACAGCGCGACCGAGATCAAGGCGATCGCCGAGTGGGCCCGAAAGCACGGGGTCTGGATCATCGCCGACGAGATCTACCGCCGTATCTATTACGGCAACGGCCCCGCGCCGTCGTTCCTCGACCTGCCCGACGAGTACCTCGAACGGGTCGTGCTGATCTATGGTGCCGCGAAGGCCTACGCGATGACCGGCTGGCGGATCGGGTCGGCCTACGCGCCGATGCCCGTGGCGAAGGCGATGGCCGCCCTCCAGTCGCAGACGACCACCGGCGCGAATCATCCCGCGCAGTGGGCCGCCGCGACCGCCTTCTCGGACGAGCGGGTCGAGGCGGACGTGGTGAAGATGGTGAACGCCTTCCGCCGCCGCCGCGATCGTGTGGTCGCCCGCTTCCGGAACGACGCCCCCGGCGTCGAGTTCGTGGAGCCGACCGGCGCCTTCTACTTCTTCTTCCGCGTCGACGGCGTCACCCCGACCCACGACTATACCGGCACCGCCTTCTGTGAGGCGGCGATGGCCGCCGGGGTCGCGATGGTGCCCGGCGCCGCCTTCGGCGACGATCGCTGGGTGCGCATGAGCTACGCGACCTCCGACAAGGATCTCGAGCTGGCGCTCGACCGGCTCATGACGCTCATCAAGAAGCTCGGCGCGAAGGCCGCCTGACGTGCCCACCCGGAACTGGACCCGGCTTCGCCGTGCCGTCGCGGCCCGCGGGTTCACCCCGGCCACCTGGATTCCGGCCGCCAGCGAGGGCCGCGCCGAAGAGGCGACGATCCGGCTCGCCCGCGTGCTCGAGGACCTTCCCATCGCGGGACACCCGGTGGGGGCGCCTGAGGCCTGGCCGGAGACCGTGGGCTTCCTCGATGGAACCCAGCGCTACGAAGTGATGGCGTACGCCGGGGCGAGCCCGGTCGTCGTCGCCGAGATCGCGGCGGCCGTCCTGGTACGGCGGGAGCGGCAGCTGCATGTCGCCGAGGTCCAGCGGCGGCGGCTGGTGATCGCGCGGCCCGAAGTCCTCGCTCAGCTCGAGGACGCAATCACCGGCCACGAGGCGATCGCACTCCCGGAGGACGGGCCGGTGCACCCGGTGCTCGACTTCCAGCTTGCACGCCGGGAGGTCGACAGCGCCCGCGGCCGTCTCGAGGTCGAGACCGGCAACCGCTTTCGCGCGGGGAGCGATGCCTGGCTGATCATCGACGGCTCCCTCGCCGAGAGTCCCCAGTGGGCCCTCGATCCCCGGATGCTGGGTGTCGCCAAGAGTCACGCGACGCTGCCATTCTCCGGCACCGAGCTCGAGGACTACCTCCATCTTCCGGCCGGTTCCCGTTCGCCGGTGTTCCAGCCGGCGGGCCGCGAAGTGGCGCCGGTGTATTCCTGGGCGCTCCGACTGTGGCCATGGGAAGGAAAGGATCTGCTGCATGGCCTGATCCGGGTCGAGGCCGCGGCGACGCTCGACACGCTCGCCCAGGCCGATCAGCTCTCGCGCTGGCTGCTGGCGGAGCGGGCCCCGGTGAGCACACCCGACCCGCGCTGGGATCGGCTGCTCTATGGTATCCGCGCGGTCGAGGAATACCTGCGCGCCAGCGGGGAGCGGTGAACCAGCCCCTCGCCATCGGTCGCGTCGTCGCGACCGAGATGAAGCCCTCGACGCCGCACCAGTTCCACTTCTGGACCGCGCGCGAATCCCCGGTCGGCATCGGTGCGATCGTGCGCGTGGATGCGCCGGGGCGCACGGTGCTCGGCATCGTCACCGACGGCTTCGCCTATTCCGATCTCCTTACGCCCATCCACGACGTGATCGGCGCCGATGGCGATCCCGCGCTCGCCGGCCTCGCGCCCACGGAGCGTGCCGAAATCCGGCTCTACACCGCAGCCGTGCTCCGCCAGATCCCCGAGGAACCGCTCCAGCCGGTGCCGCTCGGCGCCGTCCACATGGCCAATGACGCCGATGTGGTCTCCGGACTCCGGATGGATGCGTTCATGAGCGGGGACAAGACGACGGGGATCCCCGCCGGGGTCTACGCCGCCGGTGGTCTCGAGTCGCCCATCTATCTCGATGCCGATTTCCTGCTCGGTCCCGAAGCCGCCCATCTCAACATCACCGGCGTCTCCGGTCTCGCGACCAAGACCAGCGCGGTGGAGTTCCTGCTCTCGAGCATCTTCCAGACCTTTCCCGCTCACAAGGGCAGTGTCGCCGCGATCTGCTTCAACGTGAAGGGCCCCGATCTCTGTTTCCTCGATCAGCCCGCCGAGCTGCAGGACGAGGATCTGCGCCTGTACGACCGGCTCGGTCTCCGCGCCGAGCCGTTCGCCGACGTGCGCTACTACGCCCCCTACAAGGGCGACGGGGTGAACCTCAACACCCTCCGCACCAACGAGGCGCTCGCCACGAACACCGTCCCGCTGGTCTGGGGGCTGCGCGAGGTGCTCGACTACGCCGAGGTGCTGCTCAACAAGGACGACGTCGACGCGAAGGCGGGCGGCTTCATCGACTTCCTCAAGGAACGGGTGATCGGGCGCCCCTTCCAGGACGCGACGCTGAGCGATCAGCCGCTCGAGGTGAAGAGCTTCGCCGACCTCGAGGACTTCTTCCGCCGGATCTTCGAATTCATGGAAGTCCAGTCGAAGACCAGCGAGGTCTGGCGCAACCATCATCTCGCCACCATCCGCAAGGTCCGCAACCGGCTCGGCAACATCAGCGTGCGCGCACGCGGGCTGGTGACCGACGACGGCCAGGCGAGCGATCTGCCCTGGGGCAGGATCGCCGACCGCAGCGTGCATGTGGTCGATGTGGCGGGGCTCGAGCCGGTGGTGCAGGACCTGGTCTTCGCCCGGATCGTCTCCAAGCTGCGCGAGCATCTCGAGCGCCGCGATCTCGGCGTCGACCATGTCGTGGTCTTCGTGGACGAACTCAACAAGTACGCGCCGACCGACGGTCCCGAGACCTTCGTCCGCCGCATGCTGCTCGATCTCTCCGAACGGGGCCGCTATCTCGGGCTGGTGCTCTTCTCGGCGCAGCAGTTCCGCTCGCAGGTGCTCCGGCGGGTGGTGGGCAACGCGGGCACGTCGCTGTTCGGGCGGATGGACATGGACGAGATCAGTTCGCCCGGCTACGCGACGCTGAGTCCCGCCACCAAGGCGAAGCTCGCGGCACTCCCCAAGGGCGAGCTGATGGTCCGGCACCCGCACTTCACCCAGCCGCTCTTCGTGCGCTTTCCCCGGCCGGCGGTGCTGCCCGGGCGACTCGGCGTCGAGCGGTTTCCGCCGGCACCCGAGCTTCCCTTCGGGCAGGCCGTCGCGCGCCAGCTCCGCGCACTCGACCCCTCACTGAGCTTTGCGAAACTGGAACCGCTGATCGAGGGCCGGCGCGAGGAGGATGTGCGCCGCGCCCTGCACGCGACACGGCGCACCCGGCCGGACAACGTGCTGGCGTTCTTCACGGCGCAATTGGGGAAGCGGGTCGAACGGGAGGTCGCGCCCGCTCGGGGAGTGCCCGGGCTCAAGAAGAGCAGCGACCCGTACGCCTGAGCCAGCCGCTGCGTGGGCGGCTGGCGAGCGTGATTACCTGAGCTCAACGATGAGGCCCGTGGTAATCGAGCGATCGGAGCGTGAGGTGACTCCCGGGGCCGGTGTCGAATCGAAGTTGTACTGGTAACTCGTCTGCAGCGCCAGTCCGCCCGTCAGCAGGACGCGGAGCGAAGTTTGCGAGGTAAAGAGGTAGTCTCCGAAATCGCCCGCCACCGGCTCGAACTGGGTGCGGTGTTCCGCCGTCAGTCCCTTCCGCAGCACCGGCTTCGCGACGACCAGCAGATTGAATCGGGTCGAGGTGATCGACCGGGGATCGGTGTTGCCCGCCGGGATCAGGCGCCGCTCGTAGTCGCGCAGGACCGCGAGGCCGAGCGAGACCCGATTGTCGGTCGGGCGTACCAGATTCACTTCAGCGCCCGCCGCGGCCGAGATCCGGACATCGATGTTCTTGATCCGGTCCCGGCTCGCCTTGGTATAGAAGAAGGGCGAGACCCAGGAGGCTGGCCGGAACCGGGTGTTCACTTCCGCCTCGTAGTTCTCCGCCGCCACGTTGCCGTTGCTCTTGCCATAGCGCATCCCGGCCAGCGCCGACATTTCGAAGCTGCGCCCACCCCGCCGCTGGAAGCCGAGACCGGAGCTGAGCAGCGAGAGGGCCTTGTTGCCGCTCACGTCGGTGTAGGAGAGCTCCGCCGTGGCCGACCAGTGGGCGGTGGAGTCGTCGGCCTCGGCCCGCAAACCGGCGGGGGAGAGGAGGCTGAGCGCGGCGAGGCCGGTGGTGACAAGAACGGCAGGGCGCATGACGGTTCCTGGAGGGGGACAGGACGGCACCAAGATAACGAGACGATCCGTGGGCGACAGGGACCGGGGTCGGCGCGCGCAGGACCGGGGACGCGCCCCTAGGAACTCGCCGTCATCCCGCCGTTGACGGCCTTCAGCGCGCGGGCGAGATCCGCGGGAAGGAATGGTTTGGCGAGTGCGGCCGCGAATCCCGCGTCGTGAAAGTGGGCGATGGTGGGATCATCGGAGTATCCGCTCGCCACGATGGCGCGGGCGCGCGGATCGTGTGTCAGGATCTCCGCCATCGCCTGGCGCCCCCCCATCCCTCCAGGGATCGTCAGATCCATGATGAGGCAGTCGAACCGGTTGCCCGACCGCATCTGCTCGACATAGCGCTCCACCGCCAGTCGGCCATCGGCCACGACCTCCACGTCATACCCCCATCGCGTGAGCATCCGCCGGAGAAAGTTCTGGACCAGCGGCTCATCCTCCAGCACCAGAATCCGACCACCGCCCTGCGGTCGGGCGCTCTCCGCCGCCGCGGCGGGGACCACGGCGGGCTCGTTCGACGCGGGGAACCAGGCGGTGAACGTCGTTCCTTCGCCCTCGCGCGACTCGCAGGTGAGCCGCCCGCCGTGATTGCGGCAGATCGTGTAGGCCGTGGCGAGACCCAGGCCGCTGCCGCCAATCTTGGTGGTGAAATACGGTTCGAACACCCGCTCCCGGATCGCCGCCGGCATGCCCGCGCCGTTGTCGATGAAATCGAACCGGACCATGCGCTGGTCTGCGACGGCTCCGTTACCGCCGGGCTGCTCGTGCACATTGGAGGCCAGGACCCGGAGCCTGCCGCCCTCACCGGTCGCCTGCTTGGCGTTGATGACCAGGTTGCCGACCATCTGGCCGAACTGCCCGGCATCCACGGATGCTGGCCAGAGATCGGAGGGGATGTCGAGGTCGATCCCGAGATGCGATCCCGCGGACGCGAGCGCCACGTTGTCGCGCAGCAGCTGCCCGACATCAGTAGGACGCCTGAGCGGCTGCCCCCCCTTGGCGAAGGCCAGAAGCTGGACCGTCAGGCGACTGGCGCCGACTGCGGCCTGTTCCGCGAACTCGAGCAGTTCGCTCTGCTCGCTCGACTCGGCTTCCTTGGCGAGCGCGACGTGGCCAAGAATCGATGTGAGCGCATTGTTGAAGTCGTGCGCGATGCCGCCTGCGAGGACGCCGAGCGAGCGGAGCTTGTCGTCCCGCTGGCGTGCCTCCTCTTCGGCGCGTGCCTCGGTCGCATCACGGAGGCTGACCAGCCGGCAGCTCCGGCCGCCAAGCGCGACGGCGCTGCTGCGAATCTCCGTGCGGCGGAGCTGCCCGTCGGGCCCGGTCCAGTCGTCATCCAGAGCAACCTGATCGCGGCGGTCGGTCTCGACTGCCCGACCGAGTGCCTGGCGGACCCACGCCGGTTCCAGCGTATCGATCGCCCGCGGTGCGGGAGTCCCCGGCTCACCGCAGATCGCTCTGGCCGGATCATTGAGGTCGAGGACCAGCCGTGCCTCGGGGTCGACCAGGAACGTCGGGATGAGGGACGTCTGGAAGAGCGCCCGGTACCGCTCTTCCGACTCGGCCAGGGCGCGCTGGGCGCGCCCGCGCATCACATAGAAGACACTGAGCAGGAAGAGGCAGACGGCGAGCAAGCCACTGCCGGCGGCCAGCCAGCTCACCTCTCTCCGGTGGGCCCGAGCGAGGGCCTCGGCGGACGCCCGCTCGCGCTGCAGCTGTTCCGTCCGATATCGGGTCTCGAGGTCGGCAGCCTGCTGGTGAGCGAGGCTGTCCGACATCGACATCTGGAGTGTGTGGAACTCGCGAAACGCGGTAAAGGCGCCAGCGGTGTCCCCGAGTGTTGCCCGCGCGTTGGCGAGCAGCTCCAGCTGCTCGACCAGATCCAGCTGGTCATTGATCGAGCGGGCCAGTGCCGTGGACTGCTCGAGCAAGGCGACCGCCGTCCTGTTGTCACCGATCGCCACCGCCATCTGCGCCAGGGCGCCGCGGGAACGAATGATGCCGTCCTGGTCTCCGATCGCTTCCCGGATGGCGAGAGCCTGGCGGTGGAAGTCGGTTGCCCTGGCCGTCTGGCCGAACCCCTCGTACGCCCCGCCAAGGTTGCTCAGCGCCTTGGCCTGACCGTAGCGGTTGCCGCTCGCCCGGTCCATCGCCAGTGTCCGCTCGAGATAGGGGATCGCTTCACCGGACCGTTTGAGCTCGATGAGCACGAGCCCGATGTTGTTCAGCGTGTTGGCGAGATTCGAGGGCGGGCCGAGCCGCTCATGGATCGCCAGCGCCCGCTTCAGGGCGACCAGCGCCTCCTCATGCCGCTTCAGGTCCCAGTAGACCAGGCCAATGTTGTTGTGGGAGCGCGCCGCCGACTGCTCGTCGCCTACCGTTTCGCTGGTGCGCAGCGCCGCCAGGAACTTCTTGAGGGCGGGGCCGAGATTGCCCTGCGCGTACTGGATGCCACCGATCAGGTTGAGCGTGCGCGCCAGCGCGGTCGAACTCCCCCCGGGGGCCTGCCGCGCATAGAGGGTCTCTGCCTTGGCGAGGGCCGAGGCGTAACGGGCCATCCGCCACTGCGCCCGCGCCACGGCGTAGCCCGACTCGATAAGCATCGAATCGGCGTTCACACTCCGGGCCAGCGACTCCGCCCGCTGGGCCTCCGCGAGTGCGTCGGGATAGCTGCTCTGGGCTTCCAGCGCCCGGCTCCGCTCGGTCCGCGCCCTCGCCTCGAGCATCACTGACGGGTGGAGGGCAAGCAGGGCCAGGGCCGAATCGGTCAGCCGCAGCGCGACGGCCGGCTCCTCCCGGCGCAACTCGGCAAGCTCGAGCAGCAGCGGGATCTGCGCGGCGTCCCGAGCCGTGCCGAGCTCATGGGCGACCAGGGCCGTGTCGCGCACGGAACCCGCCTGCGCCGCCGCGGTCGACGCGACGGAACACTGCATCAGAATGCAGGCGAACAGAAAGGCGCGTGGGCTGGCGGGCATGTGACCGAAAACTACGCCCCGGGCGAGCCGGGGCCAGCCCTTGGCAACCTCATGAAGGTGGTCGAGGCGACGGGAGAGGGAGCGAGGCGGGGCCCGGCTCAAGCGACGGATGGTGTCACGCTTCGGATGCCGGAGTGCGGATCAGCGGTCGCCAGGTGGGGAGGGTCAGCCGACCGGAAAGGACAGGGCGTAGGTCGGTTCGGCGGGACGCCCCGCCTCCAGCCGCCGTTCGTGCGCGGCGAGCAGGTCGCTCCGGCTCAGGATGCCGACCACCCTGCGGCTGCCGTCCGCCGCGATCAGCGGAACCCGCCCGACTTTCTCGTGCACCATGAGGTCCGCGACCTCCCGCATGCTGTTCGCCTCGAAGGCGACGACCGGCGCCCGGTGAATCAGGTGACGGAGTCGCGTCACTCCGGGCAGGGCGGGCGCCAGCAGGTCGCGGCGGGTCAGCAGCCCGAGAATTGCACCCGACGGATCGACGACCGGGAATCCCTGGTGAGTCGCGATCGCGCCCGCGCCGGCGAGCCACGCGCGGGTGTCGGCGATGGTCTGATCCCCATGCAGCGCCACGACCGACCGGCTGGCGAACTCTCCGGCCGGCACCTGCGAGAGATGATCGACCGAGTACTCGGTGATGACGGCGACGCCTCGACGGGACAGGCGTTCGGTCATGATGGTCGTCCGCATGCGCACCAGCGAGATCAGGTAGGCGCCGGTACAACCGGCGAGCAGCGGCAGCAGCCCCAGCGGCTGATGCGTGGTTTCGAAGGCGAACACCACCGAGGCGAGCAGCGCGCGCGAGGCCCCCGTGAACATGGCGGCCATGCCGACCAGGGCTCCAATCCGCACGTCGAGGCCGAGCCCGGGGAAGAGCAGAATGCCGGCGCCCGCGAGCAGCGAGCCCGCGGCCCCGCCGATCGTGAACAGCGGTGCGAGGGTCCCGCCCGCCGTTCCGCTCCCGAGTGCGATGGCCCACGCCACGCACTTGAGGATGGCCAGCATCAGGAGAGCTCTCCCGACCAGCGATCCCCCGAGAATCGCGGTGATGTTGTCGTAGCCCACGCCCAGGATGTGCGGCTCGATCCAGCCGGCGATTCCGACGACCAGAGCGCCGATCGCAGGCCACCACATCCAGTGGATCGGCAGCCGTTCGAACAGGTCCTCGATGGCGTACAGACTCTGGGTCACCAGCACGGCGAGAAATCCCACGAGGCCGCCGAGCAGGACATACGCGGCGAGTGCTGGGCCGCTCGGCTCCGCGATGATGTCGGGAACGGGAAACACCGGGCCGATCCCGTGGAAGAGGTAGCGCACCGCGGTCGCGGTGGCGGTGGCGAGCGCGACGGGGGCGAGCGAGCGGGGCCGGTACTCGAAGAGCAGCAGCTCGATGGCGAGCAGGGTGGCGGAGACCGGCGCGCCGAAGGTCGCGGCCATCCCTGCCGCCGCGCCAGCGGCGAGCAGCGTCTTCCGTTCGTCCGCGGTGACCCGCAGCACCTGGCCCGCCAGCGATCCCAGCGCCCCCCCCGACGCGATGATCGGCCCTTCCGCGCCGAAGGGGCCGCCGCTTCCGATGGAGACGGCGGTCGAAATCGGTTTGAGCGCCGTGATCCCCGGTGCGATCCGGCTTTCGTGCAGGAGAATCCGTTCCATCACTTCCGGGATGCCATGGCCACGGATCGCGGGCGACCCGTAGCGCGCCATCACGCCGACGACGATCGCGCCGAGGACCGGAACCACGATGACCCACGCGCCCAGGTGATTGTCCGCCGGCGAGACCGCCGCCAGCGAGAATCGTCCGTAGAAGGAAAGGTTGGTGAACAGCGCGATGAGCGCGATCAGCGCTTCGGCGAGGAGACCGGCGCCGATGGCCAGCAGGACGGAGGCGAGCGAGATGAACAGGAGCCGGCGGCCGGCGGGAGGCGGTTCCGGCGGAGTGACCAGCGGCAGCGGAGCGATGGGGTCGTTGGTCGGCATCTCGTCAGGCAGCATCGAGTGTCATGGCCCTGAGGCAGGCGTGGCACTTGATGCTGCGGGGCAGCCGGTACGCCGATCCGGTGAGCCCGAGGGACTGCTCGGTCCCGCAGAAGGGGCAGCGCCCCCGCGCGGAGGTGAAGAGCTCCCGCTGACTGATGCGGCGCGCACCGATGACAACACCTGCAATCAGCGCCAGCGGCGGGACGGCGAAGTGCACCACCGGGATGGGCAAGACGAGGATCGCCACGCCCAGGCCGGCGAGCGGAGCCATGCTGGCCCGGCGGAGGCGCTGCCCCGCGGACAGGCTGCGGATCTCCACCTCCGCCGGCGAGGGTGTCACACCGAAACCGCTCAGCACGACTGAAGGATTCGGCGACGTCATCGATGCTGCCCGCGAGCGGGCGCCCCGCCCAGCCGAGCCGCATGCGCCGGGGCGAGCTGCCGTTCGATCGCGAGTTCCGCTTCAAGACTCGCATGGTCCCGGTTGATCGTCGCGACGGCGACAAGGCGGTCCCCGTGGAAGTAGCGCTGTTCCCACTGGTCCGGGGGGAGCCCGGCGCGTATCTGGATGCGGTCGTAGTGATCGGTACTGCCGCTGCAGTTGATGCGCAGGTCGTAGTGCTCACTCCAGAAGAAGGGCACCGCCTCGAATGCGCTCAGCGCCCCGAGCATGTTCCGCGCGGCGGTTTCTCCCATGCGCATGGCCAGGGTCCAGTGGCCGCACCCGGCGTATTCACCGCTCCGCGGGTCTGGCCAGCGAACCGCATCACCCGCGGCGAAGATCCCGGCGCGGCTGGTCTCGAGGTAGCGATCCACTCGTATGCCACGGTCGAGCGCCAGCCCGGTGCGCTCTGCGAGCCGGGTGTCGGGTCGCACACCGGTGGCCACGATCACCACGTCCGCGCGCAGTGCCGTGCCGTCATCGAGCGCCACGTTCTGATCCCCGATCGCGGAGACCGCTCGCCCGAGGTGCAGCCGGACTCCGTGCCCCTCGTGCAGTTGCTGCACCCGCCGGCCGAGCTCGGGGCCGAGCACCTTCTGAAGGGGTGTCGCGTCGGGGGCCACGACATCGACCGTGAGATCCCTGGCGCGGAGCGAGGCCGCGGCCTCGAGACCGAGGAACCCCGCGCCGATGACCACCGCATGACGCGCCGTCGTCGCGACCTCGCGGAGTCCGTCAACGTCGGCCCGGCTCCTGAGCGTCCGGACTCGTGGCTGGTCCATCCCGGGAATTGGTGGACGAACCGGCACCGCGCCCGGGGCAAGCAGGAGGCGGTCGAAGGGGAAGGCCCGCCCATCGGCAAGCCAGACCGCGCTGGCCGCGGTATCGATCCGCGTGGCAGCCGTGCCCAGGATGCGGCGGATTTCCCGCCTGGTGTAGGCCTCCTCCGGCTGCAGCGGCAGCCGGTCCGCTGACGCAGTCCCCGCGAGATACCCCTTGGAGAGGGTCGGGCGGTCGTAGGGCGCGAAGGTCTCGCTCCCGATGAGCGTAAGCTGACCCTGATAGCCAGCAGCACGGAGTGCGAACGCCGCGCCGACTCCTCCCGCCCCCGTACCCACGACCACAATGCGTCCCGGCGGACGCCGCCCCTCCGCGACGCATGGCGCCTCGGACGTGGCCTCGGCGAGCGCAGCCCCCGTAACGCTGACCGTGTCGAGGTGCCGCTCCACCCGAAAGCGAGGCAGTGAGGTCAGGGCGGGGCCTCGCTGGGGGCGCCCCGTGCGCACATCGAAGCAGGCGTGATGGTGCGGACAGTGCAGGGTGTCGCCGCTCAGCAGCCCTTCGGCGAGCGGGGCACCGTAGTGCGGACAGGTGGCGCCCACGGCGAAGAAGAGCGCGCCACGCCGGATCAGGAGGACGGGGGCCCCATCCACCTGCCCCGCGAGCATGCCGCCCTCGGGGATCCGATCGATCGGTGTCGGCTGCCGGAAGTCCTGGACCCGGGGCGCTGCGTTCGAGTCGGGCATGTCATCCATCCGCGAAGAAGAACCGCGCCTCGACGCCCTCTGCTTCCATCGCGGCTACCAGGTCGTCGATGGCACGGCGAATCTCCCGGACGCGCCGGCTCGGCATGCGTCCGAGCCCATGCAGCAGGCGGCCCTGCGCCGGCTCCGGGGCTTCGGCGGCGAGCGCCAGCCCCCGCTCCGTGAGTTCGACCCGGACGAAGCGCCGATCGTCCTTGGGCCGGGTCTTGCGCACCAGGCCGCGCCGCTCGAGGCGGACCACGAGAAGCGACGTGCTGCTCTGGTGCACCATGAGCTCCAGGGCGAGCTGCCCGGTCGTGAGGGGGCCAGTCCGGGCCAGCGTCTTGAGGGCCCAGAGCTGAGGAGCGGTCAGGCCATAATTCCGGCGGACATCGACGGAATAGAGCTCGAGCGCGCGGACGATGCGCCGGAGCCCCACCACGATCGCGGTGGCGTCGGCGGCGGGGGCCGGAGCGGTCCGGCGGGCGGGAGATCGAGTGAGCGCAGGCATCGGGACGAATAGTGTATTGACATCAATATATTCGCAATGGCGGCTGCCGGCCTCTTACCCTCGCGCCGTCCCCCCTTAGAATTCCCCGAGTGAAACTCGCGCATCTCGCCGACCTCCATCTCGGCTTCCGCCAGTACCATCGCCAGACTGCGAACGGCCTCAACCAGCGTGAGGCAGACGTCGCGCAGGCGTTCCGGCGCGCCGTCGATCAGGTCATCGCCGCCCGGCCGGATGTGATCATCGTGGCAGGGGACATCTTTCACTCGGTCCGGCCCACCAACCCCGCGATCCTGTTCGCGTTCCACCAGTTCCAGCGCTTGCGTGAGGCGCTGCCCGATACCCCGCTGATCATCATCTCCGGCAATCACGACACGCCGCGCTCCACCGAAACCGGCTCGCTGCTCGAGTTGTTCGAGACCCTTGGCGTGGAGGTCGTCGCCGCGGAATCCCGCCGGCTGGCCTACCCCGCGCTGGGACTCTCGGTGCTCGCGGTGCCGCACACGGCGCTCGTGAGCACGGATCGTCCCGCGCTCCGTCCCGATGGTGCCGAGCCACACCAGGTGCTGGTGCTGCATGGGGAAGTCGAAGGCATCTTCCCGGCCGACCGTTCCGCCGTCGAATACGGTGGCGCCACCCTGTCGCCGGCGGAACTCGCCGAAGGTGGGTGGAGCTACGTCGCGCTGGGTCACTATCACGTCCAGCGGGAGGTGTCGCCCCGGGTCTGGTACAGCGGCGCGCTCGACTACGTGAGCCCCAACCCGTGGGGTGAACTCGCCGACGAGCGCGCCCACGGGATTCACGGCAAGGGGTGGCTTCTCGTGGATTTGCCCGCGGGCACGGTGCAGCGGCAGCCGGTGGTGCCGGCGCGCCGCGTCATCGACCTGCCGGTGATCGACGGTGAGGGCCGGTCCGCGGTCGAACTCGATGAGGCGCTGGCGGCGGCCCTCGGTGGCGTCGAGGGGGGCTTCGCCGACCAGGTGGTGCGGCAGGTGATGCGGAAAGTGCCGCGGCACGTCGGCCGCGAGATGAACCACGCGGCGATCCGCGGATTCAAGGCCGAGGCGCTGCACTTCCAGCTCGATCTCCGGAGGCCGGAGTCGCATCGCGAGGTGGGGGTGGGCTCGCCGGGGCGGCGCCAGACGCTGCCCGAGCTGGTGCAGGACTATTTCTCGCGCCGGCTGCTTCCCGGCGACATCGACCGCGAGGAGTTCGTGCGGACCGGGGCCGAACTGATGGCGGCGGTCGAACGTGAGTGGGCGGAGGGCTGATGCAGATCGAACGCATCCGCCTGGTGAACTTCCGTCAGCACGAGGATACCGACCTCGTGCTGGGCGCCGGGCTCACCGGCATCATCGGCCCGAACGGCGCGGGGAAGACCACCCTCCTCGAGGCGATCGCGTGGGCACTCTACGGTGCGGATGCGGCGCGCGGCACCCGGGACACGATCCGGCGGCGCGGCGCCGGCGCCCGCGCCACGGTGCGGGTCGAGCTCGAGTTCGTGCTCGGGCCGCATCGCTACCGGGCGGTGCGGACCCTCAACGGGGCCGAGCTCTATCAGGATGCGGACCCGGCGCCGATCGCCAACAGCCTCGCCACCGTGACCGACAAGGTCGGCCGCCTGCTCGGCATGACCCGCGAGGAATTCTTCAACACCTACTTCACCGGGCAGAAGCAGCTCGCCGTGATGTCGGCGATGAAGCCGGTGGAGCGGGCGCAGTTCCTCTCCCGGGTCCTCGGCTATGACCGGCTGCAGACGGCGCAGGAGCGGTTGCGCGAGCAGCGGGTCGTGATTCGCGCCCGCATGCAGGCGCTCGAGGCCTCACTGCCGGATCCGCGGGAACTGGAAGCCGAAGAGCTGCGGGCCCAGGCGCGGCTCGCGTCCGCGCAACAGCTCGAGGCCGGCGCGCGCTCGGCACTCGCGGCGGCCGAACGGCGGCGCGAGGAGTCGGGGCCGCGCTGGCAGGAACTGCAGCAGCAGAAGGAGCGGGTGGCCGCGCTGGACGCCGACCTGCGGCTCGCCGAGCACCGGGTGCAGGCGGCTCGTGAGGCGTTCAGCACCCTCGACCGGCAGCTCGTTGCGGCGAATGAGGCGCGTAGCCGGCTGGAGGGGCTGCGGACCCAGCTCGAACCGATCGTCCAGCTTCGGCTCGAGCGGCAGCGTCTCGACGAATTGGCCGGTCTCTTCGCCAAGCGGCAGGTCGCGCAGGCTCAGCTCGACGAGGCGCGGATGGGTCTGCAGGCGGTGCGGGGTCGCGCCGCGAAGCTGCCGCCCGCGGATGCGATCGAGCAGGCCCGTGCCAGGATCACCGAACTGCGCACCAGCCTCGAGACCATCGACGAGTCGCGCCAGGAGAGGCGGTCCGGATGGGACCGGGACCTCCAGGATGCCAAGACCAAGCTCGTGGCGCTCCGGGACCAGTACAAGGATCTCAAGGAGCAGCTCGACCGGATCACGAAGGCGGGGGCCGACGGCATCTGTCCCACCTGCGCCCGTCCGCTGGGAGCCGAATACGAGAACGTCGTCGGCATCCTCGACCGGCAGCTGGAGGACGTGAAGTTCAATGGCAACTACTTCAAGTCCCGCGTCGAACAGCTCCAGGTGGAGCCGAACGAGCTGCGCGACTTCGAGCGGCAGCGCGAGGAGGCGGAGAAGCTGCTGACGGAGGCGACCGGGCAGCTCGGCCGTTTGCAGGCGCAGGCGCAGGAGGGTCCCGCCCTGCGGGCGGAACAGCTTCGCCTCGAGGCGCGGATCGGCGAACTCGAGCTGACGGCGGCGCAGGGGCCCCGCGATTACGACCCGAATCGTCACGCCGAGGTGCGGCGCCAGCTCACCGAACTGGATCCCCTCGCGCTGCAGGCGGAGCGGCTCAAGGCGGCCGCCGAGCGTGCCGAGGCGCTGGTGGGGGAGGCGGAACTGGCCGAACGGACGCTGAGCGAGCGGGAGGCACAGGTGACTGCGCTGCGCGAACAGCTCGCGCTGCTGGGGTACAGCGAGACCGCGTTCCACTCCGCGCGGGAGGCCTGGGAGGCCGCCGATCGTTCCAAGCGGGAGGCGGAGATGACCATCGTGCGGGCCCGGGCCGAGTGCCAGTCGGCGGAGGAAGGGGTCCAGGCGGTGGCGAAGCGCCGGGAGGAACGGGCCCGGCGCGAGGAGGAGGCACGGAAGACGGCGCGAGAGCTGGCGCTGTACAACGAGCTCGATCGCGCCTTCACCGATCTGCGCACCGATCTCAACCTCCAGCTCCGTCCGGATCTCTCCGAGATCGCCAGCGGCTTCCTGCGCGATCTCACCAACGGCCGGTATCCGGAGCTCGAACTCGACGAGGACTACGTCGCCACCATCATCGAGGCGGGGGAGCCGAAGCCGGTGATCTCCGGCGGCGAGGAGGATGTCGCGAATCTCGCCCTCCGCCTGGCGATCAGCCAGATGATCGCCGATCGCGCCGGGCAGCCGCTGTCCCTGCTGGTGCTCGACGAAATCTTCGGCTCGCTCGACGAGGAACGGCGTGCCTCGGTGATGGACCTGCTCCGGAGTCTCGCCGACCGTTTCCCGCAGGTCATCCTCATCACCCACATCGACAGCGTGCGCGAGGGCTTCGACCGGGTGATCCGGGTGGATTTCGATGTCGAGAAGGGCGCCGCGCGGGTGCGTGATGAAGCGCTGGGGGTGGCCGATGGCCTGGCTGCCTGACCGCGAGGTGTACGGTCCCGAGCGGCCGACCGTACGTGATGTCGAGCCGCTGAACCGGATCTTCTCCGAGGCATTCACCGATCGCTATCGCCGCGACGGGATGAGCGGCGTGCGGGTCCCGCATCTGAATCCGGCGATCTGGCGCTATGCGCTGGAGGATGCGGGCGAGGGTGCCATGGTGTGGCGCGATGCCGACGGCGAGCTCTGCGGATTCAACATCGTGCACCTCTCGGGTCGGGAGGGCTGGATGGGGCCGCTCGCCGTCCGGCCAGACCGCCAGGGAGCCGGGCTCGGCAAGACGATGCTCAACGCCGGCATCAGCTGGCTCCGGGATCGCGGGGCCCGCACGATCGGCCTCGAGACGATGCCACGCACCATCGAGAACATCGGATTCTACAGCCGGCTCGGCTTCGTGCCCGGGCACCTGACAATCACCCTGGTGCGCGACCTGGCCCGCCGGCCGGCGCTCCACCCCGAGGTGCTGTCCACGGCCGGCCCCGCTCGTGCCGATCGGCTGCGGGCCTGCCGCGATCTCACCCAGCGGCTGCTGTCCGGGACCGACTTCACCCGCGAACTCGCCACCACCGCCGACCTGCGGATCGGGGACACGCTGCTGCTCCGCGACGAGGACAACGAACTCGCCGGCTTCGCCCTCTATCATA
This sequence comes from Gemmatimonadales bacterium, assembly GCA_044229245.1. GTDB lineage: Bacteria > Gemmatimonadota > Gemmatimonadetes > Gemmatimonadales > GWC2-71-9 > JADJOM01. The sequence goes on along the minus strand of JBGATI010000001.1, from coordinate 51,833 downwards.
CCGCGGCCCTCGCGGCGGGACGGCCTCAGGACGAGCTCCGGATTCTCAAACTGGTGGCACGCGACGCGGAGGTGTTTGAACGTCTGGTCGCGGCGACGGAGGCGGCGGCTCTCGCGGCGGACATCCGGCGGGTGAGTGTGCGGTGCCAGACGGCATTCGGGGATGCCTATCTCAAGCTCATCAATCTCGGCTACCGCGCCCACTGGACCGATCTGCGGATGACGCTCGCGGGGGCGGGGGAACCGCCGGTCGCCGCGGGCGCGGTCGTCTGGTCGAACTGGGAGATCTGATCCGAGGCGGGACTATGCCGCGCCCGATGCCCCTGCGTAGATCGTCGAGGCGCGGTACCGGGTGAGCAGCCGCGCACCGAGCATCTTGAAGAGCACCGCGAGGGGCACGGCGAGCAGCAGTCCCGCGAAGCCCAGGACCGCCCCGCCGAATGCCAGCGCCAGCATCGTCACGACCGGGTGCAGCCCCACCGATCCCCCGACGATGCGTGGCCCCGTCACCGACCCGTCGATGAACTGCACCACGAGATAGACCCCGGCGACCCGCAGCAGCCCGTCGATGGGGGCCGGCATCGTGAGCGCGACCACCAGGGCCGGCAGGATCGAGATCACGATCCCGATGTACGGCACCAGGTTGCAGAGCCCGCCGATCACGCCCAGGAGCAGCGCGCTCGGTACGCCCAGGATCGCGAGCCCGCCGCCGGTCAGCACGCCCACCAGCATCGCCTCGATGAGTTGTCCGCGGAAGAACTTGCCCAGCGCCTCGTCATACTCCGAAATGAACGCCACCACGGGTGGGCGGCGGGCAGGGGGAATCAGTCCTTCGAGGAACTGCAGCAGCGGCTGCCAGTCGCGCAGGAGGTAGAACGCCACGACCGGAGTGACGACGAGATAGCCGAGGAAGCCCACGAGGGTGCCGAGCTGGCGGAGGAAGGCGAGGCCCCACTCCGCCAGACCGCGCAGCAGACCATCGGCGTTCTCCTGCAGCAGCGCCGAGAGCTGCGCCGCGTCAAGGTCGTGAAGCCAGCTGCGCTGCGCGCTGCTCAGGAAGGCGAGCGACTCGAGGCGACCGCGGAGGGTGTCGAGGAACTCGAGCAGCGTGGTGGCGAAGCGGGGCATCGCGCTCACCACGGCGCCGGCCTGGGCCCAGAGCTGCGGGCCCGCGAGCAGGAGCAGCGCGATGAACGCCGCGACCGGCGGCACCGCGACGAGCAGGATCGCGACCCCGCGGGGGACGCGTCGGCGTTCGAGCGTGGCGACCAGCGGCGAGAGCAGATACGCGACCGCGAGCGCCAGCAGGAATGGGCCGAGCAGTCCGCCGTACAGCTTGAGCGCCCAGAAGAGCGTGAGCAGGACGGCAATCCCGATGGCGGTCTGCATGCCGGCGCGAGCCCGAAGCGGCCAGAGGGCCACGATCACCAGCGGCAGCAGCAGCGGGGGCACGAGGATGTCGCGCAGGGTCACGAGCAGCAGGAGGTAGAGCATCCCTGCCAGCAGGGCGGGGAGCAGATCCCGGTTCGGCGCGCTGTCCGTCATGAGCGCGCGGCTCCGGCGCGTTCCGTCCATCGGCCGGAATCGCTCCGGCCGCGCTCACGCATTGCCGTTCCCCGGCTTGAGGGCCCACCAGCGGACGAACAGGGCGCCGGCGACCCCGAGGAGCAGGTGGACCACGGCGCCGGCGGGGCCCAGGGGGAAGATGAAGACGAGAACGATCCACAGAACCAGGGCGACGATCGCGCCGAGCAGCGGCAGTGGCATGCGAGTTCCGGATGTTGCGCGTTGACGGTGACGGAACGAGGTCCTATCTTCGAAATCGAAAGCGGTGTCGAGGAACTCCGTTATTGAGCCAACAGGTCCGTTGAAGGGCCCAGATACTGCGACTGATGTCACGCCCCACGGGGGTAGGCAGATGTTGCGGTGAGGGCGCCGCAATTTCTTCTTCGGGCTTCAATAAACCTCTTCGGCGCCGCCCTGCCATTCCCGGGGGCACCGGCCAGCGGGCCGGTGCCCCCTTTTGTTCAAGGCTGGACTACTCATCCTTGACGGAGCGACGGCTCCGGTCATCTTCCATTCAACCGAACCCTGGAATGGAATGTCGGCATGCCGACCATGAGTGTCACCCGCCGGATGCACTTCAATGCAGCGCACCGGCTCTTCAACCCGGCGCGCTCCGATGAGTGGAACACCCGGGTCTTCGGGGTCTGTGCCAACCCGAACTACCACGGCCACAATTACGAGATGGACATCTCGGTCGAGGGGGAGGTCGACCCCGAGACCGGGTACGTGATCGATATCAACGTACTGAAGCGGCTGGCCGAGGAGAAGTTGCTGGCCCACCTCGATCATCGCAACCTCAATCTGGACGTACCGCATTTCCGCGACGTCATCCCCACCGCGGAGAATATTGCCGTGTACTGCTGGAGCGTGCTCGCCCCGTCCATCCCGGCCGGCCGCCTGCTGCGCATCCGTCTCTGGGAGACCCCGCGGAACTATGTCGACTATGACGGCCGCTGAGATCGCCAAGGCACGCACCATCTCCTTCCAGGCGGAGGTGCGTCACATGCTCGGCGCCCTCGGCGAGGATCCCGATCGCGAGGGTCTTTCCAAGACCCCGGAGCGGGTCGAGAAGGCGCTCCGCTGGCTGACGCGCGGGTACGGGCTCTCGGTGATGGACGCCGTGGGGGATGCCCTCTTCGAGGAGCAGCACAACAGCATGATCCTGGTGCGCGACATCGAACTCTACTCGATGTGCGAGCACCATATCCTGCCGTTCTTCGGCCGCGCCCATGTGGCGTACATCCCCAACGGCAAGATCGTGGGGCTCTCCAAGCTGCCGCGGATCGTCGAGGTGTTCGCCCGTCGCCTGCAGGTCCAGGAGCGGCTCACCGACCAGATCGCGGATGCGATCATGGACGTGCTCGAGCCGCACGGCGTCGGGGTCCTCATCGAGGCGACCCACCTCTGCATGGCGATGCGGGGTGTCGAGAAGCAGAACTCGCGGACGGTCACCAGCGCCGTGCGCGGGATCTTCCGGAGTGACATCCGTACCCGGGAGGAGTTCCTGCGGCTGGTCTACGGACGTGGTGGCGAATGAAGACCCTGGAAGGAAAGCTGGCCATCGTGACCGGTGCCTCGCGCGGCATCGGCCAGGCGATCGCCCGCGGGCTCGCTGATGACGGGGCGACGGTGGTGCGGCTCGCCCGGAGCCTCACCGATCGGACCGACGGACCGTTCCGCGACCTGCGCTGCGACCTCGGCGACGTCGCCGAGATCGTCCGCTGCTCCACCCGGATTCTCGGGGAGTGGGGGACGCCCGCAATCGTGGTGCAGAACGCCGGACTCTTCCTGCTGCAGCCCTTCGAGAGCACCCAGCCCGCCGATCTCGATCAGCACTACGCGCTGAATCTCCGGGCCCCGTACGTCCTCGCGCAGGGGCTGCTCCCCGCGATGCGCGCAGCGGGCAGTGGCATCCACATCACCATCGGCAGCACCTGCGACCACGTGGGCTATCCCGACAACAGCGCGTACACGGCGACCAAGTTCGGGGTGCGCGGCCTGCACGAGTCCCTCGCCGCCGAGTATCGCGGTACCGGTGTCCGCTTCTCCCTCGTCTCGCCCGGCTCGGTGGACACGCCGATCTGGGATCCGTTCGACCCCGATGCACGCCCCGGATTTCTCCGCCGCGCGCTGATGCTCCGTCCCGCCGACGTGGCGGACGCGGTGCGCTTCGTGGCCACCCGGCCGGCCCATGCGACCGTGGAGTGGCTCCGACTCTCTCCCAATCCCATCGACGGCCAACCGTGAGCGGTAAGGAATCGCCGTGATCGTCATGCTCCGAGTACAACCTCGCTGGTTCCGTGTCGCCCTCGCGCTCCTCGTCCTCGGGCTCCCGACCCTCAGTCCGCTCCACCGGCTCCAGGCGCAATCGCTCCCCGCGCTTCCCGATTCCTCGGGCTGGGGCGTCCACGTGCTCTCGGTGTCGCGCGATCCGGAGGGAAGCCTGTGGGTCGGCACGTACGGACAGGGGATCTTCCGCCTCAAGCCGAAGGCGACGGCCTGGGAACGGATCCGCCACGATTCCACCGCGACCAGCATCTCGTGGGACTTCGTCCACGCCTTCGGATTCGGCAATCGCGGCGAAATCTGGTATGGGACCGTGGGAAACGGCTGGGGGCTCTCCCTGGATGGTGGCGCGACCTGGAAGAACTGGACCTTCACTCAGCTCGGGCCGGAGTGGCAGTACGTCGCGCCTGATGGCATCGTGACGCGGGGCGACACGACGTGGGTCGCGACCGCCGACGGCATCCAGATGACGACCGACGACGGCGCGCACTGGGTCGCGATCGAAGACGGCACCGGCCCCGCCGCGAAGGGACCGGCCGACACCGTCCTCACGCTGCTGCAGAACGAGTACGTCCGGCGCATCGGCCTCGATCGACGCGGTGTGCTCGTCACCACGCTGAAGGGCAATGAGCGCCTGGTCAACACGGCCGGCACCTGGTCCTCGGAGCCGGTCGCGTCGGCCGCCTTCGTGCCCCGGAACCGGTTCCTGCTCGATGGCCGACCCTGGCGCGGCACGCCCTGCGGATTGCGTCCGCTGAGCGACACGCTGCCCTGCCTGCGGCGGGCAGTGAAGTCCGGTGACGAGCCGCGGGCCCTCCGGACGACCTTTTTCCATCGCCCGATCGACCGGCTGGACAATCCGTACATCGATCAGACCTACCGTTATGGCTCGACGATGGGTGGCAACTTCCAGCAGCACCAGGGCGTCGAGTTCAACAATCCGGATGGTACCGCTGTTATGGCCATCGGCGCCGGGAAGGTGGTCTATGCGGGGCCGGCGGAGCAGGGGGCGCTGACGGTGGCGATCCGGCACGACAGCGTCGTGGCCGGCCCCGCCGGCCCGCTGCGCATCTTCAGCGTGTACTACCACAATTCGTCGCTCAAGGTGAAGGTCGGCGACCGGGTCGCCGCCGGCGATGTCATCTCGCGAGTTGGCAATACCGGCCGGGCCACCAACGATCACCTGCATCTCGAAGTCCACGCCGCGCCGGGTGACGACGTCAGTCAGGTCGTCGACTCGCTCGAGAAGTTCCCGGCCTATACCACCAATCCCGAGCTGTGGATCGAGCCGCTGCCCGGCACCGGCGTTCTCGCGGGCCAGGTCTTCGATGCCGCGGGCAAGCCGCTTCCGCAGGCACGCATCTACGGCATCATCAAGACCGAGCCGGTGGAGACGCCCCTGTCCTACGCCGAGACGTACGGGGAGAAGGCCCACCCGCACCCGCTCTACGGGGAGCATTTCGCGGTCGGGGACGTGCCGCCCGGGACTTATGTGATCGGCACCGAAATCGCAGGCAAGAAGGTCTTCCGCCGGGTGACCATCGAGGCCGGGAAGCTCACCTGGGTGGTGTTCCGGCCGTAGCGCGAGGCCCCGGCGGGATTCCGCCCGGGATCGTACCCCATGTTCATCGAGCTCACCGACCATCTGCGCTGCGTCGCCGACCACGACGAGTCCTTCCTGGTGCTCCTCCCGAGCCAGATGGACGGGCGCCGGGTGCTTTACGGGACGCTCGGCTGCCCTGTCTGTCAGGCGGAATACCAGATCGAGAATGGTATCCTCGATCTCGGCCCCGCTCCCGGCGCGCCGTCCGACCCGCCGCCGGGCGGCGTCCCCGCTCCCGCGCTGCTCGCCTTTCTCGGTCTCGAAGGGCCCGGCGGCTACGTCGGCCTGATCGGCGAAGCGGCCCGCGCCGCCACCGATCTCGCCGGGATGCTCCCCGGCGTCCACCTGATCGCGATCAATCCCACGGAGCCGATGGCTCCGTCACCCTCGATCAGTGTGGTGCATGCCCGGCGTGTGCCGCTCAAGGCTCGCTCGCTGCGCGGGGTGGTGGTCGGGGAACTCGCCGACCGGGATCCGCGCTGGCAGGCAGACGCCGTGCGAGCGGTGCTGCCCGGGCTGCGTGCGACCGGGCGGGGGCCGGCGCCGGCGATGGAGGGATTCGAACTGCTGGGGGAGGCCGACGGGTGGTGGGTCGGGGTTCGGCGCTAGAGGCGGCCCCAGGGCCGCCCCTCCGCGCTCCGTCTACATGTCGTGCCCGCCACCCTTCGGCTCGGCGTACACGGCCTCGATCTGGCTCTGGTAGTTCTTCTCCACGATCCGCCGCTTGACCTTGAGGGTGGGCGTGAGTTCGCCGGTCTCGATCGAGAAGTCCCGCTGGATGAGCACGACCTTCTTCGGCATCTCGAACTGGGCCAGGTCGCGCAGCGCCTTCTTCACTTCCCGCTCGATCTTGTCGCACGCCTCCGGACTGGCGCAGAGCGCCGCGTCGTCGGGGAAGGAGAGCTGCTGGGTCGCCGCCCAGTCCTTGAGCGCCTCCACGTTCGGCACGACCAGCATCACCGGGAACTTCCGCTTGTCGCCGATCATCACCGCGTTCAGGATGAAGGGGTTGGTCTTCACCCGGTTCTCGATCGGCTGCGGGGCGATGTTCTTGCCACCTGCCGTGACGATGATGTCCTTCTTCCGGTCGGTGATGCGCACGAAGCCGTCGGCATCGACCAGCCCGATGTCGCCGGTGTGGAACCACCCCTCGGCGTCGATCACCTCCGCGGTGGATTCGGGCTTCCGGTAGTAGCCCTTCATCACGTTCGGCCCCTTGGTGAGGATCTCGCCGTCCGGCGCGATCTTCACCGTCACCCCCTCGATCGGCCGGCCCACCGTGCCCATGCGGACCGCCTGCCGACAGTTGACGGTGATCACCGGGGAGGTCTCGGTCAGCCCGTACCCCTCGTAGATCGGCAGGCCGGCCGCGAAGAAGAACTTCGCGATCTCGGCCGACAGCGGGGCGCCACCCGAGACGAAGAAACGGATGCGCCCGCCGGTCTTCGCCTGCAGCTTGCTGAAGACCAGCGAGTCCGCGACCGACTTCTTCACGCCGAGCAGGGCGGGGACCGGCTTGTTCGCGAGCACGTAGTCCGCCCAGCTCTCGCCCACCGCGCGCGCCCAGTCGAAGATCTTCCGCTTGACCGGCGAGGAGGCGGCCCCTTCGAGCGTCTTGGCGAAGATCTTCTCGTAGAGGCGCGGCACCGAGAGGAGCACCGTCGGGCGCCGCTCGAGCATGTCGCTCGGGACGGTGTCGATGCCCTGCGCGTAGTTGACCAGCGCGCCGGCCTGCCACATGCAGTAGTGCCCCGCCATCCGTTCGAAGACGTGCGAGAGCGGCAGGAACGAGAGGCACTCATCGTCCTGCCGCAGGTCGAGTGACTTGAGCCCGCCGATGACGTTCGAGCAGAGATTCCCGTGGGTGAGCATCACGCCCTTCGGGTCGCCCGTCGTGCCTGAGGTGTAGATCAGGGTGGCCAGATCGTCCGGGGCCGCGTCGAGCGCTTCCTCGCGCCAGCGCGGGTAGCGGTCGAGGGCGCGGCGCCCGCGCTCCAGCAGGTCGGCGAAGGGCATGACGCCCGGACCGGTGGCGTCGTCGTCGATGGCGATGATGTGCCGGAGCGCCGGCGTGACATCCGGGTCGCGGATCGAGAGGATCTTCGCGAGCTGCTCCTTGGTCGACACCACGATCGCGACCGAACCGGAGTCGCGAAGGATGTAGGAGATCTGGCCGGCGGGGAGCGTGGGGTAGATCGGGACGTCGGCGCAGCGAATCGTCAGGCAGGCGAAGTCGATCCACGCCCACTCCGGCCGGTTCTCGGCGAGGATCGCGACGTTGCTGCCGGTCGCGACCCCGAGTTCCCTGAGGCCGGCGGCGAGGCAGCGGACCCGGTCCTCCACGTCGGGATAGGAGTATTCCTTCCACGCGGTGGCACCGCGCGGCTTGCCGCGCATGGCGATCGGGCGCCGGTCGGCGCGCTCGAGCCCGCCGAAGAACATTTCGTTGAGCGTACGCGGGACGGACATGCTGCCTCCGGAATGGGAGGGACCGGCAGGACCGGGGAGCGGCCTGCGGAGCTACTGAAACAGGATCGTGTAGATCTGTCCCGAACCGGGCACTGGCGTCCCGCTCGGGCGGGTGGCACTGACGCGGACCAGTACGGTGTCAGGCGGTGTGGCCCCCGGCACCTTCCGGAGCGAGACCGTCGTCGGGACCGCCCCGCTGGAGAGCGTCGCGATCCGCTGGGAGAGACCGCCCCCCGCGAATCGCACGGTGCCGAGCGCGGCGACGGTGTCGACCACTTCGTAGAGCACCCGGTTGTCCAGGACGCCCCCGACCGGATTGAACGAAAGGACCGAACTGCCCAGGAACGCGCTGGCGGTGTCCGTGCCGGGCACCGTGTCCGTCAGTGCGGAGGTCAGTGCCAGGGTATCTGAGCGCGGCCGGATCGTGAGCTGAGTCAGCGTCGAGTACAGGGAGCCGGTCACCGCCTGCACCCGCCCGGTGCCGGACGAGAGCGCCGAGGTGATCCGCCCGGTCGAGTCCACCAGGATGAGCGTCGTATCGGCGGCGCGCCACACGATCGTGGCCGCGACGCTGTCGCCGTTCACATCCAGCGCGCGGGCCCGCAACTGCAGCGTGTCGTTCTGCTCGACCACGGGTGGCACGGGGATCTGGAGCTCGAGCGTGACCGGCTCACCCTTCGGTGCCGAGGCATTGCTGCACCCGGCGAGCAGCGCCAGCGCGGCGCACCAGGCGGTTCGTGTCACTCGGGGTCCGTCGCGGTACCATCCTCCAGCTCTCGCAGCGTGGCCTCCGCGTGCCGGATCCAGCGCTCGGCATCGGGGCCCTTGGGCGGGCGAGCCAGGAACGACCGCAGGTGCTCGGCCGCCTCGCCGTCCTCGCCCTTTTCCTTGAGGCGGAAGGCCAGCCCGTAATGCGCGCCCACCAGGGAGTCGTCCAGCGCGAGGGCCCGGCGGTAGTGCCGGATCGCCTCGTCCTGCTGACCGGTCTTGGTGAACGCGATCGCCATGTTCTGCAGGATCCGCGGATCGTTCGGGTTGTCGCGCATCGCGAGGCGGTACGAGGTGAGGGCCGCCTCGTAATCGCCCTGACGCTCGAGCGCCAGGGCTTCATTCAGATAGTCGAGGCGCTGCGGCTGGAGTTTTTCCGACTTGGCGCCGCCGAACAAGGACCGCCAGAAACTCATTGCGGGACAACATCCTCGCGGATCAGAGGGGGGAGTTGACGCTAAGATAGCCCCGCCCTCAGGGGGCCGCAACGTGGTTGAAGGGGGGCCGGTGAGCCGGTAGCTTTCGTCACAGCGGCATTCATCTCACCGCCGCGCCCCAGCAGACAGGCATGACATGAAGCGCGCACAACCCTCTTCGCAGCCCCGCGGCGTCCTCGAGGTCGACTGGCCCTTCTTCGGAGAGATCTGCCGTGCCCTCGCGCTCAAGGTGGCACGTGCCTACGAACCGGAGGTCGTGCTGGGGATCGCCAAGGCAGGAGTCATCCCCGGTGTGGTCGTCGCCTCGATTCTCCAGGCGGAATTCTCCTCGATGGCCGTGACCCGGCGCGATGACGGTGGCGAGCCCATCCTCGTGACCGGCCCGCCGCCGAGCATCAAGGGGCGCCGGGTGCTCCTGGTGGATGAGACCTGCGATACCGGTTCGACCTTCAAGCTGGCGCTCAACGAGGTCCGGGCCCTCAAGCCGAAAGAGGTACGGACGGCCGTCTCGTTCAAAACGGGATCATATATCCCGGACTTCCATGCCTTCGAGACCGAGAACCTGATCATCCTGCCCTGGGACCGGGAGATCATCGAGAACGGCGAGCTGGTCATGCGGCCGGACTACGTCCAGTGGCTCAAGGGGAACGGTTAAGGCTTGCAGAACCTTCTCAGCGACGCGCTTCGCTCCTCGCGCGCCGACCACACCGAGATCCGGCTCGAACGGAACTGGGCCACCGCCATCGCCTTCCGGGGCAGCCGGCTGGAGGGTGCGACCACGGGGCGCGACGTCGGGGGGATCGTCCGCTGCCTCAACCGTGGCCGGGGGTGGGGCGTCGCGAGCTTTACCGGGGTCGATGCGCTGCGGCCCATGGTCGCGCGCGCCCACGAACTCTCGCTCGCCGTCCACGTCGAGCAGCCGGTGCGGCTCGCCGACATTCCCGTCCGGACCGCGGAACACCTCGCTGACACCGACGGGGACGTCCGCGCCATTCCCCTGGCCGAGAAGCGGCAGCTCCTCGAGCGCCTCAATCAGGAGATGCTCGCGACCGACCGTCGGATCGTCGACTCGCATGCCTCCTATGAGGATCGTGTCTCGGAGCGCTGGATCGCCACCTCCGAAGGGCTCATGGTCTACGACGTCCGCCCGGAGGTTCGTCTCGCGGCGGGCGCCGTCGCGCGGGAGGAGAGCTTCCTCGAGCGGGCGTTCGAATCCTGGGCCGTGCGGGGTGGCTGGCGGTCGGTCCAGGAGGCCGATCACCTCTTCCGTACCGCTGCGCGCCGCGCCATCAATCTGCTGAGCGCTCCGCGGGTGAAGGCCGGCGTCATGCCCGTGATCCTCGACCCCCGTGCGGTCGGGGCGCTGATCCACCAGACGATCGGGCATCTCAGCGCCGCCGACGGCTCCGACTTCCTGCGTCTGGGCCAGCGGGTGGGGTCCGATCTCCTCACCGTCGGGGACGACGGTAGTGCCTCGAGTCTCACCGGGTCGCAGGCGTTCGACGACGAGGGGGCGCCGACCCAGAACACCCTGCTGGTGCAGCACGGGGTGCTGATCGGACGGCTCCATACGCGCGAAACGGCGGGTCGCGCGGGCACCCGCCCGACCGGCAATGCGCGCGCGGGGTCGTTCCGCCGGGCGCCGGGAGCACGCCTGACAAATACCTACGTCGCCAACGGCCGCGGGACCCTCGAAGACCTGATCCGCGGCATCCGCTACGGCGTGTACGTGAGTGACGCCATGGCTGGTGAGTCGCAGTTCGGCCGGTTCTCTCTCACCACCGGCTGGGGCCAGCTGATCCGCGACGGGCACCTCGCCGAGATGGTGAAACCCCTGGTCATCGCCGGAGACGTGGTCGAGACGCTGTCACGCGTGGATGCCGTGGCGGGCGATTTCCGCTGGAATCACCTCGCGAGCGGCTGCAGCCGGGGCGACGGCGGCCGGCTGCCCGTCTCCGAGGGGGCGCCACACATCCGCATCGACGGTGTCTCCGTCGGCGGAGACGCGGCATGATCCAGACGCTGATCGAGCAGGCCGATCGGCGCTCGACGATGGCTGATGCCGCGCTGAGCACCGATGAGACCACGACGCTCGAGTTCGCCGGCGGGCGCCTCTCGGGCGCGACGACCGCGACCAGTCACGGCGTCAACCTCCGCGTCGTCTCCGAAGGGAAGGTGGGCATCGCCGGGACGACGACCGAGGACGCTGGCGAACTGCTCGATCGCGCCCTGGAGTCTTCGCGCGTGGGCGAACTTGCGGTGCTCACGCTCCCGCGTCCCGTCCAGCTCCCCGCCGTGGTGACGCACTATCCCCGCGCCGCGTCCGCGACGGTGTCCGACCTTGTCGCCCTCGGGACCCTGGTCCGCGACCGGCTCGGCGCCGAGCGCGCCGACCTCTCGCTGACGATCTCCCGCTCGCTCGGCTCCGTTCGGGTGGCGAACACGCTGGGCGTCGACGCGAGTTACGACGTCTCGCTCGTGATGCTCCGCCTCAGCGCCCGGCGCAGTCGCGAGGCGCGGCAGCTCGCCATCGAGGGGGCCCTCGCCGGGGCCGACCTGCCCGGTCTGCCCGACCTCGAACAGCTGGTCACGATGGTGCGGCAGCGGCTGGCCTGGGCCGAACGGGAGGCGGAGATCGCCCCCGGCCGCCAGCGGGCCGCCTTCCTCCCGACCGCGATGCCGGTCCTGCTCACCCCGGTGGAGCAGGCGCTGATCGGCAAGGCGGCGCTGCATGGCGGCTCGCCGCTGGCACGCCGCCGCGGCGCGCGCGCCTTCAGCGAACTCATCACGCTGCACGACGACCCGCTCATCGATGGGCGCCCGGGCTCCCGGCCGATCGACGACGAGGGCGTCGTCAGTCGCCATCTGCCGCTGGTGGTCGCTGGTGAAATCGACGCGATGATCTACGATCTCGAGACCGCCGGCAGGGTGGGGGCCTCCCCCTCCGGCCACGGCCGCCGCTCCGTCTTCGGCAAACCGCAGGCGGCATACTCCAACCTGCTGCTGCAGCCAGGCAACTCGAGCTGGGAGGAGCTGCTCGCCGCGGTCGGGGATGGGGTGCTGATCGAGCGTCTCAGGCCGTCGGGGCAGGCCAACCTGATCGGGGGGACCTTCGCGCTGCGTGCTGCCCTGGCGTGGCGGGTGGAGGGCGGTGAGATCACGGGCCTGCTGCCCGAGGTGACGATCGCCGGCAACGCCCACGACCTGCTCGGCCGGGTGCTTGCCGTGGGACGCGATGCGCTGTGGGTGGGGAGCCGATCGACCCCGACGGTGGTGGTCGACGGCGTCTCGGTGTTCTAGAAGAGGAAGCGTCGCACCAGCCAGTAGACGCAGTACATCAGGGCCGCGCCGAACAGGAGGACACCAACCTCCCGAAACCGGTTCAGCGTCCGGTCGGTGCCCGTCGCGGGATCGTAATCGACCTTCCCGCTCTTGCGGACGTTATACGCGCACATGTCAGGCGCGAACGCCGAGCGCCTCGAGATAGCTGGATCCCTGGGCCATGCGATCGTACAGGATCTGCAGGGTCTCCGACGCCCCGGCCAGGAAACGGCAGTGCGCATCTCCTCGCGAGCGGCACTCCACCTCCATCACCCCAAGCGTGGTCTCCGAGATCCGGGAGAGCAGCTCCGCGAGCAGGCCGGAGGAGAGGTGGCACGACGGGTAGGCGGCGCCCGAGCTGGGGTCGGATTCCCACCAGTCCGTTGAATCGATGGCGATCACCGCCGGTGTCAGCGGCGTCACCCGCACCGAGCCCCAGCCATTCTCCTGGAAGAACCCCGACAGTGTCTCACCGAGGTGCCGCACATCCAGCGCCGAAGGGCGATTGACCGCAAACCGTCCGGCGAGCCACTCCGCGTAGATCCCGTAGAGCGCCTCACCCCCGGCGAAGCCCGCTTCCTGCATCCAGGTGGCAGCCTGTCCCCCTGCTTCGCGCTCGAGCACCTGCCGCAGGTGGCGGATGCTCTGCCGGCTGAGGAGGACGGTTTCTGGTGGCGCGGCGGATGTCACGGTCGGCATAGGATCGCTCCGGAGGGACGGCCGAAGGTTAGGGGGCGGCGGCGTATGGGGCAAGCGGGGGGAGGGAACTATCCCCGTCCTCGCTCGAGCAGCGCCGCCTCATCGAGGATCTCGATGCCGAGTTCCTTCGCCTTGTCCAGCTTGCTGCCCGCTTCCTCGCCCGCGACCACTGCCGTCGTCTTCTTGCTCACGCTGCCGGAAACGCGGCCACCGGCCTGCTCGATCAGCTCCGTGGCCTGCTGGCGGCTGAGCGTCGGAAGGGTCCCGGTCAGCACGAACGTCTGACCGGCAAGCCGGCCGCCGGTGGCGACGGCACGGGGCTCGACCATCGTGAGCCCGCTCTCGCTGAGCCGTTCGAGCAGCCGCCGGTTACTCGCCGTCTGGAAGAACTCCACGACCGCCGCCGCGATGATGCCGCCCACGCCCGGCACATGCTCGATCTCCTCGGCCGTGGCCTCCGCCAGCTTCGGCATGGTGCCGAAATGCCGGGCCAGCACCTGCGCCACCGTCTTCCCGACGTGCCGGATGCCGAGTCCGAAGAGCACCACGCTGAGAGGACGGGCCTTCGAGGCCTCGATCGCCGCCACCAGTTGGGACGCGGACTGCTCGCCGAAGCGTTCCAGTTCGACCAGCTGCTCCACGGTGAGCTGATACAGGTCGGCGACGTTTTCGATGAGCTTTTCGGCGAGAAGCTGCCGCACCCGTTCGTAGCCCAGGCCCCGGATGTCCATCGCATCGCGTGAGGCGTAATGGACGATCCCCTCGAGCATCCGTCCCGGGCAGGACGCGTTGGGACAGTAGCGGATCGCCTCTTCCGGATCGCGCACCGCCGGGGTGTCGCAGCGGGGGCAGCGTTCGGGCATCACGAACGGCCGCTCGTTGCCCTCACGTCGCTCCGGCAGCGACCGCACGACCTGGGGAATCACCTCGCCCGCGCGGATCACCTCGACCCAGTCCCCGATCCGCAGGTCCTTGGCCTCGATGAGGTCCTCGTTGTGCAGCGTCGCACTCGAGATCGTGACACCACCGAGTTCCACCGGCTGCAGCATGGCCCACGGGTTGAGCGCTCCGGTGCGTCCGACGTTGATCTGGATGTCGAGCAGCCGGGTCACCGCCACGTCCGGCGCGAACTTCCGTGCGATTGCCCAGCGCGGCTCGCGTTCGCTGATGTCGCCCAGTTCCCGGTGCAGGGCGAGCCGGTCGATCTTGACGACGACGCCATCCGCGTCGAACGGGAGCTGCTTGAGCTTCTTCTCGAGTTGCATCGCCTCGCGCTGCACCGCGGCGAGGTCCCCGTGTCGCTTGCGATGCGGCTCGACCGGGAACCCCCAGGACTCGAGCCGGTCGAGCACCTCCCACTGACTCCTGGTGGTCAGCGATCCTTCGATCACTTCGACATGAAAGGCGTACATCCGAAGTCGACGGTGTTTCGTGAGCTTCGGGTCGAGCAGCTTGAGACTGCCGGCGGCGGTGTTCCGCGGGTTGGCGTAGAGCGGTTCCCCCGCGGCCTCACGCTCCCGATTGAGCCGTTCGAATGCCGAGCGCGGCATGTAGACCTCGCCGCGGATCTCCATCAGCGGCGGGTGTCCCGATCCGGACAGGCGGAGCGGGACATCCGGCAGCGTCTTGAGATTCTCGGTGATGAGCTCGCCGACCCGGCCATTGCCGCGCGTCGCCCCGCTCACCAGGACGCCGTCACGATAGGTGAGGCTGACCGCGGAGCCGTCGATCTTGATCTCGGTGGTGTAGCCCCCGGTGCGTGCCTCCGCCGTCAGGCGCGCATTCCGGTCCTCCCACTCCTCGAGTTCCTCGGGGGTGAAGGCGTTGGCGAGCGACATCATGGGGCGAAGGTGGGTGTGCTTCTGAAGGCTGGACGCCGGTTCGGCCCCGACCCGCTGGGTCGGGCTGTCGGCGGTCCGCAGTGCGGGATGCTCTGCCTCGAGCGCCTGCAGCCGCAGCATGAGGCGGTCGTACTCGGGGTCCGACATGGTCGGCGCGTCGAGCACGTAGTAGGCGTGGTTCGCCTCGTCGATCAGCGCGCGCAGCCGCGCGATCTCCTGCTTGGGTGATTCGGGCATGGTCGAGTTGGACGTGGCGCGGGAGACGCGCACGGTCGCGCGCGCCTACCGCGCCGCGGCTTCCTGCTGCAGCACCGTGAGGGCCACCCCCACCAGCCGCTCGATCTCCTCGGCGCTCGCCCGCGCGAGCACCCCTTCGCTCCACGGGCCCTCCCGCGCCGCAAAGTCGTCGAGCAGCCGGCGGAGGAAGCCGATCAGGGCGACCCGCTCCCGCTCCACCGCCCGGCTGCTGCTGTTGTCGCCCACCCGCTGGCGGAGCTTCTCGAAGCGATGCGCATTGCGCAGCGCCTTCGCGGTGAGACTCGCGATCACCTGACAGAAGCGCACGTCGGATTCCGAGAAGGCGGGCCCGTCGCGGAAGGTGCGCAGCAGGATGGCGCCGATTGCCGCCCCGCGCCAGGTGATCGGCAGCACCGTGATCGAGCGGACCTTGCGGCTGTCGAAGGAGCCCTTGAGGTGGGCCATGGTGGAGTCGGTCTCGACATCCGGGATGTAAACCGTCTCGCCCTGCTGCAGGGCCCGGCGCAGTTCCGGGTAGCGGTCGAGGTCGACCACGTAGTTCCGGATGCTCGGATCCTCGAAGCTCGCCACGAGCCGGGCGGTCTTCCCGTCCCGCTCGGCGAGGAAGATCGAGCAGCGATCGAGTCCGAACGCCTCGCCGAGGCGGCGGGCGATCGACTGCATGATGTCGACGAAGTGCAGCGAGCCCGAGATCTCCTGCAGGATCTCGATGACTGCCAGCAGGTGCTTCCGCTCGTGCTCCAGCTCGCGGACGCGGGACTGGAGGCGCTCGATCTCGTCTGTCGTGAGGGCCGTGGTGCTCATGGGATGCCTGTGGAGGTTGCCGAATTGTCGCGGCGTGGCGAAGGGGGGTCAAGCGGGGGTACCTTACCGGCAGACAGGGGGTGGAACCATGCATGAAGAAGATCTGGAAGACGACCTGCCCACCGGGAGCGAGTTCGACACCACCAGCTTTCTGACGGGCGTGCTGGTCGGCGCCGCCGTGGGCGCCGGGCTCGCACTCCTCTTTGCTCCGGCGTCCGGCGACGATACCCGGCGCCTGATCCGGCGCCGAGCCAAGGCCATCAAGAAGGACGCCTCGCGGGGATGGGCCTCGGCGCGGGATGAGGCGCGCCGGCAGTTCAAGGACAAGAAAGAGGCCCTGCGCGAACGGCTCGCCCAGGGCCTGGATCGGGTCGAGGACGCGCTGGACGTCTAGCGGTCCTTGTCCTTCTTCCCTTCGATCTTCCGGGTCAGCGACGCCGCCCGTTCCTTGTAGACCGGGTCCATCACGTCGTAGACCGGCAGACCCGCCACCTGATTGAGGTGGATCCTCGCCTCCGCGTAGTGGCCGCGGTCGATCAGCACCTCGGCCAGGTCAAGCTGGTGGTAGATGTTCTCCGGTGACTGCGCCACCGCCCGGTCCAGGTAGACCGTTGCACTATCCCACGACGCCGCGCCGAAGATCTTCCCGCCGAGGAAGGCCTTGGCGAAGAAACGGGTGAACCCCGACAGCCGCATGATCTCGGCATTCCACCGGCCGAGGACGTGATTGGCCTTGTGCTGATCGGGGTCGAGCTCCAGCGCACGCAGTGCCTCCGCGCGAATCTCGGCGGCACGATGTACCCGCTCCTTGCTGCTCTTGGTCAGTGAGGCCCGGCCGATCGCGGCCGCGAGCACGTAGTGGCCGTCGGCGCCATCCGGGTTCAGCTCCGTCGCCGTCCGTCCAAGGGTCTCCGCCCGCGCGTAGATCGAGTCCCGCGCAGGGCTCTTCACGGAGTCGGGGGTCTGCTTGCCGATGTCCATGAGCACTTCCGACGCCCGCCAGTGGGCTTCGTAACTCCGCGGGTCACTGGCGAGTGCCGCCTCGAGATGCGTGAGCGCCGCGGCTGGATCACGAGCAAGCTGCGCCTCCACGCCGAGGCGGATGTGTTCCTCCGCCGACTGCGCCACCAGGGAAGGGGCAAGCCCGGTGACCAGCAGAACGGTCAGCCATCGTGACGCTCGACGCATGGTGCTCTCCCGCATAAGTTGACCCGCTCGGTACTCTGTCTCCGGCCCAATAATACCAGACAATCCTCATGCTGTTCCCTCCGCTCATTGAGCGCAAGCGTGACGGCGGTGTCCTGACCCCCGCCGAGTGGCGCGATGTCGTGGCCGGGTATGTCGGCCAGGCGATTCCCGATTACCAGATGGCCGCCCTGCTGATGGCGATCGTCTGGCGCGGCCTGGAGCCGGCCGAACTGGTCGCGCTGACGGAGGCGATGCTCGCGTCCGGCGCGACGCTCGACTGGAGCGGCGTTGCCACCCCACGTGTCGACAAGCACTCCACGGGAGGGGTTGGCGACAAAGTCTCGCTTGTGCTCGCGCCGCTGGTCGCGAGCTGCGGGATCGCCGTGCCGATGATGTCGGGACGAGGGCTCGGCCATACTGGTGGCACCACCGACAAGCTCGAAGCGATCCCCGGATTCCGGACGACGCTGAGCCTCGAAGAGGTCCGCGCCCAGGTCGGGCGGATCGGGGTGGCCATGTTCGCCCAGAGCGAGGCGATCGCGCCGGCAGATCGCCGCCTCTATGCCCTGCGCGACGTGACCGGTACCGTCCCGTCGATTCCGCTCATCGCTGCCAGCATCATGTCGAAGAAGCTTGCCGAGGGACTCTCCGGGCTGGTCCTCGATGTGAAGGCGGGCAGTGGCGCCTTCCTCCCCGATCCCGCGGCCGCCGTGACCCTCGCCCAGACGATGGTGGCCCTTGGCGAGGCGCATGGCTGTCGAACTTCGGCGCTGGTCACCGCGATGGACCGGCCGCTGGGACGGGCCATCGGGAATGCGCTGGAGATCGAGGAGACCCTGCTCGCCCTCGAAGGAAGGGGCCCCGAGGATCTGATGCTCGTCACCCGCGCGCTCGCGGTGGAGATGCTTGTCCTGGCCGGCACCGATGCCGACCGCGCGGCGGCCAACCGGCGTGTCACGCAGGCGCTCGACTCGGGCCGGGCCAAGGCGAAGTTCCGCGAACTGGTCGCGGCGCAGGGCGGGGACCCCGCGATCATCGACGACCCGGGCCTCCTGCCTCAGGCGAATGAGGTCGAGCTGTTCGAGGCCCCCGCCGCAGGAACCATCGCAGCGGTTGATCCCCGGCCCCTCGGTGTGGCCGTCGTGGCGATGGGCGGCGGCCGCCGGGCGCTCGGTGATACGATCGATCCGAGTGTGGGCTTCGTCGTTTCGGGCCGGCCGGGCGCGAAAGTCGCCCGCGGTGAGCCGATCGCGTCGGTCTTCGCACGGGATGCGGCCGGCGCGGCGATCGGCCTGCGCGCCCTCGAGGACGCGATCCGGTTCGGCCCGCCGGAACCGCAGCGGCCGCTGATCTCCCACCGCGTCACCGTGACCGGCGTGGAGAGCTTCTGATGCGGGGTGATTCCGGCGGAGGTCCCGCGCCATGTCAGTGATCTTCACGCTGATCGTTGTGGCGGCGCTGCTGCTCTGGCTCATTATGCCTCGCAGGCGTGAAGCGCCGGACCATGGCGGTGCGATCGAGCCGGTCGATCTGGACGAACTCGAAGCGGCGGAACGGGAGGTCCGCGACCTCGGCGTGGAGCAGCGGCCCGAGGACGGCTTCGAGGGTGATGACTGGGGACCGGGAGCCGGAACGCCACGAGGGGGTCGCGACTGATCGCGACCCCCTCGCTCAACGGGCGGTGTGCTGCCGCAGCGGTCAGACGTCCAGGTTGCTGACGTACTTCGCGTTCTTCTCGATGAACAGCCGGCGCGGCTCGACCTCGTCGCCCATCAGCTCCTCGAAGAGCTTGGAGGCCTCGACCGCATCGGACATCGTCACCCGCAGCACGGTCCGCTTCGCGGGGTCCATCGTGGTATTCCAGAGCTGCCCGGGGTTCATCTCGCCCAGGCCCTTGTAGCGCTGGATGTTGACGTTCCCCTTGCCCTCCGGCCCCGCCAGACGCTTCACGTAATCGTCGCGCTCCTTCTCGTCATAGGCGTAGAACTCCTCCTTGGCCCGGGCGACGCGGTAGAGCGGCGGCTGCGCGATGAAGATGTAGCCCGCGTCGATCAGCTCGGGCATCTGCCGGAAGAAGAAGGTGAGCAGCAGGGTCCGGATGTGGGCGCCGTCCACATCTGCGTCGGTCATGATGACGATCTTGTGATAGCGCACGTCGTCCAGCTTGAAGTCGTCCTTCACGCCGGCGCCGATGGCCGTGATGATCGCCCGGATCTCCTCGTTCGAGAGGATCTTGTCGATGCGCGCCTTCTCGACGTTCAGGATCTTGCCGCGCAGCGGCAGGATCGCCTGGAACTGCCGGTCCCGGCCCTGCTTGGCGCTGCCGCCGGCCGAGTCGCCCTCGACGAGATAGATCTCGCAGAGCGCCGGATCGTCGAGTGAGCAGTCCGCCAGCTTGCCGGGCAGGACGGCGCCCTCGAGCCCGGACTTCTTGCGCACCAGGTCCCGGGCCTTGCGGGCCGCCTCACGGGCCCGCGCGGCGCTGACCGCCTTCTCGATCACCGCGCGGCCCACCGCCGGCTTCTCGTCGAGGAAGGTGCGGATCTGCTCGTAGACGACCTGCTTGACCACGCCCTCGACCTCGGAGTTGCCCAGCTTCGTCTTGGTCTGCCCCTCGAACTGGGGCTCGCGCACCTTGCAGTGCAGGACGCAGGTCAGGCCTTCGCGGATGTCCTCGCCGGTGAGCGAGAAGTCCTCCTTCTTCAGCGAACCCTGCTGCTTGGCGAACTCATTGATCGCCCTGGTGAGGGCGGCGCGGAAGCCGGTGAGGTGCGTGCCGCCCTCGTGGGTGTTGATGTTGTTGACGAAGGTGAAGATGTTCTCGTTGTAGCCTTCCTCGTACTGGATGGCGACGTCGACCTCGACATCGTCCTTCGTAACGGTGAACGCGATCGGCTTGGGGTGGAGCGGCTTCTTGTTGCGGTTGAGCCACTCGACGAACTGGATGAGCCCGCCCTTGGCGAAGAAGGTCTCGTGCTTGGCTTCGTCGGGCCGGTCATCCCGGAGGGTGATCGTCACGCCCTTGTTCAGATAGGCGAGCTGCCGCAGCCGGTCGGCGAGCGTGCTCCAGCTGTACTCGAGGACCGTGAAGATCTCCGGATCCGGCTTGAAGCGGACGAGGGTGCCGGTCTCCTTGGCCTTGTCGAGCTTCTCCAGCTGCTTCACCGTCTGGCCCCGCACGAACGCCATCCGCCACTTGAACCCGTCCCGCTTGACGATCACCTCGAGCCGCTCGGAGAGGGCGTTGACGACCGAGACGCCGACGCCGTGGAGCCCGCCGGACACCTTGTAGCTCTCCTTGTCGAACTTGCCGCCGGCATGCAGGACCGTGAGCGCCACCTCGACCCCGGGCATCTTCTCCACCGGGTGGATGTCGACGGGGATGCCGCGGCCGTTGTCCTCCACCGAGATCGAATTGTCCTTGTGGATCGTGACGTTGATCGTGTCACAGTAGCCCGCGAGGGCCTCGTCGACCGAGTTGTCAACGACCTCGTACACGAGATGGTGCAGGCCGTTCTCGCTGGTCGAGCCGATATACATGCCCGGCCGCTTGCGCACCGCCTCGAGGCCCTTGAGGACCTGGATGGAGCCCGCGTCGTACTGCCGCTCGTCGCCGTTGCCCGCCGATTCCTTCGCCATTGCGCTTCCTGTTGAGGACCTTCGTGAGCGCGCACCCGCGTGCGCGCGGTTCCCGTTACCGCGGCCGTTTCCACCGGCTCCCGCCCGGGCTGGGCTCGATCCCTCCCGCCAGCCAGCGCACACCGGTGATGCGTCCCGTGCGCCCCGTGTTGAGGCGCGCCAGGATCTGCGGGGTCATGAGCTGGAGCTCGGAGGCCCAGGCCGCGGTCGCTACCTTCACGCGCAGCACCCCCTCCGGCGTCACCGATTCCGGCTCCGTGACCGAGTCAATCTGCGGTCCGACCAGTTCCGCCCACTCCTCGATGACTCCGGCCTGTCCCATCCGCCGGACCAGGCCCGCGCGCTTGATGTACGACTGCAGCACATCGGCGAGCGGGGTCGGCCGGGAGTCGCCACTGCGTTCTCTCATCTCATCCTGCCAGTGCGTGACCGCGACCCGGGGTTGGGGTCATGGCGGGCTGACTCGTCCCGCCTCCACGCCCCAGACCGGCAGCGCGAGACCCGGCGGCAGCTCTTCCCGCCGCGGTGAACTGATGAAGACCTGCGCCGACCGGCCGGCGAAGAGCCGGCCCGCAAGACGCTCCTGCCGCCCCCCATCGAGCTCGGCGAAGACATCGTCGAGCAGCAGGGCGGGGCAGGCGCCGGTGGCTGCCTCGATCGTCTCGAGTTCCAGCAGCTTGAGCGCGATCGCCGCGCTCCGATGCTGACCGGTCGAGCCGTACTCACGGAGCGCGTGCTCGCCAAGCCGGAGCGCGAGGTCGTCGCGATGCGGCCCGATCGTCGTCATGCGGCGCGCGGCATCGCGTGCTGCGGCCTGGGTCAGGCGCTCTGGCCAGGCGCCGGCGTCGGCGAGATCCGGGATGCCGTGATAGGTCAGCGTCGCCTCCCCGCCCTGCTCCCCCAGACTGACGACGGTATGGGTGTACCGCTCCGCCTGGGCCGCGGCCCAGGCGACCCGCTTGCCGACCACCACGGCCCCGGCCTGCGCGAGCGGCAGGTCGAACGCGGCCGCCAGCTCGGGGCGCCCCTGCCGGAGCGCCGAATTCCGCTGTGCCAGCGCCGAGCGGTAGCGGGCCAGCGCACGCATGTACTCGTGATCGGACAGCGCCAGCGTCCGGTCGAGAAAGAGCCGCCGCGCCGCGGCGGGCCCCGAGGCGAGCCGGACGTCGTCCGGGGCGAACACCACCGCGAGCCAGATACCCGCCCCCTCGACCAGCCGCTCCAGCGGGGCACCATCCAGCTCCAGCCGTTTGCGGCGTCCCGCCTGGCGAAACGTCGCCGCCACCGTCCGCCGCCGGCCATCCCTGCTGAACTCGAGCCCGACGTGAAATCCCGCCTCGCCGAAACGCGCGACTTCGGCATCCAGCGACGTCCGGAACGACCGGAACAGCACCGGATAGGCGATCGCCTCGAGCAGGCTCGTCTTTCCCTGGCCGTTGGCCCCGAGGAGCACCATCCCGGGCTCGGGAACGTCGAGCACCGCGTCCGCGAGATTCCGGAAGCCGCGGACCGTCAGCCGAGCCGCCCGCACTACTGGACCGCGATGCGCCGGATGGCGGTGTCGCCCCGGTTGCCCAGCCGGTCGGTGGCGAAGAAGCGAAGCAGAATCGTGTCGCCCGCCAGCCCCCCCGTCGTCAGCGGGAGCCCGAAACGCAGCGAGTCCCGGCCCACCACCTCGGGCTGGAAGCTCGAGCGCCCTCCCACCGTTTCGAAATACACCGAGTCCAGTCCGTCGGGATCGACGCTGTATCCGGTCACGAAGAAGGTGGCGGAATCGCCTGAAACGGTGATGTCGCCAAGGGGCCGGTCAATCACGGTGTGCGGCCCCGCACCGCTCGGTCCGGTCCCCGGGAAGATCAGGCGATCCCGGGTCCCGCAGCCGCTGGTCGCCGCGGCCAGCACCACGGAAACCGTGGCGATCATCCGGGAAACGGGGCAGCGAAATCGGCCTGAAAGCATCGCCAAATTTAGCCGCCCCAAGGAGGGATTTGCAGGCGCGACTATCGGCCCGAGAAGTCCGCTCGCCGCTTCGCGAGGAATGCCGTCATCCCCTCCCGCATGTCGGCCGTGGAGGAGAGCAGGCCGAAGTGATTGGCTTCGAGCAGGAGGGCATCCTGGGAGGTCATCTCGAATCCGGCATCCACCGCCTCGAGGACGCACCGGACGGCCAGTGGCCCCTGCGCCAGCACCGTTCGGAGGAAGCTCTCGCACTCGGCCAGCAGGTGCTCCGCCGGGACCACCCGGTTCACCAGGCCGATCCGGTAGGCCTCCTGCGCGTCGATCATCTCTCCGGTCAGCAGCAGCTGGATCGCCCGTCCGCGGCCGATCAGGCGTGGCAGACGGACCGTGCCGCCATATCCGGGTCCGATGCCCAGCTTCACCTCAGGCTGCCCGAACTTCGCCGTTTCGCTCGCGATCCTCAGGTGGCAGGCCATCGCAAGCTCGCAGCCACCGCCGAGACAGAATCCGTTCACGGCCGCGACGACCGGCTTCCGGAGGGCTTCGAATCGGCGGAAGATCGCCTGCCCCCGGAGCGACCGCTCCTTGCCTTCGAATGGGCCCTGGCTCGAGAGCTCGCTGATATCAGCGCCGGCGACGAAGGCCTTGGGGCCCGCGCCGGTGAGGATGACGGCGCGGACCGCCGCATCGTCCCTGGCCGCATCGATGGCCACCCCCAGCTCTCCGATGACGGTGTCGTTGAGGGCATTGAGCTTGTCGGGACGGTTCACCGTGATCACGGCGATCCCGTCGCGCAGGTCGTAGAGCAGAGTGGAGTAGGGCATACCGATCCCCGAAGCAGAGGCGTCGCTGGCTGGCTCGCAGTGAGTGGCGGAAACCTAGCAGGGCTGGGTGTGGTCGGAACCCTACTGTTGCTGGTCAGTGGCGACGGTTTGCGATCTTGACCCGCCTGCCGGGGCCTCCAAACCGGCACGCACGGGCAGCAAAACACTTCATTCACCGTCTAGAAAAATCACACCTGAATGTCGGATTCTGATCGTGTAAGTCATTATTTAGTAGGTATTTACATCTTCATGAATCAGGCGATGCGTTAGAAAGTTCGACAGTTAATCCCGGTTCGTGGCATCCCTGTTGCCACTGGTGCGAGCAGAGTCTTGTCACCGTCAGACACTGGGAGAACCCGATGCTGCGCTCGCGACGAATTCAGGGAGCCATCGCTGCAGTGCTGCTGGGAGCCACGCTCCTCAGCAGCTGTACCTCGATGGAGTCCACCACGGCGCCGAGTGCGGCGCCCGCCGCACCCGCGGCAAGTCTGCAGCTGCCCCTGCTGAGTGGACTCCTCGTCTGCCAGCTGCAGCCCTATGCCTACACCCAGCAGGTGGTGGGGCCCGCCGGTGGAACACTGCACATCGGCAAGCACCTCCTGTTCATCCCGGCGGGTGCCCTGGCACAGCCCACGGTAATCACGGGTGAGGCGCCAGCCGACTTCGTGAGTTCGGTCCGGTTCAAGCCGGAGGGCCTGCACTTCCTCCGGAACGCCACACTCACTCTGGACTACTCGAGTTGCCCGGCGGCGAGGCTGCAGCTGCTCAAGCGGGTGGCCTACACGACCGACGGTCTCAGCATCCTGAGCTATCTGCTCTCCCGCGACGACTTGCTGCGTATGCGGGTGAGTGCCGATCTGCAGCACTTCTCCCGCTACGCGGTGGCCTGGTAGTCATGCCCGTCGTCCGGCGGGCCAGCACACTCGGCGGGGTAGGAGACGCGGCGGAGACCCCGCCTTCCGCCGGCGACTGTCTCGCCGAGGCCCGGGTGCACGAGCGTGCGGGGCGCATGACCGAGGCGATCTCGGCATTCGAAACCGCGATCCACCTCGCCGATCTTGAAGCTGAACCGCGGATTCTGGCCGAGGCGCTGCGCCGACTGAGTGTGCTCTGCCACCTCCGGAGCGAACCGGAGCGGTCCCGGTCCCTCTGTCGTCGAAGTCACGAGACGGCCCGCATGCTTGGCGATCGGGGGCTCGCCGCCGAGGCGCTGAATACCCTCGGGGGCTTCGAATTCGAGCACGGAGCCATGGGGCCGGCGCGCGAACTGCTCCAGCAGGCGCTCCTGCTCGGGGGTGACCGGCCCGATTTGCGGAGCCGGATCGAACAGAACCTCGGAATCATCGCCACGATTCAGGGTGACCACGCCGCCGCGCTGGTGCATTACCGCTCCTCTCTCGATGCCTGCAAGGCTGCTGGTGATGAAAAAGGGTGCGCGATCGCCTATCACAATCTGGCGATGATCAGCGCCGATCGGCTCGAGTGGGACGAAGCGGAGTTCTATTACGAGGCCAGTGAGCGGATCGCTGAACGGATCGGTGATGTGCATCTGCAGGGGCTCTGCCGGCTCAACCACGCTGAAGTCCACCTGGCACGGCAGTCCTACGGACCGGCGCGGGAGTGCGCCGAGGCCGCGCTCGCGATCTTCGATCGCCTGGGCTCCCGGATCGACAAGGCGGATGCCTACCGGGTGATCGGGATGGTCTACCGGGCGACCGGAAGGCATGCGCTGGCGGAAGCGAGACTCCGGTCGGCGATTGAGACGGCCGTGGCGACTGGCTCCGTGCTCAGTGAAGCAGAGGCTTGCCGGGAACTGGCCAGGCTCTTCCAGGCGATGGGCCGCAACCAGGAAGCGCTGGCGCACCTCAACACCGCATGGCGGCTGTTCGGACGACTGGATGCGCATCTCGACCTGGTCGACATCGAGGCCAAGGTGTCGGATCTTGAAGGCACCTTCCTCGCCGTCGTGCGTGACTGGGGTGAGTCGATCGAATCCGCGGACAGCTACACGCACGGCCATTGCGAGCGAGTGGCGGACCTGGCCGTCGCGGTCGCGCGCGAGCTCGGTCTCTCGGAGGGCGAGGTCACCACGATCCGCCTCGGCGCCTACCTCCACGACGTTGGCAAGGTGAAGGTCCCGCACGAAATCCTGAACAAACCGGGCCGGCTGACCAGTGAAGAGTTCGCGGTGATCCAGCAGCACCCCGTCTGGGGCGTCGAACTGCTGGCGTCGATCGAGTTTCCCTGGGACATCAAGCCGATCATTCGCTGGCACCACGAGAAATATGACGGCTCGGGCTATCCGGACCGGCTGGTGGGTGACCAGATACCGCTGGGCGCGCAGATCATCGGCATCGTCGACGTCTATGATGCTCTGACCACGACCCGGAGCTACCGTCCCGCGATGCCCCCGCAAGAAGCGATCGCCTGCATGCGCACGACGCCCGGTGCCTGGCGCAGGGAGCTCTTTGAAGCGTTCCTCCGGGCGATCGCCGTCCCGCTGGCAGCGGTGGCCTGAGGCCCGCCGTGGAGTCTCCCGCGCCATCCTCGGGAGAGGCCCGGTTCGAACTCGCCAGGGCGGCCGCCCGTCGCGGGGAGTTGCAGGCCGCCGACCAGCTCGCCCGCCAGGTGTACCGCGAGGCATCGGAGCCCGGCCTCCTCACACGCCTCGCCAATCTGCTGGGTGGCATCGCCTTCGAAGCCGGTCGCCTCGACGAGGCAGAGCGCTGGCTGGAGGAGGTCATCCGCCGGGCCGGCCCGGGGATCGATCCGCTGATGGCGGCGAGGGCATCCAACAACCTCGCCTCCATCGCCCATCTGCGCGGCAAGCGCCACCTCGCGCTCAGTCTCTACCAGAGCGCCCTCCGTATCTGGGCGGACGCGGGAGATCGCCTCGGCGAGGCGCAGACCGCCCACAACCTCGGCATCGTGGCGCGCGAGGAGGGGGACCTCGAAGAAGCGTCGCGCCATGCGGAGCGGGCCGTATCTGTCGCTCGTGGTGCGGGGGACGCCAGTCTGGAGGGGCTGGCGCTGATGGGGCGTGCGGAAGTCGCGCTCGCGCGTGGCGATGGGACGGCCGCGCGCACCGATCTCGCGGCGGCACGTAGCCTCGTGAGGCAGGCAGGTGACGCCGGCGGGTCGGTGGAGGCCGATCGTCTGGCTGCCCGGATCGCGCTGGCCGAGGGCCGGCCGCGGGAGGCGCTCCGAATGGCGCAGGCGGGCTACGCAGAGGCGAGTCGGCTGGGCATGAGCCAGCTGTCCGGCGAATGCGCCGAACTCTGTGCCCTCGCTTCCCGAAGGTTGCTGCCCGCCGCACGCGTGGCCGGCTACCGCGCCGAGGCCACTCGCCACTACGCGGCGCTCGGCGCCAGGGTGCTGCTTCGGCGCTTGACCTCGGAATCCGGGCGCTGACTCTCGCAGACTGGCGGGGGCAGGTATCTTCTGTCCATGTCCATCACTCATATCGGCTGGGCGCCGGATCACGGCGTACGCTTTCTCGACCAGACGCTGCTCCCGAGCGAGGAGCGGTACCTCGAGGTCTACACTGTCGAGGAGATTGCCGAGGCGATCCGCATCCTACGGGTACGCGGGGCGCCGCTCATCGGTGTCGCGGCGGCCATGGGGGCGACGCTGGCCGCGCGCAACCTCCCCGCGGGATCGTCTCCGGCCACGGCGCTCGAGACGGCCCTCGCCGCCTGCGACCTGCTCGAATCCACCCGGCCCACGGCGGTGAACCTCGCCTGGGCCCTGGCCCGCATGCGTACCGCCGCCCGGCGGACCGGTGGGGAGGGGCTGCATGCGGCGCTGCTTGCCGAGGCCAATGCCATCTGGGAAGAGGACCGCGCGATGTGCGAACGCATCGGAGCGGCCGGCCTGCCACTGGTGCCGGACGGCGCCCTGGTCCTCACGCACTGCAATGCCGGGGCGCTCGCGACGGGAGGCATTGGCACTGCCCTCGCGCCGATCTATCACGCCCATGCGCTGGGGCGCAGGATCCGGGTGATCGCCGATGAGACCCGTCCGCTGCTTCAGGGCAGTCGGCTGACGGCCTGGGAACTCACAAACGCCGGCATTCCGACGACGGTGATCGCGGACAACATGGCGGCAAGCCGGTTGCGGCTCGGCGACATCACCTGCGTGATCGTCGGGGCCGACCGGATCGCCCGGAACGGTGATGTGGCGAACAAGATCGGGACGTACAGCGTCGCGCTGGCGGCCCGGGAGCACGGCGTGCCGTTCTACGTCGCCGCGCCGAGGTCGACTTTCGACCCGATGACGCCGGACGGCCCCGCGATTCCGATCGAGGAGCGCACCCCGGACGAAGTGCGCCGGGTCGGTCCTGCAGCGGCGCGGGCCACCATCTGGAATCCGGCGTTCGACGTCACCCCCGCCGCGCTGGTGCGCGGCTACATCACCGATGCCGGGCTGCTGACGAGAGAACAGCTGGGTCGTCTCGCCGACTAAGGCAGCGGTCCCGGATCGCCTGTCAACGAACCCGTACCTTCCGCCGATGCCATCGATCCTCGCCCTCGATCAGGGCACCACCGGCAGCACCGCGCTCGTCATCCACCAGGACGGGCGCATCCTCGGTCGCGGGTATCGCGAGTTCACCCAGTTCTTCCCACGGCCGGGGTGGGTGGAGCACGACCCGGAGGAGATCCTCCGGGTGACGGTGGAGGCCGCTCGCGAGGCCATCGCCTCGGCCGGCGAGATGCCCAGCGGCCTGGGGATCACCAATCAGCGGGAGACCGTCGTCCTCTGGGACCGCGCCACCCTGCGTCCCCTGGCTCCCGCGATCGTCTGGCAGGACCGTCGCACCGCGGAGCGGTGCCGCGAGCTGAAGGCTGCCGGGTGCGAGGCGATGATTCGTGAGCGCACCGGGCTGCTCCTCGATCCCTACTTCTCCGCCACCAAGCTGGAACTGCTGCTGCGCGATCCGGAGCGGAGGCGCCGCGCCGAACGGGGAGAACTCGCGGCCGGGACCATCGACGCGTGGCTCATCGCCAGACTCACCGGTGGGCGTGTCCACGTCACCGACCATACCAACGCCTCCCGGACCCTGCTGTACGGCCTGGCAGCGCGGGACTGGGATCCGGACCTGCTGGAGCTGTTCGGGGTGCCGAGGAGTCTCCTGCCCGAGATCGTTCCGTCTGCGAGCCCGGTGGGTGAGGCCGGCGCGGAGTTCTTCGGGGCGCCGCTTCCGATCGCGGGGATCGCCGGCGACCAGCAGGCGGCGCTCTTCGGACAGGGTTGCGTGCGGGAGGGACTCGCCAAGAACACCTATGGGACCGGCGCCTTCCTGCTCACCTACACGGGACAGCATCGCCCGAGCCCGGGGGAGGGCCTGCTCCTGACCGCGGCATGCGGCCCCCGCGGCGAGCCGGCCTATGCGCTGGAAGGCAGCGTCTTCATTGCGGGTGCGGCGATCCAGTGGCTGCGCGACGGCCTGGGCCTCATTGCGCGGGCGCACGAGACCGAGGCGCTGGCCCGTTCGGTGCCTGACACGGGCGGCGTCTATTTCGTCCCGGCCTTCGTGGGGCTGGGGTCGCCACACTGGGAGGCGGAAGCCCGTGGCACGATCGTCGGGCTGACGCGCGGCACGACGCGCGCCCACCTGGTGCGGGCGGCGCTGGAGGCCATGGCATTCGCCAGCGCCGACCTGCTCCAGTCGATGGCCGCGGCCTCCCATCTCACGGTTTCGGCGCTCCGGGTGGACGGTGGCGCGACGGCGAATGACTGGATGATGCAGTTCCAGTCGGATGTGCTTGGCGTGCCCGTCGAGCGGCCGGACAACGTCGAGACGACCGCCCTTGGCGCCGGGGCGCTCGCGGGGATCGCCCTCGGGATATGGCCCTCGATCGAGGCATTTCTCGCGGGCCGGGTGTTCACGCGGTTCGAACCCGGGCTCGACGCGGCGGGACGCGAGGAGGGGTGGCGAGGGTGGCGTCGCGCGGTCCATGCGACTCTCGCCTGGGCGAGGCACCACCCCTGAGGGACGAGGTGCGCTGCCGCGCGCCGGCCAGAGCAGAAAAAGGAACGGGGCGACCGATGCTGGCCGCCCCGTTTCGCGTGCCTGGCCGCCGGCCTCAGAAGCGCCAGGTCAGGCTGCTGTAGAAGAGGGTGGTCGTGAACCCGGGGCTCTTCTCCCGCTGGCCGGAGAGCGAGAGGAACCAGCTTCGCGCCAGACTCACGTCGAGGTCGAGCCCGTACCAGCTGATCGTGCTGCTGGGGGGACTGTTGTGCGGGTTCCGGTCCTTGCGCAGTCCGCCCTCGAGGTCGACATGGATCGGCTGCCACGGATCCCCGCCCAGGCGCAGCACGTAGATCTCGCCGCTGTTCTTGAGCGAGAAGCCGGTGCTGTCCGGGTGGGCACGACTCTGGTACCAGGTCGCGCGGCTCGTCAGACTGAGATGCAGGGGCGTGAACCGGTCCAGGCCGAAGGTCCCGGTGTACGAGGTCGCCTTGCCCGCGCCGGCGCCATCCGAGAAACGAACGTCGCCCGAGACGCGAGTACGATGCCCCATCAGCGAGAGACCGCCCCAGACGCCCTGGCGGTAGGCATCGTCGAAGGCGATGGCGGGATTGGTCGCGTCCCGATAGAGCCGCACACTGCGGCGGTTGTCGTACCCGCCGTTGAAGGAGAGCCAGCTCGCCGGCCGAAAGGCCCCATTCAGGTAGGTGCTGGTGGGTGAAACGGACTTCTCGCCAAGGGAGACCTTCCACGGCCGGTAGTAGTCCACCTCCTGCAACGCATACAGCGAGACCACTCGGCTGCTCACGCTGGCCTGCGCGAAGGCGAATTCCCGGTTGGATTTCCCGCCCGCGTAGGAGCCGACCGCGCCCGTCGTGAAGGACCATGGGATTCCCCGCCCGGCCTTGTTGTGCAGCTGCACGTACCCGCCGAAGTCCTGGATCTCCTTCGAGAAACCGAGGTTGACCTTGTCCGGCTCCACGCCGCCGAACGCGCCGAAGGTGAGGTGCGATCCCCCGACCTCTACCAGGGCGCCGTCGAAGAGGCTCACCCAGGTGACCGCGGTGAGATACTGGCGTCCGGCGGCCATGCGGAACCGGTCCCCGGGCGCGTTCCAGAGCAGGGCGGCCTGGTACACCCGTGTGTGCCCATCCACGGCACTCGAGCCGTCCGACCTGGTCGCGGCGGTGCGTCGGGTGCGCAAGTCCACCGCCAGCCCGAACGGTGATCCCCCGAGTTCGCTGCCGTCGAGCCGCAGGTCGAGCGACGGCTGATTGAACCCGCCGCTGTTCGGGGAGGTCTGGGACAGGAGGTAGCGGCCACCGACACGGCCGTGGAGCCCCGGGCCGCTCAGGCGGTGGGGGCGCGACCGCGCCCTCGCGACGGCCGCCTGATCGCCGCGCTTCGCCGAGACTGCGGGGACGAATCGCACCAGGTCGCCGACCGCGATGTCGGTGGCCCCGCGCACCACCTCGCAGGAGGACTGCCGTGAAGAGAGGTACACCACCTTGAGGGTCGCGGCGGTCGAATCGTGCCGGATGACCGACAGCTCCTGCCCCTCGACCAGGCCGTCGGTGCGCCCCGCGCTCACGTAGATCGAGGTGCCGGAGATGTAGGTGACGCTCGCGCTCAGCACCGCACTGGTGTCCTGCGCGGCGCTCGTCGATGCGAAGGCCGCAACGCAGGTGATCATCGCCCCCGCGGCCCGGAGGACTGCCCAGGGCCCCGTGCTCCGCATGCGCCTTCCGGACCGGCGCCCACCCCGGTGGTTGCTCCGATATCCCGCCAGCACGCCCGGCATCAGTCGCATGTCCCCTGGTTGAGGTAGGTGCAGGTCGGACGGTGATGGTGGGTGCTGCACGTCGACTGCTTGAAGTCGCTCGTCACGTGGCAGGTGGCGCAAACGTTGTTCGCGTGCTCATGCCGCGGGCTGAACATGGAGTGGTACTGGGTGGGCAGGGTGACCCCCGCGTCCCAGGCCACGGTGTTGCTGGAGCCGGAGTGACAGGTGATGCAGGTCTGCGGCCAGTTGTACTGCGTATGGCTCGGGTTCACCGCAGTGGTGTAGTCCGCCAGGTGGCATACCTGGCAGGTGGTGAGCGTGCCCTGGGTGCCTTTGTAGACCCCGTTGGTGTGGCACTTGTCGCAGGCGGTCGTGATATGGGTGCCGGTGAGCTGGAACGCCGTCGTGCTGTGCTTGAACGTCGACGGCACCCACGCGATCGAGTTGTGACAGTTCGTGCAGGTCGTGACGAAGCTCGGCAGCGTGTGTACCGGGTTGGGGACCGGCGCGCCGTTGGTGCCGTTGTAGTCCTTCTGGTGACAGCTGAAGCAGTCGGTCGGCTTGCCCTTGTAGACGCCGTCCGCGTGACACTGCACGCAGTTCAGCGCCTGGTGCCCGCCCGTCAGCGGGAACTGGCCCTTCGAGTGGTCGAAAGCGGCGTTCCAGTCGGAGGTGTTGTGGCAGAGCACGCAGTCGGTGCTGAAGCCGCTCGAGGCGTGCGGCGGCGTGGCCGTGGCGTTGTACTTGTCCAGGTGGCAGCTCACGCACGTCGTGCCGAGTGGCGTCTGGAAGTTCGAGTTCTTGTGGCACTGATCGCAGGCCGTGCGGGCATGTACCCCCGTCAGCGGGAAGCCGGACGCGTCGTGATTGAACCGTGCCGTCGTCCACGCGGTCACGCTGTGACACTGGGTGCAGTCCTGCGGGAAGTTGTTCTGCAGGTGGTCGGGCGCCTTCGCGGCCAGATAGTTCGGCCGGTGGCAGCTGATGCAGTCGGCGGCCCGGGCGACGAACTGCAGATGCCCCTGCTCGGTCGGAGCGTGGCAGGCCGTGCAGTCCGTGGCGAGGTGGGCGCCCTCCAGCGGGAACCGGGTCAGCTGGTGGGCGCGGGTCATGCGGCCGCGGTCGATGAAGCTGCGGGTCGTATGACACTGCACGCAGTCGGCGCCCAGTTCTCCACGGTGGGCGTCCTCATGGCAGGAGGCGCAGGTGCTCGGCGTGCCCTTGAAGTCCAGGGACTGGTGACAGGCGCGGCAGGCCGCGGTCGTGTGCGCGCCGACCAGGGAGAATCCGAACTTGTTGTGATCGAAGGAACGGCTGATGGTGACGTGGGTCCACCCTTCCGAGCGGTGGCACGCGATGCAGTCGACCTTCAGCTCACCATGCGGGGAGCGCGTTCGCTCCTGGGCCGTCAGCGGCCCGGCGAGGAAGAGCGCGAGTCCAAAGAGGATGAGTCGTTTCATCGGTTCTCCTTGCCGCCGTGGCAGCTCTCACACTTCCCCGACAATGGCCGGAAGATCAGGCGCTCCGGATGGCCACCGGCTACATCGTTCACATGGCAGCGGTTGCAGGGCACGTTCTCGTGGGCGCCCTTGAGCGAGAAGGTCGCATCACGGTTGTGATTGAACCGTCCCGCCGGTTCGAAGGCGTCGCTGGTATGGCACGCCTCGCACCGGCCGCCATCCTGACGGCCGGCGAACTGGTTGCCATGCGGGTTTTCGTGGCAATCGGCACAGGCCGTCTTCGCCGAGAACCTGAGTTCGGCGAAGCTCGCGCCACCCGCGATCAGCGAGGACCGCTTGGGCGTGCCGGCCAGCTGCTTCATGTCCGCGTGGCAGGCAATGCACGGCGTCGCGCCATGCGCCCCCTCGAGTGCCAGCCCGAAGTCCTTGTGGGTGGCGATCGTCGCGGTCGAGGGACGGAACGTCCTCGTGTCGTGGCAGGCGAGGCATCCCTGGCTCTTCATGCGCGCCCCGCCAGCCGCGAAGCGACCCTTGTGGGGATCCATATGGCAGGCGGCACACTCGACCTGCGTGACCTTGAAGAGGAACCCGGCCTTGCCGAGGACCGCCGTCGCCGTGAGCGCCGGCAGCCCCTTCCGGTCGCCGCCGTGACAGGCGCGGCAATCGATGTCGCCATGCCGGCCGTCGAGTGCCAGCTTCAGCCTGGCGTGTGCGGAACGGTCGAAGGTGCTGGGCTTCCATCCGGCGACGCCGTGACAGGCGGCACAGTCGCCACGGTCGGCGCGCCCTCGGAGCTGCCCTCCATGATCATCGGCATGGCAGTCGAGACATGTCGTCGCCACCGGCCGCATGACCACCTTCGAACTGCCCCATTTCGGGACGGCCGCCGACCCGGCGTCGTGCCGATGGCAGGCGGCGCATTTGACGTTCCCGTGCTTCCCTTCGAGCGGATACTTGGCCCGGGCGTGCTGCTCCACGGTGAAGGTCGATGGCACGAAGCCGGCCACCGTATGGCAGGCGTCGCAGCCCACGATCTTCCCGGCCAGGGTCGCCGTTCCGTTATGCGCATCCTTGTGACAGGAGACGCAGCTCTGGAACGCCGGCTTCTTCAGTGCCGCCGTGGAGAAGTCACCATGGCAGTCGGCGCACCGCACCGTCGCATGCTCGCCCTTGAGCGGGTACTTGGTCCGATCGTGATTGAAGCTCGACCGGTCGATCTGCTGGAAGCTCCGGGTCGAATGGCAGCTCGCGCAGTTGGTGCCGAACTGCCCCTTGTGGACGTCGTCATGGCAGTTCGCGCAGCTCTGATGCGCCACCGGCTTGTAGACCGGCACCGGGCGTCCCTGCGCATCGGTTTTCGGTGAGAGCCGCGGGGCGAGATGGCACTTCTCGCATTTCACTTCCGCGTGCTTGCTGGTCAGCGGGTACGCGGTGCTGTCGTGACTGAACCCGGGCGTCACGGTCCACTTGCCCGTATCGTGACACTTCACGCAGTCGGCCCCGAGCGCGCCGCGATGCACGTCGGCATGGCAGCTCGTGCAGGTCGTCTCGAGTCCGGTGTACCCCTGGCCGGTCTTCCGCGGGGACAGCCGGGCGGCATCGGAGGCCTGGTACTTCGGCTGGTGGCACTCGGTGCATTTCGTGTCGGCATGGGTCTTCGTCAGCGGCCAGCCGGCACGCCGGTGGTCGAATCGCGCGGCGCTGCCGTCCGGCCACTTGACCATGCTGAACGTTTCGCCGGCGTGATCCGGGTGGCAGGAGGCGCACGGCGTGCCCTTGGCCTCCGCGCTCGCGTGGTACCCACGGCCACGATCGATCAGCCAGGCGAGGTCCTTGTGGCAGTTCTCGCAGCGCGTGGCCATCCCTTCCTTGCCGCCGCCATGACACTTGGTGCACTTGAGCGTGCCCTCGAGGTCGCGATGCGCGCGCGCCAGCGGCCCGGGGGAGACCTGCCCCCCGAGCCGACTGTTCGAGACCCCACTGAACCCGAGTGCCAGCATGATCACCAAGCCGATCGATCGGAATTGCATTACCAGAACCAGGTCGCTCCCATCGCGACGACGACCCCGACATGCACCAGGACCGCGACGAGGGCGGTCAGGGCGAAGGGGCGATGCGCCACGTGCCAGAATCGGAAGATGTCCCGCGTAGCCTCGAGCATCCGGGCCTGCTGAGTGAGCGCCATCTCCCGGCTTGCGAGTCGCACGACCTCGCGCAGCGCACGCCGGTCGAGCTGCTGACCACCCGGACGATTCGCGCAGATGCGCCGAAGGGCCCGCGCCGCACGCCGACGTGCGAGGTCGTCTTTGATCATGAGGACGAACGTCCTGGCGAAGCCCGCTCCTTCATGAGGCGTGGGGTCCGACCGCAGCACCGACTCGACCTGGGCCACCGGCAGGCCCGAGGTGGCGGCCACCGAGGCCATCAGTTCATGCCGCTCCGCGGCGATTTCTTCCGCCGTGAGTTCGAGGCCACTCGCGCTGCGCGGGATGTGGACGTAGAGGTAGCGGCCCGCGATTCCGCTGAGGGCGACGATGATCATCGACCAGTAGCCGAGGCCGATCACGCCGTCGAAGCGCCAGGCGGCATGGATGGCGGCGAGGAAGGGCAGGACCAGCGCGGTGGCGACATGGACATCCATCCACTTCGACATCGCCCCGGTCCAGGCGAGCCAGCGGTGCTTCTTGCGGAAGGGATAGAGCCACAGGAACACGAAGATGAGCACCGAGAGGATCCCCGCGCTCTGGCCGATGTAGCCGGAGGGGCGGAGCCAGGGGTGCAGCGGGCTGCGGACCTGATCGCCGGGCGAGGCGAAGTAGTAGCCGCTGCCCGCGATCGTCACGCCGAGGAGGATCGCCACCGACACGAACACCGGCGTCAGGCTCTTGTCGCCCCGTCCCTTGGGCTTGGCGGCGGCAGGCTCGGGGCGGCCGGGCGGCTGCACCTTCAGCGACTGGGTCGCTGTGGCGGACGCGTCGGGGCGGATGCTGGCCAGGCTGGACCGGGTCATCGTGTGCTCGAAGGTGCTCGGATTGTCTGGTTGTGATGAGCGCTGTCACGCATTGTTACGGCACAAAGCGTGCGAGACTCCAGTGATGGAACCGTAAGCTTCGCTGGGAGTTGTGGAGCGCTAATCCGTTGGTGGGAATGCTCTGGAAGTCAGGTGTGAGACACCTCACTCCATTCATCGGGCGGTACGGCGCGTTCCACGTGTAATGAAATGTTGCACTTCATGAACGCCGGTGATTTTGCCAAATGCTCATCTACTTCGCCTTTGCAGTACTGCTCGCCCTCGCCCTGGTTGCCCAGGTCCGCGGACTCAAGAAGCGTGAGGCAACCGCCCGTGCGTCCGCGGAGCGGGCCGGCCTGACATCATCCGGTCCCCGCGCCCAGCACCCGCACATCGATGTCAGCTGGTGCATCGGCTGCGGGGCCTGCGTGACCGCCTGTCCCGAAGGGGATGTGCTCGCGGTGATCGGCGGCAAGGCGGCGCTCATCAACGGTCCGAAGTGCATTGGCCACGGGCTCTGTGCCGATGCCTGTCCCGTCGGCGCGATCGAGATCGTGATGGCGCCACCGAGCATGATGGCGGACATGCCCGCCCTCTCCCCCCAGTTCGAAACCAGCGTCCCGAGCCTCTTCATCGTCGGGGAGCTTGGTGGCCTCGCACTCATCAAGAACGCGGTGAATCAGGGCCGCGACTGCATCGACCACATCGCCGGACTGGTGCCGCAGCTCCGCCGGCGGCGCGTGGGCGATGTCGTCGACGTCTGCGTGGTCGGCGCCGGCCCGGCAGGATTGTCGGCCTCGCTCCGCGCGGTGGAGAAGGGCCTGAGCTACGTCACGCTGGAGGCGGAGGACTTCGGGGGGACGGTCTCCAAGTATCCCCGGCAGAAGCTCGTCATGACGAGCCCGGTCGAGTTCCCGCTCTCGGGCAAATTCTCCAAGCTGGAGATCGGCAAGGAGGAGCTGCTCGGCTTCTGGAAGAAGATCGCGCAGAAGGCAGGCCTGAAGATCCGGACCCAGGAGCGGGTGGAGCACATCCAGCGGGAGCCGGATGGCGCCTTCACCATCGAGACGACACAGGGACGGTATCGGGCCTTGACGGTCGTGCTCGCCATCGGGCGGCGGGGCAGTCCCAACAAGCTCGGCGTGCCCGGTGAGGGGCTCGACAAGGTCATGTACAGCCTGATCGAGGCCGACCACTACAAGAACAATCACATCCTCGTCGTCGGCGGGGGGGACAGCGCCATCGAGGCCGCCATGGGGCTGGCCCATCAGAAGGGCAACACGGTCACCCTCTCGTACCGGAAGGATGTCTTCAGCCGGCTCAAGGAGCGCAACAACCAGCGGATCCGGGAGTGCATGCGCACCGGCAAGGTCACGGTGATCTTCAACTCCGAGCCGCTCGAGATCCGGGAGAAGTCGGTGATCCTGAAGGTGCAGGGGGGCAAGCGGGAGCTCCCGAATGACTACGTCTGGGTTTTCGCGGGAGGGACACCGCCGAATGCGTTCCTCCAGAAGATCGGGGTGCAGATCGGCCGGGTGGACCTGAGCGCCTCCGCGGCGGCCGAGGCGCGCGAAGTGGCCTGAACTGGTATATTGGGGACGTACGTTCAGCCCGGAGATTCAGGCATATGAAGGCTGGTCACAAGTTCATCATCGGGGCGGGAATCATCGTGGGCGCCGTCAGCGTCCTGATGGCCCAGGGTGTGAAGCAGTTCGGACAGTACTCGATGAAGCCCTCCGAACTCGCCCAGCGCGTCGAGCGCGATCCGAGCCTGTACGATACCGGGCTCAAGATGGAGGCGAAGGTGGTGCCGGGCTCGGTCACCCGGGACGCGGCGAGCCAGACGATCGATTTCAAGGTCAGCGACGGCGTGCAGACCTACGCCGTGAGCTATCGGGGTCTTGCCCCCGACACCTTCACCGACCAGAAGGACATCGAGGTCGTCGTCGAGGGCCGGCTCGGTGGGACTCGATCCGAGTCCCACCCCGCTTCGTTTGCTGGTCGCCCCGGCACCGCGCTAGCGGGCGTCGGGGATGCTCCGCCCATGGCACGCGGCGCACATCTGCGGGTTGCGCCGCAGCAGACGCGCCGCGTCGAATCCGGGGCCGTGCGGGTCGAAGCGACCGCCTGCCTGCGCTGAATGGCACTTGAGGCAGTCCCGCTCGCTGTGGCAGGTGACGCAGGTCTCGAGCGACTGCCGCGCCGCCTGACCATGCCCCGCGATGAAGCCGGGCTTGTTCTCGTGGAAACCGCCTTGCAGTGGACCGCGCGGCGTCAACCCGGTTTCCTGGTGGCAGGTGCTGCAGAACTGGCCCTGATTGTGGCACTCGGAGCAGTCCGACTCGCGATTGTACGCAGCGGCCGGATGACTCGTGAGGAAGCCGCCAGGGTGATAGCTGCCGTTGTTGCTCGCGTTGGGCCGGTGGCACTCCAGGCACTCGGTCCGTGCGTGGCAAGCGCTGCACGATCTCGAGCCGCTGCTCGCCTGCAGCCCGTGACGGTCCACGAAATCCTTGCCATGGCTCAACGGCATCTTGCGGACGACGTGGGCGCCCTCGCCTCGCCCTGGCCCGGAGACGGCCATTCCGCTCGCGACCGAGGGCTGCGCGCGATGACAGGCGGTGCAGCTCTGCTGGGTGTGGCAGGCGGCGCAGTTCTTCGGGGAGTGGCGGACCAGCTCGCCGTGGCGGGACTGGAACCGATCCTCCCCGTGGTTCGCCGGGGCCTTGAGTTCTTCCTTGAGCGCGAGGGATCTCGGGTCGGGGTCGAGTGCCTGGATGAGCGCGAGTTCCGGGGCGTTGACATGGCACTGCGAGCAGAAGTCCCGCGCATGGCAGACGGCACAGCTCTGGGCCACGCGCGCCCTGGAACCGGCGGGTGGCTTCGCCTGGACCCCGTGTCCCTTCGCCGTCATGAACCCCGGCGCGTCATGCGAGGCCGGCTTCGCGAAGCGGGCGACGCGCTCGGTGGTGAGGGACGCGGCCTTGGCGAGCGGAAGATGACAGGTCGCGCAGGCCGTATCCGGCGCGGCGACGTGCGTGGTGCGAATGCCGTGACAGGCCAGGCACGGCTCCGCCTTGGCGGGCTGAACCGACATCCACCGCCGCCCGTCAGGCATGTGGCACTCGGCGCACACCAGCACCGAGTCGGCGCCGAGTTTGTGGGTCGATTCCCGGGCATGCTCGGTGTGCGTGAAGCGCAGATTGGAGACGCGCGGCGCGGTCGGGGCTTCCCAGGTGACCCGCTTCTCCACGGTCCCATCGTGACAGGTCGCGCACGATTCGGCGGTGGGCCAGACCGAGCGGGTCGTGTCCCGGATCCCGGCATGGCAGCCTTCGCAGCCCGGAAACACCTTTGCATGCTTCAGGTGGTCGAACTTCTCCGGCACCTGCTGGGCGGCGGCGGGACGAGCCAGCAACCCGAGGGCGAGTACGAGAAAGGCGGCTCTCATCGTCCGATCGCCCGGCGGCGGGCAGGCGGCAGGGTCAGCATGTCCGCGGCCTTCGACCCGAACAGCCAGGAGAGGCTCATGCGCAGGCGCGTCTGGGACCAGGTGAAGGCGGACGCGTCCGGACGACGCCGGTCCTCATCGTAGCGGACCGCGCCCGCGGTGAAGCGAAGCCGGTCCGAGAAGTGGTAGTCGGTCGAGAGGCCGTACCAGGTCATGCGCGGGTCGTTGTAGCGAAGTTCCAGTGGGCGCACGAGCGTGCCGCCTTCGACCGTCAGCGACAGCGCCGGGCGCGGGCGCCAGGTCAGATGGCCGTCGGCCCCGGAGGACGAAGCTCCCGGTCCGAACTCGCGATGGTAGACCGCGTCGAAACTCCATTGCGGAATGAAGGTGAGCGTCGTGCCCGCACTCCAGCGGAACCCGCGATCCTGGAGGCCCGCGCCGAGGGGCGCGGAGAACGCCGCGTCGGCATACCAGTAGCGCTCACCACTCGTGCGGACGTCGACGCCCGGGATCGGTTGCACCCAGAGCGAGCCGTTGACCGCCGAATATGGCACCGGACTGAAGGCCCCCCACAGGGTCCACAGGTCGAAGAAGGGGCGGTAGCGGCGGATGCCGCCCGCGGCGCCCCATTTCCGCTGATTGACGCGGAGCGTGAGATCGGCCGAACCCCACCAGCCAAACGCCAGGTCGTATTCACCGCCCCCGCTCAGCGTCCATCCGTTGAAGGGCCGGAAGGTGGCGGTGACCGCTGCCCGCTCCGAGACGAGATTCCTCGGGTCGCGGTCGACCTCACGCTGATATTCGACGCGCGCGTCCACCCGCGGGCCCTGCCACTCGAGCGCCGCCCCGGCCACGATCTGCCGTCGTGTGGGCTGGAACTTGTCGAGCGGATTGATGGCATCACTCGTCACTGGGAGCGCAGTCGCCCGCGCGAGACCCAGGCCGAGGAACCCGATTGCGGCCAGGCCCGCTCTCGGGAGGCGGTAAGTGAAGCGGCCGCCATCGTAGCCGGTATAGCCCAGACGGCCACGCTCGATCTGGCGGCCCAGGCGGCCGTTGATCCGCGCGCCGGCGTATTCGGCGTACCCTTCGAAGAGCTGTACTGGAGTCTGATTGCCCGGCCAGATGTCGGATCCCCTGATGTCGACTCCCAGGCGGGCGTTGGCATGCAGGCTGACGCCTCGGATGCCGAACCCCCAGGCGGTGACGTCCGCGCTGGTCGTGAGCGGAGCCGTGTGGCGTTCGGGACCGGGGCGGTAATAGTGACAGAAGTTGCTCCCCGCCGGACAGGTGAGCGCGATTCCGTTGGGCGTCTGCAGCCCCCCGCCCGGGGCTGGCAGGGCCTGCGAAAGCGGCAGGGAGTCGTAGCTCAGCCCGCGATAGGCCGCCGTCTGCATCCGCGCATCAAGCCGAACGAGATACTGCTGCGCTCCCGCCGTGTCGATCCCGGCGAGCACCAGGCCGGCTGCGAGGCCGAGAGCGCGTCTCATCGTGCCCTCCCCATGCGCAGCAACCGTGGCTGATAGTCCTGCGGATGCGCCTGCAGGTGGCACTCGGTGCATTCGCGGGGGCCATAGTGGTCGACCGCGTGATCGTGGCAGGCGAGGCAGAAGGACCGTGTCGGCACCAGGGAGGTGATCTTCGCGGTGGCGTGGCAGGCGTCACAGGCAACGTGCACCTGGGCCGGCAGCGCGTGAGCCTGCGTGATCGCGGTCGTCCGGTGGCAGGTGGCGCAGTCACGCCCGGCCTTGTGATGATCCGCGTGACATCCCGTGCAGGTCGCCGCCGAGTCCACC
Source organism: Gemmatimonadales bacterium (assembly GCA_044229245.1). Taxonomy (GTDB): domain Bacteria; phylum Gemmatimonadota; class Gemmatimonadetes; order Gemmatimonadales; family GWC2-71-9; genus JADJOM01. Next base: position 10,701 of record JBGATI010000001.1, on the reverse strand, counting down.
GGGGTCAGCGACACGACGCCGGCGTGACACGCCCGGCAGTCGAGGTCGCCGTGAGCCGCGTGGCGGAAGGTGACCGTGCGTTCGCGTGAGGGCTTGCCGGCTGCGGCGATCCGGACGTGCACCGGGTTGGAGGCGGGAAGTTCCTCGCTGGCATGACAGGACTTGCAGTCGCTCTGCGCCGGCGCCTGGTGATGGCAGATCTGGCAGCCGCGCGGCGCTTCGAACGTGACCTTCTTGCCCGAAGAGGTCACGTGGCAGGTGAGGCAGGCCAGTTTCTTATGTCGGGTGTGTGAGAAGGTGTCGCTCGGCAGGGCGGGGCGGGTACTCAGGCCCCGCGTGGGAGGGTCCGCACCAGGCGGGGCATCGCCTTTCACCTTGCTCGGCCGCTCAGGGTCCGGCATGCCCTGGAGCGGCGCCATCGACTGCCTGAGGGCCTTGAGGGTGTCGAAGGGCTGCGGCGGCTTCACGCGGGAATGACTGCGCTCCCGGACGGCGTTGTGGCATCCGGTGCAGTCGCTGGCATCCACGCGCGCCGCGTGCGCCACGTGGCAGAGCGTGCATTGCTCCTGCTTGCCGCGATGCTGGGCGCCGATGTGGAACGGGACCTTCTTGTAGTCAGCGTGACATCCCTCGGAGGCGCAGGACTTCCTGGTCTCCCCGACGGTCTTCTGGGCGTGCGGATTGTGGCACATGCCGCAGGTGCCGTTATGCGGATCGGCGCCCGGAGCGAAGCTCGGAATCAGCTTCTTCATGTCGTGGCAGGAGAGGCACTGCTTCAGCGCCGGCCGCAGCGCTCCCGCCGCGGAGTCGCGGGTGGCGAGTGCGGCCACGGGCTTCGTGAACTGATGGCACACGATGCAGTGCAGGTCGGTCTGCCCCTGCATCTTTCCCAGCCGAATCCGGGTTTCGTCGGTGAGATGGCAGCCCTTCTGTACGCAGGTGGTGTCCGCGGGGAGGAATCGATGGGCCGTCCTCGCGTGGCAGGTCAGGCACTCGACCTTGCCCTTGAGCGCCGAGGAGTCCGACTCGAGGTGCGTGCGATGCCCCGCGGTTGCCGCGATGGCCTGCCAGGTTTCCTTGGCGGCGCCGCGGACATGACAGCGCTCGCAGGTCGCCCGTGGCACACGCGCATGGGGGGGGATCCGTTCGTCCCGGACACCCGACATCCAGAAGATGAGCTTCACCCCCTCCTTGAGCGGCTTGAGCGGGTGGCAGGTGTGGCAGCTGATCGAGTCGTGCTTGCCCTCGAGTCGCGGGACCAGGGTGTAGTCCCCGGTGTCAGGCACCACCCACTTCTGCCCGCTCGCGATGAAGATGTGGCACCCATTGCAGAAACGCTTGTCGGTCTCCACGAACTTGTAGCTGCCGTATCCCGCACCCGCGACGCCGATCACCGCCAGAAAGGCGACGGCCACAAGGCCGAACTTGGCCGAGGCGCTGCGCGTGGCCAGCCACTCCAGGATGCCCCGCCGGTTGTGCCACAGCCATCGAAGGATGAAGAATGCGATGGCGGCGGCGATGAGCGCGCCCAGCCACATGACCCAGGGCTGCTTCTGGAAGAGCCACTGGATGATCGGGGTGACCCGGTCGCCGAGGAGCGTCTTGTCGATGGTCGAGTCGGCGGGATGCATCGTCAACTGCGAGGGGCGCGCTGCGGTGCTGTCGTGGATCGCCTGGAGGGAGAATACACCCGCCCCGGCAAGCGGGTGCTTGCCGGGGCGGGGGGTATTACCTGTCGGGGAAACGAGCATCAATCAGCGCTGGTTTGTTGACGGTGCCGTGAGGCGGACCGCAGTCCGCACCTGGTTCGGGTTCATGATAGCAGCTTCCGTGGCCGGTGCCAGCTTGAGCTGGCCGCTGCGTACCGCGGCCTGGATCTGGGCGAGGATCGGTGCCGGCGGCGCGGGCAGGATTCCCGGGTAGGTCGCAAGCAGGTCGGCGATGTTCGCCTGGAGCAGCGCCCGATACAGGAAGGGGTTGTGCACGCCCTTCGAGCCGTCGGGGTGGTCGGCGTAGCCCTCGCCCGTGAGCTGGACGTTGAACACGGCGCCCTTCGCCGCGGTCAGGGCATTCGGAGCGGCGTAGTTCAGATCCGCCGGGAAGGAGGCTTTGATCTTCGCCAGGTAGCCCGAGTCGGCCGGGAAGGCGTCCACACCCTCGACGCAGTTGCCCACCGGAACGCACTTGGTCGAGTTGACCCAGAGCGTCCTGGCGTAGCCGTCGATCTCGTTCCGCAGGTTGCTGAAGAGCTGCTGTGCGACGGCCTCGCCACCCACGTGGCAGCCGGACGCCGTGCAGGCGGCCCAGGAACGGCTCGGGACGTCGTAGGCGCAGTTGTTCGTGAAGGTGGTGTCCACCACCGCCGGGCTCTTCTGCTGCAGGCAGGGCAGCGGATGGAAGCTGTGACCGCTGAAGGTGATCGAGTTGCCGTTCACGTCCACGCCGGTCAGCTTGTTCACGTGGCAGCCCGCGCAGAGCCGCGGATTGGCCGTCGAGCCATGGCTGGCATAGAAGATCGTGGTGTCGTAGGCCGTGCCGGGCGGGAAGTAGCCGGCATCGCCGAAGACCACGGGGCCTTGCACACCGTGCGGGCCGCGGCTGCTTGGCGCGGCACCTGGCGAGGCCCGATCGACCCGGCCATGGCACTTGGTGCAGAGGTTCTGGGTGATGTCGCGGGTGTCGATGGCGAACCGGAGCTGGCCGGGCAGGGTGTTGCCGAGGCTGTCCTTCGCGGTGCCGTGGGGGTCGTGGCAGACCACGCAATTCTGCGGCAGGTACGTGGTGGCCTGGCTGACCTCCTTGAACACCTGGCCCTGCGAGCCGTACCAGGCGCGGAGCGCGCCCTTGCCCTCATGACAGGGCTGGCAGCTGGTCTGCACCTGTTCGGCAAGGCGGGGCTGGCCGTGCCGGGAGGCGAGCCATTCCTTCAGATAGTTGTGGTGCTTGGAGGGGCTGTTGTCGGTATGACACCCGCCGCAGCTCGAGTTGGTAATCGCGGCGGCCGTATCGATATTGATGCTGGGAATCGGCCGGTTCGCGAGGACCGTCGGGTTCTGCACATGCTGCAGGCCGGGGCCGTGGCAGCTCTCGCACTGCACGTCATGGTACGAGGCGCTCGCCACGGAGTCGTAGCCGACATGGGCGAAGGGCTGGTTGCCGCGCGAGTTCACGCTATGGCAGCCACTGCAACTCGGGCCGGCGAAGCCGCTCGCCTGCAGATTGCTCCACGCCGACGCATGCTTCGTGTTGATCCAGTCCGCCTGCTGGCCAACGTGGCAGTTGCCACAGGTGGTCTGCTGGGTGGCTGCGGTATAGTACCCAAGGAACCCGCTCGCCGCGTCAGGCGGCGGATTGAACGGCGCACGATCGCGATAGACCACATCTGTGCAGGCGCCTAGCCATGCGGCGGCTGCCAGCGCGAACGCTATCGACCCGAGCCGGGACCGGTCACGCGAAGCAATCATACGGATTAACCGTGTGTTAAGGGTTCGGAGCTAAAGTACCCGTAATTCTACGGAAGGCAAGCAAGATTCCGGTGAAACTGTCTTCATTTGAAGCATATGATTCTCTTAGAGTTCCGGTCTCAGCTTCCGCGTCCGAGCAGAGCCAATGCCGCGAAGTGCCGAGGCCCCCTTCTGAGGGTTCAGCAACGGTGCCTGCAGCACAGGATTGGAAGCGGTGCAATGCCGATGCGGCACCTCCCGTTCTCATCGCGTTCGCCCTACCTTCACTGACTCCCGCGACCGGTCGGTCCGGCGGCGTCCACACCTTTGAGAGACTCCAGTGACATCAGTCGTCTGCCCCTCCTGCGGCAAGCCCACCGGCGGGAAGTTCTGCCGGCACTGCGGTACCACTCTGGGCGGCGAGGGCTGTGCGCGTTGCGGCAGTCCGATGCCCGCGGGCGCACGATTCTGCGCCAACTGCGGGACGTCCTCGGCGCAGGGACGCCAGGCCGTCGGCGGGAACGAACGGCTGCTCTGGTTCCTTGCCGGTGGCGGTGTGGTCGCGGTGGTCGGCGGACTGGCCCTCTACGCCACGCGCGGGGCCTCGGTCGCGCCGGTCGCGGCACCGGCGGGCGCCGAGGCGCCCTTCGCGTCGGGGGGAGGGACGGGAGCCACCCCGCCCGACATCAGCAACATGACGCCGCGGGAGCGGTTCGACCGGTTGTTCGACCGCGTCATGCGCGCCGCCGAATCGGGGGATGAGGCGACCGTCACCAGCTTCGCGCCGATGGCGGTGAGTGCGTACGGGATGCTGGATGCCGGGGATCTCGACAGCGACGCCCGGTACGATGCAGCGCTGATCAAGCTGCACACGGGCGACGTCGACGGTGCCGCCGCCCTGGCGGACACCATCCTCACGAAGCAGCCCGGGCACCTCTTCGGTATCATCCTGCAGGGCACCATCGCACGGTTCAGGAAGGACGACAAGGGACTGAAGAAGAGCTACGCCGACTATCTCAGTCACTACGATGCGGAAACCAGGGCCAAGCGTCCCGAGTACGAGAAGCACGCGCGCTCGATCGAGCAATTCCTGAAGGACGCGCGCGACGCCGGCGGAAAATCCTGAGGGCTGAGTCATGACATTGCTGGGACAATTCGCGCTGTGGGCCGCCTTCTTCATTGGCGGCTGGGCAGCGATCATCGGATTCTCGGGGCGCTGGCACGGCCGGCCGGAACTGGCGGTGAGCGTGACCCGGTCGGTCTACGCGCTGTTCGGCGTGCTCGTGGTCGCGGCGATCTGCCTCTGGCAGGGGCTGATCACCCACGACTTCAACATTGAATACGTCGCGAGCTACACCTCGAGAAACCTGCCGGGCTATTTCATCTTCTCGGCGTTCTGGGCGGGCCAGAAAGGGTCGCTGCTCTTCTGGGCGATCGTCCTGAGCATGTTCGCGGCGCTGGCGCAGTGGCTGACGGCGGCGCGCTACCGCGCCCTCATGCCGTACGTGGCCGCGGTGACCAGTTCGGTCGTGGTCTTCTTCGTCACCGTGATGCTCTTTGCCGCCAACCCCTTCATGCGGCTGCCCTTCACGCCGCCCGACGGGAACGGACTCAATCCGCAGTTGCAGAACATCGGCATGGTGATTCATCCGCCGATGCTCTATCTCGGCTACATCAGTATCACCATTCCGTTCGCGTTCGCGATCGCGGCGCTCCTGTCCCGCCGCCTCGACACCGGCTGGCTGCATGCCATCCGGAAGTGGACGCTCATGAGCTGGCTCTTCCTCTCGATCGGCATCACGCTCGGCATGTGGTGGGCCTACGTCGAGCTGGGCTGGGGCGGCTACTGGGCGTGGGACCCGGTGGAGAATGCCAGCCTCCTGCCCTGGCTGACCATGTCGGCGTTTCTGCACTCGGTGATGATCGAGGAGAAGCGGGGCATGCTGAAGCGCTGGAACATGACGCTCATCATCGGCTCGTTCCTGCTGAGCATCTTCGGGACCTTCATCACCCGCAGCGGGGTGATCGCGAGCGTCCACAGCTTCACCCAGTCCAACGTCGGCTATTTCTTCCTCGCCTTCCTGGTGAGCAGCGGGGTACTGGCCTTCACGCTGCTGTACACCAGGTGGGAGCGACTCGAGGCCGAGGTACAGCTGGAAAGCGTGGTGAGCCGCGAGGCGGCATTCCTCTTCAACAACCTCCTGTTCGTCGGCATCGCCTTCTCGGTGCTGTGGGGGACGCTGTTCCCGATTCTCTCGGAAGCGGTCCGGGGCACCAAGATCACGGTCGGTCCGCCGTTCTTCAACAAGGTGAACGTGCCGCTCGGGCTGCTGCTGCTGGCGCTGACGGGCATCGGACCGCTCATCGCGTGGCGCAAGGCATCCACGGCCAATCTGAAGCGGCAGTTCACCTGGCCCCTGGTGGCCGGGGCGATCGCCGTGGCGCTCTGCCTGGTCGGCCGGATGGAGAACTTCTACGCCATCGTCGCGCTGGGGCTCGCCGGCTTCACTGCCGGGACGCTGGTACAGGAGTTCACCCGCGGCACCCTGGCGCGGCACCGGATGTACTCCGAGTCCTATCCGGTCGCCTTTGCGCAGCTGGTCGCACGGAACCGCCGGCGGTACGGCGGCTACATCGTGCACACGGGCATGCTGATCTACTTCGTCGCCTTCGCCGGCTATGCCTTCAAGACCGAGATGGAGGCGACACTCAAGCCCGGTGATTCCGCGACCCTGAAGAGTCCCTTCGGGCACACCTACGTGTTCACCCATGTCGGTGTCTCGCAGTTCGAACAGATGAACCGGGTGGTGACGCAGGCTTCGGTGCAGGTCGCCAAGGACGGCAAGTCGATCGGGGTCATCAACTCGGAGAAGCGCCAGCATTTCTCGGAGCCGGCGCCGGGTGTGAGGCAGAAGTCGTTCGAGCCGTCGACCGAGGTCGGAATCCGCAGCACGCTGCAGGAGGACCTCTACATCGTGTACGCCGGCTCGGTGGCTGGCACCGAAGAGGCGGTCTACCGGTTCACGATCAACCCGCTGGTCATCTGGGTCTGGATCGGTGGCGTCGTGCTGGTCATCGGCGGGCTGATCACGATGTGGCCCGGCGGGACGACGAGCACCGGCTCGCTCAAGCGGGCTGAAGCCGGGTACGAGGTCCAGCTCGCGGGTACGGGGTCGACGACGTGATCCAGAATCGTCGTGCCTTCCTGTCGGGTGCCGCCGTCGCCGTCTTCGGCGGCGCGGTGGCCGGTCGGCTGAGCGGCCAGGAGCCCTCGCTGCCGCCGCAGGCCGAGACCGGGTCGCTGCGTGACCCCGAGTCCGCGGGACGCTCGCAGGAGCGGGCCACCCATCGGGACAACGACCCGTTCATCACCGCCCTCGAGAAGCGGATCCAGTGCACCTGCGGTTGCACGCTCGACGTCTACACCTGCCGTACCACGGACTTCACCTGTACCTATTCGCCCGCGCTGCACAAGGAAGTGCTCGCGCTGCAGGATGAAGGCAAGAACGCCGAGGAGATCATCGCCGCGTTCGTCGCCAAGTACGGCGAGAAGGTCCTGATGGCCCCCAAGCCCGAAGGCTTCAACGTCGCCGGCTACGTGGTGCCCGGGCTGCTCATCCTGCTGGTCGGCGGCGTGATGCTGGCGATTCTGCAACGGCGTGCGCGATTGAGCCGGCCGGCGGTACTGCCCGGGGCTCCGGCGATGCCCACCGGGGCGGCCGGGGCCGTGGTCTCGGCACCGCCCGCATCCGCCGAGGAACTCGAGCGACTCGCACGCGAATTACGGGAGATGGATCAGTAATGCTCTATGAAGCAATTGCCGCGGCACTCGTTGCCCTGGCCGCCGTGGCGCTGATCATCGGTCCGCTCACCCGCCCCGGCCAGGGGCCGGTGGCCGGGGCCGACGAGCCGGAGGACCTCGAGGAGACACCGAAGGGCATGGCCCTCACCGCGCTCAGGGAGATCGAATTCGATCGCGAGACCGGCAAGCTGTCGGACGACGACTACGCCTCGCTCAAGGCGAAGTACACCGCCGAGGCGCTCGCGATCCTGCGCCTCGAGTCGAGCGATCGCGGGCCGGCAGCCGCGACACCAGGTTCCGCGGCCACCGCACCGGCCCCCGGCGCCTCGGGCGGAGACGCGGTCGAGGCCATGATCGCCGACCGGGTCCGCACCATGCAGGCGAGCAGCATTCGCTGCCGAAGCTGCGGCCCCCGTCCGGAAAGCGACGCGCTCTTCTGCTCTTCCTGCGGCCGCTCGCTGACGGTGGGTGGCTGTTCGACTTGCGGTGCTCCCCTCATCCCCGGCAGCAAGTTCTGCGAGGGCTGCGGCACGGCTGTTCCGCGCTGAGTCCTACAGGTCGAGTCGCAGGCCGACCCCCAGGCTCCAGGACCGGAGGCTTTCGATCTGTGCCTCCGGTGGAAGATCCCGCCGATTGAAGGGACTCGGGCTCACGCCGAACAGGGCCCGGTTCTCGAGCGCCACCCGGCCCAGCGGTATGCGCAGCGCCACCCCAATCCGCCCTCCGAACGCCGTCCGGTCACCCAGCCCCGTCGCGGTCCAGTGGTCGAGGACCGGGCCCGCCATGAGCCGCAGGTCGGCCGCCCGGAGTGCCAGCAGCCTCCGCCCCAGCAGCAGCGAGCCACGATAGCGCTTGAGTGAGGTGGTCCTGTCGTCGAGGACCAGCCGGTCCGTCCGCGCGCGCAGATCGCCGCTCGCGTAACCCGCGGTGAATGCCACTTCCCAATCGCCGATTCTCCGCACCAGGCCGATCTCCGTCGCGAGCCGTGATGCGGGATAGACCTCGACGGTTGTACCCGGAATCGTCGAGGTGTCGCTGGACGCCCCGCCAAAGCTCTCCCGCGCCACATTCAGGAGCAGCGCCCAGCGAGGCCCAGGGCGTTGCGCGACGAGGGTCGTCGGAAGGAGCAGGGCGAGGAGAATCAGCGGTAGGCGCTGCATGGTGACTCCGGAGGTTAGAGAGAGCCGGCGGGGGGCGACCCCGCCGGCGGGTGATCACTGCATCTGGAGATTGACCCAGCCGTTTGTCACGTTGTTGTCGGCCCGGAGAATCCAGTTGTACCCGGGATGGAACTCTGCCACCACCTTGTCCTCCATGGCGTTGCCGATCAGATCGTCGTTGCTCTTGATCCAGCTCGCCAGTTTCGAGAGGAACTTCCTCAGCCCCTGGGCCGCCGCGAGGTAGCGCTTGACGCCACCGGTGTCGACGGCGCCGGTGATGTCGTGGTACAGCGGTCCGATGGTCCCGATGAACGCCGCCCAGCGGTTCGCATCGATCCGCATTTCGCAGGAGGTATCGTCGTCCTCCATGGCCACGATCCGGAACACTTCGCCTGGGTGCGCCGACTTGTAGCTGGCGATCTCCGCGGAGCTGAACAGCATGACATTGCCGGTCCAGTCGGTGCCCCCGTCCCAGTAATAGGGGGCCCCCTGGTGTTCGCCGGAGCACTGGTATTTCACCAGGGAGTCGGTGCTGCCTCGCTGACCCATGATATGGATCTCAAATTCGGGGCTCCCCTTCAACCAACCCTCAAAATCGCCGACGAAGTGGGCCTTCGTCATGTAGAGACCTGGGGCCGCGATGTTCCCGCTTCCCCCGCCGCCCCCGCAAACGTCGCCCGGCACGCAGGTGACGGACGCCCGGACCGGGGGGCGGTTGAAATCCGTTTCCACCGGGACCACGGCGAGCACCGGCGTCTGGGGCGGACGGGTCGGATCGAGGAGGTGGCGGCCGCCCTGGAGGTCGAAGGCCACGGGAAGTTCACCATCCCGCGCCTGCGTCGCGACCAGCAGCCGGTCATCGCCGCGCCACTGGCGACGATGCTCGGCGTAGGGGAGATAGACCTCGAGCGGCCGGGTGACGCGAAGCACCGAATCCGTCGTGGTCTCCGATTCGCCATTCAGCTTCGCCAGCGCACGGAACTCCCCCCGGCTGGCGTTCTCAAGGGTGCGCTGCAGCTGGATCTTGCCCTCGGGGTATGGCGAGTTGAGCAGGCGCCCATAGAGCCGGGCGCGGAACGCGGGGTCACCGAGTGCCAGCGCAAGGCGGCGGGTGATCCCTTCGAGCTGCCGGGTCTCGGCGGACACGGAGAGCTGGGCGCTCACCGCGGCGCCGCCCGGCGCGGTCGGGGTGCGAACCGGGTCGTCCGGACCGCACGCCGCGAGCGTCAGGCTGGCGGCGAGGGCCAGCGACGCAGGATTCCGAATCATCGTTTCCTCCATGGCTTGGGGTAGCGCCTCAGAGAGGCGCGGGACTGATCGCGGGGCCAAGGTAGGAAGCGGGTCTGCGTAGCTGCGGTACGGCGAAACGCACCGCGGTGCGAAGAACAACGCGCGCTTTGCGACGGACCCGGGGGGCTCTAGCTTAGGCGCAACTACGGAGGGCTCTGATGATTTCGCTGCACGATCTCGATGCCACGGCCCGGTTTCTCGCTCCCGTGCTGCAGCCGACCCCGACCATCGCCTGGCCGCTGCTTCGGTCCCGCTATGGAGCGGAGGTCTGGGTGAAGCACGAGAACCATCTCCCGACGGGCGCGTTCAAGGTGCGCGGCGGCCTGGTGTATCTCGATCGGCTGCGGGCGGAGCAGCCGGGCCTTCCAGGCGTCATCACCGCGACCCGGGGGAATCACGGTCAGAGCATCGCCTTCGCCGCCTCACGGACGGGGATGCGGGCGGTGATCGTCGTGCCGCAGGGGAACGGCCGGGAGAAGAACGCGGCGATCCGCGCGCTCGGCGGGGAGCTGGTCGAGGAGGGGCACGACTTCCAGGCGGCGCGCGAGTACGCCGTCGCGCGCGCGGCGCGAGAGGGACTGCACATGATTCCCTCCTGGCACCCGCACCTCGTGCGCGGGGTGGCCACGTACGGGCTCGAATGGCTGCGCGCGGTGCCCGATCTCGACACCGTCTATGTACCGATCGGAATGGGCTCGGGCATCTGCGGCGTCATCGCGGCGCGGGACGCGCTCGGCGCCCGTACCCGGATCGTGGGCGTCGTCGCCGAGGGTGCACCGGCGTATGCCCTGTCGTTCGCACAGGGTGAGGTGGTCGCGACCCCACGTGCGGACACGATGGCTGACGGGATCGCGACGCGGTCACCCGATCCCGATGCACTCGCTGTGATCCTGCGCGGGGCGGAGCGGATCGTGACCGTAACCGAGGCGGGCATCGCCGAGGCGATGCGGTCCTGTTTCAGCGATGTGCATCAGGTGGCCGAGGGGGCCGCGGCGGCGGGGTTTGC
>JBGATI010000038.1:0-24757 GCA_044229245.1 Gemmatimonadales bacterium | reverse complement strand
CCTCCTGAAGAAGGAGGGGTTCGACGTCACCACCGCGCAGGGTGGCAAGGCGGGGCTCGAGGCCATCAAGGCGGGCACCCACGACATCGTCCTCACCGACGTGCGGATGCCGCAGGTCACCGGGCTCGACATCCTGACCGCCGCGCGGGAGCAGGATCCGATGACCCCCGTGATCCTCATGACCGCACAGGCCTCGCTGCAGACCGCGATCGCGGCGGTCAACGCCGGCGCCTACTACTACATCCAGAAGCCGTTCGCGAACGATGAGCTGGTGGCGATTCTGCGCCGCGCCTGCGAATACCGGGCGGTGCGGGTCGAGAACAAGCACCTGCGGCAGGAGATCAAACGCCGGGATCGCGCCGGGGTGAATCGGCCGATCGGCAAGTCGCGGCGCTTTCTCGATACCCTGAAGCTCGCCGAGCAGGTCGCGCCGACGGACTCCACGGTGCTCATCCAGGGGGAGAGCGGCACCGGCAAGGAAGTCATCGCGCGGTACCTGCATAACAGCTCCAACCGCAGCGATGGGCCGTTTCTGTCCATCAACTGCGGCGCGCTGCCGGAGAACCTTCTGGAGAGCGAACTGTTCGGCCATGTGAAGGGCTCCTTCACGGGTGCCGTGCGCGACAAGCAGGGGCTCTTCGCCGCGGCCCGTGGCGGAAGCTTCTTCCTCGACGAGGTCGGCGAGATGCCGCCCGCACTGCAGGTCAAGCTGCTGCGCGTGCTCCAGGAGCGAGAGGCGATTCCCGTCGGCGCGACCGAAGCGATCCCCGTCGACGTTCGGATCATCGCCGCGACCAACCGCGACCTCGAAGAAGAGGCCCGGCGTGGCCGGTTCCGGTCCGATCTTTTCTACCGGCTCAATGTCATCACGATGCATCTCCCGCCACTGCGGGAGCGGCGTGAGGACGTGCTGCTCCTGGTGGAGTCCTTTCTGCAGCGCCTCGCCACCGAGCACAGCAGTGAGCCCAAGGCGCTCTCCTCCGAGGCGCTGGACGCGGTCATGGTGTACGACTGGCCCGGCAACGTCCGGGAACTCGAGAACGCCCTCGAGCACGCCTGGGTGCTGACGCGCGGTGACCTGATCGATCCCTCCGCCCTGCCGGAGCGCATTACCCGGCGGCGCAAGGAGCCACTGGTCGCTGAGCGGTCGTATCCCAATCCGACCCTCGAGGTCATCGAACGGGCGTACATCATGTACGTGCTGCAATCCGAGGGAGGCAACAAGACCCGAGCCGCCGAGGTACTCGGCATCGACCCCTCGACGCTCTACCGCAAGCTGTCCCGCTACGAAGAGCAGGGTGGGGCTCCGCCGCCGGAGTGATCGGCGCGGTCCGGTTTCGGCCACCCCTCCCGGGGAGGGGTGGCTTCCCCTTCGGTCAGTGCAAAATGCGGCTTCCGCCGGCCCGGCCCCGTCCCAGCCCCTTCGTGCATCCGATTTTCTGACAATGACTTCCCGCCAGGGCGCCTGACGGGTATGGGCGTTGCATTGAGCCCTGCCATCTATTGCCGGTCGACCGGCTGGCGTCACAACATCGTCCAACTGGAGGAAGCAATGCTCAATCGCCGTGGCTTCACCCTTATTGAGCTTCTGATCGTCGTGGTGATCATCGGCATTCTGGCGGCCATCGCGATCCCGAAGTTCGCCAACACCAAGCAGAAGGCGATCGTCGCCTCCATGAAGTCGGACCTGCGGAACCTGGTCACCGCGCAGGAAGCGTTCTTCTCGGACAACAACGACTACGCCGGCAGCACCGACCCGACGGCCCAGACCAACGGCACGGGCGGCACGGGCAAGGTCACCTTCGTGCCGAGCACCGGCAACGTCCTGACCCTGACCTACGTCAACGCGTCGGGCTGGAAGGCCACGATGACCAACCCGGCCGTGACCGGTACCCCGGGCACCTGCGGTGTCTACACGGGCGTCGCCGCGAATGCGCCGAACGCCGCGGTCACCCAGGAAGGCTCGCCGGGCTGCTGGTAAGGCGATCGTTGGACGGCTGTTGAGCGCGGGGCGACGGTCACACCGTCGCCCCGCGCTGCCGTTTGGGGCGTTGAACTTCGCGTTTCCTGGATCAACCCCGCGGTTTCCCGCTCCACCATCCGCACCACCCTCGTCGCAGATTCGGTCCCGTCATCCTCGATGGAGGTCCCGGAATGCGATGGACCACTGCCGGTGTGAGCACCGTTGAATGCCTCATCGCCATCACCGTCTTCGGCGTGGGTGCGCTCGGTGCAGCGGGCACGCTCACGCTCGGTATCCGGACGAGTGCCAGCGGTACGCACCTCGGGGCGACCACTCGTATCGCCGCTGAGGTACTGGACAGCCTGCGTTTCCAGTTCAGGGATCGGCAGCACGCCTGTCTCTTGCTGACACCGGGAAGGCGGACCGGTCCGGGTGGCGAGGTCGTGGATTGGTCCGTGGTTCCTGCCGCACTGGGTGCGCGCCTGGTTGTACGCCTCTCCTACCTTGCACCGACGGGCCAGCATTACGACAGCATCGCGGGATTCCTGCCATGTCGCTGACCCGCCGCGGTGGCTTTACCCTCGTGGAGATGCTGAGCGCGCTGCTCCTGTGCGGCCTTGTCGGACTCGCGCTCGTCCGGTCAACGCTGGCCGTGCAGCGGATCGCCCACGCGAGCGAGGAAAGTACCGCGCTTCAGGCCGCCTTTGATGGCGGGCTCGGGTTCCTCGCCCAGGAACTCGCGGAGGTCGGACGGGGAAACGCGGGTGTGGACCTGCTGCGGGTCACCCCGGATTCAGTGAGCTACCGGGGGGTCCGGGGGACCGGCATCGCGTGCCGCATCGACGCCGCTGGCGTGACGATTCCGCTGAGCCGGCTCCGGTCGACGCGGATGCCGCAACCCGGCCGGGACAGTCTGCTCGTCTTTGTGGGTGTGGACTCGCTGCTGCGCAGGAGCGATGGATGGCTTGCGCTCCCGCTCCTCGGGGTGGTCGGGGCGACCTGCGGGGGAGGGCCTGCCCTTCGTCTCGTTACGGTCGTTGATACGAGTACGACCCCGCCGGGCGCCTTGCCTCCGCTGCTTCCCGTTCGGCTGTTCGAGACCATGCAGGCGCGTTTCTATCCCTCACTGGGTGCCTGGTGGCTCGGGGCTCGTTCGGAGAGTGCCGGCGAGACGATTCAGCCCCTGGCGGGCCCATTCGTCGGTGGCGGCGTCGGGTTCAGCTTTCGCGACTCACTGCACCAGCTCACGCAGGTCCCCGGCGCCGTACAGGCCATGGACATCAACCTCGCGGGCGGCTGGGCCGGCTGGTCGGGCGCAGGTGCCTGGAGGGCGGACAGCGCCCACCGCACACTCTTGCCAAGGAATCTCGCGCCATGAATCGCCGTGGATTTGTGCTTCCATTGGTTCTGCTGAGCCTCGCCCTGATGGGAGCGCTGGCAGGTGCCGTCATGCTGGGCTCGCGCCTGCGATGGCAGAGCGGGAAGCGGAGTCTGGAGGCGCTGCAGGCCCACGCGGTCGCGGAATCCGAGGTCGCCCGCCTGATCGCGGGCTGGGATCCGCTGCTCGCGGATTCCATGCTCGTCGGTGCGATCGCGGCGATCCCGGCCAGCAGCCCTGGGCACGGGATCTCGGCCGCCGATTCCGTGATGCGGCTGGGTCAGGGTCTCTATCTGGTGGGCGCGGCTGGGCTCAGAACCGCCGCCGACGGTACTCTGCTCGCCCGCGACGGCATTGCGGAGTTGATCCGGCTGGAGTCACCGACCCTTCCGGACAGCATGGCGGTCTCGACCGCGGGCCCCCTCGACGTCACGGACGCCGGCCAGATCGATGGCATCGACCACGTGCCCTCGGGATGGACTGGATGGTGCCCGGCCCCCGCCGCACCGGGGGCGGGAGTCATGGCCGCAATCGGGCCCAGCATTGGTGCGCACTGCACCTCGGGCTCCTGCATCAGTGGTGGGCCACCGATCGCGACCGATTCAGCGCTCAGCGCTGCGGTGATCCACCAACGGGGGGCGATGAGCTTCAGCGAGCTCCTGGCTGCTGCCGACCACCGGGTCGGGGGGACGATCCTGAGCGTGGGACCCGTCGTCACCGGTGGGCGTTGCAGCATCACCGACTCGCTCAATTGGGGTGATCCAGCTGCTCCGTCCGCGCCGTGCGGGAGCTTCTTCCCCGTGATCGAAGCGGCCCCGGGAACGATCATCACCTCTGGCCAGGGGCAGGGCCTGCTGCTCGCCACCGGCGCGCTCGAACTGGCCGGCAATGCTGCGTTCTCGGGTGTCGTGTTGGCAGCCGGGCCGATGCTCGTTCGCGATCAGGCCCGGGTCACCGGGCTGGTGATGGCTGAAGACAGTCTGCTGGTCGCGGGGTCGGCCATCGTGGAGCGATCCCGGTGCGTCATGGCCAGGGTCAGCCGGGGTGCGGCGCGGCCCGGAAAGCGGGTCAGCCGTGGTTGGTTTCGATGGAATTGAGTCGCGGAAATCCCTGTCTCTGAAAGGTTTTCCCGCAAAATCCGGCATTCCGAGCTGACTTCGAGGTTGGTGGCATTACCGGTCGACGAGGTCTAATCGCATGTCCTGCAATGTCTTGAGACGTTTCGTGCTGCCTTGGCATATGGGTTGCCTTTCAGCCGGCCAGTCACAGAGCGCATCGCACGGCACTCAACAGCACCCAACAGTTCCTCCGGAGGCGGTATGAATCGCAAGGGCTTCACCCTCATTGAGCTTCTGATCGTCGTGGTGATCATCGGCATTCTTGCCGCCATCGCGATCCCGAAGTTCGCCAACACCAAGCAGAAGGCGATCGTCGCCTCCATGAAGTCGGACCTGCGGAATCTGGTCACCGCGCAGGAAGCCTTCTTCTCGGACAACAACGACTACGCCGGCAGCACCAACGCCACCACCCAGACCAACGGCACGGGCGGCACGGGCAAGGTCACCTTCGTGCCGAGCACCGGCAACGTCCTGACCCTGACCTACGTCAACGCGTCGGGCTGGAAGGCCACGATGACCAACCCGGCCGTGACCGGTACCCCGGGCACCTGCGGTATCTACACGGGCGTCGCCGCGAATGCGCCGAACGCCGCGGTCACCCAGGAAGGCTCGCCGGGCTGCTGGTAATAAGCCTCGCAGGATGACAAGCGGCGGGCGATCCACCATGGATCACCCGCCGTTCGTCATTTCGGGCTCTCCCGGGCCGTCGCTGCCAACCCACCCCAGGCCGGGTGGTCGTTTCCTTCCAAGTCGTTCAATTACATAAGCTTATGTCATGACGCCTTGGGGACTTGCCCGAAGCTGCCGATAGTTGGTGGAAATCGCGGTACGGGGTGTGCTTTGGAGAAGGCGGACGGCTGCTGGACTTCAAGCATCCTGTGATGCTTCGTGAGATAAGTCGCATTTTACCAACAGCTTGTTTGTTTTCACTTCAAGCAACTTGAGAGCTTGACAAAACCCCGGACGGCTTGTAGCGTAGCCATCCATTCCCAGTTATAGACCCCCGCGCGGTCGGACGTGCCTATGGGCCTCTTTAGCCGTAAAAAGACCACGGTGGCATTGGACATTGGGTCCGGGCTGATCAAGCTGGTGGCCATCACGCATGGCACCGGCGACCCGATCCTGACCAAGGTCGCTTATACGAGCGTCGTCGATGACGCCATCGTCGAAGGCGAAATCATGGACCCCGGCATCGTCGCGGATGCCGTGAAGGGCCTGCTCGCCTCGGCCGGCATCAAGACCAAGCAGGTGGTGATCGCGGTCGGCGG
This sequence comes from Gemmatimonadales bacterium, assembly GCA_044229245.1. Taxonomy (GTDB): domain Bacteria; phylum Gemmatimonadota; class Gemmatimonadetes; order Gemmatimonadales; family GWC2-71-9; genus JADJOM01. Next base: position 19,030 of record JBGATI010000038.1, on the reverse strand, counting down.
TCGCGACGTGATCATCAAGAAGATCCAGATGGACCGGATGAAAGAGGCCGACGCCCGCGAGGTGATCCGCTGGGAAGCCGAGCAGCACGTTCCGTTCGACATGGAGAACGTCGAGCTCGACTTCCAGATCCTGGACCCCGAGGGTGAGGGGCTCCAGATGACGGTGCTCCTCGTCGCCGCCAAGCGGGAGCTGGTCGAGAACAAGGTGGCGCTGCTGGCCGAGGCGGGCCTGCAGGCGAGCGTGATCGACGTCGATGCCTTCGCGCTGCACAACGCGTTCGAGGTCAACTACCCCGATGAAATGCGCGGGGTGGTCGGGCTGGTGAACATCGGCCACGAAATGACCAACATCAACATCCTGGAAGACGGCACGCCGGTGCTCACGCGTGACCTTCCGGTCGGCACCCGGCGCTTTCGCGAGGACATTCAGCGGGAGCGAGGCCTTTCCGCCGAAGAGGCGGACCAGCTGCTGCAGGGCTTCGAGCGGAACGAGATCCTCGATCCGTTTCTCGAGACGCGCGGCGAGGAGCTGGCGGTGGGGATCGAGCGGGCGGCGGCGTTCCTGCAGTCGGCCAGCCGGTCGGCTGGCGGGCTCTCGCGGCTGTGGCTGACGGGGGGCGGTGGACGCATCCCCGGACTCAACAAGGTGCTCGCGGATCGGCTCCGGCTGCCGGTGGAGCTGGCCAACCCGCTCGCGCGGCTCCGTGTTGCCGAAGGGGTCTTCTCCACGATGAACATGGACGAAGTCTCCCCGTTGCTGATGCTTCCGATCGGTCTGGCGCTCCGCACCGCCGCGTGAGCCCGTTGCCCGGAGTTCGCTACTCATGATGATCACGGTCAATCTCCGACCCGGCCAGAAGCGCAAAGCCGCCGGGAGCGGGACCAAGCAGATCCTCGACAGGATCAAGGGGCTTGGCACGAAGGTGAAGGACCCCTTCCTCGTCGGGTCGGCCGCCGCCTGCATCGGCGTCGCGGCCTGGCTCGGCTGGGCCTTCGTGTCCAACAGCACCAAGTTCAACGACCTCGGTCCTCGCCTCGAGGCGGCGCGCGACGACCAGAAGCGCTTCGACAACCTGCTGCGCCAGAAGCGGCGGGCCGAGATGATCCGGGACTCGCTGCTCTCGCAGATCTCGACCATTCGCGGCGTCGACGGCGATCGCTACGTCTGGCCCCACGTGCTCGATGAGGTGGCGAAGGCCCTGCCACCGTACACCTGGCTGACCACGATGTCGACGCAGGCCGCGCCGGTCGTCGTGGATACCGCCGACACCGCCAGTGCCAAGCGGACCATGACCTTCCGGATGGAAGGGCGCACCATGGACCTGCAGGCCTACACCCGCTTCCTGCGGCAGCTCGAGGCATCGCCCTGGCTGTTCAACGTGACGCCGCTTGAGGCCAAGACCATCGTCGAGAAGGAGCGGCCAGTGACGCAGTTCATCATCACGGCCTCATTCCAGCGGGCGGATTCGGCCTACATCCGCACGGTCCCCCTCAGCCAGTCGGTGAGGTGACCCATGGCCGGCATACCGCAGGAACGCCAGGTCCCCATCCTCCTCGTCATCATCGCGATCGTGGTCGGCTACGTCGGCTACACCGGGACCGGCCTCGATACCGTGGGGCTCCGCGGCGTGACGCAGACGCAGGACAGCATCAAGGCCCGGCAGAAGTCGATCGACTCGCTCGTCGTGCTCACCGACAGCGCCAAGCGGCTGCTGGCCAGCGGCAGCGTCGAGGACCTGCGCCGCCGGCTGGAAGGCTATCGCTACAGCCTGGAGCTGATGCGCCGGCTGGTGCCGGACCGCAATGAGGTGGCCAATCTGATGGACGAGATCTCGACCCGCGCCAAGATCCGTGGCGTGATGGTGGCGCAGTTCCAGCCGCTCCCGACGGAGCCCGGCCCGGCGCCCTTCGAGACCTACAAGTACCAGTACTCGGTGATCGGCCGCTACGATCAGCTCGGGGAGTTCCTCTCCGACGTGGCGAGCCTGCAGCGGATCATCGTCCCGGTCGACCTGACCCTGGGTGCCGCGGATCTGACGCGCGCCAAGGCGCTGGGGGACAGTTCGGGCGCGCTGCTGGAGGCGCGGTTCCAGATCCGCACCTACGTGAAGACCGCGAGCTCGGAGGACAAGCCCAGTGGCACCTAACGCGCTTGCCCGGGCGGGCCTCGTGGGCCTGCTCCTTGGCCTCGCCGCGTGTGGCGGCAAGAAGGAAGAACCGCAGACGGTCGACCTGGCCGCGCTTCGGGCCCGGCGGGACAGCATCCGCCTCGCCGCGACGCAGGACTCGGTCATGCGAGCCAAGTACACGACCTGCTCGGACTCCGTGCAGGCCGCGCTCACCAAGGCCGCCCGCGGGAAGAAGCCCAAGACGGCCCCGGCCGTCGGCATGATTCCGCCGGAAGTCCTCCAGGCCTGCGGCAAGCCGCCCGCGCCGAAGACGACCGTTGCCCAGAAGGCCGACACCGCCGCGAAGAAGGTGGCTGGCAAGGCGGATACGGCCGTGAAGACCGTCGCCGCGAAGGTTGATACCGCTGCCAAGAAGGTGGCTGGCAAGACGGATACGGCCATCAAGACCGTCGCCGCGAAGGTCGATACTGCCGCCAAGAAGGTGGCCGGCAAGGTCGATACGGCGGTGAAGAAGGCGGGCACCGCGGTCGCTGCGGCTGCGCCGGCGACCGCCAAGAAGGACAGCGCTGTGAAGGTGGAGGCGCCAGCCAAGCCACAGCTCACGCCGAAGCAGCTGCAGGTGATGCGTGCCGACTCCATCCGGCTGGCCCGGGAGCGGGCGAAGGCGGATTCGCTGAAGGTGGTCGCCGATCGCGCCCGGGCGGATTCCATCACGAAGGCGAAGCGGGACAGCGTCCGGGCCGACTCCATCCGGATCGCACGCGAGACCGAAGTGCAGCGCGAGACGTTCACCTACGCTGGTGGCGCGCGCGATCCCTTCGCCTCGCTGATCACCGAGGACAAGGTCGGGCCGGAATTCAACGACCTGCTGCTGGTCGGCGTCTATCTCGACCTCCGGCGGGCGAACAACAGTGTTGCAGTGCTGCGGGACAAGACCAATCAGAAGCGGTACAAGCTCCGCGTCGGTGACAGGCTGGGCCGGCTCAAGGTCGCCCAGATTCGTCAGACGGACGTGGTATTCACGGTCGAGGACATCGGATTCGAGCGCCAGGAGACCCTGTCGCTCAGGAAGAGGGAGGATCAGACTCCATGACGCGCCAGTTTCTGTTCGCAATGGGGGCCATCGCCCTCCTCACGTCCGCACCGCTTCGGGCGGACGAGAAGGGTCCGGCATCCCAGGTTACTGCGGTCAGCGTCATCGCGACGCCCGGCCACGCCGAGATCGTCATCGCCGTGAAGGGCGCGGTGGAATACCACGACTTCGTCCTCCGGGAGCCGGATCGGCTCGTGCTGGATGTCGTCGGCGCGACGCTGCAGCGCTCCGGTGCCGGCTATGACGGCATCCGTCGCGCGGGCATCACGGATATCCGCTACTCCCAGTTCCGGCCCGACGTGGTCCGGATCGCGATCTACCTGGACGGCTCGAAGGACTACCGGGTCGAGCAGACCGGGGACGCCCTGCGGGTCCGGTTCGGTGCCGATCAGAGCTTCCTCTCCTGGTCGAGCGTCGCCCCCGCCGAGATGGCACCGCCGACGGCGGCAAGCGCTCCGCGCTCTGCGCCGGAAGTCACCCTGCCGGCCGAGCCTGTCGCCGCCAGTGCGTCGTTGGCCGCTCCCGCACCGCGCATCACGGTGACCTGGGATCGCGCGAACATCGCCGACGTCATCGCCGGCTTCGCCGCCTTCTCGGGCCGCACCATCATCCTCGGCAAGGACCTCAAGAGCGAGGTCACCGCCGAGATCAAGAACCAGCCGTGGACCGAGGCCTTCGCCGCGGTGCTGGCCACGCAGGGGCTGCAGGCGATTGAACTCCCCGGCGGTATCATCCGGGTCGACTCGCCCGCCGCGCTTGCCGCGCTCGATTCCACCGAGCCGACGACCACGCGCATGATCCCGGTGAACTACGCCAGCGCCAGTCAGCTGCTGACGAGCGTCAAGTCCATCCTCTCGAAGCGCGGCACCGTCGTCTCCGACACCACGACCAACTCGCTCATCGTGACCGAGACCCGCGGCCGGATGAACGAGGTCCAGGAGTTCGTCAAGAATCTCGATGTCCGCACGCCGCAGGTGTCGATCCAGGCGAAGCTGATCTTCGTCAACCGGACCGACATCGAGGCGCTCGGACTGCAGTATGACTTCGGCGCCACGAATACGGCCGACGGGCCCTTCTTCAACAAGCTGGTCCAGCGGACCGATCCGGCCAGTGGCGATCCGTTCGATCAAGGGGTGACCAGCCTCGCGGGTGAAGGTATCGCGGGCATCGCCAACGCGGACGCGACCATCACCAACGCCGCGCTCAAGCTGGTCTGGACCACGACGGTCGGCGGCTTCCGCTTCACCAGCTTCCTGCACGCGCTGCAGAGCGTCGATCTCGCCGACGTCCAGGCCGAGCCGTCGATCACCACGGTCGACAACCGCGAAGCCATCATCAAGGTCGGCGAAGACGTGCCGGTGCGTATCATCGACTACGGCGCCGGTGGCGGCACCGGATCGCAGCCCAAGGCGTCCGTGTCGTTCAAGGAAACCGGCATCATGCTGAAGGTGATCCCGCACGTGACGAACAACCGTCAGGTGCTGATGCAGATCGAGGCCGAGCGTTCCAACGTCAATCCGGTCGCGGAAGCGGACCTGGGCTTCACCATTCAGAAGCAGAACGCCAAGAACCAGCTCCTCGTCAACGATGGCGAGACGGCGGTGATCGGTGGCCTGACGGTGACCGAGGTGACCAAGACCCGCTCCGGGCTGCCGCTGCTGGTCGATCTTCCGATCGTCGGCAAGCTGTTCGGCTTCAGCAAGACCACGGAAGTGCGGCGTGACCTTATCATCCTCGTGACGCCGCGCATCATCGACGACGGCGCGACGGACTGATCGCCCGTCAGTTCCCGCTTGAGGCGCGAGCCCGACCGCCGGTCGGGCTCGTCTGCTATGCGGGCGCCTCGTCCGGGGCGCCCGACGCTGTACCGGCGGGTGCGCCGCGCGCTCCGCGTCGGCGCCCCGAGCCTTCCACTCTGCACCGTGTCCCCGCTACCTTGGCCGTATGCCACTCCGCTTCCTGACCGCTGGTGAATCGCATGGCAAGGCGCTGGTCGCCCTCGTCGAGGGGCTGCCAGCCGGCCTGCCAGTCACCGCCGAATGGGTCGACACCGACCTCGCCCGGCGGATGATGGGGTACGGTCGTGGCGCCCGGATGAAGATCGAGCGTGACCGCATCGAATGGTTGTCAGGCGTGCGGGCGGGTGAGACGCTCGGGACGCCGGTCGCGATGGTGATTCACAACCGGGACTGGACCAACTGGAGCGAGATCATGGCCGCGGAGGGCACGCCGGGCGAGGAGCGTCGCCGCCGGCTCAACCGCCCGCGCCCTGGTCACGCCGATCTCGTCGGCGTCCTCAAGTACGATCGTCAGGATGCGCGCGACATTCTCGAACGCGCGAGCGCCCGGGAGACGGCGGCCCGCGTCGCCGCGGGAGCGCTCGCCCGGCGGCTCCTCGATGAGTTCCAGGTCGATGTCGGCAGCCACGTCGTGTCGCTCGGCGGCATACCGGCGGGCGCACCCCCCGAGCTCCCCTGGCCGCTCAACGCCGCCGCGGACAGTTCGGAGGTGCGGGTGCTCGATCCCACCGTCGAAGCGAGGATCATCGCCCGGATCGATCAGGCGAAGAAGGATGGCGACACCCTCGGCGGCGAATGCGAAGTCGTCGTGCGCGGACTGCCGACGGGACTCGGGAGTCACGTACACTGGGACCGCAAGCTCGACGGGCGGCTGGCCGGCGCGCTGATGTCGATCCCCGCGGTCAAGGCGGTGGAGATCGGCATGGGCTTCGAGGCCGCGCGCCGACCGGGCTCGGAGGTGCACGACCCGATCGACGCCGCCGCGACGCCCGGTGTCGCCGCGCCGGCGCCCGCGCTGCGCGGCGGTTATACCCGGCGAGGCAACAACGCGGGCGGCCTCGAGGGCGGCATGACGACGGGAGAACCGCTGGTCATCCGGGTGGCGATGAAGCCGATCGCCACGCTGATGTCGCCGCTCCCGACGATCGACCTCCGAACCGGCCTCCCTGCGAAGGCGCAGGCCGAGCGGTCGGATGTCACTGCCGTCCCGGCGATGGGTGTGATTGCGGAGGCGCTGACCGCATTCGTGCTTGCAGACGTCATGATCGAGAAGTTTGGCGGCGACTCGCTGACCGAAATGCGGCGGAACTACGAAGGCTACCTCGCCCAGCTCGCGGAGCGCTGGACCGCACTCGGGCAGGCACCGGAAGGGGAGGAGGACGCATGAAGCGGCATGTCGTCCTGATCGGGCTGCCCGGCGCGGGCAAGACCACGGTCGGCAAGCTGCTCGCCGACCGGCTGGGGTCGCCGCTCGTCGACATCGACGCGGTGATCGTGCGGAAGATGCAGAAGCCGATCACCCGGATCTTCGGCGAGGACGGCGAGCAGAAGTTCCGGCAGCTTGAATCGGATGCGATGAAGGCCGCGCTGGCCGGCCCCCCGGCCGTCATCACACCTGGCGGTGGTTGGGCCGCGCAGCCCGGCGCTCTCGAGTCGGCGCGCGAGAAGTCCTTCATCATCTATTTGCGCACCATGGCGCTCACCGCGGCGAAGCGCGCCGGCGGTGGTGGTACACGTCCGATGCTGGTCGGCGAAGATCCGGTCGAGCGAATGCGTCAGCTGCTCAAGGACCGCGAAAGCTTCTATGTCCAGGCCGATTGCGAAGTGAAGGCGGACGTGAAATCGCCCGCGGCGCTCGCGGACGAGATCGCGTTGCTGGTCAGAGAACGCGCCGGCTGGTCCATGTAACTGCTTGCCACCACGCGACATCGAATCTGTCGCCTTGCCAATCCGTACCAGCACGCGTTTTCTTGTGGGCACTCGGAATCCATCCGGGGCTGAGCCAACGCAGCTACCTTCGAGCCCATGGCGACCAAGAAAAAAGCTAAGACACCCGCAAAGCCGGCCCCGACAGCGACCAAGGTGAAGGCCGCGAGCGCGAAGCGCGCCACGCCGAAATCGCTCACGGAGACGAAGCCGACGCTCAAGAAGCGGGCGACGCGCGCCAGGGCGCCGGAGGGAGATGTCGTTGAAGGATCCGGCGGCACCCTGGTGATCGTGGAGTCGCCGACCAAGGCCAAGAGCATCGGCAAGTACCTGGGCCGCGGTTACGAAGTGAAGGCCACGATCGGCCACATCCGCGACCTGCCGACCCGCAAACTCGGCGTCGACGTCGACAACGGCTTCCAGCCCGATTACGTCACTATAAAAGGAAAGACCCAGACGCTGGCCGACCTGAAGAAGGCGGCCAAGAAGGCCAAGGCCGTCTACCTCGCCACCGACCCTGACCGGGAGGGTGAGGCCATCGCGTGGCATGTCGCCGACCAGCTCGACACGAAGGCCCCGATGCATCGGGTGCTCTTCCACGAGATCACCAAGGAGGCGGTGAAGGAGGCGATGTCCAAGCCGGGCCGGATCGACGACCGGCTGGTGAATGCGCAGCAGGCGCGCCGCATCCTCGATCGGCTGGTGGGATACAAGGCCAGCCCGATTCTCTGGCAAAGCATCAAGACCGGGCTGTCGGCAGGGCGGGTGCAGACGGTCGCGCTCCGGCTCATCGTCGAGCGGGAGCGGGCGATCCGCGCCTTCAAGCCCGAGGAGTACTGGACCATCGCGGCGGAGTGCGCCAAGGATGGGCAGAACTTCGTCACCGAACTCAAGAAGATCGACGGCCACAATCCCGAGCTGAAGAACGAGGCGGCGGCCGCCGCGGTCGTCAGCGATCTGCAGAAGCTGCCCTTCGTCGTCAGCAAGGTCGAGCGGCGCAACCGGAAGAAGCGCCCCGGCGCCCCGTTCACGACCAGCACCCTGCAGCAGGAAGCGGCCAAGAAGCTGGGCTTCTCGGCCCGCCGCACCATGCGGGCGGCGCAGGATCTCTACGAAGGCATCGAAGTTGGTGAGGATGCGCCGGCCGGTTTGATCACCTACATGCGAACCGACTCGGTCCGCGTGTCGGACACGGCGATCGAGCACGTCCGCGCCTTCATCGCGAACAACTACGCCAAGCCCTATCTCCCCGAGACGCCGAACACCTATTCGACCAAGTCGGCCCGGGTGCAGGACGCGCACGAGGCGATCCGTCCGACCGATGTCCGGCGGCGCCCGGAGGAGATGCAGAAGTATCTCGAGCCGGATCAGTTCCGGCTCTATCAGCTCATCTGGCAGCGGTTCGTCGCCTCGCAGATGAATCCGGCGGTCTACGACATGACGATCGTGGACTTCGATCTCGGTCGTTATCTGCTGCGCGTCACCGGCTCGGTCATGATCTTCGACGGCTATCACGTCCTCTACACCGAGGGTCGCGAGGCCGAAGAGGGCAAGACGATGGACGACCTGCCGCCGATCCCGCCGATGGCGGTGGGCGACGTGGTCGAAGTCCGTCAGATCACCCCATCGCAGCACTTCACCGAACCGCCGCCGCGCTTCTCGGAAGCGAGCCTGGTGAAGGAGCTGGAGCGGCTGGGGATCGGGCGTCCGTCCACCTACGCGCAGATCATCAGTACGATCACCGCCCGGGAATACGTGAAGCTCGAGCAGCGCCGCTTCACGCCCACCGAACTCGGCGAAACTGTCGAACGGATCATGGTGGACCAGTTCCCGTCGATCTTCAACGTCGAATTCACTTCGGCCATGGAGACGGAGCTCGACGGCATCGAGGAGGGCTCGCTCCAGTGGCAGAAGGTGCTGGGCGACTTCTGGGGGCCCTTCAGCGTCGCGCTCAAGGCGGTGAACCTCGGCGCCATCGTCGCCGAAGCGCACGGCCTCAATCCCGAGGAGCTGGCGAAGGAGGTCTGCCCCAAGTGCGGTTCGAAGGTCGAGCTCCGCACCGGACGGTTCGGCCCCTATTTCGCCTGCATCAAGTACAAGGACACCTGCGACTACGTGAAGTCGCTGAAGAAAGCGCGCGCGCCCGACCGTCCCACGGATGAGAAGTGCCAATTGTGCAGCGCGCCGATGGTGATCAAGACCGGACGGTTTGGCGAGTTCCTCGCCTGCACCCGCTACCCCGAGTGCAAGGGCACCCGCTCGGTACCGCTCGGCATGAAATGCCCGAAGTGCGACGTCGGCGACCTCGCCGAACGCCGGACCAAGCGCGGCAAGTCCTTCTGGGGCTGCGCACGCTATCCCGCCTGCGACTTCTCGACCTGGAACCGCCCGGTGGTGGAGACCTGCCCGAGCTGCGGCTGGGTCGGCATGGAGAAGAAGGTCAGCAAGGCCGAAGGTGAGACCCGGACCTGCCTCAAGTGCCAGCACAAGGTGATCGTGCTGGAGCCGGAGGAGGCCGCGTCGACGTGATCGTCACCGTCGTCGGCGGCGGGCTCGCGGGCTGCGAAGCGGCCTGGGCCCTCGCCGAGCGGGGGGCGTCCGTGGTGATCCGGGAGATGCGACCGCTGGTCCGTACCGCGGCGCATCAGTCCGACCGGCTGGCCGAGCTGGTCTGCAGCAACTCGTTCAAGTCCACCGAACTCAGCAACGCGCACGGACTGCTCAAGTCCGAGCTGACCCAGCTCGGCAGCCTGCTGCTGCCCATCGCCGAACAGGCGCGGGTGCCGGCCGGGGCCGCGCTCGCGGTCGACCGCGAGGTCTTCTCGGCACTGGTGCACGAACGGATCGCCGCGCATCCGCGGATCCGCATCGAGCGGGGTGAAGTGGCCGAGCTGCCCTCGCCGGGCATCGTTGCCACCGGGCCACTGACGTCCGAGGCGCTCGCGGCGTCCATCACCGCCCGCCTGGGGGGCACGGCACTGGCCTTCTACGATGCCATCGCGCCGATCGTCTCCTCGGAGTCCCTCGATCACACCCTGCTCTATGCGATGAGCCGCTACGGGAAGGGCGACGGCGACGACTACCTCAATGCGCCGATGACGCGCGAGGAGTACGAGGCCTTCATCGCGGCACTGACCGCGGCCGACCAGTTCACGGCCCACGAGTTCGACCAGGTCCCGTACTTCGAGGGCTGCCTCCCGGTCGAGGAGATGGCACGACGCGGTCCCGAGACGCTTCGCTTCGGGCCGATGAAGCCGGTCGGCCTGCCCGATCCGCGCACCGGGCGCGATCCCTACGCGGTGGTGCAGCTTCGGCGTGAGGACAAGGCGGGCCAGATGTGGAACCTGGTCGGGTTCCAGACCCGGCTTCGCATCCCCGAGCAGAAGCGGGTGTTCGCCATGATCCCCGGACTCGGCGGCGCCGAGTTCCTGCGCTTCGGCAGCATCCACCGCAACGCCTACCTGAACAGCCCCGCCTCACTCGGTCCCGCGCTCACGGCGCGGGATGACGACCGGCTCTTCTTCGCCGGCCAGCTCACCGGGGTCGAGGGCTACACCGAGTCGCTCGGCACGGGGCTGCTCGCGGGGATCAATCTCTCCCGCGCGCTCGCGGGGAAGCCGGTCGCGGTGCCGCCGCCGACCAGCATGCTCGGCGGACTGTATCGCTATCTTCGGGAGGCGGACCCGAAACACTTCCAGCCGATGAACGCCAACTTCGGGCTGCTCGATCCGCTCGATGATTCTGCCGCGCGATCGGTGCGCGGCCGAGGCCGCAAGGAGGCGAAGAAGGAGATGCTGATTCAGCGGGCCCAGGAGGATTTCGACCGATGGCTCCGCGCGCTGTAACCTCCGCGGCGGACAAGGCGGCGATGGCTTCCCGGCCGGAGGTCGCCGCCTTTCTGGAGCACCTGGAGAAGGAGCGCCAGGTCTCCGAGAACACCCTGCGTGCCTATCGCCGCGACCTCGAAGCATTCACCGAATTTCTCGATCGGCACACCGGTGGAGACTGGGATTTTGGTCGTGTGGATCGTCTCGGGATCCGCGGATTCCTCGGGGAGATGCAGCGGCGCGGCCTCGCCAAGCGCTCGATGGCCAGGGCGCTCTCGGCGGTCCGGACCCTCTACCGGTTTCTGCAGGCGCATCACGGACTGGAACGCTCGCCGGTGCGGGCGGCACGCCTCCCCAAGCTGCCGCGGCCACTGCCGGGATACCTGGATCGGGAACGGACGGAGAAGCTCTTCGCGGCCGCCGAGGAGAGAGCGGTGGGCGAGGCGCAGGGCGGGCTCCGGGATCTCGCCATTCTCGAGCTGTTCTATTCCAGCGGGCTGCGCCTCTCCGAACTGACCGGGCTCAACCTGCTCGACCTGGATCTGCTGAGCGATCAGGTGAAGGTCCGGGGCAAGGGCCGGAAGGAGCGGCTGGTCCCCGTGGGGACCCGGGCGAGTCGGGTCCTCCGCCACTACCTTGAGGAACGCGAGGCAGCCGCGCAGCTTCCCGGCGCGGACCGGCAGGCGGTCTTCGTCGGACGGCGAGGGAAGCGGCTCACGCCCCGCACGGTGCAGCGGATCGTCCATCGGGCGCTGGATGCGATCGGTGGCGATGGTCTCAAGACCCACTCCCTGCGACACACCTTCGCGACGCATCTGCTCGATGCCGGGGCCGACCTGCGCGCGGTGCAGGAGCTGCTTGGGCACGCCAGCCTGACGACGACCCAGATCTACACCCACACGAGCGTCGAACGGCTCAAGAAGGTCTACCAGCAGGCGCATCCCAGGGCCTGATGTACCTGACACATGCCCCGGCGGTCCGCGCCGGGGCCGGAGAGAGAGAAGGCATGAGCGGTTATCACGGCACGACGATCCTGGCCGTCAGGAAGAACGGCAAGCTGGCGCTCGGCGGCGACGGCCAGGTCAGCATCGGCGACACGGTGGTGAAGTCGACCGCCACCAAGGTCCGCACCCTCAAGGGGGGCAAGGTGCTCGCGGGCTTCGCCGGCTCCGTCGCGGATGCCATCACCCTCTATGAGAAGTTCGAGGAGAAGCTCGACCGGCATCCGGGCAACCTGCCGCGGGCGGCGGTGGAACTGGCCAAGGACTGGCGGAGCGACCGGATTCTGCGCCGGCTGGAAGCGCTGCTGGTGGTTGCCGACATCGAGCACGTCTTTCTGCTCTCCGGAGGCGGAGAACTGATCGAGCCGGATGACGGCATCCTCGCCGTGGGATCGGGCGGCAACTACGCGCTCGCGGCGGCCCGCGCGCTCATCCCCGATGAGAAGCTGTCGGCGCGCGAGATCGTGCAGCGCTCGCTCGAGATCGCAGCGGATATCTGCGTCTTCACCAACCGTAATCTGACCATCCTCGAACTGTGAGGGTGGCGGCCCTGCTTGCAGTGCTGGTGGTGAACGTCATCCTGGCCGTCGCCATCTTCATGAGCATCTATGTGGCGGCGGGGTGGGGCGAGATGGCGGGCATTCCCGCGGGAGGGGACAAGAGCGGACTGGGTGGCCTGTTCGCGATGCTGATCCTCATGGGCATTCGCTGGACCGCGGTGGCTGTGCTCCTTGGCGCGGGCGTCTGGAGCGGGGCATTCGGATTTCTCGCGGAAGGACGCTGGGCGCAGCTCGGCATCGTCCTCGGCGTTCATGCAGCGCTGGGGATCCTGTCGTATCTTGGCTTCAACGCCGTGGCCGAAGGGCTGAGCGCGGACAACCTCGGTCCGCAGCGGTGGTCCCCCTTGTTTGGCATCGTGCTGCCGCTGCCCGCCCTCCTGGCTGCCGGCTGGGGCGTCAATCGTGAATTCCTCGCGCGCCACCCCCGGACCGGCATCCTGCTGGCCATAGGCATTACCTTCGGGCATCTGATGATCTACCGTCAGCGCTACCAGTCGATGCGTCGCCCGCTGCAGGCGGATGCTGCGATCGAACAATCTTCGGCACCCTCATGACCGAACCAGAACTCCCCGCCGATCCGAACGCGCCGGCCGTGCCTCCGCCGCCGCCCTGGCTCGAGGAACTCCCGCCCAGGCAGATCGTCGCGGAACTCGATCGCTATATCGTGGGCCAGGATGCGGCCAAACGCGCGGTCGCGATCGCGATCCGGAACCGCTGGCGCCGGGGCCAGGCGCCCGACGAGATCCGCGATGAGATCCTGCCGTACAACATCATCCTCATCGGCCCCACCGGCGTCGGCAAGACCGAGGTCGCGCGCCGGCTCGCCCGGCTCGCGGGCGCGCCCTTCCTCAAGGTCGAGGCCTCCAAGTTCACCGAAGTCGGTTATGTCGGCCGAGACGCCGAGTCGATGGTCCGCGACCTCGTCGATGCCGCCATCAGCATGGTGCGCACCGAGCGGGAGGACGAGGTCTATCCCCAGGCGGAGGAACGGGCGGAGGAGCGGCTGCTCGATATCCTGCTCCCGGCGCCCGCAGGCCCGGAGCGGCCCTCGGGGCCGGCGCGCACCGAGACGGGCGCGCGCGAGCGCCCGGCAATCTTCGTCGTCGGTCCGGGAGGGCAGGCCCGTCAGGAGGCCCTCTCGGAGGATGAGGAGCGGCGGGTACGATCGCGGGAGAAGCTGCGCCAGATGCTGAAGGACGGCAAGCTCGACGATCGCGAAATCGAGATCGAGGTGACGCCGCAGGGCTACCCGATGCTCGAGCTGATGCAGCAGCCGCAGGGGATGGAGGGCGAGCAGATCAACTTCATGGAGATCCTGCAGGACATGATGCCCCGGCGGAAGAAGCGCCGGACGCTCAGGGTCCCCGACGCGCGCCGCATCCTGGTCGACGAGGAGCTGAAGAAGCTGGTCGACATGGACGACGTGGTGAACGAGGCGCTCGACCGCACCGAGAATCACGGCATTCTGTTCATCGACGAGATCGACAAGATCGCCGGTGAGCGCGGCGCCGCCTCGGGGCCCGACATCTCCCGCGAGGGGGTGCAGCGCGACCTCCTGCCGATCGTCGAGGGCTCCACCGTGCAGACCCGCTACGGCTACGTGCGCACCGATCACATCCTGTTCATCGCCGCGGGCGCTTTTCACGTGTCGAAGCCGTCGGACCTGATTCCCGAACTGCAGGGCCGCTTCCCGATCCGGGTCGAGCTCACGCCGCTGACCGAGGCCGACTTCATCCGGATCATGACGGAGCCGGAAAGTGCCCTCACCCGGCAGTACCGCGCCCTCGTCGCCGCTGAAGGGGCGGAGCTGACCTTCACCGAGGACGGGATCGCCGAGGTCGCCCGGGTGGCGTGGCTCGCCAACGACCGGATGGAGAATATCGGGGCGCGCCGCCTGCACACCGTGATGTCGACGCTGATGGACGAAGTGCTCTTCGAGCTTCCGGACTATCCCGAGAAGCAGATCGTGATGGATCGTGAGGCCGTCCGCCGGCGCCTCGAGAAGATCATCGACGACGATGATCTCAGGCGCTACATCCTTTAGGAGCTGACACGGCGACCATGACCAGGCTCGCGATCGCGCTGGTGCTGCTGCTGTCCGGAGCGGCGGAGGCGCAGGCGCCACGCAGCTTCCTCGTCGTGCATGCCACCATTCTGGATGGCAGCGGAGCGCCCGCCACCCAGGGGGCGGTGCGGGTCGCGGACGGGCGAATCACGGCAGTCGGTGACCTCACCCCGCTGGCCGGGGAGCGCCTCATCGACGCGCACGGGCTGGCGCTCGCTCCCGGCTTCATCGACGACCACAGTCACCACGATGGCTCGCTCGCCGAGCAGCCCGACGCGCTCGGCGCGGTGAGTCAGGGCATCACGACGATCGTCGTCGGGCAGGACGGCTTCTCCCACTTTCCGCTCCGGGACTACTTCGCGACGCTGGAACGGCACCCGACCGCGATCAACGTCGCCAGCTATGCCGGGCACAACACCGTTCGGGATCTGATCCTCGGCCGGGATTTCCGGCGCGCGGCGAGCGCGGAGGAAGTCGGACGCATGAAGGTGCTGCTCCGGCAGGAACTCGCTGCAGGCGCGCTCGGACTCTCCTCCGGTCTCGAGTATGATCCCGGTATCTACTCCGCGCGCGGCGAAGTGCTCGAGCTCGCGAAGGTCGCCGCCGCGGCCGGCGGACGCTACATCAGTCACATCCGGAGCGAGGATCGCGACTTCTGGGATGCGATCGACGAGATCCTCACGATCGGCCGCGAAGCGCGCCTCCCCGTGCAGATCTCCCACACCAAGCTGGCCATGAGCCCGCTCTGGGGACATGCCGACTCGCTGCTGAAGCTCCTCGATGCCGCCCGGGCCGAAGGGGTGCAGGTCACGGCAGACATCTATCCATACGCCTACTGGCACTCGACGCTCACGGTGCTCTTTCCGAGGCGCGATTACGCCGATCGCCGTGAAGCGGAGATCGCGGTGACCCAGGTGTCGACGCCCGCCGGCATCCGGCTCGGGACCTATCGCCCCAATCCCGAGTTCGCGGGTCTGACGCTCGCCGAGATCGCGCCGAAGCTGGGGATGGACTCGGTCTCCGCCCTCATCGAACTCGTGCGCCGCGCCGAGCAGATGCGGGCCGGCGGAGTGGAAGACGTCGAGAACGTGATCGCGACGAGCATGATGGAGCCCGACATCGAGCGGCTCATGCAATGGCCGGAGATGAGCCTCTGCACCGATGGCGAACTCGATGGCACGCATCCCCGCGGGTTCGGGAGCTATCCGCGCTTCCTTGGGCATTACGTCCGCGATCGCGGGATCATGACCCTGCCCGAGGCCATCCGGCGGGCGACCGCGCTGGCGGCCGCCCATGTCGGCATCACCGACCGGGGGCACATCGCCCCGGGCCAGCGGGCCGATCTGGTCCTGTTCGATCCCGCGACGATCGGCGACCGTGCCACCCCGGATGCGCCGCATGCGCTCTCTGTCGGCATCTCGAGGGTCTGGGTCAACGGGGAGATCGTCTTCGAGCAGGGCGCCACCACCGGCAGGCACCCGGGAATGGTGATTCGCCGCGCGGCCAGCCGACAATGATCAAGTCGCGACTGCTCTCGACCGAGCTGCGGCAGCGGCTCGTGCGCGTGGGGACGGCGATCCTGGTTGTCCTCGTCATCGGGACCAGTGGCTACATGCTGATCGAGCGGTGGACGCCGCTCGAGGCACTCTACATGACGGTGACGACCATCTCGACCGTGGGTTTCGGCGAGATCCGGCCGCTGAGCGACGCCGGGCGGTTGTTCACCATGTTCATCATCCTGTCGGGCACGGGCGTCCTCGCCTTCCTGCTCGGCACGATCGTCGAGTACGTGGTGAGCGGCGAGCTCACCGGTGCGATCAGGAGGCGTCGGGTGCAGACCGCCATCGATCAGTTGAAGGGCCATTTCATCATCTGCGGGCATGGCCGGGTCGGACATGAGATCGTCGAGGACCTGCGCGATAACGATGTCGCGATCGTGATCATCGACCGCGCGCCGGTGCCCGCCCGCCCCGGCGATCGCTACCACTTCATCGAGGGGGACGCGTCGGACGATGCGGTGCTCCAGCGTGCCGGGGTCACCCGCGCCCGCGGCCTCGTGGCCGCCACCGGCGACGACAACGCCAACATCGTCGTCACGCTGACCGCCCGCGCGCTCAACCCGTCCCTGGTGATCGTGGCCCGCGCGAGTCATCCCTCCGCCGAAGCGAAACTGATCCGCGCCGGCGCCTCACACGCGATCTCCCCCTACCGCATCGGCGGGCGCCGGATGGCGACCCAGCTCCTGCATCCGAAGGTCACCGACTTCCTCGATCGCCTGATGCATTCGCGCGATCTCGAATTCTGGCTCGAGGAAGCCACGGTACAGGCCGGCAGTCAGCTTGCCGGTCGCACCATCGCCGACTCCGCGATTGCCAGGGATACCGGCGTCAACCTGCTCGCGGTGGTGAAAGGGGCCGGTGGAGCGCTGCTCACCAATCCGCCCGGCGACACCCGGCTCGATTCCAGCGATGTCCTCATCGGCTTCGGCACCCGACAGCAGCTCGAACGACTGGGAAGGCTGGCCGGAGACGAATAGCCAGCCGTCTCCACCCCTGTTCCAGTCGGGGGATTCTGCCTGCCGGCCCGCTCCGCCCCCGACCGCTGCCAGTGCTCTTGCCCTACCGCCTGCGGCGGGACTACACTGATCCTGCCAAAATGGCCGCACCCCCGAACCGCCGAACCATGCCCAAGCGCGATTTCCTGGCGATCTCCGATTTCAGCCGGTCGGAACTGGTCGAGTTATTCGAACTCGCCCTGCGGATGAAGCGTGGGGAGTATCGGGAGCGCCCCCTCGAGGGGAAGACCCTCGCGATGATCTTCGGGAAGACCTCGACCCGCACCAGGGTGTCGTTCGAGGTGGGAGCCTTCCAGCTCGGCGGGCATGCGCTCTTCCTCTCGTCACGGGAACTCCAGCTCGGTCGCGGCGAGCCGACGCGGGATACCGCGCGGGTCCTGTCGGGCTATGCCGACGGGATCATGATTCGCACCTATCAGCACACCGAGGTCGAGGAGCTGGCACGCTACGCCACCGTCCCGGTGATCAATGGACTCACCGACCTCCTGCATCCGTGCCAGGTGCTCGCCGATGTGCTGACGGTGCGCGAAGAGTTCGGTGGATGGGGAGGAAAGGTCGTGGCGTGGATCGGGGACGGGAACAACATGGCCAACAGCTGGATCGAAGCCGCGGGCATGCTGGGCTTCGAACTGCGGCTGGCCTGTCCCGAGGGGTACGAGCCGAATCACGCGATCTTCGAACGCAATGCCGGCCGGACCCGGCTCTCCATCACTGAGCTTCCTGAGGAAGCGGCGGCAGGCGCCGATGTCGTGACGACCGATGTCTGGGCCTCGATGGGTCACGAAGAGGAAGCGGAATCGCGCCGCCACGCCTTCCGGGGCTACGCCGTGGACGACGCCCTGATGGCCCTCGCGCGGCCGGAGGCCATCTTCCTGCATTGCCTTCCCGCCCACCGCGGTGAAGAGGTCTCGGAGAGCGTGCTGGAAGGCGCGCGTTCCCGCGTCTGGGCCGAGGCCGAGAACAGGCTCCACATTCAGAAGGCGCTGATGGCGGCGCTGATGAGCGGGACTCGAAGTGATCGGGAGACGATGGACCAGCCCTCCAGAGGAACGAACTGATGACGACGACCCTGCAGCGCACTGCGCTCTTCGATACCCACCGCGCCCTCGGCGCGAAGATGGTGTCCTTCGCCGGCTGGGAGATGCCCGTCCAGTACCCCGGCGGGATCCTGGCCGAGCACCGCGCCGTGCGCGAAGACGTCGGCATCTTCGACGTCTGCCACATGGGCGAATTCGAGGTCACCGGGCCGGACCGCAACGCGTTCGTGAACCGGGTGACCACGAACGATGTCTCCGCACTCGAGCCGGGACAGGTGCAGTACTCGGCATTCCTGAACGAGGATGGCGGGGTCGTCGATGACTGCACCGTCTACCGGTTCGAGGACAAGGTCATGCTGGTCGTCAACGCGGCCAACATCGAGAAGGACTGGGAGCACGTCGTCGCGCAGAAGAAGGGGGCGAACGTGCGGATCCGGAACATCTCCGCCGAAGTCGGCCTGCTCGCGCTGCAGGGGCCTCGCGCCGAGGCGCTGCTCCAGGCGAACACGAGCACCATCCTCAAGGACATCGGGTACTATCGCTTCGCGGTCGGCAGTGTTGCGGGCGCCGGCTGCTTCATCTCCCGCACGGGATACACGGGTGAGGATGGCTTCGAGCTCTACTGCCGCACCCAGGATGTGCAGGCGATCTGGCAGGCGCTCACCGGACCCGGCAAGGCCCAGCCCATCGGACTGGGTGCGCGCGATACCCTGCGGCTCGAGGTGGGCTACGCGCTCTACGGCAACGACATCGACGACGACACGACGCCGCTCGAGGCCGGACTCGGCTGGATCACCAAGATCGACAAGGGCGCGCCCTTCATGGGCGAGGCGGCGCTGAAGCGCCAGAAGGTCGAGGGGGTGACCCGCAAGCTGGTCGGCTTCCGCATGGTGGGAAAGGCCATCCCGCGCCACGGCATGCCGGTGCTCGTCAACGGCACCCAGGTGGATCAGGTCCGCAGCGGGACGATGAGTCCGACGCTCGGGTACGCCGTCGGGACCACCTATCTGCCGATCAC
>JBGATI010000037.1:0-25460 GCA_044229245.1 Gemmatimonadales bacterium | reverse complement strand
GGGTGAAGCCGAGTGTGGTCTTCATTGAAAGCACCCACAAGGGGACCCGCGCCGTCCATCCCGAGATCCCCAGGGAGTTCGCCCCCTTCTTCCGCGGCATGCCGGGCGCGCCTGACAAACCCGAAGTCTCCCGCGCCTCCGGTTCCGGATTCATCGTCTCCGCGGATGGCGACATTCTGACCAATGCGCACGTCGTGGAGGACGCGGACCGTGTCACCGTCCGCCTGCTCGACCATCGTCAGTTCACCGCGAAGGTCCTGGGCACCGATCCGACCACCGACGTGGCGCTGATTCACATAAATGCTTCCGGCCTCACCCCCGCCGTGCTGGGGAACAGCGATGACACCCGCGTCGGCGAGTGGGTGCTGGCCGTGGGCAACCCGCTGGGCGAGAATCTCTCGTTCACGGTCACCTCGGGCATCATCAGTGCGAAGGGCCGCACCCTGCAGCTGCCCAACCAGAACGAGCGGAGCATCCAGGACTTCATCCAGACCGACGCCGCCATCAACCCCGGCAACTCCGGCGGACCGCTGGTCAACGTGAAGGGCGAGGTCATCGGCATCAACAGCGCCATCGCGAGCGAGACCGGCTACTACACCGGCTACGGCTTCGCCATCCCTGTGAATCTCGTGCACCAGGTCATGGAGCAGCTCGCCAGCGGCGGCCATGTGCATCGCTCCGCGCTCGGCATCCGCGTGAAGGATGCTTCCGAGACCGACGCGGCATATGTGGGGCTCAAGGAGGTACGCGGTGTGGTCGTCGAAGATCTCGGCGAGGCCGACTCCCCCGCGCGCAAGGCGGGGCTGGAACAGGGCGACGTCATCATCGCCATCGATGGCAAGCCGGTCGATTATGTCGGCCAGGTGCAGCAGTCGATCGCCTTCCGGAAGCCGGGCTCGGAAGTGACCGTTGAAGTGGCGCGGAAGGGCGGCGTGCACCGGACACTGAACGTCCGGCTGCAGGAGGCACCCACCGCGGCGATCCCCGTCGCCGAGCGGGCATCGGCGGAGCCGGAGGAGGACAATGCCGGCCGCGCCAGCATTGCGGACCTCGGCATCACAGTACAGAAAGGTGAAGAGGGAGGGGTGCGCGGCCTGGTGGTCACCGACGTCGATCCGTCGGGGCCGTGCGCCGATCAGATCGCCGCGCCTGACAACGGCGGTCCCGACCTGATCGTCTCGGTCGAGGGCCAGACGGTCATGACGCCCGCGGCGCTCCAGTCGGCGATCCGGAGTGCCGGCCACCATGGCATCATCGAGCTCGTGATCTACAACGCCCCGAGCCGGACGCGCCGGATCGAGCGGGTGAGAGTCCAGTAGTCCGGGGTCCCCCAGGCGATGCAACAGTGCGAACGTGCTTAGTGCCCAGTGCGTGGTGAGCGGAAGGAGCCCTTCCCTCCGCCACCGCACTAGGCACTAACCACCAAGCACTGCCCTACTTGAAGCTGATCAGCTCCACCTCGAAGTGCAGCGTCGCATTCGGCGGAATGGTCGGCGGCGAGCCCTGCGGCCCGTAGGCCAGGTCGCTCGGAATCCAGAACTCGTACTTCGAGCCGACGTTCATCATCCCCACGCCCTCGGTCCAGCCCGGGATCACCTGGTTGAGCGGGAAGGTGGCCGGCTGACCGCGCTTGTAGGAGCTGTCGAACTCCTTGCCGTCGAGCAGCGTGCCCTTGTAGTGCACCGTCACCTGGCTGGTCTTGCTCGGCCGGGGGCCGGTGCCTTCCTTGACGACCTTGTACTGCAGTCCGCTCGGAGTGGTCTTCACGCCGTCCTTGCCCTTGTTCTCGGCGAGGAAGGTCTCGCCAGCCTTCTTGTTCTCCAGCCCGGCCGCCGAATCCTTCTGCCGCTGGATGCCCATCATGCGGACCTGGAAGGCCATCATGGTGGACTGCATCACCGAATCGTTGTACATCGCCGCCGTGCCGGCCATCCCTTCCTTGAGACCACGGAAGATCAGATCGGGCTTCACCGGCACCGACTGCTGCTTGAGGTTCTCGCCCATCTTGTAACCGAGGATGTAGCTCACGCTATCGTCGGAGGTAACCACCTTGGTGTTACCGGCGCCGCCTGCCTGCTGGCCGCAGCCCAGCACCACAGCGGATACGGCGAACAGGGCCGACTTGGCCAGGAATCGCATGCACACTCCCAATCAGGGGTCACGGGGGACTGCCTTGGACGGGCGGGAATATAGTAGAGAGGCGGGCTCTTGGCCCGCCCCCCGCTCGGCACAAACCCGGCCCCCGGCGCAGGGCATCCCGTTTACCGTCGTTCGAGCCTCCAGGCGATCTCCCGCCCCATCCCCTGAGGATAGGCCAGCGAAATCCACAGCAGCGCGGCAGGCTCGAGCAGCCGGGCCCGGGAGAGCGGACCGGCGTCGACCATCGCGAACCCAAGGTCCTCCCCGAGACGGCGCACGATCGACTTGGCGCCGGGATCATCGCCGCAGTAGAGCATCGTCGCGGCACCGCCGGGATAGGCGGGGTTGAGATAGTTGTTGGCGCCGGTCGTATTGAAGCACTTCACCACCCGGGTCGATCGCGCCGCTCGGGCCACTTCTTCACCCCCCGAGGTACTGCCGCCGACCGTCAGCCCGGAGAGATTCGGTCCGATCGGATTGGTGGCGTCGATCACCACCCGGTCGCCGAGGTCGAGCCCCGAGGCCAGAGTGGTCGCTCCCTCCCACGGGGTGGCCAGCACCACCACCTCGGCGCCGGCGACCGCTTCGGCGATCGTGGTCGCCCTCGCGCCGGCGACTTCGGCGAGCACCGCGGCAATCTTGGTGCTCTTCGGGTCCCGCGCCCCGAAGACGATGCTGTGTCCCTTCCTCGCCCAGCCGCGCGCGAGGTTCCCGCCGACCGAGCCTGCCCCGATGATCGCGATGTTCACGACACTCCCTCCTGCGTTGGTATGGCGGCCGAGTCGGCCGTCCGCGGTTCGTCAGCTCACTGTCCCAGGGCCTCGATCACCAGGCGGGCAACGGCGCCACCGGAGTATTGCTGCTGCCCCGTCACCAGTCGGCCGTCGCGGAAGGCGAACTCCCGCCAGGCAGGCGCCGTGATGAAGTTGGCTCCGAGCTTCCGCGCCTCATCCTCGATGCGGAAGGGCATCACCTTCTTCCCGATCATGGCGTCCGCGATGTCCTCCTCACTGTTCGCGAACCCGGTGATCGTCCGGCCGCGGATGAGCGGGCTTCCATCCGGCCCCGTCACGTAGAGCAGCGCGGCGACGCCGTGGCAGAGCGCGGCCGTCACCTTCTCCGCCGCGTGAAACTCCGCCAGCAGCGCGTGCAGAGCGGTCGCGACCGGAAAGGTGAACATCGGCGACTGGCCCCCGGCGACCACGATGGCATCGTAGTCGGCGGCGCGACATTGGGCGACCGGCCTGGTGCGTTCGAGGATGGCCGCGAGCGCCGGCGTACTGAGGAATCCCATGCTGATGAGGTCATGGGCGGAGTAGCCGCTGGGGTCGCGCGGGTCACTCAGGGCATCCGGGACGACCGCGCCGCCGTTCGGGCTGGCCACCTCCACCATGTACCCCGTCTCGGTAAAGGCGAGCCAGGGATGGGTGAACTCGGAGGCCCAGAACCCCACGGGCCAGCCGAGCGTCGTCGAAATGGCAGGGTTCGCCACCACCATGAGGATGCGCCTGGGCTGCGAACGGGAACTGTTCAAGGTTGCACTCATGAATGCTCCGGCTGGGTCTGATGAACGGGTCTGGACAACGGCGCATCCAGACTAGACCATTCATGAGTCAGGCAGCAAGTAGATACCCATGAGTGCCATACCCACCTGCAGGTAACCATGAGTGCCGCCACGCGACCGCCCGATGCCTTCACCAGGTTTCGCGGCAGCAGTCAGCTCCTCACGCTCCTCGCCGACAAGTGGACGATCCCCGTGGTGCACTCGCTGGCCCGAGGGACCAAACGATTCGGGGAACTGCAGCGGGAACTCGAGGGTGTCTCCCAGAAGATGCTGACCCAGTGCCTGCGCGCGCTCGAGCGGCACGGACTGGTCGCACGCACCGTCTTCCCCGTCATCCCGCCCCGAGTGGAGTACGCACTCACGCCGCTGGGCAGGAGTCTCAACGAGCCGCTGGCGGGGCTGTGCCGCTGGATCGAGGAGAACGGAAAGCTGCTGGAGAAGGGTGCCGAGGAGAGGCAGGAGTCGTAGAGGCGACCGCAGGGCGCAGGGTCCCCGAACGCATCAGGGGCGACCGAATGGTCGCCCCTGAATCGCGAAGCGGTATCGCCCGTCGTTACACCGTCCCGCCTACGGTGCGGGTGATCAGCACCTGGCCGCAGCCGGTGAAGTCGATCTGGATGTTCGTGACCTCCGTGTTCCGGGTCATGACCAGGTCGAGGCGGCCGGCCGTGAAGCGCGGCGACACGGAGCAGGTCGGGTCATAGAGCAGCGGGGTCGAGGTCGCGATCGTTTCGGTCCAGGTCCGGTTGCCGTCCGTCCAGCTCCCGGTGCCGTCGAGCGTCCACGAACCGGCGGGCAATGGCAGTCCGAGCCCGATCGAGCCAGGCGTCGTCGCGGTGAACTTGCTCACCCAGTCCTTGGTGTGCGTGTGGGTGCGGCCGCCGGCGAAGGTCCGCACCGTGACGAAGTTGGTGATCGTGTGGCCCAGCGTGTCGGCGCTCGCCCCCCACTGCCGGATGCCGTTGTGGACCGCGCTGAAGCTGCGGGCGGGGATCGCAGTGTTGGTGTGGCTGCGACGGAAGTCGGTGAAGATGTGCTTGACGCCGATGCTGGTCTGGTTCGGCAGCGGATCGAGGAAGTCGATGGTGCCGCTCAGCGAGTCGATGAGCACCCCGTTCGCGCGGGTGAACACGCAATCGTTGTAGGCGAAGCGGACGGAGTCCGGCACCATGTCACCGTCGCTGTTGACCGGCGGCTGCGGCGTGATCGAGGCGCAGATCGGCGGCGGGGTATTGATCCGCGCCCCGGTGGGGGAGACGGCGAAGTCGAAACCGGTCGCGCCGTTGAAGCTGGAGAATTCGGCCAGGTCATCCATGTCCTGGGCGACGTCCGCACCGAGGCTCTGGGCCTGACCGGCGGAGAGGGCGTTCAGATTGGTCGAGGGGGCGCTGCTGTCGGAGCAGGCACCAAGTCCGAGGCTCAACGCGGCAAGCAGGGTGACGCCGAGCCTGATGGGGGGATTCGACATACCGGGTGCTCCTTGTGGGGGTGTTACCTGCGGCCAGCTTCCACACGGCAGATGGTGCGACCTAACGAATTGTTAAGTCGTGATCTGGCTCACACACCGGTCGGGCTCCCCTTTGGCCTGCACCCGAACACGCCAAAGTGTCCCAGGATCCGCTCCAGCGGGCAGAAGCCGGTGATTGACGACTGGATCAGATTCACGCCCACGAAGGCGGTGAAGAGGAACCAGTAGGGGCTGACCCACCAGCCCAGCGCGAGCGACAGCAGAATGAACGTCCCGGCGAAGCGCCGGATGATGGCCTCATTGCACATGGTGATCTCTCCTCGCAGGTCCGTTGCGTTTCAGGCCTTCCCTCGGCGCCGCATCAGCTCCCAGTACAGCATCGGTACGACGACCATGGTCAGGAGCGTCGCGACGATCGCGCCGCTCATCAGGGCGACGGCGAGCCCCTGGAAGATCGGGTCCAGCACCATGACCAGCCCGCCGACCACCACCGCGGCTGCGGTCAGCGCGATCGGCCGGAACCGCACCGCCCCCGCCTCGATCACCGCATCCCTGAGCCCAGCCCCCCGCTTCTCGGCGAGCTGGATGAAGTCGACCAGCAGAATCGAATTCCGGACGATGATGCCCGCGAGCGCGATCATGCCGATCATGCTCGTCGCAGTGAAGAAGGCGCCGGTGAGCGCGTGGCCGGGCAGGATGCCCACCAGCGTAAGCGGGATCGGCGCCATGATCACCAGCGGGATCGTGAACGACTCGAACCACCATACCACCAGGACGTAGATCAGCAGCAGCACCGCCGCGAAGGCGAGCCCGAGATCGCGGAAGACCTCGATCGTGATCTGCCACTCACCGTCCCACTTGATGGCGGTTTCGTCCAGCCGGTCGGGCTGCACCGCGTTGTAGCGGTGAATCTCGGCGCCCCGGATCCGGATGGTGTCGAGCGCCTCGTTCATCGCGAGGATGGCGTAGACCGGGCTCTCGATCGTGCCGGCCACATCGCCGGTCACATAGATCACCGGTCGCAGGTCCCGCCGATACCGCGCGGGATCCCGAAGCGTCGAATCGACCGTCACGAACCGCCCGAGCGGCTGGGGCCCCATCATCGTCGGGACCGGCAGCGCGAGCAGCGCCTCGGCGCTCGAGCGACCGGCGAGCGGCAGCCGCGGTACGATGGCTTCCCCCTCCCGCGCCGTCGCCGACGAGGTGAGCCCCACCGACGTCCCCGCTTGGGCGAGGTACACGGTCTGGACGATCTGCTCGACGCTAGCCCCGGCAGCCGCCGCGCGCGCCCGGTCCACATGGAAGCTGAGCCGGTGCTCCGGTGCTTCCACGGTCCAGTCGACATCCACCACACCAGGCGTCTGCTCGAAGACCCGCTTCACCCGCGCCGCCGTTTCGAGCCGCACGCTGTCACTGCCGGCGTAGATCTCCGCGACAAGCGTGGACAGCACGGGCGGACCGGGCGGAATCTCGGCGATCTTGGCGCTGGCGTGATAGCGTGCGGCGATCGAGTCGATCGCAGGACGCACCGCCACCGCAATGGCGTGACTCTGCCGCGACCGCTCGTCCTTGGAGACGAGGTTGACCTGCACGTCCGCGACGTTGGCGCCGCTCCGCATGAAGTAGTGCCGCACCAGGCCGTTGAAGTTGAACGGTGCCGCCGTCCCCGCGTACACCTGCGTGCTCCGCACCTCCGGCACGGTGCGCAGGTAGGCCGCCACCTCGGCGCCAAGCGCGGCGCTGCTCTCGAGCGTCGTGCCTTCCGGCTGATCGAGGATGACCTGAAACTCCGACTTGTTGTCGAAGGGGAGCATCTTGACCTGCACCACGCGGAGCAGCACCAGTCCCATCGAGAGGAAGAGCAGCACCACGACGCCCGCGTAGAAGAAGGCCCGTCGCGGAGCGTGGTCCATCAGTCCCGACATGAGCCGCCGGTAGAACGCGCCGCGAGACGGCTGGGGGGCAGGTTGCGGATCCCCGGCACCGACCTCGGCGGTCGAGGCCGGCTCCGCGTGGACATGCCCCTTGAGCAGCCGGTAGGCGAGATACGGCGTCACGATGAACGCCACCGCGAGACTCGCCAGCATCGCCACACTGGCACCGACCGGGATGGGCCGCATGTACGGACCCATGAGCCCGCGCACGAAGGCCATCGGCAGGATGGCTGCGATCACGGTGAAGGTCGCGAGGATCGTCGGATTGCCCACCTCGTCGACCCCTTCGATCGCCGCCTCGTCGGGGTCCTTGCCACCCATTGCGATGTGACGGTAGATGTTCTCCACCACCACGATCGCGTCGTCGACGAGAATGCCGATCGAGAAGATCAGCGCGAACAGCGTGATCCGGTTGAGCGTGTAGCCCAGCGCGTAGTAGCTGAAGAGCGTAAGCGCGAGCGTCACCGGCACGGCGACGAGCACGACGAGCGCCTCACGCCAGCCCAGGAAGAGCCAGATCAGGACCGTGACGGAGAGCGTCGCAATGGCGAGATGGAGGATCAGCTCGCTGGCCTTCTCGCGGGCGGTCTCGCCGTAGTTGCGGGTCTCGGTCATCGTCACGCCGGCCGGCAGCAGCCGGGGGCGCGCCTGTTCCACCCGCTCGAGCACCTGGTGTGCGACGTCGGTCGCGTTGGCCCCCTTCCGCTTGGCGATCGCGATGGTGACCGCGCTCGCGGAGCCCGAATCACGCGTGCCGTGAGTGACGTAGTCGGTGCGCTCGCCGAATTCCTCACGCACCTGCGCCACGTTCCGCAGATACACCGGCGCGCCCCGGCGTGAACTCACCACGACGCCGGACACCTCCGCCGCGCTCTTGAGCGCCGCGCCGATCTGCACCCGGTACATGGAGCCGCCGCTCGCGAACTCCCCCGCCTCGAGGCGCGCATTGGCTCCCTTGAGCGCCATGGCCACCTCACCGGGCGTGACGCCCGCGGCCGCGAGCCGCGCCGCATCGAGGTCGACCCGGATCTGCTTCGGCTGCCCGCCGATGACCGACGTCTCGGCGACGTCCGTGACCGTGCGGATCTCGTCCTCGAGCTGGGTCGCGAGCTGGCGCAGCTGGTTCGAGCCGTAGCGCGTGGAGGCGAGCGTCAGGGTGAGGATCGGGACATCATCGATGGAGTGCGGCTTCACGAGCGGCGGCAGCGCTCCCGGCGGCATCTTGTCCATCGCCGCAAAGAGCTTGGCGTGCACCCGCGTCACGCTGCGTTCCTGATCCTCGCCCACCTTGAAGCGGACGGTGACCAGCGTGAAGCCTTCCCCCGCCATCGCGTAGACGTGTTCGACGGCGGGGATCTCCCACATGCGCTGCTCGATCGGACGGGTGATCAGGTTCTCCACCTCGGCCGGCGTCGCGCCGGGCAGCGCCGCGATCACGTCGATCATCGGCACCGAGATCTGTGGTTCCTCTTCCCGTGGCGTGGCGAGAATGCCGATCAGTCCGACCGCCAGCGATGCGATGATCAGCAGTGGCGTCAGCTTGGAGTGGAGGAAGCGGCGCGCCAGCGTTCCGGCGAAGCCCATGGTCAGTTGCTCCCGACGACGATCTCGTCACCGGCGCTGAGTCCCGACAGCACCTCGACACAGGGGGCCGCACCGGCGGCCGCGGTGCACTGGCCGCCGAGCTTCACCCACCGCAGCTCGGCCGTGCCCTTCACGGTCACCCGTACTCCCGTCAGATCCCCCTCCTGCACCAGCGCCGTTGCCGGGATCAGGATCGCGTTCCGGGTACCATCGGGAATGCGGAGCGTCGCGGAGCTGCCGGGCAGGAAGTCGCGCTTCGGATTCTCGACGACCGCGTTCACGGTGTACACCGCGCCGGCGGGCGCCGGGACCGCGCCTTCGATGATTGCCCGCGCGGGATGGCCCTCGATCATGGCATCGAGGCCCGCTCCGCTCTTGAGCGCGGAGGCGACTCGCGGGGGTACGGTCACGCTCACCCGCAGTCGTGAGGCATCCTGCACTTCGAGGAGTGGGGCTCCTGGCGCGGCAAAGGCGCCCGGATCCACGAACCGCTGGGTGACGATGCCTCCGAATGGCGCGCGGATCTCGGCGTAATCACCGATCGCGTCGAGTTCGGCGCGGGACGCGCGGGCGGTGCGGAGCCCCGCCTCGGCCCGCGCGAGTCCAGTCTCCACCTGCTCGAGCTGAAAGCGGGTGGCGGCACTGTCGGCATAGAGCGCCCGGAAGCGCGTGGCCTGGGTCTGCGCATCCTGGTACATCGCCTCGGCTCCGGCGATCCCCGCATCCACCTGCGCGCGCTTGGCCTGCACATCGCGCGCGTCGATCCGGGCCAGCACCTGCCCCTTCGCGACCCGGTCGCCCTCGCGCACCAGCACCGCGGTCACGCTCCCCATCAGCTTGGTGCTGAGCGTGGCCCGCTGCATCGGTTCGGCCACGCCCGCCGCCTCGAAGCTTCCACGGATCGTGGTGTCGCGCACCACGAGCGTTGTTCCAGTGGCCTGGTCGGGCGCCTTCGCGGCGCCCGGTTCCGGCGCGTTGCCACCACAGGCACCCGTCAGGCCGAGAATCAGCAGTCCAGCAACCGTCGTCCGCATCAGAAGCTCCTTGCCAGTATCCCGCTGCCGGTCAGTCGATCACTCCGCCAGATCCACCAGCGGTTCAAGATCCCGTCCCTCTGCTCTGCGCCAGTCCGCGATCGCGACGATCACGTCGTATCGCGCCGCCACGTCCCCCAGCTCGGCCGCCGTTTCGACCGCTGCCGCGTCGAACAGCTCCGTCACGGTGGCCAGCCCCCCTTCGTACTTCCGTCCCACGATCCGGTGCGCTTCCTTCGACTGCGCCACCGAGCGATCCGCAATCGCGAGCCGGGCGAGCGCCAGTTCCACCGCGTCGCTGGTGCGGGAGCGCTCCAGCCCCGCCTGGGCGGCGGCCGCGTCGGACATGGCGCGCGCGGCATCGCGGCGCCCCTTCGCGCTCCGGATCTCCGCCAGCTCCGAACCGCCCGCGAACGGACTCCAGGTCAGCATGACACCCAGGGTCCAGGCGCTCTTTCCACCGAACGGGGTGTTGGGGGTATTCCAGTCGACCCGGCCGAAGCCGTTGAGGCGGGGCAGGTAGAGGGCGGTCGCCCGGCGGGCATCCGCATTGGCGGCATCGCGCGCGTGCGCGGCGGCCTCGACATCGGCCCGGTCCCCCGGTGGATCGCCCGGTTCGCCGGCGCGTGCACGCAGCGCCGTGACCGGCCCGGCTCCGGGAAGCGAATCGGGGAGGGTGAAGGCGCTGTCGGCGGGATCACCCATGAGGACCGCGAGCCCATGCCGGGCCAGCCGCGCCTCGCTCTCCGCGCCGAGCAGCATCGCCTCGACCTCGCCGGATTTCACGGAGGCGAGTAGCGCATCGGAGCGCGTCGCGAGCCCCTGCTGGACCATCGATTCCGCCTGCCGGACGTGAGCATGGGCCGCCTCCAGCGCGGTGCGGAGGGTGCGGACCTGATCGCGGGCGAGCACCGCCCCCCAGTAGGCCCGTACCACGTCCACCGCGGTCCCCGACCGGGTCCACCGTTCGGCGGCCTCGGCAGCCTTGCTTGCGTTCGCTGCGGCCGCGCGGCCCAGCCAGGCGTCGGCATTGAAGAGCGGCTGCTCGACGACCACCCCGGTCATCAGGTTGCCGGTCGCGTTCGGATCGTTGAGCCCGGCCGGCGCAAAGGCCGCCGGCGTCACTGCCCGCTGGCGCAGGGTGAAACCGAAGGCGCTGAGCGGATCGGTGGTCCGGAGATAGCCGCTCTCGACCCGGAGCGACGGGAGGATGCCGCGGTAGGGCGCCAGCGCCTGGCCGGCCTGCGCCGCATGCTGCCCCGCCGCAATCCGGTTGGCGTACGCCGACCGCTCCGCCCGGGCGAGTGCCTGCCCGAGGGTGAGGGGCGCCTGCGCCGTCAACCGGCCCGCAACGAGGGCCGGCAGGAGCCACAGCATGGGATGGATGGCAGCTCGCATGGTTGTTCCCCGACAGGCCGACAGCGGCCTCTTGATAATTCTTATATAACCATATAGTAATACATTCACGACGTCAACCCCGCGGCCCGGGCCGCCGGCGCGGGTGGCTTGGCAGGCGGCCGGGAATGCGTCCATCTTCCATGACCCGATGCAGCGGAGCGATTCCAGACCTCATGGCCGTCCGACACCTCACCCCCGAGCAGCTCCGGCACATCGCCGAGCGCTTCAAGGCCCTCGCCGAGCCGTCCCGGCTCGACATTCTCCACGCCCTGAAGAGCGGGGAACGCACCGTCACCGACCTGCTCGAGGCCACCGGCCTCGGGCAGGCCAACGTCTCCAAGCACCTGCAGGTGCTCTATGCGTCGGGATTCGTGCACCGGCGGAAGGACGGCGTCAGCACCTATTACAAGCTGGCTGACGCCGATGTGCTGCGACTCTGCGAACTGATGTGCGGGCGGCTGGAGAAAGAAACCGCCGCCCGGAAGAAACTCTTCAAGGCGGGCTGACGGCGGCGGCTACCGCAGTCCGGCAACGACCCCGTTGATCCGCGGCTTCTGGCCCTCCGGCGCCAGACTTAGCGCCTTCTGATAGTTGGCCAGTGCCTCCTTCCTGTTCCCCTGCTTCGCCAGCGCCTCCCCCAGACTGTCGTACACGTTCCAGGACCGGGGATAGTCCTTCACGTTCTTGCGGAACATCGCCAGCGCCTCGTCCATCCGGCCCTGCCCCATGAGCTGGTAGCCGAGCAGGTTGATGTCGGCCTCCGTCGCGAGTCCCATCGACTGCTCCCGGAGCTGCGCCGCCCCGGCCGCGTTGCCGCGCTTCTCCTCGATCGCCGCCTTGAGCCGGAGCGCCGCGAAGCTCGGCTGCAACTGCGCGGCGGAGTCGGCCCACGCTCCGGCCACGTCGAGTTCGGCGTTGTGCTGCAGCGCCCAGCGCGCACCCTCGATCCATGCCTGGGGGAAGAAGCGCGGCAGATCCCGGTACTGCTGCCGGAGCGTGTCCATCACGACCTGATTGACCGGGACGGAGATGGGGATCGACACCCGCAGCTTGTCCCAGTGCAGCGTGAGGGTCACACCATCCTCCGTCGGTTCATCGAACGTGTACTGCAGATGTTCGGTGAAGTCGCCCTGGGTGGGCGTGACGGTGAGACGCAGGGCGTCCTCGCCCTGGCGATAGCTGAAGCTTCCCCACGCGCTCGCCGCCCGGCTGAAGATCACGGTCCAGGTCGAAGCCGTCGGGATCATGTGAATCCCATAGCGCCCGGCGGGCAGCGGAGTCCCCCCCGCGCTGAACGCCGAGGTGGATGCGAAGACGGTGTTCTGATTGGCGCCCGCGCGCCACACGGAGTCGAAGGGGACCAGCGCACCCCAGACCTTGCGTCCCTTCACCGCCGGCCGATGGTAGCTCACCGAGAGATCGGTCATGCCGATCGTCTGGCTGACCGAAGCGGCCTGACTTTCCCATGGCAGCTTCACGATCTGAGGACCCTGGGCGCAGAGCGCGGACGCGAACAGCAGGCCGGACAGCGTGAGGCCCGTGACGAGCAGACGGGGTTTGGACATGCGACCTCCGGAGATTCGGGGAGTGAAGAGCGGTGGGCGCTCTACGGTGGCGACCCTTCCCCGGTTCCGGACGTTTCGCGGTGAACGGTGGGTCGTCGGGATCAGCCGGACGAGCAGCGCAGCGCGTCGGCCTCGGCGGTGCGACCCAGCTTCCGGAGCGCCTCCTTCCGGCTCGCGCAGACGAATGGTGCTCCCGGATGGATGGCGTCGGCGATCTCGAGCAGCGCGAGCGCGCGATCCGGACGCCCTGACGCCAGCGCCTCCCTCGGTTCGTAGAAGGCGGTCACCACGAAGACCTGCTCCAGCAGTTGGGCCGCGCCAAGGGCCGCGTAGCGGTCGCTCGTGTCCGCCGCCTGCCGCTGGAGCCGCGCGATCGCCAGCTCCTTGAGCGACGGCGAGGGCTTCGGAGCTTCCGGCTCGCGTCTCGTCTGGCCAATGAAACGCTGCAGCGTCTCCAGATAGGCGCGATGCCGAGCCGCGATGTCCGCCCGATGCTCGAGCGCTCGGCGAACCGGTTTCGACGCGGCCAGGGCAACCGCGCGCGCACTGTCCGCGGCGACGTCGTGCAGCACCGCGAAATCGCCCTGCACCTCCCGATAGGCGAGATAGGCCGGATAGGCCTCGCCCGCGGAGTCCAGGGCCGCAGCGGCGGTGGACCGCGCCCGGTACAATGAGTCGATCCACACCGAGTCGCGCGGGATCAGTCCCCGGCGCATGGCCTGGAGCTCCATCCACTGGAGCGCATCCCGCATCACCCGCTCGGGAGGCCATCCGTGCGGGCCGTCGTAGCTGGCGATGTGATGCCGGATTCCGCGGCGCTCCAGATACGCGTCGAGGTCCTGCACCTCCTGGTAGTTGAAATCGGTGGTGCCCGCACCGCCATAGAACGCGAGCGTCTCCAGCTCGCCGGGAGCGGGAAGGGGTGGCGTCCATCCCGGCGGGAACCCCGCGCCGAAGCCCAGCAGACCGGCGACATGTCCATCGAGCCGATAGGCGTAGTCCCACCCGCCGCGGGTCGTCCCCGAGAACCCGACCAGATAGATCCGGCGGGTATCGATGGCGAAGAAACGCTGCGCGTCGGCGATCATGGCGTTGACCGCGTCCACGTTCGGATCGCCGGGCTCGTCGCTCCGCGTGTTGTACGAGCTGAAGATGATGTAGCCGAACTGCTCCGCCGCGGCGCGCAGGAGCTCGAGCGGCACCAGCGCGCGGCCGCGTGGATCCATCACGCAGAGGAGCGGCCGGGGAGTCACCGAGTCGTAGCGGCTCGGAACGAAGACGGCGTAGCGCTGGTGGGGGTCCCGGACGCTGACCACCTGTTCGACCAGGACGCCGGGGAGAAACCGGGGAGGAGGAGCTCCCTGCGCGTGGAGTGCCCCGGACCAACCCAGGCCAACCGCCACAACGGCCAAGAGGAGGGGCCGGATCGACATGGGTGTGCCTCATGCGTCGGTTCAGGGT
This sequence comes from Gemmatimonadales bacterium, assembly GCA_044229245.1. GTDB lineage: Bacteria > Gemmatimonadota > Gemmatimonadetes > Gemmatimonadales > GWC2-71-9 > JADJOM01. Next base: position 11,313 of record JBGATI010000037.1, on the reverse strand, counting down.
GGGTCAGGATGCGCTGGGGATGGCCCCCCTACGGGCGCCGGCCGCCCACAGTTCCCGTTCTCCCAAGGACAATCCCGACAAGGAGTTGGGAGATCGCGCCCGAGTGATCGGGGGGTGAACCGGAGGTGACGGTCGTGGTTAGCTTCCCTGCGTCACCTCAAACCCGGAGTGGTCTCATGTCTCGCCCCGTTGCCGCCGGCCTCGGCCTGGCGCTCCTCCTCACCCTGCCCGCGACTGCCCACGCGCAACTCGGTGGGCTGATCAAGAAGGCCAAGGACAAGGTCGCACCCTCTGCGGCCACCCAGTCCACTGACCAGCCCGCGCGACTGCCCGGCCCCGAGATCACCAGCAGTGTCGTCAGCAAGCTGATCGTGGCGCTCAAGGCGGAGAAGGACGCCCGCGACCGCAATGCGGCGGGCGAGGAGGAGCGCCGGCGCCAGGAAGCGGAGTCCAGGATGGATCCGCAGACCCGCTACTACTCCTGCATGAACACTGCGCAGCAGAAGGATCCCGCCAAGGCCGACATGGAGCGGCTCGGCAAGGAGGGGCAGGACGCGGCGGACAAGGGGGACCAGAACAAGGCGATGGACATCGCCATGCGGATGCAGCCGCTGCAGATGCAGATGCAGGCGCGCGCCGAATCCGCCTGTGCCTCACTGAAGCCCGGTGCGAAGCAGGCCACGCCGACCCAGAAGGCGATCCAGGCCGCGCCCGTCGTGCCGCCGGAAGAGGCCGGAGCGAAGTCGATGGGTGTCACGACGGTCGAGTATGGGCAGATCAAGGAACTGATCTGGACCTATCTCGGCTATGGCAAGCGCGCCGGACTCACCGAGAGTGAGAAGCACGCGGTCGACCCGAAGCGGGATCAGCTCAAGGAAGGCTTCAAGCTCATCGGCATGCAATGAGACTCTCGCACGCGGCCCTGATCGCCGGCTTCGCCGGTGCGTCCCTCGCTGTCGCTGGAGGGCGCCCGGCGGAGCCGCGGGCGGGGTTGCATGCGGGCGTCGTGGAATGGAATCAACTTCGCTCCGGCCTCGAGCTGGGCAGCTTCCGCGTCGCCGCGGCGGGAGAAGGCCGGTGGACCCGCGTCATCCTGCTTCATATCGACCCGGCGCGCTACCGGCTGCGGCTCGACGCGAAGCTGAGTGAGGATCTCACCAGCGCCGTCTGGACCGTGGACTCCGCTCCCTCCACCGCCATAGCGGCGTGGAATGCGGGACAGTTCAACGGCATCGCGCCGTGGGGCTGGACGGTGATGGACGGCCTCGAGCTCAGGCCCCCCGGCGTCGGACCGCTCTCGATGGCGATCGTCGCCGACCGACATGGAGTGGTCCGCCTGGTCGAACCCGACAGCATCGATGCGGTGCGCTCCGCCGGCGGCGTGACGACGGCTCTGCAGTCCTACCCGACCCTGCTCACCCGTGACGGCGAGATCCCCGCGCAGATCCGCGAGCCCGGGCTGGGCGTGGATGTGACGCACCGGGATGCGCGCCTCGCGGTGGGGCAGCGCGCCGACGGCACACTCCTCGTTATGCTGACCCGGTTCGATGGTCTGGGAGAGGCCGGCGGCGAGATTCCCTTCGGCCTGACACTGCGCGAGACGGCAGAACTGCTCAAGGCCCAGGGCGCCGTGCGTGCCGTCGCCCTGGATGGTGGGATCTCTTCACAGCTCATGGTCCGCGGCGACACGGGCGCGCCGAAACGCTGGCGCGCCTGGCGCAAGGTGCCGGTGGGCATCGTGCTGGAAGCGGCGCCGTAGCGCCACCGGCACCTCCGGAGACGCTAGTCCGCCTCCGTCCAGCTTCCGCCGAGGGCCTTGTAGAGCTGAACCGTCGTGGCGAGGTAGGCACGCTCCACCTGCGCCATGTTCAGTTCCGCGTTGAACAGCCCGCGCTGCGCATCCAGCACTTCGAGATAACTCGAGACACCGTTCTGATAGCGCTTCTCCGCCAGCGCCGAGGCGCGGCGGAGCGCCCGCACCTGCGTCTCCTGCGCGACCAGCTGATCACGGGTCGTCCGCACCCCGACGAGCGCGTCGTTCGCCTCTCGCAGCGCCGAGAGCACCGCCTGTTCGTACTTCGAGCGCCCCTGCTCTGCCCGCGCCTCGGCGGCCCGTTGCTGGTTCAGCAGCTTCCCGCCGGTGAACAGCGGAATCGAGATCCCGCCCTGGAGCTGATACACCTCTGCCGATGCACCGAAGAGCTTCGAGAAGTCCGGTCGCTGCGTTCCGTAGGTGCCGGTGATGCTGACCTTCGGCAGCCGATTGCCGATCGCGACTCCGATCCTCGCCGTGGCCGCCGCCCATTCCTGCTCCGCGCGGCGCACATCGGGACGGCGGACGAGCAGTGAGGACGGCACCGAGTCCGGCACCGACACCGCGGCCACCGTCTCCGAGAGCGGACTCCCGCGAACGATCGGCCCCGGCTCCTGGCCGAGGAGCAGGCTGAGCTGGTTCTCCTTCTGGGCCCGGCGCCTGGAGAAGTCGGCAACTCGCGCCGCCGGATCCGCTACCTCAGCCTCGAACTGACGGACATCGAGTTCGGAGATCACACCCTGCGCGAAGCGCTGCCGCGCCAGGTTGAGCGTCGTCTGTCGCGAGGCCAGCGTCTGTTCCGCGATGCGCAGGTCGTCGTCCAGCTCGCGGAGCTCCAGGTACGCGGTGGCGACGTCACTCACCAGCGAGAGCACGGTCGCGCGCTCGTCCGACTCCTTCGACTCGAAGTCGAAACGCGCCGCCTGGCTCTGGCGCCGGAGCCTGCCCCAGAAGTCGAGCTCCCAGGAGAGGTCGGCGGTGATGCGCACCGCGTCGAACTTCTGGGGTGGAAACGATCCGAAGATGCTCTGGTTGGTACTCGCGGAGCCGTTGGCGGTGATCTGCGGGAACAGATCTCCCCGCGCCGCGCCGAGCTGGGCCCGGTACTCGCGCACCTTCTGCATCGCGGTGCGGACGTCCCGGTTGTTGGCCACGGCAGTCCGCACGAGCGCGATGAGCTGTGGATCCTTGAGGACCGCGAGCCAGGCGATGTCGCCGGTCGAATCGAGGGCGAGCGCCGTTGGCCGGGCCAGCGGGAGCACGGTGGAATCGGAGCGATCCTCCTCCCGCGCGGTCGCGAGCGAGTCCAGGAAGTGCCGTGACGCCGGCGCCGTCGCGCTGTCCCGCACCGTGACGGTGGCGGGAGCCGGTCCCAGCTTGACCGACGGACCGATGGCGCAGCCGGCGGCTCCGAGCAGCAGGATCGAGACAAGGTGAGTATGGCGCATGATCAGTGGGCCTCCGGCGCCGGAACGGGTGCGCCGACCGGGACGGTCCGCTTGCTCCGTTCGCTGAAGGTCCGGATCAGGGAGAAAAAGAGGGGAATGAAGAAGATCCCGACGGTCGTCGCCGTCAGCATGCCGAAGAAGACGCCGGTGCCGAGCGAACGCCGGCTCGCGGCGCCCGCGCCACCGGCAATCGCCAGCGGGAGCACGCCGAGAATGAAGGCGAACGACGTCATCAGGATCGGGCGGAACCGCTCCCGGGCCGCTTCCGTCGCCGCATCGAAGATCGAGTGTCCGCGATTCCGCAGTTCGGTCGCGAACTCCACGATCAGGATCGCGTTCTTCGCGGCGAGGCCGACCACCGTGATCAGCCCGACCTGGAAGTACACGTCGCTCGCCATCCCGCGCAGGAAGACGCCGAAGAACGCGCCGAAGATGCCGAAGGGGATGCCGAGCAGCACGGCGAAGGGGATCGCCCAGCTCTCGTACTGTGCCGCGAGCACCAGGAACACCAGCACCAGGCCAAGCGCGAAGACCAGGCCGCTGTCGCCACTCGAGACCCGCTCCTGGAAGGACTGGCCGCTGTAGCCGTACCCGATGCCTTCCGAGGCGTACTTGTCCGCGATCAGTTTCTCGACCGCATCGAGCACTTCGCCGGAGCTGCGCCCCGGGGCGGGGACACCGGTGATCAGCGCCGACGTGAAGCCATTGAAGCGGGACTGGATGCTCGGACCGCCGCGGAACTCGGTCGTGGTGAGGGCACCGACTGGAACCATCTCGCCTCGGCTGCTCCGCACGTAGTAGCGCCCGATGTCCTCCGGCCGCTGGCGGAACGGCGCCTGCGCCTCCGCCTGCACCCGGTAGGTCTTGCCGTAGAGGTTGAAGTCGTTGATGTAAAGCGTCGACAGCATCGCCTGCAGCGTCTGGAACAGATCGTTGAGCCCGACGCCACGCGCCTTTGCCGCTTCGCGGTCGACGTGCACGTAGAGCTGCGGCACGTCGGCACGGAACGTCGTCTGCACCCCGGCGAGCTCCGGCAGCTTATTGGCGTCCTGCACGAAGTTCTGCACCGACCCCGCGAACTGGGCGAAGGGCTGCCCGCCGCGCGCCTGCAGGTTCATCTCGAGACCGCTCGTCGTGCCGAGTCCCGGGATCTCCGGGAAGTTGAACGCAAAGGCGAGCGTCTGCTTCATCGAGAAGAGCTTGCCGTTGGCCCGGCCGAGAATGGCGTCGAGCGACAGATCCGGGCGGTTCCGCTCCTCCCACGGCTTGAGGTTGATGAACATGATGGCGCTGTTGGTCTGCGCCGCGAAGGAGAGCGCGTCCACGCCCACCAGCGCGCCGACGTGCGCCACCCCGTCATCCTTCATCAGGAACTGTTCGATCTCGCTCACGACGGCCTCGGTCCGCTGCTTGGAGGCGCCGTCCGGCAGCTGCACCGCGATGGCGAAGAAGCCCTTGTCCTCGGCCGGGATGAAGGCCTGCGGCGTGCGCTTGTAGAGCACGAACGTGAGCGCCAGGATCGTCGCGAACACCGCAATCGTGGTCTTCGGCGTCCCCAGGATCCGTCCGACCCGACCCACATAGCGATTGGTGACTGAGCCGAAGACCCTGTTGAACCAGCAGAAGAAGCGGTTGGTCGAGTGGTCCGGCGTGGTGCCTTCCTTGAGCAGCAGGGCACAGAGCGCCGGCGTGAGCGTCAGCGCGACCAGGCCGGAGAGCACCACCGACAGCACGATCGTCACGGCGAACTGCTTGTACATCTCGCCCGTGATGCCGCCGAGGAACGCGACCGGAATGAAGACGGCGCACAGCACCAGCACGATCGCGATCAGCGCCCCGCCCACCTGACGGATGGCGCGGTCGGCGGCGACCTTCGCGGAGACTTTCTCCTCCGCCATGATCCGTTCGACGTTCTCGATGACGACGATCGCGTCGTCGACCACGATGCCGATCGCGAGCACCAGGCCGAACAGGGTCAGCACGTTCACCGAGAACCCGAGCATCAGGAGCCCGAGGAAGGTGCCGATGACGGACACCGGCACCGCGAGCACCGGAATGAGCGTCGCGCGCCAGTTCTGCAGGAAGAGGAACACCACCAGCGTCACCAGCACCATCGCTTCCGCCAGCGTCTTCACGACTTCGCGGATCGATTCGGTGATGAACGGTGTGGTGTCGTACGGCATCACCCAGCGCACCCCCTCGGGGAAGCTCTTGCTGAGCTCGTTCATCCGCTTCTCGAACGCCTTGCGGACGTCGAGGGCATTCGCGCCGGTGCGCAGGTAGACCAGCAGGAAGGTGGTCGGCTTGCCGTCGACCCGGGCCACCTGATCGTAGTTGCGGGCGCCGAGCGTCACGACGCCGACGTCCTTCACGTGGACCACGGATCCGTCCGGACGGGCGCGGATGATGATGTTGGAGAACTCGTCCGGCTCGGTCAGGCGGCCCTGGGTCGTCACCGGGACGGTGAACTGGGTCCCGGACGGCGACGGCTCCCGCCCCAGGCGTCCCGCCGGATTGGTCGTGTTCTGCTCCCGCACCGCGGCCGCCACATCGCCCACCGTGAGGCCGAGCTGCGCCATCCGGTCGGGATCGAGGGAGAGCAGCATCGAGAACTCGAGCTGGCCGAACACCCGGGCGTTGCCGACGCCGGGAATCCGCTTGATCTCGTCCTCAATGTTGAGCTTGGCGTAATTGGTCAGGTACGCGGCGTCATAGCGCGGATCAGCCGAGTAGAGGGCCGCCGCGAAGAGGATGTCGCTCTGTGCCTTGGTGACGGTGATGCCGTTGGTGCGCACCGCCTCCGGCAGCTGCGGCTCCGCCAGCTTGACGGCGTTCTGCACGTCGACCGCGGCGAGGTCCTGGTCGCGCTTGATGTCGAAGTAGACCTGCAGGTTGAGCGCGCCATCCGAGGAGTTGGACGACTTGTAGTAGAGCAGCCCATCGAGGCCCGAGAGCTGCTGCTCGATCGGCGCCGCCACCGCCTGGGCCACATCCTCCGCCGTCGCACCGGGATAGACCGCCGTCACGCTCACCGCAGGCGGGGTGATCAGCGGATATCGGTTGATCGGCAGCCGCTGCAGGGCGAACAGACCGAGCAGCGTGATCGTGATACTCAGCACCGCGGCCATCACCGGCCGCCGGATGAAGAAGTACTTGATCTCCGGTTCCTGCGTCGCGTTGCTCACCGGGACTTGCCTCCCGCCGTCGCGGGCGCGCCAGCCACTGGCGTGCCACTCACGGCGCTGTCGGCAAGCGCGACCGGATGCACGACCCGCCCCGGCCCCGTCTTCTGCAGGCCGTCCACGATCACCCGATCACCCGCGGCGAGGCCCGACTCGATCAGCCACTGGTCGCCGCTCCAGGCGGTCGCCTTGACCTCCTTGGGCCGGACAGTATCCCCGACGCCCACGGTGTAGACGAGCTGCCGTCCGAGCTGCTGCAGCACCGCGCGCTGCGGCACCACCAGCGCATCCTTCCGCTCGAGACCCACCAGGTGCGCGCGGACGAACTGTCCCGGCACCAGCAGATGGTCGGCGTTGCTGAACTCGGCCCGGAACTGCTGCGTGCCGGTCTCAGCATCGAGCACCGGGTCGATGAAACTGAGCCGCCCCGTCCGCGGCAGGTCGATCCCGTCAGGCAGGGTGATCCGGACCTTGAGCGGACTGCCCGCCGCCACCAGGCGCGAGGCCGCGGGGTCGCGCTTCCAGGCAAGGAGCTGCTGCGCGGAGGGCTCGAAGTGGACGTAAATCGGATCGAGCACATCGATCGTGGTCAGCACGTCCCCGGCGCCGGTCACCCGCGCGCCGAGTTCGAGCTGCGCCCGGCCGACCCGGCCCGTGAGCTCCGCCCGCACCGTGGTGTCATCGAGGTTCTTCTTCGCCTGATCGACCGCGCCGCGGGCGTCCTCCACCGCGGCCTTCGCCTGGGCGAGTTCCGACTCGGCGTTGTCGACATCCTGGCGGGCGACCGCATTGTCCGCGAGCAGCGGCTTGAGCCGTGCCTCGTTGCGCTCCGCGTTCGCGAACCGCGCCTCCGCCTCGGCCAGCCGGGCCTTGGCGCTTCGATAGGCCGCATCGTAGCTGGTCGGGTCGATGCGATAGAGCACATCGCCCCGCTGGACGAAGGAGCCTTCCGTGAAGGGCCGGGCGACGATCACCCCGGAGACCTGGGCGCGCACCTCAACGCTTCGTGAGGCAGCGACGCCGCCGACGAACTCGAAGTCCTGCGCGACCGTACGCGGTGTGACCGGGACGTAGGCCACTTCCGCCGGCGGAAACGCGGGCGGTGCCGGCTTCTGGCAGGCGGCGGCGCCAAGGGTCAGCGCGAAGAGAGCGAGCGATATGTGGCGCCGCCATGCGGCGGCGCGGTGGGGCATCGAGTGAGGGGACACGACGCGTACTTCTCCAGCGTGAGGGATGACTGGCTGCCGACGACCTAGGAGGAGGGGCTCCCGGGACTCGCAGGTGGAACGGCCAACGAATGCTCGATGGTGTCGAGGTACTGCGTGAACAACTGCTCCGGCGAGGGCGGGTTCTTCTCGAAGGGCGCGAAGTGACGTCCCTTGATCATCACGCCGAGCAGGCCGGCACCGATCACCCGCGCCTGCAGGGGGACGTCGACGGAGCGGAACTCACCCCGCTGGATGCCATCGGTCAGCACCGCGGCGACGAGCCGCCGCCACCGCTCGCCAACCTCACGGCACATCACCCCGGCGGCATCGGGAAAGGACTGCGCCTTGGCCAGCCCGAACAGCATCAGGTCGATCGTCCCCGGGCGCATCAGCTGCTCCCACATCCGGGACATCACGCCTCGCAACAGGTCGCGGGCTGAGCCGCGATGAGTGGCGAGCAGTGCTTCGCCCCCCTCGAGATCGTCCAGGAAGCGGTCGGTGAGCGCCGCCTCGAAGAGATCCCCCTTCGACCCGAAGTAGTGGGTGACCGTCCCCGCACAGACGCCGGCGCGCGCCGCGACATCGGCGAGCGTCGCCCCATCGAAACCCTGGTCGCCAAAAACAGCGACCGCAGCTTCGAGAATTTCGCGGCGACGCTCGGCGGGGCGGCGCTGCCAGCGAGGGAGATCGGCGGGTGATTCTGCGCTCACAGGGGACTTTCTGAGTTAGCTGGAGCGACAGAATAATTGGCGGATCAGCCAATTGTCAATACCAAGGCTTTGCATTACAGCAGGTTACATAATTGCTAGTGGCTTACTATCAATCAAAATGACTAGTCCGAGAGCCTAGTCCGGTCGAACCATTGTGCCGCGGTCTCAGGCAGGGTCTGTTGGGGGAGCCACCAGGTTGGTGCCCACCGGCATTTCACGAGCGGTTCACCTCCACGGTCTAGGTTCTGACCCACCCGGAGCCGGAAGCCGCCCCATGCATCGTTCGCTCATCGCTCGCCAGGTCGCTCCCGCCGTCGCTGGGTATCTCGGATTGATCGTCGCGACGATCCTGCTCGATTTCGCGCTCCACAGGGCGGGGCTCCTCTGGATCGGGAGCTATCTCGGGCCGATCGGCACCGCGCTCATTGCCCTTTCATTCCTGTACTCCCTCCGGAAGCGCAAACAGATCGAACTCAGCACCCCGAAGAAGCTGCTCGAGCTGCACCAGACACTGAGCTGGGTCGGCGCCCTGCTGGTGCTCGTCCATGCCGGCATCCACTTCAACGGCATCATTCCGTGGCTGGCCGTGGTCGCGATGCTGGTGGTCGTCGCCAGCGGCTTCACCGGGAGCATCCTCGTGAAGCAGGCCTCCGAGACCCTGAGGGCGCAGAAGGCGGCGGGCAGCGGCAGCGAGGACAACATGGTGCTCGATGCGATGACGCTCGACCTCATGAAGCGGTGGCGGGAAGCGCACATGCCGATCAACGCGGTGTTCCTCTCCCTCGTCGCGATTCATCTGGGCACGGTCGTGCTCTTCTGGCACTGGTAGGAAGGCCGGACCATGCGGAGTCGTACGGCACTCATCGCCAGCCTGGTCGTTGCCGCGGGGCTGATCGTGGCTTCGCCACGGCTTTCACTCTCAGCCGGGCCGCTGTCAGAGGGCCACACCGATCTCGCGGAGAAGTGCCTCGGCTGCCACACGCCGTTCCGCGGACTCCCGGCCGGCAAGTGCATCGCCTGCCACCCGCTCGACAGCATCGGCATCGTCCGGCGCGCGCTGGTCCAGCCCCCGCATGCGCGACCGGCGCTGGCAGGAATGCACCTGGAGTTCCGGGCCGCCGATTGCCTCGATTGCCATACCGATCACGCCGGCCGCGACCCGCAAGGCACCACGCGCAGCTTCAGGCACGAGCGACTCAGCGCTTCCCTGCAGCGCCGCTGCATCGGCTGCCATGAGGGGGAGCGTCCCGCAGATGGCCTGCACCGGCAGGTCGCGGATGATTGCGCCACCTGTCACACGACCAAGGGGTGGACGCCGGCGAGCTTCGCGCACGACGACTACTTCGTGCTCGATCGCGACCACAACGTGAGCTGTAAGACCTGCCACATCGAGTCGGCCGGTTACAAGCAGTACACCTGCTATGGCTGCCATGAGCACACGCCGGCGCGGATCGCGGCCGAACACCGCGAGGAAGCCACCGGCGATCTGCGGGATTGCGTGCGCTGTCACCGCTCCGCCCGCGGGGAAGCGGGCGAAGGCCGCGGGGGGCGCGGCGACGACTGACGATTCAGGGAATCAGAGGCGGTCGGAGTAGCGGCTCTTGGCGTCTAGGGGATCCTGTCGCAGCTTCGGCAGTGTGCCGCCGTAGACCTCGGTGGTGAGCCAGGCGAGTTCTCCAGCGAGGTCCTCGCGACTCAACTCCTTGAACCACGCCTTGGGGCGGCCGTCGGTGCCGGGATTCCAGCGATAGCGGCGGGTCTTCAGCGCGTCCTTTGCGGCGATCGGCGCCTGCTCGGCCCAGAGCCGCACCGACTTCCGCCGGGCCGACTGGAGCAGCAGTGCGAGCGGCAGCTCCCCGCTCTCGAGCGGGGTCGCCAGCAGGTGAATGAGGGCGAGACAATCGTGGTCGGCGCGATGGGCGTCGTAGAACATCCCGCAGCGCTTGATCAGCAGGTATTCGAGCGCCCCCGACTTGCTCCCCGCCGAGCGCCAGGGGACCTCCTGCTGACTGCAGGCCCAGTGCTTCTCCCTGAACAGCGGCAGGCGGCGCTCCATGAACGGCCGATCGAAGCCGGCGTTGTGCGCGATCACCAGCGAGACGCCGCTCAGCACCTTCTCGACCGCGGCATCGTCGATCCGCTTTCCCTTCACATCGGCGTCGGAGATGCCGGTGAGCGCCACGATCTCGGCCGGGATCGGACGCCCGGGATCCTCCAGAAAGCTGATCGGCTCGCTGACCCCGTAGATCCGCCCGGTCTCCGGAGCGAATTCGAACGGCACCATCGCAAGCTGGATGATGGCGTCGCCCGCGGCGTTGAGTCCCGTCGTCTCGACGTCCAGGGCGAGACCGGTCGTGGTCTTCGCGCCGTCCGGCACGTTGTAGGCGGTCACGGGCAGGAAGCGGCGCAGCACCCGGTAGTTGCCGGTGGCTTCGAGCGTTCGCGCGAGTTCGTCGGGGTCGGGGTGAGCGGGCATCGGAGAAAGCTACTCGCCGGAATGCGCGCGGCTACCCGTGCATCCCGGCGAGGTTCAGGACCGTCGCGCGCGCGATGCCCTCGCGCCGCGCCCGCCTCAGTGATACATCGGCACGCGCCGAGTCCGCTCCACCCGCTGAACGAAGGACTGGGCGAAGACGCGCAGCTCGTCCCAGTCGGTGTATTCGTAGTCCTTCGAGACTTCGGTCGCGACCCCGGCCTTCTTGGCCATCCGGCGCATCAGCCAGCGCTTGAACCAGCCGTAGTGACTGTAGAGCAGCGCGCCGGCGAAGCTCCGACTGGTGGCGGGGCGCCAGCCCGTCGTTGCGAAGAACTTCTCGAGGATGGTCACCAGCTCCCGTTCCGCTTCGGGATCCGCCTGGATCGCCGTGAGCGACACCGAGAGAAAGGCGCTCGGCATGCCGGTGAGCTGACGATGGTGGGCCTGAACCCAGTGAGCGACCGAACGCTGGAAAT
>JBGATI010000013.1:141785-143066 GCA_044229245.1 Gemmatimonadales bacterium | reverse complement strand
CCCCTACGGCCCGGGCGGAGGATGCCGACGCCCGGGCCGGACCTTCCGCGGGCGAGCGTCCTTCCCGAACGACCAGGCCACTCACAATCAGTCAGCGATCCCTGCCCGAGACGCTCCGAACGCCGCCTAACGTTCATTCGATTGTATGCGAAACCCTCCGCTCGCGCCAGCAAGAACCGGTTTGACCCGAATGTGACGGCATAAAAGGGAAGGGCTGCGACCGACACGACGCCGGCCTCCTTCGCCCAGCCCCTCCGCGACTCAGCGGCTCCGCGTGACCCCCCCCCTCACCCCACCCCCGGCAGCCGGTCCGCCGGGCTCTTCACCCCGCGGCCCCCCTTCAGCAGCACATGAGTGTACACCATCGTCGTGCTCAGGTCCTGGTGCCCCAGCAGCTCCTGCACTGTCCGGATATCGTACCCCGCCTCCAGCAGGTGCGTCGCAAACGAATGCCGAAGCGTATGACAGCTCGCCCGCTTCGGGATCCCCGCCGCCCGCACCGCCTTCGTCACCACCCGCTGTACCGCGGACGGATGCAGATGCTGCCGCACCACGACCCCCGTCCCCCGGTCCGCCCGCACCCGCCTGGCCGGAAAGACCCACTGCCACTCCCACGCCCGCTCGGCCCCCGGATACTTCCGCCCCAGCGCATCCGGCAACGGCACCGCACCACCCCCCGCCGCCAGATCCCCCGCATGCCGCACCCGCACCCGCGCCAGATGATCCCGCAACAACCCCACCGCCGCCTCCGGCAGCACCGTGACCCGGTCCTTCTGCCCCTTCCCCCGCCGCACCCGGATCTCCCCCCGCACCAGGTCGACATCCTTGACCCGCAGCGTCAGGCACTCGACCAGCCGCAACCCGCTGCCGTACAACAGCAACCCGACCAGGTGGTAGACCCCCGTGAGCTGCGCCAGCACCTGCCCGACCTCCCCCACATCCAGCACCACCGGCACCCGCGTGACCAGCCGCCCCCTCGGCACCAGCCCCGCCAGTTTGAGCGGGCGACCCAGCACCTCCTTGTACAGGAAGACCAGCGCCGCCTGCGCCTGCGCCTGGGTAGAGGCCGAGACCCGCTGCTCCTCCACCAGCACCCGGAGGAACTCGACCACATCCCGCTCCTCCAGATCCCGCGGATGCCGGTACCCATGGAACTTCACATACCGCCGCACCCACCCGAGATAGGCCTGCTCGGTCCGGTGGCTGTAGTGTCCCAACCGCAATTGGCGCCGCATCATGGCGAGCAGGCGGGGTTTGGACTGCAAAAGGGCGGGGGGGATC
>JBGATI010000013.1:0-141761 GCA_044229245.1 Gemmatimonadales bacterium | reverse complement strand
CATCCCCCAACCTCGCACCCCCGCCCACTCCCCCCGCCATCAGAAAAACGCGACAGCGACCCGTACCCAGCCCCACTCGGCCCGCACCGCCGCTCCCCACACTCGACCCCAATTCCTGATCTCTCGTACCTCACTCCTTACCACCCGTCCCGCAACATTTCCGACGCTTCCAACTTTCCTTACCTCCGCTCCAACTTTCCTGACCACGGGTTCCGCCGTCCTTACGTCGGGTCCAACTTTCCTTACCTCGGCTTCCGCCGTACTTAGGTCGGTTCCAACTTTCCTGATCTCGGCTCCAACTTTCCTGACCTCGAGTTCCGCCGTCCTTACGTCGGGTCCAACTTTCCTGACCTCGAGTTCCGCCGTCGTGACCTCGGCTCCAACTTTCCTGACCACGGGTTCCGCCGTTCTTACGTCGGTTCCAACTTTCCTGACGACGGCTCCAACTCTCCTTACCTCGCGTCCCGCAACATTTGAGTCGGTTCCGTCACTCTGTCCGACGCGGTGAGGGCCAGTTCCGGGCTGTTCTCTGCGTCTTCGCGTCTCTGTTTGAACCCTGACGACGGCTGGTTTCACGCGGAGCACGCGGAGAACACGGAGCACGCCTCGCTGAAGCGACCGCCCGTCGGGCTGTCGCCGGCGTACATCGCGCCATATCGAGTTGACATCGGGCTTCCTGGGATTTCCGGCGCGCTGCACGAATTAACCACGCACTTCCGCGAGTTTCCGGCGGACTTCCGCCGATTTACCGAGGACTTCCGCTGATTTCCCGCGCGATTGCACCCCCTTCCGGCGCACTTCCTACGATTTCCCGCGGACTTCCGACAATTTCCCACCGACCTCCGCCGATTTACCACGGCATTGCACGACCTTCCGGCACGCTTCCTACGATTTCCCACCGACTTCCGCCAATTTCCCGCGCGATTGAACCGCCTTCCGGGGCGCTTCCTGCGATTTCCCACCGACTTCCGCCGATTTACCACGGCATTGCACGACCTTCCGGCGCACTTCCTACGATTTCCCGCGGACTTCCGCCGATTTCCCGTCGACTTCCGCCGATTTCCCGTGCGATTGCACCACCTTCCGCGGCACTTCCTACGATTTACGGCGGACTTCCGCCGATTTCCCGCGAATTCCCAGCGATTTCCCGCGCACCTCCGCCAATTTCCGGATCAGTGCACCGTCCCCGTGCGACCTCCGTTCGCCGAGGCGGGAGTATATCTAGCATGTCGAGTGCCTGACACACGCTCTGCCCCGGAGGCCGGCGGGTAATACGCATCAGTGATTGGTGTCTCGGAACTCGGAACTCGGTACTCGGTACTCGGTACTCGGAACTAACTATCCATGAAATCCCTGATCAGCGCCGCGATCTCATCCGCCGCCATGTCCAGCGCGAAGTGCCCCGCCTCGAGGAGCCGGACCCGCGCCGTCGGCACATCGTGCCGGTAGGCCTCCGGCTCGGACGGCGCAAAGGAGAGATCGTACATCCCCCACAGCACCAGGAGTCTCGGCTGGTGCTCCTGCAGCCACGCCTGCCAGGCGGGGTAGGCCTCCACGTTGGTGCGGTAGTCGTAGAACAGGTCGCTCTGGATCTCCGCCTGGCTGGGCTGGCTGAGAAAGGCGAACTCGTCGCCCCAGAGATCCGGGTCGTACCGCTCCACCCGCGGGTCGCTGCCGACATGCCGGGTCCGGGTCGTCGCCAGCGAGAGCAGGTTGGCCCGGAGCGCCGCCTCGTTCGCGGCGCGATCGGCCCAGAAGGCACGCCGCGGATCCCAGTTCGGCCCCAGCCCCTCATTGTGCGCCACGGCATGCTCGACGATGAGCGCCTCGACCCGCTCCGGATGCGCCAGCGCCATGCGGAACCCCACCGGGCCGCCGTAGTCCTGCATGTAGAGGGTGTAGCTCGGGATCCCCAGCGCCTCGGTGAAGTGCACCATCGTCTCGGCGATGTGGTCGAAAGTGTACGGCCACGCCGCCGGATCGGGCCAGTCGCTGTGCCCGAAGCCGGGATAGTCGGGCGCCACGAGGTGATAGCGTGCTGCAAGCCGGGCGAGCAGCGGCTCGAACATCCGCGACGAGGAGGGGAGACCGTGCAGCAGCAGGAGCGTGGGAAAGACCTTGAGGCCGGCCTCGCGGTACGCGATGGTCAGGCCATCGACCTGCACGGTGCGGTAGTGCGTCGGGTGCTTCACGCGCGACTCCTCTCCTGGGGTGCCGGCAGCGGCGGCCGCCGCCGTGCGTCGCTCCATCGGGCGACCGCTCCCCCCAGCTCGGCCGCCTCCTCGACCAGCGAGGTGAGGAGCGCTGACACGTCGTTGTAGTGCGACAGCGTCGCGCTCTGCCCCGCCCACAGCGGCAGCAGGTCGGAACGCCCGGCCGCCTCGGCCGGGATCGCGAGCTGGCGGATCACGGCGCGCTGCAGCGGATACGGCAGGATCGGGGTTCCCGGCCGACTGAGGATTTCCATCAGCCGGTTGCTGATGCCCCGCGCCAGTCGCCCGGTGAAGCCGCGAGTGAGGCCGGTATGACTCGCGGCGGTGCTCCGGAGCGCCTCCCGGTGCAGCCGGCTCGCCCCCGATTCCTCGCATCCCAGAAAGGCGGTGCCCATCTGCACCCCCTCGGCGCCCAGCGCCAGGGCGGCGATGATCCCCCGCGCATCCGCAATCCCTCCCGCCGCGATCACCGGCACCTCGACCAGGTCGACGACCTGCGGCACCAGCGCCAGAGTACCGGTCAGCGATTCCTCCGCCGGCCGGAGGAAGGAGCCGCGATGCCCTCCCGCCTCGAAACCCGAGGCGACGATGGCATCGACTTCCGCCTCCTGCAGCGCCGCCGCCTCGTCAGGCGTGGTGGCAGTGCCGATCGTGACGATCCCCCGCAAGCGGCACTCGCGCAGGATGTCGGTGGAGGGGATGCCGTAGATGAAGCTGAAGACGGGTACCCGTGATTCGAGCAGCACGCCGACCTGATCCTCGAAGCGCGTCGGCCGATACGGGGTGTACCCAGGCCGGGTGACTCCCAGGGCCGCGAGATGGGAGGCGAGCGGTGCGAGGCTGCCATTCCAGTCGGCCTCGTCCGACTCGCGGGCACCCTCATCCTCCATCGAGACCCAGAGATTCATCGCGAACGGCCGGGTGGTGAGCCGGCGGATCTCCGTGATGACCTCGCGGATCGCGGCCGGCTCGAGGCTGTGCGCCCCGAAGGAGCCGAGCCCGCCGAAGTTGGAGACCGCCGCGGTGAGCCGCTGCGACGACAGCCCGCCGAGCGGTCCCTGAATGATGGGGTACGCGATGCCGAGCGCCGCCGTCAGGCGGTTCTGCTGCCAGGATCCGCACATCAGGTCGTGACCTCCAGGATCAGTTCCAGTTCGACCGGCGTCCCGAGCGGCAGGCTCGCGACGCCGGTCACCAGCCGGCTCGGCGCCTTCTCGTGGCCGAACACCTGTTGCAGCAGGAGTGAGGCGCCGTCGGCCACGAGCGGATGGTCCCGGAAATCCTCGGCCGCGGCGACCGACACGCCCAGCCGGACCACGCGGCTCACCCGGTCGAGCGAGCCGAGCGCCTCCCGGATCACGGCCAGCGCATTGAGCGCCGCCAGCCGTGCCGCCTTGCGGCCGGCCTCGACGTCGAGGTCGGCGCCGACTCGGCCGGTGAAGGCGGCCGCGTGATCCGCTGTCGGCAGCATGCCGCTCAGGAAGAGCAGATTCCCGCTCCGGACGCTCTCCACATAGGTGCCGAATGGCTGCGGCGGCGCCGGCAGGGTGATGCCACTTGTCCTGAGCCGCTCCTCGGCGCTGGCCAGCCGGGGGGCGCTCGGGGTGGTGTCGGGGTTCGCTGAGGTCGTCGTCATGGGAATCCGCTCCTCCTATCAGGCATTGGCCGTCGCACAATATGGGAGGATCTTCCCGCCGCGGGAGGCGAGCGAAATTGCTTCATCGACTGCGCCGCCCCCATCCCCGGTCTGCGTCCGGAGAGTCACCCGAGGCAGCCTCACCCGGCGCGAGTGCCGGGCAGCGTGGACGCAAGCATCAAACGGGGCGATCGCTGGGAGCGGAGCGCGTGCCGCTCGATGCTCTTCGCGAAGAGCGGTGTCTCCTGCCGGCTGTGCGCCACCGTTGCCTCCCTGCGGGCCGCGCGGAAGACGTCCCAGGGAATCCCCTGGCTGCCGAGGAAGTGCAGCAGTTCCATTGTGGCGGTGCTGTGGACGGTGTTGAGGAACTCGCAGGTCGAGTCGTCGATCGCGGTCACCCGCAGATCCCAGGTGATGCCCGTGGTGGTGCGGCCCGTCGGGGTGAAGACGTCCGAAGTCGAGACCAGCCGCAGGTGACTGGGGGTGCCGATCTCCTCCACGTAGCGCTGCACCATCAGGCTGCCACCGATCATTTCGACGTGGATCGCCATGCGGCGCCCATCCGGCGACGTGGTGGCGCCGGCCGAGCAGTGCGCCGGGGAGCAGGCCCGATACTCGGCTTCCGGCAGCGTGAAGCACCACGCCGCCAGGTCCACCTGGCCGAGCGGCGCGTGGATGATTGCCGCTGAGCTCGACGACACCAGCACCGGGCCTTCGTCATCCGTCGTCATGCAGCCTCCCCCGTGTCTCGGCGTGCGCGCGGCGGCTAGTCGATGCGGAGCGTCTGCTCCATCGAGTAGCACTGATCCCAGATGAACACGTCGAATCCGCCGAGGCGGTGCTCCCACTTCGGGGTCAGGGTGTTGACGCACTGGCCGGCCACCCGGTCGATGTAGTTGTCGAAGTACGCCCAGGGATTCGCCTGGTCCTCGGGAGTCATCCCCTCACCCGGCTTGGTGGTCGCGAGCGCCGTCGCCGCCGCCTGACGGATGTCCTTGTAGAACTCCGACTGCACCTCCACGTCGGCGTGGGTGCCGGTGCGCGCCACATGCCCACCGACGAAGGTGTCCCAGTCGAGCTTGCGGATCTCCTCCACCTGCGCCATCGAGCCGAGGACGTCCTGCGCCACCGCGAAGCGGCGCCACGGGATCCAGCCGGGGAAGACGACGTCCACCACCATCAGTACCCGCTGCACCGGTGCGCTGATGAAGATGTTGCCCGGCTCGTGGCCGCTGCCGTGGTAACTGAGCTCGAGCACCTGGTGGCCCAGTCGCAGGGTGTACTTGTCGGCGAAGGTCACCGTCGGGAGCGGCCGCTCCGGATCGGCGTCGCGCTTGAGCAGCCGGAGGGTCTCGTTCTGCGCGATGATGATCGGGTGCCCGCCCAGCACCCGGGCGCCCCCGATGTGATCGGCGTGGGAGTGACTGTAGATCAGGTGGGTGATCGGATTGCTGCTGACCTCGGCGACCGCCTGACGGATGTGTGCCGCATAGGCCTGCGGCGCGTCGATCACCACCACGCCGCTGTCGTAGACCATGAACATCGACTGGATCGCGTTGTCGGTGATCAGGTAGAGCCCCTTGCCCAGCTCCTGCAGCCGATACCCCTTCGCCGGATCGACCGGCGGCCCCTTCGCCGAGGCCGGCACGTCGAGGTACTTGCCGATGCGCACCCCGATCGGCGCGATGTCCGGCATGTTCGGGTACGGTTCATCCGGCGCGCTCTGCATCCCGCCCGATCCCTGGGACTGGGCGTGGGCGGGTGCGGAGACAGTGGCGGAGCCGGCGAGGAGCAGGCCGCCGAGCGCGAGGCGGGTGAGGGATGAGTTCGGCATGGCGACGACCTTCCGTGAACGCAGGTGATTGTGGGTGTCGATGGGGGTCAGCGCAGCGACCGGAACGAGGCGCGGATCTCGGGCACGAAGAGCCCGGGCTGTTCCCACGCCGCGAAGTGGCCGCCCTTCGGGAGGCGGTTGTAGTGGATCAGCCTGGGGAAGGCCCGCTCCGCCCAGCTCCGCGGTGCCTGATACAGCTCGTCGGGGAAGGCGCTCACCGCGACGGGGACCGTGACCCCCTGCGGCGCGAAGAAGGCCAGCTTGTTCTCCCAGTAGAGCCGCGCCGAGGAGACGCCCGTCCTCGTGAGCCAGTAGAGGGTGATGTTGTCGAGGATGTCGTCGCGCGTGAGCCCCTCGGCCTTGCCGTCGAAGACGCGCGCGATGAGCTCATAGCTCCGTGCGTCGTGGTCGAGGATCCACGCGGCCAGCCCGGCCGGCGAGTCCTCGATGCCATACAGCGTCTGCGGCCTGTTGGTCATCTCCTGCGCGTAGGCGAGTCCATGCTTGAAGAAGAAGTCGAGCTGGTCGTAGGCCCGCCGCTCCTCGGCTCCGAGCCCCGCCGGGGCCGGCCCGCCCGCCTGCAGCGCCGCGAAGATCTCGGGTGGCACCGCCGACGGCATGTTCAGGTGGATGCCGAGCACGGTCGAGGGCGCCAGGACCGCCATCTGTTCGGTGACCGGGTCCCCCCAGTCGCCCCCCGAGGCGACGAAGTGCGCATACCCCAGCCGCTTCATCAGCTCGATCCAGGCTCGCGCGATCCGGACCGGATCCCAGCCGGTCGCAGTGGGTTTCCCCGAGAAGCCGTAACCCGGCAGGGAGGGGATCACGATATCGAAGGCATCGGCCGCGCTGCCGCCATGGGCCGTCGGATCGGTGAGCGGCGCGATGATCTTGAGCTCCTCGATGATCGAACCGGGCCAGCCATGGGTGACGATGAGCGGCATCGCCTTCGGATGCTTCGAGCGGACGTGGATGAAGTGGATGTCCACGCCATCGATCGTCGTCACGAACTGGGGCAGGGCATTGAGCGCCGATTCCACTCGGCGCCAGTCGTAGTCCGTCTCCCAGTAGCGTGCCAGTTTCTGCATGGTGGCGAGCTGGACGCCCTGTGTGGCATCGGTGACGTATTCGGGTTCGGGCCACCGCGTCGCCCTGAGCCGCCGGCGCAGGTCGATCAGGTCCTCCTCCGGGAAGTGGACCGTGAAGGGACGGATCGCGTCGGCGGCGGAGCGCGCGCTGGCGCTCGGAGTCATGGTGCTCGTCACGGGGATCTCCTTCGGCGTGAGACCGGTCTGGTCGCTCCGGGCGGATTGTCCGGTGCAGGGAACGGCGGATAGCGAAAGACCGAGAGCGGCGGCGAACGTCCGGCGACGGCAGGTGAAGAACGCTGAGCGGAGGCGGAGCATGGGGATCTCTCCTTCACTGTGGGCCGCGGGCCGGGAGGTGCGCCTGGGGGCAGACCGGAGCGCGCTGCGATCCGGACGCGGGCACAGTAGGACGCAGGAGAGGGTCGTGCGATTGGACGTTGGTATCGCCGATACGATCGTATCAGCCGATGACGTGATGCTTGCGCGGGAGGCGGCGGGGCGTCAGCCGGCCATGACAGGCGGGATGTAGTGAATGGCGCCACCGGTGGCGGACGGCGGGGCATGGCCCCATCGTTATCCGGTCCGCAGGCTGGCGCCAGAGGAGAAGTGCGTGGTGCGCGGGCCGGACCCGACACCAAAGTACCATGGACCGTCGCCTGGCAAGGCCGCATCTTCGGGCCGTGGCGATTCTTCGGAGCGAACCCGTATGGATCAGCCACCCGCGCGCCGAGCCGCACCGATTCCCTTTGCCGGCTCCCAGCTCACCAGCAGCCGTCATGTCTGCGCCTTCTTCAACAGCGCCGAAGAAGAGTACGGTGCGCTGCTGCCGTTCGTGCGGGACGGCTTTGCGTCCGGGGACAAGGCGATCCACGTGCTGGACCCCGCGCGCCATCCGGATCATCTGCGGCGGCTGAGTGCGGCCGGCATCGATCACGCGGCCGCGCGGGAGCGACGGCAGTTCGAGCTCAGGAGCTGCGCCGAGACCTATCTCCAGGGCGGACGCTTCGATCAGCACCGGATGGTGGCCGAGTTCGAGACGCTGGCGGTCCGCCATCGCGCGGAGGGGTTTCCCGGGAGCCGCATCATCTGCCAGATGGACTGGGCGGCGGAAGCGGGCATCCCGCTCGCCGAACTGGTGGAGTTCGAGTCGCGAGTGAACGAGGTGTGGACCCGGTACGATGACGCCGTCGTCTGTGTCTACGACCTCGCCAAGTTCAGTGGAGAGACCGTGATCGACATCGTGCGGACCCACCCGGCGGTCATCATCGGCGGCATCCTGCAGCACAATCCGTTCTACGTGCCTCCGGAGCGATTCCTCCGTGAGGTGCGCCAGCGGCGGACCGGACCGGCACCGCAATTGTCGTGAGCGAGTCGCGCCCGCCGGTCGCGGAGGACCGTGCCGTCGACGAGGTCGGGCGCCTGCAGCGCTGCCTGCGTGACCTCCTCAGCATCCTGGCCCTGCCGGCGATGTGGAGCGGGCGGGAAGCGACCCACCTCGGACACACCCTGCTCGATGTGCTCGTGGCGCTGCTGCCCCTCGACGTCGCCGCGGTTCGTCTGGTGGACGGAGAAGGAGGGGAGCCGCTCGAGATGGTCCGCATTGGCGCGGCGCAACGGGGCGCCATTCCCTCGGAGCAGATCACCATGATGCTCGGCGGCGAGCCGATGGAGCTGCCCGCGGCCGCGCCCCTCGAAGGGATGGAGCTCTTCCTCGCGCCATTCCCCCTCGGACTGCACGGCGAGGTGGGCCACCTCGTGGTGGGTGCCCGGCGGCCCGGGTTTCCGGATGCGGATGAGCGACTGCTGCTCAATGTCGCCGCGAACCAGGCCGCGATCGGGCTCCGGGAAGCGCGGCTCCTCCACGAGCAGCGGCGGGTGGCGAGCGAACTCGATGCGCGGGTGGCGCGCCGGACCGCGGAGCTGGCCGCCGCCAACGAGGAGCTGCGCCGGAGCGAGGCCTTCCTCGCCGAAGGCCAGCAACTCACGACCACCGGCAGCTTCGCCTGGCGTGTCGCAACCGGGGAGATCACCTGGTCGGACCAGCTCTACCGGATGTTCGAGTTCGACCGGTCGAAGCCGGTGACGCTGACCGACATCGGGTCGCGGGTGCACCCCGATGACCTCCCCCTGCTGTACCACATGCTGACCCGCGCCGAAGCCGAAGCCAGCGGATTCGAGTACGAGCACCGGCTCCTCATGCCCGACCAGTCGGTCAAGCATCTGCACCTCGTCGCGCATGCCCGGCGGACCCGGGACGGGGCGCTCGAGTACATCGGGGCCGTGCAGGACGTCACCGAGCGGCGGCGTTCCGAGGAGGCGCTCGGCAGGCTGCAGTCGGAACTCGCCCACATGGCCCGGATCACCAGTCTCGGCGCGCTCACGGCATCGATCGCCCACGAGGTCAACCAGCCGCTCTCCGGGATCGTGACCAACGCGAGCACCTCGCTCCGGATGCTGGCGGCGGACCCTCCCAACGTGGAGGGCGCGCTCGAGACCGCCCGGCGCACCATCCGGGACGCGAAACGGGCCTCCGATGTGATCACCCGGCTCCGCGCCCTGTTCAACCGGAAGGCGGTGACCTCGGAGCCGGTGGATCTGAATGAGGCGGCACGGGAA
The DNA here is from genome assembly GCA_044229245.1 of Gemmatimonadales bacterium. Lineage (GTDB taxonomy): Bacteria > Gemmatimonadota > Gemmatimonadetes > Gemmatimonadales > GWC2-71-9 > JADJOM01. Next base: position 132,374 of record JBGATI010000013.1, on the reverse strand, counting down.
GTGGTCGCGCTCTCCGCGGCTGAAATGCAGCGGGGCAGGGTGACCCTCCGCGCCGAGTACGACGAGACACTGCCGGCCATACTCGGCGACCGGGTGCAGCTCCAGCAGGTGATGCTCAACCTGCTCCGCAATGCGGTGGACGCGGTGAGCGGGATCGAGGACCGCACCCGGCTCGTGGTGCTCCGGACCGGTCGCGACGAGGCCGGGAATGTCCGGCTGAGTGTCGAGGACAGCGGCCCCGGTCTCGATCCGGACTCGGTTCCCCGCCTCTTCGAGGCCTTCTACTCCACCAAGACCGGCGGCATGGGGATCGGACTCTCGGTGAGCCGGACCATCATCGAGGGCCACGGCGGGCGCCTCTGGGCGGCGCCGAATGAAGGCCATGGCGCGACCTTCGCCTTCGCGATCCCGCTGCACCCTGCCCGGGCGGTCAGCAAGTACCGGGGCGATGGCGGTTCGCTGCCCACGGTGAACACTGCGGCCACACAGGAGCCGCGACCGTGACGTCGAGAGCGGTAGTCGTGGCCGTGGTCGACGACGACGAATCGGTGCGCGAGTCGCTCCCCGATCTGCTCAGGGAACTCGGTTACGCTGCCCAGGCTTACGCCTCCGCCGAGGAGTTCCTCGCCGCCGCCGATCTCGGGGCGATCCACGCCCTGATCCTGGATATTGCGATGCCGGGCATGTCGGGCCCCGAACTCCAGCAGGAGCTGCGGCGCCGCCGCCTGACGATCCCGGTCGTGTTCATCACCGCCAACGGCGATGCCGCACTGAAGCGGCGGCTGCTGGCCGAAGGCGCGGCCGCCTGCCTGATCAAGCCGTTCTCCGAAACCGCGCTGCAGCTGGCGCTCGACGCGGCGCTGCGCCACGGATGATGCCCGTCCGCGCGTCCCTTCCTACCGTCTTCGTCGTCGATGACGACATCTCGGTCCGGGAATCGCTGGAACTCCTGATCGAGAGCGCCGGATGGCGGCCGGAGTGTTGCGCCACTGCCCAGGAGTTTCTCCTCCGGCCGCAGCCTACGGGGCCCTGCTGCCTGGTGCTCGACGTGAGCCTGCCCGATCTCAGCGGACTCGAACTGCAGCTCCGGATCAGCGGAGAACGGAGCGACATGCCGATCATCTTCATCACCGGTCACGGCGATGTGCCGACCTCGGTGCGGGCAATGAAGGCGGGAGCGGTGGAGTTCCTGACCAAGCCGTTCGACGACGGAGTGCTGCTCGACGCCATCCGGCACGCACTCGAACGCAGCGCCGCCGCGCTCGGCGACGAGACGCGGCGGCGGACCCTGCGGGAATGCTATTCGACGCTCAGCCAGCGCGAGCGGGAAGTGATGGCCCTGGTCGTCTCCGGCCGGCTCAACAAGCAGATCGGCGGTGCACTCGGCATCAGCGAGATCACCGTGAAGGCGCACCGCGGCCGAGTGATGCGGAAGATGAATGCCGACTCCCTGGCTGCCCTCGTGACGATGGCGGCCGCACTCGGCCTCCCTTCAGCCTGACGCCGCCTCCAGCGCGACGACCAGCGTGTCCTCGTCCCACGACGCATCGTGCCGCTTGCCGTTGATAAAGAAGGTCGGCGTGCCGTTCACCCCGCTCCGCACACCGCTCATGAAGTGATCCCGGACTCTCGGCTCGAGGCGGTCCTCCGCCAGGTCGTCGCCGACCTGCCCCGCATCGACGCCGGCCTGCGCCGCCAGCCGGCTCAGCGCGGCATCACTCAGATCCCGCTGATGCTCGAACAGCAGGTCATGCATCGCCCAGAAGGCCTTCTCCCCACCATGCTCGGCAACCGATTCCGCCGCCTCGGCCGCATGCAGCGCATGCGGGTGAATCTCGCTCAGCGGAAAGTTCCTGAACACGAAGCGCAGCTTCTTGCCGAGCCGCTCCTGCACCCGCTTCACGATCGGATAGGCGGCGCCGCAGTAGGGGCATTCGTAGTCGCCATACTCCACCAGGGTCACCGTCGCGCCCTGACCGCCGGCGATGTGATCGTCCTCGGTGACCGGGAGATGCAGTCGTCCCTGGCTCATGCGCGGCCTCCCTCTCGGCTCGCAGGGGTGAGCGACAGCGCGTCGAGCGCCTCGAGGATCCCATCGGCGCCCGGATTGACGCCCACCGGCGAGACATAACTCCACCGGATGAGCCCGTCGCTGTCGATGACGAAGAGCGCCCGCTCGCTGGTGCCGTCCTCCAGGCGATAGGCGCCGTAGCGCCGGGCCACCTCTCCCTTGGGCTCGAAGTCGCTGAGCAGCGTCATGTGCAGGTGACGCGCCTCCTTGAAGGCGGCGTGGCACCAGGGCCCGTCGACCGAAATGCCCAGCAGTTCGGCGTGATAGCGGTGGAATTCGGCGGCGAGCTCGTTGTAGAGCGCCATCTGGTCGCCGCAGACGGGGCTGAAGTCGGCCGGGTAGAAGACCAGGATGACCGGTTTCCCCCGGAACTCGGAGAGCGAGACCCGCTGGTCAGGGGTCGCGTGCAGGGTGAAATCGGGGGCCGCGGTGCCGGGAGGGAGCGGGGACTGCATCTGGGCCTCTCAGGGGAGCGTGAGTGACCCATCGATCTAAGGTCCAACGGCCTGGCGGACAATTATCCGAAGGTATTGGTCCGCACCAAGCACTAAGTACTAAGTACTAAGTACTAAGTACTAAGTACTTAGTACTAAGTACTAAGTACTAGGCACTAAGCACTACGCACTCGGAACCCGGAACTAAGTCTCATATCTCGCGACGAACCACCGCTTCACGAGCTGAGTGAGGACCATATAGGCGACCAGCATCCCCGCCAGCAGCCCCCAGAACCGCCCCGGCAGCGGCACGAAACCCAGCGTCCCCGCCAGCGGCGACACCGTGAGCCACACCCCGATCGCCGGGATCAGCACCGACGCCCCGATCAGCGGCCAGCTCGCCCGGCTTTGAATGAATGGAATCTTGTTGGTCCGGATCACATGGATGATGAGCGTCTGGGTGAACAGCGACTCCACGAACCACCCGGTATGAAAGAGCGCCGGGTTCTCCCGCGCATGGAAGAGGCTGAGCATCATCCAGAAGGTGAGGTAATCGAAGATCGAGCTGATCGGCCCGATCACCAGGATGAACCGCTTGATCGCCCCGATGGTCCACTTCCTCGGCTGGCTCACCCACTCCGGGTCCACCCGGTCGGTCGGGATCGCCGTCTGTGAGAGGTCGTAGAGCAGGTTGTTGATCAGCACCTGGATCGGGAGCATCGGCACAAACGGCAGGAAGGCGCTCGCCCCCACCACGCTGAACATGTTCCCGAAGCTCGAGCTCGCCGCCATCTTGATGTACTTGATGACGTTCCCGAACACCCGACGGCCCTCGACGACGCCCTTCTCCAGCACCAGCAGGCTGGTCTCGAGCAGGATGATGTCGCTCGATTCCTTGGCGATGTCCACCGCCGAGTTCACCGAGATCCCCACATCCGCCGCCTTGAGCGCCGGCGCATCGTTGATCCCGTCCCCCAGGAATCCGACGACATGCCCCGCGCCCTGCAGCGCATGGATGATCCGCTGCTTGTGCGCCGGCGCCAGCTTCGCGAAGACGCTGGTCCCCGCCGCCGCCTCCGCCAGAGCGGTGTCGTCCATCCTCTCGATCTCCGCGCCGAGCAGCACCCGCTCGACCGGCATCCCCACCTGCTCGCAGATGTAGCGGGTGATGATGTCGTTGTCGCCGGTAAGCACCTTCACCGCGACCTTCCGGCCAGCCAGCAGATCCAGCGCTTCGCGCGCCGAGGCCTTGGGCGGATCGAGAAAGGCGAGGAAGCCGAGCAGGGTGAGTCCCGCTTCGTCCTTGACGCCGTAGACCGGCTCGTCCGGCGCGCCCGGCATCTCCTTGTAGCCGAGCGCGATGACCCGGAACCCCTTGGCGTTGAGGCCGTGGACGATCGCCTCGCCCGCCGCCACATCCTCGGGCGTCAGCGCCCGCACCGCGCCATCCACCTCCGCCTGCACGCAGAGCCCCAGCAGCTCTTCCACCGCGCCCTTGCAGATGAGGGTGTTGGTCCCGCTGGTGTCCTCCACGATGACCGACATCCGCCGCCGCACGAAGTCGAATGGGATCTCGTCGATCTTCCGGTACTTCTTGCTGGCCTCGAGCCGCTCCTCCAGCTCCTCGTGATCGAGGATCGCCTCGTCCATGAGGTTCTTGAGGCCGGTGTGGTGGAAGCTGTTGAGGTAGCCGTAGTGCAGCACCCGCTGGCTCTCGTGCCCCGCCACATCCACATGCTGCTCCAGCACGATCTTCCCCTCGGTCAGCGTGCCGGTCTTGTCGGTGCACAGCACATCCATCGCGCCGAGGTTCTGGATGGAGTTGAGCCGCTTGACGATGACCTTCTCCCGCGCCATCGCCAGCGCGCCCTTGGAGAGGTTCACCGTGACGATCATCGGGAGCATCTCCGGCGTGAGCCCCACCGCGACGGCCACCGCGAACAGGAACGCCTCGACCCAGTTCCCTCGGCTCAGTCCGTTGACGAGGAAGACCGTCGGCACCATGACGGCGATGAACCGGATCATGAGCCAGGTGAAGCCGTTCACTCCCTTGTCGAAGCTGGTGAGCTGTCGCTCCTCGCCGATCGAGGTGGCGAGCGCGCCGAAGTAGGTGCGCTCCCCGGTATGCACCACCACCGCGGAGCCGGCGCCGCTCTCGACGTTCGAGCCGAGGAAGCAGACGTTGGGGAGTTCGAGGGGGGAGTCGACCTCCGGCGGGGCGGGGCCGGCCCGCTTCTCCACCGGCATCGCCTCGCCGGTGAGCGCCGACTGGTTGAGGAAGAGGTCCTTCGTCGTGAGCAGGCGCACGTCCGCCGGCACCATGTCGCCGGCGCCTAACCGGATGACATCCCCAGGCACCAGCCCGCCGAGCGGGATCTCCAGCTCCTTGCCGTCGCGAACCACGGTGGCGGTGCTGCTCACCATCGCCTGCAGCCGCGCCGCGGCGTTGTCGGCCCGCATCTCCTGCACGAAGCGGAGCACCACGCCGAGCACGACCATGATCAGCACGACGATCGCCGCCCGGATGTCTCCTGTGAGCCAGGAGATCAGGGCGAGCGCCAGCAGCAGGATGATCAGCGGATTCTTGACGTTGTCCCAGAGCAGGAGCGGCTTGCTGCGCCGCTTGCTCCGGGCGATCTGGTTCGGGCCGAAGGTCGCTTCCCGCTTGAGCGCCTCGGCGGCGGTGAGTCCCTCCGCCTTCGCCTCGAGCCGGGACAGGACCGTCGTCTCGTCGCACCGCGCCCTCTCGAGCAGGGTGGTGGTGATCTCCGCCTGGCGCCCGTCGTGCGGCGGGTGTGGCTTCGCCGGAGGGGCGGCGGCCGTCACGCGGCGCGCATCTCCCGGCGCGCCAGCCAGATGCCCGGGAAGAGCGGCAGCATCAGCGTGAAGCCGCGGAACAGCACCACCGCGGCGACCCCGGCCGTGGTCGAGACGCCGACGAGATGCAGCATCGCGAGCATCGTGGCGTCGAAGGTCCCGAGCCCGCTCGGAATGATGGTGATCGTCGCGACCAGCGAGGCGATCACCAGCGCTGCGAAGATGCCGGTGAGGCTCGCCGACACGCTGATGGACGCGAGACAGACCGCGAGTGTGGCGGCATCGAGCACGAAGATGCCGAACTGGAGCAGGGTGGTCTCGAGCAGGAGCGGGGTGTCGTGCAGCGTCTCCTTCGGCGCGTCATGCAGCTCCTGCAGGAACCCCCGGAGCAGGGGGAGGCGCATCAGCCAGCTCTTCACCGGCCCCTTCCGCCCCCGCGCGAGCCAGAGCAGCGCGACGATGACGACCGCCATGAGCACCGTCGCGACGATCGCGATCGCGATCATCCGCCGGCTCAGGTCCCCGCTCGCCGCGAGCAGCACCAGCGCGGAGACCAGTGCGAGGCCATACGCGAGGTGGAAGCCCAGCAGGCCGACCACCACCGCCGAGACGCTCGCGCCGTCCGGTACACCACGCCGCTTGAGCGCCTTCACCACGAGCAGGGTGCCGCTGAGTCCGGCGGAGGGAACCACCTGGTCCATGAAGAGCTTGGCGAGCCCGAGCGGAATGAGCTGCCAGATCGAAGTCGTGATCTTCTGCCGCGCGAGGACCCGCTGCCAGGCGCCGGCGGCGCAGGCGTAGGTGCCTATCTGGAGGAGAACGGCGAGGAGGAGCCAGCCGGGGTGGGTGTGCTGCAGCAGTTCGGCGAACCGGAGCTCTTCGCCCCGCCGCGAGATGACGACGGCCACCACGACGAGCAGGAGGAGCCCGCTCAGCCACGCCATCCACAGCCGCTTCTTTCCCGGCGCCACCGGCCGCTTGGCGCGTTGTCCTGCGGGCGGTGCGGCTGCCGTCGCGGTGGACGAGGCTTTCGCCATGACGTCCCTGGGGTTCCTGAAAGACGAAAACGCCCGACCCCTTTTGGGACCGAGCGCCTTACCACGGCCTGGCATCACCCGGTTGCCGTCTCCGGGGCCCCGAAGGGCTATGTCTCTGACCCGACAATTGTAACCTGGTATCCCCTCCCGGCGCAACCCCCGACCCCGTTTCTCCCCTATATAGAGGAAAGGGGCGGCCGCGGACGGCCGCCCCCCCGGGTCCCCTGACCGAAAGGTCACTGGACTGCAGGCACCCTCAGGGTCGCCACCAGTCCGGCATGGTCGCTCGGCCACATCTCGTAGAACGGCCCCACGATCATCTCGCTCGGCCGCGAGCCGACGATCGTGATGTCGCCCGCCACCGGCTTCTCGCCCTGCCCGAAGCCGCGCGCAAAGACGTAGTCGATCCGCTGGTTGAGCCCCGGCGTGACGTTGGCGAGGTCGTCATCCTGGCAGCAGGTGAACCCCTCCGCCGTCGGCTTGAGCGCCCGCCACACATCGGCGAACCCGCCCTGCATCACTACCTGCCACATCGGCGAGTTCTCGAAGTCGTTGAAGTCGCCCATCATGATCGCACGGGGCGCGTCGCCCATCGCGGCGACCAGCTCGGTCACCTGCGCCGCGCGCAGCATCCCGAAGTTGTTGCCGCCGAGGTCCGATTCCGGATGGGTGCTCGCGATGCGATACTGCCGCCCGTCGATCACCGCCTTCACCGTGACGAAGCCGCGGATCAGGTTCACGCCCGGCGCCACCACGCCGGCGTTATACGCGAAGTTCCGCTCGACCGGGCCACTCGTCGTCACTCGCCGGCTGTCCACCAGCATCACGTCGTAGTCCACCAGGCTGATGCCGGGGAAGGGGCTCGCGACGATGTTCTGCACCTTCGCCGCGACGACATAGTTGAGCCCCCGGGCCTTGAGCGCCCGCATGATCGTCTCGAGGAAGTTCACATGGTACACGGCCGGCACACCGAGCTGGCTGAGGTCGATGTCGATCTTCGAGACCTCCTGCAGCCCGATGACGTGCGGCCGGAGCTCCGCCACGCGCTTCGCGATCGCGGCCGCGCGGGTGGGGAAGTCGGTACTCTGCAGCACGCCGATCTGCGCCAGGAGGGTGGGGACGTCGTCGTTCGGGTCCGGCGTCGCCAGCGCGATGATGATCTTGTCTACATCGGCGCCCACGTACAGGTTCTGCGTCATCACGACCACGCGTGACCCGCTCTCTTCGCCCGGGATCACCACGTTGCTGGCGCTGGTCGGAGTTGACCCGGTCTGGTCCGAACACCCGAAGAGCAGGGCACCACTGCCGATCAGCAGGTATTGCGTCAGTCGCCGCATACGGCCTCCTTCATGAAGAGCCGGGAGCGACAGGCGTACACTGGGAGGGATGCGCCGCCGATCTCCGGCGATCATCCTGTAATCTACCTGACACAATTGTCAGGGATCTCGAATCGTCGGTGAGATGAACCTCATTACATCAGTCGAGCTGGCTTTTCTTGCCGCCGTCGCGATGGCCCTTCCCACCGCCCGCGCCCGGCGCCGAGCCCTCGCCGGACCGCTCCTCTTCGCCCTCGGCATGGCGAGTCTCACCCTGGCCCGCGGCAGCGACGCCCCCATCGAGTCGCTGCCGGTCTCCTACTCGGCGATCACCGCGGGGCTGCTGCTGATCGCGGTCGCGCTGCCGATGGCCTTCGCACTGCTCTCCATCCGTCAGGCGGGCTGGGGAACGACCCCGAGGTCGCTGACGATTGCAGCGGCGCTCGCCGCGCTCGGCCTCGGCGTCTGGCAGGCGCGGCCGCTGAGCGTGCTCGGTGGCGTGAACACCCTCGCCGCCATCGCTGGGCTGCTGCTCGCGGCCGGATTCCTCCGCTACGTCGGGCCCCGGCTCGCCGCCGGGCTCCGCTGGGCCGATGCCCTCGCCTTTCCGGTCCGCGCCCCCGAGTCGCACCGCTGGGATGGTCCCGCGCGTGGTCTGCTGATCGTGACGGTCGCCGCGGCCGCACTGGCCTGCCTCTCCCCCCGGCTCGACCTGCTGCTACTCGCGGTACTCGTCGGGGTCATCGCCGGCCTGATCCTCGAGCGCCGGCTCGGCCGCCTGACACGAATCCCCGTCGCGACCCCGCTCGCGCTGATCCTGGTCGCCGTCGCGAGTTATCTGATGATCCACGTCGCCGGCGACACCCCGCTCGACTTCCGCGACCTGCTCGATGCCCCCTACAGCAGCGCCTTCGAGGTGCTGGCCGTGCTGCTCATCGGCCTCGCCTCCTGGGTGCTGCTCGGCCTCTTTCCCTTCGCCTCCGCACCGCGCGGGCCCCTGAGCGCCCTCCTCGCCGGCGCCCTCCTCGCCCGCGCCACCGGCCCGATCCTCTCCGACGGCTGGGTGCACTGGCAGCCGATCTTCTACCTGATCCCCGCCGTCGCCGCCTGGCACGCCGCCGCCACTCGCCGCGACGAGGAGACGCTGGTCGCGCTCGGCACCCTGGGACTGCTCTCGGAATCGGTGCTGGCCGGGTGGGCGGGGATCGCCTGCGCCGGCGGCGCGGCCCTCCTCCGGGGCGTCGAATGGCTGGAGCTCACCGGCGCCCGGCTCGGCGGCACCGGCACCACGCTGCTCCGCCTCACGCTGATTGCCGGCGCCCCGCTTCTCTTCCCGCTGCTCCAGGGGGCGCTCGAGGCCCAGACGTTCTATACCGTGCTCACCGTGCTCGGTACCGTGGGCTCACTCTTTGGATCCAGACCCTCAACACCTCGTTGACCGCGCCCCCTCGGGCGATGATATTGCGACCCGGTCGTCGGAGATTTCCGCCGGCGAGATGCCATCACCCCGTCAGGAGCCCGTTATGGCGCACATGCTGCCGCCGCTGCCCTACGCCTACACCGCCCTGGAGCCGCACATCGACGAAACCACGATGCGGATCCATCACGATAAGCACCACGCCGCCTACGTGAACAACCTGAACGCCGCGCTGGAACCGCATGCGGCGCTCGCGGCCAAGTCGCTCGACGAACTCATCGCCAATCTCGATCTGGTCCCCGAGACGATTCGCACCGCGGTCCGCAACAACGGCGGCGGGCATCACAACCACACGCTGTTCTGGGAGCTGATGACGCCCGGCGGCGCCACCGAGCCCCAGGGTGCTCTCGCTGACGCGATCAACAAGACCTTCGGCGACTTCGCCAAGTTCAAGGAAGCCTTCGGCAAGGCCTGCACCACCCGCTTCGGCAGCGGCTGGGGCTGGCTCGCGCTCAAGAAGGACAAGACCCTCGAGATCTACAGCACCGCCAACCAGGATTCGCCCATCATGGAGGGCAAGGTGCCCCTCCTCGGCTGCGACGTCTGGGAGCATGCCTATTACCTGAAGTACCAGAACCGCCGCCCCGACTACGTCACCGCCTGGTGGAGCGTCGTGAACTGGACCGAAGTCGGCAAGCGCTACGCCGCGGCGAAGTGAGCACCACGCACTAAGTACTAGGTACTAAGTACTAAGTACTTAAGTACTAAGCACTGTCTTCTCGGAACTCGGAACTCGGAACTCGGAACTAATAAGATGCCGCTCCCCGCAGTTGGTACCGCCGCCCCCGACTTCAAGCTCGCGTCCACGTCCGGCACCGACGTGACGCTCTCCTCGCTGCGCGGCAAGAATGTGCTGCTCGCCTTCTTCCCGCTCGCCTTCACCGGCACCTGCACCAAGGAGATGTGCGCCTTCACGGAGCAGTACACCGAGTTCCAGAGCGCCAGCACCGTCGTGCTGCCGATCAGCGTGGACTCGGTGCCGACCCTGAAGGCGTTCAAGGCGCAGGAGAAGATCAGCGTCGATCTGCTCAGCGACTTCAAGCGTGAGGTGAGCCGCGCCTACGGGACCCTGCTGGAGGATCTCTTCTTCTCCAACCGCGCCTACGTCATCATCGACAAGCAGGGCATCGTGCGCTGGGCCTTCGCCGAGCCGAACCCCAGCACCCGGCGGGAGAACGCCGAGCTCCTGGCGGAGCTGAAGAAGCTCTCCTGAGCCGTCGCAATCCCGGAACCTGAGGGCGGGCTTCTGCCCGCCCTTATGTTTGCCCCATGGCTGAACGTCCCATCGCACTCATCTCTGCCGGCCCCGAAGGCGAGGCGGCCGAATCCTGGCTCGCTTCGCTCCCGGGTGGCGTCCGCCGGCTCCGCTCCCTCGATCAGGTCCCCGGCGCCGGCGTCGAACGTCTCTGGATTCACGCCACCACCGTCGAGCCGACGCTCGAGCTGATCGCCTGGCTCCGCGCCGGTGGCCGGCTCCTCGCCACCCTCGAGGCGACCGAGCTCCCCTACCGACTCGGCCTCGAGCCGGAAGCACCGGACGATCGCCGCGACGGGGTCTGGAAGCACTCCGCCGATGAGTTCCGCCCCGACACCGCGACCGCGACGCCCGAACTCCGCCACGCCCGCGGCCTCGCCGCCTTCGGCCCGCACCCGCTCTTCAAGGGCTTCGGCGCCGGGGCCCTCACCTGGGCGCCGGCCGAGGGGGAACCCTACCACTGGCTCACCTATCGCGGTCGCCGTCCCGAGCGCGGCGCCGGAGTCGCCGTCGAACGCGCCGGTCGCGCCATTCACGCGCCACGCTGGGTCGCGTGGGAGTACCAGGTGGGGGAGGGCGGCATCCTCTGCATCGGCGCCTTTGCGCTGCTCACCACGGCGGATGCGCGGCTCGGCGCCGAGCTGAAGGGGCTGCTCGCGAATGCCCTCGTCGGCGATGCGATTCCCCACAGCACTCGCGACGCGGTGGCAACCCACTGGCCCGGACTGCTGCCTGACGATGAGGAGAGTGCCATCGTGCAGGCGGGGCAGGGCTCCCCTGCGCATCTCGATGAGATCTGGGACGAGTGGCCGCCGACGGCCTCGCCGATCCTGACTGAATCCGGCGCGCGCGAGGATCGCGCATGGCGGCTCACCGGCCGACGGGCGCTCCTCGCCGGCACCGAGCGCGCCGGGCTGCACGAGATCTGGGTGCATCCCTCTCGGCTGCTCAAGGATGCGAAGCTCCTCGTCAACGGGCGGGAGCCGGAGGTGGTGGTGCTCCGCGTAGCGCCCGACGAGGTGGTGCGGGTACTCCGCCTCGGCGAGATCGAACTCACCGAGCGCTTCACCGTGGCACTCGACCAGGGGCTGGTCTTCTGGAGCGTCGTCGCCGATGGGCCGGCGGTGGTGACCCTGAAGTGGGAGACCGATCTCCGCCGAGCCGCACCTTATCCCGCGCGCGCCTCGCAGGCACGGGCGCAGGTCGTCGGCACGGCCGAGATGCGGGTGACGCTGAGTCACGAACCGGCGAGCGCGCAGATCATGGCTGCCGCCGGGACGCTCACCGCGCACGGTACTCGCTTCGAGGTGAAGGGGGAGGGGATCGTCCGGGTGATCCTCGCCGCCGCCGCGAGTGAGGCGGAACTCGGCAAGGTGCTCGACGCGCTCAAGCGCCGGAAGCTCCGCGCCTACCGCCAGGAGCGGCTGCTGCACGCCCGGCGGCTCGAGGAGCGGCTCACCGTCTTCGAGGCGCCCGATCCGGCGCTCACCCGCGCATTTGCCTGGGCCAAGGTCCGGCTCGATCGCACCCTCGCCGAGTCGCCCGGTGTGGGCCGCTCGGTGCTCACCGCCGAAGTGCCGGAACGGGCCCGCTATCTCACACCGGAGTCGTGTCGCGTCGCGGCGGCCTCGCTGGTCGCCGGCGATCGCGAGATCATCCGCGATACGCTGCGCTTCCTCGCCCGCGGCCGCGACCGCGCGGGCCGACCCCCGCACGAAGTGACCCCGAGCGGGCTCGCCTGGCACGATGCGCCGGCCGACGCGGCGCTGGTCGGCGAACTCGCCGCGCACTATCTGGCCTGGAGCGGCGATCGTGCGCTCATCGAGAAGCAGTGGCCGGAGCTGTTGCAGGCCTCCGCGGTCGCCACTCCGATGGTGGCCTCCTGGCGGGCGGGGGAGTGGGACGCCGCGCTCGCCGCGCTGCACCGCGAGCCGGACGACGCGGCGGTGATCCGTGGCGTGATCGAGGGGCTCTGGGGGGCGGTGCCTGACGCGGCCAACGAAGCGCTCGCCCTCGAGCCCTTCCTCCCCGAGGCGTGGCACGAGATGACGCTCCGGCGGCTCCGCGTCGGCGCCACGATGCTCGACCTCCGGCTCCGCCGCCGTCCGGGCGCGATCGCGCTCCGGGTGGAGAAGATCCAGGGCCCGCGGCTCCGGCTCGCCGCGACGCTTCGCGCCCGCGTCCCCCTCACCGGCCTCACCCTGAACGACGAACCGCTCGGCGGGAGCCGAGCGGTCTTTGACATCGGGAGCGAGGACGAGGTGCGCTGGCTTACTTCGTGAGGTTGAGCACCAGGATCCGCGGTTCGCTCATCTCTTCCATCGCGTAGCGGACGCCTTCCCGCCCGAAGCCGGAGTCCTTCACCCCGCCGTAGGGGTAGTTGTCCACCCGCATCGTCGGGAAGTCGTTCGCGATCACCCCGCCGGTCTCGAGCGTGTTGAAGGCGGTGAAGATCCGGTTCACGTCGTGGGTGAACACCCCCGCCTGCAGCCCGAAGTCGGAGTTGTTCACCTCCGCGAGCGCGTCGCCGAATTCCCGGTAGGGCGCCACGATCGAGACCGGCCCGAAGATCTCCTTGCACGAGACCTTCGCCGTGTGAGGCACCTTCGCGAGCAGCCCCGGCGAAAGCACGTTGCCGTTCCGCTTCGATGCAAGCAGTACCTCGGCGCCGGCCGCGACGGCCTCCGCGGTCCACGCCTGCACCCGGTCCGCCGCGCCGCTGTCGATCATCGGGCCGACGACCGTCTTCGGGTCCATCGGGTCGCCGCATACCAGCGCCGCCGTCGCTGCCACGAACTTCTGCACGAACTTCTCGTAGATCGGCTGGTGCACCAGCACCCGCTGCACCTTGATGCAGACCTGGCCGGCGTAGGCAAAGGCGCCGAGCGCGAGCCGCTGCGCCACCCAATCGAGGTCGGGTGCGTCCTCGTGCACCACCGCCGCCGCGTTGCCGCCGAGTTCGAGGCAGACCTTCTTCTTGCCGGCGACATTCTTGAGGTGCCACCCCACCGTCGGGCTGCCGGTAAAGGTCAGCATCTGGAAACGGGGATCGGTGGCGAGTCCCTCCGCCACCGGGATCGGCAGGTGCAGCACGTTGTAGGCGCCGGCGGGGAGTCCGCAGGCCGCCATGATCTCACCGAGGCGGTACGCCATCTGCGGGCACTGCGGCGGCGGCTTCACCACCAGCGCGCTGCCGACGGCGATCGCCGGGGCGACTTTGTGGGCCAGCAGGTTGAGCGGGAAGTTGAACGGGGTGATCGCGCTGATCGGCCCCACCGGGAAGCGGTGCACCATGCTGGTGTAGCCGACGGTGCGGGGATCGACGTCGAGCGGGATCACCTCGCCGGCGAAGCGGCGCGCTTCATCGGCCGCGAGCGAGAAGGTCATGATCGCGCGGTCGACTTCGCCGAGTGCCTGACCGATCGGCTTGCCGCAGCTCTGCGCCAGTTCGGCGCCGAGGGCGGCGCGCTCCTTCGTCATCGCCTCGACGATGCGCACCAGCAGGTCGCGCCGGGCGTGGCGTGGCATCGCCTTCATCGCGCTGAAGCCCGTCTGGGCGGCGGTGATCGCGGCGTCGAGATCGGCGGCGGTGCCCTGGGCGGCGAGGATCGCCACCTCGCGGGTGTACGGATAGAGGATCGCGTCGGTAGCCCGGTCCGCGACCGGCACCGCGGCGCCGTTGATCCACGGCGTGAGGACTGGAATGTTCGTCATGCGTGGAATCTTGCGCCCCCGCCCAACCTCGGCAACTTACCTGTATCCATGGATGATTCTTCCGCGGCACCATCTGTTGTGCCCGCTCCCCCGATCGGCCGGCTCCGGTGGCAGATCGCCGCGGGGCCCTTCCTCGTGCTCATCGCGATCATCGGGCTCTGGTGGAGTGCGGTGCAGGAGGAGTTGCGCGTGGTGGACGACAGTGACGCGGCGCTCGCCCGCCATGTCGCCGCCTTTCTTCGTGTCCTGACGCCCGCCGGCCCCGGCGAGAGCTACGATGCGCCGCGGCTCCTCTCCGCCGCGAATTCGCTCGCCGATGCCTCGTTCTGGCGCGGCGGCATCCAGGTGAGCATGGGGAGCGTCCCGCTGATTCCCGACACGATCGGCCTCCTTCCGCTCCCCGACTCCCTGATGCAGCCGCTCGAGCAGGGGGCGCCCGCCGTCGTGGCGACGCATGCCAGGCACCGCGCGACGCTGGTCCCCTTTCTCTCCCGCGACCGCCAGTCGCTGCTCGGCTGGGTCGCCGTCTGGGATTCGGTTGAGTTGCAGGTGCCCCGCTTCCGGCATCTCTTCCTGACGATCTCCGCCCTCATCGGTCTCGCCGCCGCGACCGTCACCCTGGTGCGCTACACCCGGCCCAACTGGCGGGTGGTCGCGATTCTCGCCGAGACCGGGATCATCGGCCTCCTCGCGCTCACCCTCTGGCTGAGCGTGGACGGTACCGCGAGCACCGCGACCGATACTCGGCTTCTCACTCTTCGCCGCCTGGTGGAGATCGCCGCGACCGCCGCCGGGGTGCAGCAGGCGCGATTGCCGGAGATCGGCGCCGGCACCTTCAGCCGGAAGCTCCCCGCCCCACTCGACCGTCCCGACGACGTGATCCGCGACTATGATGATCCCGACCACGATACTCCCGTCGCCCGGATCATCGCCGCGACCCCGCGCAATCAGGGGGGGCTCGAGTTTCGGGTCGTGCCGGCCGAGTCTGATCTGCAGAACCTCGGCCCGGTGCTGCTGGCCTGGCTCTCCCTGGCAGCGGCGGGACTCGGCCTGACCGCGACCGGCGGGCAGGGGCCCCCGGGCGAGGAGGGGGAGTGAGGAACGGGGCCGCCGCTGGCCTTTCGGCGGGGAGGGCGGTATTTCCTATTCTGGGCCGGGCTGGGTCGTCGCGGCATTTCGGGGAGATGGGACGGCATGAGCGATGATGGGGTGAAGGTGGACGACGGGCTGGCACTCATCGGTCGCGTCTCGCGGCTCTTGAACACCGGGCTCGCGGCGGAGGAGACTCTCGCCGCCGTCGCCGACGTGCTGCGCCGCGGACTCGGCGTCGAGAGCGTGCAGCTCTGGCTCCGCGAGCCGAACGCGACCACCCTGCGCGCCATCGGGGCCCCGATGCCGAGCGCCGGCCCGCGCACCTCGCGCTCCTTCGCGGTGCTGCCCGAGGCGGCCCCCGACATGACCCGGCTCCCGCTGCTCCACGAGGGGGAGCGGCTCGGCATGCTCGAGGTCGGGCCGGCGCCGCTCCCGCCGAGCGCGGACACCCTGCTCCCCATCATCGCCGACATCCTGGCGCCGTTCCTGGCTTCGATTGAACTGTCGGAGGATCTCGCCTACGAGGTGGCGCTCCGCTCCCGCGAGATCGAGGAGCAGCGCCGTTTCATCACCCTCGTCATCGACTGCCTCCCGGTGGGGCTGTACGTGGTGGACCGCGAGTACCGGATTCAGATCTGGAACCGGAAGCGGGAGATGGGGACCCAGGGTCTCCGGCGGGATGAAGTCGTCGGCCGTCCCGTCTTCGAGGTGCTCACCCGCCAGGACGCGCGCCAGCTCCGCGAGGAGTTCGACGACGTCTTCAAGACCGGCCGGGTGCGGCAGATCGACCTCGAGGTCGCCGTCGGGGGCGACACCAAGTACTACCGCATCTCCAAGATCCCGATGCGGCAGGACGGCGAGACCATCACCCACGTGATCACCATCGGCGAGGACGTCACCGAGGCGCACGTGGCGGGGCAGCGCATCCTGCAGAGCGAGAAGCTCGCCGCCATCGGCCAGCTCGCCGCCGGCATCATGCACGAGATCAACAATCCGCTCGCCACCATCGGGGCCTGCATCGCCGCGCTCGAGAACCGGCTCGATGACGATGTCCCCGTCCAGCAGCAGAACGGGATGCGGGAGTACCTGCAGATCATCGACAAGGAAGTGCAGCGCTGCGAGGGCATCGTCGACGGGCTGCTCGACTTCAGCCGCCCCAAGGGGAAGGCCAAGGGGCCGGTCAACGTCTCGACGATTCTCGAGGACACCCTCTTCCTGCTCAAGCACCACGAGCGCTTCAAGAAGATCGAGGTCAAGCGCGAGCTGAGCGAGACGCTGCCGATGGTGCATGCCAACGCCGAGCAGCTCATCCAGGTCTTCATGGCGATCATGCTCAACGCCCTCGATGCCATGGACGAGGGCGGGATCCTGATCGTGCGCTCGCTGCCCGGCACCGTCTTCGACGACGAGGTCGAGGTCCACATCGAGGACACCGGCGTCGGCATCCCGCGGGCGGAGCTGCCCAAGATCTTCGAGCCCTTTTATACCACCAAGCCGCCGGGCCGCGGCACCGGGCTCGGCCTCTCGGTCTGCTACGGCATCGTGGCGGAGCATGGCGGCCGCATCGAGGCCGACAGCCAGCCGGGCCGCGGCTCGGAGTTCCGGGTCTATCTCCCGGTGGCCGGCCGCCCGGTGAGCCACCCATGAAGATCCTCGTCGTCGAGGACGACCGGACCGTCGGCCAGTACGTGCTGCGCGGCCTGATGGAGCAGGGCTTCCAGGCGGAGCTGGTGGGCGACGGCAACGAGGCGCTCAACGCCGCCTCGCAGGCGAGCTACGATCTCGTCATCCTCGATCTGCGGCTCCCCGGGATGACCGGCTTCGAGGTGCTTCGCACCCTGCGCGACCGCGGCAACGCGACGCCGGTGCTGGTGCTCACCGCCCAGGATGCGGTGGACTTCAAGGTGCAGGCGCTCCGCTCCGGCGCCGACGACTACGTCACCAAGCCCTTCGCCTTCGAGGAGCTGCTCGCCCGGGTCGAGGCACTCGGCCGCCGCCCCAAGCAGATCGCGCCCCGCTCACTCCGCGTCGGCGATCTCGAGCTCGATCTCGGCACCCGCGAGGTCACCCGCGCCGGCAAGCGCATCGAGCTCACGCCGAAGGAGTACGCGGTGCTCGAGTACCTGATGCGCCACGTCGGCCGGGTGATGTCCCGGACGCTCATCACCGAGTACGCGTGGGACTACCACTTCGATCCCGGCACCAACATCGTGGACGTCGTGATCAACCGGTTGCGCAAGAAGGTGGATTCCGGCAGCGCGACGAAGCTGATCAGCACGGTGCGCGGGGTTGGGTACGTCATCAAGCCGTAAACAAGTTCCGAGTGCGTAGTGCTTAGTACTTAGTACTTAGTACTCAGTGCTTGGTGATTCGTGCCTGGTGCCGGTACTCCCCTCTCGGAACTCGGAACTCGGAACTCGGAACCCGGAACCAATCGCCTCTCTCTCCCCGACGCCATGCCCTCGATTCGCCGCCGCCTGACTATCTGGTATGCGATCGCCCTGCTTGCGTCGGTGGGGGCGTTCGGCGGCGCGCTCTACTTCGAGCGGCGCCGCTCGAGCGTGCGCGAGCTCGACGAGCGGCTCTCCCTCGAGGGGAATGCGGCGGCGCAGTACTTCATCTCCTACCAGCGCTCCATCGGGCGGCGGCTCGCCGCCGGCGAGACGCCGGGCCTCGCCATCAGCGCCGTCGGCGGCTATCTCGACGGCATCCGCGACAACGTCGTCATCTTCGATCCCGACGGCCTCGCCATCTACCGGAACAGCGCGGCCAAGCCGTTCACCACGACCGCGCTCTCGGATGTGCTCGACAACGCCTCGCCCGACCGGGCCCGGAGCGGCGTCGTCGATCTCCGGGGTGACGGCCAGACCTATCGCTACGCGAGGGTGCCGCTCACCGGCATCTGGGAGCAGGCGCAGCCGGCCAGCATCTTCGTCGCCGCTCCGCTCGATGCCGTCCCCTTCGGCGCGGGCCAGCTCCTGCAGGCGATGCTGGTGATCGCCCCCGTCATCCTCATCGGCAGCATGGGACTCGGCTACGTCCTCGCCGACACCAGTCTCCGCCCCCTCGAGGGGATGGTGGACGAGATCGAAGCGATCACCGATGGTCGCGGTCTGCATCGCCGGGTCGCGGTGCCGGTCTCCGCCGACGAGCTCGCCCGGCTCGCCGGCACGATGAACCGGATGCTGTCGCGGCTCGAGGCGAGCTTCGCGACCCTGCGCCGCTTCACCGCCGACGCGAGTCACGAGCTCAAGACGCCGCTGATGGTGCTCCGGGTCGGCGTCGAGCGGGCGATGATCAACCCGAAGACGCCGACCGAGGCGCTGCAGTCGCTCGAGGAGGTGCTGGAGGAGATCCACCGGATGAGCGAGCTGGTCGAGACCCTGCTCACCCTCGCGCGTGCCGACGAGGGAGGCGCCAACCTCGCCGTCGAGCCCTGCGACCTCCGCGACCTGATCAATGAAGCGGCGGAGACCGCCGGCATGCTCGGCGAGGGACAGGACATCAGCATCCGCTCGGAGGTGCCGCCCACCGCGGTGCTGCTCCCGGTGGACCGGAGCCGCATCCGTCAGCTCCTGCTCAACCTGGTCACCAACGCGATCAAGTACACGCCGGAGGGGGGAAAGGTGAGCATCGGGCTCGTCGATCAGGGCGAGGCCGCGGCGATCATCATCGGCGACAACGGCATCGGGATTCCCCCGGCCGATCTCCCGCACATCTTCGATCGCTTCTACCGGGTGGACACCGCCCGCTCGCGCACCGGGGCGCGGCCCGGTGCGGGGCTCGGACTCGCCATCACCAAGTGGATCGCCGAGGCGCACGGCGGCACGATCACGGTGCAGAGCCGTCCCGGCCGCGGCACCGTCTTCACCGTGACGCTGCCGAAGGCGGGCGCGCCCCCGATCGAGAGTTATCCCGCGCTCGACGCGCCATCGCCGGTTCCTCCCCTCTAGCGCATTCTTTCGCCGCCGGTATATTCGCCCCCCTCTTGCTCGCATCCGTGTGTGAGCGGGGCGTTGTCGTGCGTACTCTCGTGCCGGCACGACGGCGCCCCAGTGACGGCAGCAGTAATCCGGCTGTTATCGATTTGTCATCTTCTCGGGCGGTGACCTGCAATGGGCGCCCTGTAGGTTCCCGTATCGCCCTTACATGGGAGAACTCGCACCGTGTTCGAGAACCTCATTGAATCGAACAGAAAACCACAGATGTCGCTTGGGCAGTCTGTGTTTTCCATGTTCGTGCACGTCGGTCTGATCGTGGGCGCCATCAAGGCGACCCAGGGTGCGGCCGAAGCGGTCCGGGACATCGTGGTGGACACCACGATGGTCTTCCTGAAGCCGCCCGAGACGCCACCGCCGCCACAGAAGCTGCCGGAGAACGTGGTGGTGAGCGCCAACCCGCCGCCGCAGGGCTTTCAGGTGGTGACCCCGCCGGACAACATCCCGACGGAAATCCCGCCCGTGAACCTGAACGAGCGCTTCGATCCGAAGGACTTTACCGGCAAGGGCGTCGAGGGTGGTATCGCGACCGGTATCGTCGGCGGCACGGGTGCCGTCCCCACCATCGAGGGCGAGGTCTTCCTGGCCGCCGAGGTGGATGAGAGTCCGCAGCTCACCAATGCCGCGAGCTGTTCCGCCGCGATGCAGGCGGGCTACCCGGCGGTGATGAAGTCGGCCGGCATCGCCGGCAAGGTGACGATGCAGTTCGTGGTCAACACCGACGGGCATGTCGACCCCAGCACGGTCAAGGTCACCGCCAGTACCCACAAGGCGTTCGAGGAGCCGGCCAAGAAGGCGCTGACCAGTTCGGCGTGCATCTTCAAGACGGGCAGCTCCCGCGGACAGCCGGTCCGAGTGCTCGTGCAGCAGGCCGTCGCCTTCACGTTGTCCCAGTAGCGTTCTCGCGTCGCCGGGCCTCGGTCCTGGGCCCGGCATCATTCTCACGGAGGTCTCCCAGTCATGCAGCACGGCGTTGATATCCTGAAGCTTTGGGAAGCGGCGGGAACGTTTGCCCGGGGCGTCATCGTGGTCATGGCGATCATGTCGCTGTGGTCCCTGTCGGTCGCGATCCAGAAGTTCATCATGATCCGCCGCAGCCAGGGCGCGACCAAGAAGTTCGCACCCGAGTTCTCCCGCGCGATCCAGGAAGAGAACCTCGAGAAGGCGATCTCCCTCGCCGAGAAGAATCAGAAGAGCCACATCGCCCGCGTCCTCGGTGGCGCCCTCGGCGAAGTGAAGAACCTGATTCAGGACCGGGCCACCATCACCTCGGCCGACATCAACTCGGCGGAGCGCGCGGTGGAACGCCAGATGCTGATCACCCTCGCCGAGTTCAAGCGCGGCATGGGCGTCATGGCCACCGTCGGCGCGACCGCGCCGTTCGTCGGTCTGCTGGGCACCACGATGGGTATCGTCACCGCCTTCACCGGTATGGCCGCCGCGGGCGCCTCCGGTGGTCTCGCCGGCATCTCGGCCGGTATCGCCGAGGCGCTCATCACGACCGCCTTCGGTCTGATGGTCGCGATCCCGGCGGTGTGGTTCTACAACTACTTCACCACCAAGATCGAGAACCTCACCGTCGAGATGACCTACTCCTCCAAGGAACTGATCGACTACCTGATCAAGTCCGTGGGCAGCGAGTTCGGCCGCTCGATCTTCACCAAGGAATTCCAGGCCCAGAAGGCGGTAACTGGTCATGGCCATATCGGCGGGTAGTGCAGGCCGCAGTGGCGTCCGGGCGGAACCGAACGTCATTCCGATGATCGACATCATGCTGGTGCTGCTCATCATCTTCATGATCGTCACGCCGCTCATCGCCGCCGGATTCAAGGCGACGATGCCGAAGGGGAAGAACCTCGACAAGCGGCCCGAGGGCGAGGGTGAGATCATCCTCGGCGTCGACGCGAGCGGCCAGTACTTCCTCAACGGGAAGGGCCCCGTCGATCCGGTGGTGCTCGAGGAGCAGCTCAAGTCGATCTACGCCGCGCGGACGGAGGACAAGATCCTCTACTTCAAGGCGGACAATCAGCTGCGCTTCGTGCGGATTCAGGATGCGGTGGAGCTGGCGCGGCGCTCCGGCGCCCGCGTGATGGCGGCGATCACCGAGCCCAAGGTCACCGGCGGCCTGTTCGATGCGGCCGTGAAGGAGAACTGATATGGCGGGCGGATCTTCCGCGGCTCCCGGCGACGTCTCGTCCGAGCCGAACGTGATTCCGATGATCGACATCATGCTCGTGATGCTGATCATCTTCATGGTCTCGCAGCCGCTCTCGCGGATGGCCCTGGACATCCAGGTCCCGCCGCAGGAGACGGCCACCAAGTCCACCGCGGCCTCGAACCAGATCGTCCTCGAGCTCACGGCGGATGGCGGCTACGCGATCAACACCCAGCCGGTCCCCAAGGACCAGCTGGACACCCAGATTCACGCGATCTTCGACACCCGCCCGGCGAAGCTGCTCTTCATCAAGTCCTCGCCGGACCGGATCTACCAGGACGTGATCGACGCGATGGACATCGCCCGCGGTGCGGGAGTCCAGGTCATCGGATTCACTCCGCGGCCGGCGTCGTGATGCAGGGGCGACCGGCCGGTCGCCTGTACGGATTGCAGCACAGCGCGGGGGGCCGTCACCACGACGGCCCCCCGTTCGTATGTTTCGGTGTGGATCGCCTGCGTCCCGGCGTCCCCCGTCGTACACCCGTCCCGAGGCCGGCCTGATTTCACGTGAGGTAGCTCTGCCCGCTCAGTACGATTTCGGCACCCGACCCCCGCCGGCCCGGTCACGGTCTGTCGGGGTCATGCTGTCGATCGCGCTGCACCTCCTGCTCGGGCTCCTCATCCTGGTGCCGCTCCGGCACGACTTCGAGCGGGTGCTGCTGGTCGGGCCGAATCGCCCCGGGACGGCCGGTGGCGGTGGTGGCGGGGGAGGGCGGGTGGCGTATATTACCCTCCCCGCGCCTGCGGCTTCCGCGCGAGTGGCCGTCGAGGTCACTCCGCCCAAGCCCACGCCCCCGGTGGTGACGGTGACCCCGACGCCAGTTCCTCCCACGGTCATTCCGCCGCCGGTCCCAGAGGAGAAGAGTCCCGCTGTTCCCGTTCCCGCCGCGCCAGCCACCGCGGCGTCGCCGGATTCGGTCGCCGGTGTCGGTCCCGGTACGGGCGGCGGTGCGGGGGGCGGCACAGGAGGCGGGATCGGACCGGGCAATGGCGCGGGGAGCGGTCCCGGCAACGGCACCGGAGTGGGCGAAGGGGGAACGGGGAAGCCGCCGGTGCCGAAGCAGTACATCATCCCCCCGCAGGACGCCCCGAAGGAGCTGCGCGGGAAGGAGATCCGCGTGACCTCCTACGTCGATGTCCGCGGCAGGGTCGAACGGGTGGAGTTCCGCCCCGAGATCAGCGATGGCGGCTACGCGCGCCGCCTCCGCGAGGCGATGCTCAACTACCGCTTCAATCCGGCGACGGATGCCCAGGGGCACGCCATCGCCAGCACCTTCGAGACGGTCGTCACGATCTACTAGCCCTCACGCGTCATTCCCCTCGCTCAATACCACATGCCCGGTCTTTTCGTCCGTAAGTCCGTCGCTGATTGTGAGCACGATCTCTCGGAGCGCGGCGGCCTTAAGCGCTCGCTCAACAAGTGGCACCTCACCGCGCTCGGCGTCGGGGCCACGATCGGCGCCGGCATCTTCGCCACCACCGGCACCGCCATTGCCGGCGACCTGGCCCGGCCCGGCGCCGGACCGGCGATCATCTTCTCCTTCATCCTCACGGCAGTGGCCTGCGGCTTCGCGGCGCTCTGCTACGCCGAGTTCGCCGCGATGGTGCCGATCGCGGGGTCGGCCTACACCTACGCCTACGCCGCGCTCGGCGAGTTCGTCGCCTGGATCATCGGCTGGGACCTGATCGTCGAGTATGCGGTCGGCAACATCGGCGTGGCGATCGGCTGGTCGGGGTATTTCCGGGAACTGCTCAGTCATCTCGGGCTCGACCTGCCGGCCTGGCTCGCGACCGATATCCGCTCCGCGCACGACGCCGTGAAGGCCGTCGCCGCCGGCGCCACCGATCCGCTCAGCCTCTACCTCGCCTCCGCCGTCACCACCGCGCCGCACATCTTCGGCATCCCGGTCGTCGCGAACCTGCCGGCCTTCCTGGTCGTCGCCGCGATCACCGTGATCCTGGTGAAGGGTGTCAAGGAGTCGGCGAACTCGAACAACGCGATGGTGCTGCTCAAGATCGCGATCATCCTCTTCTTCCTCGCGGTCGGCGCCTTCTTCATCAAGCCGATCAACTGGAACAATCCCGCGACCGGCGGCTTCGCCCCGAACGGCTTCGGCGGCATCAGCGCGGCGGCGGCGATCATCTTCTTCAGCTACATCGGATTCGACGCCGTCTCCACCGCGGCCGAAGAGGCGATCAATCCGGCGAAGGACATGCCGTTCGGCATCATCATGAGTCTCGCGGTGACCACGGTGCTCTACATCGCGCTCTCGATCGTGATGACCGGACTCGCGCCGTGGCAGCAGCTCGGCACCCCGGAGCCGATGATCACCGCACTCCAGTTTGCCGACGGACCACCGGCCATCCTGCACGCCTCCCGACTCATCATCGCCATCGGCGCCGTCATCGCGATGGGCAGCGTGCTGCTGGTCTTCCAGCTCGGTCAGCCCCGCATCTTCATGTCGATGGCGCGGGACGGGCTCCTGCCGCCGTTCTTCGCCAAGGTGCATCCGAAGTACAAGACGCCCTACATCGGCACCATCATCACCGGCATCTTCGTCGCCACCTTCGCCGCCTTTGCCAACATCGCCGAGGTGGTGGACCTGACCAACATCGGCACCCTCTTCGCCTTCATCCTCGTGTCGATCGGCGTCATCGTGCTGCGGCGCACCGATCCCGACCGGCCCCGCCCGTTCCGGGTACCGTGGGTGCCGTTCACCCCGATGATCTCGGTCTTCGCCTGCTTCTATCTGATGTACAAGCTGCCGGGGATCACCTGGATCCGGTTCGGCATCTGGCTGCTGGTGGGATTGGTGCTGTACTTCATGTACGGCTCGAAGCACAGCCGACTGCGGAACCCGGCCTGACGCTGAGTGGCGGTGTGGTGTGGCAGGGTATCGGGGAGGGGATGGGGGAGGGGCTTCGGCCCCTCCTCGGCTCCTCGCCGAGCTTGGCGCGGAGCATCTTGTGGAGCGGGCCGTCGTGGTAGAGGAGCCCGCCGTTGGTGGCAACATCGACCTGGGCCCGCTCGTCGGCGCCGAAGTGCGGCAGCAGCCGGGTCACCAGCGAGGCGAGTTCCCGCGAGGCGTAGTCCATGATGCCTGCGGCCACCGTATCGCCCTGGGCTGCGGCCTCGAAGACCGAGGGCGCGAGCGCCGCGACTTCCGGCACGCCCGCCGCCGCGGCCCAGCGCACCAGCCCGTCGATGTTCTGCCCTCGCGTCACCTTGAGCAGGAGCGCGGTCAGTTCGGTGCGCGGACTCCGGCCGTCGGCCGCGCGACCCACGGCACCGAGGGCGGCCCGGCCGATCGCATACCCGCTCCCCTCATCCCCCATCTGCCATCCGAAGCCGCCGGTGCGATGGATCCGCCCATGCGGATCGCGCGCGATGCCGACGCTCCCGGTCCCGGCGGTCACCACGATCCCCGGCTGGTCGCCGAACGCGGCCGCGATCGCGATCTCGGTGTCCCCCACCACGATGATCCGCTCCGCGATCGCCTCGGCCCGGAGCGCCTCGCGGAGTTCGGTCCGCTCCTCCTCGCGCCCCGCGCCCGCGACGCCGGCGACGATCACATCGGCGCGGAGCTTCCCGATCTCTCCCAGCGCCCGGCGGCTCACCTCGCCGATCGTGGTGGCGCAGGCGATGCCTCGGCTGCTCCGCATCTTGGCACTGCCCCCGGTCGCTCGGGAGCGAATGGTGTCGCCCTCCGCCACGATGGCGACGGTCTTGGTGCCTCCGGCGTCGATCCCCACGATGATGCGGCTCATGCTGCGTCCTCACGCTTCCGCCAGACCAGGCTCAGGCCCAGTCCGGTCGCGACAGTAATGGCGCTCCCCAGCGGAACATACCACGGCCAGGCGAGCTTCGACTTGGTCAGGAAGAGGGTCAGCATCACGGCCACGGCCACCGCGATGCCGGTGATGACATGCCGCCCCGCCACCCGCGCCGACCTCCCTGCCAGCAGGTAGGCGCCGAGCAGCCCGCCGTAGGTGATCGAGGCGATCTGCAGCGCGAAGACCACCACCGGCGTCTTGCCCCCGCCCGCGATCGCGTAGAAGCCCAGCGCCGCGGCGGTGACCAGCACCCCCCAGAAGATCGAAAGCAGCTTGCCGATTCTCAACAGCTTCGCCGGATCGCGCTCCCCGGTATACGACGCGTACAGGTCGTGGGTCATCGAGGAGGCGAGCGCGCTGATGGCCGAGCTGTGAGTCCCCATGGTGGCCGCGAGGATTGCCGCGATCAGCAGCCCCGAGAGTCCCGAGGGCAGGTGATCCACGATGAAGCGGGGGAAGATCTGGTCGGCCGGCAGCTCCGCGGGCGCAAAGCCGCCCGCCCAGATCGCGGTGCCGATCAGCATGAATAGGGTGAACTGGAGCAGCACCACAACGCCCGAGCCCACCAGCGCGCGCCGGGCATCTCGGAGCGAGCCGCTCGCCAGCAGCCGCTGCACGATCACATGGTCGGTCCCGTGTGAGGCGGCGGTGAGCATCCCGCCGCCGATGATCCCGCCGAAGAGGGTGTAAGGGACGGTGAAGTTGAGCCCGAGATCGATCAGCTTGAGTTTCCCCGCGCCGCCCGCCATCGCGAGGGCGGGGCCGGCGCCGCCCGCGAGCGAGAAGGCGATTGCCAGCGCCGCGAACCCCGCGGCGACGTAGACGCACCACTGCACCACGTCGGTCCACACCACCGCCTTGAGCCCGCCGTGCCAGGTGTACACCATGGTCACCAGGCTCATCACCAGGATCGAGAGCGGGATGCTCCACCCGGTGATGAGCGCCAGCGGCACCGCGCTCGCATACACCCGCACACCGTCGGCCAGCATGCGAGTCACGAGAAAGATCAGCGAAGTGAGCCGCCGGGTCGTCGGCCCGAAGCGCGACTCGAGCCGGACGTAGGCCGTCTCCTGTTCGCCCTGGAAATAGCCGGGGAGGAGCCACCAGGCGACGACCAGTCGTCCGATGAGGTAGCCGATCGGGAGCTGCAGGAAGGTGAGGTCGCCCTGCGCGGCGATCGACGGAACGGAGATGACGGTGAGGGCGGAGGTCTCGGTCGCGACGATCGAGAGCAGGATGGCCCAGGAGGGGAGGTCGCGCGCGCCGAGGAAGTAGTCGCCCGCCGTCTGCTGCCGGCGGGAGACCCACATCCCGACGCCCAGCGTCAGGGCGAAGTAGCCGAGGATGACGGCGAGGTCGAGTGTCGCCATGGCTGGATACAAGGAGGGGGCGGGTCTTAGACCCGCCCCCTCGAGTTATGCATGGTGCTGCTCAGGCGGTGAACGATGATCCGCAGCCGCAGCCACCCGTCGCGTTCGGGTTGGTGAAGGTGAAGCCCGAGCCCTGCATCGAGCTGGTGTAGTCCACCGTCACGCCATTCAGATACTGCATGCTGAACCCGTCCATGAAGACGCGGACGCGGTTGATCTCCATCACCACGTCGTCCTCGAGGGCGCGCTCTTCGATGTTGAGGCTGTACTTGAATCCGGAGCATCCGCCCGGAAGCACGCTCACCCGGAGGCCGGCGGTCTCGACCGGGACAGCCTCGGCGGCGATGAACTTCTGCACCTCTTCCGAGGCGCGATCGGTCAGGACGAGAGTGAAACCCGGGGCGCTCACCTGCTGTTCAGTGCTTTCCATGTCCTTGCTCCCCATTCGATGATGCGAAAGCGCCGGGCATACGCTCCGGCGCTGTTGATAGCTGTGATTCAAGGTAGGGGTTTGCCGCTCCCATGTCAATTTCATCGACGCCCGGCTGGAATGGCTAACTCTCAGCCAGTCATGGAGTAACCTCAAAATCCCCGAGCGCCGACACCACCCGGTCCGCCACCCCGACCCGCACCGCTCCCCAGCGGCTGTTGGCGCGCGTGGGGTGCACCCGGTTGCTGAGCAGGACGATCACCAGGCAGCGCGAGGGATCGATCCAGATCGAGGTGCCGGTGAATCCGGTATGCCCGAAGCTCCGCGGCGAGAGCAGGTGCCCTGCGCTGCTCCCGTCGGACGGGGTATCCCACCCCAGCGCACGGCTCGACCCGGGCGGGAGCTCCTGCCGGGTGACGAACTCGGGGATGGCACGGAGCGGCGGCGCCATCCGGTCGGTCGGGGCGAGCGGACAGTGGACGCTCGAATCGGCGGCCGCGAGCCGGCCGAGCAGCCAGTCACCGAACTGCACCAGGTCGCGCGCGGAGGAGAAGAGCCCGGCATGTCCCGACACCCCGCCGAGTCGGGCGGCGTTCTCGTCGTGGACCTCACCGTGGATCATGTGCCCGCGCCAGGGGTCGTTCTCCGTCGGCGCGATGCGCGGGAGCCAGCTTGCGGGCGGGAGATAGCGCGTGTCGTGAAGGCCGAGCGGGGTGAACATTCGTGCGGCGAGCAGCGAGTCGAGTCGCGTGCCGTACGCCGCCTCGACCGCCTGGGTGAGCACCATGGCGCCGAGATCGGAGTAGAGGAAGCGGGTGCCCGGCAGGGTGTCGAGCGGCGTCGAGTCGGCGAGGGCGAGCCCGTCACTCCGGCCGTTCGCCTCCTTGTAGATGGCCCGCCAGGCGGGGAGTCCGCTCGAGTGGGTGAGCAGGTGCCGGAGCGTGACGCGCTGGCGGAGACTGTTGCCCATGCCGAAGGCGGGGACGTAGCGGCTGACGCTGCTGTCGAGGGCGAGCCGTCCGTCGTCCACCGCCATCATCGTCGCGGTGGTGAGCCCGATGACCTTGGTGAGCGAGGCGAGGTCGTAGATCGTGCTGCTGTCGGGGCGGGTCGCCTCGTCGAGGCCGAGCCGTCCGGTGCCGTGGAAGTAGTGGGTGCCGCGGTGGCTGATGCCGAGGGCGGCCCCGGGTGCGGCGCCGTCGGCGACCATCGAGTCGAGGTAGTGGGCGACCTGGCGCCACTCGCTCCGTGGCGCCGGCGTCGCGGGCTTCGGGGCGCAGGCCCCGCCGAGCACCGCGAGCAGCGCCGGGAGACTCGCCGGGCGGATCAGCGCTGGCTCCCCGCGCCCACGCCGCTCGGCACGCCCAGTTCGATCCCGGTGCCGAGCGGATAGGCGGGCGGCAGTTCGACCGGCATGTGTCCGGTGATCGGCGCCTCGCCGGTGAGCGCCCGGGCGACGGCCCATTCGGCGAGCCCGTTGCCGTTCCAGCCGATCAGGTAGGAGCGGAGGTGCGGCACCTGCATGCCGATGTAGGGGCTGCCTAACGAAATCAGCACGGTGCGACGGCGGAGACTCGTCTCCGAGATGAGATGCGCGACGGGTTCGGGCAGCCCCACCGTGCCCTTCCATGCGCTCACCTTCACCGAGGCGGCGAAGACGGCGTAACCATTCCTGCGGATGATGGTGCGGGCGGAGTCGATGCTCGCCATGCCGCTCGCCGGCCAGAGCCGGAAGCTCGTCACCTTGTACCCCGCGTCGCGGAGCCGCCGGGCGAGCACGTTGCCCACCGTGCCGGCGTTCTCCTCGCCGTAGGTGATCAGGGTGATCGGGCGCGGCCGCTTGCGGATGCTGTCCACCGTGCCGCTGCTGTCGGAGACCAGCACCACGGAGCGCTGCGCGATGTCCCGCGCCGTCGCGAGGAAGCGGGTGCTGCCGACCGTGGCCGGCACGCTGTCGAGCGGCACGGTGCGGCGATTGAAGAGCCCGAGATGCTGCTTCACCAGCAGCA
The DNA here is from genome assembly GCA_044229245.1 of Gemmatimonadales bacterium. Lineage (GTDB taxonomy): Bacteria > Gemmatimonadota > Gemmatimonadetes > Gemmatimonadales > GWC2-71-9 > JADJOM01. The sequence continues at coordinate 103,305 of JBGATI010000013.1, read as the reverse complement.
GCCGGCGCACCGAATGGTCGAGCCGTTCGTAGGAGATCCGCCCCGACTCGACCGCCTCGGTGAGCGCGTCGATCGCGGTCTTCGGATCGGCGGGCTGCAGCAGCAGGTCGGCGCCCGCGAGGAAGGCGAGCACCGTCGCCTCGCCGGCGCCGTAGGTGTTGACGATGGCGCCCATGTCGAGCGCATCGGTGACGACGAGCCCATGGAAGCCGAGCGAGTCGCGCAGGATACCGGTGAGGATCTGCGGGTCGAGGGTCGCGGGTCGCTTCCGGTCGCTCGCGATCGCCGGCATCGTGATGTGCGCCGACATCACCAGGCTGACGTCCGCCTCGATCGCGTCGCGGAAGGGCACCAGCTCGACGCTGCTCAGGCGGCTCCAGGGCGCGCCGATCACCGGGAGCCCGAGATGCGAGTCGGTCGAGGTGTCGCCATGGCCGGGGAAGTGCTTCGCGGTCGCGAGCATGCCGTTGTCCTGGATGCCGCGCACCGCCGCCGCGACCAGCCGCCCCACCAGATAGGGATCGCTGCCGAAGGAGCGGGTGTTGATGATCGGGTTCGCCGGATTGCTGTTGACGTCGGCGTCCGGCGAGAAGGTGATGTGGATGCCGACCGCGCGCCCCTCGAGCGCGGTCACCCGTCCGACCTCGTAGGCATCCTGCTCGCTGCCCGCCGCGGCCACGCCCATATTGGGGGGGAAGGGCGTGGCGCCGGTGAGCCGGAAGCTGGCCCCGCTCTCGAGGTCGGCGCCGATCAGCAGTGGAAGCCCGGAGCGGAGCTGCAGCCGGTTGAGCTTCATCGCCACGTCGAGTGGCGAGCCGACCGAGACGATGATGCCGCCGACGTGGAGCGAATCCACCCAGCCCTGCATCACCGCGAAGGCGCTGTCGTCGAAGGCGGCGTAGGCGCCCGGGATCCAGGGCATGATGACCTGGGCCACCCGGTCGCGGAGCGGCATGGAGTCGAGAATCCGCTGGACGACGACGGAATCGTGGGGAGCCGGCGGCCCGAGGCCGAAGCGGCCGACCGTCTGCTGTTGCGCCGAGGCGGACGCGACGGCGCCGCACAGCAGGAGACCTGCGGAGAGCATGATGCTATGAGAACGGGCCACTGGGCGCTCGGATTCTGTCTGATGGCCGCGCCGTGGATCGGCTGCGGCCGGAGTGTGCGTGTGGGTGGAGTCGCGCCGACGGCGGCGACCTCCGTGGAGAGCCCCGTGCTCCCCGGCATCGATGTGCTGCTTCGGGACAGTCTGTCGCTCGTCCGCGGTCACCGGGTCGGGCTGGTCGCGAATCAGTCGAGCATCGATCGCGCCGGGGTGAGCGATGTCGACCGGCTGCTCGGCGCGGGGGTCACGCTCGTGGCGCTCTTCAGCCCCGAGCATGGCTTCCGCGGGAACGCCGATCCCGGTGCGGGCGTCGCGTCGACCACCGACTCCGCCACCGGGCTTCCAATCTACAGCCTCTATGGCAAGACGTGGGCTCCGACCGACAGCATGCTGGCCGGGATCGACCTGCTGCTCGTCGACCTCCAGGATGCCGGCGCCCGCTACTTCACCTACCTCTGGACCACGACCGGCGTGATGCGCTCGGCCGCGGCGAAGGGGATCCCGGTCGTGGTGATCGACCGGCCCAATCCGATCGGGGGCGCGGTCGGGGGCAACGTGCTCGACCCCGCCTTCAGCTCTCCGGTGGGGCTGCTCGCCATGCCGATGCGCCATGGGATGACGCTCGGCGAACTCGCGCGGCTCGCGAAGCACGATCTCGGACTCACAACGGATCTGCATGTTATCCCGGTCTCCGGCTGGCGGCGCTCCCAATACTTCGACGCAACCGGACTGCCGTTCGTCCCACCGTCGCCCAATCTGCGGAGCCTCGAGGCGCTGATCCACTATCCGGGGACCTGTCTCTTCGAGGGCACGAACCTCTCGGTGGGGCGGGGGAGCGACCACCCGTTCGAGCAGCTCGGCGCGCCCTGGCTCGATACCACGGCGGTGCTCGCGGCTCTCGCCGCCGCGCGGCTGCCCGGCGTGGCCTTCAGCGCGGTGCAGTTCACGCCGAGCCATCCCGGGGACGGCAAGTACGCCGACACCCTCCTCGCCGGGATCCGGTTCCGGGTCACCGATCGGGCGAGTTACGACCCGACCCGCACCGCGGTCACCCTGCTCGGGCTCCTCGGACCGCGACTCGGCTTCACGCCGCGGCAGTTTGACCGGCTCGCCGGGGACGATGGCGCCCTCCGGCGGGCGGTCAGCTCCGGCAGTGCGGTGGACTGGGGCACCGCGCAACGGGCGTTCCTCGTCCGCCGCAAGCCCTTCCTCCTCTACCCCGAATAGCCGGGTGCGCCGAGGCTCACGCCTTCCCCTAAACCGTTCCGCCGGTTATCGTTTGCGCGGTTTTCGGGGGCCCGCGAGGCCGGTCTCCCACCCGTGGCATCCCCGAGGGACAGGCGCCAGGTGAAACTGATCACCAAGCCGGTGGAACGGGTGTTCTACGCCGTCACCCGGCCGTTCGTCGATGGCCTCATTCGGGCCGGGATCCGGCCGAACACCATCACCACTGTCGGGACCCTGCTGGTGGTCGCTTCGGCGGTGGCGTTCGGACTGGGCTCGGTGCGCCTCGGCGGGCTGCTGTACCTGGTCAGCGGGATCGTGGATACGCTCGACGGCGCGGTGGCGCGGGCCAACGCCCAGGTCACCAAGTTCGGGGCCTTCTACGACTCGACGCTCGACCGGGTCGGCGACGGGGCCACCTTCATGGGGATCGGGGTCTACTACCTGCTGGCGCCGGAGGGCACGGTGGCCAACCGGGAGTGGGCGATCATGATCAGCATGGCGGCGATCATCGCCTCGCTGCTGGTCTCCTACGCGAGAGCCCGCGCCGAGGGCCTCGGCATCGACTGCAAGGTGGGCATCGTGCAGCGGGCCGAGCGGATCGTGGGACTCGGGGTCCCGACAGTAATCGTTGGTGCCGGCCCCCAGGGGCTGGTGTTGTTCTGGATCGTGACGATTCTCGCGCTTGCATCGGTCATCACCGTCGTGCAGCGCTTCGTGTACGTCTACCAGGTGACCGAGGGCGCACTCGCGTCCGACGCTCCGAAAGGACAGTCCTAGTGGCAAACGGTACTCCCCGGCCCATCGCGCCGGCCAAGGGCAAGCTCGGTGTTCTCTGCGTCGGACTCGGCGCAGTCGCGACCACCTTCATCGCCGGCGTCGAGCTGATCCGCCGCGGCAAGGCGAAGCCGATCGGCTCGCTCACCCAGATGGGCACGATCCGTCTCGGCAAGCGCACCGAGGGCCGCTCCCCGCTGATCAAGGAATTCGTTCCGCTCGCCGACCTCAACGACCTCGTCTTCGGGGCGTGGGATCCGGTCCCCGACAACGCCTACCAGTCCTGCCTCCACTGCGGCGTGCTCGACAAGCACGAGCATGTCGAGCCGATCAAGGACTTCCTGCAGGCCATCACCCCGATGCCGGCCGCGTTCGACCAGCACTACGTGAAGCGGCTCGAGGGGAAGAATGCCAAGGTCGCGAAGAACAAGAAGGAACTGGCCGAGGCGCTCCGGAAGGACATCCGCGACTTCAAGGCGAAGCACGGCTGTGACCGGCTGGTGATCGTGTGGTGCGCCTCGACCGAGATCTTCATCTCGCCCGGCCCCGCGCACCAGACGCTGGCGGCGTTCGAGAAGGCGATGGAGACCAACGATCCCTCGATCGCGCCGTCGATGCTGTACGCCTACGCGGCGATCATGGAGGGGGTGCCGTTCGCCAATGGCGCGCCGAACCTCTGCTGCGACATCCCGGCCATCGAGCAGCTTGCCAAGGACAAGGGCGTGGCGATCGGCGGCAAGGACTTCAAGACCGGCCAGACCATGCTCAAGACCGTGCTCTCGCCGATGTTCAAGGCGCGCATGCTGGGTGTCGCCGGCTGGTACTCGACCAACATCCTCGGCAACCGGGACGGCGAGGTGCTCGACGATCCGGAGAGCTTCAAGACCAAGGAAGAGTCGAAGCTCGGCGTGCTCGAGGACATCCTGCAGCCGAAGATCTATCCCGACCTCTACGGCAACCTGTTCCACAAGGTGCGGATCAACTACTACCCGCCGCGTGGGGACAACAAGGAGGGGTGGGACAACATCGACATCTTCGGGTGGTGCGGCTATCCGATGCAGATCAAGGTGGACTTCCTCTGCCGCGATTCCATCCTCGCCGCCCCGCTGGTGCTCGACTTGGCGATCTTCTTCGACCTGGCGCAGCGCGCCAACCTCTCGGGGATCCAGGAGTGGCTCTCGTTCTACTTCAAGAGCCCGCAGGTGGCGCCGGGGCTGTATCCGGAGCACGACCTCTTCATCCAGCAGACCAAGATGAAGAACACCCTGCGCTGGCTGATGGGTGAGGCGTCGATCACCCATCTCGGCGTCGAGTACTACGAGTACGGCGAGAAGTAGCCCCGCCCCGATCCCCTCCCCACTTGTGGGGAGGGGCCAGGGGAGGGGAACCCAAGCCCGAGCAGACATGAAATATTTTCACCGCACCCACATCACGCCCGCCACCGTGATGTCCGAGGCCAACGCCTTCTTCGGTCCGCGGCTGTCGCCGACCGAGGAGGCGCCGCGGCGCCGGCGGTTTTCCGGCACGCTGGGCCAGATCGCGGTGGAGGTCCAGGCGGAGGGCGGACACTACACCCTCATCACCGTCGAGACCAATCAGCCGGGCGAGAGCGAAGCCGACAAGCTCGCCAAGCGGTTCCTGACGGTCGTGCACACCAAGGCCGACCCGTCGCACGAGGCACGCGGCGCATACTGAGCACTCCGGGTTGTTTGCGGCACGAGGGCGGGTCGAGGACCCGCCCTTCGGTTGCACGGCCCGTCATTCATTCACGATACCGAGGAGAAGGCCCCCCATGAAGAAGACGTTGCCCTGGCTCATCGCCCTGGCCGTCATGTGCACCCTGGCGCTCACCACCCATCCCGTCTTCGCCCAGGACCCGGCCGCCGTCGCGACCGGTGGCGAGACGGTGCACGCCGGCGGTGAAGCCAACCTGGTGCTGCCCGACCTGGGCTCGGTCAACTTCCTCGGCGGGACCAGCGGCCGCACGCTGCTGATGCTCGGCCTCGTGGTCTGCGCCCTCGGCCTCGGCTTCGGGCTGCTGATCTACACCCAGCTCAAGAACATGCCGGTGCACCGCAGCATGCGTGAGGTCTCCGAGCTGATCTACGAGACCTGCAAGACCTACCTGGTGACCCAGGGCAAGTTCCTGATGATCCTGTGGCTCTTCATCGGCGCCATCATCACCTTCTACTTCGGCTTCCTGCAGCACTTCGCCGGCGTGAAGGTGGCGGTCATCCTGGCCTTCAGCATCATCGGCATCGTCGGCAGCTACGGCGTCGCCTGGTTCGGCATCCGGGTCAACACCTTCGCCAACTCGCGCACCGCCTTCGCGAGCCTCCGCGGCAAGCCCTATCCCTGCTACGCCATCCCGCTCAAGGCGGGCATGAGCATCGGCATGCTGCTCATCAGCGTCGAGCTGCTGCTGATGCTCTTCATCCTGCTCTTCGTGCCGGCGGACTACGCCGGGCCCTGCTTCATCGGCTTTGCCATCGGCGAGTCGCTCGGTGCGGCGGCGCTGCGCATCGCGGGCGGCATCTTCACCAAGATCGCCGACATCGGCGCCGACCTGATGAAGATCGTCTTCAACGTCAAGGAAGACGACGCGCGCAACCCGGGCGTCATCGCGGACTGCGTCGGCGACAACGCCGGCGACTCGGTCGGCCCCTCGGCCGACGGCTTCGAGACCTACGGCGTCACCGGCGTCGCGCTGATCTCCTTCATCCTGCTCGCGGTGAAGGACCCGACCACCCAGGTCCAGCTCCTCGTCTGGATCTTCTCGATGCGCATCATGATGGTCGTGGCCTCCGCGCTCTCGTACTTCATCAACGAGGCGGTCGCCAAGGCCAAGTACGCCCAGGCCGACAAGATGAACTTCGAGGCGCCGCTCACCGTCCTGGTGTGGCTCACCTCGATCGTCTCGGTGGTGCTGACCTACGTCGTCTCCCACATGCTGATCGCCGACCTCGGCGACGGCACGCTCTGGTGGAAGCTCTCGACGGTCATCACCTGCGGCACCCTCGCCGGCGCGATCATCCCGGAGCTGGTGAAGGTCTTCACCTCCACCGAGTCGCGTCACGTGCGCGAGGTCGTGAGCTCCTCGCGTGAGGGCGGCCCGGCGCTCAACATCCTGTCCGGCCTCGTCGCCGGCAACTTCAGCGCCTTCTGGGTCGGCATGGCGATGCTGATGCTGATGACGATCGCCTACTTCGTCAGCACCCTCGGCGGCGCCACCGGCATGGCGAGCCTGATGCTCGCCCCGGCCGTCTTCGCCTTCGGCCTCGTGGCCTTCGGCTTCCTCGGCATGGGCCCGGTGACGATCGCGGTGGACAGCTACGGCCCGGTGACCGACAACGCGCAGTCGGTGTACGAGCTCTCGCTCATCGAGAACGTCCCGAACATCAAGGCCGAGCTCAAGAAGGACTTCGGCTTCGACGCCGACTTCGACAAGGGCAAGCACTTCCTCGAGGAGAACGACGGCGCCGGCAACACCTTCAAGGCGACCGCCAAGCCGGTGCTCATCGGCACGGCCGTCGTCGGCGCGACCACCATGATCTTCTCGATCATCGTGGCGCTCACCAACGGCCTCAAGCCCGAACTGCTCTCGAACCTCTCGATCCTGCACCCGCCCTTCCTGCTCGGCCTCATCACCGGCGGTGCCATCATCTACTGGTTCACCGGCGCCTCGATCCAGGCCGTGACCACCGGCGCCTACCGCGCGGTGGAGTTCATCAAGAACAACATGAAGCTCGAGGGCGCGACCAAGGCCTCGATGGAAGACAGCAAGAAGGTCGTCGAGATCTGCACCAAGTACGCCCAGAAGGGCATGTTCAACATCTTCCTCACCGTCTTCTTCGCGACGCTGGCCTTCGCCTGCGCCGAGCCGTACTTCTTCATCGGCTACCTGATCTCGATCGCGCTGTTCGGTCTCTATCAGGCCATCTTCATGGCCAACGCCGGCGGCGCCTGGGACAACGCGAAGAAGATCGTCGAAGTCGAGCTCAAGCAGAAAGGCACGCCGCTGCACGAGGCCTGCGTCGTCGGCGACATCGTCGGCGATCCGTTCAAGGACACCTCGTCGGTCGCGCTCAACCCGATCATCAAGTTCACCACGCTGTTCGGCCTGCTCGCCGTCGAGCTGGCGGTGAGCCTCGAGCCGGGCCTCAGCCACACCCTGGCCGCGGTCTTCCTCGTGGTCGCGCTGTTCTTCGTCTACCGCTCGTTCTACGGGATGCGGATCGAACAGAAGGCCTGATGCAGGGGCGGTCGCCCCGCTGCTGGTACGCCGCGGGCGCCCTTCGGGGCACCCGCACGGGGGGTGGCCGAGCGATCGGTCGCCCCCCGCGCGCTTCCCCCTTCACGAGGTGAGCCGGATGCGTTCCGCGCCTCTGCTCCTCGCACTCACCCTTCTCGCCACCGCGGGACAGGCCCAGACCGCCGCCTGGCGCGACGCGACCCTCCCCACCGAGCAGCGGGTGGCGGCCCTGCTCGGCCAGATGACGCGCGCGGAGAAGTTCTGGCAGCTCTACCTGCACCCCGCCGATTCCGCCGGCGCCGTCGAGCCGGGGCTCGGCCGCTTCGGCATCCAGGTACGGACCACCGGGTCGACGCTCGACGCGGCGCGGCAGCTCAACCGGGTGCAGCGCCGCTTCGTCGAGAGGACCCGGCTCGGCATCCCGGTCGTGCTGGTGGACGAGGGGCTGCACGGCATCACCGAGCCGGGCGCGGTGAGCTATCCGCAGGCGATCGCCCTCGCCGCGAGCTGGGACACGGCCCTCGTCGGTGAGGTCGCCGCGGCCGTCGCGCGGGAGGCGCGTGCCCGCGGCATCAGGCTGCTCCTCTCGCCGGTGCTCAACCTCGCGAGCGACGCCCGCTGGGGCCGGGTGGAAGAGACCTACGGCGAGGACCGGCGCCTGGTCTCCGCGACCGGGCTCGCCTTCGTCGCGGCGCTCGAGCGTGCCGGCGTCGTCGCGACCCCGAAGCATCTCGTCGCGAACGCCGGTGAGGGGGGACGCGACAGCTACCCGATCGACTCGAGCCGGCGCCGGCTGCTCGAGGAGTTTCTGCCGCCGTTCGATGCCGCGATTCGGAGCGGCGGGGCGGAGGCGGTCATGGCCGCGTACAACTCGATCGACGGGCGCCCCGCCTCGGCGAGTCCCTGGCTGCTCGACACGCTGCTCCGCCAGGCGTGGCGCTTCCGCGGCGTCACGATCTCCGATGCCGGCGGCGTTGGCGGCGCGAACGTGCTGCATGGCACCGCCTCGGGTTACGCCGATGCGACGGCGCAGGCGCTGGCGAGCGGACTCGACGTGATCTTCCAGGGCAGCGTCGAGAGCGCACCGCTCTTCGAGGAGGCGGTGCGCCGAGGACTGGTGCCGGATGTGGTGCTCGACGCCGCGGTCTCGCGGGTGCTCGCGCTCAAGTTCCGGCTCGGGCTCTTCGAACATCCGTACGCCGATACCGCCGCGGCGCTCGCCGTGGATGCCGATACCGCCTGGCGCGCCCTCGCCCGCCGCGCCGCCGAACGCTCGGCGGTGCTGCTCCGGAACGAGCGCGGCACGCTGCCGCTCGATTCATCGCGGTTCCGCTCCGTCGCGCTCATCGGCGTGGACGCCGTCGAGGCGCGGCTCGGTGGCTACGCCGGGCCGGGGAGAGCACCGGTAAGTCTGCTTGACGCGCTCCGCCGGCGGCTCGGCGCGGCGCGGGTCGTCTATCGTCCGGGGCCGGGGAGGGTCACCGCGGCGTTTCCCACGATTCCCGGCGAGGCGCTGCTGCCTGACACGGGGCAGGGGCGCGGGCTGGTCGGGGAGTACTACGCCGGCGTCGGTCTCAGTGGAGCGCCCGCCACGGTGCGGCGTGATCCGGGGGTCGATTTCCACTGGACCATCCTCCCGCCGGTGGAGGGGCTCGATGCGCACTGGTACTCGGTGCGCTGGCGCGGGCGGCTGGTCGCGCCGGTGAGCGGTGCGGTACGGATCGGAGTCGAGGGGAACGACGGCTTCCGGCTCTTCCTCGATGAGCGGCTCGTGGTCGATCGCTGGGAGAAGCGGAGCTACTCCTCGGAGAGTGCGGTGCTGCAGCTCGTGCGCGGGCGCCGCTATGCCCTCCGCCTCGAGTTCAGAGAACCGGCCGGCAACGGCCGGGTGCGGCTCTTCTGGGATGTGGGTCGCCGCGATGACGCCGAGCGGCGGATTGCGGAGGCGGTCGCCGCCGCGCGTGCCGCGGATGTGGCGGTGGTCGTGGTGGGACTCGAGGAGGGAGAGTTCCGCGACCGGTCATCGCTCGCGCTTCCCGGGCGGCAGGAGGAGCTGATCCGGCGCGTCGCCGCGGCGGGGAAACCGGTCGTCGTGGTGATCGTCGGTGGGGGCGCGGTGACGATGCAGCCCTGGCTCGAGCGGGTCGCCGCCGTGCTCGATGTCTGGTACCCGGGCGAGCAGGGGGGCGAGGCGATCGCGGCCTTGCTCTTCGGCGCGGAGGAGCCGGGAGGACGATTGCCGATCACCTTCCCGCGCGCAGTGGGTCAGCTCCCGCTGGTCTACGACCATAAGCCGACCGGCCGCGGGGACGACTATCTGGACGAGAGTGGCGAGCCGCTCTTCCCGTTCGGCTACGGGCTTGGCTACACCAGCTTCGAGTATGCCGGCCTCGCATTCTCGAAGGATTCGATCGCTCCCGGCGATTCCACGCTGGTGGAACTCCAGGTGCGCAGCACCGGCGCCCGCGCGGGGGATGAGGTCGTGCAGCTCTATCTTCGTCCGCGGGTCTCCACCCGGGCGCAGCCGGTGATGGCACTCAAGGGCTTCGTGCGGGTGCATCTCGAGGCGGGGGAAGCGCGCGCGGTGCGCGTCTGGCTTCGTCCTCGGGATCTCGTCACGCTCGATGGGTCGCTCCGGCCCACGGTGGAGCCAGGCGAGATCGACGTCATGGTCGGGGCTTCGGCGCGGGACATCCGGCTGCGGGGTGTGCTGAGGGTGTACTGAATCCGGCGCCCACCGGACCACTTCGCCGGTTCAGCCTGCGACGGTGAGGCGCGGCGGTGCGTCAGGATGGAACCCCGGGCGGGCACCCGACGTACGACGAGGCAACTTCCCTCACCCTCAGGCTGGAGAACCCCATGCTTCGCGCCCGACGACTCGGAACGCTGGTCCTCGCTCTCAACGGGCTGATCGCCGCCACTGCCCACGCGCAGGACAGTGGTGCCTTCCTGGTCCGGCTCGGCAAGGACACCACCAGTGTCGAACGGTTCACCCTCACCCCGACGGGGCTCGAGCTCGATCAGGTGAGCCGGGTGCCGCGCACCCTGCGCCGGCACGCGACCATCACCTTCGCGGCGAGCGGGGCGATGCAGTCGGCGGATGTGGTGGTCAGCAGGGTGGGTGTTCCGGCTGATGCGCCGCCGGTGCAGCATGTGATGGCCACCTTCACCAGCGACTCGGCCTTCATTCAGATCAAGGTCGATACCAATACCCGCAAGATGAGCGCGGCGGTGCCGGCGGGGGCGGGCATCCCGGTCATCTCTGGCTGGACGATGTACGACATGCTCTCGATCCGCCGGTTGAAGAGCGGCGCCGATTCGCTGCGCATTCCGATGTACTATCTCGGTGCGCCCAGCCTGAGCTGGGTCGCGATCCGCCGGCTCGGCAAGGACTCCATCGACATCGAGAACGAAAACGACCGCTATCATGCGAAGATCGACCGCGAGGGGCGCATCCAGGGCGCCCGTCCGATTCGCGGCACTCAGCAGTTCTCCATCGAGCGCCAGCCCTCGGTCGACGTGGATGCCTTCGCCGCCGCCTTCGCGCTGAGGGAGCAGGCGGGCGGCCCCGCCGGACAGCTCTCCACCCGCGACACCGTGACCACGCCCGCCGCCGGCGCCACGCTCTGGGTCGACTACGGTCGGCCGCGGGTGCGGGGCCGCACCATCTTCGGTGGGGTGGTGCCCTGGGGTGAGGTGTGGCGCACCGGCGCGAATGCCGCAACCCAGTTCAAGACCGACAAGCCGCTCGCCTTCGGCAGCATCGTCGTCCCGGCGGGGATGTATACCCTCTGGACCCTGCCCACGAAGACGGGCTGGACGCTGCTCATCAACTCGCAGACGGGGCAGTGGGGCACCGACCACGATCCGGCGAAGGATCTCTACCGGATTCCGATGACGGTGGAGAACAACCCGTCGCTGACGGAGCAGTTCACCATCCACATCGCCCCCGACGACAAGGGCGGCCAGATCCACTTCGTGTGGGACCACACGGTGGCGGCGGTGGATTTCACGGTGCAGCCGTAGTCGCCGCCGATCTGCATGAGGTGTGATGGGGCGGCCCCGCGTGGGGTCGCCCTTTCGCCTTTCTCCCGCTCCCTCTATCGTAGGTCACCCTCAACAGGAATTCCGATGCGTTCGATTGCCCTGCTGGCTCTTCCCGCCCTCCTGGTGGCGGCGCCGCTCGCCGCGCAGACCGATGCCGAGATCGCCGCGGCGGTGCAGAAGGTGGCGCCGCGGATGATCGAGATCCGCGAGGACATCCACCGGAACCCGGAGCTGAGCAATCGGGAGACCCGTACCGCCGCGCTGGTGGCCGCCGAACTCACCCGGCTCGGCTTCGAGGTGCGGACCGGCGTCGCGCACACCGGGGTGATCGGGATCCTGCGCGGCGCGAAGCCGGGACGGGTCGTCGCGGTGCGCGCCGACATGGATGCGTTGCCGGTGACCGAGCAGACCGATCTCCCCTTCCGGTCGGTCGCCAAGGCGACCTATCTCGGCCGCGAGGTCGGGGTCTCGCATGCCTGCGGCCACGATATTCATGTCGCCTCCGAACTCGGCGTCGCCAACATCCTCGCGGGGATGAAGCAGAAGCTCGCCGGCACGGTGGTGTTCATCTTTCAGCCGGCCGAAGAGGGAGCCCCCGATGGCGAAACCGGCGGCGCCAAGCTGATGGTGCAGGAGGGCGCGCTCGAGAATCCGCGGCCCGACCTCATCCTCGGCTTCCATACCGCGGGCGGCCCGCCCGACGCCCCGGGCAACGATGAGCAGCTCGGCCGGCTCTCCTACTCCATGGGACCGGCACTCGCCTCGGCCGCCAAGTGGACGGCGCATGTGACCGGCCGCCAGGCGCACGGGTCCACTCCGCAGCTCAGCATCGATGCGATCGTCACCGCGTCGCAGATCGTGCTCGGGCTGCAGACGATTCACTCGCGCAACGTCTCCCCCTTCGATCCGAGCGTGCTCACCGTCGGGATCTTCCGTGCCGGCGAGCGCAACAACATCATCAGCGGCGATGCCTATCTGGAGGGGACGATCCGGACCTTCAGCGACAGCACCATGGCCTTCTACGAGCGCCGAATTCGGGAGGTCTTTGACGGGGTGACCAAGGCGGCGGGCGCCAGCTACACCATCGATTTCAGCGAAGCCTATCCGGTGACCGTGAACGACAGCGCGCTCACCACCCGGTTTGCGCCGGTGCTCGCGCGGGTGGTCGGCGCCGACCACATCCGTCAGGCGCCGCCGCTCACCGGGGCCGAGGATTTCTCGTACTTCGCCAATGTGGTTCCTGGGTTCTTCTTCTTCGTGGGCGTGGTGCCGGAGGGCAAGGTCTCGGGTGGGCACCATACGCCGACCTTCTACGCCGACGACCAGGCGATTCCGGTCGCGATGCGGGCGATGACGGCGCTGGTGCTCAACGCGCTCGGCAGCCCCGGCAGGTAGCGCAACAGGGACGGTCGGGTCGCCTCCCGGCGGCCCGCACCGTACCTTGACCCGTCCGGCCCGCCGTCCGATCTTCCGCGGCGCCCAACCCTGTCCATGGCATGACATCCCCTCATCCTCCCGGCTCCAGCCCGCCGCTTCCTGCCGGTCTCCAGCGGTGGCAGCTCCTCGAGCTGTACTACTGGATGCGGCTGACGCGCTCGCTCGAGGAGCGTCTGGTGCTGCTGCACCGGCAGGGGAAGGTGGTCGGCGGGCTCTTCCGCTCGCTCGGTCAGGAGGCTGACGCGGTCGGCAGCGCCTACGCGCTCGAACCCGGCGACATCCTCTCGCCGCTCATCCGCAACCTCGGCTCGATGCTGGTGAAGGGCGCCACGCCGCTCGAGGTGCTGCGCCAGTACATGGCCAAGGCGGAGAGCCCCACCGCCGGCCGCGAGCTGAACATCCACTTCAACGATCTCCAGCGCGGCTTCCTCGGCCAGGTCTCGCCGCTCGGCGCGATGGTGCCGGTCATGGCCGGCATCGCGCTGCACTTCAAGCTCACCAAGCAGCCCCGCGTCGGGATGGTTTACGTGGGCGACGGCGCGATGAGCACCGGCGCCTTTCACGAGGGGATCAACTTCGCCGCGGTGCAGCGGCTCCCGCTCGTGATCATCTGCGAGAACAACGGCTACGCCTACAGCACGCCGCCCCGGTTGCAGACCGCGGCCGCGCATCTCAGCGACAAGGCGATTGGCTACGGCATGCCCGGCGTCCGCGCGGACGGCAACGACGTCCTCGCCACCTACGAGACCACCCGGATTGCGGTCGACCGGGCCCGTTCCGGCGGCGGGCCGACGCTGGTCGAACTGATCACCTACCGCCGGAAGGGCCACGCCGAGCACGACGATCAGCGCTACGTGCCGCCCGGCGAGATCGAGGCCTGGGAGAAGAACGACCCGATCGACCGCTACCGGGCCCGGCTCCTCGAGACCCGCTGGATCGACGAGCCCGACCTCCAGCTCACCGACGACCGGATCGCCGGGGAACTGGATGCCGCCCTGGCGCGTTGCCTCGATGAGCCGTTCCCGTCCATCGATACCGCCCTGACCGGGGTGTACGCCGACCCTGCCGCTGCGCCGATCGAGTGGTACCGGTCGCTCCCCGCCTATCCTGAGTCGCTGAAGGACACCAACGCCTACGAGTCGCCCCATGACTGAGGTCACCTACCTCGAGGCGATCCGGCAGGGGCTCTGGGAGGAGATGGAACGCGACCCCTCCGTTTTCCTGATTGGGGAGGACATCGGGGCGCTCGGCGGGCCCTTCCGGGTCACCGACGGGATGCTGGCGCGCTTCGGCGCGGAGCGGGTGATCGACACCCCGATCAGCGAACAGGCGATCATCGGGGCGGCGGCGGGCGCGGCGCACATGGGGCACCGCCCGGTGTGCGAGATGCAGTTCATCGACTTCATCGCCTGCGCCTACGACATGCTCACCAACTACGTCGCCACCGCCCGCTACCGGGCGGGGCTCCGGACCCCGATGGTCGTCCGGGGGCCGAGCGGCGGCTACGTGCGGGGCGGGCCCTTCCACAGCCAGAACCCGGAGGCGGCCTTCCTGCATACCCCGGGGCTGAAAATCGTCTGCCCGGCGACCGCCCGGGACGCCAAGGGGCTCATCAAGGCCGCCATCCGGGACGAAGATCCGGTGCTCTTCTTCGAGCACAAGTATCTTTATCGCCGGATCAAGGAGGACCTGCCGGCGGGGGAGGAGATCCTCACCCCCATCGGGTCGGCGCGGGTGGCGCGGGCAGGAACCGCGCTGACCATCGTCACCTGGTCGGCCATGGTCTGGAAGGCGCTGGAAGCGGCGGAACAACTGGAGCGGGAGAGCGGGCTGCAGGTCGAGGTGCTCGACCTCCGCACCCTCCTCCCCCTCGACGAGGCGGCGATCTTCGCCTCGGTGCGGAAGACCAGCCGCGTCCTGGTGGCCCATGAGGACACCCGGACCGGGGGCGTGGCCGGCGAGATCACCGCCCGCATCAACGAGGGCTGCTTCGAATGGCTCGACGCGCCGGTGCGCCGGGTCTGTGCGCACGACGTACCGCTGCCCTATGCTCCACCGCTGGAAGATTACGTGTTGCCGCAGACCGAGGATCTGGTCGCCGCCGCGCGGTGGCTGGCCGCATACTAACAGAAGGTTATGGGCTATTGGCCGTGGGTCCGGTGAGACCGCACAGCCCATAGCCCAGAGCCCATAGCCTTTTTCGGAGACGACACGCATGGCCCGCATCGACGTCATCATGCCCCAGATGGGCGAATCCATCGCCGAGGGGACACTCTCCAAGTGGCTCAAGAATCTCGGCGATGAGGTGAAGCGCGACGAGCCGATGTTCGAGATCTCCACCGACAAGGTGGATGCGGAGATCCCCGCGCCCAACGCCGGCGTGCTGGCCGAGATTCTGGTGCAGCAGGGGGAGACCGTCGCCGTGAACACGGTGGTCGCGCGGCTCGAGACGGAGAAGGGGGCGGCCATCGGGGCCCCCGCCCCCGCCGCCGCCCCCGCCCCCGCCGCGCCTGCGCCTGCCGCACCGCCCGCGGCAGCGAAGCCTGCGCCCGCGCCGGCCCCAGCAGCGGCTCCGGCTCCGGCTCCGCCCCCGGCACCGGCGCCAGTCGCCGCGGCACCCGCGCCGTCCGCCAACGGACCGGAGACCGCCGAGGAGCGGCTGCGGCGGAAGTCGACGCCACTGGTCCGGAAGATCGCGGCCGAGCATGGCATCGACATCGGGACCGTGGCGGGCAGCGGCATCGCCGGCCGGGTGACCAAGAACGATCTGCTCGGCTTCCTCGAGTCGGGGGCACCGGCCCCCGCCCCCGCCGCCGCGCCGACGTCCGCACCGGTCGCCGCGAAGGCGCCGGCCGCGCCCGCGACGACCGCCGCCCATGGTCCCGTCGCCGAGGCCTGGGCCGGGGACCGGGTCGAGCCCTGGTCGCGGATCCGGAAGCTGACCGCGGAGCACATGATCATGTCGCGGCGGGTCTCCGCGCATGTGCAGACGATCTTCGAGATCGACTACACCCGGGTCTCGCAGATCCGCGCGAAGCGCAAGAAGGAGTACAGCGAGCGGGGGGTGAACCTCACCTACCTCGCCTTCATCGCGAAGGCCATCGCCGACAACCTGCGGAAGCACCCCGGCCTCAATGCCGCCGTCTCCGCCGACGCGACGATCTACCGCCGCGACATCAATCTCGGCATCGCGGTCGCGCTCGACTGGGGGCTCATCGTCCCCGTCATCAAGCACGCCGATGAACTCTCGCTCCTCGGCATTGCCCGTTCGATCGCCGATCTCGGCGAGCGCGCCCGCACCAAGAAGCTGAGCCCCGATGATGTGCAGCGCGGCACCTTCACCATCACCAATCCCGGGGTCTTCGGCTCGCTCGCGGGGCTGCCGATCATCAATCAGCCCCAGGTCGCCATCCTTGGCGTGGGCACCATCGAGAAGCGGCCGGCGGTCGTGACCCTGCCTGACGGAACCGACACCATCGCCGCCCGGCTCAAGGGGCATCTCACGATGTCGTTCGACCACCGGGTGGTGGACGGCGCGGATGCCGATCGCTTCCTCGCCGGCGTGAAGAAGATGCTCGAGGCCTTCCCCGAGGACGCTGGCTGAGATGCCGCGCCTGCTCTCGATCGCCCGCGTGACGGTGTTGCCGGAGAGCGAGGAGGAGTACGTCCGTACCGTGCATGCCCTGGCGGAGCTGGGCCGGGGCCGGGGTCAGCATCTCTGGCTCTTCCGGAGCGGCGAGGTGCCCGGCACCTACCTCGAGTTCAGCGAGAGCGCGACCGAGCATTCGCATCGGGCCCGTGCCTCACGCACCGATCTCGAGACAAAGCTCGAGGCGCGACTGATGGCGCTCGCGCGCTACGCCCCCGGGTTCCGGGAGCTGTGGGAGGAAGTGCCGGCGCCGGCGCCGGATGATGCCGAGGACTCCGAGTCATAGCGGCGCCGCCCCGGGCGGCGCATTGCGGTTATCAGGACCTTGCAGAACGATGAGGTTGGAATGCCACGCCGTACCATCGAAGCCGACGGTCAGACCTGGGACGTGAGTCCCAGCGGTCGCGTCACCCAGTATGCCCGCGACGAGTTCGGAATCATGTTCCGCCGCCGCGGCGGCAGCGCCACGGAGGTGCGGGTCACCCGCTTCTCGCCGCTCGGAGCCCGGAACGCGGAGGACGCGCTCGCGGAGCTGCCGCAGGCGACCCTGCAGGAGCTGTTTGCGCGGTCGCAGCCCTCGTGGACCGCGCCCGAGACGGGATACGTCCGCTGAGCGCCCCCGCTGAGGGCGCGCCGCGGCAGGTCGACCTCCATCTCCACTCCACCGCCTCCGACGGCGCCTATCCGCCTGACGAGGTGGTCGTACGGGCGGCGAAGGCGGGGCTGACCGCGATCGCGCTCACCGATCACGACACCCTCGACGGGCTCCCCGCCGCCATCGCGGCCGGAGAGCGGCTCGGCGTCCGGGTCATCAACGGCTGCGAATTCTCCGTCGCCGCTCCCTGGGGCGAGATGCACCTGCTCGGGTACTTCCTTCCGCTCGGGTGGAAGCCGCTCGACGAATTCCTGGTGCGCTGTCGCGCCGACCGGGAGCGCCGCGGCGGCGAGATGGTGCGCAAGCTGCAGGGGCTCGGCCTCAAGATCGAACTCGAGGATCTGCTCGCCGAGTCCGATGGCGGCGCGATCGGTCGGCCGCACGTGGCCCGGGCACTGCTCAAGCGGGGCCAGGTCGCGACGATCCAGGAGGCCTTCGACCGCTACATCGGCTGGGGCCGTCCCGGCTTCGAGGAGAAGCGGCTGCCCACGTTCCGCCAGGTGGCGGAGCTGGTGCATGCCGGGGGCGGAATCGTGTCGGCCGCGCATCTGCGCGATCGCGGGACGCGCACCCTGCTGACCAATCTCCGCGCCGAGGGACTCGACGCCGTCGAGACCCGCCATCCGGTGCACGATGCCGACACCCGCGCCCGGCTCACCGATCTCGCGCTGTCGATCGGGATCGAGCGGAGCGGCGGTTCCGACTGGCACAACGACGAGCCGACCATGCTCGCGCATGCCCAGATCGGCGGCCAGGAGGTTCCGGAGGAGTGGCTCGACGCGCTCGAACGGGTTCGGCCCGCGCCGCGGGAACCGATCGCTGCAAACGGGAATTGATTGCCGCAGGGTGACTGCCCGGTGGCTGACCTTACTCAGGACTGGATGATGCCGACTCATTTCGATTTTTCGGGGAAGACCGTGCTCGTGACCGGCGTGGCGCGCGCGGGGCAGATTGGCCACGCGGTGGCGCGGGCGTTCGGCAAGGCGGGGGCGAGCATCGTGGCGGTGGACCGCAATGCGGTCGCCGTCGCCGAACGGGTACGCGAGTTCGCGGCCGAGGGGATCGATGCCCGTCCCGCCGCTGGCGACCTGACCGAGCCCGACGTGGCGGCCCTCACTATCGAGATCGCGATGAAGCACTTCCAGCGGCTCGATGCAGTGGTGAACGTGGCCGGCGGTCTCACCACCTTCGGCCCGGTCGGGCTGAGCGGCGCCGAGGCCTTCGATCGCGAGATCGCCATCAATCTGAAGACCGCATTTCTCATGTCGCGCGCTGCGGTGACCGCGCTCGGCGAGACGAAGGGCGCGGTGGTGAACTTCGCCTCGGTCGCGTATTACCGTCCCGCCGCGCAGATGGCGGTCTACAGCGCCGCGAAGGCCGGCGTCGCCGCTCTCACGCAGAGTCTCGCCGTCGAGCTCTGGCCCAGCGGCATCCGGGTGAATGCGGTCGCCCCGGGCATGGTGCGCACACCCGAGAACGTCGCCTCCGCCGGCAAGGACGCGCACTACGTCGAGATGGCGCAGATCGTCGATGCGGTGCTGTTCCTCGCTGGTGAGGCCTCCTCCGGCATCACCGGCCACATCCTGCCCGTGACCAACGGACCCTACTGAGATGCTGCTCCCCTCCCGCGTCGCGCTGGTTACGGGCGCGGGACGCCGCGTCGGCCGCGCGATCGCGCTGGCCCTCGCGGGGCGCGGCATGCGGGTCGCCGTCCACTACAACCGCTCTGCCGCGGAAGCCGACGAGACCGCGGCCGCCATCCGGAAACTCGGCGCCGAGTGCGACACCTTCGCGGCCGATCTCGGCGACGCGGAGGCGGCGCGGGCGCTCGGGCCGCGGGTGGCGGCGCGCTTCGGCGGCCTCGACGTGCTGATCAACTCCGCCGGCATCATGACCCGCGCCTCGATCGAGGAGACCACGCCCGATCTCTGGGACGAGGTCATGAACGTCAATCTTCGCTCGGCGTTCTTCACGGTGCAGGGCGCCCTGCCGAGTCTCCGCGCGGCGAAGGGCAAGGTCGTGAACCTCGCCGATGTCGGCGGCCTCGAGCCGTGGCCCAGCTACGCCGCGCACTGCATCAGCAAGGCCGGCGTCGTCATGCTGACCAAGACACTCGCCCGTTCGCTCGCCCCCGACATCACCGTGAACGCCGTCGCGCCCGGCGCCGTGCTGCCGCCCGACGAGTGGAGCGATGCCGCCCGCGAGCATCTCGCCCGCACCACGCCGCTTGGGAGGCTCGGCTCTCCCGACGACGTCAGCGCGGCCGTGCTCTACCTGCTCGAAGGGGGCGACTACGTGACCGGCGAGACCATCGTCGTGGACGGTGGCCGGCTGCTCCGGTGAGGTGCGGCGACATCGTCATCGTCGGCGGCGGCTGCTACGGGACGTTCTATACCCGCCAGCTCACGGTGGCGAAGTCGAAAGGGAAGGTGGAGTTCGACCGGCTCCTGGTGGTGGACCGGGATCCCGACTGCCAGATGATCCGGGAACTCGGATCGGCGCCTGACCGTGCGCTCGTGGTCGACGATTGGGACGACTTCTTCGATGCCTGGCTCGGCCAGGCGGCGGTCGGGGGACGGGCGGATGGTCTCGATCACATCGTCCCCTCGCCACTCATGCCGCACCTCATGTACGGCTGGGTCCTCCGCCGGGCGCGGGCCCGCTGGCCCGGCCGGCTGGTCGAGACTCGCCCCGTGCCCGGTCCGGTCGGGACCCCCTACGATACCGCCGCCCCCGACGGCACCCGCTACCTCTCTCACGCCGACTGGCTCTGTCCAACCCACTGCGTCGAGCCGGCGCTCTGTCCCGTCACCCGCGCCCCCCGCACCTGGGAGATGACCGACACGCTCGTCGATCTCGCCCGGCGCCTCGGCGTGCATGGTCCAGCGGTTTTCATGTGCGAGCACCGGGTCTTCGGTGTCGGCACCTTTTCGGTGACGGAGGTCATGGCCGGGGACGCGCTGGTCGCCGATGCTGGAACCTCGGGGGCGGCGGCCGACATTCTTGTCGGCACCGTATCGTCCTGCCACGGCGCGGCCAATCTGCTCCACCTCGGCGCGGGGTGAGTGCAGGGCTGGTCGAAAAGTCTATATTATCCGCTCACGGCTGACGACGATCGCCACCCAGGACGACCAGACGACATGACGAGCCTCAGCGAATTCGAGTTCGATACCATCATCATCGGCGGCGGGCCCGCCGGCCTCTGCGCCGGGATGTACGCCGGACGGGGCATGCTCAAGTCGGTGATTCTCGAGAGCAAGGTGCCGGGCGGCGAGCTGCTCAATACCGAGAAGATCGAGGACTACCCCGGCTTCGAGTCCATCCTCGGGCGCGAACTCGCCGAGCGGATGACCGCGCATGCCAAGAAGTTCGGCGCCGAGATCCGGCAGACCACCGTCGAGGGCATCTACCGCCAGGCAGACGGCACCTTCGAAGTGACGACCCTGGACGGCGAGCGGTATCGGGCGCCCACCGTCATTCTCACGGCGGGCGGCACGCCCACCCGCCTCGATGTCCCGGGTGAGCTCGAGTACGCGGGCTTCGGGGTCTCGTACTGCGCCGTCTGCGACGGGGCCTTCTTCCGGCAGCAGACCATCGCGGTCGTCGGTGGCGGCGATGCCGCGGTCGAGGAGGCGGATTATCTCACCCGCTACGCGGCCAAGGTGTATCTGATCCACCGTCGCGACGAGCTCCGGGCCTCGAAGATCCTGCAGGAGCGGCTCTTCGCGAACCCGAAGATCGAGGTCATCTGGAACAAGCGAGTGCTCGAGGTCGAGGGGAAAGAGGACAAGGGGATGCGTGAAGTCACCGGCCTCCGGCTCGAGGACACGGTGACGGGTCACGTCTCGAACCTCCCGGTGTCGGGCTGTTTCGTCTTCGTCGGCTTCCGGCCCAACAGCGGGCTGATCAAGGAGCACTTCCAGCACGATGCCAGCGGCTACGTGATCACCGACGACCGGATGATGACCTCGATCCCCGGCCTCTTCGCCGCGGGCGACCTCCGGGTCCAGCTCGTCCGCCAGGTCACCACCGCCGTCGGCGATGCGACCACGGCGGCGATCGCGGTCGAGAAGTACCTCGCCCATCGGCGGAGCGTCGCCCGTGTCTGAGCTGGAAGTCGTCGCGCTGCCGAACGGCCAGTTCGCCGAGAACTGCTATCTGCTTGCCGACCGTGCCACCCGACGGGCGGTGATCGTCGATCCCGGCGAGGAGCCGCAGCTCTTTCTCGCCGAGCTCGACACCCGGGGCTGGAGCCTGCAGTCGATCTGGCTCACCCACGGCCACATCGATCACATCATGGGCGTCGCCGCCGTGAAGGCCGCCACCGGCGTGCCGATCTTCCTGCACACCGCCGACCGGGCGCTCTATGACGCGCTGCCCCGTCAGGCGGAGTGGATGGGCCTCGCGCTCGAGGTGCCGCCACCCCCGGATCAGGAACTCTTCGACGGCCAGCTGCTCCATCTCGGTGCGCATGAGCTCGTGGTGAAACACACCCCGGGTCACTCGCCGGGCAGCGTGAGCTTCGTCGGCCCCGGCTTCGTGTTCGGCGGCGATGTGCTCTTCAGCGGCAGCATCGGCCGCACCGATCTGCCTGGCGGTGATTTCGCCACGCTGATGCAGAGCATTCACTCCGTCTTTCTCGCCCTGCCCGATTCGACTGTCGTCTACAGCGGCCACGGCCCGGAGACGACGATCGGCGTGGAGCGGATGACCAACCCGTTCCTCACCGGCGCCTACCGGTATGAGTGACCGGACGGCCGGCTTCGGCCGCGAAGTCACGCTGCCACCGCCGCCGCCCGCACCTGGTCCCGTCTCCCCGCCCGTGTGCAACCGCTGCGGCTTCGTGGTGGTGGTCCGTCCCTGGGGCTGCAAGAATCCCTGCCAGAACTGCGGCACCGTCTACCCGCTCGGTGACTGCTCCGACTGAGTCGGGGCCGGCTGCCGCCCGGCCCCTTGCGGCCGTCGTCGGTGGCGGGTTCGCACCCGTCGAGCCCGGGCCCGCGATCGATCTCTCCCGCCTGACACTCCCCCCGCCGCTGGGTGGGCCCGGCGTCCTGACCGTCCTCGACATCACCAAGTATTTCGGCGACGCCACCGGCGGGATCCGCACCTATCTCCTCGCCAAGGCGCAGTACGTGCAGCGCCACGCCGAGACGCTGCGCCAGGTACTCGTGGTTCCCGGCGCCGCCGACGCCCTGGGGGAAGAGCAGGGGGTCCGCTGTTACCGGCTCCGCGGTCCGCGCATTCCGTTCGACCACTCCTATCGCTTCCTGCTCGCCACCCGGACGACCCGTCGGATCTTCGAGCACGAACGCCCCGATCTGATCGAGGTCGGCAGTCCCTGGCTCGTGCCGTGGGTGACCCGGCATGCCAATCGTTCGCTCCGGGCGCCGCTGGTCTGGTTCTATCACACCCACTTTCCCGCGATCATCGATCCGGGGACGGCGAGCGGGCTGCGCCGCGCGGCGAGCACCGCCGCCTGGCGCTACGTCCGCCGCCTCGCCGCGGGCTATCGCGCGGTGCTGGTGGCTTCCGAAAGCGTCGCGCGCCAGCTCGAGGCCGAGGGGGTCGAGCAGGTCCGCCGAGTGGCCCTCGGCGTCGACCTCGACCGCTTCACCCCCGAACGACGCTCCCGTGCGGCCGAGACCCGCCGCCGCTTTGGCCTTCCCGACGCGCCGCTCGCGATCTTCGTGGGACGCTTCGCGGAGGAGAAGCAGCTCGAGACGGTTCTGGCCGCATGGGGAGAGGTGGAGCGCCGTACCGACGCCTGGCTGGTGCTCGTGGGCGCGGGCCCCCGCGAGCCGCGCCTCCGCGCCATGGCTGAGTCGCATCAGGTGCGGTGGATTCCCTATCAGCGCGACCGGGACCAGCTCGCCGACCTGCTCGCCGCGGCCGATCTCTACGTCGCCCCTGGTCCGGCCGAGACCTTCGGGCTCAGCGCCCTCGAGGCGATGGCCTCGGGATTGCCGGTGTTGTCGGTGGATGCCGGTGGTGTCGCCGACCGGGTGCGTGCCTCCGGCGCCGGGGCGCTCTACAATCCCGGCGATCCGGGCGCCTGCGCGACCGCCGCCACCGAGCTCCTGCGGGGCGACCTGCAGAGCCTCGGCCGCATCGCCCGCGCCTTCGCCGAACGGCATCACTCCTGGGACGCCGCGTTCGACGGCATCTTCGCCACCTATCGCGCGCTGCTCGCCCGCTGAGGGAGATGCCACTCTCGTTCGCGCTCGCCAACCTGATCTGCGCCCTGCTCTGGGTCGGCGACCTCGTCGCCCGCGGCTTCCGGATCCAGTGGCTGCTGCGTGGCCTGGGGCAGCGGGTCCCGTTTCGCGAGGCCTTCCGGCTCAACGCCTGGGGTGAGGCCGGCTGTGCGCTCACTCCCATGCGCGTGGCCGGGGAACCGCTGCGCCTGCTCGGCATGCTGCGCGCGGGGGTGCCCGCGACGGCGGCCTTCATGGCGATCGCCATCGAAGTCCTCGCGGCGTGGCCCATCATCATTGCCCTGGCCGCCATCGGCCTCTGGCGCTTCGCGCCCGACTGGGTCGCCCAGGCCGGACCCGGGCTGGTGCACAGTGTCAGGCAGCGGCTCGGCTGGGTCGTGGCCGTGGTGCTGGTGACCGTCGTGATCGGGGCGATCGCGGGGCGGGCGCTCCGGCGGGCGGGCCGTGCTCCGCGTCGCTCGTGGCGACGGATGCTGGTCTACGGCCGCCGGGTCTCCTGGTGGCCGCTCCTGGCCGGGGCGCCCATGACCGTCGTCAACGTGCTGGCCCGGAGTGCGATGCTCCCGGTGCTCGCGCTGACCCTGCCGGCGCATCCCCCGGTCGGCGTCATGCTGGTGGGGTCGTTCGGACTGCTCTACAGCCAGCTCGTCCTGCCGACGCCGGCCGGGGCCGGGGTGGTGGAGCTCGGGTTCCTGGCGGGCGCCGCGGGCAATCTCGCGCCGGGCGACGGCGGCTCGGCGGCGCTGCTGCTGCTGGCGTGGCGCTTCTGGTCGGTCGGGGCGGGAGCGATCCTCGGTCTGCTGCTGGCGGTCCGCAGCGTCGAATGGCGCGAGATCAGGGCACTCTTCAGGAAGACGGCCTGAACCGCCCGGGTGGGTGCCTCACACGGCATTCGCCTCAGCCGCCCTTGGGTTTCGGTGGCGGCGCGATGGCGACCAGCAGCGTCGTCCGTTCGAGTACTTCCACCACGCCATGCGGGAGGTCGGCCGGTGCCCAGATGAGCTCGCCCGCCTCGACGAGGCGGGACTCCGTCCCCACCGACAGCCTCGCCTTTCCCGACACGACAAAGTAAAATTTGTCCGCGCCCGCATGGGCGTGAACCGGCTGGGTCTGCCCCGGTTCGAAGCAGTTGAGCCCGACGAACATCTGGCCGCCGGCAAAGAGATCGGCCTTCATGCTTCTGGAAGTGCTGAACGCTTCCGCCTCCGCGACCCGCCTGAAATAGCTGCTCATGTCGTCTCGTTCCCTGGTTTCCTTTTCCTGCTCCCCGCGATGACCATGACGACCCGCATTGAGAAAGATCCGCTCGGCGAGAAGCCGGTGCCGGCGGAGGCGCTGTACGGCATCCAGACGGTTCGCGCCGTCGAGAACTTCCCGATCTCCGGCCTCAAGCCGCTTGCGGCATTCGTCGATGCGGTGATCTGGATCAAGCGCTCGGCCGCGCTCACTCACAAGGAGACGGGCCGGCTCGATGCGCGACTCGCCGATGCCATCGTCAAGGCGGCTGACGAGGTGCTCGCGGGCCAGCACCGGGACCAGTTCGTGGTGGATGTGTATCAGGCGGGCGCGGGCACCTCGCACAACATGAACTGTAACGAGGTCCTCGCCAACCGGGCCAACGAGCTGCTCGGCGGTGCGCGCGGCACCTACACGCCGGTGCATCCCAACGATCACGTCAACATGGCGCAGAGCACCAATGACGTGATTCCCACGGCGCTCCGCCTCGCCAGCCTCGCCACCCTGCCGCAGCTGCTGCAGGCGATGGACCGCCTCAGCGCCGCGTGCCTCGCGAAGGGCCAGGAGTTCGACCACGTCATCAAGTCGGGACGGACCCATCTGCAGGACGCCACGCCGATCCGGCTGGGCCAGGAATTCACGGCCTACGGGCACACCATCCAGCGGCATCGCCAGAAGCTCGCCCAGGCCGGCGACTGGCTCCGCGCCATGGGGATCGGCGGCACGGCGGTCGGTACCGGCCTCAACGCCGAGGCCGCCTATCCGGCCCTGATGGTGAAGTACCTGAAGCAGGTGAGCGGCCTCGAGCTGACCGTGGGGGAGGACCGCATCCAGCTCATGCAGTCGATGGGTGATGTCGCCACGCTGAGCGGCGCCTTCCGCGCCTACGTGCTCGACCTCAACAAGATCGCCAACGACATCCGCCTGCTCGCCTCGGGCCCGCGCACCGGCCTCGCCGAGATCCTGCTCCCCGCGGTGCAGCCCGGCTCGAGCATCATGCCTGGCAAGGTGAATCCGTCGATCGCCGAAATGGTCAACCAGGTCTGCTATCAGGCGCTGGGACTCGATACCACGGTCGCCATGGCGGCCGAAGCCGGCCAGCTCGAGCTGAACGTGATGATGCCGGTGATCGTGCATAACATGGTCTTCGGCCTGACGATCGTCAGCAACGCCACCCGGGTCTTCGCGGAGCGGTGCATCGCCGGGATCGAGGCCGACGAGAAGCTCTGCACCTACTGGCTGGAGCGGAGTCCCGCGCTGGTCACGGCGCTCGCCCCCAAGCTCGGCTACGCCGAATCGGCCAAGCTCGCCAAGGAGGCGATCGCGACCGGGCTCACGGTCAAGGAACTGGTGGTGAAGAAGGGGCTGCTCGAGGGCAAGGAGCTGGAGGAGATCCTCGATCTCCGCGCCATGACGGAAATCGGGGTGCCCGGCGGGGTCGGTCTGCCCGGCGGCGGTTGATCGGCTCTATGCAGATTTCCGGAAGCAAACGTGAATCTTCGATTAGGCAGATTAACACGAATTCATGCTAGAAGTTTCTTGCTTCCGCCGCCGGCAGGGACCATATTCTTCCCCATGCGAATCACTACCTGGACCGAGTATAGCCTGATCATCTCGCTCCACCTGGCCAAGCGCAGTGCGGCGGGGAGCGGACCTGTTGCTGCTCGTGAGATTGCCGAGCAGGAACGCCTACCCGGAGACTATGTCGAGCAGATCCTGCTCCGACTTAGACGCGCTGGCCTGGTCGAGAGCGTGCGCGGCGCCAAGGGCGGGTACTACATCGCCAAGGAGCCGACCGCGATCACGATGCGCGACATCATGACCGCCTCCGAGCACCAGACCTTCGAGATGAACTGCGCCTCGCACCCGGTCGACGGGGAGCGGTGCAACACCGGCAGCGCCTGCAGCATCCGGCCGGTCTGGCACGCGCTCCAGCTCAAGGTCGATGAACTGCTCGCCAGCATCTCGCTGGCCGACCTGATGAAGCACGAGACCCAGGTGCAGGAACTGGTCACGATCGCCTCGGCATCGTAGAGTTCAGCAGGACCGCAAGCGGTTGACCCTCACGCCCGGCCCCGGTGGCCGGGCGTTGTCGTTGGAGGCTTCATGACTCTCCCTCACCTCTCGCACGAAGAGATTCTCCGCTATTCCCGCCACCTCCTCCTGCCGGAGGTGGGGGTCGAGGGGCAGCGCGCCCTCAAGGGCGCCCGCGTCCTGGCGATCGGCGCCGGCGGCCTGGGCTCGCCTGTCGCGCTCTATCTCGCCGCCGCGGGCGTGGGCACCATCGGGCTGGTCGATTTCGACGTCGTCGATCTGACCAACCTCCAGCGTCAGGTGCTTCACGGCACCAGCCAGGTCGGACGCCCCAAGCTCGAATCGGCCACGGCCCGGCTCCGCGACCTGAATCCGCACGTCCAGGTGATCTCCCACGCCGGGCAGCTCACCTCGGCCAACGCCCTCGAAGTGCTGGCCGGCTACGATCTCGTGATCGACGGCAGCGACAACTTCCCCACCCGCTACCTCGCTAACGACGCGGCGGTGCTCCTCGGCAAGCCGCTGGTCTACGGCAGCATCTTCCGCTTCGAGGGACAGGTCTCCGTCTTCGATGCCCAGCGCGGCCCCTGCTACCGCTGCCTGTACAGCGAGCCCCCGCCGCCGGGACTGGTCCCGAGCTGCGCGGAAGGCGGGGTGCTCGGCGTGCTGCCTGGCATCATCGGGAGCATGCAGGCGCTGGAGGCCATCAAGCTCATCCTCGGCGTCGGCGAACCCCTGATCGGCCGGCTGGTGCTGTTCGATGCGCTCCGCCTCCGCTTCCGGGAACTCCAGCTGCGCAAGGATCCCGACTGCCCGCTCTGCGGGACCCATCCCAGCATCACCGGACTCATCGACTACGAGGCGTTCTGCGGGATCGGCTCGGCCGCCGCGACCCTCGGGGAGGAGATCTCGCCCGCGGAGCTGCAGGCGGCGCTCGGGGCGGGGCGGCCGGTGACGATTCTCGACGTGCGGGAGCCGCACGAGTACGAGATCGTGCGGCTCGAGGGGAGCACCCTCATCCCCCTGCGGGAGCTGCCGTCCCGCCTGACACAACTCGATGCGCGCGGCGATCTCGTCGTCCTCTGCCATCACGGGATGCGCTCCATGCAGGCCGTCGCCCTGCTGCGGGGCGCCGGATTCCAGCACGCGAGGAGTCTGGCGGGCGGGATCGATGCCTGGGCCGTCGAGGTCGATCCCTCGCTCGCGCGATACTAGCGGGTGTGAGGTGGGGTGGTTCCGCGCGGCGCGCGGTGCGTCGCTGCAAACGCCGCGTGCAGCGCCGGTTGACGGCGCACGCCTCTCGTCGGTACTTTGTCGGCCCACGCCGAAGTGGTGGAACTGGTAGACGCGCTGCGTTCAGGGCGCAGTGGGCGCAAGCCCGTGGGGGTTCGAGTCCCCCCTTCGGCACTCCAACTGTTGTGGGGTCAGGGTTCGCCCTGGCCCCACTTCTGTTTCCGTACCTTCCGCCGGACCCAACCCCCTGTCTATCTTCGGGTTACATGATGACCCGAGCCGGCCGACCCGCCTCCGACGAGGAGGGCAAGATTTCGGTCGCCCGCAACCCCAAGGCGACCCACGACTACCACATCCTCGAGACGTGGGAGGCGGGGCTGGTCCTCACCGGTACCGAGGTGAAGTCGCTGCGCTCGGGCAAGGCGTCGATCAAGGAAGGCTTCGCGCGACTGGCCAACAACGAGGTCTTTCTCGAGGGCGTCAACATCACGCCCTACGAACAGGGCAATCGCTACAATCACGATCCGGTCAGAACCCGGAAGCTCCTCCTCAAGCGTCGCGAGATCGAGCGGCTCATCGGTGCCGTGGAGCAGAAGGGGCTCACGCTCGTCCCCCTGGAACTCTACTTTCGCAACGGAGTGGCCAAGGTGACGCTGGCGCTGGGTCGGGGCAAGAAATATCACGATCGGCGTGAGGACCTGAAGAAGCGCGACGCCGAGCGCGAGGTCGCGCGGGCGCTCGCCCATCGAGGGCGCGAGTGATCCGCCGGGCCCCCTGGCTGCTGATGGTGCTGGGCGCCCTGGGCGGCGCCGCGTCGGCCGGCGCGGCGGTGCCGGCGCAACTCGTCATCACGACCCCCCGTGGCACGGCCCGGCTCCCGGTGGTCGTGGACCGGCTGGCCGGTCCCGGAGTTCCGGGGGCCGCGCTGCTCACGGCCCTCAACGGCGTCGCCCGGCGCGGGGAGCCCTGGGTCGAGGTGACCATCGCCCGCCAGTCGTTCCGGTTCCTCGAGGGAGCGCCGCTCCTCGCCTTCAACGAGCGCCTGCAGCCGCTCGCCGGCTGGGCCTACCGGGTGCGCGACTCGCTCTACCTGCCGCTGCAGTTCGTCACCGAATTCCTGCCGCAGGTGCTCGCGGAGCGCTATCAGTACGACGCCCGCCGCGGGATGCTCACCGAGACCGGTCCCGAGGTGAAGCCGGTGCCGTCGCCGGCGCCGCGCCAGTCCGCGGGGCCGAGGCTCCCCAACGGACTGCTCCCTGGGCATGTCGTCACCGTCGATGCCGGTCACGGCGGGCGGGACCCGGGCAATCCGGGCCTCTACTTCCCGCGCGGCATCAAGGAAAAGGATGTGACGCTGGCGGTCTCCCTGCTCCTCAGGGACGAGCTGCGCCGCCGCGGCGTGCGGGTGGTCATGACCCGCACCACCGACACCCTGATCGACCGGGTGGACCGGGCGCCCTACTGCACCAACGAGTGTGATCTCTTCGTCAGCCTGCACGTGGACGCCCTCGACCCGAAGGCCCGGCGCCGCTACGGCGAGGTGAGCGGGTTCCACACGATCATCGTCGGCGAGGAGAACACCGAGGATGCCGACCGGATTGCGCGCATGGAAAACGATGCGGTGCGCTACGAGGACCAGAAGCCGGACCGTCCCCGCGACGATCTCGACTTCATCCTGCGGAACCTGCAGATGAACGAGTATCTCCGGGAATCCGCGCGTGCGGCCGAGCTGGTTCAGGAGCACATCGAGCAGGTGCACACCGGTGACAATCGCGGGGTGAAGCAGTCGAATCAGCTCGCGGTGCTCAACACGGCCCGCCGTCCGGCCATCCTGGTGGAGATGGGGTACAGCACCAATCCGCAGGATGCGAAGATCCTCACCGGGCGCAAGTCACAGCAGGCGCTCGCCACGGCGATCGCCGATGCGGTCGTGGCCTACCTCCTCGAGTACGAGCGGAAGACCGGCACCCCCGGTGCGGGGAGCGGCCGGTGAGGCGCCTCCTCCTCGGTGGAGCGATCCTGTTCGCCGCCGGATGCGGCGGCTATTACAACGGGATGTACACCGCCGAGCAGCTCGCGCGGCGGGCCCGGCAGGCCGAGCAGGAAGGGCGGACCTTCGACGCGACCAGTTTCTGGGGGCAGGTCTCCGTGCGCGCCGAATCGGTGCTGGTCAGGCACCCGCACGCCGGCTGGGCGGACAAGGCCAGGCTGCTGCAGGGGACCGCGCTCGCGAAGCTCAAGGACTGCACCCGCGCGCTGCCGCCACTCGAGGCGGTGATGGTCGGCGCGCGCGAGACCGAGCTGGCGGAGCAGGCCGCCCTGCAGGTGGGCGGTTGCCGGATCGCGGTTGGCGATCCGATCGGCGCAACCAGCGCCTACGCCCGCCTGACGAAGAGCCACGATGCCGGGCGGCGGAACCTCGCCCTGCTCGCCCATGGGCGCGCGCTTCGGCTGTCCGGCAGTTACGAGGAGGCGCTCTCGGAGCTCGCCGGCTCCGAAGATCCTCGCGCCCGGGGGGAGCGCGCCGCGACCCTGGCGGCGCTCGGCCGCATCGCCGAGGCGGAGACGCTGACGGACAGCCTCATCGCCGAACGGGACTCCACGGCCCCGTACGACTCGGTCCATGCCGGATTCGTCCGGCACGACACCGCCGCGGCCTCGAGACTGGTCGACCGGATCAGCGCCGCCGCCGCGCTTCCGGCGACCCTTCGGACCTCGCTGCTCCTGCAGGATGCGGATCGGCTCGCGGAGACCGACTCGCTGGCGGCCGATCGCCGCTTCGAGGAGGCACAGTCGGTCGGGCGCGGCACGGCGCTCGCGGCGGAGGCGCGGCTGCAGGCCGCCGTCGCCAAGATCGTCCGCGCCGATGCGGCGGAGGTCCTGTCGGACGCGGCCACCGACCTGGAGGACTTCGGCGAGGCGCCAGGAACGACAGGGACGAGGGCCCAGCAGCTCGCCACGGTCGCCCGTCGCGTGGTGCTGATCGCGGATTCGACCCCGCCCGGTGCGGCGGGCGGCGATCTCCGGCTCTTTCTTGCGGGCGAGCTTGCCCGGGATTCGCTCGGTGCGCCCCGGTTCGCGGCGCACCAGTTCCGGCGCATCGTGACCGAGTGGCCCGCCTCGGAGTACGCGCCCAAGGCGCTGCTCGCCCTGATCGCTCTCCGGCCGGAGGGCAGCGACAGTCTGCGCGAACTCGCGCGTGTCCGCTATGCGGGCAGCCCCTACCTCCTCTTTGCGAGCGGCGACGAAGCCCCCGCCTTCGAAGTGCTCGAGGATTCGCTGCGCCGCTTCACCGAGAGCTTCCGCCCCGAAGGCCGACGGCCCCCGCCGCGTCCGGCCCGGCCCAGCCCTCGCCCGGGCCAGCCGACGCAGCCCCGCACGCCGAACGAGCCGCAGTGACCCACGATCTCGCCCGCACCGTGTTCGGCCAGCGCTTCCAGAACCCGGTGCTGCTGGCCGCTGGGACGGCGGGATTCGGCCGCGAGGTCGCCGGGGTCATCGATCTCGAGCGACTGGGCGGTCTCGTGACCAAGGCCGTGTCGACTGAGCCCCGCGCCGGTAACAAGGCGCCCCGGGTGGCGGAGTTTCCGGCGGGGATGCTCAACTCCATCGGCCTCGCCAATCCGGGGCTCGCGCGGGTGCGGGCGGAGCAGATGCCCTGGCTCGCGACCCGGCTCCAGCGCGCCCGCGTGCTGGTGAATGTGGTGGGCTTCGTCGAGCAGGACTTCGCGACGGTCGTCGCCGGACTCGACGGCGAGGGGTGCATCACCGCCTTCGAACTCAACCTTTCCTGCCCCAATACTCACGCCGGCGGACTCGAGTTCGGTTCGGATCCTGCCACGGTCGCGACGGTCATCCGGCTCTGCCGGGAGCAGACGCGGAAGCCGCTGCTCGCCAAGCTCTCACCGGCGCTCCCGGACATCGCGGGGATGGCACTCGTCGCCCGGGACGCCGGCGCCGACGGCGTCACCGTCGTGAATACCATGCCCGGCTATCTCGCCGATGCCGCGGGAGCTCCGCGGCTCGGGAATGGCAACGGTGGGGTGAGCGGACCGGCGCTGCTGCCCGTGGGAGTGCTCGCGGTGCGCAAGATCATGGATCGGAGCGGGGGGATGCCGGTGATCGGGGTCGGCGGCATCCGCTCGGGCGCCGACGCCCGCCAGTACCTGCGCGCGGGCGCCGCACTCGTCGCGATCGGCACCGCCGCCCTCGCCAACCCCCGGGTTCCCGAGCGCGTCGTCGCCGATCTGGAGGTGCACGGTGTCTGAAGTGATCATCGCCCTGGATCTGCCCGGGGACGAGGCGCGGCGGCTGCTGGACCAGCTCCCGGAGGCCCGGTGGGTCAAGATCGGGTCGATCCTCTTCGCCCGGGAGGGACCGGCGCTGATCCGCGACCTGGTAGGTCGCGGGCTCCAGGTCTTCCTCGATCTCAAGTGGCACGACATCCCCAACACGGTCGCGGGCGCCGTCGAAGCCGCCCGGGATCTTGGCGTGACCATGGCCACGGTGCACACCCTCGGCGGGGAGGCGATGATGGCTGCGGCGGCCAGAGCCGCAGGGGAGACACTCGGGATCGTCGGGGTGACGGTGCTGACCTCGCACAGCGCCGGGAGCTATGGCGGCGCGGTCGGCCGGGAAGGAGTGACGCTGCTGGATGAGGTGGCCCGGCTGGCCCGGACCGCCAGGGCGGCGGGGCTTCGCGGCGTCGTCTGCTCCCCGCTCGAGGTGGCCACGGTCCGGAGCCAGTCCCAGCCGGGGGGATGGATCGTGGTGCCGGGAATCCGCCGGGCCGGCGACACCGCCGGGGACCAGGTCCGGACCGCCTCGCCGGCCCAGGCCGCGGCTGCCGGGGCGACCCATCTGGTGGTGGGACGCCCGATCCTCCAGGCTGCCGATCCCGGGGCGGTTTTTCGGGAGATCGCCGGGGATGCGCGCTAAGCCGCTTCGCTCCCTTGCATTACCCACAACCCCCGGATATACTTGCGTGCTCTACAGTAACCCGGTTCCTGGGAGTTGTCCGTGAAGGTTCGCTCGAGCATCAAGCCCATTTGCGAGCACTGCAAGGTGGTCCGGCGTCAGGGGACGCTGCGGATCATCTGCAAGCGCAATCCCAAGCACAAGCAGCGGCAGGGTTAAGCGATGGCACGTATCGCAGGCGTGGACCTTCCGCGCGAGAAGCGGGTCGAAATCGGCCTCACCTACATCTACGGCATCGGCCGTCCTACCTCGAACCGGATTCTCTCTGAGACCGGGGTGAGTCCGGACACGCGGGTGCGTGACCTGTCGGACGCGGAAGTCGCGCGGCTCCGCCAGTTCATCGAGCGTGCCCTGAAGGTCGAGGGCGCCCTCCGCACCGAAGTCGCGATGAACATCAAGCGGCTCATGGACATCGGCAGCTATCGCGGCATTCGGCACCGCCGCGGTCTCCCGGTTCGTGGGCAGCGCACGCATACCAACGCCCGCACGAAGAAGGGCCCACGTCGGGCCATCGCGGGCAAGAAGAAGGTGACGAAGAAGTAAGATGACGACTCCAGTGACGCCTGCAGCGCCGGCCGCTCCGGCCGCGCCCGCGCCGGTCAAGGCCGCGAAGAAGGGCAAGAAGATCGTGGAGAGCGAAGGGGTGGCGCACATTTCGGCCACCTTCAACAACTTGCTCATCACGATCACCGACATGAAGGGGAACACCCTGGTCTGGGGCTCCGCCGGCAAGGCGGGCTTCAAGGGGTCGAAGAAGTCCACCCCCTTCGCCGCCACCGTCGCCGCCGAGAACTGCGGCCGTGAGGCGATGAACCTCGGCCTGCGCCGGGTTCATGTGCGGGTGCAGGGTCCCGGCAGCGGCCGCGAGTCTGCGATTCAGGCCCTGGCGTCCGTCGGGCTGAAGGTGGCTTCCATCCGTGACGTCACGCCGATTCCGCACAACGGCTGCCGTCCTCCCAAGAAGCGGCGGGTCTGAGCCATGCGCTACTCCGGTCCCAGCTGCCGTCAGTGCCGTCGTGAAGGCACCAAGCTCTTCCTGAAGGGCACCCGCTGCCTCACCGAGAAGTGCGCCGTCGAGCGCCGGGCGTACGCGCCGGGCCAGCACGGGCAGTCCGGTGGCGGCCGTCCGCGCAAGGCGTCGGAATACGCCAAGCAGCTGCGCGAGAAGCAGAAGGTGAAGCGGATCTACGGCCTGACCGAGCGCCAGTTCCGCAACACCTTCGACCGGATCTCGCGTGAGTCCGGCGTGAAGGGCACCAACCTGCTCATCGCGCTCGAGTCCCGGCTGGACAACATCATCTTCCGCATGGGCTTCGCGGCCAGCCGGAAGGCGGCGCGCCAGCTGGTGCGGCACGGTCACGTGAATGTGAACGGGCACAAGGTCGACGTGCCGTCCTTCCACGTGAAGCCCGGTCAGGAGATTCGGCTCGCCACGGCCAGCCGCGAGATCACGGCCGTCAAGGCGGCGCAGGAGTTCGCCGCCCGCGGTCAGCAGGTTTCGTGGATCCAGGTCGACGGCGAGAAGGGTTCCGGCAAGGTGACCGAGCGGCCCACGCGCGACGCGATCCCGCTCAACGCTCAGGAACAGCTCATCGTCGAGCTCTACTCGAAGTGACCATGACCATTGATCTGACTGGACTGGTCCGCCCGCATCTGGTCGAGATGACCAAGCGGGACGACAACCCGAACATCGCTGAGTTCCGGCTGCAGCCGCTGGAGCGCGGGTTCGGGTACACGCTGGGCAACTCCCTGCGTCGCCTGCTGCTCTCCTCGCTCCGCGGAAGCGCGGTCTGGGCCTTCCGGCTCGACGGCGTGGTCCACGAGCACCAGACGATCCCGGGCGTGCACGAGGATGTGCACCAGATCATTCAGCGCCTCAAGGGGCTCACCATCGTCCTCGCCGACGAAGTCGACGAAGCGATCCTGAAGATCAAGAAGGAAGGCGCCGGCCCGGTCTACGCCCGCGACATCGTGCCCAGCGGCTCGGTGCGCGTCGTCAACCCGGACCACCTGCTGTTCACCGTGCAGGACGACCGTGAAGTGAACGGCGAGCTGTATGTGAACAAGGGCCGCGGCTACGTCGAGTCCGAGCTGCACGCCCGGGATCGCTCGCTGCCGGTCGACCTGATCAGCATCGACGCGATCTACAATCCGGTCCGTCGCGCCAACTTCGCCGTGGCCGAGACCCGCGTGGGCCAGCGGACCGACTACGACCGGCTGACGGTGAGCGTCGAGACCAACGGCACCATCACGCCGGAAGACGCGATTGCCTACGCCGCCGCGCTGGCGCAGGAGCACTTCCGCTACTTCGTCGAGTTCGGCAAGGTGCCGATGGGTCGCCCGGAAGCGCCGGTCGCCGGACTCGGCAGCGGAGCGCTCCGCGACAAGCTCGCCCGCCTGATCGACGACTTCGGTCTGTCGGTGCGGTCGCTCAATTCGCTCAAGAACTCGAACATCCGCACCCTGCGCGATCTGGTCCAGTACACCGAGGACGATCTGCTCAAGGTGAAGAACGTCGGAGAGAAGGCGCTGAAGGAAATCGCCGATCTGCTCCGGGCTCAGGAACTGAACTTTGGCATGACCTTCGAAGAGGCCGATGACGACCTCCGCGTGGCGAATGCCGGTACCCCGCCGAGCGCCCGCATGATGCTGGCCGACGGCGAGGAGGGCTGATGCGGCACCAGGCTAAGGGACGGCAGCTTTCGCGCACTTCCGAGCACCGGACGGCGCTGCTGCGCAATCTCGCCACCAGTCTCATGCTGCATGGCGGCATCGAGACCACCGTGGCCAAGGCGAAGGAACTCCGGCCGTACGCCGAGAAGCTCATCACGCTCGCCCGCCGTGGCGATCTCCATGCGCGCCGGCTGGCCGCCCAGAAGATCCGGGAGCGCGAGGCGCTCACCCGGCTGTTCGCGGAAATCGGACCGCGCTTCGCCGCGCGTCCGGGGGGCTACACCCGGATTCTCAAGCTGGGGCATCGCCCTGGCGATGGCGCCGAGATGGCGCGGATCGAGTTGCTCGCCGAGTGATGGTGGCAACGTTCGGGCACGGTAGAAACGACGAAAGGGGACCGGTTGGTCCCCTTTTTTCTAGTCCGCGAATGACTGAGAAGGACGAAGCATGCGGTGCCGCCGAGGCATGCCTCGGCGGTACGGGATCAGGTCGCCTTCTTGACCCGGTTAGACTTGATGCACTGGGTGCAGACAGCCTGCCGGCGGGGGGCGCCATCCACCAGGACGCGCACGGTCTGGAGGTTGGGATACCAGCGGCGCTTCTTGCGATTGTTGGCGTGGCTGACGTTGTTGCCAGTCATCGGCCCCTTCTTGCACACGGTACATACCCGGGCCATACGGGTCTTCCTTCCAGAGATCGGTCGATGAAGACTGCCAAAAGAGCCCAAAATTATAATCCCACGAACCCGTTGGCACAACTCCGGAGGTCCCAGCCGCCATGCCCCGGGCGCTGATTACCGGTATCACCGGCCAGGACGGATCCTATCTCGCGGAGCTGCTGCTCGCGAAAGGGTACGAGGTCGTCGGCATCGTCCGGCGCAC
This sequence comes from Gemmatimonadales bacterium, assembly GCA_044229245.1. Taxonomy (GTDB): domain Bacteria; phylum Gemmatimonadota; class Gemmatimonadetes; order Gemmatimonadales; family GWC2-71-9; genus JADJOM01. Next base: position 66,907 of record JBGATI010000013.1, on the reverse strand, counting down.
CAGCCACCACAGCTATGAGCGGATCGAGCACCTGCTCGGGAAGATCCAGATTCTCCCGGCGGACCTGCTCGATCAGCACTCGCTGACCATGGTGATCAAGGAGACCGAGCCCGACGAGGTCTACAATCTCGCCGCGCAGTCCTACGTCCCCACCTCCTGGTCCCAGCCGGTGCTGACCGGCGAGTTCACGGCCCTCGGCGTGACCCGGATCCTCGAGGCGGTCCGGCTCGCGTGGCCCAAGGCCCGCTTCTACCAGGCCTCCAGCTCCGAGATGTTCGGACGGGCGATGGAGACGCCGCAGCGGGAGAGCACGCCCTTCTATCCCCGCTCGCCGTACGGAGTGGCGAAGGTGTATGGCCACTGGATCACCGTGAACTACCGCGAGTCCTACGGGATGTATGCGGTCAGCGGGATCCTCTTCAACCACGAGTCCCCGCGGCGCGGCATCGAGTTCGTGACCCGCAAGGTGACCGACGCGGCGGCGCGCATCAAGCTCGGCCTCGCGACCGAACTGCGTCTGGGCAATCTCGACGCCCGCCGCGACTGGGGCTTCGCCGGCGACTACGTCGACGCGATGTGGCGCATGCTGCAGCAGCCGGAGCCGCAGGACTTCGTCATCGGCACCGGGGAAACCCACACCGTGCGCGAACTGGTGGAGATCGCCTTCTCCCACCTCGGTCTCGACTGGCAGAAGTACGTGAAGACCGACGAACGGTTCATCCGCCCGGCGGAGGTGGACATCCTCCTCGCCGATCCCACCAAGGCGAGCCGAGTCCTCGGCTGGACGCGGACGGTGGATTTCAAGGGGCTCGTGACGATGATGGTGGACGCCGATCTGGCGGAACTGGGTCGCCGTCGATGAAGGTGCTCGTCACCGGGGCGGGCGGGTTCGTCGGCCGCTGGCTGCTGCCTGCGCTCGTAGCGGAAGGCCACGAGGTGCTTGGTACTCGCCTGCCCGGTGAGGCGCCACCGGACTTCCTCGATGAAGCGCAGCGGCGTCATGTGCGCTGGCTGCCGCTGGAGCTTCGCGAGACCGATTCGGTGCGCGCCGCGGTGGAGGAGATGCCTGACGCGGTGATTCACCTGGCGGCGATCGCGTCGGGCGCCGACGCCCGGCGCGATCCGGGGCTCGCGTGGGACGTCAATGCCGGCGGGACGGCGCGGCTCGCCGATGCGCTGGGCGATCGCCGCACCGCCGGTGCCGGGGATCCGCTCCTGCTGCTGGTCTCCACCGCCGAAGTCTATGGGGCGCTGTCGCCGGCCCGGGCCCGCGTCGAATCGGACCCGGTGGCTCCGATCTCTCCGTATGCGGCGAGCAAGGTGGGCGCCGAGGTGGCGGCGCTCGAGGCGGCACGGCGCACCGGACTTCGGGTCGTGATCGCGCGATCGTTCGCCCACACCGGCCCGCACCAGACCGACCGTTACGTGATCCCGGCCTTTGCGAGGCGCCTCGGGGCGGCGCGGCGCATCGGCGCGCCGGTCGTGAAGACCGGGAATCTGGAGCCGATCCGGGATTTTCTGGATGTGCGCGACGTCGTGCGCGCCTATCTCGCCCTGCTCGGACGCGGCCAGCCGGGCGAGATCTACAACATTGCGTCGGGGACCGGGCACTCCCTGTCTTCGATCTTTCTCCGGCTGGCTGAACTGATCGGCGTGCGGGCCATTCCGGAAGTCGATCCGCACCTCAGCCGGACCTCCGATCTGCCGCATCTTGTGGGCGATTCCACCCGGCTCACCGCGGTGACCGGCTGGCGGCCCAGCATCACCTTCGACCAGACCCTCCAGGACGTCGTCAATGCCCAAACGGACTGACCTTCGCTCGATCCTCCTGCTTGGCTCCGGCCCCATCGTCATCGGGCAGGGTGCCGAATTCGACTACTCGGGCACGCAAGCGGTCCGCGCGCTCAAGGAGGAGGGCTACCGGGTCATCCTGGTGAATTCCAATCCTGCCACGATCATGACCGATCCGGAGATCGCCGACGCGACGTATGTCGAGCCGGTCACCCCGGAATGGGTCACCAAGGTGATCGAGCGGGAACGGCCCGACGCGCTGCTGCCCACCATGGGCGGCCAGACCGCGCTCAACGTCGCGATGGCGCTCACCAAGGACGGGACGCTCGCGAAGTACGGGGTGGAACTGATCGGCGCCAATGAGCGCGCGATCCGGATCGCCGAAGATCGCGAGGAGTTCGCCAAGGCGATGGTGCGGATCGGCCTCGCGACCCCGCGCGGCCGGGTCATCCGCTCGCTCGAGGAAGGCCTCGAGGCGGTCGCGGATACCGGGTATCCCGCGATCATCCGGCCCTCGTTCACGCTGGGCGGCACCGGCGGCGGGATCGCCTACAACCGCGACGAGTTCACCGAGATCATCACCCGTGGGCTCGAACTCTCTCCCGTCGGCTCGGTGCTGGTGGAGAAGAGTATCGTGGGCTGGAAGGAGTTCGAGCTCGAGGTCATGCGCGACGGGGCCGACAACGTCGTCATCGTCTGCTCGATCGAGAACCTCGACGCGATGGGCGTCCACACCGGCGACTCCATCACGGTCGCCCCCGCGATGACGCTCACCGACCGCGAATACCAGGCGATGCGCGACAGCGCCATCAAGATCATTCGCGAGGTCGGCGTCGCGGCGGGCGGCTGCAACATCCAGTTCGCCGTGAGCCCGACGACGGGCGAGCAGCTGGTGATCGAGATGAACCCGCGGGTCTCCCGCTCCTCGGCCCTCGCCTCCAAGGCGACCGGGTTCCCGATCGCACGGATCGGCGCCAAGGTCGCGGTCGGCTACACCCTCGACGAGCTGCCGAACGACATCACCAAGACGACGCCGGCCTCCTTCGAGCCGGTGCTCGACTACGTGGTGGTGAAGATCCCCCGCTTCGCCTTCGAGAAGTTCCCGACCGCCGATCCGCGCCTCGGCACCCAGATGAAGGCCGTCGGTGAGGCGATGGCGATCGGCCGCACCTTCAAGGAGGCGTTCCAGAAGGGGTTCCGCGCCCTCGAGATCGACCGCCACGGCTGGGAAGTCGGCAAGACGCCCGCCGACGACCGGCTCACCGACACCTCGCTGGAAGCGATCAAGGCCGCGATCCGCACGCCGACACCGGAGCGGATCTTCCAGGTCAAGCGCGCGCTGCTGCTCGGCGTCACGGTCGAGGAGGTCGCGGAGCGGACCGGCTACGACCCGTGGTTCGTGGACCAGATGCTCCAGCTCATCGAGGCGGAGCGGAGCTGGGCCGCGGCGGCACGGGCCGAGGTCTACGGCGAGGTCTCGCTCATCCGCCGGATGAAACAGATGGGCTTCTCCGACCGGCAACTCGCCGACCTCCGCGGCATGCAGGAGTCGGAGATTCGCGGCATCCGCCTCGACCTCGGGGTCCGGCCCGCCTACAAGACGGTCGACACCTGCGCCGGAGAGTTTCCCTCGAAGACGCCGTACCTCTACTCCTGCTACGACGAGGAGAACGAGGCGGAGTCCAAGGGCAGCAAGACCGTCATCATCCTCGGCAGCGGTCCGAACCGGATCGGGCAGGGGGTGGAGTTCGACTACTGCTGCGTCCGGGCGACGCTCGCCTTCCGCGAGATGGGCTACAAGACGGTCATGGTGAACTCGAATCCCGAGACCGTCTCCACCGACTACGACATCTCCGACACCCTGTACTTCGAGCCGCTGACGCTCGAGGACGTGCTCGAGATCGTCCACGTGGAGCAGCCGCTCGGTGTCGTGGTCCAGCTTGGCGGCCAGACGCCCCTCAAGCTGGCCCGCGGTCTCGAGGCCGCAGGCGTGCGGATCCTCGGCACCTCGCCGGACAACATCGACGCCGCCGAGGACCGGAAGCGGTTCGAGGCGCTGGCGCGCGACCTGGGGGTGACCCAGCCGCCGGCCGGCACGGCGATGTCGCTCGATGAGGCGCTTGCGGTCGCGGAGCAGGTCGGGTATCCCGCGCTCGTCCGACCGTCCTACGTGCTCGGCGGGCGCGGCATGGAGATCGTCTATGACGAGGCCTCGCTCCGCGACTACTTCACCCGGGCGATCCGCGTGGCGCCGGGCCACCCGGTCCTCATCGATCGCTTCCTCGAGGACGCGTTCGAGGCCGACGTGGACGCCATCTCCGACGGCAAGCGCTGCGTGATCGGCGGTGTCATGCAGCACATCGAGGACGCGGGCATCCACTCGGGCGACTCGGCCTGCGTGCTTCCGCCGTACCTGATCTCCGAGGCGCAGGTCGAGCAGATGCGGAAGTACACCCGCGCCTTCGCCGAGCGGCTCGGCGTGATCGGCCTGATCAACGTGCAGTACGCTATCAAGGACGGCGTGGTGTACGTGCTCGAGGTCAATCCGCGCGCCTCGAGGACGGTTCCCTTCGTCTCGAAGACCACCGGTGTCGCCCTCGCGAGCCTCGCGGCGGCGGTGATGGTCGGCAAGACGCTGGACGAGCTCGGACTGCAGGACAACGTGGGGCAGCCGTACGTGGCGGTGAAGGAGGCGGTCTTCCCCTTCAACAAGCTGCACGGCGTCGACCTGATCCTCGGCCCAGAGATGCGGTCCACGGGTGAGGTCATGGGCATCGCCGAGTCCTTCGGGATGGCGTACGCCAAGGCGCAGCACGCGGCCGACGGCGAGCTCCCGATGGAGGGCGGCGTCTTCATCACCGTCAACGATCACGACAAGGTGAGCGTCGTGCCGATCGCCCGGCGACTGCACGAGCTCGGCTTCACGATCTTCGCGACCGAGGGAACGGCACGGCATCTCCGGGTGCGGGGCATTCCCGCCGAGCGGGTCCTCAAGGTCTATGAGGGCCGCCCGAATCCGATCGACCTGCTGGTGTCGGGGCAGATCGGCCTGCTCATCAACACCCCGCTCGGGAAGCTGACACAGCAGGACGACTACACCATCCGGGCCGCGGCGCTGGCGCAGCGGGTGCCATACACGACGACGATGTCGGCGGCCTCGGCGGCGTGTGATGCGATCATTGCGCTCCGCAGCCGCAATCGCGAGGTCTGCTCGCTGCAGGAGTGGCACCAGATCGCGCGCAGGGCCCGCGGCGAGGGATGACCACGGCGCGCGACCCCGGCTTCGGCGCCCGCCTGCGTGCCGTGGTGCAGGGGGAGGTGCGCGAGGCCGAGCCGCTCGGACGCTACTCCACCTACCGGATCGGCGGCCCGGCGACGATGCTGCTGCCGCGGTCCAGTGCCGATGTCGGGGCGGCGCTTCGGCTCGCCCGTGCGGAGGGGGTGCCCTGGTTTGCACTCGGGCTCGGGTCGAATCTGCTGCTGCCGGACGAGGGTCTCGATGCCCTGGTGGTGCGACTCGGCAAGGGCCTGGACGCGCTGGCCCCGCTGGGCCAGGGACGGTGGCGCGCCGGCGCGGGGCTGCCGCAGCCGCTCGCGGCACGGAAGACGGCGGAAGCGGGGTTCGCCGGGCTGCACCGGTTCGTTGGGGTACCCGGCACGGTGGGTGGCGGTGTCTACATGAATGCCGGCTGTCACGGCGGCGACTGGGCGGGCGTGGTCGAGAGTGTGCTGGTCGTCGATGCAGACGGCCGGGAGACGGTGCTCCCCCGCTCGGCTATCCCGTTCGAGTACCGCCATGCGGGGCTTGAAGGACGGGTGGTCCTGGAGGCCACGGTGCAACTGGCCGAGACCGACCCCGCCGCGATCCAGGCGGAGGTGGCCGAGCTGTTCCGCTGGCGGCAGGAGGGGACGCCATTCAATCAGCCTTGCTGCGGGAGTGTCTTCAAGAATCCGGGTGGCCCGAGCTGGCAGCAGAGGGAAGGGCCCAAGACGGCGGGGCAGCTGATCGAAGCCTCCGGGCTCAAGGGAGCTCGGGAGGGTGGGGGGGAGATCTCCCCCATGCACGCGAACTATTTCGTGAATACCGGCGGAGCGAGCGCGAGCGACATCCGCCGGCTGATTGCCCGCGCCCGCGCGGCGGTGCGCGAGCGATTCCATGTCGAGCTGGAGACCGAAGTGAAGATCGTGAAGCCGGATGGCACCTTCGAGGCAAGTCATGAGTGACGTCTTCGTGCACGAATCCGCCTACGTCGATGAGGGCGCCGTCATCGGCAAGGGGAGCAAGGTCTGGCACTTCTGCCACGTGATGCCGGGCGCCGTGATCGGCGAGCGGTGCAATCTCGGGCAGAACGTCGTGGTCATGCCGGGCACCCGTCTCGGGAACAACGTGAAGGTGCAGAACAACGTGTCGATCTACGAGGGGGTCACCCTCGAGGACGACGTCTTCTGCGGACCGAGCTGCGTCTTCACCAACGTCAACAATCCCCGCAGTCACGTCTCCCGCAAGCACGAGTACCGGCCCACCCTGGTGAAGCGGGGGACGTCGATCGGCGCCAACGCCACGATCGTGTGCGGGGTCACCCTGGGCGAGTACGCCTTCATTGGCGCTGGCGCGGTGGTCACCAGCGACGTCCCGGCCTTCGCGCTGATGGTCGGTGTCCCGGCGCGGCGGGTGGGGTGGATGTGCCAGTGCGGTGAACGGTTGCATCTGCGCGACAGGGCCGCGAGCTGCGGCAGCTGCGGAGCGACGTATCGTGAAGAGCAGGGCGCACTTCGGTTGATTGACCCCCCTCAGGACCGCCGCTAGGTTTCGGGCGATTTTCTGGCCCTGAACTTGCCGGAGTCAGGGCCGTCGTCCGGCCATGATCCGTCGTCCCCCGCGAGGCCTGATTTGAACGTTCCGCTGCTCGATCTGGTCGCCCAGTATCAGGCGATCAAGGATGAAGTCGTTCCTGCCCTCATGCGGGTGGTGGAGCGTCAGCATTTCATCCTTGGTGAAGAGGTCGGGATGCTGGAGCAGGCGATCGCCGAGCTCTCGGGCGCGACGTACGGGATCGGCTGTGCCAGCGGCACCGATGCGCTGCTGCTGCCGCTTCGGGCGCTCGGGCTCAAGCCGGGCGACGAGGTCATCACGCCCTCGTTCACCTTCTTCGCGACCGCGGGCACGATTCACAACACCGGCGGCACGCCGGTGTTCGTCGACATCGACGCCGCGACCTTCAACCTTTCCCCTGCCGCGGTCGAAGCGGCGATCACGCCGCGCACGCGCGCCATCGTCGTCGTCCATCTCTTCGGCCAGATGGCCGCGATGGAAGCGATTCTCGCCATCGCCGAGCGCCACGGGATTCCCGTCATCGAGGATGCCGCGCAGGCGATCGGCGCCCGGCGCAAGATCGACGGGGCCTGGCGGGTCGCCGGTTCGCTCGGACAGGTGGGCGCCTTCTCGTTCTTCCCGAGCAAGAATCTTGGCGGCTGGGGCGACGGCGGGATGATGGTCACGCAGGACGAGGCGCTCGCCAACCGGTTGCGCCGGCTCCGCACGCACGGCGGGGCCAAGCAGTACCACCACGACGAGGTGGGATTCAACAGCCGTCTCGACACAGTGCAGGCGGCGGTGCTGCTCGCGAAGCTGCCGCATCTGGCCTCCTGGAGTGCGGCCCGCCGGGAGAAGGCCGCACGGTACTCGGAGGCCTTCGCCGGCAACCCGGCGATCTGTCCACCGCGAGTCGATCCGCTGAACGAACACATCTTCCACCAGTACACCCTCCGGGCCGAGCGGCGCGATGCGCTGGTGGCGCACCTGAAGGCGCAGGGCATCGGCTGCGCGGTCTACTACCCGCTCGCCCTCCATCTGCAGCCGTGCTTCGCGCACCTCGGGTACCGCCGGGGACATCTGCCGGTGACCGAGGCGGCGATGGACAGCGTGCTCTCGATTCCGATCTATCCCGAGCTGACCGACGCCCAGCAGGACGCGGTGGTCAGCGCCGTCAACGTTTTCTACCAGTAAGCGCAGCGAGGCGAGGATGAAAGTCGCGGTCGTCGGGAGTGGCTACGTCGGTCTGGTGACCGGGGCCTGCTTCTCTGAAACTGGCAACGATGTGGTCTGCGTGGACATCGATGCCCGCAAGATCGAGCGCCTGCGCGCGAACGACATTCCGATCTACGAGCCGGGACTCGAGGACATGGTCCGCCGGAATCAGGCGGAGGGCCGGCTCAACTTCACGACCGATGTCGGCGCCGCGGTCGAACGCTCGCGCGTGGTCTTCATCGCGGTCGGGACCCCGCCGGGTGAGGACGGATCGGCGGACCTGCAGCACGTGCTCGCGGTTGCCAAGACGATCGGCCGACACATGAACAATCACAAGATCGTGGTCACCAAGTCGACGGTGCCGGTCGGCACCGCCGAGAAGGTGCGCGCGGCCATCGCGTCGGAAACCACGGCGGCGTTCAGCGTCTGCTCCAATCCCGAGTTCCTCAAGGAGGGCGCCGCGATCGACGACTTCATGAAGCCGGATCGCATCGTGATCGGGATCGACACCGAGGAGGCGCGGGAAGCGATGGCGGAGTTGTACGGTCCGTTCGTCCGCACGGGCAATCCGGTGCTCTTCATGGACATCCCGTCGGCGGAGGTGACGAAGTACGCCGCGAATGCCATGCTGGCGACGCGCATCTCGTTTATGAACCAGGTCGCCATGTTCTGCGAGCGGGTCGGCGCCGACGTCAACGACGTGCGCAAGGGCATCGGGACCGACAAGCGGATCGGCCAGGCCTTCCTCTTTCCCGGTCCCGGGTATGGCGGGTCCTGCTTCCCCAAGGACGTGAAGGCGCTCATCCGCACCGGCCGGGATGTCGGGCTCAACTTCGAGATTCTCGACGCGGTCGAGAGTGTCAACGAGAAGCAGAAGCTGGTGCTGCTCGAGAAGCTGCGAGGCGCCTTCCCGCAGGGACTCGCCGGCAAGACGATCGGGGTGTGGGGACTCGCCTTCAAGGCGGAAACCGACGACATGCGCGAGAGCCCGGCCATTCCGCTGATCGAGGGGCTGCTCGCCGCCGGAGCCCGGGTGCAGGCCCACGACCCCAAGGCGATTGAGACGGCGCACGACGTCTTCGGCGACCGCATCGTCTATACGGCCGATCCCTACAGCGCGGCCAACGGCGCCGACGCCCTCGCGATCGTGACGGAGTGGCTGGTCTACCGCAACCCGGACTTCGAGCGGGTGAAGGCGCTGCTCCGCCAGCCGCTGGTGGTCGATGGCCGCAATCTCTACGATCCCGCGCGCATGCGCGCCCAGGGCTTCACCTATCACGGCATCGGCCGGAAGAAGGCGTCATGAAAGTCCTGATCACCGGCGCGGCGGGGTTCCTCGGCTCGCATCTCACCGATCGCTTCCTGGCCGATGGCCACGAGGTGATCGGCATGGACAACCTGATCACCGGCGCCCGCGAGAACATCGCGCACCTCGAGGGCAACCCGAAGTTCCAGTTCATCCTGCACGATGTCAGCAAGTACATCAGCATCGATGGCCCCCTGGACGGCGTGCTGCACTTCGCCTCGCCGGCGAGCCCCATCGACTACCTCGAACTCCCCATTCAGACCCTGAAGGTCGGCTCGCTGGGCACCCACAACGCGCTCGGAGTCGCCAAGGCGAAAGGGGCGCGGTTCTTTCTGGCCTCGACCTCCGAGGTGTATGGCGATCCCCAGGTGCACCCGCAGCCGGAGAGTTACTGGGGGCACGTCAATCCGGTCGGTCCGCGGGGCGTCTACGACGAGGCGAAGCGCTTCGCCGAGGCCATCACGATGGCCTATCACCGGTATCATCACATCGATACCCGCATCATCCGGATCTTCAACACCTACGGGCCCCGGATGCGGGCGCGGGACGGCCGGGTGGTGTCCAACTTCGTGGTGCAGGCGCTCAAGGGGGAACCGCTGACGGTCTACGGCGAGGGGCAGCAGACCCGGTCCTTCTGCTACGTCTCCGACGAGGTCGACGGCATCTACCGGCTCTTCATGAGCGACCTCACCGATCCGACCAACATCGGCAATCCGAACGAATTCACGGTGCGCCAGCTCGCCGAGCTGGTGCTCAAGATGACCGGCTCGAAGTCGAAGATCGAGCAGCGCCCGCTGCCGACCGACGATCCGAAGGTACGCAAGCCCGACATCACCCGGGCCCGGACCCTGCTGGGCTGGGAGCCGAAGGTCTCGCTCGAAGAGGGCCTCAAGCACACCATCGCCTACTTCGCGGGCGTCCTCGGCCGATGACGCGGGTTCTTCTCACGGGCGCCGCAGGCTTCATCGGATCGCATCTGGCCGAGCAGCTTCTCGCCAGGGGTGACCTCGTCACCGGCATCGACAACTTCGATCCCTTCTACGCCCGGCCGATCAAGGAGCGCAATCTCGCGGGCCCGCGCTCGCACGCAGGGTTCAACTTCAGCGAAACCGACATCCTCGACACCGAGGCGGTCCTTCGCCTCCTGACTCCCGATACCGTCGTCGTCCACCTCGCGGCCAAGGCGGGCGTGCGGCCTTCGCTGCAGGACCCCTCGGGCTATGTCCGTGCGAACATCACCGGCACCCAGTCGCTCATCGATGCCGCTCGTCAGGCGGGGGTGACCCGTTTCGTCTTCGGCTCCTCCTCTTCGGTCTATGGGGACGACACGACGCCCCCGTTCCGTGAAGATGCCGCGGCAGTGCACCCGATCTCGCCCTACGCGGCGACCAAGCGGGCCGGGGAACTGGTCCTGGAGGCGCTCGCCCCGCACCATGGCCTGAAGGTGGCGTCCCTCCGCTTCTTCACCGTCTACGGGCCGCGCCAGCGTCCCGACCTCGCGATCCACAGCTTCACCCGCCGCATAAGCGCCGGGGAGCCGATCACGATGTTCGGAGATGGCAGCGAGGCGCGCGACTACACCTATATTGATGACATCGTGAGCGGCGTCATCGCCGCCCTCGACTGGACGGAGGGGGCGCCGGTGGGCCTCGAGGCCTTCAACCTCGGTGGCAACGAGACCATAGCGCTCTCGCGGATGATCGCCGAGATTTCCGCCGCCCTGGGGCTGGACGCCCGGATCGAGCGGGGCGGGCGCCAGCCGGGGGATGTCCGGCTCACCTCCGCTGATCTGACCAAGTCCGGCCGGATGCTGGGGTATCGTCCGGCCACGCCATTCCCCGAGGGGATTCGCCGTTTCGTCGCCTGGTTCCGGGAGACTCATGCGCGTCAGTGACGAACCGCTGATCAATCAGGCCCGCGAGCGCTTCGCGCTGCAGGACTATTACGGCGCGGTGCATCTGCTCCGGGAAATCGTGGAGTCCGGCAGAGACTTCGCCGACTGCCACCACCTGCTCGGACTGAGCTACGCCATGCTGGGCCAGCCCCAACGCGCGCTGGAGCACTTCGGCAAGGCGCTGGAGCTGAATCCCCGGTACATCGAGGCCCATATCCACCGGGGGATCCTGCTCAACGACCTCGGCCGGACCGAGGAGGCGGAGGATGCCTTCCGCCACGCCGCCGCCCACAATGCGGCGCAGGAGTCCGGCTTCCCGGCGCACGTGGCGGCGAATCTGGCCAATCATCACGCGCTCCTCGCGGCCGCCTACGCCGAGTCAGGCGCGATGGCGCTGGCGATCGAGCAGTACCGCCGCGCCGTCGAGCTCGGACCGAACTTCGCCGACCTGCGCTACAAACTGGCCCGCGCCCTGCTCGAATCCGGCGATGTCCTCGCCGCCCGCGAGGAACTGGAGCGCGTCGTCGGGGATCGCCCGAACTTCGTCGATGCGCTCGCCTCCCTCGGGCTCGCCCGCTACCTGTCGGGGGACGCGGCGGGCGCCCAGCAGGTCTGGCGGGACTGTCTGCTGGCCCGGCCCAAGAATGCCCGCGTCGAGGCCTACCTCGCGATGCTGGAGCGGACCAGCGAGTGAAACGCTGGGCCCTGTCGCTCGTCGTTCTGGTGGCCTGCGCCGGCTCGGCCGCGGACCACGAGCGGCTGGGTGACACCGCGTACGGTCTGGGCGAGTACGCCACCGCGCTCGACGAATACCGCGCCGCGAGCCGTACCGATGCCACGGCGGGCGTCTGGGCCAAGCTGGGCTCGGCGGCCCTCAAGGCCGGCGAGTACCGGGAGGCGGCCCAGGCGTATGAACATCTGGCCAGCGCCGATCCGAGCCGCGTGACCGAGGCGGCCCGGGGTCTCGAACAGGTGGCGCGTGCCGCGGATCAGGCCGCCGTGAGCGCGGCTCTCGAGGAGGCGGTCGAGGACCTCCGGCGACTGGCGCCGGAGCGGGTCAGTCCCCGGCATACGATCGCGCTGGTGAAGAGCGGCCGACTGCAGCCCACCCAGGCGGTGGGCATCGGGCCCAACGCGCTCGCCGCGGCCGGCGACGCGGCCGCGGTCGACCAGGTGCTGATCCAGTTCGGGAGTGCCCTGCAGAGCACCACGGCGTGCGCCGATGCCGCCGAGGTGTTCCAGACGGTGCTGCGCCGTTCACGTGATGCCATTCTCCGGCAGCGCGCCGTCAACGGGCTGGGGGTGTGTGGAGTGCAACTCGGCCTCGAGGCGCTGCTGGTGCAGAAGCCGGAGGTGGCGCTGCAGTGGTTCGGACGGGTCGTGGCGAATGACTCGACCTCGGAGTCGGGGCGGCGTGCCCTGATCGGTATTGGAGACGCGCGGATCGTGCAGGGGGACCTGCTTGGCGCGACGATCGCGTTTCAGGACGCCATGAAGCCAGGGGCGAGTGATTCCATCGTCACGCTGGCTTCAGCGCGCCTCGCGCAGCTTGGCGCGAAGGCCGCGTCGGCGGATTCCCAGTGATGAGAGGATGGAAACCAGTGCGTTTGCCTTCTCGCGCGGCCCTCACCGCGCTGGCTCTGCTGGCCGCAGCCTGTGGCCACCGGGGCGCAAAGCCCGTGACCGGCCCGTCGCCGGCCACGACCGCCATCTCCCGCGAAGAAGTCGAGGCCCTGTGGGTGAGGGCCAAGCGGGAGTTTGCCCGGGGGCACTGGGGGAAGGCGGCGACGCTCCTCGAGCGCGTGACGCTCGAGGTCCCCGACCGGGATACGCTCGCCATCGAAGCGCGCTATCGGCTGGCGGAATGCTACATGGGGCAGAAGAGTCAGCTGCAGGCGGCACGGGAGTTCCGGAAGGTGGCGGACGATACCCCTGATGCGGTTCTCGCCCCCGATGCGCTGCTCCGGGCGGGTGACGCCTACGCCGATCTCTGGCGCCGGCCGGAACTCGATCCTACCTACGGGCAGACCGCGCTCGCGACCTACCAGGAACTGTTGAACCGGTATCCCGATTCTCCGGCCACGGCCCGGGGACGGTTGCGCATCGCCGAGCTCGAGGAGTTCTTCGCCCGCAAGGAATTCAAGGCGGCGGACTACTACTACAAGCTCAAGGCATACGACTCCGCGATTCTCTACCTCAAGGACATCGCCGCGACCTACCCCAGAGCGGCCATCACGCCGGCCGTGCTGCTCAGGCTGGTCGAATCGTATCGCAAAGTCGGGTACGCCGAGGACATGAGGGAGACCTGCGGCTACATCCGCCGGTACCATCCAAGTGCGCCGGGCGTCGACGCGAGCTGCCCGGCGCCCACGGATTCGACGCCCGCCTCCCCGCCCGCGGGGAGCTAGGCCGGGCCGTCCACGCCGCCGGCCCAGGGGCTCGCATGATCGGTGTCTTCGGCGGGTCGTTCGATCCCATTCATCATGGGCATCTCCTTGCCGCCCAGGCCGTCGTCGACGTCCTGGGCCTCGAGGAGCTGCGCTTCGTCCCGGCGCGGGAACAGCCCTTCAAGATCGGGCGGCACTTTGCACCTGCCGAGCTCCGTGCCCGGATGGTGGCACTCGCGATCGCGGGTGAGCCCAGATTCCGCCTGGAAACCGCCGAACTCGAGCGCACGGGGCCGTCGTATACCGTCGACACGCTTCGAGCCCTGCGGACGCGGGAGCCGGGTCGGGAGTTTGCCCTGCTTGTCGGGGCCGATGCCGCCCGGGACATGGCGACCTGGTATCAGGCCGAGGCGCTTCCCACGCTGGCGACCCTGGTCGTCTTTGCCCGTCCCGGGGTACCCGTCCCCCGGCTGCCCTGGCCGGTTCGCGGGGTGACGGTGCCCGCAGTGGACATCTCCGCCACCGAAATCCGCCAGCGGGTTGCCGAAGGGCGTTCGATCCGCTACTGGGTGCCTGACCCTGTCGCGGAGTGTATCGCCGCGGACCGGTTATATTTGCCCGATGCTTGATTTCCTTCAGAAGCCGCTCACCAAGCTCTTCGGCACCCGGTTCCAGCGGGAAGTGAAAAAGGTCCAGCCCCTCGTCGACGCCATCAAGCGACACGAGGCGGTGCTCAAGGACTACTCCGAAGAGCAGCTCAAGGCCCAGACCCCCCGGTTCCGCGAGATCATCGCGGAGCGTACCGGCGCGCTCCGGCGTGAGCTGGAAGAGGTGCGCCAGCTCCGCCACGACTGCGCCGATCCCGTCGAGCGCGACAAGCTCGAAGCCCGGTTCTCCGACCTCGAAGAGCGCCTGAAGAAGGCGCTTGCCGCCGCGCTCGACGAGATCCTGCCTGAGGCCTTCGCAACGGTCCGCGAGGCCTGCCGTCGCCTGGTCGGCACCACGGTCACGGTGACCGGCCGCGAGCTGATCTGGGACATGGTGCCGTACGACGTGCAGCTCATCGGCGGTATCGTGCTGCACCAGGGCCGCATCGCCGAGATGGCGACGGGCGAAGGCAAGACCCTCGTCGCGACGCTGCCGCTCTATCTCAACGCCCTCGCGGGGCGCGGATCCCACCTGGTCACGGTCAACAACTACCTGGCCCGGCGCGACTCCCAGTGGATGGGGCACGTCTACACCTACCTCGGGCTCACGGTCGGCTGTCTCGACGACACCGAGCCGAGTTCGCCCAATCGGCGGGCCGCGTACAACGCCGACATCACGTACGGCACCAACAACGAATTCGGCTTCGACTATCTCCGCGACAACATGGTGTTTTCGCTGGACCAGCGGGTCCAGCGCGAGCACGCCTACGCGATCATCGACGAGGTGGACTCGATCCTCATCGACGAGGCGCGGACGCCGCTGATCATCTCCGGCCCGGTCGGCAACGAGAACGACGAGAAGTACGCCCAGTTCAACCGGCAGGTGGTCGAACTCGTGCGCCGGCAGAACGGTGTGGTCAGCACGCTGATCGCCGAGGCAGAGCCGCTCCTGGCCGATCCGAAGACCGCCATGGATGCCGCGCGGAAGCTCTACATCTCCCGGCTCGGCATGCCGAAGAACAAGAAGCTGCTCAAGCTGCTGAACGAGCAGGGCGTGAAGGCCGCGGTGCAGCGGGTCGAGCTCGACCATATCGCCGACCGCAAGCTGCCGATGCGGCAGCAGGGGATGCGCGACCTCGAGGAAGCGCTGTTCTTCGTCCTCGATGAGAAGGGCCACTCGGTCCATCTCACCGATCAGGGCGCGGCCGCCATGTCCCCGAATGAGCCCGGGCTCTTCCTGGTGCCGGACATCTCGGAGGAGGTCCATCGGATCGATCGGGACCCGTCGCTGACGCCCGCCGAGCGGGTCGCGAAGCGGCGCGAGGTCGAGGGCGAATACGCCATCAAGAGCGAGAAGCTCCACATCATCCACAAGCTGCTCCAGGCCCACGTCCTCTACGAGAAGGAAGTGGACTACCTGGTACAGGACGGGCAGGTGGTGATCGTGGACGAGTTCACCGGCCGCGTGATGACCGGGCGGCGCTGGTCGGACGGACTGCACCAGGCCGTGGAGGCCAAGGAGGGAGTGCAGGTCAAGGGCGAGACCCAGACGATGGCGACGATCACCATCCAGAACTACTTCCGGATGTACGACAAGATCGCCGGCATGACGGGTACGGCCGAGACCGAGGAGCAGGAGTTCTTCACGATCTACGGCCTCGAGGTCTCGGTCATCCCCACCAATCGCCCCATCAAGCGGGTGGACGAGGAAGACCGGATCTACAAGACCCGCCGCGAGAAGACCAACGCGATCCTCGATGAGATCGAGCGGCTCCACAACGCCGGGCTCCCGTGCCTGATCGGTACCGTCACCGTCGAGGTGTCGGAGACGCTCTCCCGGCAGCTCAAGCGGCGCGGGCTCAAGCACGAGGTCCTCAACGCCAAGTACCACCAGCGCGAGGCGGAGATCGTCGCCGGCGCCGGGCAGCGGGGCGCGATCACGATCGCCACCAACATGGCCGGCCGTGGTACCGACATCAAACTCGGCCCGGACGTGTCGAAGGTGGAGGACGTG
The DNA here is from genome assembly GCA_044229245.1 of Gemmatimonadales bacterium. Taxonomy (GTDB): domain Bacteria; phylum Gemmatimonadota; class Gemmatimonadetes; order Gemmatimonadales; family GWC2-71-9; genus JADJOM01. The sequence continues at coordinate 50,840 of JBGATI010000013.1, read as the reverse complement.
GACGGCCTGCAGATCATCGGCACGGAGCGCCACGAGTCACGCCGCATCGACCGCCAGCTGCGCGGGCGTTCCGGCCGCCAGGGCGATCCGGGACGGTCGCTCTTCTTCCTGTCCCTCGAAGACGACCTGATGCGCCTCTTCGGGTCGGACCGCATCGCCGGCTGGATGGACAAGGGCGGCGCGGAGGAGGGCGAGGTGATCTCGCATCCGTGGGTCACGGGCGCGATCAGTCAGGCGCAGAAGCGCGTCGAACTCCAGAACTTCCAGTCGCGCAAGCGGCTGCTCGAGTACGACGACGTGATGAATCAGCAGCGGGACGTCGTCTACTCGCTGCGGCTCTTCGCCCTCGAGCGGGGCGAGCAGATCAAGGCCGAAGCGATACGGATGGTCGACCAGGCCATGGAGCGCGCCGTTGCGATGGCGCTGCTCGAGGCCCAGAAGCCGGAGGACTACGACCGGGGCGGGCTGCAGCAGTCGCTGATGCTGCAGTTCATGATCGAGGTCCCCGACGTCACCGATCAGGGGAAGACCCCGACGGCGGATAAGATCACCGCGGCGGCCAAGGCCGCTGGCCACGAGGCCTTCCAGCGGAAGATCGCGTACCTGCAGGAATTTGGCGGCCAGGTCGGCGCCACCGATGTGGATGGCCAGGTGCTCTCGACCGTGATGCTGACCGTGCTCGACGAGAAGTGGAAGGACCACCTCTACGATCTCGATCAGCTGCGGAACGCCATCCAGTACCGCGCCTACGGCCAGCGCGATCCACTGGTGGAGTACAAGAAGGAGGCCTTCGACATGTTCGAAGACCTCATGCGGGACATCCATGCCAGCTTCACCGAGCGGTTCCTCAAGATCCAGGTCTCGGCCGAACCGCAGCGGCCCGTGGCCCCGCCGCCTCCGCCGCCGCGCGCGGTTCCGGCGTCGACCGGAGCGGATGACATGTTTGCGCCTGATGCACGGGAGGCGGCCATCGCTCCGCCGCCGCCCTCGGTCGGGCCCCGACTCCCGACGCCCCCCGTCGTGACCACCAACCGGGGGCCGCTCGTCCCGAGTTCCGTCGGTGGACCCCAGGGCGAGGTAGGCCGCAACGATCCCTGCCCCTGTGGCTCGGGCAAGAAGTACAAGAAGTGCCATGGGGTCGGGAAATAGCGGTTCGCCACCTCGATGGTCGGGTGGCTGGCAGGACCATGAAACCCCCGGGACCATCATCCCGGGGGTTCTGACATCCGGACACCGCCGCATCCCGGTCCCGGTGCGTTTTCCGGGTGACCGGACGCGCCAGCCCCGATGCCATTTTGGGGGATGAGCCACCCCGACCCAGCCACTTTGTCCCCCGACCGGCCCCGGGAGCGTCTCTGGGCCCTCGGGGCCTCCGCGTTGACGTCGGCCGAACTTGTCGCCATCCTGCTAGGGACGGGAGAAGCGGGAGTGGCGGCGCGGGAGGTCGCCGACTCCCTGCTCGAGCGGGGCGGAGGCTCGCTGCGGAGCCTCGCCGCGCGGCCGCCGGCCGAGCTGACCCGGACCCGCGGGGTCGGACCTGCCAAGGCGGCGAGACTGCTTGCCGCCTTCGAGCTGGCGGCCCGTGTCCTGCAGGAACAGCGGCCATCACAGCCCCGGGTGCGAGATCCCGCCGATGTGGCAGCGCTGCTCGGGCCCAGGCTCAGGGATCTGGCGGTCGAGGAGTTTCACGTACTCGCGCTCGACAGCCAGAGCCGGGTACGGCGCGATGTGCTGGTGACCCGCGGGTTGCTCAACAGTGCGCTGGTTCACCCGCGCGAGGTGTTCCGGGCCGCGATCGCCGAGGCGGCGGCCGGGATCATCGTGGTGCACAATCATCCGAGCGGCGACCCTTCGCCCTCGCCGGAGGACCGGGCAGTCACTCGTCAGCTGGTCGAGGCGGGTCGTCTGCTTGATTTGCCCGTGTACGATCATGTGATCGTGGCGGGAGACCGTTTCCTGAGCTTCGTGACTGCGGGACTACTGTGACTGGAACGCTGCCTGACATCGCCCCGGAATTCCGCGTCCTCCTCGAGCGCCATGCCGACCGGCTGGACCTCGAGCAGATCGATCGCGCCCTCCGGTTCAGCGCCTCGGCCCACCGGGGCCAGAAGCGTGTGTCGGGCGAGGACTTCATCCAGCACTCCATCGCGGTGGCGCGGACCCTCGTCGAGCAGCTGCTCGATACCACCTCGATCGTGGCCGCGCTGCTGCACGACGTGGTCGAGGACTCCGACATCCGGACCGAGGATATCGCCCGCGAATTCGGCCCTGAAGTCGCCGGGATCGTGGACGGCCTCACCAAGATCTCCAGCCTGACCTTCCGCTCCACGGCCGAACAGCAGGTGGAGAACTACCGGAAGCTGCTGTTGTCGATCGCGAAGGATGCCCGGGTCATCATCATCAAGCTGGCCGACCGGCTGCACAACATGCGGACGCTCGACCCGATGCCCCCGGAGAAGCAGCTCCGGATCGCGACCGAGACCCGCGAGATCTACGCGCCGCTCGCGCATCGCTTCGGCATGGCCGGCATCAAGGCCGAACTCGAGGATCTGGCCTTCCGCTATCTCGAGCCGGAAGACTACAAGACGCTGATCCAGGCGATCGTGGCCAAGAAGGCCGAGCGGGAGCAGATGATCCTCAAGCTCCAGATTCCGCTCGAGCACGAACTGAAGACCGCGGGGATCACCTGGTACGAGGTCACTGGCCGGCCGAAGCATCTCTGGTCGATCTACCAGAAGATGAAGCGACGCAACAAGCCGTTCGACGAGATCTACGACCTGATGGCGGTCCGGGTCATCGTGAAGTCGGTCCAGGAATGCTACCACGTCCTCGGGATCATCCATCACAACTGGACCCCGCTGCAGGAGCGCATCAAGGACTATATCGCCTCGCCGAAGTCGAACGCCTATCAGTCGCTGCATACGACCATCTTCGGTCCCGGTGGTCATTTGTTCGAGGTGCAGATCCGCACCCAGGACATGCACACCACGGCGGAGTACGGTATCGCCGCGCACTGGCTCTACAAGACTGACGCGAAGAAGGGTGGGGACATCGAGGCGCACTTCGGCTGGTTCCGCCAGCTCCTCGAGCTGCAGCAGGACACCCACACGCCGGAGGAATTTCTCGAGTTCCTCAAGGTCGATCTCTTCCAGGACGAGATCTTCGTCTTCACGCCCAAGGGGGACGTGAAGCAGCTCCCGAAGGGCGCGACCCCGATCGACTTCGCCTTCATGGTGCACAGCGACGTCGGCATGCGCTGCCAGGGTGCCAAGGTGAACGGCAGGATCGCGCCGCTGCATCGCGAGCTCAAGAACGGTGATACCGTGGAGGTCTTCACCGGCCCGGCGCCCCGGCCGAGCCGCGACTGGCTCGCGCACGTCAAGACGGCGCGCGCCCGGCACAAGATCAAGGCCTGGATCCGCCATCAGGAGGATCAGGAGGCCCAGGAACTCGGCCGCGAGCTCCTCTCGCGCGAGACCAAGCGGCGCCGGCTCGCCACGCCGGACAACGACCAGCTCCGCCGCGCGGGCGAGTCGCTCGGTCTCGCCGACGGCCGGCTCTTCGAGATCGCCCTCGGTCGGGGCGACGTCAGCATCATGCAGGGCATCAAGGCGCTCTATCCGGATGTCGCGGCGGACGATCTCCAGGACCCGAAGCCGGGAGTCATCGGGCGAGTCATCGACCGGCTGCGGCTCGGCTCCGGAATCCGGATCCAGGGCCTCTCGGGCCTCATGGTCCGCTACGCCCAGTGCTGCCAGCCCGTCCCAGGGGATGCCGTCGTGGGGTACGTGAGCCAGGGCCGCGGCATCTCGATCCATCGAGCCGACTGCCCCAATCTGCTGACGCTCACGGGGGACGGACGGCGGGTCGAGATCGACTGGCAGGAGGCCAAGGGCGAGGCGTTCGCGGTGCGCCTCGCCGTCAGCGGGGAGGATCGCCGCGGCCTGTATGCCGACGTCATGCAGGCGATCAGCCAGACCGGCACCAACGTGAAGGCGGCGGAGCTGTCCACCAAGGATGGCACCGTGTTCAGTACCATCGTCGTCGAGGTGGACAACCGTGCCCACCTGGCGAAGGTCATCAAGGCGATTCGCAAGGTGAAGGGCATCACCGACGTCGAACGCCGCGAGGGACCGACCCCGAATCCCTCCAGCTGAGATCCATGACCAGCCACTGGCTCCTCAAGACCGAACCGTCGACCTACTCCTTCGATCGGCTCGTCGCTGAAAAACGTGCGGTCTGGGACGGCGTGCGCAACAATCTCGCGCTGATCCACCTGCGCGGCATGAAACCGGGCGACAAGCTGCTGATCTATCACTCCGGTGCCGAAAAGTCGGTCGTCGGGACGGCGAAGGTCGCTGCCGCCGCGTACCCTGATCCGAAGGGGACCGATCCCAAGCACGTGGTGGTGGACGTGGCGCCTGAGGCGAAGCTTGGCAATCCGGTGCCCCTCGCCACGATCAAGGCCGATCCCGCGCTGGGAGAACTTCCGCTGATCCGGAACTCCCGGCTTTCGGTGATGCCCGTGACCGCGGAGCAGTGGAAGCGGATCATCGCGCTGGGCTCCCGAACATAAGCCGAACCCAGTATATTGGGGCCGCCATGTCGAGCCCCTCCTTCCAGGTCATCGCGCCCTTCGAGCCCGCCGGCGATCAGCCGAGGGCGATCGCCCAGCTCTCCGAAGGGCTGCTTCAGGGCGAGAAGTACCAGACGCTGCTCGGTGTCACGGGCTCCGGCAAGACGATGACACTTGCGCATGTCATCGCGAACTACGGCAAGCCGACGCTGGTGCTCTCCCACAACAAGACACTCGCCGCCCAGCTCTACGGGGAGCTGCGTCAGTTCCTGCCGAACAATGCGGTCGAGTACTTCGTCTCGTACTACGACTACTACCAGCCCGAAGCGTACGTCCCCACGACCGACGTCTACATCGAGAAGGACGCCTCGATCAACGCCGACATCGAGAGCCTTCGTCTCCGTGCGACGTCGAGCCTCATGGAGCGGGAGGATGTGGTCATCGTCGCCACGGTCAGCGCGATCTACGGCCTCGGCGACCCGGTGGAGTATCGCAAGCTCCTCGTGACGGCCGAGAAGGGCGAGCAGAAGGGGCGGGACAGCCTGCTCGCCGATCTGGTCCGCATCCAGTACGGCCGCAACGATGTGAGCTTCGAGCAGGGGACCTTCCGGGTTCGTGGTGATACCGTGGAGATCTTCCCGGCATACGCCGAGCAGGCGGTGCGGGTCGAGTTCTGGGGTGACACCGTGGAGCGGATCACCCGGATCGATCCTCTCACCGGCAAGGCCACCGCGAACCTCGATCGCTGCGCCATCTACCCGGCGAAGCACTTCGTCACCCAGCGCCCCACCATCGAGCGCGCGGTCAAGCTGATCCGCGCCGAACTGGCCGAGCGCCTCGCGCTGCTTCGCGGGGCGGGGAAGCTGCTGGAGGCGCAGCGCCTGGAATCGCGCACCACTTTCGACGTCGAGATGATGCTGGAGGTGGGCACCTGTGCCGGCATCGAGAACTACTCGCGGCACTTCTCGGGTCGCCAGGAGGGGGAGCGCCCCGCCTGCCTGTTCGACTACTTCCCGGCCGATTTCCTCGTCGTGGCGGACGAGTCGCACGTGACGCTTCCACAGATCGGCGGCATGTTCAACGGGGACCGGGCCCGCAAGGAAACCCTGGTCGAGTACGGATTCCGTCTGCCGTCGGCGCTCGACAACCGGCCGCTTCACTTCGACGAGTTCATGGCGCTCACGCCCCAGCTTCTCGCAGTGTCCGCCACACCGGGCGACCTCGAGCTGCGGCTCTCCAACGGGCATGTGGTGGAACAGATCATCCGTCCCACCGGGCTGGTCGACCCGGAGGTCATGATCCGGCCGGTCAAGGGCCAGGTCGACGATCTCCTCGGCGAGATCCGCGACCGCGCGAAGCGGCGGGAGCGGGTGCTGGTCACCACGCTGACGAAGCGGATGGCCGAGGATCTCACCGACTACCTGCAGCAGACCGGAGTACGGGTCCGCTACCTCCATTCCGATATCGACGCCATCGAGCGGATGGAGATCCTCCGCGGGCTGCGCCTCGGCGAGTTCGATGTGCTGGTGGGTATCAACCTGCTGCGCGAGGGGCTCGATCTCCCGGAGGTGTCTCTGGTGGCGATCCTCGACGCCGACCAGGAGGGGTTCCTTCGCTCCGACCGGTCCCTGATCCAGACGGTCGGCCGAGCGGCGCGCCACATCAACGGCAAGGCGATTCTCTATGCCGACCGGATGACCGGCTCGATGGAACGTGCGTTGGCCGAAATGAACCGGCGGCGCGCGATCCAGGTGGCGTACAACGAGGAGCATGGCATCACGCCGCGTTCGATCATCAAGTCGCTCGAAGAGGTGAAGCTCACGACTCGCGTGGCGGATGCCCGCACCGAGAAAGTGGAGAAGAAGAAGGAAGAGCGTCTGGTCGAGCTCGATTTCCGCGATCCGGCCAAGCGCGCCCAGACGATCGCGGCGCTGGAGCGGCAGATGAAGGAGGCCGCGGCCAATCTCGAATTCGAGATGGCTGCCCTGCTGCGCGATCAGGTGAACGAACTCCGTGCGCTCGATGCCCCTGAGGTGGCCCGCGGCGGGACGGCCGCGCCACGCGCCAGAAGGCGGGCATGATCCGCCCGCTCACGGAGCCGGAACTGGTCGCCGAGGGCGAAGCGCTCGGCCGACGGCTCGCTCCGAAGTCGATCGTCGTCCTCGAGGGACAACTCGGTGCGGGGAAGACCACCTTCGCGCAGGCCGTCGCGCGCGGGCTGGGGGTCCAGGAGCCTGGCTCGAGCCCGACTTACGGCCTGGTGCACCGTTACGAAGGGCGCAGGGGCCCGGTCTTTCATCTCGACTGCTATCGCCTCAAGCATCCCGAGGAGGCGGCAGACCTCGACTGGGAGACCCTGCTCGAAGACGGCGACGCCATTCTCGTGGAGTGGCCCGAACGCGCCGGCGCCTGGCTGCCTCGGCCGACGCGGAGGATCCGTTTCCTGCACCTTCCCGACGAGGATCGTCGCGGTCTCGAGGAACTCCCCTGATGTGGCTCGCCCTCGATACCGCGACCGACCAGGCTTCCGTGGCGCTCGGCACGCCAGGGCGCGTGTTCGCGCGTGAGACCATCGCGGGGGCGCGCCGGCATGCGGCGGCGCTGCTGCCGGCGATCGAACGCTGTCTCGCGGCGGCGGGTGCGGGCTACCCGGAACTGGAGGGCATCGTGCTCGCGGATGGACCGGGGAGCTTCACCGGTCTCCGGGTCGGCGCCTCGGTGGCGAAGGCGCTGATCCGGGTGCGCCCCATGCCGCTCTGGGTGGCGCCTTCGCTCCTGGTGTGCGCCGCCGGGGCCGTGGCCGCTGAGGGCAGAACAGTGCTCGCGGTCAGCAATGCGCTCAGGGGTGAACTCTTCGCCGCGGCCTATCGGTTCCATCCAGGACGTGTGGACACCGTACTCGCCCCGACCGTCCTGACACCCGATCAGATCGGTCCGCGTGTCCCCGGCGACTACATCCTGGTCGGGCCTGCTGCCCCCCTCCTCGGTGGTCAGCCGAGCTGGCCCGACGCCGGCGTGCTCCTCGGTCTGGTCGGCACGGCGGGCGGGGTGCGCGCGCAAGAGGATGTCGGCGCGTGGGAACCGGAGTATGGCCGGCCAGCCGAGGCGCAGGCGAAGTGGGAGCGGGACCATGGACGGCCCCTGGCAGATCCGGCGCGCGCGCACGGCTGACGGCCGTCGGCTCGTGCCCCTCGAGCGGCGCTGTTTCAGCGATCCATGGAGCGCGGAGGCGTTCGAAGATCTCTTCTCCTCCCCCTTCGGTCGCGGCTTCATCGCCGAGCGGCTGGGCGAGGTCGATGGTTACCTGGTGGCGCGGGCCGTCGCCGGTGAGGGAGAGATCCTCAACCTCGCGGTCGCGCCAGAGGTCCGAGGCCAGGGACTCGGGAGTCGGCTTCTCGATGCGGCCCTCACGAGCCTGGGCGAGGCCGGTGCCAGGGAAGTCTTTCTCGAGGTCCGCGAGGGCAATCTGACGGCCCAGGCGCTGTACACCCATCGCGGGTTCCGGCCGATCGGCCGGCGAACCCGGTACTACCGCAATCCGGTCGAGGATGCGATTGTCCTCCGCCTCGCGCTGCCGGGGGGCGCGTGATCAAGGTACGCCGGCGCTAGATTTCGGATAACCGGCCGGCACGCCCCAGCATTACCGTAGGGGCGTGTCCGCCAATCATTCTGCTCCCAACAGCAGTGGAGGTTCCCGTGAGTCGCAGCCTGAACAAAGTCATCCTGATCGGCAACCTCGGTCAGGATCCCGAAGTCCGCAGCATCGCCAACGGTGGTCGCGTGGCCAACTTCAGTCTCGCGACCAGCCGGCAATGGTCCGGCCAGGGTGGCGACAAGCAGGAGAAGACGGAGTGGCACCGTGTCGTCGCCTGGAACAACAGCAAGGGCGCCGGCACCGGGCTCGCGGATGTCGTCGAGAAGTTCGTGAAGAAGGGCGACAAGCTCTACGTGGAGGGCCGGATCGAGTACCGCTCCTGGCAGGACAAGGAAGGGCAGACCCGGTACACGACGGAGATCATCGCCAGCGAGATCATCATGCTCTCGGGCAAGGGCGGGGGCAGCGAGGGCGGCTACACGCCGGCGCGGGCCAGCGCCGCGGCGTCCGGCGGCAGCGCACCTGCCAAGAAGGAAGGCAAGGAGGAGGCCTTCGGGGATTTCCCGGAAGCGCTCGACGGCGAGGACGACGATCTCCCGTTCTGAGTGAGATCGCACATCCCGAGTTCAGCCGCCGGTTGCCAGCGTCGCTGCTGGTGGCTGGCGGCTGATGACTTGGGATGCCATCCGACAATCATCTGGAGAGAGGCGTGACCGAGATGGGTGAGCGAATCGTGTTGCGGACCGGAGAAGCGCTGGTGGAGGCGGAGCAGGGCTGGTCCGCGGCCGAGCCGGAAGTCATCATCGGCGAGCTGGACGGGCCGGTCGGTCAGGCGCTGGCCACGCTGCTGGGCGATCAGGTCAAGGGCCACTCCCGGGTCTTCGCCATTCTCAACAGCGACGTGCAGGTGAAGCCGGCGACGCTGATGGTGAGCAAGGTGACGGTGAACGACGGCCGCTACACCAACATCCTCATGGGGACGGTGCAGGCGGCGATCGCCAACGGGGTGCTCGATGCCGTGCGGAGTGGTGACATTCCCAAGTCTCGCGTGAACGAACTCGGGGTCATCGTCTCGGTCTGGCTCGACCCCGCCGTGCTTGAGGCGGAGGACCTGGATCACGCCGTGCTCTTCCAGACGCACCGCGAGGCAACGGCCGAAGCCCTGCGCAAGGCGATGCGCCAGGAGCCCACGATCGACTGGCTGCTCGAACATCAGGAGAGCGTGGTGCACTACTACCACCAGCTCGGCCTCGACGGGCAGTTGTAGCCGGTGTGGCTGTGCGCAGTTGTCAGGCGCTCCGGCGGGACTCCCGGAATCACTCGACGGACACGCCGCCCGCGGGCCAAGCGTGCATGGCCTGGGCCCCATGGCACCGGCCACCCTCGGTAAAGACCGCCGCTGCTCCGCTTCAGGCCGGCCTGCCTCGGGCATCCGCCCCCGAGGGCTCGGCGACCCCCTGACAGCCCCGTCGGAGTCGCCCAAAGCCACCTCGGCGGTCGCCGAGCCACCCCCGAGGAATGGCTGTGAGCCCGATCACCCGCCCCAACGCCTGATCGGGCATACGGTTAGCATCTCAAATCTCATGTAGTCTCTGAGTGGCGCGTCGGAGCCCCCTGTCATATATTGCTTTACCACGATTCCCACCATCAGAGGGTAGCGTGATGACCTGTTGTGCTCGGATCCGCTTGGCGGCCGTGCTGGTGGCGCTCAGCGTCCCGGTCGGGCTCTCGGCGCAGAACGCCCGGCCGGAGTCCCATACCGTCCGTCCCGGTGACACCCTGTGGGATCTCGCCCGGACCTATCTCGGCGACCCCTTCCTGTGGCCGGAGATTTACCGGCTGAATACGACCGTGGTCGAAGATCCGCACTGGATCTACCCCGGCGAAGTACTCCGGGTGGCCGGTGGCGCCGATGTCAGTGCCGTACCTGCGACCGACACGCCGAGTCCGGCGGTGGAAGCGCAGCCGGGACAGATGGCCCAGGGCGATCAGGTGGCCGGCGACACGACGGGGGCCGACACTGCCTCGGCGGCCCCGGACGAGCCGCCGGCCGCGGCCGGTCTCAACGAGCCGCAGGTGGTGGACCTGGCTGATGCGTCTGCTCCCGATGCGCGGGATAGCGTGGACCTCACACCGCTCGTCGGCGATCGCCGGCGTGTGGCCAGCACCGGTCCGAGCCTGGAGCATGCGCTGCAGCGCTCGTATCGCCCGATCCGTCGTACCGAGTTCTTCAGCTCCGGATTCCTGACCGAGGGCCAGAAGCTTCCCTTCGGGACAGTGCTCGGCACAGTCACGCCGCTCCAGATCGAGGAAGTCTCGAGTCGCTCAACCGCCCAGATGTACGGCTCGGTGGCGGTGGTGCCACCGGCGGGCGGCAAGTACCAGGTGGGGGACACGCTGCTGTCGGTCTGGCTCAGTGACGAGACCCAGAACTACGGCACGGTGGTGGTCCCGACCGGCCTGCTCCGGGTGACGGACGTGAGCCGTCCGGAGAATCAGGCCGAAGTCATCGCTGCCTTCGGGGCGGTCCGGGATCACCAGAGCGTGGTGCCCGCCGAACGGTTCGTCGATCCGGGCAACGTTCGCCCCGTGCCGATTTCGGATGGCGTGAAGGCCCATGTCATCCGGCACCGGGATGATCGAGCCCTCACCGATCCGCAGGCGGTGCTGTTTCTCGACCGTGGTCGCAAGGACGGCGTCGCGCTGGGTGATCTGTTCGAGCTGCGGCAGACTCCCCGCGCCCGGGTGGATGCGGCGACCGTCGTCAACGAGGCCATGGCGACGGTGCAGGTCGTGCACGTCGGCGAGCGGACAGCGACCGTCCGTGTGGTGAAGATTGTGCAGCCCAACATCCCGGCAGGCACCGAGGCCCGGCAGATCGCCAAGCTGCCTTCGTGATCTGGCGTGCGCTTCGGCCACGCCCCCTGCGTCCCCTCCGGGCCCTCATCGAGGCCGCTGGCGTCCGAGCCGGCGCAGCGGTGAGGGCCCGCTCCGTAGCTGAGCAACCTACCTGATGGGTCTCTCGATGCTTCAGGCCGCCACATCGATACCTTCTTCGTCCTGGGATCTGGTCCTGGTCTCGAGTCCCGAGACCAAGGTCGTCCTCGGGATCACCCTCGTGTTCTCCCTCACCTCGTGGTTCGTCATCGGGCTCAAGTGGTGGCAGTTCCGGCGGGTGCGCGCCCAGGCGGACCGGTTCTTCGCGGAGCTGGAACGGACCACCCGACTCAAGGACGCCTATCACGCGGTCATGAAGCTGCCCCCGTCGCCGTACAATCGGCTCTTCCGCGAGGGTCTCAACTTCTTCACGGAACTGCGCCCCGGGGCACTGAAGGACGAAGGTCAGGCCCCGGCCGCGGGGACGCTCTCCATGACCCAGCTCGAGGCGCTCAAGATGGTGCTCGGCAAGGAGGTCGGCGCCGAGCGCGACATCATGGCGCGCTTCATCTCCTGGCTCGCCACGATCGGGTCGGTCGGGCCGCTGCTGGGACTGCTGGGCACCGTGCTCGGCGTGATGGATGCCTTCATCGGGATTGCGGCGCGCGGTTCGGGCAACATCAGTGCCGTCGCGCCTGGTGTCGCCGAAGCACTGATCACGACGGTGGCGGGACTCGCGGCCGCGATCCCTGCTGTGATCGCTTACAACGTCTTCGTGAACCGGTTGGGATTGTTCGCTGGTGAACTGGAAGGGTTCGCCAACGAGCTGATCGGAACGATGGCGCGCGAAGGGTTGCTGTAAGATGGGCTGGGGTGTCGGACGCGGCGGTGGGCTGCGGGGCCACGGCGAACTCCCGCTCAATGCGGACATCAACGTCACGTCGATGGTGGACGTGGCCTTCGTGCTGCTCATCATCTTCATGATCGCCGCGCCGATCATGCAGGGCGGCGTGGATGTCCAACTGCCCAAGGCTGAGGCGCGCCCGATCACCGCCCAGGAGGGCATGGTGGTCAGCGTGGACCAGCAGGGGCGCATCTTCATCGATCAGACGGCCGTGTCCTACCGGGACTTCCAGATGACCTTCGCGGCGCTGGTGAAGAGCCGGAAGCCGAAGTCGGTCTATCTGCGGGCCGACCGGCGCGTTCCATATGGGGAGGTGGTGCGGGTGCTGGCCACCATTCGCCTCTCTGGTGTGACCGATGTGGGTCTCGTGGCCGAGGAGGAAGAACGGCCGTGACGTCGCGGCGCGGGGGTGGCCGCGAGCGATCAGGGATCGCCGCAGGCCTGACGGGAACAGTGGTGGTGCACGCGGTGGCGATCGGGCTCCTCTGGACCACGGTCAAGGCGATCGACACCGGGCCACCGGTGTATGCGGTCGAATTGGTGGCGGCACCGGCGCCTCCACCAGATGCGAAGCCCGCTCCGGAGGCGGCGCCGCGGCCACCGGCCGAGGAGACGGCGCCGACCAAGCCGCTGCCCAAACCGACGAAGCCAGCTCCCGCCAAGCCGAAGCCGGTCACGCCGAAGCCGCCGCAACGGACCGAGCCGAATCCTGCCTCCACCCCCCGAACTCAGACCCTTCCGGGTGAGACGCCGAGCACCGGGAACGACGCTGTCACGGTGAGTACGCCCGGCATGCAGTTCCCATATCCGGAGTACCTCAGGAACATCGTGCAGGAGGTCTACCGGCGGTGGCAGAGGCCCCTCGGCAACGCCGCGCTGCGTGCCGAGGTGAGCTTTCTCATCATGCGCGACGGGAGTATTCGCGAGATCAAGCTTATCCGCCCCTCGGGGAGCTTCTCCTTCGACCTTTCCGCTCAGGGCGCGGTCGAGGCAGCGGGTACCTCGAAGGCCTTCGGGCAGCTCCCGGACGGCTATCCTTCGGATGTGCTGCCGGTCTCTTTCTACTTCACGCCACGGACTCAATAATGGCTGCAGGCCGTTGCTGGTTTCTGATTGGTTCGATCACGCTGTTGCCCGCGCTGCTCAGTGCCCAGGACACGCTGCGGCCGCCGGACGGCGTCCGGGTGGGGATCGAGTACCGTCCCGGCGTGCGTCCCGCGCTCGTGGTGTTGCCCGGGCGCGGGCTCGATTCTGCCCGCGCGGTCATCGCGCGGGACCTTGACTACAGCGACCGATTTGATGTCATCTCGCTGAGCCCCCAGGACAGCGGAGGATTCGCCGGGGGCGCCGGCGGACGCACGGTGAATTACGCGCTGTTCCGGACCCTGGGTGCCGAGTACGCGGTGGAAGTGGTGCCGGACGGTCCGGGAGCGATGGTGCGTCTCCACGACATCGTTCAGGGCACGGTGCGGCGGGAACAGCGGTTCGTCTTTCCGGCCGGCTTCGACGTCGCATTCCGGATGGCGGTCCACCAGGCATCGGACGAAGTGGTACGCTGGATCAGTGGAACGCCGGGCTATGCGGCCTCCCAGCTGCTCTTCCTGGTGGATCGCCGACTCTACCGGATCGACAGCGATGGCGGCGGTGCGACGCAGCTTTCGCCCCCCGGCGAGGATGTGCTGTCGCCCGTCTGGAGCCCCGACGGCAGCCGCATCGCCTACACCCGCTTCGGGGCCGGTGTCGGGAGTCTCGTGGTGCACAACGTGGCGACGGGGCTCAAGATCATGGTGACCGGTACCGGCACGGGCCTCAACATCACGCCCGCGTTCTCTCCCGATGGGCGCCTGATCGCCTACGCCCGCTCCGATGAATCGGGGACCGACATTTTCACTGCGGATTTGGCGCAGAATTGCTGCGTTCAGCGGTTGACCGTGGGACGGTATGCCGATAATCTTTCCCCCACCTTCGCCCCCGACGGGCGCAGGCTGGCATTCGTTTCCACGCGGGCTGGCCAGCCCCAGATCTATGTGATGGCCGCCGATGGGACCGATCAGGAGTTGCTGGCCCCGTTCGATTTCGGTGCGACCGGAAGCTCCAATGCGCCGGAGTGGTCCCCCGACGGCAGCAGCGTGGTCTTTCACCGCGAAGTCAGTCGTTCGCCGCAGGTCTTCATTGTCGATGTCGCCAGCCGGAAGGTCCGTCAGCTGACATCCTCGGGACGCAACGAAGATCCCACATGGGCGCCGGATGGCCGGCACCTGGCGTTCGTTTCGGACCGCAGCGGTCGTCGTCAGCTTTGGGTGATCGATACCGTCACCGGACGGATCCGTCAGCTCACGTTCACCGGTCAGGTCCGTCTCCCGGCGTGGTCCCGGCGCTTCGCGGGTCCCGCTCCAGCCACCAACTGATTTCCCCGGAGGTTGCATGCGTTCTCCGTTCCGTTCCTTTCTCGCGACTGCTGCCCTTGTCGTCGTCGCGGCCTGCGGCAGCAAGAAGCCGCCCGAGCAGCCCGCTCCGCAGCCTGCGCCGGCGCCCGCACCCGCCACGCCGGCCCCGACGCCCGCCCCGGCGCCTGCGCCCGTAACACCTTCCGGCCCGACGCCCGAGGACGCTGCAGCGGCTGCGGCCCGTGTCACGGCCGCGGTGCTGACCGAACTCGGGTCGATGGTGCACTTCGATTTCGACAAGGCCGACATCCGGGATGAGGACAGGGCCACGCTCGATCGCAAGGCCTCGATCCTCGCCGCGAATCAGAGCCTTCGGGTGACCATCAGCGGGCACGCGGACGAGCGCGGCTCGGACGAGTACAACCTGGCCCTCGGCAACCGCCGCGCCGCGGCGGTCAAGATCTACCTGGCCAACAAGGGCATCGACGCATCCCGGCTGACCGTCACCTCCTACGGTGAAGAGAAGCCGCTGGCGAGCGGGCACGACGAGGACTCATGGGCCCAGAATCGCCGCGCCGAGTTCGAGCCGCCCGCGGGCGCCACCAACCTCCGCATGCCCTGATGCGCGGAATCCACGCACTCGCGCCACTGTTCGTCCTGGTCGCCCTTGGGGGCTGTGCCTCCAAGGGCGACTTGCGCCGGGTGGAGGACCAGCTGCTCCTCAGCCGGGCGGACAATCAGCGCGCGGACTCCGCGAGGGCCAGCCAGCTTGGCGAGCTGCTCGCCACTCAGCGCCGGATCATGGATTCGCTTGATGCGGTCGGACGCAACCTTGGTCAGGTCAGTCGTCAGGTAGCGACCTTCAAGGGTGATGTCGCCAACGATCTCATCAGCATCCAGCAGCAGCTGGTGCAGGTGCAGGCCCTGACGGGGCAGAGTCAGCAACGGCTCACCGAATTGCAGACGCAGCTCGAAGCCCGCAGTGAACAGTTGAATACCCCTGTGGCCTCCCCACCGGATTCCGGCGCACCGGCGGCAGCCTCGGGGGCCCAGGGTGCAGCGCCCCCGCCATCCGGCGCACCCTCGGCGGAGCAGATCTACGCGGCGTCGCTGCAGCAGCTGCGGCGGGGCAGCCCGGGCACGGCCCGCATGGGGTTCCGGGAGCTGCTGCGCCAGTATCCGACCCACGCGCGCGCGGCGGACGCGACGTACTTCATCGGGGAGACCTACGCGGCCGAGTCTCCCGATTCCGCGGCCCAGTACTATGGCAAGGTGGTCGAGAGCTTCCCGCAGTCGCCGCGCGCCGCGAGCGCGCTTTACAAGCTCGGACTGCTGGCTGAACGACGGAAGGATCTCGAAGCGGCCCGCGCCTCGTATCAGCGAGTCGTGCGCGACTATCCCCGCTCGGACGAAGCGGCTCTGGCCCGCGACCGCCTGAAGACGCTCGGCCGCTAACGCGGCGAGGGAGTCCGATGACAGGCCCCAGCGCGGAGATGCCCTTCCTCGAGCACCTCGAGGAGTTGCGCCAGCGGCTGGTGCGGACGCTTCTCGCGCTGGTAGTGGGCTTTCTCGTCGGCTACTGGATGGTCCAGCGCTTTCAGGTGGTCAATCTCCTGAAGGCGCCGATTGCCCAGTATCTCACCGCGACGGGCGGCAAACTGGTCGTGACCAGCCCGACGGAAGCCGTCATGATCACGCTGAAACTCGCGCTGATCGTCGGGCTGGTGCTGGTCTCCCCCTACATCATCTTCCAGATCTGGGGCTTTCTCTCCCCGGCACTCTACGAGAAGGAGAAGC
This sequence comes from Gemmatimonadales bacterium, assembly GCA_044229245.1. Lineage (GTDB taxonomy): Bacteria > Gemmatimonadota > Gemmatimonadetes > Gemmatimonadales > GWC2-71-9 > JADJOM01. The sequence goes on along the minus strand of JBGATI010000013.1, from coordinate 34,704 downwards.
GCCTGGTCGTCCCGGCGCTCCTCGCCGGAACACTGATGTTCCTCGGCGGCGCGGCCTTCGGGTTCTTCGTGCTGCTCCCGCAATCCCTCCCGATCCTCTTCAGCTTCCAGTCCGAGGGACTGGTCAACCTGATCACGTTCGGGGAGTACTTCAGCTTTGTCATCCAGCTCGTGCTGGCGATGGGCCTCTCCTTCGAGATTCCGCTGGTCATCATGCTGCTTGCAGCTCTCGGGCTCGTGACGCCGGGAGGTCTCAATCGATTCCGCCGCTTCGCGATCGTGCTGTCGGCCACCGCCGGCGCGGTCCTCAGCCCGGGGACCGACATCCTCTCCATGGTCCTGATGACGGTGCCGATCCTGCTGCTCTACGAGCTCGGCTTCGTGGGATCGTGGGTCATTCACCGGCGCAAGGTGGCTCGCGAGGCGGCGGCTGCTGCAGTCGCCGTGCTGCTGTTCTGCCTGCTTGGCTCCGGAGCGCTGGGTGCCCAGGAGCCGGTGCCGACCGTGCGACGGAAGAAGCCGGTCATCACCGTCACCGATACGACCCGGGCCGACCCCACCCTTCCCCGGCCGGGGCAGGCCGTCGATACCGCCACGGCCCGGCGGCTCGGCCTGCCGACGGCGCCCCGACGAAACTTCGCGCCTGACGATTCGGTCGTGACCGACCTGCTGGGGCGGAAGGGCTACCAGTCGACCCGGTTCCGCTCCGACTCCGCGACAGTCTTCGCGGACGAGCGGCGCCTGCACCTGCGGGGGGCGGCGAGCACCAGGCGGGGGGAGACGACGCTGGAGGCGGATTCGATCGCCTATCAGGAGGCGGACTGCCTCATCCGCGCCACGGGGGATCCCGCGCTTTTCGACAAGGAGACCGTGCTCACGGGCTTCGGCGGAATCCGCTACAACACCTGCATCCGCCGGGGCGTCGTGTCGGACGCCCTCACCAGCTTCAAGCAGGGCTCCACCGACTGGTTCCTGCGCGGCAACCTGGCGCAGGACTCGAGCGCTGCCCGGCTCTACGCCTCCGAGGGCGAGATCACGAGCTGTGACCTGCCGGAACCGCACTATCACTTCTCCGCCAGGGAAGTGAAGTGGATCTCGAAGACGGTGATGGTCGCGAGGCCGGCGGTCCTCTACGTGCGCGATGTGCCGGTGCTGTGGCTCCCCTTCGTGTTCCAGGATGCGCGGACGGGGCGGCGCTCGGGCATCCTGGTGCCACGATTCGGGCTGAATGACATTGTCAGGCAGAACCCGGGGTACAACCGGCAGATCACCAACATCGGGTACTACTGGGCGCCGTCGGACTACCTGGACATCACGGCCAAACTCGACTGGTATGCCAACCGGTACGTGGAATACGGGGGCGCCGCGGAGTATCGCTGGATCAACCGCTTCCTCAGCGGGGCGATCGGATATCGGCAGACCGTGGAGAGTGGCGGTCGCCGCTCGACCAACATCCGCTGGGACCATCGCCAGAACTTCAATCTCTCCACGTCGCTCAACGTCAGCTTCAACTACACCAGCAGCGGTTTCGTGCAGCGGCGCAACGCGATCGATCCGCTGCAGTCAACCCAGCAGATCCTCAGCGCGGCGAACTTCTCCAAGCGCTTCGCCTGGGGCACTCTCGCCCTCGGCGGCAACCGGCGTCAGAACCTGTCGGACGGGAGCGTCACGATGCAGCTCCCGTCCCTCTCTCTGTCGCCCAAGCCGATCGACATCGCGAGGGACATCACCTGGTCCCCCGGCCTGTCCGTCACCAACAACCTCGAGAACAACTTTCCGGTCTCCCAGGCGGTGGTGCTCCCCTCGGGGCTGATCGATACGCTCGGACTCACGCGGAGCAGCCGCACGACCACCGTCGGATTCCAGACGCCCATCCGGTTCGGTGGCTTCAACTGGCAGAACTCGTTCAACTACAACGACCGGAAGGATACCGGCCCCAAAGTCATCGGCGGAATCCGCGTCCCCGATCCTACCACGGCGGACCCGACCGACTCCATCACCGTCAGTCAGTTCACCAACGGGTCGTTCGAGAGCGCCGTGGACTGGCAGACAGGCATCAATCTCCCGACGGTGCTCCGCGGCACCTGGAAGCTCCAGCCCACCGTGGGCATCGTGAACGCCACGACCCAGGGCGCCTTCATGATCCGGAACGCGAACACCGGAGGCCAATGGGTGCGTCAGGGTAAGCGGTTCAACTTCGCGCTGGCCGCATCGCCGACCTTTTTCGGCTTCTTCCCCGGATTCGGCCCGATCCAGCGGATCCGGCACAGCATCTCACCGACAATCAGCTGGAGCTACAGCCCCGCCGCCTCGATCGACCAGGCCTTTGCCCGGGCGCTCGCGCGCCCCGGAGAAACGGTCAGGCTGCGTACCGACCCCACCCAGCTGCTCAGCATCGGGCTTTCGCAGAACATCGAGGGCAAATCGGTCAAGCGCTCGAGCGCGGACTCGACCGCCGAGGATCCGACCGGCGCCGACAACGCGAGGCGTTTCAGGATCCTGGGCATCCAGACGTCGCCGATGCAGTACGATTTCGAACAGGCCAAGCTGCCTGGGCGGACCGGGTGGCGCACCAAGACGATGACCAATCAGTTCCAGAGCGATCTCCTGCCCGGCTTCAACCTGAGCCTGACGCACGACCTCTGGAATGGAGACGTCGGTTCCGACACCTCGCACTTCTCGCCGTTCCTGCAGTCCGTGACCGCGAGCTTCGCCATCTCCGGCGGGACGGTGAAGTCCGTGCTGGGCCTCTTCGGGCTTGGTGGCAAACGGGACTCGACCTCGAGCAAAGAGGCGCCACCACCCTCCTACGTGGCCAGTCAGAGCCGGTTCGGGCGGGCACCGTCCTTCTACGGCGGCGGGGCCGACCAGACCATTGGGGCCGGCACCAACCGCCGATTCACCGCGAACTTCAACTACAGCCTCTCCCGGCAGCGGCCGTTCCGGAATCCGTCGGCCAATGCTGTCGAGCAGAAGCCCCAGCAGAGCCTCGGCTTCAGCACCGCCTTCGCGCCGACGCCCTTCTGGAGCGTGTCGTGGTCCACGCAGTACAACATCACGGACAACAAGTTCGAATCCCAGGTCGTGCGCCTCGAGCGAGTGCTGCACGAGTGGCGGGCCGGCTTCAACTTCGTCCGCAATCCGAACGGGAACTTCGCCTTCTTCTTCTCGGTCTACCTGTCGGACCTTCCCGACATCAAGTTCGATTACAACCAGACGTCGATCGAACGCTGAGCCCTCCCTGTCCACGGAGGAGGACAGTGTCCTGTCCCGGAGTGTCTCCACCGAGGACACTCGGCTCCCGGCGAAACTCCAAGCTGTTGCCGTGCAAGCATTTCTGTTCGGCTGACGTGATGGCACCGACCATGCATTGGGGTGCCGCGTTCACTCTCCGGAGCCGATCCATGCGTACGTCCTTGTGGGCCATGCCCCTGCTGCTGCTGGCCGCCTGCAGCGAAACCCAGTTCGTTGGCGGGGGTGGTTCCCAAATCGCCCCGCCGACCAACCTCGCATACACGGTTGAACCCAGCGGGACCCCTGGCGCCCCCGACGGCGTCCTCCTGACCTGGGACTTCGACAACGATCCCAACCTCGCCTCCTGGAACGTCTATTCCCGGGGAAGCACCTCGGAGTCCTATCGGCTCCGCGGGACCACCACGTCGAATTCGTTCCACGACGCCGGGGTCCCCCACCTGCAGTACTTCGTGACCGCGGAGGATCTGGACGGCGATGAGAGCGCGAGCAGCAATGTCGTGACGGTCGACGAGCGCCTCGCGCTGGACAAGCCGACGACGCTGACGAGCACGACGCTCAGCGGTGCGATCGCGCTGACCTGGTCGGACAACGCCTATCTCTCCGACCCCACGCACTTCCGGATCTACCGCGTCTACAGCACCTCGTATGACCTGGACCTCAATCTCTGCGGCACCGGCTGGTCGCTCGAAGGCACCACCGTCGCGCCCGAGTTCGTGTCAGGCGCGCTCACCAACGGCGTGCCCCGGTGCTTCGCGGTCTCCGCGGTGAGTCTCGAGGGGTTCGAGAGCCTCTGGTCGCCCCTGCGCAGTGACACGCCGCGTCCCGATGCACGGAACGTGGTCGTCTACGCCCGGCAGAGCCAGGACGCGGGGAGTGGCTTCCGCTTCTGGCGCGATTTCAACGGAAATGTCCAGGCGGACAGCGGCGAGCTTGGGCTGGTGCAGAGCGGATCCTCGCCGCTCAACGACTTCTCGGTCGAGCGGGATGTCGCCGGCGACCTGTATCTGACGCCGGTGCGGGCCGGGACCGGCGTGGCGGTCTATGGGTCCGCGCCGGTCGCGGATCTCACGAACATCGACTACGCGCCGAACATCACCTACGGGACCGGTGGAATTCAGGCCCTGCCCGGCTGGGGTTACGTCTTCGAGTCCGACGGAGGCGACGGGTTCGCGCGGTATGGCGCGGTGCGGGTCAGCCACGTCGGCCAGAACTTCCTCATCCTCGACTGGGCGTTCCAGACCGATCACGGCAATCCCGAGCTGCTGCGCGCGCCCTGAGTGAAAGGCGGCACCAGGGCAGGCCATCGAGGGAGTCGCGCCGCCAGACAGCGGTGTGGCTCCCCCGATTTGCATTCGGACCTCGGGATGACAGTGTCCCGCCCGCCTGTGTACGTTTCGGCATGACCGACTCCACGCTGCTCCTCACCGGGAATTCGCTGTCGATCACCGACGTCGTCCGGGCTGCGCGATCCCCGGCGACCAGGATTCAGCTGGATTCCGCCGCCCTGGACGCGCTCGCCCGGAGTCGTGGCCTGGTTGACCTGGCGATCGCGCGGGGCGAGACGATCTACGGCATCAACACCGGGTTCGGCAAGCTGGCGAACGTGCGGATCGCGCCGGATCAGCTCGATCAGCTGCAGATCAACCTGATCCGCAGTCACGCCGCGGGGGTCGGCGACCCGATGCCCGCCGACGTGGTGCGGGCCGCGATGCTGCTGCGGGCGAACGTGCTCCTCAGGCCCACCAGTGGGGTGCGTCCTGCGCTGGTTGAGGCACTGGTGGCGCTGTTCAACGCGGGGATCGTCCCGCTGGTGCCGGAGCAGGGCAGCGTGGGGGCGAGCGGAGATCTGGCGCCTCTCAGCCACATCGCGATGGCCCTCATCGGTGAAGGCGAGGTGCTCGGCGAGATCGCAGGGTCGTCCCAGGAGGCCGCGGGTGCCCTCCGACAGGCAGGGCTTGTCCCGTTCCGCTTCGCGCCCAAGGAAGGCATCAGCTTCATCAACGGCACCCAGGCGCAGACCGCGCTGCTCTCCCTCACGGTGCACGACGCCGAGTCCCTCTGGCGATCGGCGGTGGGGGCCGCGGCAATGAGTCTGGAGGCCCTTCAGGGAACGCCGACGCCGCTCGACCCGCGAATTCACGAGGCTCGGCCGCACCCCGGGCAGCTCCGGGCCGCGTCGCTGATGCGGTCGCTCCTGGCCGACAGCCAGATTCGGGAGTCCCACCGGGATAATGATCCCCGGGTGCAGGACGCCTACAGTCTGCGTTGCACCCCGCAGGTGCTCGGGGCGGTGGCCGACGCCATTCGTTTCGCGCGCGAGGTTGCGGCCGTCGAGCTCAACGCCTCCACCGACAATCCGCTGGTCTTTCCCAACGGCGATGTGCTGTCCGGGGGGAACTTCCATGGCCAGCCGGTTGCCCAGGCGCTCGACTTCCTGAGTGTCGCCCTCACGACGCTGCAGGCCATCGCCGAGCGACGGGTGGAGCGCCTCGTGAATCCGGATCTGTCGCAGGGGCTCCCCGCGTTCCTGACGCCGGACCCAGGGCTCTCCTCGGGGTTCATGATGGTGCAGATCACCGCGGCGTCGCTCGTCGCGGAATCCCGCTCGATCGCGATGCCCGCCAGCATCGGATCGATTCCGACCGATGCGAACCAGGAGGACTTCGTCCCCATGGGGATGGCGGCGGCCTACAAGGCGCGCCGGATTCTGGCCAATGCGCAGAAGGTCATCGCCGCCGAATTCCTCTGCGGCGCCCAGGGGCTGGATTTTCTGCGCCCGCTGAAGGCAGGGAAGGGGGTGGAGGCGCTGTACGAGCGGGTCCGCGCCCCCAGGGACGGCGTGGCGAAGCTGAGTGCGGATCGGCCACCCGCTCCTGATCTTGCCCGGCTGGCTGTCCTGGTGGCGCGCGGGGAGCTTGATCCGGCCCCCGGTTAAGTTCCGGTATTTCATAGGCATTCACACTTTCACTCGCCCCGCTGGATGAACTTCGAAAAGCTCAAAGAGACCGCCCGGAAGTACGAGCAGAAGGAGGAGTGGCGGCGGGCCATCGAGGTCTATCTTCAAGCTATCCGGGAGTTCGAGGCCGGCAACGATCCCGTACCGGATCTGTCGGTCTACAACCGGGTGGGCGATCTGTACCTGAAGGCCAATGAGCCCGGGGCCGCGGTGCAGGCCTATGAGCGGGCGGCGGACCTCTACGGCGAGCAGGGCTTCTACAACAACGCCATCGCCCTCTGCGGCAAGATCCTGCGGGTGAACCCGGGACGGATCCAGACCTACCTGAAGCTCGCCCACCTGCACGCCCGCAAGAACGTCGTCATCGAAGCGAAGAAGAACCTGCTCGAGTACCTCGAGCGGATGAACACGCTCAATCAGCTCGATGACGCCTTCAAGTCGGTCAAGGATTTCGCGGATCAGTTCCCGGGAAACAAGGAAATCCGGTTGATGCTGTCCGAGCTGCTGCGAGCCTCCTCGCGCAACGCCGAGGCCCGCGAGCAGCTGGAGAAGCTGGCCAGCGACCTCGAAGCAAAGGGCGATACGATCGGTGCCCGGAAGACGCTGATGCGGCTTCAGGCGCTCGACGCCGAGGATGTGCCTGGCGAGTCGGCGAAGCCGGTGCCAAAGCCCGGCCGGTCCGGTGATCTGGTCTTTCTCGATACCGGGTCGACGGCGGAGCGGCCGGCCGCGAAGCATGCGGGGCCCCCCTCGCGAAAGACCCGTGCGATCAGCATGCCGCCCGCGGCGGAAGTGAAGCCGCCGGCCGGGCTGCCCCTGATCGAGGTGGGCCCCGGGGCCGCGACCGTCGAGGCGCCGGTTCCCGAGCTGCCGCCGCTGGAAATCGAGACCGCCAGCCTGGTGGACACGCCGCTCGAGCTGGAGTCGATCCAGCTGGTGTCGGACGAGGCACACCTGGAGGCGACGGCCTCGGGCGAGGTCGCGAAGGCACTGGGCTTCGAGCCCACCTTTGCGGAAGGGCTGGAGGCCGAAGCCGTGGCGCCGCTCGAGGGTCTCGAGCTGGATCAGCCGGCGGCGGACTCGGTCGACCTCCAGGTGTCGACCGAGGGCCTCGATCTCGAGCGCGCGAGCGACGGGGCGGATACCGACATCCAGCCGATCGAAGCCGACCGATTCCTGGTGCCGGAGCCGCTTGACGTCTCGCCGGAGCTCGCGGCCGACCTCGCGACGGGACTGGGGGAGCCGGAAGAACTCGCACCCATCGAACGGCCCTCGGCTTCCCTTGGCATGGATCTCATCGATCCAGGCGAAGCGGTCCCGGTCCTCGACCCGGCCCTGCCCGACTTCGAGATGCCCGAGGAGACGGTCACCTTTCTGGATGTCGATGCGCCGGCCGAGCTGTCGATCACCGATCTCGAGGACCGCGTCCTCGAAGACCCGGATGATCCCGAGGCACATCGAGCGCTGGGTGAGGCACTGCTCGCCACCGGGGAGCAGCTGCGAGGGCAGGAGGAGCTCGAACTCGCGCTGGCCGGATACGAGGGGCGCGAGGACTGGGCCCATGCCACGGACCTCATTCACGAACTGATCCGGCTCGATCCCAACGGGGTGCGGTACCACCAGAAGCGGGTCGAGATCGCGTTCCGCAGCGGGGAACGTCCCAAGCTGATCGAAGCCTATCTGGAGCTCGCCGACGCCCTGCTGCGGGTCGGCGCGCTCGACAAGGCGCTGGCGGTGTATCGGCGGGTATCGGAACACGATCCCGGAAATTCCCGGGCACTCGCGGCGCTGGACGCCCTCTCCTCGGTCGAGGAGACCCTGCCGCCGATTCCGCCGGCCCCGACGGCCACAGCGGAGCCTGTGGCCGAGCCAGAGCCGGAGGCTGCGCCTCTGACGGAGATGGCCGACGAGGCCGACGCCGCGTTCGACGCGATCGCCGAAGCGCCACCGCCGCCCGCTCCCGCACCAGCGCCGGTCCCGGAGCCAGCGCCGGCCGGGCGGAAGTCGCGGAAGTCGGTCGCCGCCCAGAAGCCGGTCGAGCCTCCGCCGACCGGGGATTTCATCGACTTCGGCGCGCTGGTGATGGACGACGAAGCGGTGATGGATACTCGCATGCGGGTGGAGGGCGAGGAGCCGACCGGGGACGAACAGAAGGACTTCCAGGACATGCTGCAGCAGTTCAAGCGGGGCATCGATGCCAACATCGACGCCGCCGACTTCCAGGCGCACTACGACCTGGGCGTGGCCTTCAAGGAGATGGGACTGCTGGATGAGGCGATCGCCGAGTTCCAGAAGGCGCTGCGCTCACCCGAGATTCGTCTGAAGACGACGGAATCCCTGGGAAGTTCCTTCTTCGAAAAGCGGCAGTACGCGATCGCCGAAGCGATTCTCAAGCGGGCGGTCGAGAGTCTCGGCGCGACGGACGATGAGCAGATTGGCGTGATCTACTGGCTGGGCCGTTCGCAGGAGGCCCAGGGCAAGGTGGAACAGGCGATTACCACATTCGAACGCGTGCTGGCCGTCGACATCGGCTTCCAGGACGCCGGGGCGCGCATGGCGAAGCTGGCCCAGGGAAGGCCTCAGTGACATCCTCGGCGGCGGGTATCACGCTCGCGGGCCTCCAGGCCAGTCTCAAGCCGCGCCTTGAAGCGGTGCAGCGGGAGCTGCGCCGGGCCATCGAGAGCGATTTCGGGCTGATCAGCGAAGTGAACGGCCACCTGCTCCAGATGCAGGGGAAGATGTTCCGGCCGACCCTGCTCCTGCTCAGCGAGGAAGCGTCAGGCGCCCACGATCCGCGCGCCGAGACGCTCGCCGCGGTGGTGGAGCTGATCCACCTGGCGACGCTGGTGCACGATGATTCGGTCGATCATTCGGTGCTGCGGCGCGGCATGCCCACGATCAATGCGCTGTTCAGTCACCAGGTCAGCGTGATCATGGGGGACTACCTCTACTCACGCGCCGTCGTTGAACTCACCCGGCTGGGCGACATCGAACCGCTCCGGGTCCTGTCCCGCGTGACGAACGAGATGACGGTCGGCGAAATGCGCCAGCTCATGGCCCACGAGCCGCTCGCCTTCACGGAGGAGGAGTACGATCTCCTCATCATGGCGAAGACCGCGTCGCTCCTCTCCGGCGCGTGCGAAGTGGGCGCGCTCCGGGCAGGTCCGCGCGAACGGGAGGCGCTGCGGCGCTTTGGTGAGTACCTTGGGATGGCGTTCCAGATCGTGGACGACCTGCTCGACTACACCGAGGAGGAGGCCGTGACCGGAAAACCGTCCGGCAACGATCTCCGGGAGCACAAGGTGACGCTTCCCCTGATCTACTCGCTCGGGCGACTCTCGCCGGCCGCGCGCCGGGATGTTACCGCGCTCATGGCCACGCCGGAGCCGACGGATGCCCAGATCGGCACTGTAGTCGGGCTGGTGTCGGATGCCGGGGGGCTCGAGTATGCCCGGCAGCGGGCCCATCGTCTGGCCGAGCGGGCAGATCATGAGCTCGATGCGCTCCCGCCCAGCCGGGCGCGCGATGTGCTGCGTGACAGTATCACCTACGTCCTCGACCGGCGGCGCTGATGGCCAGTGGACCTCGTCGCCCGATGTTCCACCTCGGCGTGCTGGTGGCCGGATTCATTCTCGGCGGCTTCCTGAACGCGCTGGTCAAGACGGTGATGCCGGACAGCGTCGCCAAGCAGGTGTTTACCTTTACCGCCAGCGCGAGCCTTGGCCCCGTATCGCTCAACCTGCTGGTGTTCAGCTTCACCATGGGGCCGTTCGCGGTGAACGTTTCTCCGCTCGCGATTCTGGGCGTCATCATCGCCTATCTGATCGCCCGCTCACTCTTCTAAGGCAGGGCCGCCATGTTCGGCAATCTTGGTTTCGGGGAAATCGTAGGGATTCTGGTGATCTGCCTTCTGCTCTTCGGGTCGAAGCGGCTGCCCGAGATCGGCGCCTCGTTCGGCAAGGGGATCCGGGAATTCAAGCGCAGTCTGAGCGACGCGGGTGACGCGGTGAGTGGCGGTGACAGCACCTCGGCGCCGACCTCGCGGCAGCTCGACAATCGCAACACCGGCCCGACCCCTCCCTCCGGGGGCGAGCCGAAGCGGCTGTCGCAGTAAGACTGGCACCGCTGGAAACGAGAAACCCTCCGGTCGACGACCGGAGGGTTTTTTGCTGCCCGCCCACCAGCGGGATCAGCTGCGCTGCCTGGCCTGGTCCTGCTGGGCCTGCGCCTCGGTCCGGAAGATCTGGGTGCGACGATCCTCGACCTTGGCGTTGTTCCGGAGCGCATCGAGGTAGCTGCGGACCCGGTCCTGGCGCGCGAGCCGGATCTGCTTGGCGCGGAAGTCGTCGATCTGCTTGACGAACTCCGCGGAGTCCGGCGGATCGTGCTTGATCACGCGCAGCACGTAGAGGCCTTCGTCCGTATCGATGATGCCGCTGGTCTTGCCGGCCGCCAGCCCGAACGCCGTCCCCACGACCCGGGGGCTCGGGAAGGGCGGGTTGGTCCGGGTGAAGGCGGGAAACTCCTGATGCGGGAGCTTGAGGGCGGTCGCGGCCTGCGTGAGGGTGCTGCCCTCCCCGATGCGCTTCACCAGGTCGGTCGCGACGGCGCGGGCGCCTTCCCATTTCTTCTTGTCGCGCGCGGCGACCGTGACCGCGCCCTTGATCGACTCGAACGGCGGCACGCCGTCGGCATGCAGGCTGTCGAGCCGGAAGAGGAAGTAGGCGTACGACACCTCGACGATCCGGCCCGTCTCACCCACCTTGGCCTGGAAGGCCCAGACCCCGGCGTCCGGTACCACCTGGAGGCCGACCTGTGCCCGGCTCCCCTGCTGGATCGGATTCGCCTTGCCGACCCGGAGCCCGAGGACCTTCGCGGCGGTGTCGAGGGCACTGGGGTCGAGCTTCTCGGCACCCAGCGTCTCGAGACTGTCGGCGCGGGCATCGAGCTGATCGCGGTGGGCACCGGTGATCTCGATGGGGATCAGGATGTGATGGGCGCTGACCTTGCCGCCGGCCCGCTTGTCCACCTGGATCAGGTGGTAGCCGAACGCGGAGAGCACCGGTTCGGAGAGGGTCCCGATCGGGAGGCTGTAGGCCGCCCGCTCGAAGGCCGGATCCATCGTGCCCTTGCCGAACTCGCCCAGATCGCCGCCCTTCACGGCGGACCCGGAGTCGGCCGATTCCCGCTTGGCCACTTCCGCGAACGGCGATCCCGCGACGATCTCCTTCCGCAGATCCAGGGTGCGCTGCAGTGCAGCCGCGGTGTCGCTGGCATCGGCCGCCCGGACGATCTCGACATAGCTGAGATAGGCGGTGGCGGGCCGCTTGAACTCGTCCTTGTGGTCGTCGTAGTACTTCCGGACTTCGGCGTCCGTCATCGGAACGGCCGAGTCCGGGACGACCGCGCGTGGCAGGATTGCCGCGAGTTCGACGGTGACCTTCTCGTTATTGTCGCGCCAGTTCTGCCACAGGGCGGCATCCGAGAGGTACACGTCCCCGGTCACGATCCGGAAGAGCTTGGACTGGCGGATCTGGTCGGAGTACTGCGCCTCGAGCAGGGGGACGATCTGGGCCCCGGCGCTGGAGCGAAGCCAGCGCTGGTACTTGCTGATGTCGAACTTGCCGTCCGTCTGGAACTCGGCCTGCTGCAGGAACTCCGGCGGCGGATTGTCCTGGATCGCGGCCGCAATCTCATCCGTGCTGACTTCGATGCCGCGCTTCGCGTACTCGGTCTCGAGGCTCTGCTGCTGGATCAGTTCGGTCCAGACGGTGTTGCGGACTTCCTCGATCTCCTCGGCGCTCAGGGAGTGGCCGACCTGACGCTGACGCTGCTCCGTCGCGCCCTGGACCATCTGCTGATAGTTCCGGAGCGGAATCTTCTGGCCGTTGATCTCGCCCACGGTCGTGCGGGACCCGCCCGAGACCTGCCGCCAGTCGACGCTGGTCCACAGGAACACGAGCATCAGGACGGCGAAAACTCCGGCGGCAACCTTGCCCGCAATGCTGCGGAAGACTTGCATCATATGGGAACTGCCCTGCGGCTGAGGGGGCGGCTTCAAAAAGAGGCGTAAGTCTAAGCCCGGCAACGCAGAATCTCAAGCCGAGGTGGCGTCCGACCCGTTGACATGCTCCCGTGCTCCCTCTAATGTTTATTCAATCACCACAACAACTTACGCACAGGGCCAGGGATGCCACCAAACAGCGAGATCGAGAAGCTCGAGCGCCGTTGGAAGGAGAATCCCAAGGGGACCGTATTTGCGCCGTACGCCGAAGTGCTGCGCAAGCATGGAGATCACCTGCTCGCCCGCGACGTCCTGCGTCAGGGTCTCGAGCTGCATCCCGATCACATCCCCGGGAACATCGTGCTGGGGCGCTGCTGTCTCGATCTGCGTGAAGACGGCCCCGCCGAAGCGGCTTTCAACCACGTCCTCGATCTCGATCAGGAAAACGTCATCGCGCTGAAGGCGCTCGCGGACATCACCGAGCGCCAGGGCAGGCTGATGGAAGCCGCCACCTGGCTCTCCCGGCTCATCTCGGTCGATCCCAGCAACGACGAAGCACGCGATCAGCTCGCCCGCGTGGATGCGGCGCGGGAGGCCGCGGCCGCCGCAATGTCGGCGCCGCTCACCCAGTCGGCAGGGCAGGCGCCAGAACCGACGCGCGCCGACGATATCACGGAAGCGCTGCCGCTCGTTTCCCGGCGTGCTCCGCCGCCGCCGCCACTCCCCGAAGCCCCGACCGTCGAAGTGGCGACTGGCCAGATCAGCGAGGATGCGGACGCCGCGCTGGACGCGCGTTTCAGCCTCTTCGATGACTCGCCGGACAAGACCGTGCCGATCGGGCTCCCCGCGCTGGCCTCGCATGCCGCGCCCCCGGCCCCCGTCGTGGAGATGATCGAGCCTGCGGCCCTCGAACTCGTGGAGCCGGAGCCCGCACCGGAGCCGGAACCGCTGCCGATGATGGAGCGGACCGAGTTCGAGCCGCCCGCATCGGTCACCCCCGAGCCGAGCCTCGAGACCATCGACGTCGGTGACGTCTACGCGATCGGGCACGAGGAGAGTTCGTCGATCGAGCTCCGGCCTTCGAGCGCCACGGAATTTCAGACGCCGGATGACAGCGCGGCGCTGCTCGAACTCGCGCCGAGCGGCTCCGAGTTCCAGGTGCCGGATGCCTCCTCCGAGCTCACCCTCTCTTCGGCTGGTGGCACCGAATACCAGACCCCGAGCGGGGCGGATGAGCTGCTGCGGACGGCGCAGCGGACACCCGAACCGGAACCGGAACCGGCGCTCGAGCCGGAGCCGCTCCCGGAGCCGGAACAGGCGATCCGCATTGACGAGCAGCCGCGTCCCTACAGCAAGGTTGTGACGACGGGGTTCGCCGCGATCGAGTTGATGCCCACGCAGGAGCTTCCGACCGAGCCCGCCGACGCGCCGCTCGAGATTGTCGAGCCGGAGCCCGAGCCCGAACCCGAACCCGAACCCGAGCCGGTTGCGGCGCGGTTCCTGGAGATCGAGTCCGAGCCGATTCCGCCCGAGGAACTTGCGGTCGAGGCGGTCGCCGAGGCCGAGCCCGAGCCGGAACCAGCGGTCATCGAGCCGGAGCTGGAGCCTGCCGGGGAAAGCGCGCTGGTGGAGATGCTGGCCGCGGCGAGCACCGGCGTCGTGGTCGAGGAGTCGATTCCCGAGCCGGATCCCGTACCTGTCGCCGAGGCGGAGCCGGAGGCGCCGCTCAAGCTCATCTTCCCCGAGGACACCACCGAGCCGGAGCCGCCGCGCCACCGCCGTATCTCGGAAGAGGTGGCCGCCCAGCCGGAGCCGGTGGCATCGGACCACGGAATCATCGAGCCGGCGCCGGTGCTCACTGAAAGCATGGCCGAGCTCTACATGCGCCAGGGACACCTGGCCGAGGCGCTGAACGTGTATCGGGAACTCTCCCTGCGGCAGCCGGACGATCGGCGCTTGCAGCAGCGGATCTCCGACCTGCAGGCCACGCTGGCCGCAGGCAGCCGGCGACACTCGTACGTGGCAATGGACACCGGCGGGGAATCGGTCGAGTCGTTCTTCCGCTCGCTCGCCGATGCACGGCCGGCCGGCAGCGCGGCCTCGCGCCCGATGGTAGAGGACGAACAGTCCGGTGGCGCACCGACCCGGCCTGCCAACGATCCGCTCTCGCTCAGCGCCATCTTCGGGGATGAGTCGGCCAGCGCGTCGACGGTTACCGCGACCGGGGACATCCCGTCCAAGCCGCAGGCGCCTGACGCCTTCAGCTTCGACCAGTTCTTCGGCGCCGCCTCGGGCGGAACCAGCACCAGTGCGCCCGGGGGCCGGCCCTCGCAGGGTGAGGATCTCGACCAGTTCCAGCACTGGCTCAAGAGCCTGAAGAAGTGATGCGCATCGCGGTACTGAACGGGCCGAATCTCAATCTGCTCGGCACCCGTGAACCGGAAGTCTACGGGCGGACCACGCTTCCCGAGCTCGAGGCCCTGGTCCGGGCGGAGGCGACCCGTCTCGGGGTCACACTCGAGTGGATGCAGACCAACCACGAGGGCGCCTTCGTCGACGCGGTGCAGGGACTCAAGGGGAAGGCCGATGGCGCGCTGGTCAACGCCGCGGCGTTCACCCACACCAGTCTGGCGATCCGCGATGCGTTCCTTGCGGTGAAGGTGCCGTTCGTGGAAGTGCACCTGTCGAACATCTTCGCGCGCGAGCCGGAGCGCCGGCATTCCCGGCTCGCGGATCTGGCCGTCGGCATCGTGGCCGGCTTCGGGCCCTCGGGGTACCTGCTCGGCCTCCAGGCCCTGGTCGCGAAACTCGGTGGTGACTGATCGCCGGGACGCCCGGCAGAGCGCGCTCCGGGATCGCATGCTGGCGCTGGGGCACGACCTGCTGCTGGTGCAGTCTCTCCCCAACATCCGCTACCTCACCGGATTCACCGGCTCCTCGGCCCTGCTCGCGATCCGGGCGCAGGACGCCATCCTGGTCACCGACTTCCGCTACGCCGCGCAGGCTCCACGCGAGGCGGGCACCGTCGTCCGGGTCGAGATCGACCAGACCAACATCTGGGACCGGCTCAAGCGCGTGCTGGGCGAACGGCCGCCGGGACATCCCGGTTTCGAGGGGCATGTCGCGACGGTGCGGGATCGCGAACGGCTCGACACCCTCAGCCCGCATGCGGCGTGGCAACCCACCAGCGATCTGGTCGAGCGGCTCCGGGTGGTGAAGGACGCTGGAGAGGTGGCGGCGATTCGCGCCGCAGCGGGACTGGCGCAGGACGCCCTGACGGAGACGCTGCCGTCGGTGCGGGTGGGCGCGAGTGAATTCGAGATCGCCGCGCTGCTGGAATCGGCCCTGCGCCGGCGGGGCAGCGAGTGGCATCCGTTCCCGACCATCGTGGCGTCGGGCCCCCGGTCCGCCCTGCCGCATGCGAGAACCAGCGACCGCACCGTGAATCCCGGGGACTGGCTCCTGCTTGACTTCGGCGCGCAGGTGGACGGATACTGTGCCGACCTCACCAGGACCGTCGTCGTGGGCGCGCGCGCCGATGCTCGGCAGCGCGAAATCTACGGGGTGGTCCAGCAGGCCCAGCAGCGCGCCCTGGCGCATGTGCGGGCGGGGATGCCGGGGCGGGACGCGGATGCGCTCGCGCGCGACGTGATCGCCAGGGCCGGCTTCGGCGAGGCCTTCGGGCACTCGCTTGGCCATGGCCTGGGTCTCGAGGTCCATGAGGCGCCGCGGCTGTCACCGACGGCGGAGCAGGCGCTTCCCGGCGGCGCGGTGGTGACCGTGGAGCCCGGGATCTATCTTCACGGCTGGGGCGGGGTGCGCCTGGAGGACGATGTGCACCTCGCCGCCTCGGGGCCCGAATTACTGTCGGACAACCGAGTGGAACTTCTCGAACTGGTCTGAGGGAGCAGCGGGCGTGTCGTCATGCCTGGGGCGGTGCCGTCCCGATGCGTGATGCCTGAGCGCTGAGAGCCGAACCCTGAACCCCGATGCCTCAATGAACGCGAAAGACACGACCGACCTCGCCAAGCTCCTCGGCAAGCTGCCCGGGATCCGCTCGGTGGAACTCAAGGATGTGCGCAAGCTCGCGGAGCTGCTGCACGAGTTTCCCGAGCTGGGATCCATCGAGGTGAAGGGGTGGTTCGACACCGGCGTGGTGATCACCCGGACCGGCATGCAGACCGCCGCACCGATGATGCCCGCGCCCATGGCATACGCACCGGCCGCCGCGCCCGCGCATGCCCCCGCCTCCGCCCCGGCCACGGGCGGGGCCCCCGCCGCGGCGGCGCCGTCGACCCTGAAGGAGATCAAGTCGCCGATGGTCGGCACCTTCTACAAGGCCCCGGAGCCCGGCGCGGAAGCGTACGTGAAGGTGGGCGGTCGGGTGACCGCGGGGCAGACGGTCTGCATCATCGAAGCGATGAAGATCATGAACGAGATCGAGGCCGAAGTCAGCGGCGTGATCCGCGAGATCCTCGTCGAGGACATGCAGCCCGTCGAGTTCGGTACCGTGCTCTATCGGGTCGACCCCAATGGCTGAACCAACCGGTCCCGCGGGCCTGCAACCGCCGTTCAACTTCAAGCAGGCCATTTCGCTGATGGTGCAGCGCAATGGGTCCGACCTGCACCTGAAGGTGGGACGGCCGCCGACGATTCGCGTGAACGGGGATCTGGCCGGACTTGAGATGCAGCCCCTCAAGCCCGAGGATCTCAAGCTGCTCGCCGAGCAGATCATGACCCCGCGCCAGGTGAAGGAATTCGCCGAGAAGAAGGAGGCGGACTTCGCCATCGGTGTGCCGGGCGTCGGCCGCTTTCGGACCAACATCTATCAGCAGCGCGGCACGCTGGCGTTCGCCTTCCGGGCCATCCCCTACGAGGTGAAGACGGTTCGCGAACTGGAACTTCCCGAGGTGCTGGAGGAGATCGCGATCCGTCCCCGTGGCCTGGTGCTCGTGACCGGCGTGACCGGCTCGGGCAAGTCCACCTCGCTTGCCGCGATGATCAACCACGTCAACCAGAACCGCCGGGTCAACATCATCACGATCGAGGACCCGATCGAGTTCCTGCACCGCGACGTTCAGGCGAACATCTCGCAGCGCGAGGTCGGCAGCGACACCCTCGCCTTCGGCACGGCGCTCCGGCATGTGCTGCGCCAGGACCCGGACGTGATCCTCATCGGCGAGATCCGCGACGCCGAGACGCTCGACGTCGCGCTCAAGGCGGCGGACACCGGCCACCTGGTCTTCTCCACGCTGCACACCACCGACGCGACCCAGACCATCAACCGGGTCATCTCGTTCTACCCGCCGCACCAGCACCAGGAGATCCGCTCGCTGCTCTCCACCGCGCTGGCCGCGGTCGTCTGCCTCCGGCTGGTGCCGCGCAAGGACGGGAAGGGGCGGGTGCCGGCGGCGGAGGTGCTGATCAACACCGCGGCCGTGGCCGACAACATCCGCGACATCGAGAAGGCGCTGAACATCCCCGACCTGATCTCCGAGGGGACCGAGGCGTACGGCATGCAGAGCTTCGACCAGTCGCTGATGCAGTGGTTCAAGCAGGGCGTGATCAGCTACGAGAGCGCGCTCTTCTACTCGACCAATCCCAGTGAATTTGCGCTCCGGGCCTCGGGGATCAGCTCCGCGTCGGATCGTACCTTCAGCGGGCTCGCCGCCGGCGGTGGCAAGTCCGATCTCTCCCAGGACCTCACGCCCTGATGTTCAAGAAGGTGCTGATTGCCAATCGCGGCGAGATCGCCCTCCGGGTGATCCGCGCCTGCCGCGAGCTTGGTCTCGAGACGGTCGCGGTCTACAGCGAAGCTGACCGTGAGTCCCTGCACGTGCGCTTTGCCGACGACGACGTCTGCATCGGCCCGCCGCCGGGTCGCCAGTCATATCTCAAGATTCCCCACCTGATCGCGGCCGCCGAGATCACCGGGGCCGACGCGATTCATCCCGGCTACGGATTCCTGGCCGAAAACGCCGAGTTCTCCGACACCTGCAAGGCGTCGAACATCACCTTCATCGGTCCGTCGGGCGACCAGATCCGCGCGATGGGCGACAAGGCCACCGCCAAGAAGCTCGCCCAGGAGGCGGGGGTCCCGACGGTGCCCGGCACGCCCGGCACGATCCACGAACTCGAGGAGGCGCTGAGCTATCTCGAGGGGATCGGCTTTCCGGTGATCATCAAGGCCACGGCGGGCGGCGGCGGAAAGGGCATGCGGGTCGCGCTCGACGCGGATCAGTTTGCCCAGTCCTTCTCGCTGGCCCAGAACGAGGCGCTGGCCGCCTTCGGCAACGGCGAAGTGTACGTCGAGAAGTACCTGGCCAAGCCGCGCCACGTCGAGATCCAGGTCATGGGGGACACGCACGGCCGGGTGATCCACCTCGGCGAACGCGACTGCTCGGTGCAGCGGCGGCACCAGAAGCTGATCGAGGAGAGCCCGAGTCCCGCGCTCACGCCCGAGCTGCGGGCCCAGATGGGCGAGGCCGCGGTCAAACTCGCGTCCGCGATCGGCTACGTGGGCGCCGGCACCATCGAGTTCCTGCTCGATGCCGACGGCAGCTTCTACTTCATGGAAATGAACACCCGCATCCAGGTGGAGCATCCGGTGACGGAGATGGTCACCAGCTTCGACCTGGTCAAAGAGCAGATCCGGGTCGCCGCGGGCGAGCCGATCAGCTTCCGCGGCGAAGGCGGGCGGCTCCGCGGCCACGCGATCGAGTGCCGGATCAACGCCGAAGATCCGTACCGCAACTTCCAGCCGTCGCCGGGGCTGATCACCGCCTATCATCCGCCCGGCGGCCCGGGCGTGCGGCTCGATACCCACGTCTACGCCGGTTACACCGTTCCCCCGTACTACGATTCCCTGCTCGCCAAGGTGATCGTGCATGGGAACACCCGCGCCGAGGCGCTGGCCCGCATGGGCCAGGCGCTCGACAGTTTCATCATCGAGGGTGTGACCACCACGATTCCCTTCCTGGCCCGCATCATCCGGCATCCGGAGTTCGCGGCGGGCGAGGTGGACACGAAGTTCCTCGAGCGCCATCCGGAGCTGCTCCGCCCCGAAGTATGAAGCTGGACGTCGTCTTCACGCCGACTGGCCTCACCGCCGGTGAGGTCCAGGGCCGGATCGTCTTCGTCATCGACATCCTCCGCGCCGGGACCACGATCTGTGCGGCCCTGCATCACGGCGCCCGCGCGGTTGTGCCCGTCGGCGACACCGAAGAGGCCCTCCGTCTCGTCCAGACGCTCGGTACCGAAGACACGCTCCTGGCCGGCGAGCGGAACTGCCTCCCGATCCCCGGCTTCCACCTCGGCAACTCGCCGCGCGAGATGCTCCCCGAGGTGGTCCGCGGCAAAACGATTATCATGACGACGACCAATGGGACGCACGCCCTGCTGGCCACCAGCGGTGCCGGCGAGGTGCTGCTGGCGGGGGCGGCGAACTTCAGCATCGCGGCAGAGCGTGCCCGGGAGGCGTGGACCACGCGCGAGGATCTGCTCATCATCTGCTCCGGCCGGGACCAGCGCTTCGCGCTGGATGATGCTTACACCGCGGGCCGCCTCGTGGAGGCGGCGCTCGGCGGCACGCGCGTGCGCAAGGGACTGAGCGACGCGGCCCTCGTCTCCCTCGACCTGGTGCGCCGTTACGGCCACCGCTGGGACCGGCCACTGCTGGCGAGCCGGGGCGGGCGGGATCTCACCGATCTGGGCATGACGGAGGATGTGATGGACGCCGCGCGGGTCGACGCCTATCCGGTGCGCGCCACCTTCCGTGACCGGCGGGTGGTCGCCACGTGAGCGACGAGGGCCGCCGCCACCTCGGCGCGATCATCGCGCTGATCCTCGGCCTCTTCGTCGGGCTGACCCTGCTGCAGTTGCATCTCACCGGGTCGGTCGGCGAGGGGCTCGGACGGTTCCTCTGGTACGCCCTCGGTGTCGGTGCGGTCTGCTTCCCCCTGCTGGGCCTCGGTCTCGGGCTGGCGGGCTTCGACCGGCTGCCCTCGCTCGACATGAAGCGGGTGGCGATCCTCTTCATCGGTCTGGCGGTGCTGGTGCCGTTCCTGGTCGGCGTGGTGACCGACGTCCAGCCCCGATCCTATGACTCGGGCGCGCTCGCACCGAGACTCGCCGGCGTCGCTCCGGGCTATCTCGCGTACGCCGTGGTCGGCGCGGTCGGCGTGGCGGGCGGTGTGCTCTTCGGCATCCTCCTGTTATCCGCCCTGACCATCGCGACCATCGCGTGGCATCCCTTCCTGCGTCTCGTGAAGTCGGAAGCGCCCGCGCCGGTTACCGCCTCGAAGAAGAAGGCCGACGCCGTCGCGGCAGGTGCGCCTCCCGCGGCGGTCGCGGAAATCGAGGACGAGGACCCGCCCGTCGCGCCACCCAAGCGCGAGAAGAAGCCGAAGAAACCCGCCAAGCCCGGCGATGTGCCGATCGGCGACCCGACCGACGATACCCTGCTGCCGCCGATTGAACTGCTCGCGCCGCCCCCGGCGCAGGACAAGGACGCGGGCTCCGCGGAACTGGACCGCCTCGGCCTGGTGCTGCTCGACACCCTCAAGACCTTCAAGGTCGAAGGCAGCATCGCGGGCCGCACGACCGGTCCGGTGGTGACCCAGTTCGAGGTCGTCCCCGCTCCGGGCGTGAAGGTCGGCCGCATCGCCGCGCTCGCGGACGACATGGCCATCACCATGCGGGCCCAGTCGATTCGGGTGGCGCCGATTCCGGGCAAGGGCGCCGTCGGCGTGGAGATCCCCAATCCGACCGCCCGCATGGTCACCCTGCGCGAGCTGCTCGAAGCGCCCGAGTGGGAGGCCTCGCGCGCGGTGCTGCCCATCGCGCTCGGGCGGGACCTCGAGGGCAAGGCCGTCGTCGCCGACCTCGCGAAGATGCCGCACCTGCTGATCGCCGGTGCGACTGGCGCCGGCAAGTCGGTGGCGATCAACACGATCATCACCAGCCTCATCTACCGCTATCACCCGAAGCAGCTGCGCTTTCTGATGGTCGACCCGAAGATGGTCGAATTGTCGATGTACAATGCGCTGCCGCACATGCGGCAGAAGGTCGTCACCGCGAACAACGACGCGGCGCTTGTCCTCGGCTGGGCGGTGGACGAGATGCAGCGCCGCTACGAACTGCTGCACGCCAACAGCGCACGCAACCTCGCCGATTTCAACAAGAAGGCGGAGGAGGGGAAGCCGCTGGTGAACCCGGTGAAGCACCAGCGGCCGACGCTGGCGACCATCAGCGCCGAGGCCGAGACGACGGCCCCCGAGGGCGAGGATGCCCACGTCTACAAGGATGGCCCGCTGCCGCTGATCGTCATGATCGTCGACGAGCTTGCCGACCTCATGATGACGGTGCAGGGGGAGGTCGAGCGCCCGCTCGCAATGCTGGCGCAGAAGGCGCGCGCGATCGGCATTCACCTGATTCTCGCGACCCAGCGCCCCTCGGTGAACGTGCTGACCGGCCTGATCAAGGCCAATTTCCCCAGCCGGATCGCGTTTCGGGTTGCATCGAAGGTGGACAGCCGGACCATCCTCGATCAGAATGGAGCAGAGGCGCTGCTGGGCAATGGCGACATGCTCTTCCTGCCGCCTGGCAAGAGCGAGCCGATGCGGCTGCAGGGCGCGTACATCGCGACCGACGAGACCGAGCGGGTGATGGACTGGTTCGAGGAGCGGCGGAGCGCGCGCAAGGCGTCCGGCGTGCCCGAGCGTCGTGAGGCGGACATCGTCGAGCTGATGCGTGCACGCCTCGCGGAGGAGGAAGGGAACGGCAGTACCGGCTACGAGGGTGAACGCGACCCGCTCTTCCGCGATGCCGCCGAGGCGTGCATCCAGAACCAGGGCGGCTCCACCTCGCTTCTGCAGCGCCGTCTTTCGATCGGATACGGCCGCGCGGCCCGGATCATCGACCAGCTCAACATGGCCGGAATCCTCGGCCCCCAGCCCCAGGGCTCCAGCAAACCGCGGGAAGTGCTCATCGGCATCGAACAGCTCGACGAGTACTGCCGCTAGCGCTCCGGCCGCATTGCCGGGAATGAGGAGGTGAACCCGTGCGGTTCCCCGCTTTCCGTCAGGCGACGCTGTGCCTTCTCTTCGCAAGCGCCACGGCCTGCAGCGACCCCGCCGGCCTCGCACCACCTCCTCAAGTCCAACCGCGTGTCAGCGCCGTCGCCGCTGCGTTCGACCAGACCTGCGCCCTGACCACGACCGGCGAGGTCTGGTGCTGGGGTCTGGGTTCTTACGGCGAGGCCGCGGACACGACCGTGCACCTCAAGGCCACGCCGGAGCCGCTGGTCTCCCTGCACGCCTCATCCGGATATTTCGGCGCCCAGTTTTGCGGGCAGACCGCTGCCGGCACCGTGTACTGCTGGGGCACCCTGATCGAAACCGACGTCGGATTTCAATACGCCGACGGGGCGACACCGGTTCGGATGGGAGATTTCCTTCCCGGTGTGCTCGCGACCGGGAGTGGACACGCCTGCGCCCTGGCCGCCGATTCGACCGCGCAGTGCTGGGGCTCCTACATCTCGGGCAAACGCGGTGTGCCCGGACCGTACCCTCAGAACAACAACGGGCTGGCCGCGTTCACCGACCTGACCGTCAAGAGCGTCCAGGGCGGGGAGCAGTTCCTGGCGCTCGCGGCCGGTTCTGAGCACACCTGCGGAATCCGTCTGGACCGCACGCTCGCTTGCTGGGGTGACAGCAGCGCGACCGGGACGCCGACGGTCGCGTTCACCCACGCGCAGGAAACCTGCTGGCTGGTGCTGGCCTGCTCTCCGAGTCCGCTGCTGGTCCAGTCGCTCAGCGGTGTGTATGCCGTTGCGGCCGGGTCGGGGCAGACCTGCGCCATCGCGTCGAACGGGCTGTTCTGCTGGGGCAACAACGGCTCCCTGCAGTCGGGATCTCCCGTCGCGAGTGCGGGCGCGCTGCCGATTCAGATCGCCTTGCCCGAGACACCCGTCGCCGTCACGGCGGGGGCGAGTCACAGTTGCGCTCTCACGGCGGCAGGTTCCGCGTGGTGCTGGGGCAACGACTATTACGGCCAGCTGGGTGACGGCCTCTCCGGGGCGCCCCGGGGCCCCAGCCGCGTCCGGTTCGACGGTCGGTTCGAATCGCTGAGCGCTGGTGGGGAATTCACCTGCGGCGTGAGCACGCGGGGGGCGGTGTACTGCTGGGGCGCGAGTGTGGGCCCGAACGGCGACTGGGAGCCCAGGCCGGAAGTGCGGCGGGTGGCGATCCCGCGTTCCTGAGCGGCCTGCAGGCACCCGCGCTTCCGCCAGTTTGCCTCAACGCCCAGGTCGCAGCACCACACCGAAGGTCAGGACCTGATTGCCCCCCAGTTCGGTGTGACTGCCGCCGAGCGTGCGCATCATACCCTCTGCCATCACGCCGATGTACCGCGCAGGCCACCACCTGACGAGCGCCTGCAGATAGCCCAGCCCACCGCCGCCTCCATTGTCATACTCGGTGTGATACCACGCGCCCAGGCCCATGCCGAGCCCCGCTTCGACCTTCCCGCCGAACCTGCCGAAGGTCACACCCAGATCGAGGCTGGTGAGATGTGATGGATCGCCTGCGAAGGTGCTCCCGGCACGGTAGACCGCGGTGCGTATCTCCGCGACGTGGCCGAATCGCAGGCCGATACCGATCGTGCCACCGGTGAACGTGCTTCCGGGTCTCTGATCGACCCATTGCCTGGAGTAGCCGAAGTGGAGCGTGGTCCTCCCCTGGGCGGAAAGGGTGTGAGGCAGGAGGAGGGTGAAGATGAGCAGCGACGTGTGTGCCTGACACGCTTCCAGGAGTGTCCGAACATGTCGCATTGACGCGTTCCCCCAGGTGCCGCTGCGTGATCCGATCGGGACCGTCGTGGGTGCACCGTCAAATCGCAGGAGTCGTGCCCGGGGAGTGTTTCAGTGATGGACGACTTCGCGCACGACCCGCATGAAGGCGTGAACCACCGGCCGGGCCCGGTCCTTCCGCCAGGCCGCGGCGATGCGGGTATCAGTGGCGCGGCCGCCGACCGGCCGGTAACGGACATTCTTCCAGCCGAGCTTCTCGACCGACGCAGGGAGAATGGAGACGCCGACGCCTGCCTCGACCAGACTCACGCTGGTATAGAGTTCTCGGCTCTCCTCGACGACCCTCGGCGAGAATCCCGCCTTCCGGCAGAGCGCCATCACCTGTGCATACAGGCCGGGCGCGAGCTCCTCGGGGAAGAGGACGAAGGGTTCGTGGGCGAGGTCGCGGACACCGAGCCTTGCCCGATGCGCCAGCGGATGGTTGCGGTTGATCGCGATCCGGAGCGGCTCGCGCATCACGGTCACCATCTCCAGGTCCAGGTCGGGACTCGGTTCCCGGACGAACCCGATGTCGATCTCCCCATGCCGCAATTGGGAGAGCTGCGGTCCGGTCGGCATCTCCCGCAGGTCGAGGTGGACCTCCGGGAAGCGGAGCCGAAACTCGCGGATGATCCGCGGGAGCGCGAGGAACATCACCGTCGCCGCGAAGGCGACGCGGAGTTCGCCTGACTCGCCCCGGCCGGCCCGGCGCGCGGCCTCGACGGCGGCGTGGGCACCGGCCAGCACCCGTTCCGCCTCGGTCAGGAAGGCGCGGCCCGCATCGGTCAGCTGGACCCGGCGGCTGGTGCGCTCGAGCAGCTGGGTGCCGAGCATCTGTTCCAGGCGCTGGATCTGCTGCGACAGCGGGGGCTGGGCCATCCCCAGGCGTGCCGCGGCGCGCCCGAAATGGAGCTCGTCGGCGACGGCGACGAAGTAGCGAAGGTGCCGGAGTTCAAGATTCTCAGTCATATGCCCATGATATCAGTTGTGCCGATCGGTAATATTGGACATATGGGTGAGCGGCCGCTAGTTTTTGGGACAGTTCAGGTCCCCTTGCCCGGAGCCCGCATGGCCACCCAGGTCCTCTCCTCCGCCGCCAGCGCCGTCGCCGACCCCTTTCCGATCAACGGCACGGACTACGTCGAGTTCTACGTCGGCAACGCCAAGCAGGCGAGCCACTTCTATCGCGCCGCCTTCGGGTTCCAGCTGGTCGGCTACCGCGGCCCCGAGACCGGAGTGCGCGACCGCGCGAGCTACCTGCTGCAGCAGGACAAGGTCCGCTTCGTGCTGACCTCTGCCCTGGGCCCCGAATCGCCGATCGCCGAGCACCACCGGCTGCATGGGGATGGCGTCCGGGACCTGGCCCTCTGGGTGGATGACTGCCGCGTCTCCTTCGAGTACGCCCGGGCGCACGGGGCGACCGTGGTGCAGGAGCCCACCGTCCTCACGGACGAGCACGGCGAGGTGGTGATCGCCGCCATTCGCACCTACGGCGACACCATCCACAGCCTGGTCGAGCGCCGGAACTATCGCGGGCTCTTCCTGCCGGGCTTCAAGCCGGTCACCTCGCACTACCAGCCGGCACCCGTCGGATTGCGGTACGTCGACCACTGCGTGGGCAACGTCGAACTCGGCAAGATGAACGAGTGGGTGGGCTTCTACGAGCGGGTGATGGGCTTCAAGAACCTCGTCTCCTTCGACGACAGCGACATCTCTACCGAGTACTCGGCGCTGATGTCCAAGGTCATGTCGAACGGCAACGAGCGGATCAAGTTCCCGATCAACGAGCCGGCGTCGGGCAAGAAGAAGTCCCAGATCGAGGAGTATCTCGACTTCTATCGCGGCCCCGGCGTCCAGCACGTCGCCATCACCACCGATAACATCATCGCCACCGTCGGGGCCCTCCGCGAGCGCGGCGTCGAGTTCCTCACCGTGCCGGGGAGCTACTACGACACCGTGCTCGACCGGGTCGGCACCATCGACGAGAATCTCGCCCCGCTCCGCGAACTCGGCATCCTCATCGACCGGGACGACGAGGGCTACCTGCTGCAGATCTTCACCAAGCCGGTCCAGGATCGCCCGACGCTGTTCTACGAGATCATCCAGCGGAAGGGCGCGAAGAGCTTCGGCAAGGGCAACTTCAAGGCGCTCTTCGAGGCCATCGAGCGCGAGCAGGCGGCGCGCGGCAACCTCTGATCACGGCGGCGGCCCGCGCGGTCGCCGCTCTGGGGACACGATGCCATTCTATCACGCGCTGGGACAGATCCCGCGGAAGCGGCACACCGTCTTCCGCCGTCCCGACGGCGGCCTCTACGCCGAAGAACTGATGGGTCACGAGGGGTTCACCGGAACCTCCTCGCTCCTCTATCACACCCATCCGCCCACGACCGTGAAGTCGGCCCGCAAGCTGCGCGACATCGTCTGGGCCGCCGACGACGATACCAGCCTGCGGCACCGGCACTTCCTCACCAGCCGGATCAAGCGGGGCGGGAGCCCCACGCTCGACCGGGTCCCGCTGCTCTTCAACAGCGACATCGGGATGCTGTACGTCGAGCCGGACGAGAACGACGCCCACTGCTACCGGAACTCGCAGGCCGACGAGTGCATCTACGTCGTCGAAGGGCAGGGGGTGCTGGAGTCGGTCTTCGGCGACCTGCCATTCCGCGCCGGCGACTACGTGGTCATTCACCGCAACATCCTGCATCGCTGGCGCCTCGATCTGGCCGCCGGCCCGGCGAAGTTCGTCGTGTTCGAGAGCCGGGGCCACATCCGCTTTCCCAAACGCTATCACAACGAGTTCGGCCAGCTGCTCGAGGGGGCGCCGTTCAGCGAGCGGGACATCCGCCGCCCGATGGAACTCCGCCCCCACGACGAGAAGGGCGACTTCCCGCTCCTGGTCAAGCAGTACAATGCGATCAACGAGTTGGTCCTCGATCACCATCCCCTCGATGTGGTCGGCTGGGACGGGTATTTCTATCCCTGGATCTTCAACATCCACGACTTCGAGCCGATCGTGGGCCGTATCCACCAGCCGCCGCCGGTGCACCAGACCTTCCAGGGCGACGGCTTCGTGATCTGCTCGTTCTGCCCGAGGCCCTACGACTTCGATCCCAACGCGGTCCCCGCGCCATACAACCACAGCAACGTGGACTCCGACGAGGTGCTCTTCTACGCCTCCAGCGAGTTCATGAGCCGGAAGGGGATCGAGTACGGTTCGATCACGCATCACCCCGACGGACTGCCGCATGGACCGCATCCGGGGCGCGCGGAGGCCTCGATCGGTGCCAAGGCCACGAATGAACTCGCGGTGATGATGGACTCGTTCCGGCCGCTCAAGGTGGCGCGCGCCGCGCTCGCGATCGAGGATCCCCACTATCACAAGTCGTGGCTCGACGCGCAGCACGCGCAGTTCAACCCGCCGACGACGTGACGCCCCCGTAGGCACGCACGGTCGTGCGCGCCTACGGGGGCGACCCCCATGACCGCCCCTCTCTGGTCCCCCTCCGCCGAGCGCGTCGCCCGCGCGAACCTCACCCGGTTCATCGCGAGCTGCCGACCCGGCGCGGACTACGCCGCCCTCTGGCGCTGGTCGGTCGAGGCCCCTGAAGAATTCTGGCCTGCCGTCTGGAGGTTCTGCGGAGTGGTCGCGGCCCCGCATCGTTCGGGTGTGCCGTGGGACGTCGTCCAGCTCGGTGCCACGCGCATGGCGCCCCCCGATCCCGTGCTCGGTCCCCGCTGGTTCGTCGGTGCGGAGCTCAACTTCGCCGCCAACCTGCTCCGCTACGACGACGACCGCACCGCGATCGTCTTCTGGAACGAACTCGGCCGCCAGCGTGAGCTGACCTACGCCGGCCTCCGCCTCGAGGTGGCCCGGTTCGCGGCGGCACTTCGCCGCGAGGGCGTGGTCGCCGGCGATCGGGTCGCCGGACTGATGCCGAATCTGCCGGAGACCGTCATCGCGATGCTGGCCGCCGCAAGCATCGGCGCGGTCTGGTCGAGCTGCTCTCCCGACTTCGGCGATCGTGCCGTGCTCGACCGCTTCGGCCAGATCCGGCCCGCCGTCCTGTTCACGGTCGATGGCTATCGCTACGCGGGAAAGCGCATCGATCTCCGCGAGCGGGTCGAGCGGATCGCGGCGGAACTCCCGGGCACGCGGCGGATCGTCGTGGTGCCCTATCTGGAGGCCGATCCCCCGGTCACGCTGCCGCGGGGCGTCCGCCTCGATGCCTGGCTCGGCCAGCCGGAGCCGCTCCAGTACGCCCAGCTGCCGTTCGATCACCCGCTCTACATCGTCTATTCGAGCGGTACGACGGGATTGCCCAAGTGCATCGTGCACGGCGCCGGCGGTACGCTCCTCCAGCACCTCAAGGAGCTGGTGCTCCACACCGACCTCACCCGCGATGACCGCATCTTCTACTTCACCACCTGCGGCTGGATGATGTGGAACTGGCTGGTCTCGAGCCTCGCCGTCGGCGCCACCGTGGTGCTGTACGACGGCGCCCCCCTGGCCCCGCAGAGCGACATCCTCTGGCAGATGGCCGGGAAGGAACGGGTCACCGTCTTCGGTACCAGCGCGAAGTACCTGGCGCAGTGCGAGAAGGAGGGGCTGGCTCCCGGCCGCGACCACGATCTGTCGGCGCTCCGGACCATCCTGTCTACCGGCAGCCCCCTCGCGGTGCACAGCTACGACTACGTCTACCGCGCGATCAAGGAGGATCTCCATCTCGCCAGCATCAGCGGTGGCACCGATCTCCTGAGCTGCTTCGCGCTCGGCAATCCCATCGCGCCGGTGTGGCGCGGTGAGCTGCAGACCCGCGGACTTGGCATGGCGGTCGACATCTTCGATCCGGCAGGCGGGAGCCTCCGCGGCGAACCGGGGGAACTGGTGTGCACCCGGCCATTCCCCAGCATGCCGGTGGCCTTCTGGAGCGACCCCGATGGGAGCCGCTACCGCGCCGCGTATTTCGAGCAGTATCCCGGCACCTGGCGCCACGGGGACTGGGCGGAGCTCACGGTGCACGACGGGCTCATCATCCACGGCCGCAGCGATGCGACGCTCAACCCCGGTGGTGTGCGCATCGGCACCGCGGAGATCTACCGTCAGGTGGAGCAGCTCCCGGAGATTCTCGAGAGTCTGGTCGTCGCCCAGGACTGGGAGGGCGACGTGCGCGTCGTGCTCTTCGTCAGACTCCGCCCGGGGTGTGCGCTCGATGCCGCCCTCGAGGAGCGGATCCGGCGGGAGATCCGGGCACACGCGAGCCCGCACCACGTCCCGAGGAAGATTCTCCAGGTGAGCGATCTGCCCCGCACCATCAACGGCAAGCTGTCGGAGCTGGCCGTCCGTGCCGCGATCCATGGGCGTGTCGTCGGGAACACCGACGCGCTGGCGAACCCCGCCTCGCTCGAACTGTTCCGGGACCTCGCGGAGCTGACGACATGACGCCGGTCACGGGGCACGGCGAACCGCATCGCGGCCCGCTCCGCGAACTGCTCGACGGCCTCATCGATTACGCCGGGCTGTTTCCGCCCGCGGGACTTCCGATGGATGACGTCGTGGCCAACTACGCGGCGTACCAGCGGCGGCCCGATTCGTGGGCGCTGGGACGCCTGGTGGTGCCGACGGCCAGGCTCGAGGAGTTCGAGCGGGCACTCTTCGAACTCTCGGACGTCGAGCGGCTGGGAACCCGGTGGCCCCTGTCGGCGCTGTCAGGCAGCGACTGGACCGCGGACCTCGCCCGGATCCAGGCCTTCAACGAGCGCCACGTCCACGGCGGACCCCAGGTGCTCTCGATCGAGGGGAAGACGGCGACCGTGGAGCAGGTGCGCGATCTCGTCGGCGCCGCCGGTGCCGGCTTCGAGATCTACTGCGAACTGCCGCTGGTCCCGGAACTCGACCAGCTGGTGATCGCGGTGCGCGATGCCGGAGCGCGGGCCAAGATCCGCGCGGGCGGCATCACGGCGCCAGACTTCCCCGCGCCCGAGCAGGTGCTCGCCTTCCTGCGGAGCTGCGCGCTGGCGCGCATCTCGTTCAAGGCGACGGCAGGGCTGCACCATCTCCTCCGGGGGCCGGCCCCGCTGACCTACGCCCCCGGCAGCGAATCGACTACGATGTTCGGGTACCTGAACCTGCTCCTCGCCGCTGCGGTGTTGTGGGCGGGGCGCCCCGAGGCGGATGCCCGCCGATTGCTGGTGGCGATGGGCGGGGAAGGCCTCGACCTGCGCGGAGACCGGGCCATCCACTGCGGTGGCGTCTCGGTGAGTGTCGAGGAGATCCGCCGGGCCCGGCAGGAATTCGCGATCGCGATCGGGTCCTGTTCCTTCACCGAGCCCCTGGGCGAGGTCCATCAGTGACGCACCCGCTGCTCGATCGCAGCCACGATCCCGCCCGGCGGAGCTGGCTCCCATCCGCGAATGCCGATGGGGCCGACTTCCCGCTGCAGAATCTCCCCTTCGGGGTCTTCCGCACCTCGCCCGCGGACCGGCCGCACATCGGCGTCGCCATTGGTGACCGGGTGCTGGATGTGGCTGCCGCGCTCGAGGCCGGGTGCCTGGAAGCACCGGAGCGGGTCGCGACCGCGTGCCATGGGGCTCGGCTGAACGCCCTCATGGCCATCGCCCCCGAGCAGCGTCAGGCGCTTCGCGTCGCACTCGCCGGCCTGCTGGATGCCGACAGCCGCCTCGCCGGCGACCGCGGGCTTCAGGACCGGGTGCTGCGCCCCCTCCATGAAGTCGAGCTGCTGCTGCCCGCCGACATCGGCGACTACTCCGATTTCTATGCGTCGCTGCACCACGCGACCAACGTCGGCTCGATGTTCCGGCCCGACAATCCGCTCCTCCCGAACTACAAGTGGGTGCCGATCGGCTACCACGGCCGGGCCTCGTCGGTCGTCGCGAGCGGAACGCCGATCCGCCGGCCCCGGGGGCAGTCGAAGGCGCCTGACGCGGCGGCGCCCAGCTTCGGGCCGTCGCGGCAGATGGACTACGAACTCGAGGTCGGCGCCTGGATCGCCGGGGAGAATCCCCTCGGCCAGCCGGTGCCGCTCTCCGAGGCCGATCGCCGGCTCTTCGGCGTGAGTCTCCTCAACGACTGGTCGGCCCGCGATCTCCAGTCCTGGGAATACGCCCCGCTCGGCCCCTTCCTCGCCAAGAACTTCGCGACGACGGTCTCCCCCTGGGTCGTGACCCTGGAGGCGCTTGCCCCGTTCCGGGTGCCGGCGGCGGAGCGGCCCCCGGAGGATCCGGCGCCGCTCGCCTATCTGGACGATCCGGGGAATCAGGCGATGGGGGGCTTCGCGATCACCCTCGAAGTGGCGATTCACACCGCGCGCATGCGCGAGGCGGGGCTGCCGCCAGCGCGCCTGAGCCGTGCCGACTTCCGCCGGATGTACTGGACCCTCGGCCAGCTCGTGACCCATCACGCGAGCAGCGGCTGCAACCTGCGACCGGGCGATCTGCTCGGCAGCGGCACCGTGTCGGGGCCGGCGAAGGAAGAGCGGGGCTGCCTCCTGGAGCTCTCCTGGCGGGGGAAGGAGCCCCTTGCGCTCCCCTCGGGCGAGACGCGCACCTTCCTCGAGGATGGCGACGAGGTCGTGATGACCGGCTGGTGTGAACGGCCCGGTGCCGTCCGGATCGGGCTCGGCGAATGCCGGGGCAGACTGCTCCCGGCGGCTGAATGACAAGGAGTCCTATGGCGGGCACATCCACGGCGGGCGTCGTCGAGGGGCTGACCACGACGCGGTCACCCTTCATCGAGCGGGCGCAGGCGCACGGCGAGCTGTACATCACCCAGCCGTACGAGCTGTACAGCGCGGAAAACCACGCGACCTGGGGCCGGCTCCTCGAGCGCATCAGGCCGCGGTGGGAGCGCTACGCCAACGCCAGGTTCCTCGAGGGGATCGAGACGCTGCACCTCGACCCCGATCACGTGCCGCGCTGCATCGACATCAATCGCTTCCTCGAGCCGCGCACCGGCTTCAAGGCCAAGCCGGTCAGCGGGTATGTCCCCGCCTATCTCTTCTTTGATTGCCTGAAGCAGCGGGAGTTTCCGACGACCATCACCATCCGGGACGGTGCCTCGCTCGACTACCTGCCCGAACCGGACATCTTCCACGACATTGCCGGCCACGTCCCGATGCACACCGACCAGGCCTTCGCCGAGGCGCTGGTCCGTTTCGGGCGCTTCGCGGAACGCACGGCGGAGCGGGTTTCCGGCATCCAGGATCCGGCGGAGCGCATCCGGGTGCTCACCAGCGTGATGAAGGGGCTCTCCCGTTTCTTCTGGTTCACCGTGGAGTTCGGGTTGATGCGATCGAGGCCCGGCGCGCCGATCGCTCCGGGAGAGGTCCGGGTGTACGGCAGCGGACTGCTCTCCAGTTACGGCGAGATCGCGCACGCTGTGGATTCCCCCGCGGTGCAGCGCTTCCCGGCCCAGGTGGAGTGGATCGTCAACCAGGCGTTTGAAATCCATCACTACCAGCCGCTGCTCTTCGTCATCGAGGATTTCGAGCACCTCTTCTACCTCGTCCACGACCTCGAGAAGCGGATGGATGGGGGGCAGCTCGACAACCTGCAGCCCGGCGAGCCCGAGGTGAACGAGGTCGACCTCAAGAGCTTCCTCGACGCGGCGCTGGCCCGCTAGCGCCACACCGCATTTCGCACCCTCCCGCGTTTCCCGGGTGCATTCGCACCCGGGGTCTTGCCCTATCATCAGGCCATGTCAGCGCGGCCTTCGCGTTCCCCTGAAGACTGGACCGATCCCCGTCACCGTCTCGGCCTCGCCGGCGAGCAGGACGCCATCGGCTATCTCACCGCCGTCGGCTGGACGGTCGAAGCCCATCGGTTCCGGATCGGCCGCAACGACATCGACCTCGTCGCGCGGCGAGGCGGACTGGTCGCATTCATCGAGGTGAAGACCCGGCGGGGCGAGGAATTCGGTCCCGGCCGGCTCGCAGTGGGGTGGAAGAAGCGCCGCGCCATCGAGCGTGTGGCCGAGGTCTGGCGGCTGCGCCACGGCCGGCCGGGCGATCTCTACCGTTTCGATGTCCTTGAGATCATTCCGCGGATCTGCGAGCCGAGCGACGTGGAGCACCTGGAGGACGCCTGGCGGGGCGGGGCATCATAGTTTATCGATGTGGATTAAAACGCTCCACAAATTAACTCTTGCTTCGGATCATGTTCGGTTGTATGTTTGGTTCGAGTCTCGCAGTGAATCAAAACACTCCACTTCGCAACAGTGAGCCCCAAATGGCCGCCGAAGACGTCAAAGAAGCCAAGCTCGACGCCGAGCGTCGCAAGGCCCTCAATCTCGCCATCTCCCAGATCGAAAAGCAGCTCGGCAAGGGCTCGATCATGCGGATGGGCTCCGAGACCCCGCGGGTGAAAGTGGCCGCCATCCCCACCGGTGCCATCAACCTCGATGCGGCCATCGGCATCGGCGGCGTGCCGCGCGGCCGGATCACCGAGATCTACGGCCCCGAGTCATCGGGCAAGACGACCCTCTGTCTCCACCTCGTCGCCAACGTGCAGAAGACCGGCGGTGTCGCCGCGTATGTGGACGCCGAACACGCGCTCGATGTCGAGTACGCCCGCAAGCTGGGCGTCGACGTCGAGAACCTGCTGGTCTCCCAGCCGGATACCGGCGAGCAGGCGCTCGAGATCGTGGAGATCCTGGTTCGCTCCGGCGCGGTCGACCTGATCGTGATCGACTCGGTGGCCGCACTGGTGCCCAAGGCGGAGATCGAGGGCGAGATGGGCGACAGCCACATGGGCCTGCAGGCGCGGCTGATGAGCCAGGCGCTCCGCAAGCTCGCCGGAGGCATCAACCGCTCCAATGCCGCGGTGGTGTTCATCAACCAGCTGCGCGAGAAGATCGGCGTGATGTTCGGCAATCCCGAGACGACGACCGGCGGCAAGGCGCTCAAGTTCTACGCCTCGCTGCGCCTGGACATCCGCCGTGTCGGTCCGGTCAAGGAACGGGAAGTGGTGATCGGCAACCATGTCCGGGTGAAGGTGGTCAAGAACAAGTGCGCGCCACCGTTCAAGCAGGCCGAATTCGACGTGATGTTCGATGAGGGCATCAGCCACGTGTCGCTGGTGGTCGATATCGCCGCCGAGGCCAACATCATCCAGAAGTCGGGTGCCTGGTACTCCTACGGCGATCAGCGCATCGGTCAGGGCCGGGAGAACGCCAAGCTCTTCCTCAAGGACAATCCGGCCCTGTGCGCCGAGGTCGAGGCGAAGGTGAAGGACTTCCTCGGCATGAAGGCCGCGGGCGCCGTGGCCGTCGCCGAAGAAGAGGAGTAGCGCGTGGGGGCGAGCAGGGGCGGGCAGGGACGCCCGCCCCTACTCGCCCCACGTCGCCCCTCGCTGAATCCCATGGCCAGAATCACCGGTATCGAGCCCGACCCGAAGCGTCCAGGCGCTGTGCGCGTTCTGGTCGACGGCCGTCCCTTCTGCACCGTGCATGAGGGGGCGGTCGCAGGTGGTGCGCTCGCCATCGGGGCCGAGTGGGAGGGGGAGCAGGCCGGGGCGCTGGGCCGCGCCGCCGACGAAGAGGGCGCCTGGCGTGCGCTCCTCCGCTCGCTCGAGCGGCGCAACTTCTCGGTGATGGAGCTGCGTCGCCGCCTGCGGCAGAAGGGGCACA
>JBGATI010000012.1:0-145555 GCA_044229245.1 Gemmatimonadales bacterium | reverse complement strand
TCAGTCCCAATGTGGCTGATCATCCTCTCAGACCAGCTACCCGTCGTCGCCTTGGTGAGCCATTACCTCACCAACTAGCTGATAGGCCGCGAGGCTCTCCATCGGTGCATTGCTGCTTTCACCCCCAGGGGATGCCCCCCAGGAGTCGTACGCGGTATTACCCGGCCGTTGGGCCGGCTATCCCCCGCCGATGGGCAAGTTCCTCACGTGTTACGCACCCGTTCGCCACTGACCCATTGCTGGGCCCGTTCGACTTGCATGTGTTAGGCACGCCGCCAGCGTTCGTCCTGAGCCAGGATCAAACTCTCCAAAGAGTGTTTGAACAGCTCGAGTCGAACGACCTGGTTTTGTATTCAGTTCGTCCGAATCACTTGTTGTTTGCAGAATAAAACCCTCACCGACACCCTTCTGCGGGTGGCGGATCAAAGGGTCCGCACTGCCACACCATAGCTCACATCGATTGTCAAAGAGCTTGTTGCCCTGCGCTCAACCACATGTTCTGTGGGAGCCTCGAATCATACTCCAGCACTGCCGCATCGTCAAGGGGGAGACCAACTTCACCGGACTCTGCCACCTCGCCGTCACCCGCCTCCAGCCAACTACGGGAATTCTGCGGGGCGGGATTGTACCTCGGCACCGCGATGAACGCAAGGGGTGGCTAAATTCAGCGGCGAACCCTCCCCCGCCCTCCCACACACCAAGGCCCATGTCCGCCCTTCTCGAGTGCGTGCCCAACTTCAGTGAAGGCAGAAACCCCGACGTCATCCGGCAGATCACCGACCGCATCGAAGCCGTGGAAGGCGTTGCCCTGCTGCATGTTGACCAGGGTCACGCCACCAATCGCACCGTCGTCACCTTCGCCGGCCCGCCGGAGGCCGTGGTCGAGGCGGCCTTCCGGGGCATCCAGGCCGCGAGTGAGCTCATCGACATGCGCCACCATACCGGGGAACACCCGCGCATGGGCGCGGCGGACGTCTGCCCTCTCGTGCCCATCAGCGGGATCACCCTCGAGGAGGCGGCGCAATGGTCGCGGCGCCTGGCAGAGCGTGTCGGGCGGGAGCTGGGTATTCCGGTCTATCTCTACGAGGCCGCCCAGCCTGACACAGCGCGCCGCAATCTCTCGGTGATCCGCGCGGGCGAGTACGAAGGACTCGCCCGGAAGATGCAGCGTCCCGAGTGGCAGCCGGACTTCGGGCCCGGCGCGTTCAACCCGAGGAGCGGCGCCACCGTGATCGGGGCGCGGGACTTCCTCGTCGCGTACAACGTCAACCTGAACACCACCTCGACCCGGCGCGCCAACGCCGTGGCCTTCGACGTTCGCGAGGTCGGCCGACCCCGGCGAGAGGGTGATCCGATTACCGGCAAGGTGGTGACCGGTGCAGACGGCCAGCCGGTCATGATCCCGGGCACGCTCAGGGCCGTGAAGGCGATCGGCTGGTACATCGAGGAGTACGGCATCGCCCAGGTGTCGATGAACCTCACGGACGTCGGCATCACTCCGCTGCATGTGGCATTCGATGAAGTCTGCCGCGCGGCCGAGGCCAGGGGGCTGCGGGTCACCGGGTCCGAGCTCGTCGGTCTCGTACCGCTGCGCTGCCTGCTGGATGCCGGCCGTCACTACCTGCGCAAGCAGCAGCGCTCGGCCGGGGTGTCGGAGGCCGAGCTCGTCAAGATCGCCGTGGCGTCGCTGGGGCTCAACGAACTCGCGCCATTCAAGCCGGAGGAACGGGTCATCGAATACCGGCTGCGTCAGGCGGACGCGCCTCGTCTCGTGGGGCTCACGCTCACTGGGTTTGTGGACGAGACTGCAAGTGAGAGTGCCGCGCCAGGAGGGGGGTCGATCGCCGCGGCGATGGGAGCCTTCGGTGCCGCACTCGGCACGATGGTCGCGAATCTTTCCGCGCATAAGCGCGGCTGGGACGCGCGCTGGGGCGAGTTCTCCGAGTGGGCCGAACGGGGTCAGGGGATCAAGGACGCACTCTTGCGGCTCGTCGACGAGGATACGCAGGCGTTCAACCGGGTCATGGCGGCGCTCGCCCTCCCGAAGGGAAGCCCGGCGGAACAGGCGGCCAGGAAATCGGCAATTGCCAGCGCCAACCAGGGTGCTGCGGCCGTTCCGCTCCGCGTCATGGAGGTCGCCTGTCAGGCGCTGCCGCTCCTGGAAGCGATGGCAGACCGCGGGAATCCAGCCTCGGTCTCCGATGCGGGAGTCGGGGCGGTCGCCGTCCGGGCCGCGGTCCGCGGCGCGTGGCTCAACGTCCGCATCAATGTCCCCGGGCTGGCCGACCCCGCCGAGGGGGCCCGGCTGCTCGAGGAAGGCGGACGTCTGGTGCGCGCGGCGGAGGAAGGCGAGGCGCGCGTCCTGGCGCTGGTGGAGGCGAAGCTGAAGTAGCCAGGTCGGGGGTGGAGTCGAGGGGTGGTGCTCCGGCCACTCCTCACTCAGGCCGGGCGAACAGCAGACTGCCCCGCGCGACGGATCGCAGGCAGGCACTGGCGCGCAGATGATAGCACCACTCCTCCACGCTCGCGGCCTCGATCACCGCGAAGTCCGCCGATCGTCCCGGCACCAGGGATCCCACTTCCGCTTCGAGACCGAGCGCCATGGCGGCGATGCTGGTCGCCCCCTTGAGGACCTCGGCGGGTGTCATCCGCTGGAGCGCGCATGCGAGCGTCAGCGCGACCGGAAGGTGGTAGCTCGGCGCGGAGCCAGGATTGAAATCGGTCGCGACCGCGACTGGAACACCGGCCTGGATGAGTCGCCGGGCGGGCAGCGGCGCCAGGTTCAGGTAGAGGGAGGCGAAGGGCAGACTCACCGCAACCACTCCCGCCTGCCGCATCCGCTCGATCCCCCGCTCCGAGATCTGCTCGAGGTGGTCCGCTGAGACCGCGCCAACTTCGGCGGCCAGTTCGGCTCCCCCGTTACCGGTGATCTGATCGGCGTGCAGCTTGGGGCGGAGTCCCGCGGCGAGGCCGGCGCGCAGGATCGCTCTCCCCTCCTCGATGCTGAAGGCGCCCTCCTCCACAAAGACATCGCAGAAGCGCGCGAGCCGGCGACCGGCCGCCGCGGGGATGATCTCCTCGACGACGAGGCGCACGTACTCCGCGCGCCGCTCACGGAACTCGGCGGGCACCACATGGGCGGCGAGCAGGGTCGGCACGATCCGCTGCGGGCCCGCCGCCAGGTCGCGGTAGATCTCGAGCAGCCGGAGTTCGTGCTCGAGGGAGAGCCCGTAGCCGCTTTTGGCTTCGATGGTCGTCACCCCAAGCCTGGCCATCTCTCGCAGATGGCCGTCGCAGCGGCGGCGCAATTCCTCGGTCGAGGCCGCGCGGGTGCTCGCCACGGTCGAGGCAATCCCGCCGCCTGCCGCAGCGATCTCCAAATAGCTCTTGCCGAGGATCCGGGCTTCGAATTCCTCCGCCCGCCACCCGCCGAACGCCAGGTGAGTGTGGCAATCGACGAGGCCCGGGACGACGATCCCGCCCCGCGCGGACACCGCGGGGCCGTCGACGTAGCGCGCCGGCAGTTGTGAGGCGGGACCGACCCATTGCAGGGTCTCCCCTTCCCATGCCAGCGCCGCGTCGCGAATTGGATGCACCTCGTCCTGCGCCCCTTCCGGGGCGCAGGTGTAGAGGATGCTGATGTCGCGGAGGACGGGCATCGGGAGTTTCGCCGGGGTGGGGTCGGGCTCAGCGCATCGGCAGATCGATACCGCGCTCGCGCGCCGTGTCGATCGCGATGTCGTACCCGGCATCAGCGTGCCGCATCACCCCGGTGCCCGGATCCGCGGTGAGCACGCGCGCGAGGCGGCGGTCCCCCATCTCGGTGCCATCCGCGACCGCGACCATGCCCGAGTGGATCGAGTAGCCGATTCCGACTCCGCCGCCGTGGTGCAGGGAGACCCAGCTCGCTCCACAGGCGGTGTTGAGCATCGCATTGAGGAGCGGCCAGTCGGCGATGGCGTCGGAGCCGTCCTTCATGCCCTCCGTCTCCCGGTTGGGCGATGCCACCGAGCCGGTGTCCAGGTGATCGCGGCCGATGACGATGGGGGCCTCGACCCTGCCCTGCTTCACCAGCCAGTTGAACCGGAGCCCCATCTCGGCCCGCTCGCCGTACTCCAGCCAGCAGATGCGTGCCGGCAGCCCCTGGAAGTGCACCTGCGCCCGCGCCTTCCGGATCCAGCGCGCGAGGCCTTCCTTCTCCGGGAAAGTCTCGAGGACGGCGTCGTCGGTGACGGCGATGTCCCTGGGATTGCCAGACAGTGCCGCCCAGCGGAACGGCCCGGCGCCGCGGCAGAACAGCGGCCGAATGAATTCGGGCACGAAGCCGGGGATGGTGAACGCATCCGTCCGGCCGCGATGGTCCGCGACCTGGCCGCGAAGATTGTTGCCGTAGTCGAAGGTGATCGCGCCGCGCGCCTTCAGCGCGAGCATCGCATCGACGTGCGCCTCCATCGAATCCAGCACCGCGGACTCGTAGGCCTTCGGATCCCGCTCACGCAGGACTGCGGCGGACTCGAGGCTGTAGCCGGCCGGGATGTAGCCTAGCTGGAGGTCGTGCGCGGAGGTCTGATCGGTGAGGACATCGGGCACGATTCCGCGCCGCACGAGCTCGGGCAGTACCTCAGCGATGTTGCCGACCAGCCCGATGGACAGCGGTGTGCGGTCGCGCCTGGCGCCGTCGAGCAGACGGAGCGCGTTGTCCAGCGAGGTTTCCATCCGGTCGCAGTAGCCGGACTCGACCCGGCGGCGGATCCGCTCGGGGTCGACCTCGACGCCGAGGCAGGCCGCGCCGTTCATCGTGGCGGCAAGCGGCTGGGCGCCCCCCATCCCGCCGAGGCCCGCGGTCACGACCAGGCGCCCCTCGAGCGTGTTGCCGAAATGCTGCCTGGCACACTCGGCGAACGTCTCGTAGGTCCCCTGCAGGATGCCCTGGGTTCCGATGTAGATCCAGGATCCGGCCGTCATCTGCCCGTACATCGTGAGCCCTGCGGCTTCGAGCCGGCGGAATTCGTCCCACGTCGCCCAGCGCGGCACCAGGTGCGCGTTGGCGATCAGGACTCTCGGCGCCTCCTCGTGGGTGCGGAACACACCGACCGGCTTTCCGCTCTGCACAAGCAGGGTCTCGTCATTGGCTAGGCGCCGCAGCGTGGCAACGATGCGCTCGTAGCACTCCCAGTTCCGTGCGGCCTTGCCGCTGCCGCCATACACGATGAGCTCCTCGGGGCGCTCCGCGACGGCGGGGTCGAGGTTGTTCATCAGCATCCGGAGCGCGGCTTCCTGGTGCCAGCCGCGGCAGCTCAGCGTCGTGCCGGTTGGAGCGTGGATGGCGCGGGGAATGGCAGCGGTCATGACGGTCAGCGCGTGGAGGGGGCGTGGGTACGATGCCGGAGGGGATCGATGAAGTCAATCGAGCTCAGGGGACGCCCGCCGCTTCGCGATCGAGCAGTTCGCGCACCGCGGCCAGGAGGTCCGCGGGCGTGAATGGCTTGGGCAGGAACGCCGAGCGATGCCCATGAACGGGCTCGGTGGCGCCCGTCTCGCTGGCGTACCCGCTGGTGAACAGGATCGGGAGGCCGGGATGCAGTGCTCGGACCTGCTCCGCCAGCGCGATGCCGCCCATCCGCGGCATCACCAGGTCGGTGACGATGCATTCGATTTGCGGGCCGAGATCGCGGATGTGCTGCAGGGCCGCCTGGCCATTCTCGGCTTCCACGACCCGATAGCCACCGGAGCGGAGCGTGCGCTCCGCGAGCGACCGGACCGCCGGCTCATCCTCGACGAGGAGGATGGTCTCCCGCCCGGCGGTCGTGGTGGCGTTCGGGTGGGGCGCTCGCTCGATGGCGCCCGCCGATGCCACCGGAAGGCAGATGGTGAAGCGGGTGCCCCGGCCGACCTCGCTCTCGAACCAGAGATGGCCGCCATGCTGACGCACGATGCCATAGCAGGTGGCCAGCCCCAATCCCGTGCCCTGGCCGGCGGGCTTGGTGGTGAAGAAGGGTTCGTAGATGTGCTCGCGGACCGATTCCGGGATCCCGTGGCCGGTGTCGCTCACGCTGAGTGTGGCGTAGCGGCCGGGGGCGAGCGTTTCCCCCGACCGCTGCAGGGGCTCGGTGAGCACCAGGGTGCCGGTTTCCAGGGTGAGGCGCCCGCCCTCGGGCATCGCGTCGCGGGCGTTGACGACCAGGTTCACCACCACCTGCTCGAGTTGTCCGGCGTCGGCAAGGACCGGCCCTTCCTCCGGCGCCACGCTGGTGACGAACTCGATGTGTTCGCCGACCAGGCGCCGGAGCATCTGCACGAGACCGAGCATGAGGTCGTTGAGTGCGACCGGGCGCGGCTGCACGACCTGTCGGCGGGCGAATGCGAGCAGCTGGCGAGTGAGCGCGGCGGCGCGATCGGCCGCGGCCTGGATGCCTTCGATCTCTCCGCGCATCGGGGCATCGTCCGGCACTTCGGCGCGCAGCATGTGCGTGTGGGCGAAGATGGCGGTGAGCAGGTTGTTGAAGTCATGCGCCACGCCACCGGCGAGACGACCGATGCTCTCCAGTCGCTGGGCCTGGACCAGGTGCTGCTCCATGCGGCGCTTTTCGGAGATGTCCTGGACGAAGGACGCCACCGCCACCACCTGTCCGGAGCTGTCCACCAGCGGGGTGCTGTACCACTCGCACTCGATCGTCCGACCGTCGCGGCGGACGTTCGTGCGAATGGTCCGGGTGCCACCAGGAATCGCGAGGGGCGGCGGCCAGGCCGCCTCACGCTGTCCCCGACCTTCCACCGGCGTCATGAAGTCCGCGGGCCGCCCGATCACCTCCTCCGCGCTCCAGCCGAAGATCGCGGCCGCCGCGGGATTCCACGAGCGCACGCGCAGATCAGGATCCCACTCGATCACGCCCAGGGGGGTCTGCTTGACATGCAGAGCGAGCCGCTCCTCGCTGCGATGACGGGCTTCCTCGGCGACGGTGCGATCGGTGATGTCGCGCGAGTTGACGAGCAGCGAGACCGACCCGTCCGCCTCCTGGAGCACCCGGCCAACCCCGTGGAGGACACGGTAGCTGCCGTCGCAGTGACGAAATCGGTAGACGGCGGAGCCAAGCGCCCCCGGGGTCATGAAGGTGCGGGCGATCTCCTGTGCGACAGCCGGAGCGTCCTCCGGATGGATGTAGTCCAGCGCATGTTTGCCCACGAGTTCTCCGGGCGCCCAGCCGAGCACCCGGGTGACCGATGGGCTCTCGTAGCTGATGCCGCCATCCACCTCGAGAATCGTGATGATGTCCGTGGCGTTCTCGATCAGGGAGCGGAAACGGGCTTCCTGGGTCCGCAAGGCCCGCTCGGCCGCGACCGCCTCCTCGGCGCGCACCTGTGCCCGGTTGCGCTCCTCCTCGAGCAGCGTCCCGATCATCGAGAATCCGATGAGGGCCACGAGCACGGTATCAATTACGCCGTGTGAGGCGGCCACCGGCGGTCCGGGGAGCCCGAGCACCCGCGCCAGCGTGCCGTAGGAGTAGAGCAGCTGGGCGATGCCGAAACAGAGCATCGTGGCCATGAGGAAGCGCCGGGCAACACCGCGCTTCGCCTCCACGGGCGCGCGGGAGAGGGCGATGGCGACCCCGGTGAAGACGATGCCGCTCAGCACCGAATGGAGCCCCGCTCGGAGCAGCAGGCGGTTCATCGCCGCCGCGGTATCGAAGGCGAAGAAGAGCGCGGCGAACAGGCCCAGGGCGAGCCCTGCCCCATAGACGAGCAGGCGCCTGTTGCGCGGGATCTCGCGCCTGTCCAGGAGCTGCTGCGCACCGAGCAGCAGCAGTCCGAGATGCAGGTAGACGGCGCACTGCGAGAGGATGGTGAAGCCGAGGCGGACCGTGTTCGAGGGAGGTTCCCGCCAGAACTCCGCAACGCTCGCGGCCCCGGCGAGCGTGAAGAAGGTGTCGGCCCACCAGGCGAAGGCCCAGTCACGGAGGTAGCCGTGCCGGTACTGACGGTAGAAGACGATCAGCATGCCGCCCAGCACGAGCGTCATGATCGCCTGACTCACCAGGCTCACCAGCAGGGCGTGTACCTCGGCATCCATCGCGCGGCTATCGGTGAATGGCGGCTACTGCGTCGACGACCCGGTCGACCTCTTCCATCGTGGTATAGCAGGCGCACCCGACGCGCACCAGGCCATCGGTGGCGTGGCCGAGACGCTCCACGACGGTGGAGGCGTAGAAGTCGCCGTTGGAAACGAAGAGTCCGTTGTCCGCGAGGAGGCTGGCCACCCGCTCGCTCGGGATGCCGTCGATGGTGAAGACGAGCGTCGCCGTGCGCGGCCGCCCCGGCGGCGGTCCATAGAGGCGAACGCCGGGAATGGCGGCGAGGCCATGCCAGAGCCGCGTGATCTGGGCATCCTCGGAGGCGTGCAGTCGCCGGTAGGCATCGCGAAGCCGGCTGCGCCGATCGGGCCCTTCGCCCAGCCCGGCGAGGAACTCGACGGCGGCATGGGCGCCGACGATGCCCTCATGATTCTGGGTGCCGGTCTCCAGGCGTTCGGGAGCGGTGTCCGGCGCGGGAATCAGTTTGGGGACGTCGAGGGCCTCGAGCAGCGTCCGCCGTGCGTAGAGGATGCCGAGGTGCGGGCCGTAGAACTTGTACGAGGAACAGGCGAGGAAGTCGCAGTCAATGGCGCGAACGTCAGTGTGGACGTGCGGCACATAGGCCACCGCATCCACGAAGCAGAGCGCGCCGGCGGCGTGGGCCAGCCGCGCGGCCCGGCTGATGTCGTTGATCGTGCCCAGCGCGTTGGAGGCCGCTCCGATGGCGACGAGCCTGGTCCGCGGCGTGAGGGCGGATTCCAGGCTCGTCCAGTCCAGTTCGCCGGTCGCGAGGTCGAAACGCACCACCCGGAGGGTGATTCCCCGCTCCTTCGCGA
The DNA here is from genome assembly GCA_044229245.1 of Gemmatimonadales bacterium. Taxonomy (GTDB): domain Bacteria; phylum Gemmatimonadota; class Gemmatimonadetes; order Gemmatimonadales; family GWC2-71-9; genus JADJOM01. Next base: position 136,650 of record JBGATI010000012.1, on the reverse strand, counting down.
TCGCCTGCCAGGGGGCGACGTTCGCCTGGTGATCCAGCTCGGTGACGATGACCTCGTCGCCCGGGCCCCATCCCCGTCCCAGCGCGCGGGCCAGATGAAACGTCAGGGTGGTCATGTTGGCGCCGAAGACGATTTCGGAGGCATCCGCGCCGACAAAATCCGCCAGCGCCTGCCGCGCCGCGACCAGTGCCGCATCGGTCTCGACACTCGTGGGATAGACCCAGTGCGTATTGGCGTTGTGGTGGAGCAGGTAGTCGGCCATCCGGTCGGCGACGACCCGCGGCACCTGGGTGCCACCCGGACCGTCGAAGTAGGCGACGGGGAAGCCACGGTGGGTGCGGACGAGCGCGGGAAAGGCGGCGCGCACTTGCGCGAGATCGAGCGCCGGCATCGCGGCAGCGGTCATTCCTGGGCGGGGTTGGTGGGCTGGAGGAGCCGGGCCTGGCGGGCCCGGAGATTGTATTTCGCGATGCACCAGAGGGCACGGACCCCGTCCCGCCAGCCGATCTTCTTCCCGGCGGAGAAGGCGCGTCCCTCGTAGCTGATCGAGACCTCGTAGACCCGGCAGTTGAGCGCCGCCACCTTCGCGGTGATCTCCGGCTCGAAGCCGAAGCGGTCTTCCTCGATAATGATGTTGGCCAGCACGTCCCGGCGGAAGACCTTGTAGCAGGTCTCCATATCGGTGAGATAGATGTCGGAGAAGCAGTTCGAGACGAAGGTCAGGAACTGGTTCATGGTGTAATGCCAGAACCGGAGCACCCGGTGTGACTCGCCGCCGGCGAACCGGGAGCCGTACACGACGTCGGCCCGGCCGTCGAGAATCGGCGCGATCAGTTTCGGATACTCGGCGGGATTGTACTCGAGATCGCCGTCCTGGACGAGCACGATGCGGCCGCGCGCCGCGGCGAAGCCGCTCCGCAGCGCGGCCCCCTTCCCCTGATTCTTGGCATGGAACACGACGCGGTGCCCCCGGTCCGTCGCCAGCGCGCGGAGCGCCTCGGTAGTGCCGTCGGTGGAGGCATCGTCCACGAGGATGACCTCCTTGTCGATGGGCACCGCTTCCACGCGCGCCAGCAGCCGCGCGATCGTGGTGATCTCGTTGAAGACCGGGATGATGACGGAGAGGGTCGGCTGGTGCGGGGATTCGAGTGTCATCACGGGTGCGCGGTGGCAGCACTGTCCACCAGTTGCAGCAGGCTGCCGAATTCCTTCCGGCCCGCCGCCATCGCGCTGCGGGCGAGGGCCCGGGCGGCATCATAGTCGCCGACGACGGTGAGACAGCCGATCAGTCTGGACGTGGTCATATACCTCGTGGAGTCGATCGCGAGCGCGGCCTTGAAGTGCGGTACGGCGAGGTCGCAACGGCCGCTGCGTCGCTCGAAGCTCGCGAGATCATCATAGACGGTGGGATCGCGATCAAACAGGGCCAGGCTGTGCAGGTAGGCGGCGCGCGCCTCGGCGGGATGGTCCGTAAGAACTAGATCTCCCGCCCAGTTGCGCCAGGCCCAGTAGCTCTTCGGCGCATCGAGAATCGTGGTCCCGAACAGCGTGGTATTGTCGCGCCAGACCGGAAGCCGTGTCGCCATGCGCACCGCCCCGAGCCCCGCGAGCACGACGGCAACGGCGGTCGCCGCCCGTCGGCCCCACCGCGGATGCGCGGGCAGCCAGCGATCGAGCCCCTCGGCGAACGCACCGAGCGCGAGCACGAATCCCACGCTCGCGAGGAAGAGCGTGCGTTCGGCCAGCACGATGCCGGTCGGGGTGACGAGGTTCGCGACCGGCGCCACGGCGATCACGGTCCACGCGAGCCCGGCCGCCGCGACCGGCAGACGTCTGCGGCTCACAACGAATAGCACCCCGAGGACGCCGAGCAGCAGGAGGCCCAGCCACTGCTGGGGGCCGAGGCCGTGGGCGAGGAGCATCTCCTGCGGCGAGTAGTCCGCCTGCAGGTGCACGGGCCAGAGCAGCAGCCGCGACCAGACCGGTATCGCCGCCAGCATCGTGATCGCACGGGTGCCGAGGGTGGTGTCGTGCCAGAGCGGGTGCTGGACGTCACCCGCGAAGCCGCCGACGATCGCCTGACGGATGGCGAGGTAGACCACCAGCTCGGCCGAGAGAATGAGGAAGAGCCGGACACTCTCCTGCCTGGACTCCGCGCGCGACTTCGTGGTCGGGACCGCCCAGCCGAGCGGGGCGAGCAGCAGCGGCCACATCACCGCGTGCTCCTTGGTGAAGCAGGCGAGGAGGTAGCAGACCGACAGCGCCACGATGCGCGCCGGCGTGAGGCGGTCGCGGCGGCTGTCGAGATAGACCACGGTGCCGGCCATCAGCAGGATGGCGGCGAGAAGCTCCCCCTGCCCCACAACGTTGCCCACCGCTTCGGAGTGGACCGGATGCACCGCGAAGACGACGGCCGCGAGGGTGGCCGGCCAGACCGGCATCAATCGTCGCGCCACTGCATATACCAGGAGGGCGAGCAGCAGGTTGAGCAGCGTGCTGATCAGGTGAAAGACAAAGGGGGAACCGCCGCCGATGGCCCACTGCAGCGAGAAGCTGGCGATGGTGAGCGGCCGATAGAGACGACCGGCCTGACCGAGCGCCACCTCGGGCCAGTAGGTCTCCAGGAACCGGGCCGGGAGATCGCCGATCTGGTGGACCACGGGATTCCGGAGTACGACGTGGACATCGTCGTAGGCGTATCCGTTCCCGAGTCCGGTGGCCGTCGCGGCGAGGGCCGCCACCGCCACCAGAAGCAACGGAACCCAGGCCGGGAGCGGTCGTGTGGCGGGAGGGTGGCTGCTATCGGGCATGCAGGGTGGAGTTGGTCACGCAGTTTCCCCTGTCAGCTCGGCTGGAAAGTGAAGGGTGCTTCCAGTGCCGGATTTCATGGTAGCGGCTATCTGCTTGTAATTCAATCTGTTGTGTTACGTGAACCGGAGGGCCTTCTCGCGGCACGCTTGCTGCTTTCTCTACCGGCAACTCCCCCTGAGCACCCGCCGAGGACCCTCTCGGCAAGGACTGAGCGCCCTGACGAGTGAGTGAGACCGGCCGGATGAAACCGATCGTCCCGAATGATCAGCAGCGTCACGAGTATCTGCGGACCCTCTGGGGCCGCGAAGGGTCGCTGGGCCGCGCCTGCTGGCGCTATGCGACCATGACGGGTGATACCGTGTTCGCCGTTCAGGAGATGGTACGCAGTCAGCTCTCTCGCCCGGTCCCCGGGCTCTGGCAGCAGGTCCCTCTCGAAATCGCGGAATACCCGGGTCTGCAGGAATCGCTCTACTCTGCGCTGAGCGCCCAGCGGGACGAAGTCCGGCGGGCGCACACGCGCCGCTTCACCATGCTCGCCCTCCTGCAGCAGGCGGCGTTGCGCGACCTCGCGCTGGCGCAGCAGCAGGGACAGGCCGGCTTCCGGGATGTGTCGGTGGCCGAGGCGCGCTGTCGCGATCTCGCGCTGATGGCGCGGCTCCTGATCGAGCAGGAAGCGATGCGCGAGGCGGCGCACGACCTGGGTGACGACCACCCGGCCGACCTGACGGCCTGCCGGATGCTCTATTGGGCGGCCGAGGAATCGCTGGAGTCCTTCGACCGGAAGCTCGAGATGGGTCAGCCGCTCGCCGAAGCGCTCGCGGCCGAGGTGCTGCTCGAGTCGGTGCCCAGCGAACGGATGAACTAGAGCAGACCCGCGGCAGAGCGGGGTGCGCTAGCGGAACGGGTGGGCTCTCCATGGAGAACCCACCCGTTGTCGTTCTGCTCACCGCCTTCCCGCCTTCCCCTCTACGGCGTCAGCGGCTCGCGGCGCGGCTCCATCCGCACGATCCAGAGCCCGTTGTTGTCGTCGTTGACGTACGCCAGACCGTCCCGCACCACCACCCCCCAGGTCATCGCGGCGTTCTGGGTGTGTCCGCCCATGTCGGCGGTGTTCACGTGCACCATCTCGCGGCCCTGGGCCCGAAGGTCGCCGCGCAGCTCGCCGGAGATGTCGAAGGCGCGGAAGCCGGCGTTGTAGGCGCCCATGTAGAGCGTGTCGCCCGCGACCCAGACGTTGTGCACCCCGCCGAACTCCGGCTCGTACCAGGCCACCGACTTCGGGTGGACGATGTCGCTCACGTCGATGACCTGCAGCCGGCCGTAGGCGCGGAAGGCGGAGGCATCCTTGCCGCCCTTCACCGGGGCCGCGGGGAACACCTCATCGGCGATGAAGACGTACTTCCCGTGGCGCCACGCGGTGTGGGTCCCGCGAATGAAGCCGGGACCGCCGACCGCCTCGACGTCGCGATACAGCGTGTTGAGATCGTACTTGTACTGCGCCACCAGCTGCGGGCTCGACGGACTGCCGCCCTTGATGCCGTTGCCGATGTCGAGGATGACCAGTCCCTCGTTCCAGTAGCTCAGGTAGGCGAGGCCGTCCTGCACGTCGATGTCGTGCAGCGCGTTGCCGAGCTGGTCCGGCCGGGTGGTCCAGCGGGCGACTTCCTTCGGATGATACGGATCGTTGATGTCGATGACGTGCATGTAGCCGGTGCCGTCATTCGTCAGGTAGATGTGGGTCCCGTACTTCGGCTGCGAATAGATGAAGGTCGAATGCACGCCGCCGGTGAGGCCCTCGGTGTACTCGGCGATCTTCTTCGGGTGCGCCGGGTCCTCGAGCGACGCGATCACGATGCCGTTCTTGCGGTCGGAGGCGCCCTCGCGCGTGTGGACGAGGAACTTGCCGTCCGGCGTGGTCATGATGTCGTTGATGCGGCGGGTGTTCGCCATCAGCGAGTCGGTGATGACCGGGTTCGACGGATCGCTGATGTCGATCGCGTACATCCGGTCCCCGCCGCCGCCGGTGCCGAGATAGGCGATCTTGCCGTTGGGGTGCAGCCAGACTTCTTCGGTGGTGAACTGCGAGCGCGGCAGGCGGCCGACGATCGTCGCCGGTCGGCGGACGTCGCGCCAGGCGAGGGAGACGACGGCGCGGGTCGCGTGCCCGCCGATCGTCGCGGTGACGATGTACTTGCCCGCCTCATAGCCGACGAAGTTGCCGTCGCGATCGACGCTGCCCTGCCCCGGCGAGAAGCTCCACCCGGGCGTGAGGCCCGGAATCGCACGGCCGGTCCGGTCGCGCGCGATCACCTTGAACGGGATCACATCGCCCTGACGGGCCGTCACCGTGGCCGGCGAGATCTCGAGCGAGGCGACGGCCGCGGCGATGACCTCGACCTTCACGGTGTGCTCCGCGCCTTCGACGCGCGCCGTGATCGTGGCCTTGCCGGGCGCGACGCCGGTGACCATGCCATCCTGGCTTACGCTGGCGATGCGCGCCGAGGAGCTGCGCCAGCGCGGGGATTCACTGCGCGGATCGCCGGCCTGGGAGTAGGAGGTCGCCTCGAGCAGCACCGACTGCCCGACCGCGAGCCGGGCCGACTCGGGATTCACCGCGACGCTTGCCGCGGCCCCCGGCAGCATCCGGATCTCCACCCGCTCCAGCACCGGCTTGGTGCCCGGCACGCTCGCAATCGCCGTGACCCCCAGGGTCCCGGTCGAACCGGCGTAGACCAGCCCGGTCGAGTCGACCCGTCCCTCGAACCGGCCACCGGATCCCACGAAGCGCACAATCGCCTCCGGCACCGGCTTGCCATCCCGGTCGAGCGGCTGGGCGGTGAGCCGCAGCGTGTCGCCCGCCGTCATGCTCCGGACCGCGGGGGTGATGGCCACCCGCGCGATCGGCGAAGCCGCCTGCGGAGGCGCGACCTGCGCCGGCTGTTGCTGGACGAGCAGAAGGAGACCGAGCGTGACGATCATGAGGGTGCCAGGGCGATGAGGGTTGCGGCGGCGAAACGGGAGGCGGAAAAGTCCGTCTCCGCTCGCCGCTTGTCAACGATCGAAGACCGGGAGGCCGCTCGGCACGCTGACCGGGATATCGCGGTTCAGCACGCCGGAAGCGGGGTCGGTGAGCGCGATCAGGAACGCGACGAGGTCGCGCACCTCGGTGGGTGACAGCGGAACCGGCTGGCGGAGCTTCGGGTCGAGGGTCGCCCGGATGTCGGCCAGCGTGCCGGGGGAGAGATCCAGAGTGGAACGCAGCCGGGGATCGATGGCCAGGGTGTCGGGCGCGGCCAGCGCCGCACGCGGATTGATGTAGTGGCGGACCGCCGCCTCCAGCGACTGGTAGAGGCCGTTGTGCATGTACGGGGCGGTGAGCCAGACGTTTCGGAGCGGCGGTGTCCGGAAAGCGTAGCGATCCTCCACCGCGTGCGTCACGCTCGCTCGGCCGACGTCGGGGCCGCCGTTGAGCCCTGGCCCCATTGGAGCGATGCCGATGTTGTGATAGAGCTGATCGGTGAGCAGTTCACCGCGATGACAGGCCGAACAGCGGGCCCGGCCGAAGAAGAGCGCGGCTCCGCGCTTCGCCGATTCGTCGAGGGCGAGGGTGTCCCCATTGAGGAAGCGGTCGAAGGGACTGCCGCCGGTCTGCCAGGTGGTACCGATGAATGTCGCGAGGGCGTTCGCCGCCTCCACGATACTCCGGGAACTCCGCGGCAGCGCAGGATACGCGGCCGTGAAGAGGGTGTCGTACCCGGGAATGCTGTCGAGCCGCGCCATGATCGCGGCCCACACCGCCGTCATCGCGGTATCGGGAAAGGCGGCGAGATCGTTGCTGCCCGGCTGCCCCCGCATTTCGACGCGCGTCAGCATCGGAATGAGCGCCTGCGCGGCGAGCACACCGCTCAGCCCGGTGGGAAGTGAGCCGCCGGCCGGGGTGCGAAGCTGGCCGTTGTCCAGCTCCACCCGCCCGTCCCAGAAGAGGGCGTGCCACACGGGATTGCCGCGGTCGAACAGGTCCGGCGCGCCGCGCATGGTGAATTGTCCGGTGCCGAGCTGTCGTCCGCCGCCGGGCCGATGACCCCCGGTGCCGATCGAAAGGGGAAGCAGGTCGCCGGTGTGATAGGTCGGGTTGTGACAGGTCGAGCAGGCGATGTTGCGGTCGCCGCTCAGCACCTTGTCGAAGAAGAGGGCCCTCCCGAGCGCCACCAGCGGCGCCGGAGCGGCTGGCGCTGCCTGCAGCGGGGTGACCCCGGCGCGAGCGATCTGCCGCTCGAGGTCGGCCACGGCGGTGCCGGGCGCGCCCGCCGGCGGATCACCACAAGCGGCGACCCCGAAGAGGACCACGCCCAGGGTCAGGCGGGCCAGGCGCATCCCGCTCAGGGACAGGTGGTGCCGGAGACTGTCCCGCTCGGGCCGCCCGTGCCGCTGAAGTCGTAGAAGCCCGCGAACGAGCCGCCTGACGGAAGGACGGTGGACGGGCCGGTCTGGCCTTCCATCGTGCTGAGATTGTCCCCCGGCTTCCCCTGCACCGTGCCCTGGAAGTTGGCGCCATTGCCGCTGGTGAAGAGGCCGAACAGGGTACTGTCGGAGCGCACCACGAAGGCGAAGCTGCCCAGCGACCCGCCGGCGTTGTTGGCGCCGCAGTACTTCGCCACCGTGTCCCCGACCTGCAGCGGGAGCCCGGCGAAGATGCCGCCGATCGATCCTCCCTTGGCGTAGCGGCCCTCGAGACTGGTCGTGTCGATCGCCCCGAGGAACTTGAAGGTGGTGTCGAAGGCGGCGACCTGGTTGCCGACGCCGGAGATGACGGAGAGGAAGGTCTTCCCCAGCCCGCCAACCTTGTAGGTGCCGGTACTGCCGATGCCGGTGGAACTCAGGTTGAAGTTGAAGTCCCCGAGATCGCTGCCATCGAAGCTGCCGAGCACCCCCTGGAAGACCGTGCCGAGCGGCGGCAGCACCGAAGTGGGACAGGTGTTGCCGGCGATCGCACCGCTGTCCCCACCGGCCATCAGGTAGACCCCCGTGAAGGTGTTGCCGCTCGCCGCGACCGCCGCACTGCCGGTGAGGGTGTCGAGCGCAACAGGCCCCGCGGTCGTGCTGGCGCGGATCTGGCCGCGGAAGGGATCGTTGAGTACCGAGGTGAAGACGCCGAGCCGGGTGTTGCCTCGCTGCACGAAGGCGAACGGGCCTGCCACGGGAACGCCGTTCCGGGTACCGATGTGCGTCCCGCAGTACGCGGTGGGCGCGGTGCTCCCCAGCTTCTTGAGCGCGGTGAAGATTCCCCCGCCCGACGGACTGGTGTAGCTGCCGCTGACCGTCGAGTCGTTCGCGGTGCCAGTAAAGGCGAAGCCCGCTCCGCTCGCGACGAAGCTGGTGCCGTCATAGGTAATGGAGGAGAAGGTCTTGGGGGCGCCATTCACCTGGAAGGTGCCGGTGCCGGTGCTGTCCTCGACGACGATGCTTGCGCTCAGCTTCCCCGCCTCGGTGCCATTCTCTCCGACGAAGACGCCGCCGAAGACGATCGTAGTCCTGGCGGGACCATTGCCCGAGTCGGAGCCCCCGCCGCAGGCGGCGAGGAGCAGGCCGAAGGCGAGGCAAAGCGGCAGCGGCCGACGGAAACCGGAGAGGGGCGAACGCATGCGGACCTCAGAGGGGAGTGGACAGGTTCCCCAATCTAGGTCCGCCCGGTCGGGATGCGAAAGCGGGTGGGCCACGCCGGGGAGGAAGAGCCGCTCCCCGGCGTGATCCGGCGTCAGGCGTGGGTGTCGGTCGGATCGAGGTCGGCGACCGTCGCGAGCATGATCTCTGGCAGACCGCGGAGCGAGGCGAGCACCGCCTCCGGCAGCTTCGCATCGACGCTGACCGCCGCGAGCGCATCCCCGCCCGCGGCGAGGCGGGCCTGGTGATACTCGGCGATGTTGATCCCCGCATTGCCGAGCAGGGTACCGACGCGCCCGATGACGCCCGGGACGTCGCGATTGCGGAGCACCAGGAAGACGCCGCGCGGGATCACGTCGATCCGGAAGTCGTCCACCCGCACGATGCGCGGATGTCCCTCGGCGAGGAGGGCACCGGCGACCCGCACACTGCCGCCGGCCGCGGTGACGCGAACCTCGATGAGATCCTTGTAGCTCTGCGGGGTATCCACCCGGGTGCGATCGACCTGGATGCCGCGCTGCCTGGCGAGGTGCAGCGCATTCACCATGTTGACCGAAGTCGCGCCGACCGCCTCCTGCAGCACGCCGATCACGGCCCCGGCGGCGAGGGGACGCAGCAGGTCATCGCCCTCACCAGAGAAGCGCACTTCGAGCGCGCTCACTGCCCCGCTCGCGAGCGCTCCTGCGAGGCGGCCGAGCCGCTCCGCGAGATCGAGCAGCGGCTTGAGCCGGCGCAGCCGCTCGCCGCCGACCAGCGCCGCGTTCATCGCCCGGGAGTAGTCCCCCTCGAGCAGCGCGGCCCGCACCGACTCGGCGATTTCCACCGCGACGTTGAGCTGGGCCTCCTCGGTGGAGGCGCCGAGATGCGGCGTGAGCACGACGTTCGCAAGCGAGCGGAACGGGTGATCGGCCGGGAGCGGCTCCTGATCGAAGACGTCGAGCGCCGCGCCGGCGAGTTTCCCCTCCTGCAGCCGTTTGAGCAGCGCGACCTCGTCGAGGACGCCACCGCGCGCGGCGTTGATGATGACCGCCGTCGGCTTGAGCATGGCGAGTTGCGCGTCACCCAGCATGCCGCGGGTCTTGTCGGTGAGCGGGACATGGAGGGAGATGACATCCGCCTCACGGAGCACGGTGTCGAGCGGTGCGAGCTCGGCGCCCATCTCCCGGGCCGCTTCGGCACTCAGGAAGGGGTCGTAGGCAAGGACCCGCATGCCGAAGGCGCGCGCGCGGCGGGCGACTTCGCCCCCGACCCGTCCTGCGCCGACGAGGCCCAGCGTCTTGCCGTACAGCTCAGTGCCGCTGAAGCTGGTGCGGTCCCACTGCCCCGCCTTCATCGACTTGTCCGCGGCCGGCACCTTCCGGATGAGCGACAGGAGCAGCGCACAGGCGAGTTCGGCGGCGGAGATGGTGTTGCCCGCGGGGGCGTTCATCACCGCCACGCCCTTCTCCGTCGCCGCTTCCACGTCGATCGTGTCCACGCCGACGCCGGCGCGGCCGATCACCTTGAGCTTCGTGGCCCGCGAGAGGGACTCACGGGTGATCTTGGTGGCGCTACGCACCAGCACCGCATCGGCATCGGCGATCGCGGCGGCGAGGTCCTCGCCCTTGAGGCCGGGGCGCTCGATGATCTCGAAGCGGGGGTCGCCCGTGAGGGGGGCGAGGCCTTCGCGGGCGATCTTGTCGGCCACGAGAATCTTGAACTGGCTCATGCGCCGAGTACTCCTTCCAGGACACCGAGGAGCTCGTCGAGCTCGGCGACCGTATGATCACCCATGTGACCGATGCGGATGGTGGAATCCTTGAGCGAGCCGTAGCCCGCCGAGATCGTGTAGCCCTTGCTCTTCATCGCCTCGTTCACCTCCGAGCCCTTCCGTCCGGCGGGCATCGTCAGGCAGGTGACGGTCGGCGACCGGTGGCCTCCCGGGGCAAGCACCGTGATGTCGATGCCCCGGTCCTGCATCTCATCGGCCCAGCGCCAGGTGCGCTCGGCCATGGCGCGGTGCCGGGCCCAGCGCCCCTCGATCGTCTCGGCATCGATGCGCGCGACCTGCGCCGCCAGCGCATACATCAGCGAGACGGCCGGGGTGTTGGGCGTCTGGTTCTTCCTGATGTAACTCTCGAACTCGACCAGATCGAAGTAGATGCCGCGATTGCAGGCGGTCTTCGCGCGCTCGAGCACCCGCTCGTTGGCGACGCCGAGCGCGAGGCCGGGCGGCAGTGCCAGCGCCTTCTGCGAGCCGGTGAGCACGAAGTCGAGCTTCCAGGCGTCGGTCTCGACCACGGCGCCGGCGACGCCGGTGACGCTGTCCACCAGCAGCACGGTGTCGCCGTTCCGGTGGGCGACCTCCGCCAGTTCGGCGATCGGATTGAGCGCGCCGGTCGAGGTCTCGGAGTGGACGACGGTGACCGCGTCGTACTGTTGCTTCTTGAGGGCGTCCTCGAGCAGCTGGGCGGTGTGCACCTGCCCCATCGGCACGGTGAGCGCCTCCGCCTGCACCCCGTTCGCCTGCGCGATCTTGAAGAAACGCTCGGAGAAGGCGCCGTTCACCAGCGAGAGCACCTTCGCGCCGCCGGCGTTCCGGATCGAGGCCTCCATCAGTCCCGTCGCCGACGAGGAGGAGATGTATACCGGCCGCGCCGTGCGGAAGATCCGCTGCAGTCCGGGCATCATGCCGGCGATGAGCTGCTCCATCGACTTGCCGCGATGCCCGATCATGGGGCGGGCCTGCGCGGCGAGGATTTCGGGAAGGACTTCGGTGGGACCGGGGAGGAAGAAACGGCCGAACGCGGACATGGAGACGGCTCCAGCGGAGTAATGAGGTCGGGCGGCCCGAGCGGCGCCCGGGGGCAATATAAGGGGGGACTCCCCCGATCAGACGCCGCGTTTCACATAGGGGATGAGGTCGGTCAGTGATGGCCCCGCAATCACGACATCGGCGTGGCGCACCACGTCGGGACGGGCGATGACGCCGGTGTAGGCGGCGAAGGCGGCGACGACGGGACGGGTCTCCAGGTCGGTCGCGCCATCGCCCACCATCAGGACCGGGGCGACGAGGCGGCGCCCCTGCTCGACGACCCACTCGCGCTTCCCGCCCGAGCGGGCGAGGGGGGTGGTGGTGTCGAATCCGGCGTAGTTGCCCTGCGCATCGAAGTAGATCTCCACCGCCGCTACATCCGCGTCCGGAATCTCCAGATGCCGGGCGATCACCCGCACGGCGGGAGCGAGTCCGCCGCTCAGCACCCGGATGTGGATCCCCGCCTGACGGAGCGCGACGATGGTCTCCCGGGCTCCGGGGACCATTCGCTCGATGTACAGCGCGCCTACCCGCGCCACCTCCGCGGCGGTCGGGCGGATCAGCTCGAGCCGGCGGGCATACACCTCCTCGAGGCGCAGTGCGCCGCTCATCGCCTGGTGAGTGAGGCGCTCGATCTCCGCGCGGTGCCCGCGGGCCAGCTCGTCGATCCCCTCGACGGCGGTGAGGGTCGAGTCGCAGTCGAAGATCACCGTCTGGAAGGTGGTGTTGCGTGGTGCGTCCGCGCTCATTCAGGCATCCGGAGTGATGGGGTTCGCCGGCAGGGCGAATTCGTCGGTATAGGACATCTCGACCGAGACTCGGCGGAGCGGCTGCTGGAGCTTGGCCCGAAGCCGCATCACGAGGAAGCAGGCCACGGCCACGAGGCCGAGCACGAGTCCCCACCAGAGTCCGGCTGGACCGAGTCCGAGCTTGAAGCAGAGAAACAGACTCACCGGCAGGCCGAGGAGCCAGAAGCCGAGGATTCCGGTGACCATCGGGGTACGGGTGTCGCCGAGACCGCGGAGCAGCCCGATCGAGGTGACCTGGATCCCGTCGAAGACCTGGAAGACGCCCGCGAGCGGGATCAGCACCACGGCGACCTGCAGCACGTCGGGGGCGCTGGTGTAGGCGCGGGCCAGCAGCGCCGGGAAGACGAGAAAGGTGGTCGCCGTGATTCCCATGAAGCCGACCGAGACGTAGAGCGCGGCGCTCGAGGCATTGGTGGCCGCCTGACGATCGCCCCGCCCCACCGCGTGACCCACAACCACCGCCGCGGCCGCCGAGAGACCGAGCGGCACCATGAAGGTGAGCGAGGCGAGGTTGAGGGCCACCTGGTGGGCCGCCACCTGGGTGGTGCCGAGCACGCCCATCAGCAGGCCGACCAGCGCGAAGACGCCGTACTCGAGCTGATGCTGTGCACCGATCGGCGCGCCGAGGAGGAAAAGGCGTGCGAGCGGCTTCGGTTCGAGCGCGGCCGGCCGGAATGGAGCGATGTAGTCTCGCAGCACCGGCCAGGAGAGACCGAGCAACATCACCGCCATGAAGAGGCGCGAGATCATCGTCGACCAGGCCGAGCCGATCGCGCCCATCGCCGGGAAGCCGCCGTGCCCGTAGATCAGCAGCCAGTTGATCAGGATGTTGAGCAGGTTCGCGACGACCGTGGTGATGAGGATCGGGCGGACCCGGTGCATCGCCTGCAGGCTCTGGCGCAGCACGGTGAAGGCGAAGAGCCCGAGGGAGCCCGGGATCGAGATCCGGGCGTATTCGGCGGCGAGCGGCACCACCTCGGCCGGCTGCTTGAGCCAGGCGAGCACGTGGTGCGCGGGCCAGAGGATCAGCGTGGTCGGGACGCAGAGCAGCACCGCGAGGACGAAGCCGCGCTGGATGCCGCGGGCCGCGGCCTCGGTGTCGCCGGCTCCCATCGCCTGGGCCACGACCGGGTCGAGCGCCATGAGGGTGCCCATCCCGAAGACGGCGGCGGCGAAATAATAGACGTTCCCGAGGGCGACGGCGGCCAGGGCGACCGGCGAGACATGCCCCACCATGATGGTGTCGGCGACGCCCATGGCCATGAGCCCCACCTGCACCACGATGACCGGCAATGCGAGGGTGAGGAGGGCCTTGAGGTCGGCGCGTCGAGGGGGACGGAAGGGCATGGCGGGTGAAGCTTAGATGGACGGCGGAAGGGCGGGAAGGCGGCGCCCCCGCCCGAGCCCTCCAGGTTCAGCGCGCCGGCTTCGGTCCCAGGTGCAGCGAGGAGACATCCATCAGGAAGGTCCGGAGCGAACGGGTGCCGGGGGGCGGGTTCCGCGACGAGGCAAAGGCGAGCCAGTGCCCATCCGCCGACACGGCGGGGAATCCGTCGAAGGCGTCGTTCCAGGTGATGCGCTTGAGTTCGGGGCTCTCGAGATCGCCGAGGTAGATCTCGAAGTTCCGGCCGTCGAGCACCCGCACAAAGAAGAAGTGGTGACCGTCGGGCGCGGGATAGGGCGCCCAGTTGGTACTGGTGTCCGCGGTGATCTGCCGGAGGTCGCTTCCGTCATCCCGGATGGTGAAGATGGCCATGGGGAGCGGCGATTTCTGCCCCTGGTCCTCGCGATGCCATGCGCGGTAGATGATGGTGTGATTGTCCGGCAGGAACTCCGCCCCGCCCTCCTGCCAGGAGTCGGTATGGGTGATCTGGTGCGGCTCGCTACCGTCGGGACGCATCAGCCAGAGATCCAGCCGGCCCTCGATCTGTCGCGAGAACAGCACTTTCGACCCATCTGGCGAGAGAGTCACCTCGGCGTCGTACCAGCTGTTGCTGGTGAGGCGGACCGGATTGCTGCCATCGGGCGCGGAGGCGTACAGCTCCGCCCCCTGGGGATAGTCGTTCGGATCGGAGTAGTTCCCCGGAGGGAGGTCGAGGTGGTCCCGGGTCGAGGTCCAGATGATCCGCTTGCCATCCGGAAAGTAGAAGGAGCAGGCATCGGACCCACGGTCGTTGACCTTGTGGAGGTCCGCGCCGTCGACTCCGATCGTATAGACGTGGTAGGTCGAATCCCCTTCCCGCTTGGCGTTTCCGACCAGGTGAGTACCATCGGCGGAGAAGTAGAACTCCGCGCCGGTGCCGAGATTCGGGAGCTCGTGGACCGGAAGTTCCACCGCGCCGGTGTCCCGCGTCATCGTGGCGGGGCCGACTCGCTGAACATCCCGCGCCCCCGGTGTCCCGAGCGCGATCGCGAGCAGGCCGAGCGTCGTGGCGCCGACGCCTCGTCGGGGTGATGCAGTGGGCATGGTGACGAAGGGCATGCGGTGTCTTCCGAATCGATCCGCAGATTGTGCAGATTACGCAGACAATCCGCAGATTTCGCAGATTACGCAGATTGGGTGTTACTGTAGCCTACTGTTCGGGCGTCGCGTGTCGTGACCACACGAACCGGCGGTACTCCAGGCTGGGGCCGCCGAAGTTGAGCCGCAGGGCCCGCGACAGCCCGCTCGCCTTCAGGTAGTTGAGGACCTGCGCGGCTTCGGCGCCTCCGATACTGCCGAGCGCCTTCAGCTCGACGACGACCTCGCCATAACAAACTACGTCCGCCCGGTAGCTCGTGGCCAGTACTCGGCCCTTGAAGGTGATGGGGAACGTCACCTCGGCCCGAAACGGTATCGCCCGCGCGGTCAGCTCGCAATGGAACGCCTCGCGATAGACCGCCTCGAGAAACCCGTGGCCGAGATGGCGATGCACCTCCATTGCGGCGCCGATGATCGCAAATGTCTGGGAATCCGTGGGAGACGGGGACCGAGGTGCCATCCAATCACAGTCGAGCAGAGGGGGCGACTCCGTACATCCCAATGCTGCATGACGTACCGGAATCCCCCACCCTGCTCCACTCAAGCCATCCGCATTTTACCCAATCTGCGTAATCTGTGAAATCTGCGGATGATCGACCCGCGCCTCCCGGATCGTGAGAGGATCGGGGCGAGGCTCGCACCTGCCGGAGCCCGCTTCGCAACGCCCGGAGCGAGTCTCGCAACGCCCGGAGCGAGTCTCGCAACGCCCGGAGTGCACTCCGCGCTGCC
Organism: Gemmatimonadales bacterium; assembly: GCA_044229245.1. GTDB lineage: Bacteria > Gemmatimonadota > Gemmatimonadetes > Gemmatimonadales > GWC2-71-9 > JADJOM01. The sequence goes on along the minus strand of JBGATI010000012.1, from coordinate 121,325 downwards.
CGGAGGGGACTCCGCACTTCCCGGATCGACCTCCGCAACGCTCGGCGCGAGGTCCGCATCGGTCGGCGACGATTCCGCACTGCTCCGTGCGGCTCTCGTATCGCTCCGTGGACCGTGACGCCTTCCGCGAGGACGGTCTGCACCGATCGGCGCGGTGGCCGCAACGTTGCGGGCCGACTCCGCGGCGCTCCCCACCTCATCCGCGATGCCGGGCGCGACACGCGCTCTGGCCGGAGCGCCCGGCGCATCCCAGGGCGCTCAGGTCGCGGAGGCCGGAGCCCGTTCGGCGCCGCGGGGGGTGGGTTGCCCACTCCCCCGGCGCGGGCTCCGCGATGCCGGGAGCGATGTTCGCGAGGGGCTCCGTGACCCGGCTCCGACGCGGTGCGCACTCCCGAGTTGTGACTGCGCGAGGAAATTCCTGCCGTCCTCGCCGGAGGACACTCGGGGGGACAGTGTCCTCCGCCGACAGGACACTTCGAGGACACGCGGTGGACACCGTACAGCCCCGGCACAGCTCGCGCGGGGAGTGGAACGAGTTCGGATCGGGCCCAGCACACGTTAGGCAACTTCCCGTCGTCCAAACATTTGCACGCTTGCGGCAACGCGCATGCGAGATGCTGCGCGCAGTGCGCGCGCGACCTCCGCCTGTGTGTGGCACCGGCCTTGCTTCTCCCGCCCCCCGTCGCGCCGTGCCGGGACAGCGCGATGCACCAGCATCTCTGCGCAGCACGATGCGGCGCCCGGCCGCCGACATCAGATCATCAGTTGGGAAGGAGTTCCAGATGAACGCCGACAATCGGCGGCGAGTGGTGGTAGGCAAGAAGGCCCGGAGTTTTGGCAGAGCGCATCCGGACCCGAGCGCGGGATTCGCCACCGCGCAGACAAACCTCGAAGGCGCGCTCGATCGCGCCGACGCGCTGGCCCAGCAGCAGCGGGCCGGCGAGATCGCGGAGAAGTCCGCCAATGCACGCCGGCGGCAGATCAGCTCGGTGCTGATCCACCCGATCCTCGACCATGTGACACGGGTGTCCGCCATCGCTTCAAAGGAAGTGCCGGAGCTTCCGAGAACCTTTCGTCTGCCCAAGAAGGATGGCAGCTACCAGGGCTATCGGACGGCGGTGGGTGCGGTGCTGGAATCGGCGCGGGCGCACAAGGACCTCCTGCTGCGTCACGGGCTGGTGGAATCGCTGCTGGACAGCCTCGCCGATGGTCTGGGGCAGCTCGATCAGGCGGTGGAAGAGGCAGAGGCGGGACGGCGCCAGCATGTCGGCGCGGTGGCGGAACAGGAGAAGGTCGCGGCCGAGATCATCAGGCTGGTGAAGGTGATGAATGGTCTCAATCGTTTTCGGTTCGCGAACGACGCCGAGAAGCTGGCGGCGTGGGAAAGTGCCAGCACCCTGGTGACACCGGAGGTGGGTAGCGATACCCCGTCGTCGGATGGGGGTGCTGCTCCGCCCTCGGCGGATGGCAAGACGACGGTCGCATGAGATGGAGCCGTACACAACGGACGGAGGTGGGTGGCGCCGGCTGGCCTGCACGGCAGCGCACTAAGGGCGTCACCTGCTTCCGTCCTGGTGTTTCGCGTCGAGGCGGAATTCTGGATCGGGAGGGTGAAGCAGTGCGCCCGGGTGGATTCGAACCACCGACCCTTAGCTTAGAAGGCTAATGCTCTATCCAACTGAGCTACGGGCGCGGATGTGGTGCGTGGCGGGAGAATCTTACCGAGGAGCGGAGCGGGACGGTACTCCGGGTGGGGTCGGGGCCGATTCGTGGAATGCCTACCGGAAGAGTTCTCGCAGGGCCTTGCCGAGCTGTTCGCACTTGGCGGCCAGGTACTGCACCGCGAAGACCGCGACGAAGATGTAGAAGAGGCCGAGCATGTCACAGTATAGCGGCCCCCTGAGACAGTCTCCCTACCAGCGCCACCAGGGATGCTCTCGGTGTTCCGCCACGTAGACGATGCGCACCGTGGCCGCGCTGTCCACCCGGCTCTCAACATGCACCGCGTCGGTGTACCCGACCTCCAGCGTGTCGGGGCCCCGCCAGCGGAGGTGCAGCGACTTGTTCCAGTCGTAGGGGTTCTCGGGGCCGGTCGCACTCAAAATGAATGCCGGGTATGTGAGCTGCGGCACGATTACTTCGAGCCGGAAGATGGTCTCGCTGATGTGGGGGCACGACTGAAGATTGGCGTACGGAGCCGGCACATGGACCGAGTCGGGGCTGGGAATCTTCACCTCGATGCACCCACCCAGCCCGCCTACCGGCGCCCACCTCGGCTGCTGCATGTGAAGCCAGAGGCTCAGGCCGCCAAGAAAAACGGCCAGGACCGCGGGGATGAGGTAGAGGCGCGACTGGATGGCCATGAAGCCCCTCTCTGAATCAGAACGAGAGGCCCTGCTCTCTCGCGTCGCTCGCGACGAAGTAGAGCGTCTGCCGCTGATCCTCCGGCAGCCTGAGGAGCACGAGGATGTTCTGCTGGTCCCGGAAGTACTCGAACAGCAGCCCGTCCAGCACGGTGAGCCGCTTCACCGGCGCGGTCACCGTGCCTTCCAGAACATACCAGACGATCTCCTGCGCCGCCTCGTCCTTCTCAGTGCCGGAACTGGTCACCGCGAGGGCGACAGGGCGGCCATCGGCGGAGAGCCGCATGGCGCGCCCGAAGTACTTTCCGAAGAGCGCGACGGCCTGATTGCTCTCGGTGAGCTTCAGGGTGGAATCCCGCCCCTCCACCCGGAGCGCCCGCTCCAGGTCATCCTTGAAGAGGCGCACCCGGCAGGCGATGGTCGTGCCCTCCACGACCATTCTCGTGTGCGAGACGTGGGTGTCGTGAAGTACCGAGTTCCGGGTTCCGGGTTCCGAGACCTGCCCCCACGGCAGTTCACTCGGTACTCGGTACTCGGAACTCGGTACTGACAGCAACATCAGTCCGACGGCGAGTCGAATCACGACGCCGGCGGCGGCCCGGCCGACCAGAGGTTGTTATCGCGGTTGATGTCCGCGAGGACCTCGTCCGGGTCGAGCACGACCTTCACCACGGTCTTGTTGGTGAAGAACCCGTAGATGTAGCTCAGCTCGTTCCGCCGCCACACATCGGCGCCGAGCTTGATCATCTCGGTGCTGCCGTCGTCGTAGGTGACCTGCATCTGCACCGGCATCAGCAGGCCGCCCTTGTTCTCGACGGTGACGCGGTAGTAGTTCTTGCCGCGATTGCTGTTGCCAACCAGCGAGTCGGCCGACTGTGCCTCGACGCTGGTGATCGCCTGGTCGTTGGCGTACGTGGTGTAGAACCAGCCGCGCCAGAACCAGTTGAGCAGTTCCCCCGCCCCATCGTCCATCGAGCGGAAGAAGTCGCCCGGCTGCGGGTGCTTGAAGGCCCAGCGCTTCGAGTAGCTCGCGAATGCCTCATCGAAGAGCTTCGGCCCCACGACCTGCTCGCGGAGCATGACCAGCCCCGCCGCCGGCTTGCCGTAGCCGTTGTTGCCGAACTGGCGGCTGATGTAGTCCGACTCGGTCATGATCGGGACCTGCTCCTGGTCCTTCATATAGGGCACGATGTTCTTCGCCGGCCCGCGATTGCTCGGATAGGCGGGATCCCAGTCCTTCTCGGCGTAATACTGCAGGAAGCTGTTGAGCCCCTCGTCCATCCAGGTCCACTTCCGCTCGTCGGAGGCGACGATCATCGGGAACCAGTTGTGCCCGACCTCGTGGATGGTGACGCTGATCAGCGCCCGGGCGAGCTGCGGGGTGTAGGAACCGTCCGCGGCCGGCCGCGCGCCGCAGAAGGCAATCATCGGATACTCCATGCCGAAGACCGGGCCGTGGATGTTCGAGGCCTTGGGATAGGGGTACTCGAAGGCGAGGCGCCCGTAGGTGCGCATCGTCTGGGCGATGGCCTTCGTCGAGACGCTATCCCAGAGCGGCATGGCATCGCGCGGATAGAGCGAGTGCATCTCGATCACGCGGCCACCCGGACGATACCGGAAGCCGGCCGCATCCCAGACCAGGGTCTTCGAGGAGACCCAGGCGAAGTCGCGCACGCTGTCGGCGTGGAACTTCCAGGTCAGCGGGCCGGTCCCGGCCGGCCGGCTGCCGGGGGTCATGACCTCGTCCTTGCTGATGATGAACTTCGGGGTCTCCGAGGTGAGTGCCTGCGCCAGCCGCTGGCGCTGGGTCGCCGTCATGACCTGCACCGGGTTGGTGAGGACGCCGGTGGCCTGCACGATGTGATCGTGCGGCACCGTGAGCTCGACATCGTAAGTGCCGAAGTTGAGGTAGAACTCGCCCTGACCGTAGAACTGGTCGGTCTGCCAGCCGTTCACGTCATCGTAGACCGACGCCCGCGGGAACCACTGCGCCATCTCGTAGAGCCAGCCGTCCTTCACCTTCTCCCGCGCGCCGCGGCCATTGCGGCTGGTCTCGGGGACGATGAAGTGCCAGTCGATCTCGAGCATCGCCTTCTCGCCCGAGGCGAGCGGCGCCGGCAGCGTGACCTTGAGCTGAGTGCCGTTGATGGTATACGGCACGTCGCTCTTCACGGCGACCTTTCCGCGCATGGTCACGAGCTGCACCCGGGTGATCTTGTCGCCGCCGTCAAAGGGCTCCGGGGTCAGGAAGCGCCGGGCCTGCGGCGAGATCTGCTTGGGCAGCGCCGCCGCATCGCGGATCGCCCGGCTCACGCTCGCATCGTCGATGTTCTGATCGAGCTGGAACCAGAGATAGTCGAGCCGGTCCGGGGAGTTGTTGTGGTAGGTGACCCGCTCGGAGCCGCTCACGGTGTGGATCGTGGTGTCGAGCGTCGCCTTGATGCTGTAGTCCACCCGCTGCTGCCAGTACCTGGGGCCGGGGGCCCCGGAGGCGTTCCGGAACTCGTTCGGCGAGGGCAGCTCGTCGAGGGCGCGGAAGTTGGACTTGTTGGTCTTCGGATTCGGCTCGGCGTTGAGCCACTGCTGGGCGGCGAGCGGACCGGCGCAGAGCGCCAGCAGCGCCACGACTCGGAGCGAACGGGAGAAAGCTGCCATCGGGAGTCTCGAGTGAGTGTTAGAGCCTGTCGATCACCATCGTGCTGCCAATCACTGCAATGACGGCGGAGAGTCCGAGGACCCATCGCCGCCGGGTGATGCCGGGAAGCTGTTCGGCTGCCACGCCGAGGAGCAGGATCGCGAGCACGATCATGAGCTGCCCCAGTTCCAGCCCGACGTTGAAGCTGAACAGCGGTACGACGATCGACTCCTCGCCGCCGAGGAGGCTGCGGAGGAAAGCCGAGAAACCGAGTCCGTGAATGAGGCCGAAACCGGCCGCGAGGCCGTAGCGCGTCAGCTGGCCACTGGATGATACGGGCTCCCCCCCGGCCGCGTTGAAGCGGAGCGTCGTCGCGATGGCGACCAGGCTGGTGATGACGATCGTCGCTGCGATCGCCGCCTCGACCAGGTGGCTGTTGACCCGCACGAGGTTGAGCGTCGCCAGCGCCAGTGTGACGGAGTGGCCGATCGTGAAGGCGGTGACCAGCCAGAGCAGCCGGTGCCACTCCCGTGGCCGATAGGCGACCGTGAGGGCGGTGATGAACAGGATGTGGTCGTACCCGCGCAGGTCGGCGATATGGCGGACGCCGAGGCGGAGGTAGGTCGCGATTTCAGAGCCCATGGACGCCGCCCCTACGCGGGGCAGCGCCCACGGTTTCGATGCGGGTGTTCAGAATTGCAACTCGAGTCCGAGCCGCACCCGGCGGCCGGAGCTCGTGAAGCTCTGCAGACCGCGGGAGACGAGATAGAAGGCGGTTGAGGCCCGATCCTGCTCGGACCGGCCGAAGAGGTGGTCGCCGTTGCCGAACCTGGCCTCGGCATTGATGAGGTAGACGCAGTTCGGGGTGACATCGGCGCCGGTCGAGGACTGCCAGCCGCCGCAGGCCGAGCGGGGGTCCTGGGCGCCGCCGAAGGTGAGATCGATGGTGCTGTCGGCCAGCAGCTTCCCGTTGCGCGAGGCTTCCAGGGCGAAGCCCTGCAGATCGGTGGCGAGCCGGCTGGCCCGCTCGCGTGCATTCGAGGTAGTGCCCGTCTGCGCGAAGACTCGGGTGACGTTGCGCCAGTTGAGGAGATTCCGTGCATCGGCAAAGGCGGTGAGCCTGGTTCCACCGACCGGGAAGCTCTTCGTGAGCCTGAGGTCCAGGAGCTTCGTCGAGGGAAGCCTCGACCCGTTGAGGGTGTTTGCGATGGTGGCGATGCAGGGCTCGCCCGAGAGGGTCCCCTCGTCGTTGACGCTGCCGAGTGAGCAGGCGGTGTAGGCGGTGCCGGTCGCGAAGCGGAAGCTGCCGTACAGCCCCACGTTCCGCAGCACTCCTCCCAGCGTACGCAGATTCTGCGGGGTCTGGTACAGCACCGCACCGACGATGGTATGCGGCCGGGAATCGGCGAGCGGCACGTTCCCGGTCGCAAGGAATCCCAGCGGCTGGTTCTTGAGATTGGACTCGGTGCGGGTGTAGGCCAGCCAGGCACGGCTCCCCGAGCCAAGATCCCTGGAGAGCATCACATCGAGTCCCTTTCCCGTGCGCTCGGATCCATTCACGAAGCGATAGACGTCCCTCGGTCCCCTGAGGAGAGGATCGTAGAACGTGGCCAGGCTGACCGACGCCACCCCCTTGTCGGAGCGGATCCAGATCGAGCCGTCGACGCTCGTCCGCGGGTCCAGCGCCACGCGCGCGCCGACTTCGGCAAGCACCCGACGCTCGAAGCCCAGGTCGCTGCCATAGACCTGCGTCGGGGTCGTGATGCTCAGGTCGGTGTTGATGCCGGCGAGCACCTGGGCAAAATCGGGGAGCTGCGCCGTCTCATCGATGCTCGCGTGCACCGTGACCGCCGGCGAGGCCAGGAATTCAGCTCGTAGACTCGGGCTCAGGCGGCTGTGGCCGCGGTCGGCAACGAAGCCGGCGGTCGGGTTGGCGGGATCAAAACCCGGCATCGTCGAGATACGCGGAAACCAGTTCCGATTTCCCGCCGAATCGGCGTAATAGGGACGCGAGGCACCCGACTTGAAGCGGTCATACCGGACGCCCACCTTCACCGTGACCTCGTCGAGCGAGAGTCCGTAGTCGACAAAGGCCATCTGACGCTTTGGGGACTCCACGGAGGCGTCGGCCAGTGCCTGACTGGTGAGCTGGGAGGAGTAGTAGCGCTCCTTGTATCCGGTCACCTCCATACCGGCGCGGAGGCAGTGGATGCCTCCGAAGCAGGCGCTCGCGGCCGCCTTGCCGATGAGGCGGTTCTCCTCCGCGAGCTGCAGGAGGCCCACCGGACCGCCCCGATCGGAGAACCCGGTGAGACCGTAGGCATTGTTGCGGTATTCGTCGACCAGCTGATACTGGGTCGTGTTGCTCAGGTCGTAGGGCGTCCGGCGTCCGCTGTTGGTGCGGAAGTTCCGGACGAGCGCGTCGTCGACCGGAAAGGACCCGGCATCGAAGCGGAATTCGAGCGGCGAGACCAGGAAGCCGCCGAAGGGACTCCGCGATGCGGTCTCACCCGAGGGGGTGAGCGGACCGCGGGTCGACCGGTCGGTCTGCCAGGAGAGGTGGAAGTCGGCCGCGAGCTGAAGGCTGCTCGTCCGGATCAGGTTGCCGTACCAGCTCCCCGTGATTGCCCTGCTCCACTGCCGCTCCGCGCCGAGCTGCTGGGGGTTGTAGAGATCGAGATAATCGAACTGCCTGGCCTGGTGCTGGCTGCCCAGAAAGGTGATCTGCAGCCGGGAGCGCTCGCCCAGCCGATAGCCACCGCGCGCGACGATGGCATAATCGGAGGCGGCGCTGCTGGGGATGCGGATTCCGGGCGACGGCGTGAAGCGCAGGACATCGACGCTGGTCGCGCCGCCGGGGCCGCTGACTGTCACCGTGGTATCGACACCGTTGGCGAGGTAGACCTGCGAGCGGTTCTGGTCGAGACCGAGCCGAGCGCTGCCCTGCCCTTCGAGAATGGCGGAGACACCGACGGCGAGGCGGCCACTGTTCACGCCCGCTGTGAGGCCGAGCCGGTTGAAGTTGAGGCCGTTGCTGGTACCGAAGGCGGCGTCGGTGGCCCAACTGCCGCCAAGGTGGAATCCGCCTGTCAATGCGGCCGGATCGCGGCTGGCGACCCCGAGGATACCGCCGCGAGCAGATGCAAACTCGGCGGCTCCGACTCCGGTCGTGACCGACACCGCGTCGAAGGCATTGGTGCCGACGGCCGCGCCGCTGCCCGACTCGCCGAACCAGCTCCCGCCGAGCAGCGGGGTCGAGCCGTTCCGGAGTCCTGGTGTGAGTGGTACGCCATCGAGGAAGAGTGCGATGGCGTTGCCTCCCGAGCCGCGGATGCTCAGGTCGCCCCGTTCCAGCGAACTGACCCCGGGCCCGAGTGCGATGAGGTCGGCGATCCGATCGACGGGGAGTGCTGCGGCCGATGCGGTGATTCGGGCGGTGGCGCAGCCGGGTTCTGCCGCCCGGGCGGTCGAATCCGGACAGAGACGATCGTCAGGCGCCTGGGCCCGGAGCGGGAGGGCAACACACAGCGAGAGTGCCGCCGGGGGGCACACCCAGGTGAGGAGGCGCATGACAGAGTCTCTTGTCAGGTGGTCGGAAGGTGGAGGCTGTCGCTCAATATCATACGACTGGAGGACTTTGTCGAACACAGGCGTATCGGGCGCACGCAGACAGGCCCCGCGGCGACGCTCGCCACGGGGCCTGCTCGCTTCAAGTCGGGGCGCCGGGATTCGACGCGTCCGGCCCGGAGGGCCGGCGCTGCCGCGAGGCAGCGAGCGGACCGAGGCGGCGCAGCCGCCGCAGGTCAACCCGGGACCCCGCGGCGGCTGGTAGATCACGTTGCGGCTGAATCTGATCGGGGCGCCGGGATTCGAACCCGGGACCTCCTGGTCCCAAACCAGGCGCGCTACCGGACTGCGCCACACCCCGCAACGGCGCGAAGACTAATTCACCCGGCGCATCAGGTCGAGGCCCGTCCAGTGCGGCGGTACTCGAGGACCGAGAGGATGGTGATGATCGTGATGCAGGTGGCCGAGATGGCGCACCAGGGGCAGAAGGTGCGCAGCACGATGAACTCGCCGTACTTGAGCCGCAGGGTGAACAGGAACCCGCCCAGCGCGAGGACCAGCAGGGCGGTCACCGGCCAGCGGGCGTCCTTGAAGCGGTCCTGCAGGCTGAGGAGGCTCGTCGTGAGAAGCAGGATGTAGCCGACCAGGCCGATGAGGGCGACGTCGATGCCGAAGAACCAGCCCCAGACGCTGTACATCGCGCGATCGCAGCCGCCGGTGCTGCACGAGAGATCTCCCACCACGCCGAGCTTGTAGAGGTGGAGATAGAGAGCCGACATGCCGGCGATCAGGCTGAGGAAAGCGATCGTCATGCGACGGCCCATGGTCAGCGCGCCTCGAGAGTTGGTGCTGCGGTGGAATCGGTGGCCCGGGCGCGTCCCTGCAGCCAGCGGACGTAGCTGACCACCTGGGATGCATCCTCGCGGCTCAGCCGCTGGACGGGAGGCATCGCGCCGAAATTGAAGTTGCGCTGGCTGGCGCCGCGATCCATGGCGCTCAGGAACGCCTCATCGGAGATGCGAGCCGGCTCGAAGAGGGCATCCACGAGCGCGGGGCCCGCACCCGCGACACCGGCGCCGTGCAGCCCGTGGCAGGAGAGGCAGTAGGTGTTGAAGACCACTTCGCCCCGATGCAGGTCGGCCGGGGTCGTGCCGGGATTGAAGCCGCTCCACCGGCCCGAGGAGGCCCCGACCTCCCCGCCGCAGCCGGCGAGGGGCATCGCGAGCAGGAGCGCCGTCATCACCCCGCGCATCAGCGGACCGCCTTGAGCTTCTCGATGAGTGCCGCGAGCGCCTTGCCGCGGTGGCTGATCCGGTCCTTCTCCTCGCCGCTGGCCTCGCCGAAGGTCTTGCCCAGCTCGTCGCTCAGGAAGAGCGGATCGTAGCCGAAGCCACCGGTGCCCCTCGGCTGGTCGAGAATCACGCCGGCGCAGAAGCCCTCGAACACCTCGGGAAAGGCGTTGGCGGCGCGCAGCATCACCAGCACACAGCGGTAGCGGGCGCGGCGGCGGCTCTCGGAGGCGCCACTCAGCCGCCGGAGCAGTTCGGCGTTGTTGGCCTCGTCGACCTGCTTCGGGGTGCCGGTGGCGTTGGCCCAGCGCTTGGAGCGGACGCCGGGCTGTCCGCCGAGGGAAAAGACCTCGAGGCCGGAGTCGTCGGCGATGGTGGGGAGGCCGGTCTTCTTGAGGAAGTACTCCGCCTTCACCCGGGCGTTGGTCTCGAAGCTGTCGGACACTTCGAGGGTCTCCTCGAAGGTGGTCTCCGGCACGCCCGCCTCATCGGGGAAGACGACCTCGTGTCCGGCGGCCTCGAGCAGCCGCCGGACTTCCTTCTGCTTGCCCGCACTCCGGGTCGCGAAGAGGAGCTTCACCGTCCGAGGATGGCCCGCTGGGCCTCGAAGAGCTGCTGGATGCCTGATTCGGCCATCCCGACGATCCGGTCGAGGTCGCCGCGGGCGAAGGTGCCCTGCTCGCCCGTCCCCTGCACCTCGACGAACTGGTCGGGATGCACCATGACGATGTTGGCGTCGACGCCCGCCACCTTGTCCTCGAGATAGGCGAGGTCGAGGCGGATCTCGCCCTCGATCTGGCCGACCGACACCGCCGCGACGAGGTTGCCGAAGGGATTCGGGATCTTCGCGCGCTCAGCGAGCCAGGCGCAGGCATCGGCCAGCGCCACGCAGCCGCCGGTGATGCTCGCGGTGCGGGTGCCGCCGTCGGCGGTGAGGACGTCGCAGTCGATCTTGATGGTCCACTCGCCGAAGGCCATCGTCTTCATCGCGGCGCGGAGCGAGCGGCCGATCAGCCGCTGGATCTCCTGGGTGCGGCCGCCGGGACCGCGGCGTTCGCGATCGGTCCGCTCCGAGGTAGCGCGGGGGAGCATCGCGTACTCGGCGGTGACCCAGCCTTCGCCGCTCCCCTTCTTCCAGCCGGGGGCCCCCTGCTCCACGCTGGCGGTGCAGTGGACGAGGGTCCCGCCCATGCGAATCAGGCAGGAACCTTCGGCATACGGATTCACCTTGCGCTCGAGGACGACGGGCCGAAGCTGGTCGTTGGCGCGGCCGTCAGGACGAGGCACGCAGACGCTCCACGATTGAAGTAGTTGAATAGCCAGCCTGCAGTTCCACATGCTTCACCCGCCCGCCGCGGGCCTCGACGACATCGGCGCCGACCGTGGTGGCGTGGGTGTAGTCGCCGCCCTTCACCAGGACGTCGGGCTCGATGGCGCGGATGAGTTCGAGCGGCGTGTCCTCGTCGAAGATGACCACGCAGCTGACCGCCTCGAGCGCGGCGAGCACCCGGGCGCGGGCGAGGGCGGGATTGATCGGCCGCTCCGGGCCCTTGCCGAGCCGGCGGACGGAGGCGTCGCTGTTGACGCCGACAATGAGGGCATCGCCCTCGCCGCGGGCGGCCTCGAGCAGGGTGATGTGCCCGTGATGGAGCAGATCGAAGACGCCGTTGGTGAAGACCACGATCCCGGCGGTGGCTTCGCGCCAGGCCGCCGCCTCATGCCGGGTGCGGATCTTGTCGGAGGTATCGAAGGTCATGCGGGCGGCGCGAGGAGGAGCCGCCGGGGCCGCGCTTTCGCGGGGCCCCGGCGAGCGATCACAGCGGCTCTTCCGTCGTCGGGGTGTAGATGAAGGTGTGGGTGAGCAGCGGGACCGTCACGGTCTCGCTGTACTGGGTCGAGATCGTGATCTTCCGCGGATTGCCGGAGCGGGTGATGACGAACTTCCTGGCTTCGGGCGGCAGGTTGAGCTCGTCGACCTTCTGCTCGAGGCGGCGGCGGATGACGGCGTCGCTCAGGGTCGGCGCGAGCCGGGCCGAGACCCGCATCTCGTCGACGAGCTGATAGTAGGTCAGCCAGGGCTTCCCGAGATGGACGCCGTAGTAGACCATGGCGATGAACAGCACCAGCGAGACGAGGCATCCCGAGGTGCTGGTTCCGCGACGCGACCGTAGCTTTGACATCACCATTGGGACTGCGCTCCATCCACGATATTCGTCACCAGCTTGCTGAGGGCGCGCCCCCGGGCCTGCGCTTCGGTGTCCCGGCCGGGCTCGTAGTCTCCCTCGATGGTCATGCCATTCCGCGCCCAGAGCGTCTTGCCATCCCGGTCGATGATCTCGACCGAGACCGTCACCTGGACCAGGCGCTTGTTCACCGTCACCGTGCTGTTCGAGCCGCCGGTGAAGGCGACCGGCAGATCGGGGTCGTAGCGGCTGATGCTGCCCCGCACCACGGCATCGGCCGAGGTCTCGCCTGCCTGACGGAGCCCGAGCCGGCCCTGCACCGCCGCGCGCACCGAGTCCGAGACTTCCTGGGTCAGCGTCGGCTCGGCCGTGAGGTTGTCGAACGGGAGGATCGCGACCGTCTTGATCTCGGGCGGGAATCCACCTCCCGTGAAGCCGTACAGACAGCCCGCGAGCGCAAGCGTGCTAAGGCTCGGGAGGACGAGCCCAGGTCGAAGCAGGAAAGGCCGGCGTGGGAACGTGGGCGTAGAACGTGATCTCCAGTTTGGCCGGAACACTCGGCACCGTAAGCTTGGCCTTGACGGGGTCACCCTCGGCGTTGAGCGTCACCTGGGTGCGGCCGGTCACCTTCCCCGCATGCCGGACTTCCGAATAGAAGGTGACGGGGGTTCCGGCCACCCTCAGATAGTTCACCGTATCGGCCCCCCTGACGTACTGCCAGGCGGTACGGCCCCCGCTCTCCAGTCCCGCGAGCCGGTCTTCCGCCTCCGGCGAGCGCGCCACGCCGAACATGGCCCAGAGCAGCGGGAAGCTCGGCACGAGGTCCTGCACCGAACGCTCCGGCACCACCCAGAGTGCGCTGTCCCCGATGACGAAGGCCGACCCCTTCCCGATGCCCAGCGAGCCGGCAATGTCGAAGCGGAGCGTGTCAGGCAGGGCGATCCGCGCGCTGCCCCGGCCGCCCTTGCTGGCCTTTTCGTCTTCGTACAGCCAGGTGAACCGGTGCAGCGCCCCGCCCTTCGGCGCGGTCGCGGCCACCCAGGCTTTCACCTGCTCGGGCGCCACCGTCTGCATTCCGGCTGGCGCCAGCGACGGCTGGCTCGGGGTGCATGCTGCCAACCCGAGCGCAAGATAGGCCAGCGCTACCGGTCGGTCAAGCCGAAACCATTGCAGCATCAGTAGTTATACCCGAAGAAGAGCTGGACGAAGCTGCGCCGTGTCTGGGGCGGGTTCAGGGCGTATCCCCGATAGTGATTGTCACTGAAGCGACGACCCCAGTCGAGCCGGAAGACCAGCCCCGGGAAAAGGGGCCAGCGGAAGCTCACCCCGTAGCTTCCGAGCACCGCCCGCTGCTCCGCGCTGAAGAACCAGGCCTTGCCCACATCGGCGAATATGGCGCCCTGAATCTCCGGGAATCGGATCGGCCCCACCGGCGTACCGAAGGTAAAGTAATCGAGCAGCGGGATGCGGAGTTCGGTATTCACCATCCAGGCGCGGGAGCCCAGGATGTAGCCGTAATTCGGGTAGCCGCGGAGGCCCACGGTGCCTCCGATGTTCACCCGCTCCGGACGATCGCCGCCGCTGTAGAAGAGGAAGCCGCGGAAGGCGAGCGCGCTCCGCCGACCGAGGCGGAGGTACTGCCGTCCGTCCACGATGGCGCTGTACGAATCGAACCGGGCGTTGCTGAAGTCGCTGCCGATGCCGCCGGTCACCGAGAGGACGTGGCCGTCGATCGGTCCCGTGGCGGTCCAGAGGGCATTGTCGTGGGTGAACGTCAGGTACTGGTTGGCGATCCACCCCACCCGCCGGGGCTGGTCCACCGGCAGGGTGAAGTCGAAGCGGTCGGAGTGCTCGAAGGTCGCCTGGCCCTCGACGCGGGTGAACTTCGAGAGCGGATAGCGCAGCAGCCCGAAGACGCCGGTCGAACTCTCCTCGTAGGCGACGTTGAAATCGCCGGCGTACTGGTTGCCCTTGAACCGGAACGCGCCGACGCCCCAGTTGAGCCGGCGGGTCTGGTTGATGTAGAGGCCGAGGATGCTGATGTTCTCGAACACCGAGCGGAACTTGCGCCCCTGGAAGGTCGAGAGGTTGAAGTAGAAGAGGTTGTCGCTGAGCAGATCGCTCACGAAGAGCGTCGCGCCCTGCCCCGTGCCGATCCGCGGCACGTAGGCGAACTCGCCCGCCGCGAAGTCGAGGTTGTACTTCCTCCGATACGGTCGGCCGGTCGCCTCGGCGATGCCGGGTGCCTCACTCCGCGGCCAGTCCCAGGTGCTGTGGGGGGCGGGAGGCGACAGCGTGAAGGTCTCCTCGCGGGCCGCCGAGTCGGCGGGATAGAGGTAGACCGCGAGTGAGAGGTCCTGAAAGCCCCCCACGAGCAGCGCGTCGCGATCGCCGGCGGGCGAGGCATCGAACGCCCCGGTCCAGGCGGAGGTCTCCCGCCGTCCGGCTCCGAGCGTATCGACCGAAAAGGCGTTGAGGATGCCGTCCCGGCTGGAGCTGAACAGGATCCGGTTGGACTCGATCCAGCGCGGCGTCTCGTCGGCCCAGGCGCCGTTGGTGAGCTGCCGGATCTCGCGGGTGCCGAGGTCCATGGTGAAGAGATTGATTGCATCCTCGAGCCCATCCGCCGTCCGGTCGGACGCGAAGACCAGCCGGGTCCCGTCGGGGCTCACGCTGGGATCGAGATCCTGGTAGACGTCATCGGTGAGCTGCTCGAGCGCTCCGTCCGGCAGCCGGACCCGATAGAGATCGGAAAGCCCGCTCTCCGCGAGGCCGCTGAAGATCACCGAGGTGCTGTCCGGTCCCCACACGGGCGAGAGGATCGAGACCAGGGACGGGAACTGATACCTCCCGACAACCTTGCGCCGGGCGCGGTCGTAGATGACCAGCGCGTCCCGTTCCTGGTACCGGGTGCTGAGCAGGAGGAACCCCCTCCGTGAGGCATCGATGCGGGAGTCGAAGGCGTGCAGGTTCTCGAAGGCCGTACTCCGCCCCGCGGTGATGAGCGGGCTGGCCCGTCCTCCTTCGAGCGAGCGGGAGACGACGGTGATGAAGCCGCTGGCGCCGGAGGCGTAGATGACATCGCCCCCGGTGGTGTCGTTGGGGGAGAAGGTCGGCTTGATCGCCGCGCCGGCGAGGAACTGCGCCACCGAGGGGAGCGAGGCGTGGTCATCGACCACCGGGTAATAGACCCGGCGCATCGCGACCTGGAACTCCTCGTTGAGCTGTGCGAGGCTTCGGCCATAGGTCCCCTGGATCGCGTCCTCGAACGACTCGTAGCGCCACAGCTCGCGGTAGAACTCCGCGATGCGCCAGTCACCATAGGTGTCCGCCAGCCAGCGATGGATCCGGCCGCCCAGTGGATAGACGATGCCGCCGGTGACGTAGGAGATGTCCTGCAACCGGGGGAGCCGTCCGCTCAGCACGAGGTCGCGGAGGATCATCTGGTCGCGGGCATCCTCGCCGGCGGACCAGAGCTCGGCGAGGCCCTCGGTCCACCAGAGCGGCAGTGGCATCTGGGCCGAGCGGGGCGAGCGCACATAGCGGTCGTACAGCAGGCTGATCTGGAAGACGTGGACCATCTCGTGGCGCAGCGTGTGGCGGAACTCCGCCATGTTGCCGCGGAACGGGAGGGTCACTCGGCGCTTCAGGAAGTCGGTGGCGCCGAGCAGGCCCTCGGGCGGGGTGAACGGCAGGATGTTGGTCTGCTCGAAGTCGCTGTGTGAGGCGTAGACGATGATCGGGACCCGCTCGGTGACGGTGTGCCCGAACTTGAGCGAGAGGACATCGTAAGTCTCCTCCGCATACGCCAGCGCGACCGGTGCGAGGCGCGCCTCCGCCGGGTAGTAGTAGACGTCGATCCGCGGCCCCTTCAGGACCTGCCAGTCGAGCTGCCGGTACTGGACCTTGTTCTCGTTGAGCTGGATGAACTGCGCCGCCGCGGGCGCCACGACGAGGAGGGAGAGCCCCAGGGTCAGGGCGACCGCGGCGCGGCGCCTCACCGGTGGATGGTCCGGATGAGGTCGCCCTGCGTCACCCTGAGCAGCGCGGGAATGCCGTCGTACACTTCACCGAAGATGGTATATCCGCCATCGAGGTGGGGCTGCGGGCTCAGGGTGATGAACCACTGGCTCCCGCCGGTATCCGGTCCCGAGAGGGCCATGCCGAGGATGTTGGCCTTGTAGCGGCGCTGGTTGATCTCATCGCGGATCGCGCCGCCGGGGCCGCCCCAGCCGTCACCACGCGGATCGCCTGCCTGCGCCACGAAGTTCGACACCACCCGATGAAACCGCTGACCGTCGAAATAGTGGCGGTCCACCAGCGAGAGGAAGTTGGCGACGGTGAGCGGGGCGTCGGGACCGTACAGCGAGAGTTCGATCGTGCCGAGCTGGTCGAGGTCGACCTTCACATGGGGGTAGCGCCCGTCCGTGGGGCCGACGAGGAAGCGGCGTGCGATGGCGCGGTAGTCCTCCATCGTGCGATGGGTGTCGAGCGGATACGCCGCTCCCCATGCCTCCGCGGCGGCGGGCCAGTTCTCCTCGGCCCAGCGACGAATCAGGTAGTCACTCGGCGCGGGGATGCCGGCGAGGGCCTGACGCTCGAGCGCGTCGCGGTTGTCGGGCTGGGCGTCGGCGATCGCGACGAGGGCGCGGAGCGCCGCGAGCGCGGCATCGGGAAAGGAATCGCGGCTCGCCCGGCCGTAGGCGGTGAGCAGGGCCGGAATATCGGCGGGGCTGGTCGCCGTCGCGATGCCGTCCGCGGCGAGACTGCGGACCGCGGCATCCCGATGGGCCAGCAGCTTCCGGCAGGCCGCGACAAAGTCGGGAGCGGGCGTGGTGTGGTGCTCGCTCCAGGCCTGGAGGGCGGCGGCGATTACCCGGGAATCGCGGTCCTCGAGGAACGGTGTCAGGCGCGCCACATCGATGCTGGCCCAGCCGGTCGCGGCCGCGGCGCGGCTTCTCCAGTCGTTGTCGCCGGCCCAGGTGGCTGCCTGCGCCGCGAAGGCGGTGGAGTCCAGCAGCGCCAGGCTGAGCAGCGCCTCGCGGCGGCGGGCGTACGATCCCTTGCCGCTGGTCAGGATGCGGGTCAGTTCGGGCACCGCATCGGTGCCGCCGAGCAGACCGAGTGTGTGCGCGGTCTCAACCTGGAGGTTCAGGTTCGGATCGCCGAGGAGCGGCAGGAGAGGAGTCGCGAGCCGGGGGAGCTTGTAGCCGGCGAGGGTATGGACGGCGTTGCTGCGCACCCCGGCATCTTCGTCCCGCGTCGCGCGCACCAGCAGGTCCGCCACCGTCTCCCGGCTCAGGCCCGCGGAGTCCACGTAGGCGCGGGTGAGCGACCGGGCGGCGGCGGCGCGTACCGTGGGGGCGGGCCGGTCGGTGAGCGCCTCGACGAGGCGGTTCGCGGCGCCACGGACGCGCAGTCGGCCGAGCGAGTAGACCGCGGCGAAGCGGGTATCCTCGGAGGCGGCGTGCGTCAGTCCCATGAGCTGGTCGACCGGGGCACGATCCCCGAGGCGCCACGACTCGAGCGCGGCGCGCTGCACCAGGTAGGGAAGGTCGTCCCGCTCTCCGAAGATCGAGCGGTCGAAGACCGAGCTCAGGAAGCGGGCGCCTTCGAGGCCGCCGAGGCGCGCGGCGGCGGTGATCATCTCCATCGCGGTCGGGCCGGAGACCGGCGTCCCGTCCCGCGCACGCGCCATGAGGAGCGGAGCGGCGGAGGAATCGCCGATGAGGCCAAGGGCGAATGCCGTCGTGGTCTGCACCAGGGAATCGGGATCGCGGAGGAGCGGCGTCAGCAGCGGGATCGCCGCGGGATCCTTGATCCGCCCCAGCGCTATCGCCGCTTCCTTGCGGACACTGCTGTCGGGATCGGCGAGCGCGCGCCGGAACATCGGTTCGTCCAGGCGCCGTGCATCTTCAGCCGCGAGGATTCTTGCGAAGATCTCGACGGAGCCCTCATCCCCCTGGGCACGGAGCACGCCGGGGACGAGGAGCAGCAGCAGGAGGAGCAGCGGACGGGGTCTCATGCCTGTGGCCTCCGGCTCCGGCCGCCGAGAGCGGTCACGACGGCATCCGGCATCCGGGAGAGCTGGTGCTGGCGGTCCAGGCAGATCAACGTGGTCTCCGCATCAGCGAGAAGGACTCCACTTTCGGCGTGGGCGACGTCATAGGCGAAGATCACCCGTCGCGAGGCCACATCCGTGATGCGGCTGGTGATCCGGATCAGGTCGTCGTACCGGGCCGGCTTGCGGTAGCGGACCTGGAGGTCGGTGACGACCAGCCGGATCCCCTGCTCTTCCAGCGCGCGGTAGCTGAATCCCGCCTGACGCAGGTGCTCGGTTCGGGCGATGTCGAGCCAGACGACGTACCGGGCGTGGTAGACCACCCCCATCTGGTCGGTTTCCGAGTAGTTCACTCGGAGGGTGGTGACGGCTTCGGAGACGGGCGGGTGCACAGGTGTCCAGGGAGCGGGGGATCGGGGTGTGCACAACGTTCTCCGTCGGCGGGCGGAAAGTCAAAGCGGCGTGCTTGCTCCCCCCTCCGGCGCGCCCTATCTTGGCCCGGTGCATTGCCAGCGTCTCGTGCTGGTCGGGGATGCCCACCTCGGCCGCGGCTCCCCAGAGGCGGAACACGCCTTTCTCGCCTTCCTCGATGCCGTCCCCACCCTGGGCGATGGCCTCGTCGTCACGGGCGACCTCTTCGAATTCTGGTTCACCTACCATCGGGCGATTCCCCGCCAGGGCACCCGGGTCATGGCGGCCCTGGCGCAGCTGCGCCGCCGGCTGCCGATCCTCATGATCGGCGGCAACCACGACCGCTGGGGCGGCAACTTCTGGCAGGAGCAGCTGGACATCGAGTTCGCGCCGCACGAGGCGCGGCTGAGCGTGGGAGGCCGGCCTGCGCTCGCGATCCATGGTGACGGGATCACCGAGACGCACTGGACCGCGCATGTGCTGCACCAGATTCTCCGCCACGACGCGACGGTGGCTCTCTACCGGGCGGTGCATCCCGATCTCGGCATGTGGCTGGTGGACCGGCTGAGCGGCTTTCTGGGCGATCGCGAACGCACCGTCGCCGAGGTGGACGGGTCGTCGCGGCGGCAGCAGGAGTGGGCCCGGGCCCGGCTCGCTTCGGAGCCGGCGCTAGGGCTCATCATCATGGGTCACACCCACCGGGCGGTCGCCGTGAGCGTGGCCCCGGGGCAGCTCTACGTGAATCCCGGCGCCTGGTTCGACGGCTATCGCTACGCAGTCGTCCATGACGGGCAGGCGTCCCTGCTGCAATTCACTACGTAAAGGCACTCATGCCCGCGCTCGCGCAGGACGATCCGATCGTTCGGGAGCTGGAAGCCGCCGTCGCCGGCCGGTACGCGCTGGAGCGCGAACTGGGCCGGGGTGGCATGGGAGCGGTCTATCTGGGCCGGGATCTCAAGCTCGACCGGCTCGTGGCCATCAAGGTGCTGCCACCGGAACTCGCGGTCCGTCCCGAGCTGCGCGAGCGCTTTCTGCGCGAGACCCGCACCGCGGCCTCGTTCTCCCACCCGAACATCGTCTCGGTGCACGGCGTCGAGGAGATCGGCGCCCTGCTCTTCTTCGTGATGACCTTCGTCGAGGGGGAAACCCTCTCGCAGCGGGTGCAGCGCCAGGGACCGCTGAGCGTTGCCGACGCGACGCGGATGCTGCAGGAGGTGGCGTGGGCCCTCTCCTACGCGCATGGCCGTGGGGTGGTTCACCGGGATGTGAAGCCGGACAACATCCTCATCGAGCGTGCGACCGGTCGCGCGATGGTGATGGATTTCGGCATTGCCCGGTCGGTGGCGGCCTCGGGCCTCACCCAGATGGGGGAGACGGTCGGGACGCCGCACTTCATGAGTCCGGAGCAGGCGGCGGGCGACAAGCTGGACGGCCGGAGCGACCTCTATTCCCTCGGCGTCGTCGCCTACTACGCGGTGACCGCGAAGCTGCCGTTCGACGCCCCGTCGGCGCAGGGGATCATGGTGGCCCACATCAGCCAGCCGGCCCCCGCGGTCGCGCGGGCCCGCCCCGATCTTCCGGCCCCGCTCGCCGCGGTGATCGACCGCTGCCTGCTCAAGGACCCGGAGGAGCGCTTTGCCACCGGAGAGGCGCTGGTCGAGTCGCTGGAGGCGATCAAGCTCCGCCGGACCGAGGTGGCGCCGTCGATCCGGATCTTCCAGCAGAAGGCCGCGTCGACCCTCTTCCTCTTCCTGCTCGCCGCGATTCTGGGGGGGCGTCTGACGAAGAGCCAGTTCGACGCCGACCAGCTCGTCAACCGGGTCTTCCTCATCGGCATCCTCTGGGCAATGCTGGCGCAGCTGATCCGTCAGGCGCGCTCGCTCCGGTTCCAGGGGTTCTCGCCGGAGGAGATCCAGGCGGGACTCGCGGCCATCGCGGACGAAGGCAACGACGAGCGGGCGCGGCTCCGGGCCAGTCCCGTCGACCGGGCCCGGCGGAAGAAGCGCTATGCCGTGGCGGCGTTCGCTCTCGCCCTCGGCCTGTACCAGCGGTGGTACATGATGACCTACATGCGGACGCCGGTCGGCGACGGCATGTGGCGGGTGAGCCGGCCGGGGATGCTGATGGCCGGCGCGAGCGTGGTCCTGATCGCCATCGCGATCATCCAGGTCCTGACCGACCCGTTCCGGGAGTCGGGGATCGACTGGATCGTCCGCCTGCTCTCTCAGAGTTCCATCGGACGCGCCTTCTTCAAGGCCGTGGGCTGGAAGGTCCGGACGACCACCGGCGGAAGCGCCGGCACCGCTCCGACCCGCCATGGCGCGCTGACGATGCTCGACACCCTGCAGGGGGAGGACAAGCGGCGACTGGGCAAGGCTCGCGTAACGCTTGAACGGCTCGAGGGGGAGGTCGAACGGCTGGAGCGACGTGAGAAGGAACTTGAAGGGGCGATGACCGAGGCCAAGGTCAATGCGCCGACGCTCGCCGGCGGTACCAGCGACCGGCAGCGCGCGCTCCTCGAGGACATCGACAAGGCGCGGCGGGCCGCCGCGGAGCGGCGGGTGGCCATCCTCGGCGCCATGGAGAACATCCGCCTCTCGCTGGTGCGGGTGAAGAGCAAGCTGGCGGCGCCGGATGACACGGAACGTGAGGTCGCCGAAGCGGCACGCCTGCTCGAGCAGCCGGGCCCGTGACCGAGCCCGCCCTCTTCGCCGAGGCGGGCGCCCTCATCCGCGGCCAGGAGTACGATGCCGCAGTCGAGAGGCTGATGGCCGGTCTCGCGGAGATCCCCCCCGAGTATCACGCGAAGCTCTACAGGTACGCGGGGCTCGCGTTCTACTTCAACGAGAAGTGGGCGGAGGCGCTGGGGATGTTCCAGGTGGCGGCGACCGGGAGTGAAGTACCGGAAGACTGGTTCAACGTCGCGATGGCGCAGGTGAAGCTGGGCTGGCCTGACGGGGCGAAGGAGACCTGGAAGAAGGTCTTCGACCTGAGTTATGCACATCAGGACGCGCCTGAGACTTCGACCTTCTTCCAGAAGAAGCTGCTGTTCGCCCAGGCGCTCCATCTTGCCGGCGCCTGCGATGAGCTGGGCCTGGACCTGGTGGAACGTCAGCTCATGGGGTTCTACCTCAACTATCACATCACCGACGATCACTACTGGCTGAGCCGCGGGGTGCCCGCCTTCAGCGAAGTGATGACCACCACCCGGGACTACTACCGGGCCATGGGAAAGAGTGAGTCGGAATGGGGGGCGCTCTGCGACCGGGTGGCTGAGGCAGTGGATGAGGCGGGGAGGGCGTATTGCGCGGAGCTGAAGGTGGCGGGGCTGGGCTGATCCGTCGAAGCAGGCGGGCGGACCGGGACGTCCGCCCCTCCTACCCCAGCGTCACGACCTCGGCGCTGCCGAGCTTTTCGCCGATGAAGCGCGAGCCCACCTGCCGGAACCGCGGCTCGTCATCACTCACCACAAAGCGATGGATCACCCGCTGGCCACCGGGCGCCTCGAGCTTCCGCTCGGTCAGCGTCTCGGCGACGGCGCGCGCCGTCTCTTCGGCGCTGTCGATGAGCCGGACCGACGGCCCCATGACCCGGCCGAGAAGCGGCTTGAGGAGCGGGTAGTGAGTGCAGCCGAGCACCAGTACGTCCACCTTCGCCTGCTGAAGCGGCTTCAGGTATTCGCGGGCGACGAGTTCGGTGGCCGGATGATCGAACCACCCCTCCTCCGCGAGCGGCACGAAGAGCGGACAGGGCACCTGTTCCACCTGCAGGTTCGGCCGCAGCGCATGAATCGCACGGGCGTAGGCGTTGCTCGCGATGGTGCCGGCGGTGCCGATTACCCCGACCGGTCCCCCGGCTGTCGCCGCGACCGCGGCGCGGGCACCGGGCTCGATCACCCCGATGACCGGGACCGGGGACTCCTCGCGCAGCACCGAGAGCGCGTGGGCCGTGCTGGTGTTGCAGGCGATGACCACCAGCTTCACCCCCTGCCCGACCAGCCACTGCAGGATCTCGCGGCTGTAGCGCCGCACGGTCTCGGGGCTCTTGGGCCCGTAGGGGACGCGGGCGGTGTCCCCGAAGTAGATCGTGGACTCGCCGGGGAGCCGCTCGTAGATCGCGCGGGCGACGGTCAGACCGCCGATCCCGGAATCGAAGATGCCGATCGGGGCGGAGTTCACGGCAGCCGCAGGGGGACGCGAATGGAGGCGCCGAATCCGCCGTCAGGCATCGGCGCGGCACTGATCTCCAGGTCGTCCGGGAAATCCCAGAGATGGGAGGAAACGTACGCCTCGATGCCGGCGAAGAGGTGATTGAAGGCGAGGAGCACCAGCCAGTCCTGCCGCTCCTGGCGCTTGGCGCTCACACTCCCCGAACCGGTGCGCCGCAGGTACTGCAGTTCGTGATGGGTCTTGAGGGCCATGCCGAGGGTCACGCCTTCCCAGGTGACGAACAGTGCGCCGGTCAGCTTCCGGTGCAGCTTCGCCTGGCCCCACCCGGGCACCAGAAAGGAGCGGAGCAGCGCCCCCATCGGCGAGACGGGGGCCTTGGGATAGATCGTGCTGTCGGTCCGAGCAGCCTCCGGGACGGTGTCCGTCGTGGCGGCGGAATCGGCAGGTGCGGCGGGGGCGGCACTCGAGTCGGGCACCTGCGCGGCCAGCGGACCCGCCGCCGCGACGAGGAGGAACCCTCCCAGCAGGACGAGCCGCCTCATCGTACAATCTCCCGCACCGCCGCCACGAATTCCCGCACATCGTCCTCCGTCGTGTCCCAGGCCGTCATCCAGCGCACCTCCGACGTCTCCGCGTTCCAGACGTAGAAGAAGGCGCGCTCCTGCAGGGCCGGAATATGCTCCGCAGGGACCCGCGCGAACACCCCATTCGCCTCGACCGACTGGGTCAGCGTGATGCCGGGCACATTCCGGACGCCGTCGGCGAGCAGCTGGGCCATGCGGTTCGCCTGCTCGGCGTTGCGGTGCCAGAGGTCGGTGCCGATCAGCGCGGTGAACTGCACCGCCAGAAACCGCATCTTGCTGGCGAGTTGCATCCCCTGCTTCCGGACGAAGGGCATCTGGGTCGTCAGCCCTTCTCGGAGGAAGACGACTGCCTCGGCCCCCATCAGCCCGTTCTTGGTGCCACCGAAGGAGAGGAGGTCGACCCCCGCGTCGGTGGTGAAGGCCCGGAACGGGAGCCCGAGACTCACGGCCGCGTTGGCGAGTCTGGCGCCGTCCATGTGGAGCAAGAGGCCGGCCCGGTGTGCCGTGTCGGCGAGGGCCGCCACGTCGGCCGCGGAGTACACGGTGCCGAGTTCGGTCGACTGCGAGATCGAGATGACCCTCGGCTGCACATGGTGCTGATCGCCGAGGCCGGCGAGGAGCCGTGGAATGTCGGCGGGTCGGAGCTTGCCGTCGGCGGTATGGAGAGTGACGAGCTTGCAGCCGGTGAACCGCTCCGGGGCGCCGCACTCGTCCACGTTGATGTGCGCTCCGTCGGCGCAGATCACGGCCTCGTGCGGCCGGGTGACCGCGGCGAGTCCAAGCACATTCGCTGCCGTGCCGTTGAAGACGAGCCAGGCCTCGGTTGCCGGACCGAAGTGCTGGCGGAAGAGCTCCTGCACCTCTTCGGTGTAGCGGTCGTGTCCGTAGCTGCGCACATGCCCGGCCCGGTTGACGATCTCGATCGCCTGCATGACCTCGGGGTGCACCCCGGCGTTGTTGTCGCTGGCGAAGTGGCGCCGGGCGATCATCGGGCAATCATCACGGGCAGCGCCCGCGGCTCGATCCGAATGTCCATGGTCGTCGACACCTGGCGGAGTTCACCGTCGAACTGCGCGTGCAGGGGCCCGTTGTGGCTGGTGATGGAGAGCGAGGTGGTCCGGAAGGAGCGGACCTGCTTGAGTCCGGTGTGTTTGCCAAGCATCGCGAGGGGGAGCCGGGTGAGGATGCCCGGGATCGACATGTGCTGGATGGCACAGATGTCGAGCAGGCCGTCATCCGGCTCGGCGAAGGGCGTCAGGCGGAATCCGCCGCCGACGCAGGGCCCGATGCCGATCTCGAGGAGCAGCAGCCGGTCCGTGAACCGATGCCCGTCCGCCGTCACTTCGACTTCGAAGGGATTGAAGCGGGAGATTACCCGGGCGACCGCCATCAGATAGGCCGGGATTCCGCTCCCGTGCTTCGAGGCGTTCACCACCCGCGCGACCTCGGCGTCGAAGCCGATCCCGACCGAATTGAGGAAGTACTCCCCCCACGCCGTTCCCACGTCGAAACGCCGGATGGTTCCCGCAGCAAGGCGACGGACAGCCTCGGTCGGACTCCGGCCCACCGTTCCGGCCATCTTCGCGTAGTCGTTGCCGGTGCCGGCGGGGAGGATGCCGATCGGCGGGCGTTCCCGCACGTTGGCCTGGAGGAGGCCGTTGGCCGCCTCGTGCATCGAGCCGTCGCCGCCGAGGACGAGGATACGCTCCGCGCCCTGCTCCGCCGCCTGGCGGACCATTGCCGTTGCGACCCCGGGCGCAGTGGTCTCCAACCTCACGAGGGCGCCCCACGTGGCCCGGGCTGCCGCCTCCGCCTCCGGGGCCAGCGTCGCGGCGCGGCCGCGGCCTGCGGCGGGATTCACAAGGAGAATGGTGGTCACGATGGCGGGGAATCTGGCCGGATCGGGGTCATGCCGCCATATGGGCGGGGTCGAGCGGCCAGCAAGGGCTGGCCGTGCGGCCGCCCCTGCTGGCGGGAGCGTGTGGGAATCGAACCCACCGGAGCCACCGAAGGCGACTCCATCGCGGTTTTGAAGACCGGCCGGACCACCAGGCCCGATCCACCCCCAACGCCGGGAAACTTGGCGGGCACGGGGCGGTTCCGGCAGGCCTGACAATCCCTCACGGATTCTTCACGGTGCGGCTCACCGGGCGACGGACTCCCACTTCAGGGTCGCTCCGACCCTGCCGAAAAGAGGACATGGGGTGAAGTGACTCGACACGCTGGAGCGGCACATGTCTTCATTTTCCGGACTTTCCTGGCAGAGCATCCGCGGGCGCATGGTCCTGTTCGTCGGGATCGCCATCGGTGCCCTGACCGGCGTTGCGATCCTCACGCAGGTGACGCTGTCGCACCTGAAGGTGAGCGGGCCGATGTACAACGAGATCGTGCGCAACAAGGATCTTGTCGCCGATGTCCTGCCCCCGCCTCAGTACATCATCGAGAGCTACCTGATCGCTCTGGAGATGGTCCGCAAGAGCAGCCCGGCGGAGGTCACCGTCCTGGCCGACAAGGCGAAAGAGCTGCGCGCCACCTATCAGGCGCGCCACGACTACTGGGTGAAGACGCTCCCCGATGACAGCCTGAAGCAGGCCCTGGTCGCGGGCTCCTACGAGCCCGCGAAGAAGTTCTTCGAGGCGTTCGAGGACGAGTTCCTCCCCGCGATGATGGCTGGCGACCACCAACGCGCTGGTGATGTGCTCGACCAGAAGCTCACCCCGATCTATGACTGGCACCGGGCGATCACCGATCAGGTCATCGTCGTGGCGACCGCCCGCGGTCTCGAGGTGGAGAAGGCTGCCGCCGCCACGGTCCGGCTGCGCACCGCGATGATGATGTCCTTCGCCTTCCTGTCCGTCTTCGTGCTGGCCCTGATCGGCTGGAAGCTGGTCCAGGGCATTCTCCGGCCGCTCACGAACACGGTTACCGTCCTCGAGGCGATCGCCAAGGGAGACCTCACCCGGTCTTCGGACCGGAGTGAACTGGCGGAGATCCGCCGTATGGGCGAGTCGCTCGACCACGCCGTCCACGGCATGCGGGAGGCGCTTGGCGCGGACCGGGTCGAGTGGGCCGCAGTCGGTCGCGAACGCGCCGAGGTCACCCGGATCCGCCAGCTCATCGACAATGCTCCAACCAACATCATGTACGCCGATGCGGAGCTGGTGCTCCAGTATCTGAATCCCGCAGCGCTGACCAGCTTCACCAGGCTCGAGAAGCACCTGCCGGTGAGGGCCACCGAGCTGGTCGGCCAGAGGCTGAGCGTCTTCCATGCGGACCCGGCCTACCAGTCGCTGCTCTCCAATCCCGACCAGGCCCCCCACCTGGCGCGGTTCGACTGTGGCGCTGAGACGATCGACTCCCTCGCCTGCACGATCCGCGATGCCGCCGGGAATGCGATCGGCGTCATGATGACCTGGGAATTCGTGACCCAGAAGCTGGCCGCCGAACGGGCGGTGAAGGCGGCCCAGGACCACGAGCTCCAGAATGCGGAGTCCCGGCGCCAGCTGGAGGCGGAGGCCTCGGAGCGGCGCCATCGGGAGGCATCTGAACGGGAAACGGATCAGCGGTCCCGCGCCGAGGAGGAGCGCGCCCGGGCAGCGGAGCTTCGCGGCAAGGTCGACGAGATTCTCGCCGTCGTCGATGCCGCCGGAAATGGCGACCTGACCGGAACGATCCACGTCCGGGGCGAGGACGCCGTGGGGCGGCTGGGCGAGGGGTTGTCGCGCTTCTTCCAGAATCTTCGGGGCAGCATCGCGAATATCGCGAGGACGGCGGAGTCGGTCGCGGCCTCTTCGACCCAGGTGAACGCGGTCGGGCAGCGGCTGGGCAGCACCGCGACGGAGACGGCGGCCCAGGTCACCGTGGTCTCGAGCGCGGCGGAAGAGGTGTCCAACAATGTGCAGACCGTCGCCGCCGGCACCGAGGAGATGTCGGCATCGATCCGGGAGATCGCGAAGAGCGCGGCCGACGCGGCCCGTGTGGCCAGCCAGGCGGTGACCGCCGCCGGCCGGACGAACGAAACCGTCGCCCGGCTCGGCGCATCCAGCGCCGAGATCGGCAAGGTGATCAAGGTGATCACCTCGATCGCGGAGCAGACCAACCTGCTCGCCCTCAACGCCACCATCGAGGCGGCGCGCGCCGGTGAGGCGGGTCGGGGCTTCGCCGTGGTCGCGAACGAGGTGAAGGAACTTGCCAAGGAAACCGCCCGCGCCACCGAGGAGATCGGCCAGAAGATCGAGGCGATCCAGGGCGACACCAGCGATGCCGTGAATGCGATCCGGCAGATCGGCGAGATCATCGCCGAGATCAATCAGATCCAGACCACGATCGCGGGCGCGGTGGAGGAGCAGACGGCGACCACCAACGAGATGAGCCGGAATGTGAGCGAGGCGGCCCGGGGCGCCCAGGAGATCGCCCACAACATCCAGGGCGTGGCGCGGGCGGCGCAGGATACGACGGAAGGGGCCGACCAGAGCCAGCGGGCCGGCGGCGACCTGGCCAGGGCCGCCCAGGAACTGCAGGCGCTGGTGCTGCAGTTCCGGATTGGCGGAGCGGCGGCGACCCCCGCGAAACACCGGGAGTCGGCCGCCGTCCGCTAGCCGTCAGAACTTCTGCTTCTCGAGGTCGGCGGCGGTAAAGGGCGTCTTCCGCGCCTTGAGCAGCGTCCGGATCTTGGCGACATCGGCCGGGGTCACCTTGACCCCCGTGTTGCCCCAGTGGGTGCGCTCGTAGTTGATCGCGCCGGCGATCTGGGCGTCGGTCAGGCTCTCCCACGGCGCCATCGCGCTGTTGTACACCTCTCCCTTCACCTTGAACGGTCCGACCAGGCCCTTGAGCACGATCGCGATGTGCGGGCCGGGCGGGCCATTCACGATCGGCGATCCGGCGAGCGGCGGGAAGGTCTTGGGCAGGCCGAGGCCGGTCGGCTGGTGGCAGGCGGCGCAGATCTGGTAATCCGCCGAGTCGTTGACGGCTGCCGTAGCGGTGGTGGCAGTGGTCGTGGGTGCGGGGCGATTGCCGGTGCGGAAACCCACCAGCGCCAGGCCGGCGACAACGAGCAGGGAGTGCAGACGTAGGCTGGGCACTCGATTCCTCCTTGGGATGGGGTTGGGGCGGCCCCTCCAGGTGTGGGCCGCCCGTGCTTCGCGACTCAGATGATGGCGACGACCTCGATTTCCACGCGCACTCCCCGCGGCAGTCCGGCCACGGCCACGGTCGACCGGGCCGGCTTGTGCTCGCCGAAGGCGTGGGCGTAGACCTCGTTCATCGCGGTGAAGTCCGCCATGTCGACCAGGAAGACGGTCGTCTTCAGCACCTTCGAGAGATCCGACCCCGCGGCCTCGAGCACGGCCTTGAGGTTTGCGAGGACCCGTTCAGTCTGTTCCCGGATCCCCCCGCTCACGATTTCCATCGTGGCGGGATTGAACGCGATCTGGCCGGCGGTGTAGATGAGTCCGTTGGCAATGGTCGCCTGGCTGTAGGGACCGATCGCCTTCGGGGCGTGTTCCGACGCGATGAACTGAATCGTCATTAGAAGAGTCCCTCGATGCGCCCGTCCGAATGGACCCTGATCGCCTCTGCCGAGGGGACCTTGGCCAGGCCGGGCATGGTCATGATTTCCCCGGCGAGGGCGACGACGAATCCGGCGCCTGCCGACGGGTAGACATCGCGAATGTTGATCTTGAAGCCCTTCGGGCGGCCGAGCTTGCTGGCATCGTCGCTAAAGGAGTACTGGGTCTTGGCGATGCAGACGGGGGTCCCGCCCATGCCGAGTTCCTCGCAGAGGGCGATCGACTTCTCCGCCGTGGCCGAGAAGGTGACGCCATCGGCACCGTAGATCTGGGTGGCGATGGTCTCGATCTTCTGCTTGATCGGGAGTGCCGCATCGTAGATCGGCTTGAAGTCGGCCTTGCCCTCGTCCAGGGCGGCCAGCACCTCGCGGCCGACCTCCGCCCCGCCCTCGCCCCCGCGGGCCCACACGTCGGACAGCGCGGCGCGCGCGCCCCAGGTCTTCGCCGCCGCGATCACCGCGTCCTGCTCCTCCTTCGAGTCCGAGAGGAACCGGTTCAGGGCGACGACGACCGGGACGCCGAACTTCTGCACGTTCTTCACGTGCGCCTCGAGGTTCACCATGCCCCGCTGGAGGGCGGCCACGTCGGGGGTGCTGAGCGCGTCCTTCTTGACGCCGCCATGCATCTTGAGCGCGCGAATGGTGGCCACAACCACCGCGGCCTGCGGCTTGAGCCCGCCGAAGCGGCACTTGATGTCGAAGAACTTCTCCGCGCCGAGGTCGGCCCCGAAGCCGGCTTCGGTGAGCACGATGTCGCCGAGCCCGAGCGCGAGCCGGGTCGCGACAATCGAGTTGCAGCCGTGGGCGATGTTGCCGAACGGTCCGCCGTGCACCAGCGCGGGACCGCCCTCGAGGGTCTGCACGATGTTCGGCAGGATGGCGTCCTTGAGGAGCAGCGTCATCGCGCCGCTCGCCTTGAGCTGGCCTGCCGTGACCGGCTTCTTGTCGCGGGTAAGGCCGACGATGATCCGCGAGAGCCGGGCCTCGAGGTCGGCCAGGTCAGTCGCGAGGCAGAGGATCGCCATGATCTCGCTGCCCGGGACGATCACGAACCGCTCCTCCCGCGTCGGGCCGCCATTGAGCCCGCCGAGACCGACGATGATCGAGCGCAGCGCGCGGTCGTTCATGTCGATGGTGCGGGGCCAGGTGATCCGCCGGCTGTCGAGCCCGAGCGCGTTGCCGTGGTGGATGTGGTTGTCCAGCATCGCCGACAGCAGGTTGTGCGCCGAGGTGATCGCGTGGAAATCCCCGGTGAAGTGCAGGTTGATCTCGTCCATCGGGACCACCTGCGCGTAGCCACCACCCGCCGCCCCGCCCTTCACGCCGAAGACCGGGCCGAGGGACGGCTCGCGGATCGCGACCACCACCTTCTTCCCCAGCTTCCGGAGCGCCTGCGCAAGGCCCACCGTCACGGTCGACTTCCCCTCGCCCGCCGGCGTCGGATTGATGCCGGTCACCAGCACCAGCCGGCCCTTCGGGGTGCGGGCCTTCACGGCTTCCGCGCTGATCTTCGCCTTGTAGCGGCCGTAGGGCAGGATCTCGTCGGCGGTGAGGCCGACCTCGGCGGCGACGTCGGCGATGGGCCGCATCTTGGCGGCCTGGGCAATCTCGATATCGGATGGGACGTTGGACATGGCGGGCGGTCTTCCCCTGGGAGAAGGGTGCGGGAATGGACAACGAACGCCCCGGCTCTGGGCCAAGGGTCATCCGGCGAACAATTGTAGGACGCGTGCTGTGAACGATCCGTGAAACTGCCTGATTCAGCCGCTCACACGCGAGCCGAATACCCGGGCGGCATTGGCACCCGTCTCGGCGAGCAGCACCTCGAGACCTACACCCCGGACCCTGGCGACGTGTTCCGCGGTGTGCCGCACGAAGGCCGGCTCGTTGCGCTTGCCGCGGCGCGGCACCGGGGCAAGGTATGGCGCATCGGTCTCGACGAGAAGACGGTCCCCGGGAATCGCGCGCACGACCTCGTCGCGGCCCCAGTTCTTGAAGGTGACCATCCCGCTCAGTGACACATAATAGCCGTTCTCGAGCGCCGCTTGCAGGAGGCCGGGGCCGCTCGAGAAGGAATGCAGGATCACCGTGGCGCGGGGATGATTCCGCAGCACCGCGGCGACGTCCTCGTCCGCCTCACGCGCGTGGATGACGACCGCCTTCCCCGCCGCGGTCGCCAGTGCCAGTTGCCGGTCGAAGACCTCCTGCTGCACCGCCCGGGGCGAGTGGTCGTAGTGATAGTCGAGCCCCATCTCGCCGGCCGCCACCACCCGCGGGTCCCGGAGCGCGGCCTCGAGCCACGCCCCGGTCTCGGCGGTCCAGGTGTGGGCCTCGTGCGGGTGGACGCCGGCGGTGGCGGAGAGGCGGGGGTCCCGCGAGGCGATCGTCAGGGCCCGGTCCGCGGCGGTGGGCGACTCCCCGATGACCACGATGTGCCCCAGTCCAGCCTCCCAGGCCCGCGCCAGCACCTCGTCGAGGTCGCCGGCGAACTGGTCCGAGCCGAGGTGGCAGTGGGAGTCGACTAGCACGCGCTCCCCGGCGCGACAAGGGATCCCGGCGCATAGCGCGGCGGGATCCCTCGGCGATACGGCGCGGTCAGGGTGAGTCGCTCACCCACCGCGTCAGACTCCGACCGGCGTCTTGGTCGTGGCGGCGCGGGCCGCCGTCTTGACGCCGCGGGCGTCGGCACCGGGCCACTTGTGCTCGATCCACATCAGCACCGGGGCGGCGATGTAGATCGAGGAGAAGGTGCCGGTGAAGACGCCGAAGAACATGACCAGCGCGAAGGGCCGGATCACCTCGCCCCCAAAGATCGCGAGCGCGAGCAGTGTCGACAGGGTGGTGCCGTGGGTCAGGATGCTTCGCGGCAGGGTCTCGTTCACCGAGCGGTTCAGAATGTCGGCGAAGTGGTCGCGCTTGTACTTGTGCAGATTCTCGCGGACCCGGTCGAAGATGATGATCGTGTCGTTGAGCGAGTAGCCGACCATCGAGAGCACCGCGCCGACGACCACCAGGCTCACCTCGAGCCGCATGATCGCGATGAAGCCGATGGTGAGGATGATGTCGTGCGCCGTTGCGGCGATGGCGGCAAGGCCGAAGCGCCACTCGAAGCGGAACGCCAGGTAGGCGAGCACCGCGAGGAAGCTGTAGAAGATGGCCAGGAACGCCTTGGTGCGGAGTTCGCCGCCAACCTTCGGGCCAACCGCGCCGGTCTGGTCCAGCACGTAATTCCCCTTGCCCAGCACCTCGTCGAGGGCGGTGGTGACCACCGCGGTCGTCGCCTGGGTGTTGTCGGCGTCGGTACCGGCCTTGGCGGAGCGGGCGCGGATGGTGAACCCGCCCGCGGAACCGAACGACTGAATTTCCGCGCCGTGCAGACCCTGGGCGTCGAGGGCGGAGCGGACCTTGCCGATGTCCACGCCGGGCTGGGCCTTCACCTGCACCAGGGTGCCGCCGGTGAACTCGATGCTGTAATTCAGCCGCCAGACGACGAGGGCGAGGAGGCTGACGGCAAAGAGCGCCGCGGTCACCATGTAGGCGTACCGGCGGAAGCCGATGAAGTCGTAGTTGGCGTGCGCGAGGAAGCGGATCATCAGATGCTCAGGGTGTCCATGGCCGGCGACTTGTCCAGCCAGATCATGTAGAAGGTCCGGGTCACGAAGACCGCGGTGATCATCGAGGCGAGGACGCCGATGGTCAGGGTCACGGCGAAGCCCTTCACCGGTCCGGTGCCGAACTGGAAGAGGAAGAGCGCGGTCATGACCGTGGTGACGTTCGAGTCCACGATGGCGTTCATCGCGTGCTTGAAGCCCTCGTCGATCGACAGCCGTACCGTCTTGCCCAGCTCGAGTTCCTCGCGGATGCGCTCGAAGATCAGCACGTTCGCGTCCACCGCGATGCCGATCGAGAGAATCAGACCGGCGAGACCCGGCAGCGTCAGCGTCGCGCCGAACATCGACAGCACTCCGAAGGAGAACAGGATGTAGAGGGCCAGGGCCAGCACGGCCAGGGCGCCGCTCATCCGGTAGATGCCCACCATGATCAGCACCACGAGCAGGGTCCCGACGATGCCGGCCATCAGGCCCTGATGGATCGAGTCGGCGCCGAGGCTCGGACCGACCTGCTGCTCCTCGACGATCTTGAGCGGCACCGGCAGCGCGCCGGCGCGGAGGGTCAGCGCGAGGTCGCGCGCCTCCTGGAACGACTTGCCCGTCAGGGTGATCTGGCCCCGGCGGTCGATCCGCTCCTGGATGACCGGCGGGCGGCCCTGGACCCGGTCGTCGAGGACGATCGCCATGTAGTTGCCGACGTTCTTCGAGGTGCCCTCGCCGAAGTCGCGGGCGCCCTTCCGGTCGAGCTCGAAGGTGACGATCGGTCCGCTGGTGAGCGGATCGATCTCTTCCTTGGCGTCGACCAGGTTGGTGCCGGTGACGATCGGCCGGTCCTCGAGGACGTAGAGCGTACGGTAGGCCTTGGCGCCGACGCTGATGGGGCTCGACGACCAGCGGTACTCGAACCGCCGCGGGAAGAGCGCCTTGACGTCGGGGATGTTCATCAGGCTGTCCACCCGCGCCACCGCCCCCTCTTCGGCCAGGTACTCACCCGGGTAGAGCTGGGTGTTGGCCTGGGCGGAGGTGAGGATCAGGCTGGAGAGCGCGCCTCCGACGACCGGCGTGTTGGCCGTGTCCTTCTTGGCGGAGTCGGTCTTCAGGAGATCGAGGACGGCGGAGCGGGCGGTATCGCCCGGGACGCCGCTGGCCTTGACCCCGAGCCGCTGGAGGGCGCGGTCCATCGCCGGCAGCGCCTTTTCGAGCGCGTCGGTGCGGTCCGTGATCCGGAACTCCAGGAAGGCGCTCTTCTGGACGATGCCCTTGGCGCGGCCGGGATCGGTGATCCCGGCCAGCTCCACCACAATGCGGGTATCGCCCTGCTTCTGCACCAGCGGTTCGGTCACGCCGAACTCGTCGATGCGCTTGCGGAGCACAGTGAGGGCGAGATCGATGTCCCGGGCGGGGTCGGAGGAGACCCGCTTGGACTGATCCAGCTCGAGACCGAGATGCATGCCACCCTGCAGGTCGAGGCCCAGCTTGAGGGGGACCTGGCGCACGGTGGTATCGCGCATGATGCCGTTGGTGTTCACCCGGATCGTGGTGTCGCGCGGGATGAGCGCGACCACGCAGGTGATGGCCATGGCGGCAATGATGCCGATGCGGGTTTTGAGAGAGGTTACGACCATTCCGTTCTAGTCATGAGACGCGCGACTCGGGTCTATCAAGGGCGCATGCCGGGCGAGCGCGTCGAGCGCCGCGGCACGGTCCCGCACCAGTTGCTGTTTGAAGTCTTCGACGGACGCGAACTTCACCACATCGCGGAGCCGTTCCACCCACTCCACCCGCACCCACTGGCCATAGAGGTCGGCGTCGACCCCGAACAGATGCACTTCGATGCCTCGGCGATGCTCGCCGAACGTCGGCCGCGGTCCCTGATTCAGCATCCCGCCGGCCACACCACCGGCCCATTCGACCCGGGCGGCGTATACGCCATCTGGCGGCAGCAGCTTCCGCTCGGGAAACTCCCCCACGTTGATCGTGGGAATCCCGATCGAACGGCCCCGGCCCTCGCCCGGCACGACCCGGCCGCTCAGCGTATACGGCCGGCCCAGCAGGCGCGCGGCGGTCCGGAGATCGCCGCCGGCGACGGCGCGGCGGATCGCCGTGCTCGACACCGCATGCCCGGCCAGCTCCACCTGCCCCACCACATCCACCACGAAGCCGTCCGACGCCCCGAGCCGGCGGAGCGTTTCCACATCCCCGCTCCGTCCCCGGCCGAAGCCGTGGTCGTGGCCGATCACGAGCTCCTTCATGCCGCACCGGCCGATCAGCACTTCCCGGACGAAGCGCTCCGGCGTGTACGACGCCAGCCGCTTGTCGAACCGCAGGAAGACCACGTAGTCGAGCCCGGTCAGGGCCAGGACCTCGCGCCGCTCCGGGCCGCTCGTCAGGAGCGGCGGGGCGGCCTGCGGATTCACCACTTCGAGCGGATGCGGCTCGAAGGTCACCAGCACGCTCTTCCGGTCCGCGACCCGCGCCCGCTCGACGATCTCGCGCAATACGGCCAGGTGTCCCTGATGCACGCCGTCGAAGGTGCCGACGGTCACCACCGTGCCTTCGGGATGGTCAGGCAGAAACGGCATCAGCCCGCCGCCTCCAGCACCACCTCCGGATGGAACCAGGATTCGCGGACCCGGCCGATCGCGATGAGCCGCTCTCCCTCCGCCACCGCGGCCACCGCCTGCTCCGCCGTCCCGGCTGGGGGATGGTCGGTCCGTACCGCCTGCCCGAAGCCGATCACCTTCACGTCCGCATCCGTCAGATTCACCCGCGCCATGTGCCCCAGCACGGCGAGCGGCGGCAGCACCGCAACTCCTTCAGCGAGCCGGTCGAGCGGTATCGCCTGCTCCACATGCAGCGCCCCGATCGCTTCGCGCCGGAGTGCAGTCAGGTGGGCGCCGGTGCCGAGTCGCTCGCCGAGATCGCGGGCGATGCCGCGGAGGTAGGTCCCGGCACTCACCGTGGCCCGGAAGCGGACTTCCGGAAAGTCGTATCCGACGAGTTCCACCGCGTGCACCACGATATCCACTTCAGCGAGCGTCAGCAGTTCGCCCCGGCGCGCCTTCTCGTAGCTGCGTTCGCCACCGACCCGTTTGGCCGAAAAGGCCGGCGGCCGCTGCCGCTGAGGCCCCAGGAACCCTGCAAGGGCGGCTGCGACCTGGGCTCGTTCCGGAGTTCCGCCCGTCCCCTCCCCGGTCGGCTCTCCCAGCAGATCGTCGGTCGTCGTCGTGACGCCGAGCTTCGCGGTGGCGAGATAGGTCTTCGCCTGCTGCTCCACGAAACGGGCCAGCCGGGTTGCCCGCCCGACGAGGACCACGAGCAGCCCGGTCGCGAAGGGATCGAGCGTCCCGGTATGTCCCACCGCCCGGGTCTTCAGTGCCCGCCGAACCCGGGCGACCACATCGTGACTGGTCGGCCCCGCCGGCTTGTCCACCAGGAGCGCGCCGTTCAGTCGCCGCGCTCCGTCCGGAGTTCGCCCAGAATCTGGTTGATCCGGGCGGCATGCTCGAGCCCGCGGTCCAGTTCAAACCGGATCTCGGGGATGATGCGGGTCGTGAGCACCTTCCCCACCCGCATCCGCAGGAAGCCCGCGGCGCTCTCCAGCCCCTTGAGGGCCTCGAGCCGCTCGGCTTCCTCGCCCATCACGCTCACCCGCACCGTGGCGACCGACAGGTCGTTGGTCACCTCGACATGGGTCACCGTAACGAACCCGATCCGCGGGTCGCGCAGCTCCGTGAGCAGCAGTTCGGCGATGACCTGCCGGACCGTCTCCGCGACCTGATCGGGGCGCCGCTTGGAGCCTTTCATACGCCGGTGACCTGGGTCTCGATGATGCGGACCCCGTCGGTGGCTTCGACGATCCGGTCCGCCTCACGCAGCGTCTCTTCCGCCACGCGATGGCTGGAGGACACGGTGGCGCAGGCGAGCACCGCCTTCTGCCAGAGATCCTGGTCGCCGACCTCCGCCACCGCCAGATTGAGCTTCTTCAGGCGCGCCTGGAGCGACAGCAGCACCGATCGCTTGTCCTTCAGCGACTGGCACCCTTCGAGATGGAGTTCCCAGGTCTGCACCAGCGCATGCATGTCGCTCAGCTGTCCGCCTTGCTGCCCGCCAGGGTGCGCTTGATCTCCTCGACGCGGTAGGCCTCGATCATGTCACCGACCTTGAGGTCGTTGAAGTTCTCGATGCCGATACCGCACTCCTGGCCTTCCTTCACTTCCTTCGCATCGTCCTTGAAGCGCTTGAGGCTCGAAAGCGACCCGTCGTAGACCTGGGTGCCGTCGCGCAGCACGCGCACCTTGGCGGTCCGGGTGATCGAGCCGTGCCGCACCTGACAGCCGGCGATCGTCCCGACCTTGCTGACCTTGAAGAGCTGCAGCACTTCGGCGTCGCCCAGCACGGTTTCCTTCGATTCCGGCTTGAGCAGGCCTTCGAGCGCGTTGCGGACGTCGTCCACCGCCTCGTAGATGATGCGGTACATCCGGACATCGACGCCCTCGCGCTCCGCCGCCTGGCGGGCGCCCGCGTCGGGCCGGACGTGGAAGCCGACGATGATGGCGCCGGACGCCTTCGCGAGCAGCACGTCGCTCTCGCTGATGGAGCCCACGCCACGGTGCACGATGTCGACCCGGACTTCGCCGGTGGAGAGCTGACCGAGGGCGTCGGCGAGCGCTTCCGCCGGACCGCCCTGGTCGGCCTTGATGATGATGCGCAGGGCGCCCATCTGGCCCTGGGCCAGCGCGCGCGAGATGTCCTCGAGCGAGCCGCCCCGGGCGGTGCGCCGGTTCTGGGCCTCGCGTTCGAGCCGCTGCCGCTTCTGCGCGATCTCGCGGGCCTCGACGGCATCCGCCGTGACCACGAAGTTGTCGCCCGGCGAAGGCGTGCCCTCGAAGCCGAGGATCTGTACCGGGAGCGACGGGCCGACGTCCTTCACGTTCTTGCCGCGCTCGTCGTACAGCGCGCGGACGCGGCCGGAGAACTTGCCGCAGATGAAGTTGTCGCCGACGTGCAGGGTGCCCTTCTGGACCAGGATGGTCGCGACGGGGCCCTTGCCCGGATCGAGGGTGGCCTCGACCACGGTGCCGCTCGCGGACCGGTCGGGGTTCGCCTTGAGGTCGAGGATTTCCGCCTGCAGCAGGATCTGCTCGAGCAGCTTGTCGACGCCGGTGCCCTTCTTGGCGGAGATCGGGGTCGACAGCACTTGGCCGCCGAACTCCTCGAGCACGACGTTGTGGCTGAGCAGGTCCTGCTTCACCTTCTGCACGTTGGCGTTCGGCAGGTCGATCTTGTTGATCGCCACGATCATCGGCACGCCGGCGTTCTTGGCGTGGCTGATCGCTTCCACCGTCTGCGGCATGACGGCGTCTTCCGCCGACACGACGAGCACCACGATGTCCGTCACCTGGGCACCGCGGGCACGCATGGCCGTGAAGGCCTGGTGACCCGGAGTGTCCAGGAAAGTGATCTTCTTTCCGTTCGGCAGGGTGACGTGATAGGCGCCGATGTGCTGGGTGATGCCACCCGCCTCGCCGGCCACCACGTTCGCCTTGCGGATGTAGTCGAGCAGCGACGTCTTGCCGTGGTCGACGTGACCCATGATCGTGACGACCGGCGGCCGCGGAACCTGGTGTCCCTCGTCGGCCTCCTCCGCCTCAACCGTGTCGGTCGGCGCGGCGTACTCCTCTTCCTTGACCGCCTGGAAGCCGAACTCGGACGCGATCAGCTCGATCTGGTCGAAGTCCAGCCGCTGGTTGACGGTCACCATCAGCCCGAGCCCCTTGAACGCCAGCTGCACGATCTGGGTGGCGGGCACCTTCATCAGGTCGGCGAGTTCGGAGACCGAGATGAACTCGTTGACCCGGATTCGGGTCTTCTCGGCTTCGCGCTCGACCTTGGCGCGCTCGAGCGCCTCGCGATAGCTCGAGGGATCACGCCGCACGCCACGCTTGACCGTCCCGCGGCTCATGCCGGCGAGGGTCTTCTCGATGTT
The DNA here is from genome assembly GCA_044229245.1 of Gemmatimonadales bacterium. GTDB lineage: Bacteria > Gemmatimonadota > Gemmatimonadetes > Gemmatimonadales > GWC2-71-9 > JADJOM01. The sequence goes on along the minus strand of JBGATI010000012.1, from coordinate 82,894 downwards.
GGCGAGCACCGCATCCTGATCGACGGACGACTTCCGTCCCTTCTTCGCCTTCTTGCGCGCGGCGCCCTTCTCGGCGTCGGGGCCGAAGGTCCGGGGACGCTCGGCGGTGCTGGGGCCCGGAGGGGCACCCGTGTTCGGACCGCCTGGACGCGGACCACCCGGGCGGCCTCCGCCCGGACGCTCGCCCGTGCGCGGACCACCGCCCGGACGATTGCCGGATCCCGGGGGTGAGCTCGAGCTGAAGACCGGCTTCGGACGGTTGAAGCGCTGCACTTCGCTGCCGGGCGCGACGACAGGACGGGGGATCCGAGTGGGGATCCTGGGGTTGCCTGACGGACCGAGCGGAATGTTGGGCCGGGCGGGCGCGGGCGGCGGCACGACGGGAGCGGTTGCCGCAGCCGGGGCGGCGGCACTGCCATCGCTCCGCGGCTCTTCGACGGCCGGTGCAGGCTCGGGCGGAGCCACCTCTTCCGGCGGTGCGGGCGGCAGGTCCTTGAACAGGGCGCGGGCGCGTTCCTCGAGCGACGGGGAGAGCATCGGCTCTTCCCGCTTCTCGATGGGACGGGCCAGTTCGATCGCCTCGAGGCGGAGCGTCTCAGCCACCCGCTCGGCTTCGAGGACCGCATCCGCTTCGGCCACTTCCGCGGCCGTGCGGCGGCGCTTGATCGGCTTGCCGGCGTCGCTGACGGGTTCGGGCTCGGCGGGCTTCGCCGCGGCCTTCTTCACCCGCTTCTTGGGGGCGGGTTCCTCCGCCTGTGCGGCCTTGCGCTTCTCGCGCTCCCAACGGACCCGGATGGCGGATACCTGACCATCCTCGAGCGGAGACATGTGGCTCCGCGCAAAGATGTTCATGTCCTTGAGCATGCTCATCAGCTGCTCGGCGGACACGCCGAATTCTGCCGCAAGATCGTGTACTCTGGTCTTGACCACTCACGCCTCCATTTGGGTGCCGCCCTCGGCCGCCTTTGCGAGCCCCTGAGCCAGCGCCCGGTCCAACACGCCGGCGACCATGACACCCGGTTTCCCCAGTCGTGCCCCGATCGCCTCCGCCGACGGTCCCGCGAGGAGCGGAACGCCCTTCGCCGCCGCCAGTCGTACCACCTTCTCCTGCGCGCGCGGACTCGCATCCGACGCGACCACCACACACGCCACCTTCCCTGCCTGCAGCGTGACCCGAAGCTGATCCACGCCGATCACCACCTGCCGGGCCCGATAGCCAAGGCCCAGCAACCGGAGGATCCGCTCAGCCCTGGGCGCCGGCGTCGTCGCTGCCTTCTTCCGTGAGCTCGGTGAGGAACGCCACCAGCTGGTCGCTCCGTTCCGTGGTCATCCCCGGAATCTTCTCGATGTCCTCGCGCTCGAGATCGAGCACGTCCTTGAGCCGCTCGTAGCCGGCGCCGTTGAGGATCGCGAGCAACTCGGGCGAGAGGCCCTTGAGCTCGGTCAGCGGCAGCTGCATGACGGCCTCGTCCTCGGGCGGCAGCGGGGCGAACAGCGGCCCTTCGCCGCCACGCTCCAGCCACTCGCGGCTCGAGTAGAGGTCGATCTTCCAGCCGGTGAGATCCGAGGCCAGCCGCACGTTCTGACCGTTCCGGCCGATGGCCAGCGAGAGCTGGTCCTCGTCGACGACGGCCTGAATGGTCTTGTTGGCCGGATCGGAGAAGACCTTGGCCACGCGCGCCGGCGCCAGCGCCAGCCGGGCGAAGCGCTCCGGGTCCGGCGACCAGGGCACGATGTCGATGCGCTCGCCACCGAGCTCGTTCACGACGGCCTGCACCCGCGAGCCCTTGAGCCCGACGCAGGCGCCCACCGGGTCGATGGCGTCGTCCCGGGAGATGACGGCGATCTTGGTCCGGCTGCCGACCTCGCGGGCCCAGGCGCGGATGTCCACGATGCCCTGCTGGATCTCCGGCACCTCGAGCTTGAACAGCGCCTTCACGAAGAGCGGGTCTCCCCGGGACAGGATGAGGCGCGGCCCCTTCGGCGTCTCCTCCAGCCGCTTCAGCACGGCGCGGATCGTGTCGCCCTGGTGGAACTTCTCGCGGTGGTTCTGCTCGCGATACGGAATGATCGCTTCCGCCTCGCGGAACTTGTTGAGCATGATGACCAGCTTGCCGCGCTCGATCTGCTGGACTTCCCCGGAGAGCAGCTCACCGACCTTGCTCTGGAACTCGTCACGGATGCGGGTGCGCTCGCCTTCGCGGACCCGCTGGATGATGCGCTGCTTGGCGGCCTGCACCGCGAGCCGGCCGAAGTCGGCGAAGGGGACGTCCTCTTCCAGCATGTCGCCGATCTGGAAGGCCGGATCCTCGTACTGGGCCTCTTCGAGCGCGATCTGGCAGCTCAGATCCTCGACCGTCTCCACGACCTGGCGGAGGCGGACGATGCGGATGGAGCCCTTGAGTTCGTCGAATTCGAGCTCGAACCGGACGTTGGGGCCGTAGCGGCGCGCGAGCGCCGCATGAATCCCGTCCCGGAGGAGGTCGAGCAATTCAGTGCGATCCAACTGTTTGGTGGTGGTGAGCTCCTTGATGGCGCTCAGCACCTCTGCGGAACCGGACATCCCTCGTCTCCTGCCCTATGGCTCGCGGCGGCCGGTGGCCGCCGGGTCATCGACCTGGAGCAGCGCTTCCTTGATATCGGCCAGCGCCACCATGGTTTCGGCTCCATCAGGGAGCCGGAGTTTGACCTGCCCGTCATCGGGCACTTCCAGAATCACCACATGCGGGTGGCCCGCGACCGTGCGTGCCTTCAGCCGCACTACCCGCCCTACATACCGGCGCCAATGTTCGGGAAAGCGTACGGGCCGCTCGATCCCTGGCGACGACACCTCCAGCTGATAGCGATCGCCGAACCCGGCCGGCCCCTCGAACAAGGCGGCGAGGGCGCGGGTGGTACGGGCGCAATCTTCGGTGGTGATGCCATGCCCCGGCGTGCTGTCGGGGCGATCGATCCGAACCTGGATGGCTGGGCGCTGCAGCGGACCGGACCGTTTGAATTCGACCAGCTCGAATCCAAGGTCGGTGACGTGGCGGCGGACTGCCTCAAGCAGCGTGGTGGCATCCATGTGGCACGGGCCAAAAAAAATGTGGGGGAACTCCCCCACATCGACACCCGACCGCGGCTGGAGATCCCCTTACAGCGCGGGAAGTATAGGGATGGAGCGAGGTTTCGTCCAGCCCCTCCCCGGCTAACTCCCTTGTGGGATACCAAGGTAGGCGACCATCCGGCCATCGCTGCCGGCCGAGGCCCGGTGGCTGTAAAACCGGGGCCGGTCGTGCGCAGAGCACCATTGTGATGTGGACACTTCAGGTAGCCCCAGCCGGCGCGCCTGGTCCGCAAGGACGGCGCGCAGGTCCGCGTGCCACGGCCCCGTGCCATCGTGGCGGATCCCGCAGCCGGAGATGACTTCAGAACCCACTTCATAGCAGTTGCCACAAATGCCAACGCCGCAATGCACTAGGATGTCTGCCGGCGTCGACCCAGCGGCCTGAACCAGCGCCTCAACTCCGCGCGAGAGAATGCCCCCTGCCGTCCCTCTCCAGCCACTGTGGAGAAGTGCGATCGCCCGCCGAACGGGATCGAAGAGGTAGACAGGAATGCAGTCGGCAACGGTGACCGTAAGCAGTAAACCGGGAGTGGCAGTCGCGTGACCGTCCACCCCTTCGAGCTGCACCCAGCCCCGGCCGCCGTCGTGCCACGCGACCTCGGTCCGGTGCACCTGGTTGCCGAGAATGACCGCATTGAACCCCGGTTCTGCCCCGCGGAAGGCCCGCCAGCGGGTCATCACCTCCCCAACCGGGGCTTCGGTCCACAATCCGAGGTCGAAACCGCGGCCGGGAAGCTCTCCGCGGCCGGTTATCCCGGCGACCACGCCGTAACGGGTGCGCCAGCCAGGGATCTCATACCTCGGCACCTGGCCCGCCACGGGAGTCTCCCGGATGGCGCGCGAGCTCCGAGTTCCGAGTTCCGAGGGGGAGTCGCACTCGGAACTCGGAACCCGGAACTCGGGACTGCTATTCGAGTCGCTCAATCTGGGCCCCGAGGGACCGGAGCCGGCTGTCGATCTTCTCGTAGCCCCGCTCGATCTGCCCCACGTTGTGGATTGTGCTCTGCCCTTCGGCGGCCAGCGCGGCCAGCAGCATCGCCATGCCGGCGCGGATGTCGGGAGACTCCACGGTGCCGCCGCGAAGCTGGGACGGCCCGGAGATGACGGCCCGGTGCGGGTCGCACAGCACGATCCGGGCGCCCATGCCGATCAGCTTGTCCACGAAGAAGAGCCGGGACTCGAACATCTTCTCGAAGATGAGCACCATCCCGTCGCACTGGGTGGCGGTGACCACGGCGATCGACATCGCGTCGGCGGGAAAGGCCGGCCAGGGACCGTCCTCGAGCTTGGGAACGTGGCCACCAAGATCGGGCCGGACCCGTCGCTCCTGCCCGGCATCGACGATGAGCCGGGACCCATCGACCCGGGGACGGACTCCCAGGCGCTCGAAGCCGAGAAGGGTGCTGCGGAGATCGTCGGGACGCACGCCCTCGATGGTGAGCTGGCCATCGGTGACGGCGGCGAGCCCGATGAAGCTGGCGATCTCGATATGGTCGGGGCCGATCGCATAGCTGCAGCCGCCGAGCGGCCGGCCGCCTTCGATGGTGTAGACGTTGGTCCCGATGCCCTCGATCTGGGCGCCCATTGCGACCAGCAGCCGGGCGACGTCCTGCACGTGCGGCTCGGCGGCGGCGTTGCGCAGGACGGTCCTTCCCCGTGCGGCCACGGAGGCCATCAGGGCGTTCTCGGTACCGGTGACGCTGGGCTCATCGAGGAAGATCTCGGTGCCCGTGAGGGCCTTGGCCTCGATCTGATAGGTATCGCCTAGGGAGAGCGAGGCCCCGAGCTGCTCGAGCGCGAGGAAGTGGGTATCCACCCGGCGGCGGCCGATGACGTCACCGCCGGGCGGCGGCAGCATCACCATGCCGAACCGAGCGAGGAGTGGCCCGGCGAGGAGAATGGAGGCCCGAATCCGGGCGCACAGTTCCGGATTCAGCGTCTTGTTCTTCGCGGACCGGGCGTCGATCCGGACCGTGTTGGGTCCGGTCCACTCGACCGTGGCGCCGAGATCGGCCACCAGGGCGAGCATGGTTTCGACGTCCCGGATGCGGGGCATGTTGCCCAGTTCCACCGGTCCGTCGGCGAGCAGGGTGGCGGCGATTGCGGGCAGCGCGGCGTTCTTGTTGCCCGCCGGATGCACGGTGCCGCTGAGGGCGCGTCCGCCCTGAACCACGAAGCGAGGAGGCATGACGCGAAAGGTCGGGGCGCATGGTGCATGCGTCAAGCGGTGGTGTATCTTCCGTTCTGCTCCTAGCGAGGCCTCCGCTCATGTTCCTGCTGCAAGCGACTGTGCCATCCGGTGGCTGGGTCGGCCCGACGATCGCCATCTCGCTGGTCATCATCGCTGGATCGTTCCTGGCCATCGCGCTCGCCATGGCCATGGCCGCCCGTCAGGCCGCCCATGAGATGCGTCAGCTCTCGCAGGTCATGGAGTCGCTGCGCAGCGACATCGCGCCGGCGCTGGGCGCCGTCGCCGCGGTCTCCAGCGAGGGCCAGCGGCTCGCGGGGCTCATCGGCACCGAAGCCGAGGAGATCGTGAAGTCGAGCCGGGCCCTCCGGGAAGGACTCCAGTCCCGGCTCCAGAACCTGGAAGCGATCTACGAGGTGCTCGAGGAGGAGGTCGAGGAGACCGCGCTCGATCTCGCGGTGACCCTTCGCTCGGTGCGCTCCGGGGCCGGGTGGTTCGGGCGGCTGCGCCGGCTGCTGGGGATGGGGCGCCGCCGTTGAGCACTCGCCGGGCGCTGGCCGCGCTCGCGGTGCTGGTCGTCGCGGCGGTGCTCTTTCCGGATCGGCTTCACGCCTGGACACCCGGGACCCACATCTATCTCGGGGAGTCGGTCCTGGCGAATCTCGGCTCGCTCCCCGCGGCCGTCGCGGACCTGCTGCGCGCCTTTCCCTTCGACTTCCTCTACGGCAACATCGCGGCGGACAGCTCGATCGCGAAGAAGTACGCTCCCGTCGGGCGGCACTGCCACGCCTGGCACGTCGGCCAGGAGATCCACGATCTCGCCCGCACCGACGCGCTCCGGGCCTTCGGCCTCGGCTATCTCTCCCATCTGGCAGCGGATGTCGTCGCGCACAACTTCTTCGTGCCGCGCCAGCTGGTCCTCACGAGCAGCACCACCGGATTCGGGCATTCCTACTGGGAAAGCCGGTTCGAGACGCCGCTCGGGGACCGTTTCGCTCGGACGGCCAAGGAGGTCATCCTCCTTGATCACTCGCCGGCTGACGCGCACCTCGACCAGATCATCGCGCCGACGATCTTCAGCGTGAAGACCAACCGGCGGCTGTTCCGCGGCATGGTCCACATCACCGAGCACAAGGGATGGCAGCGCGCCTTCCAGGTGGCGGAGAAGACCAGCCGCTGGGATCTGCCGACGTCGGACGTGGAAGGGCATCTCGCACTGTCGTTCGACTACGTGATGGAAATGCTCGCGCAGCCCGACTCGGAGCCGCGCCAGTACGATCCGGCGGGCGATCAGCCGCTCCGGATCGCCAAACAGATGCGCCGGGAGGCCCTGCTCGCGGGCGGCTGGCGCGACCCCGAACGGCTGCGCGCGGCCGCCCAGGAGCACTTCGGGCTTCCCGACCGCCGGCCGGTCTTCTGGTCCGACGCGGTCATCAAGAAGCCATGGCGGGAGTAGACCCGCTCTTCCTCGACCTGCAGGCGGCGGTTGCCGGGCGCTACTCGCTGGAGCGCGAGCTGGGCCGCGGCGGGATGGGGATCGTCTACCTCGCGCGCGATGTGAGTCTCGACCGCCCGGTCGCGATCAAGCTGCTCCCGCCGGAGCTGGCCGCCCGCCCCGGCCTGCGGGAGCGGTTCCTCCGTGAGGCACGCACCGCCGCCGGTCTTTCCCATCCGAACATCGTGCCGATCCACGCCGTGGAGGAGACGGACCGGCTGGTCTGGTTCGTCATGGCATTCGTTCCCGGTGAAAGCCTCGGGGAACGGCTGCGCTCCAACGGGACGCTGCCGCCGGCGGAGACGACGCGGATTCTGCGGGACATCGCCTGGGCGCTGTCGTATGCGCACGGTCAGGGCGTGATCCACCGGGACGTGAAGCCTGACAACATCCTGCTGGAGGCGGGGGGGCGTCGGGCACTGATCGCCGATTTCGGGATCGCGGCTCCGCTCCGCGGCGAGGAACGAGTGCCGGGCTCGATCACCGGGACGATCGCCTATCTGAGCCCGGAGCAGGCCACCGGCGAACGTGTCGATGGCCGGAGCGACCTGTACGGCCTCGGTGTTGTGGGCTATACCGCGCTCGCTTCCCGCCTGCCCTATCCCGTCACGACCCTCGCCGAACTGGTCGAGCGCCAGATCGCGGGGCCGCCTCCAGCGCTCGCGAGCGTCGCGCCACACCTGCCCCGCGCGCTCGCGCGAGCGATCGACCGCTGCCTCGCGCCGCTTCCGAGTGCGCGCTTCCAGACGGGGGAACAGCTGGCGGAGGCGCTGGAACAGCTCGGCGGAACGTCGACCGATCTCCCGGCGCCGTTCCGGGTCTGGCTGGCAAGCGCCGAGCGCCCGCGGGGAGCGGTGACGCTCATCTCGCTGGTCTGGGGCCTTCCCGCGGGACTCGGCCTGCTGTTCGCGGTGGCAAATGGCTCGGCGGATGCCGGGATGCTGGTGGCCTTCTCCCTCACGCTCGCCGCCATCCCGTGGACGCTCTACGGCGGTTCCCGGCTGCTGCAGACACGCCGGCTGCTCAAGGTCGGCTACGGCCAGCAGGATATCGTGCTCGCCCTGCAGCAGCACGCCGAGCGGCGACACGAGGAGCTCACGTTCGAATACGGCTCGCAGTCGACGCCGGCGGGTCGCCTGCTCCGTTCAGGCGTCGTCGTCTCCCTGATGGTGGCTGGCGGCAGCACGATCCTCGCCCTGGCGCTCATGCGGACGGGCGTAGTCGGCGGGCTGCTGACGGCGGCCTCGGGCGCGGTAGTCACCGCGCTCGTGCTGCAGTGGCTGCGTCGCTTCGTCCCCGGGTCACGGGTCGCGCCGCGGGACAGCTGGGTCGAGTTTGCGCTCAAGGTCTGGAAGAGCCGGGCCGGGAAGTGGATGACGAAGCTTGCCGGCTGGCGCCTCAAGCCATCCAGCGGGCCCGAGCAGCTCCTGCATCGGCCGACCGAGGTGGCACTCGGCGACGCGGCCGAGGCGCTCTACCGGGCGCTACCCGCCGCGGAGCGACGCGATCTCAAGGCGATGCCGGAACAGATCCGGGCGCTCTCCAGCCAGGCGCAGCTCATGCGCCGGAAGCTGGAAGAGCTGGACGATCTCATCGCCCAGGCGGCCCCGACGACGCTCTTCGACGGGGTGAAGCCGTCCGGGGACGGTGGTGCGAAGGAGCTGAGCGAGGCGCGCGAACTCTGGGCCGCCCGGCTCCGCGAGACGGTGACCCTGCTCGAGTCGCTCCGGATGGGGCTGCTGCGTTTGCACGGCGGCGGGGCGGTCCCCGAGACGCTGACCGCGGATCTCGATGCCGCCCGGGAGCTCAAGGCGCGCCTGGAGCGGCTGTTCGACGCGCAGGCGGAAACCGACCGCTGGCTCGAGGAGAAGACCCGGTGAAGCTCGCGCTGCCTGCTCTGCTGCTTGGGGTGCTGTTGTGCCGCGCCTCCGGGCTTGCCGGGCAGCAGGTCGCGATCGAGACGGAGCCCGCGAAGCCGGCGCGCGGCGCACTCATCCGCTTGCGGGTCACGCCGACGACGCTCGAGCCGCTGACCGGTCTCGAGGGTGAGGTGGCTGGGGAACCGCTGCACTTCTCGCGAACCGACCCGGTGAGCTGGGTGTCGCTGGCCGGGGTCCCGGTCGAGGGAGACGACTCGCTCGCCATCGTCCTTGTGCTGCTGATCGGCGATCGCCGGGACACGGTCCGCACCGCCATCGCAGTGAGCCGTGCGGATTATCCGAGCGAACGGCTGCGCGTTGCCCCCACGATGGCGAACCCCGACAGCGCATCCCAGGCACGGATCGCCCGCGAGATCGCGCTCGCGCGCCAGGTCAGTCGAGCGGCGCACCTCTCACCCCGGAGCTGGAGCGAGCCCTTCGCGCTGCCACGTGCCAGCCGGATCACCAGCGGGTTCGGCATCGGACGCATCTACAACGGAAAGCTGCTGAGCCGCCACCTCGGCACCGATTTCGCCGGCGCGGTGGGCGACCCGGTACGAGCAGTGAATGCGGGACGGGTGGCGCTGGTCGCGCCGTTCTATCTGGCCGGGAACGTCGTGTACCTGGACCACGGCGAGGGGCTCATCTCCGCGTACTTTCACCTGAGCAAGACGCTGGTGAAGCAGGGCGACGAGGTCGCGAAGGGACAGATCATCGGACGGGTGGGCCGGAGCGGTCGTGTCACCGGCCCCCATCTGCACTTCGTGATGCGCTACGGCGGGACGACCATCGACCCGATGTCGGTGATGGGCCTGTTGGGGACGACGCCGTAGGCGCGCGGCGTTGGCGCGCCCACGTGCGCGCTTACGGCGTTCCGAGCTTTGCCTGCAGCAGCGGCGCGATCTTCTTGGGATCCGCCTTGCCCCCGCTCTTCTTCATCACCTGCCCCGTGAAGAAGCCGATCAGCTTGGTCTCCCCGCCCCGGTAGCGCTCGACCTCCTTCGGATTGGCGGCGAGCACCTCGTCGACCCAGCCACCAAGCGCATCGGCGTCGCCCACTTGAACCACCCCGAGGCGGTCCGCAATGGAACGGGGTGACTCTTCGTTGCCTGACAGCTCGGCGAAGATCCGCTTTGCCGCCTGGTTGCTGACGGTGCCGTCCTTGACCAGGCCGACAAGGGCCGCGAGCCGGTCCGGCAATACCTCGAACCGGCCATGCTCATTGAAGCCCCGGAGCGCGTCGTTGATGACCCAGTTGGACGCGGTCTTGGGCTCCACGCCCGCGGCGACCACCGCCTCGAAGTAGTCCGCGATCGGGCGCTCGGCCGCGAGCACGCCCGCATCATACGGTGGCAGGCCATGCACCGTCATGAAGCGGTCACGCTTTGCCTCGGGTAATTCCGGGAGCCCGTAGTGCTGCTGCTGGATCCACAGGCGCGTGAGCACCAGCGGCGGCAGGTCGGGATCGGGGAAGTAGCGATAATCGTGGCTTTCTTCTTTCGACCGCATCGGACGCACTTCGCCGGTGCCGGCGTTGAAGAGCATGGTGACCTGCTCCACCCGTCCGCCCGATTCGACGACCGCGATCTGGCGATCCCGCTCCACGATGAGCGCCCGCTCGACATTCGCGAAGCTGTTCATGTTCTTCACTTCGGTCTTGGTGCCGAGCTTCGGATCGCCGGGTCGGCGGATCGAGATGTTGGCATCCACGCGAAGCGAGCCCTCCTCCATGTTGCAGTCGCTGACCTCGCAATAGAGGAGGATCTGCTTGAGCACCGTGAGATAGGCGCGCGCCTCGCCGGGGCTTCGCATGTCCGGCTCGCTCACGATCTCGGCGAGTGGCGTCCCCGCACGATTCAGGTCCACCGCGGTCTTGCCGGGCACCCGGTCGTGGAGCGACTTCCCCGCGTCCTCCTCGAGATGCAGCCGAGTGACGCCGAGCGTGATCCGCCCGCGCTCCGGCGACTCGATCGTGATCCCGCCGCCGGTCGCCAGGGGCTGATCGAACTGCGAGATCTGGTACCCCTTGGGCAGGTCCGGGTAGAAATAGTTCTTGCGGGCGAACACGCTCGTCTCGTGCACCCGGCAGTTGAGCGCGAGGGCCGCCCGTGTGGCGAGCTCCACCGCGCGCGCGTTCGGCATTGGCAGCGCCCCAGGCAGCCCCAGGCAGACCGGACAGACCTGGGTGTTCGGTGCGGCGCCGAAGTGATTGGCGCAGGCGCAGAACATCTTGGAGCGGGTGAGCAGCTGCACGTGGACTTCAAGTCCGATCACGGTTTCCCAGGACATCAGCGCACCTCCCGCCGGGCATCGATCGCCGCCTCGAGCGTCGCCGCGACACTCAGCATCCGGGCTTCGCCGAACATCGGGGCCACCAGCTGGGCGCCGATCGGCAGTCCCTCCTCGCGTCCCACTGGCAGGCTCATCGCCGGCAGCGCGGCGAGACTGATCGCGCAGGTGAAGATGTCGGCGAGGTACATCGCGACCGGGTCCTCGGTCTTCTCGCCCGCCTTGAAGGCAGGCGTCGGTGTGGTCGGCGTCAGCAGGAGATCCACCCCCTGGTCCTCGAAGACCCTGCGGAAGTCCTCGGCCAGGAGCGCACGCACCTGTTGCGCCTTCCGATAGTAGGCGTCGTAGTAGCCGGAGCTGAGGACGTAGGTGCCGATCAGAATGCGGCGCTGCACCTCGGGCCCGAATCCCTTCCCTCGCGTCGCCCGGTAGAGCGAGCCGAGATCCCCGCCAGTTCCGGAGTGGCGCGGACCGTAGCGCACACCGTCGAAGCGGGCGAGGTTCGCCGCGGCTTCGGCCGGGGCGACGATGTAGTAGGTCGGCACCGCGTACTTCGCGTGCGGCAGCGAGACCTCCTTCACCGTGGCTCCGAGCTGCTGCAGCACGTGGGCGGTGTGGTCCAGCGCGGAGCGGACGCCGCCATCGAGGTCCGCGGGGAAATACTCCCGCGGCATGCCGAAGGTCAGTCCCGTCAGGTCCTTCCGCGGCCCTTCGAGTGCAAGCGGGGGGCGATCCGCCGAGGTGGAGTCGTAGCCGTCGTGGCCACTGATGACGGACAACACCCGCGCCGCGTCATCCACCGTCTGTCCGAACACGCTGATCTGGTCCAGCGAGGAGCCAAATGCCACGAGCCCGTACCGACTCACCCGGCCGTAGGTCGGCTTGACCCCGACGATGCCGCAGAAGCTGGCAGGCTGCCTGACGGAACCACCGGTCTCCGAACCCAGTGCCGCCGGGACCACGCCTGCGGCCACCAGCGCCGCCGAGCCCCCGGAGGAACCGCCCGGCACGCGGGCGGGATCGAGGGGGTTGTGCACCCGGCCGAAGGCGGAGTTCTCGGTGGACGAGCCCATCGCGAATTCATCGAGGTTGGTCTTGGAGGCGATGATCGCCCCCGCCTCGCGGAGCCGAGTGACCACGGTCGCATCGTAGGGCGAGACATACCCCTGCAGGATCTTCGAGGCGCAGGTGGTCGGTTCGTCGGTCGTGACGATGTTGTCCTTGATGGCGACCGGAACGCCGGCGAGCGGCAGCGTCCCGCGCGCGCCGACCGGCATGGCGTCCAGGCGGCTGGCGTCACGGTCGAGCAGCTCCTGGGACCAGTGGAGGGTCGCGTTGAGTGGCGCGGCCTTGGTGAGGCGGGCGCCGACCTCCTTCGCGACCGAACCCGCCGAGGTACGGCCACCGCCGACGGCTTCCGCGATGAAGGCGATGGAGCTCATTCGGCCCCCTCCATCGCGCCGAGCTTCGGCACCAGGAAGAGTCCGTGGCGGAATTCCGGGGCGATCTCGGCCGGGGTCCGCGCGAGCACGGCGGGCCGGACCTCGTCCGGCCGGAGCGGAAGCTCCGAAGGGCCGGCGAGGAATGGCGGGGCCTGTTCCCCCGCGGGGACCTCGCTCAGCTGATCGACGAAGGCCACGATGCGCCCGATCTGCTCGACGAGGCGCGGCAGGTCCGCCTCCGGGACCTCGAGTTCGGACAGCTTGGCCACGTGCAGCACATCCTCACGACGGATACTCATGCGCTCTCCCATTCCCGTTCAAGGCCAGCATAGGCGACGAGCAGCTGTTTCAGGCCGTGCTCTTCGTCATCGAATTTGACCGACACCTTGAGATCCTTCCCTGTCCCCGCGAGACCCTGAATCGTCCCGCTGCCGAAGCGGCGATGCCGGACTCGTTCGCCCTTCACGTACCGCGGCGTGTCCTGCGAGGCCTCCTCCGCCGGCTCCACCGACTTCCCGCTCGGTGTCGGCAGCTCGTCATCCAGCCAGGAGCGGCGCGCCGGCGTGCTGCCGCCATAGCTGGGTGCGCCGGGCCGACGGGGTGCGGCACCCGCGCTCCAGTCCGGCGACCACATGCTGCTGGTCCGCTTCTCGTCGATGATCCCCGGGGGGATCGCCTGCAGGAACCGGGAGGCCCGGCCGGGCCGGAGTTCCCCGCCCCGCCGCCTCGCACGGGCCCAGCTGATGTAGAGCTTGTCCTTCGCCCGGGTAATACCAACGTAGCAGAGCCGGCGTTCCTCTTCGAGGCCGTGCTCCTGCTCCTCCGCGCGGGCGAGGGGGAAGAGCCCGTCTTCCAGGCCGGTCAGCGCCACCACCGGCCATTCGAGCCCCTTGGCCGTGTGCAGCGTCATCAGGGTGACACCGTCGGACATCCCCTTGCTGGTATCGTTGGCCGACATCAGTGCGGCCTCGGAGAGAAACCGCTCGAGCGGGGTCGTCTGCTCGTCGGCGTCGGGCTCGACGACTTCCGACCATTCCGCCGCGCTGGCGACGAATTCCCGGGCGTTCTCCCACCGATCCGCGCCTTCGGGCCCTTCCGCCAGGAGTACCTGCTCGTAGTCGATCGACTGAATCACCTGCTCCAGCACCTGCGCGGGCGGCCAGGTCTCCGACTTCTCCCGGAGCATTGTGATCAGATCGGAGAACTTGCGGAGCGCCTCACGCACGTTCGGCCGGAGTCCGGTGATCATCTCCGCCGCCCCCGAGGCCTGCAGCAGCGGCTTGCCCCAGCGGGTCGCGGCCTCCTGCACCACGGCGAGACTCGACTCGCCGAGTCCGCGGCGCGGCACGCTGATCGCGCGGAGAAAGGCCTCGTCATCCGACGGATTGGCGATCAGTCTCAGGTAGGCGAGCAGGTCCTTCACCTCGCGCCGGTCGTAGAAGCTGATCGCCCCGATGATGCGATACGGAATGCCCGCCCGGCGGAAGGCCTCCTCGAGTGCGCGCGACTGGGAGTTGGTGCGATAGAGGATCGCCATCTCGTTGTAGGCCCAGTCGCCCTTGGCGCTCCGGGCCCGGAACTCTTTCACGATCCACTCCGCTTCGTCCCGCTCATCGGCTGCCGCGACGATCGTAACCTGCTCCCCGCCCTTCCGCCGGGTGCGCAGCGTCTTGCCGATCCGGCCCTTGTTCTCCTCGATCACCGCATTGGCCGCATCGAGGACGACCTGGGTCGAGCGATAATTGTCCTCGAGGCGCACCAGCGCCGCGCCCGGAAAGTCCTGCAGGAACGACTGCATGTTGCGGACGTCGGCGCCGCGCCAGCCGTAAATGGACTGGTCGTCGTCACCGACGGCGCAGACGTTGCCGTGCTTGCCCAGCAGCTTCACGAGCTGATACTGGGCCGAGTTCGTGTCCTGGAACTCGTCCACCAGGAGGAAGGCGAACCGGTCCTGGTAGAACGCGAGCCGGTCCGGCCGCTCCCGGAAGAGGGTCAGGGGGTGCAGCATCAGGTCGTCGAAGTCCATCGCATTCTGGCTCTTGAGGGCGGCACCGAGCACGCGATAGACATCCGCCGCCACCTGGGCCGGGCGATCGAACGGCGAGCCGCTGGCCAGCTCGTCCGGGCTCACCATCCGGTTCTTCGCGGCCGAGATCAGCGACTGGACCAGCTTCGGCGGAAAGAGCTTGGTGGAGTGCCCGCGCTGCTCCATCAGACGCTTGATGAGGGAGAGCCGAACGTCCTCGTCGTAGATCGTGAACTGGCGGGAGAAACCGAGGGCCTCCGCCTCCCGGCGGAGCAGCCGGGCCGAGAGCGAATGGAAGGTGCCGATCCACAGGCCGGCCGGGTCCTGGCCGAGCTGGCGCCCGACCCGCTCCTTCATCTCGCCGGCGGCCTTGTTGGTGAAGGTCACCGCGAAGATGCGCTGCGGCGCCACACCGGCCTGATCGATGAGCCGGGCGATGCGCATCGTCAGGACCCGGGTCTTGCCCGAGCCCGCGCCGGCCACGACCAGCAGCGGGCCGTGGACATGCTCGACCGCCTCCCGCTGGGCGGGATTGAGGCCGTCGAGGCCCAGCAGGGCGGCGCGTTCAGCTGGCATTAATCGGGATCCGGATCAGGAACGTGGCGCCGGGTTCGGTCTGTTCGAGCATCAATTCACCGCCGTGGGAGTCCTCCACGACGCGCCGCGCCAGGGCGAGACCGATGCCCCAGCCGCTCGACTTCGTGGTCATGCCTGGCTCGAAGATCGTCCGCCGGATATCGCTCGGGATGCCGGGGCCGTCATCGGAGACCCGGATGGTCGCGGCGTCGAGCTCCTGCCCGACCCGAAGCGTGATGGTCCCCTCGCGCCCCTGCAGCGCGTCGATCGCGTTCTTCACCAGGGATTCGAGTGTCCACTCGAGCAGGATCGGGTCGCCCAGGACGACCGGACTCTCCAGCGGGGTCTCGACCCGGATCTCGATCCGGTTCACGCGGGTGGGCAGCCGCGGCCGGAAGTAGGTGGCGATCTTCTCGGCCAGCGCGCCTAACGGAATCGGCTCGCGGCGGATCTTGTGGCCGATCCGCTCGAACCGCTGGGCCACCCGCTCCAGCCGCTCGGCGTCGGCCGCGAGGTGATCGGCCAGCCCCGGCGGCGGCTTTGCCCGCGACCGGAGCTGCTCGATCCAGCCCTGCAGGCTCATGAGCGGCGTCCCCATCTGGTGGGCCGCCTCGCGTGCCATGGCGACCCAGAGCCGGTCACGCTGCGCGGCCATGCCGCTCCGCCACGCCGCGAGCCCCACCCCGATGATCGAGGCGAGGATCAGGCTCTGCAGGATCGTCAGCGCGGTGAGCTGCCGCTTGGCGGGGACCGGTCCGTAGTGCAGCGTGCCGAGCGCCGGGGCGGAGATCGGCGGGTTCTCCAGATCGAGCTTGGCCGCGTAGCTCCGCACCCGGGGATCGCCCAGCGGCGCGTCGAACGGCAGGTTCGCCATCGCGGTGACCCGGCCCGCACTGTCCGTGACGATCAGCGGAATGCCGACCTGCCGGACCTCCTCGCCCAGCCGCAGCAGCGCGTTGGTCGCCGCGCCTTCGCGATCGTCGTTGAGTCCGGCGAAGACGCCCGCATACAGCCGGCTGATGGAGTAGGCGTCCGAGCGGAAGTGGCGGACCACGATCCATCCCGATCCCACCGACAGCCCCGCGAGCAGGGCAACCAGCAGCACCACCAGCGCCGGTGCGAACCGGCGCAGGCCGCGCCTACGCACGCGGCACGAGCCGGTCGGTGCCGAGATAGGGCGCCAGCGTCTCCGGGATCCGGACCGAGCCGTCGGCCTGCTGATTGTTCTCGAGCAGCGCGATGATCGTGCGCGGGAAGGCGACCCCGGAGGCGTTGAGCGTGTGCACGAACTCCGGCTTGGCCCCCGGCTCTCGCCGGAAACGGATGCTGGCGCGGCGGGCCTGGAAATCGGTGAACGTGCTGGCGCTCGAGGCCTCCAGCCAGGTGCCGACCCCCGCCGCCCAGACCTCCAGGTCCACCGTGCAGGCGCTGCCGAAGCCGGTGTCGCCGGCGGCGAGCGCGAGCCGCCGGTAGGGAATGCCGAGGCGCTCCAGGACCGTCTCGGCATGGCGCGTGAGGCGCTCATGCTCGGCGTCGCTGTCCTCGGGACGGCAGAGGCGCACCAGTTCGACCTTGTCGAACTGATGCACCCGGATCAGCCCGCGGGTGTCCTTTCCCGCCGCGCCCGCCTCCCGGCGGAAACAGGGCGTGTACGCACACATCGCGATCGGCAGCGCGGCGCCGTCGAGAATCTCGTCCCGATAGATGTTCGTGACCGGGACTTCCGCGGTCGGGATCAGGAAGAGGTCGTCCGCCGTGGCGAGATAGAGATCCTCCTCGAATTTCGGCAGCTGCCCGGTGCCGGTCATCGAGGCCCGATTCACGACGAACGGCGGCGCCACCTCGAGATAGCCGTGCTCGCTCGTGTGCAGGTCGAGCATGAAGTTCTTCAGCGCGCGGACCAGTCGTGCTCCCGGCCCCGTGAAGAGCGGGAAACCGGAGCCACTGAGCTTCGAGCCCCGGGGAAGGTCGAAGAGCCCGAGCGCTTCGCCGATTTCCCAGTGAGGGCGCGGCGCGAAGTCGAAGACCGGTCGGGTCCCGACCTCCTTCACCACGGCGTTGGCCGAGGCGTCCCCGCTGGGGACGCGGGCGAGCGGGATGTTCGGGATGGTGAGGAGGAGCCGGTCGAGTTGCGCCTCGATCTCGCGGATTTCGGCATCCCGATGCTTCACCGCTTCGCCCGACTGCTTGAGCTCAGCCATGAGCTCGTCGGCAGGCAGCTTCGCCTTCTTCCGGCGCGCCACCTCGTCGGTCGCGGCATTGCGCCGGGCCTTCAGTTCCTCGACGGCCGTCAGCGCGTCCCGCCGCTGCCGGTCGAGGGCGGCGAGGTGATCGAGGGCCTGATCGAGGGTTGGATCCAGCCGGCGGGCGAGGGCAGCACGTACTCCCTCGGCGTCCTGACGGAGCAGCTTGACGTCAATCACGGGAATTCAGGAGCCGGGGATGCCGAGGCGCAGGCTACGGTAGCCGCAGTTCTGATTGCCGACCACACGGAACGTGACGGTGGACGCCGCATTGTCGATCGCGAGAATCTCCAGCTTGCCATAGAGCGGGACGCCGAGCAGGGCGCAGGTGTTCACTGCGGTGCGCATGAAGAACTTGTCCCCCACCGCGATCGGGATCGTGTCCACCGTGAGGTACCCGTTCTGCGGTGCCTTGACCATCGAGTCGAAGCTGAGCGACGTGTTCCGGATGAGCCCAGGCTTGACCGAGCCGGTGCTGGTGAGCCCCAGGGCGCCGAGCGGAATCAGCCGCGCGTTCAGCGCGTTGTCCATGGAGAACAGGAACTCGAAGTTGGTGCCCGCCTCCCAGGTCCGGACGCCGTTGCGGGCGCTCAGCGAATACGCGGTGGGCTTGTTGAGCGGCCCTTTTTCCAGTGACCAGAGGGTCAGCGTGTCGACTTCGTTCTTCAGGCTCGCGTTGGGAATCGCGTTCGGATCACTGCAGGCGGCGGCGAGCGCAAACGCGAGCAATGCGGGCAGGCGGAGGGAGCGTGGCATGGAGGGAACCTAGGGGAGTGGAAAAAGGCGGTCAACCCGCAGTCATTGCTTGACTTCGCCCTAGTCGTCCCGATACAATCCGCACTGCTGGCTTCCCCACCCCGGAGAACCGTTATGGCTGGTTTGCGCGACGTGGTCCAGGGCCTCGCGGCCCGGGAGGACGTGGATGCAGTCGTGGTGGTCAGCAGCGATGGACTGACCATCGATTCGGCAGGTCGCACGCTGCTCGATGCCGAGGCGGTGGCGGCTCTCGCCGCCACCTTTGCGAACGGAGCACGACGGCTCGGTCAGGCGGCGGAGTGTGAGGCGCTCAGCGCGACCGTCCTCGAGTTCGACGATCGGCTCGCCCTGCTCCGCCCGCTGGGCACCGAGGGGCACCTGTTCATTCTCGCGCCCCGCGCCACGAATATTGGTCCCCTGCTCCACGACCTCCGGCGCGCCGCGCCCGAGCTCGCCACGCTTCTCTGACCGCAAAGCACTGACATGCGCTGGGCCGTCATCCTGGCGGGTGGCTCCGGCAGCCGCTTCTGGCCGCTGAGCACACCCTCGATGCCAAAGCAGCTCCTGCCGCTCGTGGGGACCGAGTCGACCGCAGAACAGGCCGTCGCCCGGCTCGAGGGGCTGGTGCCCCGCGAGCGCATCCTCGTCGTGACCGGCGGCGCCATCGCGACGCAATTGCAGGAGGCGCTCCGGCTTCCCGCCGAGAACATCCTCATCGAGCCGCGCGCGGCATCCACCGGCCCGGCGCTGGTCTGGGCGAGTGCCGAAGCACTTCGCCGGGATCCGCAGGCTGAAGTGCTCTCGCTGCACGCCGACTGGACCATCCGGGAAAGCGAGGCCTTCCGCCATACGGCGGCGCAGGCGCTCGCGACCGCAGTCCGTCACCGCCGCCTGGTCACCGTCGGCATCGTGCCATCCCGCCCCGATACCGGATTCGGGTACATCGTGCCTGGCAATTCGCTGGACGATGTCGCCCGGACCGTCTCCCGCTTCGCGGAAAAGCCCAGTGCGGCGACCGCGCTGGACCTCATGGCCTCCGGGGCGCTCTGGAACAGCGGGCTCTTCGCGTGGCCCGCCGATTTGCTCCTTGAGGAAGTCCGCCGGGTGACGCCGGAGATCGCTCCCGCCCTGGTTCACCTCGAACAGGGCGATGTCGCGGGCTTCTTCCGCGAGGTCACCGCGGTCTCCATCGACGTTGGCGTGCTGGAGCGGAGCAAGGCCGTCGCCGTGGTGCATGGCCGGTTCACGTGGGATGATGTCGGCACCTGGGATGCCCTGCCCCGCGTCCGCCGCCGCGACGCGTCGGGCAACGTGGCGGTCGGGCCGGTGCACCTGAACAACACCGAGGACTGCGTCGTCTGGTCCGCTGGAGATCCGATCGTGGTGACCGGGGTGAAGGACCTCGTCATCGTCCATGCCAACGGCAGGATCCTGGTCATGCCGCGACCGCAGGCTGCCGACCTGAAGGTCCTGCTCGATCGTCTTCCCGCCGAGGTGAGGGACCTGCCGTGAGGCTCTTCCTGCTCGAGCCCGCCCATCCCGGCGCGGCCTGGGCGCCCTTCTCCGCCGTGCGCCCCCTCGCGGAACTTCGCGCCGGGGTCTGGAAGATCCGCGAGCGCTGGGAAGCGGCCTTCGATCTCGACACGACGGCCATCGTCGGCGGTCACACTCCGGACTTCCATGAAGGATTCGAGCCGCCGCTCGCCCCCGTGGCCGCGATCACGGGGCCGGCGGTGGTCGGCTCAAGCTGCTTCGCACCCTCGGGGGCGCCGCTGGCCCCTCCAGTGGGGACCCGCCGCCTGACACAGGACGGGATCACCGTCGGCTGGATTCTCCCTGCCGGTGCGTTCTGGCGCGGGCCCAACGACGAGGGTCCCGGATACGAGATTGCCGGCCGCTCCCTCCAGGGAGCCCATGACCTCCTCGCGGCACTGGAGCAGTTCCTGGCCGCGGACTGCCTCGGCTTCGCCGCGGCGGAGCGCGATCCGGTTCCCGCGGGCAGCATCGTGCTGGGGGATCCCGCGCTGGTGACCTGTCGTGGTGCGCTGGTCGAGCCGGGCGTGGTCTTCGACACCCGGGCCGGGGCGATCGTCCTCGAGGCCGGTGTCGAAGTCCGGCACGGCTCCCGCCTCGAGGGCCCGCTCTACGCCGGTGAGAAGTCGCGGCTGCTTGGCGGGCACATCCGCGCCTCCGCCTTCGGCCCGCGCTGCAGCGTCAAGGGTGAAATTTCCTCGAGTCTCTTTCTCGGCTACGCCAACAAGAGTCATGACGGCTTCGTCGGTCACAGCGTCGTCGGTCACTGGGTGAACCTCGGCGCCGGCACCACGACCTCGAACCTCAAGAACACGTATGGAGAGGTGTCGCTCGAGGTGGATGGGGAGCGGATCGCCACCCGGCGCCAGTTCCTCGGGACGCTGTTCGGTGACCACGCCAAGACCGCGATCGGGACCATGCTTTCCACCGGCAGCGTGGTTGGCGCCGGCGCGAACGTATTCGGGCCGGCTGGAGTGCCCAAGTACGTGCCGCCGATGGCGTGGGGAAGCGACGGCCAGGCGCAGATGACCGAGGAGGGCTTCCTCAAAGTCGCCGAGCGTGTCATGCCGCGCCGTGACGTCGCGTTCACGCCCGAGCGGCGTGCCTCGCTCGCGGCCACCTACCGCCGGCTCGCCCGTTCGTGACCACGATCTTCGTGCTGGGCTCGGGGTCTGCGGGCAATGCGCTCGCGGTGGCTTCCGGGGACGAAGTCCTGCTGATCGATGCCGGGTTCAGTGCCCGCGAAGTCCACCGCCGGGCGACCCAGGCCGGTCTCGACATGCGCCGGGTCACCGGAATCGTCATCACGCACGAACATGGGGATCACACGGCGGGGGCGGCACGACTGGCGGCGACACTGCGGATTCCCATCCTGACGGCACCCGGCACCTGGGATCGCCTCCGTCCGCGGATGCCCAAGGCGGCGTTCCTCCCTCTGGCGATCATGGGTGGGGTGCAGCATGGCGGGTTTCACATCGAAGCCTGCGCGACCAGCCACGACGCCGCCGAGCCGATTGCACTGTCGATTCGCACACTGGCCGGGCATCGCATAGGCATCGCCTACGATCTGGGGCGCCCCACCGCTGCCGTGCGCTATCTGCTCCGCGACTCGCATGCGATCGTCCTCGAGGCCAACCACGACGAGGTGCTGCTCAGGACCAGCGACTACCCCGCCTCGGTCCAGGAACGGATCGCCGGCTCCGGCGGGCACCTGTCGAACCGCTCTGCAGCGGAGATTCTGGCATCCGTCGTCCACGCGGGCCTCGCCGCCGTCATCCTCGCGCACATGAGCGAGCGCTGCAACACGGCAGACCACGCCCGGGCAGAAGTGGACCCGATCCTGCTCCCGTATGGAGTGGCCCTGCACCTCGCTTCACAGCACACGCCGATGGCCCCCGTCGTCCTTCAGCCCCTCGACGTCCCCACCAACGCATAGAGGCGGCCTCTCGGCCGCCTCTGAGTGCTGCTGCGCTGCCCTGCTCCCGCGTTCAGGGCACATCCGGATCGGGGGGCACCTGCACGCTATCGGGCCGCGGGGTCGGCGGCCCCACCTTGGTCAGGGTGATCGGCTTGGCAAGGTCACCGCCGGACAGGGTCAGCTTTGGACCCTTGATCTGCAGCCGGTAGGTCACCCATTCCCCGCCGAGTGCCAGCATGATGCTGTCGGGCTTGAGCCGCCACCGCACCGTCTCGGTGCCGTAGCTGGCGCTGGAATCCTGACGGACGATGACCACCCGGGGCGCGTCCTTCCGCTGTTGATCCTTGATGTCGGCCTGCCAGGTCCCGATCAGGGGCGGCGAAGACTGGGCCACAACCGGTCGGGCAACCGCCGGGATCCCCAGCATGAGCATGAAGGTGTACAGAGTCTTGCGCACAGTGTCTCCTCCGGAGGACAGATCCGCGCGGAATTCGCGGTCTGGGCAGTACCAGAAGCAGGTTGCGTACCAGCCCGGCAGCCAAAATAGCTGAAACAGCATGGCCCCGGGGAGTCTTCCCCCGGGGCCATGACGTGACCTTCAGGTCGGTTCGGCGAAGGCTTAGTACATCCCGCCCATGCCGCCGCCCGGCGCCGCCGGTGCCGGCTTCTCTTCCTTGCGCTCGACCACCACACACTCGGTGGTCAGGAGCAGCCCGGCGATCGAAGCGGCGTTCTGCAGCGCGGTACGGGTGACCTTGGTCGGGTCGATGACGCCGGCCTTGACCAGATCCTCGTACACATCGGTCGCCGCGTTGTAGCCGAAGGACTTGTCCTTCGATTCCTTGATTTTGGCGACGATGATCGAGCCTTCCACGCCTGCATTCTGGCAGATCATGCGGATCGGCTCCTCGAGGGAGCGACGCACGATTTCGACACCGATCTTCTCGTCCTCGGTGCCCTTCACCTTGTCGAGCACGTACTGGGCGCGGAGCAGCGCGACGCCGCCGCCCGGCACGATGCCCTCTTCCACGGCCGCGCGGGTCGCGTGCAGCGCGTCCTCGACCCGGGCCTTCTTCTCCTTCATCTCGGTCTCGGTCGCGGCGCCGACATGGATCACGGCCACGCCACCGGACAGCTTCGCCAGACGCTCCTGGAGCTTCTCGCGGTCGTAATCGCTGGTCGACTTGTCGATGGCGACCTTGATCTCCGCAATGCGGCCCTGGATGTCATCGGCCTTGCCCCGGCCGTCGACGATCACGCTGTTGTCCTTGTCCACCACGACGCGCTTGGCGCGGCCGAGCTGGTTGAGGGCGGTGCCGTCGAGCTTGAAGCCGAGCTCCTCGGCGATGACCGTGCCGCCGGTCAGCTTGGCGATGTCCGTCAGCATCTCCTTGCGGCGGTCGCCGAAGCCCGGCGCCTTCACGGCGCAGACCTTCAGGGTGCCACGGAGCTTGTTGACCACGAGGGTCGCGAGCGCCTCGCCCTCGACGTCCTCGGCGATGATGAGCAGGGGCTTGCCGGTCTGCGCGATCTTCTCGAGCACCGGGAGGAGCTCCTTCATCGCGGAGATCTTCTTGTCGTGGATCAGGAGGTAGGCGTCCTCGAGGACGGCTTCCATCTTCTCCGGATCGGTGACGAAGTACGGCGAGAGGTAGCCGCGGTCGAACTGCATGCCCTCGACCGTCTCCAGCGTCGTCTCGAGGCCCTTGGCCTCCTCAACGGTGATGACGCCATCCTTGCCGACCTTCTCCATCGCGTCGGCGATCAGCTTGCCGATCTCGGAGTCGTTGTTGGCGGAGATGGTGCCGACCTGAGCGATCTCCTTCTTGCCCGCGGACGGCGTGGAGATCTTCTTCAGCTCTTCGATGATGGCCTCGACCGCGCGGTCGATGCCCTTCTTGAGCTCCATCGGGTTCGCGCCGGCCGTGACGTTCTTGAGGCCTTCGCGGTAGATCGCCTGCGCCAGCACGGTCGCGGTGGTGGTGCCGTCGCCGGCGAGGTCGCTGGTCTTGGTCGCGACTTCCTTCACCATCTGCGCGCCCATGTTCTCGATCGGGTCGGCCAGCTCGATCTCCTTGGCCACGGTCACGCCGTCCTTGGTGACCGTCGGGGAGCCGAACTTCTTGTCGATCACGACGTTCCGGCCCTTGGGGCCGAGCGTGACCTTCACCGCGTCGGCCAGAGCGTCCACGCCCTTCTTGAGCTTGGCGCGGGCATCACTATTGAAAAGCAGTTCCTTGGCAGCCATGCGAATATCTCCTATCGGGAAGTCGAACGTCCTCAGCCGATCTTGGCGAGGATGTCCGAGGCCTTGATGATGATCACTTCGTCGCCATCGACGGTGTACGGCGTGCCGCTGTACTTGCCGTAGATGACCACGTCGCCCACGGCGACGTCCATCTTGACCCGCTCACCCTTCTCGATGCGTCCGGGACCGACGGCGATGACTTCGCCCTGGGTCGGCTTTTCCTTGGCGGTGTCGGGGATGTACAGCCCGCCGCGCATGGACTCGGCCTCATCGGAAGGCTGGATCACGACCCGATCCTCGAGGGGATGGATCTTGATCTTGGCCTTGGCCTTGGTGGTGCTCATGGGAACATCCTCCACGTCGCTGATATATGTAAGCCGAATAACAACAATGAATTAGCAGTCGCTGTCAACGACTGCCAGCAACAGCGCAGAAGATAAGCCCGGGTTAGCAGATGTCAAGGCAGAGTGCTAGGGAACCGGACCGCCCCCCGCGACGTACACAGCCGGTATCCCGAGTTACTTTACCGCCTTTCACCACCCCGGCCGGCAGCCGGCGCTCTTCACCTCCGGAGAACCCTCATGATGCTCCCATTCCTGCTGGGACTGGCGGTATCCCTCTCCCCCGCCGATTCCGTGGAGTCCCTCACCGTACGGGTCGATAGTTCTGCACACGAAGTCCTCATCACCACCCGGCCATTCGACCTTCCCGACATGAGCGCCGAGCACGATCACTCGCGCAGTCACGACACGCCGGTCTATCGCTTCGACTGGCCGGTGGAGGGGTGGTTCCGTGGCTTTCGGGTCTCGGTGCTGGACGACTCCGGTGCCGAGCTGCCGCGCCGGCTGATGCACCATCTGATCATGATCAATTACGACCGGCGCCAGCTCATCTATTCCGCGGCCGAGCGGTTGTGGGGCGCCGGCATCGAGACCGGCAACTTCTCGCTTCCGAAGACCATCGGGGTGCCGCTGCAGCCGGGCATGCCGCTCGGGATGTACATCGCCTGGCACAACAGCCTCGGCCGGGACCTGCGGGGGGTCCGGCTGCGGATCGTGATGGAGTGGACGCCACGCAACCAGCTGCCCCGGCCCGTGGACGTCCTTCCGCTCTACCTGGATGTGAATCTGACGGTCGGGGGGGCGAACGAATTCGACGTGCCGCCCGGTCGCTCGGAGCGGGCGCACGAATTCACGGTGCCGACAGAGGGGCGGATCCTGGGAATCAGTGGCCATCTCCACGATTACGGCCGGGAGGTCCGCCTCGAGGATGCGGAGTCAGGAAAGGTCCTCACCCGTGTCGCTGCACGGACCAGGGCGGACGGCTCGCTTCGGGGCATGGAACGCCGGCTCTTCGGCGTGAGCGGAGCGGGACTCAAGCTGCGGGCGGGGCACCGCTACCGGGTGGTCGCCGTGTACGACAACCCCACCGGTCAGACACTGGTCAAGGGTGCGATGGGCAGCCTGGTGGGCATCTTCGCGCCGCGCTCGATGGCGGAGTGGCCGCCGCTCGAGCCGGGTGATTCGGTGTTCCAGAAAGACCTCCGCTTCCTCGCCCGGCGTGGCAACGGGATGATGAACACCGGGCACAAGATGGCGGCGATGGACATGGATTCCATGCCGATGCCGGACCATGACCATCACGACGGATCCACTCCACAATCGCAGCCGTGACGACCTGACAGCGGCGCCGATGGTGTCTACATTTCCGCCCGCCCGTCGGAGTCAGATGTTCCGGCTTTGCTGCTGATTTCAGGAGAATCACTCATGTCGCTTTCGCTCGTGCTGCTCGCCTCGCTGGCTCTCGGCCCCGGCCAGCCGCTGCCCCACCACCGCGAGGACGTCACCGTGACGGTGACCGTCGATTCCTCGAAGCACGAGGTCCGGATCAAGGCGGGCCCGTTCTTCCTGCCGAACATGGCGGCGATGGATCACGCGATGATGGACATGGGGGCCGGTGCGAACACCCCGGTTTATCATTTCACCTGGCCGGTCGAAGGCTGGATGCGCGGCTTCAAGAGCGGGGTCGAGGATGCCAAGGGCAATCCGCTTCCGAAGCGCCTCATGCACCACATGATCGGGATGAACTACAGCCGCCGCCAGGCGCTGTACCCTGCGATCGAGCGCCTGTTCGGCGCGGGGCAGGAGACCGCCGACGCCACCATTCCGGCCACCATCGGCGTGCCGATGAAGCCGGGCATGGACCTCGGCTTCTACATCATGTGGCACAATGAGACCGGGAAGGACATCGATGGCGTCTACATGACCATGACGCTGCTGTACTCCCCGAAGAACCAGAATCCCCGGCCCGTGGAAGTCCTGCCGCTCTACATGGACGCGAACCTCACGGTCGGCGGGAGTGATACCTACGACCTCCCCCTGGGGAAGAGCGAAAAGGCGTACGAGTTCACCTTTCCCCTCGATGGCCGCCTGCTCGGCTACGGCGGGCACCTGCACGACCACGGAATCGAGGTGCGCCTCGAGGATGTGACCTCCGGCAAGGTCATCGCCAGGGTGCATGCCATCCGGGACAAGAACGGGATGGTGAGCGGCGTGAGTCGCAGCCTTCCCGGGGTGAGCGGCGCCGGGCTCAAGCTGCGCGCCGGCCGCACCTATCGTATCGTCGGGGTGTACAACAACACCTCGGGCAAGATCCTCCGGAACGGGGCCATGGCCCACATCACCGGGATCTTCGCCCCGGATGACATGTCCAAGTGGCCGGTGGTCGATGAGTCCGACCCCGGGCTGCAGCGCGATCTCGCTTCCCTCGAGGCGATGGGCAACGGCGACATGGGCGGCATGGACATG
Source organism: Gemmatimonadales bacterium (assembly GCA_044229245.1). GTDB lineage: Bacteria > Gemmatimonadota > Gemmatimonadetes > Gemmatimonadales > GWC2-71-9 > JADJOM01. The sequence continues at coordinate 56,345 of JBGATI010000012.1, read as the reverse complement.
GAGCACATGGATCATGAGCATCCCGCCGGGGACTCGACCCACACGCACAGCGACTGATCCCAGCCGTTGGCGGGAGCAGGAAGAAGCCCCCCGGGATTCGAGTCCCGGGGGGCTTCTTGTTCCCCGCGCGTTCGCGCTAGGAAATCACGCGGCGGGCACCACGCCAGCGCTTGAACCACCACCGGCCGGAGACGTCGTCGGGGCTGAGCACGCTGATCTGGACGCCCTTGCGGGCGCTGTGAATGAACTTGCCGTTGCCGAGATAGAGTCCGACGTGCGAGATCCGCGACCCCCTCGTCGAAAAGGTGAGGACATCGCCGGCCCGCAGCGACTGGAGGTCCTTGCCGATCTCTTCGCCTTCCTTCGCCTGTTCCGCGCTCGACCGCGGCAGGATGATGCCATGCTTCCCGAAGGCGTACCGGATGAGGCCCGAGCAGTCGAAGCCCGCTTCCCCTTCATCCCCCCAGCGGTACGGCATGCCCATGACATCCAGCGCGGTCTGCACCACGCCGCTTATCAGAGTGGCATGGTCGGCAGATACGCCGCTGCGGCCGAGATCCGTCCTGATGGCCTCTGCTTCCGGCGCCGCGTCGGTGGCAGGGCTGACGGTCGAGAGTCCGCTGGATGAGGAGCCGGTCGCCGGTGCCGGTGCCGATGCGGCGGAGCGGGAATGCCGGTCGAGACCGAGTCGAATGCCGACTTCCACGCCGTCGAAGGACCCTGGCCCGATGGCGCGGTAGCGCCCCTCCGCGGCGAGCGAGAGGCCCTTGAGCGGGAAGATCTCGTAGCCGACCCCGGCGGACCAGGAGCCCCAGAAGGTCTCTTTCCCCTTGGTTACGAGGCCGCCCTCGACGCCGCCGATCGCGTAGGCACCGGGCCTGCCGCTCCGGAAAAGGGAGATGTCGGCTCCGACTCCCCACAGATTGCCCATCGGGCTCCGGCCGTCGATCACCGTCGCGTGCATTCCGCCTCCAAGCGGGCCCGTGATCCGTGCCGAGGTCCCCAGCCGGTAGGTCGTCGCATGCGGGTCGGTGAACAGGTGCCCTAACTGGAATCCCGGACCCTGCGCGGCGAGGGGCCGAACGAGTGCCAGCAGCAGCAGGAACGGAGCGACCTTCATCTCACTTCACCCGCACCGGTCGTCCGGTGTGGAGGTCGACCCGGTAGACATTGCCCGGTCTGCAGTGCAGCCAGATGGCGGCCTCGATCGTCGTATCGTTCACGAGCCGGGGAGCGGCCCCGGTGTAGAGCAGCGGAATCGGAGTCGTCTTTCCCGACCAGCGGATTTCCATCGCGCGTTCGACGCAGGAAGATCCCGCCGAATCGGTCGCGGGGCGCTCCGCGACGAACCAGATCTCGGCGCCCTGCTTCGTGGTGAGCGCCAGGGAATCGTGCGAGGGCGGAGGCGGGGCGGCGCTATCCTGAGCCGCCGCGATCGGCCTTGGGCGCTCGCTACACGCCGGGAGCAGCGGAAGGAGGAGTGCCAGTGGCACGATCTGCCTGATCATGCCTGGGTACCCGAGCCGGTCTGCGCATGAGTCGGCTCGTCGGTCGGCGCTCCTTCGGCGCCCTCTTCGATGACCGGGAGGCCTTCAGGGTCGACGTGCAGCGAGTGGCGGAGTCGAGGAGAGCGGCTGAGGAGGTGCATCCAGAGCCACAGACTCGCGACACCCGCGATCAGGGCGGCGGCGAGCGCCGCATAGAGTGCGAAGCGGGGATGGGAGAACTGTCCGCCGAGGTTGAGCACCAGCCATGCCCCGAAAAGCGAAGCTGCCCACGCGACCAGCGGCGTGAGCAGCCATCCAACGACTCGAGTGAGGATGCTGACCCAGCGCATCCGCCGCTACTTCCGGCCGGCTCCGAGAACCGACACGACGGTGGCGAGGGCGAGTCCGGGAAGGAAGGCGACGCCGAAGGTCCCGACATTCCAGCCGGCGCCAGGCACGTGCAGCATCACCCCGACCACGGTCGCGACCAGGGTGCAGACGACCACGAGCACCGACCCAGCGGCGAAGCTCGGGGTGCCGCCCTTGGCAGCCTGATTCGCGAGAATCCAGGCGCCGAGCCAGGGGAGGTAGGTCCCCACCATCCAGAAGATGGGGTGGTACCACCAGTTGCTGCCGCCACCGATATCGAGCCAGCGGTGGGTATAGAGCCCGAACGGCTGGAAGAAGCTGACATCGACCGCGAGGAAGACGACCGTCGCCGCGAGGCCGATCCCGGCCGCGCCGGAGATGCCTTCGATGGTGCGGGCGCGGGTCCAGATGCCGGGAAGAAAGGTGACCGCGAGCACCGCCACCGTGACCAGGACGCCGAGCAGCGCCGTCTCGAGGATGCCATCGAGATATTTCGACACGAGCCCGATGACGAGAATCGCGGCGGACTCGAGGATTCCGAGCTTGACGGAAGCGCGAAGGACGTACGGCAGATCGGTGTGATCGGCGCCCGCGTGGGCGTGGACCGCGGCACTCATGATGGCTCCGGAAGACTGGGTAATTTGGACGGCCTAAGTATAAAGACCCCAGGCGAGGATCACCACCAGGTCGGTCACGGCCCAGGCCCCCAGCCCGGCGTACATCCCCGCCTGATGTTCGTCGGCGTTCATGGTTTGGTGACGGGCCAGCCACGGCAGCAGCACCCAGCCCCAGGTCCCCAGTGCCAGCGCGAGTCCGCCCCAGCGAAGCAGCCCAGCGGGATCAGTACCCCAGCCGGACAGCGCACCCGCCGCGGCAAACATCGTGAAGGCGACCAGGGCTGCCAGGATGGCGACCAGCAGACTACGCCGCATCCCGAGGATGAGGGCGAGCGTGCGGTCCCCACGCTTGCTGTCTTCCTCGAACTGGTAGAGCTGCGTGAGCGGGTAGAGGCTGGCGAAGAGCGGGCAGAAGGCGAGCAGGATCAGGCCGTGAGGCAGGTCGAGCGGTTTCCCCGTGAGGGCGTAGCCGGCGTAGGGTGTGAGCGTACCGAAGCCCCACATGTTGATCACCCAGTCAAAGCCAGCGACCGCCTTGAGCCGGACCGGGGGAACCGAGTAGACCAGCGACATGCCGAAGCAGATGGCATAGGCCCACACGAACCCTCGCGGCAGCAGGAAGGCCATGCCCTGCCCGATCGCCATCAGGAGCACGGCGAAGAGGCCGAGGTGCCGGGGCACCGGCGGGGGCTGCTTCAGATAGCCGATATCACCTTCATCCCGGTCGAATGCCGAATTGATGGCGAGGGTGCCTCCATTGAGCAGGATGACCCAGAGGAAGAGCCCGAGTAGTGCCTCCCTGAGCTGGACGCCGGCGAAGGCTCCGCCAAGCCCGACGGCGAGCAGGTACCCCAGCGCCGTGTGCGCGGCCATGATCGGCCACTCGGCCGGTCGCAGGTGAAGCAGGTAGTCGAATCCCGAGCCCAGCAGGCGGTAGCCCACTCTCCGGGCCGGAGAGATCACCACGCCGCGCCGAGATAGCGGGCGGCGATCCGGAGCCCGTGCAGGGTGAGATCGGGATCCACCAGTTCGATCGTGGTCGTGAGCGGCACGATCGTCGTGGCGAGACCGCCGGTCGCCACGACCCTGGGCACCCGGCCAGTCGGCCATTCGCGCTGGATCCGGCGCACGATCCCGTCCACCGCATCCGCGGCGCCGAGGAGGACGCCGGCGCGAATGCACTCTTCCGTGCGGCGCCCGATCACCCGTTCGGGGGGCCGGAGTTCCGTTGCCGGCAGTTTGGCGGCGCGCCGCGTCAGATGATCGGCCGAGGTGCGCAGACCCGGCATGATGACACCGCCGATGAAGTGGGCTTCGGCGGTGATGCAGTCGAAGGTCGTGGCCGTCCCGAAATCGACGACGATGGTGTCCGAGTGGTAGCGGTCGACGGCGGCGAGGGTGTTGATGATCCGGTCGGCTCCGACACTGAGCGGCTCCTCGACGTCGAGGGTGATGGGGAGCGGACTCGCTGCGTCCACCACGTAGACCGGCGCACCGGTGATGACACGGACGCCTTCGAGCAGGCTCTGGGTGGTGCCCGGAGCGACCGAGGCGATGATCGCCGCGCGGATCTCATTGGGCGAATGTCCTGCGTGCAGGAGGAATCCGCCCAGAGCCGCCCCCCATTCATCCGGGGTGCGGTCGGGGTTGGTCGTCAGCCGCCAGTGCGCGGAGAGGGCGTCCCCGCGGAACAGGCCGACTGTGATTTCGGTGTTGCCGACGTCGAGGGTAAGCAGCATCGGAGCAAAGGTAAGCCGTCCGGCGCCCGCCGTCAGCGGCGGACCGGCAGCGTTGCCAGTGTGATCGTGCCGGTCCGGAACGGGGTGAGCTTGCCCTCGTCGCCGAGGATCAGGAGCGAACCGTCCTCCTGGAGTCCATGCGCTATACCATGGCCAGGCGATTCCAGCCGCCGGCCGAGCAGCCAGTCACGAGTCCGGAAGAGCTCGAGTTCCATCGGCGCGAGGAGTCCGTGGCGCTGCCCAGCATCGGCGATGGCCCGGACCACTGTCGGTGTGAGTGCCTCGGCGGTGACGCCAGTCGCGACTCTATCGAGAGCGATCGCCGAGTCCGCAAGCGCCTCGGGGATGGCGTTGGTGAGGTTCATGCCGACGCCCACCGCGACCCATCCGGGCTTTCCGCCCTGCCACCGCGCCTCACACAGGATGCCGCCCAGTTTCCGGCCGGCGAGCATCAGGTCGTTAGGCCACTTGAGCTGGAGGGCGACTCCTGGACAGGCCCGCTCGACCGCGGTGGCGACGCCGATCGCCACCCGCAGGCTGAGGACTTCCATCGCGAGCTCTTCCGGCGGACGGCAGAGAACGCTCAGCCAGAGCCCCCCGGCGGGGGAGTGCCATTCTCTGCCCCGGCTCCCCCGGCCGAGGGTCTGCTCGCGCGCCACGACCGCAGTCCCCGCCGGCGCCCCTTCCTGTGCCAGGTGATGGAGTGCGTCCTGCGTCGAGGGGAGTGCCTCGAACCGGTGGATGACCGGAGTGCTCATGCTTCAGAGTGCCGGGAAGCCGCTGCGCCCGTACACCAGCAGCAGCAGGACCCCGAAAGCGATGCGATACCAGGCGAACGCGGAGAAGCTGTGGTGCGCGACGTACTTCAGGAAGCTCTTCACCACGACGAAGGCACTCAGGAACGAGACGACGAGACCGACGGCGAACATCGGGACATCCGCGCTCGACAGCACACCGAGACTCTTGAAGAGATCGAGGCCGGCGGCGGCGGTGAGCACGGGGATCGCGAGGAAGAATGAGAATTCCGTCGCCGCCGTCCGGGAGAGACCGAGGGAGTAGCCGCCCATGATGGTGGCGGCGGAGCGGGACATCCCGGGGATGAGTGCCAGGGTCTGGGCGAAGCCGATACCCAGCGCCGTCCTGGGTGTGATTTCGCTCGCGGCGGTCACGGTCGCTGCCGGTTTCCAGCGCTCGATGAGCAGGATGGCGATGCCACCGACGATGAAGGCAACGCCCACGACGAGCGGGGTGAAGAGGTGCGCCTTGATCCAGTGGTGGAGCAGCAGCCCGAGGACGGCGGCCGGCAGGAAGCCGAGCAGGAGATTGGTGATGAATCGGCGGCTGGCCGGGTCGCGGACAGCCGTGCGGGCCACGGCGACGAAGCGTTCGAGATAGAGCCAGACGATGGCGAGGATCGCACCAACCTGAATGACGATCTCGAACGTCTTGGCACGATCACCGGTGAACCCGAGCCAGTCGCCGGCGATGATCAGGTGCCCGGTGGAGCTCACGGGCAGGAATTCCGTCACCCCTTCGACGACACCCAGGACTGCCGCGCTCACGAGGTCTGGCAGAGTCACCCGACGGCCTCGGCGTACAGTTCCTCGTACATCGGCACGATGCGGTCCGCCGAGAAGGTGCCCGCGTGGGCGATCGCGGCCTCACGCATGGCCCGGTGCCTCGCGGGATCCTGCAGCAGCTCGATGGACCGCCGTGCCATCGCCTCGACGGAACCGGCGGGCTCGAGAATGCCCGAGACGCCGTCTTCGATCACCTCGGGAAGCCCACCGACCCGGCTGGCGACGGCGGGCGACCCGCAGCCCATCGCCTCGAGGGCGGCGAGTCCGAACGACTCCGACTGCGACGGGAGCAGGAAGAGATCGCTCGCCTGCAGAATGACGGCCACCCGGTCCAGCCGCCCGAGGAACCGCACGCTCTCGGCCACGCCGAGCTGCTCGGCTTCGCGTTCGGCATCGGCGCGCTCGGGGCCGTCACCGACCATCACCAGGGTGGCCGGCATCGCCTTCCGGATGCGCGCGAAGATCCGCACCACATCCTTCACCCGCTTGACCTCGCGGAAGTTCGAGACGTGGGTGATCACCTTCTGCCCGGCGGGCGCAAAGGCGCCGGCGCATGCCGCGGGATCCGGGCGATACTCCTCGAGATTCACGAAGTTGGGAATGACCCGCACGTTGCAGCTCACGCAGCCGAAGGTGCGGTAGGTCTCATCGCGGAGAAAGGCGGAGACCGCCGTCACCTCGTCGGAGCGCTCGATGGAGAACTTGGTGATCTCGTAGAAGCTCGCCTCCTGGCCCACCAGCGTGATGTCGGTGCCGTGAAGGGTCGTGATCACCTTGAGCGGGCGCTTGCCCTGGAGCATCTCGCGCGCGAGCCATGCGGTCGTCGCGTGCGGAATGGCATAGTGGACGTGCAGGATGTCGAGTTCTTCCCGCTTGGCCACCTCGTACTGCTTCGAGGCGAGCGCCAGGGTGTAGGGGAAATGGTCGAAGAGGGGATAGTGGGCGATCGAGGTGTCGACCTCGTGGAAGAACACCCGCTCGGCGAAACCGCGCAGCCGGAAGGGCGATGCGTAGGAGATGAAGTGCACCTCGTGACCCCGGCGCGCCAGCGCGAGACCGAGTTCCGTCGCGACCGCGCCCGAGCCGCCGTACGTGGGGTAGCAGGTGATCCCGATCTTCATGGGAACCGTCAATTCTCAGGCGTGAGGGGAGCGAGGAGCGCCACCACGGCGGCATGGCCCTTCTCGCGGGCGAGCGCGAGCGGGGTCGAGCCCGAGGCGCTCCGGCCATCGGGACGGGCGCCGCGCTCGAGCAGCAACGTCACGATGTCGAGATGGCCCTTCTGGGCCGCGGCGTGCAACGGGGTCCACTGCCCGGTCTGTTCCGCATTCACGTCGGCACCGGCGTCGAGGAGCAGTCGGCTGATCTCGGTGCAGCCGCTCCCTGCGGCCGCATGCAGCGGCTGGTTGCGGAGCGGATCCATGGAAATGGCGGCGACGTCGGCGCCGACCTCGATGAGATAGCGCGCGAGCTCGGTGTGCCCGAAGTAGGCGGCGTAGTGGAGCGGCGTGTATCCCGCCTGGTCGGGGAGCGCGGCGTAGTCGCGCTGCTGGTCCAGCAGTTCGCGCACGCGGGCGGTGTTGCCGGCCTGTGCGGCGTCGGCGAGTTCGGCGCGGAGATCCATGGGCGTGAAAATAGGGGGGACGGCAGAGCGGGAACAGTCGACGGGACCGGCCGTGGCCCTCCCCTCATCCGGTGCCTTCGGCCGACTGCCGCCAGGCCTCGGCGATCACGGCAGCGACCTCCTCGGCCGGCCGCGTCGCATCGAGGGTGAGGACTGGACCTTCCAGCTGGTGCCGGAACCAGGTCTCCTGCCGCTTCGCATACTGCCGGCTCGCGATGGCCACGGCCATTGCCACGCTCTCGCGGGTTCGCTGTCCATGGAGGTATTCGACCGCCTCCCGGGGGCCGATGGCATCGAGGCCCGGGGCTCCAGCTGGCGTTCCCTCGGCGAGCACCGCGGCCACCTCCTCGATCATGCCCCGGCGGACCATCTCCTCGGCACGCACAAGAATGCGCTGGTGCAGCACCGCCCGTGGGGCGGTCAGCACCACATACCAGGGATCGATCGCGCCATGTGCGCGCGCGTTGGCCTGCCAGTAGCTGAGCGGCTGTCCCGTCAGAAGTGCGACCTCGATCGCGCGGGAGGCGCGCTGGCGCCCCCCGCCCCGGAAACCGGGGTCGAGTCGCGCCGCCCAGCGCACCAGCTCCGCCACCTCGAGGCCGAGCACCCAGTGTTCGAGATCGTGGCGGCGGAGCGGTTCGAGCGGCGGCTCGTTGAAGAGGCCCTCCGCGAGTGCTTTCACGTACAGTCCCGTGCCGCCCACAATGACCGGCAGCTTGCCGCGCGCGGCGATGTCGGTGATCCACCCCGGCGCCTCGCGCGCGAACCGTCCGGCACTGTAGCGCTCACCGGGATGCACCAGATCGATGCCGTGATGGGGGACCTTGCCGAGCCAGCGGCGGGGAGGCTTTGCGGTGCCGATATCGAGCAGCTTGTACACCTGCCGCGAATCGGCCGAGACGACCTCGAGGGGCCAGTGTGCGGCGAGCGCGTGGGCCACCGCCGTCTTGCCGATCCCGGTGGGTCCGAGGATGAGCGGAGTTCTAACGCCGGCCAAAGCGGCGCTCCAGCTCCTCGCGGGGCAGTTGCACGATCGTGGAGCGCCCGTGGACGTCGTGCGGCGGGAGCGTGCAGGTGAAGAGCCGGCTCAGGAGTTCGCGCTGCTCGCGTTCGTCGAGCGGGTCTCCACCCTTGACCGCCGCGCGACAGGCGAAGGTTGCCGCGAATCGCTCGAGCCGGTTGGCCCACGCCCCGAACCGGCCCCGGGCGAGGTCGGCGACCATCTCCTGGAAGCAGCGTGCCGCATCGAACTTCGGATGAGGCGTGGGAACGGCGTGAATCGCCACGGTGCGGCCGCCGAACGGCTCGACCTCGAACCCCACGCGCGAGAGAACGTCGCCGTAACTCTCCACCACGTCGAGTTCCTCATCGGTGAGTTCGAGCGTGACCGGGAGCAGCAGGCGCTGTCCCGCCATCCCGCCCAGCTCGATCTGCTCCATGACCCCTTCGAAGAGCACCCGCTCGTGTGCTGAGTGCTGGTCCACGAAGACCAGCCCCTCCGCCCCCTCGAAGATGATGTAGGTGTTGAAGAGCTGAAACAGCGTGCCGAACTCCGGACTCCGGGTGGATTCGGGCTCCGGCCGCGACTCCTCTCCCAGTTCCGGCTCGGACTCGGGGAAAAGATCCTCGGTAATGCTGAGTGGCCTCGCGCTTCCCCCCGAACCGAAGCCTCTGAACTCGGTCCCGCGAGGCGCATCGACCAGTGCCGCCGCATGCAGCTTTCCGAGCGCATCGCGCACCGCCTCCTCCACGACCCGTTCCACGCCCATCCGGTCACGGAACCGGACCTCGAGCTTGGCCGGATGCACGTTGACATCGACATCCTCGTTGGCGGTCTCGAGCTCGAGGAAGAGCGATGGCCGGTCTCCGGGATGAATGGCGGAGCGATATCCGGCTTCCGCGGCGCGGACGAGGAAGTTGTCCCGGAACGGGCGACCGTTGATGAAGAGCTGGGTGCGGCGACCTGTCGGCTGGGCGTCGGCCGGGCGCTGGATGAATCCGGAGACGCGAAAGCTCCCCACCGCGTACGACACTGGCAGGAGCGTGCGCGCGACGTCGGCGCCCCAGACCGCCTCGAGCCGCTCGACGGGCGTCTGCCCCGCCGGAACCACCAGCCGGCTCCGGCCATCGAGATTCAGTTCGAACCCGGTCTCGGGGTGCGCCAGCGCGAGGGTCGCGACGGCCTCCCACGAGGCGCGCGATTCGCTGGAGGCGGAGCGAAGGAATTTCCTTCGCGCTGGCGTGTTGAAGAAGAGACCGCGGACGGTGATCGTGGTGCCGCGCTGGCGGGCCACGACCCCGACGTGGTCGACCCGACCGCCGCTGACCTCGATCTCGGTGCCGTCGCCCTCCCCTTCCGAGGTCGTCAGGCGGAGCCGGGATACCGAGGCGATGGCGGGGAGGGCTTCACCCCGGAAGCCGAAGGTGCGGACTCCCACCAGATCGCTGGCGCTGCGGATCTTGCTGGTCGCGTGGCGGTCGAGGGCCAGCACGGCATCTTCGCGACCCATACCGTGGCCGTCGTCGCTGACTTCGATGAGGGTCTTCCCGCCCTGTTCGAGGTCGATGCGGATCCGGGTGGCCCCCGCATCGAGGGCATTCTCCGCGAGTTCCTTCACGGCGGAGGCGGGGCGCTCGACCACTTCACCCGCGGCGATCTGGTCGGCGACGGTATCGGGGAGAATCGCGATTCGGCGAGGCATGCCACAAGATAAGGCCTCACCGGGCGGGGGATCAGGGCTCGGCGGCGTCGGCAACCGATTCGAGATCTTCCCGCAGCATCCACCCGACCTGGCCGGCAGGCGTCGCCACCCGCACCCACGCACCCCGTGCAGGGCCGAGTTCGACCGTGCCAAGACGGGGGACCTCACCGACCGCCGGGGCAAGCCCGTTCGGCGAAAGGCGCAACTGAGTGTTATTGACGACTACGCCGACCGGCGCGTCATAGCTCCGCTGCAGGCCGGTGCCCGCGAGAATCAGCAGCGCCCCGCCAGTGAGGAGGACGACCCACCGGCCGCGGAGCTGCCCGGTCCCGAGGACCCCGCCCCAGCCGATGAGCCAGACCACCAGCCCCAGCAGCCACAGTTCCGCGGGCGCCACGGGGGAGACGAGAAGCAGGCGCCCGGCGCCGGCGTCGGCGGGCGTCACCAGGAGCAGCGCCCGGCGGATGCTGTGGTCTCTCGGGCTCAGGCGCGCCGCACGCACCCACGCCGCAAGCGCCAGTGCGTCATCGCCACCGCGATAGGCGGCAGCGCCGAGGTTGTACCAGTGGGTGGTGACTTCCGGGGAGAGCACGGCCCGGCGCCGGAAACCGTCGGCCGCCGCGCGGTAGGCCCCCGCTTCGTAGAGCTGCTCAGGAACCGTCTGTGCGTGGAATGAACCTGCGCCGCCCAACACCAGCGCGACCGTGATCCCTGCTCGCCGGCGCCAGCGGGCGCCTGACGCAACATCCTCCTCGCCCAGCTCGGCCAGGGCGGCCGTCGCCTCGGCGGCCAGTCCGGCGTGCCCCGTGGTCTGGCCGTCGCCGAAGCGGGCGGATTCGACCCGCACGAGGAGGTCGCGCATGCGCGCAGAGGCGTCGGGGGTGAGCCGCTGGTGCCGGAGCGCATGGCGGAGTCGCCGTTCCGCCGTTGCCAGCGGATCGGCCTCCGCCGGGGCGGAGGCGGTCCGGCGCCGGGCGCGAGGCCGCCGCCTGACGGCGAGCACCAGCAGCGGCACGATGCCGAGTGCCCACCAGACCGGATCAGGCACGAGGCGCCGGATCACGAGCGCGAGCGGTCGCTTGAGATCGAGCCGCATCGGGGGCGGCTCGGCTCTCGAGGACAGCTGCTGGCCGCGCGGAGCGACCACCACCGAGGCCGTCCCCGAGGAAACCAGGGCGTAGCGCGCGGCTCCGGGATCGAAGTAGGCGTAGCGGAGCGGCGCAAACGACAGCGATCCGGCCGAATCGGCGACCACCATGAAGCGGAAGACCTTGCTGCCGCCGAGTCGCCCATCGCGAAGACTCACTTTCTCGCGGGCGCCTTCGGGATAGACGCGGAGGCCCTGGGGCCAGCGTGTGTCAGGCTGCGGCCAGAGCGCGACGTTGCCCTCGCCCTCGACCGTGAGTTCGACCGCGAAGGCCTCACCCTGGCGTCCCGAGGCGGGCGTGACCAGCTGGCTCACACTGAGATCGTGCCCCACTGCGCCGGTGAAGATCGGATCGCGTCCGGTGGCGGGAAGCGCGGACGCCGTGAAGCCGGTGGCTTCGCTGGTCAGCTTGTAGCGCTCCTCCTGGCTGAAGAACTGGAAGGCGAGCGGCACACTGTACTGCAGGCTGGCCGGACCGACGGCGACCCGGCCCGGGGTCAGCGGGAAGACCACCTGGTGCAGCACGAAGAGATCGTACCAGCGGCCATTGACCTGGCGGCTGGCCGCGATGCCGCCCGGCACGGGCTGCGGATAGCTCCACACGCCGTCGATCTGCGGCTCTTCGACCGTGGGGGAGCGCCGCAACTGCTGGCGGACCTCGCGGTCGAACCAGGCGATCGTCACCACGTCCACCTGCTCGCCGACGACGACCTGCGGATCGGAGACGACCACCGAGATGCCGGCCGACCCGAGCACGTCAGGCGGGGGTGCTCTCTGGAGAATGGCGGCGAGTCTCCGGCTGAGACTCGCCGTGACCGGGGCGGGAGCTCCACCTTCAATCGTGACCGTGACCGGGTCCCCGACCGCGTACGCGATACCCTGTCGCACATTGACCGGCCCGAGGCGCCATTCCCCCGGCGTGTTCGCGCGGAGCTTGAGCTCGTAGGTCGTCGTGCGGGAAGCCGAGGGTCCGGTGGTGACCTCGGTCCGCTCCGAGCGGGATTCCAGCTCGAACCCGCCAAGCGAAGGCAGATTCATGGAGATCGGATCAGGGAGACTGCTCGAGACCCGGATGGTCAGGGTGAGAATGTCCCCGGGCGCGACCCGGTCGCGATCCACGGCCAGCATCACCTGTGGCGACTGCTGCTGGAGCACGCTGAGGAGCAGGAGGGCTCGAAGCATCACCAGTCCTTCACCCCGGACACCGCGGCGCGGGCCTTGCCCAGCCGACGGGCGCGCGTGTCCCGCTCCTCACGCGCGACGCTGTTGAGGATCTGTTCCGCCTGGGACTGCGACAGGTTGGGGGTTCCCTGCCCTGCCTGACTCTGCCCCTGTCGGGGGTCGGGCTGCTGGCCGCCCGGTGGTGGCTGTTTCGGCGTGTTCCCGCCGCCACCCGAGGGCGGTGGAGGCCGGCGCCGCTGGGCCAGCTCGAGATTCCACTTCGCCCGGTCGCTCTGGGGAACGATGCTGAGCGCCTCCATGAGGTGCTGCGATGCGTTGGCGAGCAGAGAGTCGCGATGCACCGAATCGGTTTCCGCCTCACGCAGGGAAGCCACCCCGGCGTTGTACAGCGCACGGTAGCGCAGGTCGGGGTCGAGCGATCGGGAGGCGTGCGTGAGCGCCTTCTCGGCCGCGGCATTCTGCCCGCTCGCCAGCAGGGCCGTCCCGGCATTGTACCAGGCGGTATCCGACGAACTGGGCGTGAGGCGCGCGGACAGCACCGCGGCCGCCGCCTTGACCCGCCCGGCGGCGTAGTCCCGCAGCCCCGGCGCGGGCCGCTGGGCCGATGCCTCACTCGCGAGCAGCATCGCCGTAATGCCAACGAGCGCGGCGGTCCGCCGGGTAACGGTCTGCAGCCCGAGCAGCAGCGCGGCAAGGAGCGCCGGAATCCAGACGAGCGGGAGCAGATCCTGGGTGCTCGAGGCGGAGATCGGGGCGCGCTGGAAGGCGGCGAGCAACTCGCGCACGGCGCCGGCCTGATCGGGAAGTTCGGCCGGCACCAGTGCACCCTCCGCGGCGTCCGCGACCTGCTGCAGGATGTCGTCGCGCCGCTCGGTCTGGACCGGCTTGCCCTCGTCGTCCGTCTTGTACTCCGTCACGGCCCCGGTGCTGTCACGGAGCGGGATTGGCACGGGTGTCCGGCCTCCCTCGGCGACCAGGACGAGCCGAATCTGCTGCTCGCGCAGCTGCTTCGCCGCGGCCAGGACCTCGCTGAGCGAATCGTGGGTCTCTCCGTCGGTGAAGATCACCAGCACCCGGTCGCCCGCCTCACGCGAGGCGTTGAGCAGTTCGGCACCCTGTGCGAGTGCCGATGCCAGCCCCGTGCCTCCCTGGCTTGCGAGCTCGGGCGAGAGCGCGTCGAGGAAGAGGGTCACGGCGCCGCCATCGAGCGTGAGCGGGCTCAGGATGTAACTGCGTCCAGCGAAGGCGACGAGGCCGAGACGATCCTCACCCAGATCCTGCGCCAGCCGCCGGGCCTCGCGGACCGCCCGCTGCAGCCGGTTCGGCTTCGAATCCTCAGCGAGCATCGACCGGCTGATGTCCATCGCCAGGACCACCGAAAGCGCCTGGGTCTGGGCCTTCACCGTAGTGCGGCCACCGCGAGGTCCGGCCAGCGCGACCGCGGCGGCAAGCCCGGCGAGGCCGATCAGCAGCGGAGCCCAGCGCCCGGCCGCCCGTGCGCGTGTCGCGAGCTCCACCGACCAGGCCTCCGACCGGGTGATCCGGCGCCGACGTGCGATCAGCGCCACGGCGGCCAGGACCGCCGCGAGCAAGGGCGCCAGCGCGAGCAGGACCGGGGAGTCGAACGTCATGGCGTCCGCACCACCAGGGTGGCGCTCAGCAGCAGCTCCAGCGCGAGGGCCAGCAGACCGGCGAGGACGAGGGGCTTCGCGATCTCATCGTACTTCACGTAGCGGGTGACGTGAATGGGAGTCTTCTCGAGGCCGTCGATCTGCTTGAAGATGCGGCTCAATGCCTCGCTGTCCTTCGCGCGGAAGTAGCGGCCGCCGGTGGAGGCCGCAATGTCGCGAAGCAGCGGCTCATCGATCTTGACGGGCAGGACCTCGTAGCGGAACCCCGAAAGTCCGCGGCCTGTCGGGATCGGCGCCTCGCCTTCGGTCCCGACGCCGATGGTGTACACCTTGATGCCGAGTGCCTGGGCGGCGGCCGCCGCGGTGCGTGGATCGACCGTGCCCCGGTTATTCTCACCATCGGTCAGCAGCAGAATGACCTTGGACTTGCCCGGTGCCTCTCGCAGCCGGTTGATGGCGGTCGCGAGGCCGGTCCCGATCGCGGTGCCGTCCTCGAGGAGGCCGATCTTCAGGTCGGAGACCGCTTTTTCGAGCACCGGGTAGTCGACCGTGATGGGCACCTGGGTCAGCGCCTCTCCCGCGAACGCCACGATCCCGATGCGATCGGCGCTGCGCCCCTTGATGAAATCGATTGCCTGCTGCTTGGCGACTTCCATGCGATTGGAGGGGGCGAAGTCCTCCGCCAGCATGCTGCTGGAAAGATCGATCGCGATCACGATCGCGATGCCCTCTTTCTTCATCTCGACCTGCGCCCCGCCCAACCTCGGCCCCGCGGCCGCCGTGATCCAGATGCCGATCGCGAACAGTCGGCACGCCACCGGCACCCTGAGGAGCCAGTTCGATTCCTTGACCCTGGTGACCAGGCGCAGGTCGCTGTAGGCGGTGCCGGCAGACTTCCGGCTCCGGCGCCACCACCACCACGCGACAGGGAGCAGCAACAGCAGCAACAGGAAAGGGCGGGCGAAACTCACGGGACCTGCTCCAGCTGCCGACGCAGTTCACCCGCTTGCATCGCCAGTTCGGCCACCCCCGAGGGCGAGCCCTCCGCGAACTGGGCCGCGTCGAGTCCGCGGAGGACGGTGGCGATGTCCGCGGCGGGCCACTTCGGACGCTGCTCTTCGATGACCCGCAGGAGGCGCGCCGTGACCAGCCCCGGCCCTGCGCCAGGCAGCCTGGCCACGATCGCCGACCGGAGCCCGTGGGCCGCGACCGCCGCGACGGCTCTCGGTTCACCTGCTTCGCCCCACTCGGCGAGTGGCACGACCGACTCCGCGGAGGCGACACTCGGCACCGGGGCCGTGGGCCCGCGGCGCAGCCACCACCAGACGAGTGGCGCGAGGAGCAGGCAGCCAGCCAGCATTGAGATGGCGACTGCTGCGGGCGCATGAATCGCCTCGACGACGACGCCCGCTTCCGGCTGAACCGGAAGCTTGTCGGGTTCCTGCCCCGCGGGCAGGACGCTTGCGACCTCGATCGTCCGGGTTTCGGCGGGTAGCGAATCGGTTGATCCGTCGTGCCGGATGATGATGGGACCGGGGATCTCGATGGTCTGCGACCCGGCCGCCCACGCGACCGCTGGATAGGCAATCGTCGCGGAGGCTCCGCTGCGTCGAACCTCCGGTTTGCCGAGCAGCGCGATCGATCCCTCCGGCTGCCACGCCGCGGCACGCACCTCCGCGCCCGGCGGGACCGCGACGGTCCGCTCAAGCCAGATGGTGTCGCCGACCGTGGGAGCGGGCGCCTGCACCTGCAGCAGCGTGAGCAGGGCGAGCATCATCGCTGCAGCCGCTTGGCTCGGAGCGCGAAGGCCCGACGGAGCACCGGTGCGTAGTCGGCCCGGGTGGAGATCACGACCTGGTCGACGCCTGCCGCCGCAAAGGCGCGCGCCCGCTCCTCCCGCCGCTTTTCGGCGAGCGCCCGGAGCCGGCCCCGCACCTGGCGGTCGCCCGTATCCACAGTCCGGCGATCCCCGGTTTCCGCATCCTCGAGGTCGAGCCAGCCTGCGTCCGGCAGCTCGGTTTCGCGGGGATCTTCCACCGCGATCGCCACCACGTCGTGGCGAACACCAAGTTGCCGCAGCGGGAGCTCCCATCCTTCGGCCAGAAAATCCGAGAGAACCACCACGATGCTCCGGTGCTTCAGCAGTCCGGTAGCGTAATGGAGCGCGGCCGAGAGGTTCGTCCGGCGGCCTGCGGGCTGAAAGGCGACGAGATCCCGGATCACCCGAAGGGCGTGTCGTCGCCCCTTGCCCGGCGGAATCACGCGCTCGACCCTCTCGGAAAAGAGCAGCGCACCTGCGCGGTCGTTGGTGCTGGCGGCGGCCAGCGCCAGGATCGATGCGACTTCGATCGAGATCGCGGCCTTGGTGCGCGGCTCCCCGAAGTGCGTCGACCCGGATTGATCCACGATGAGGAGGAGCGTGACCTCCCGCTCCTCGATGAACGTCTTGATGAATGGCGTGCCGAGTCGCGCCGAGACGTTCCAGTCGATGGCGCGAAAATCGTCGCCGTGCTCGTACTGGCGGACCTCGGCGAACTCCATCCCCTGCCCCCGAAACACCGAGCGGTATTCGCCGGCGAACAGCGACGCGACGATCCCCCGCGAGCGGAGTTCGATCGCCTTCACCTGCTTCAGGATTTCAGGGGAGATGGACGGCATGGGCGGGTGGCGGTTGCCTGTCCCCGGTGCCGTAGGGGCGCACGACCGTGCGCCCCTACGGCACCGGCACTGCGTCGAGGATCCGGGTCACCACATGATCCGAGTCGACCTCTTCCGCCTCGGCTTCGAAGGTCAGCAAGACCCGGTGGCGGAGGACATCCAGCGCCATGGCCCGAACATCTTCAGGGATCACATATCCGCGTCCGCGGAGGTACGCATGTGCCCGTGCCGCCTGGGCCAGCGCAATGGATGCGCGCGGTGAGGCGCCGAATGCCACCAGCGGCTTCAGATTCGCCAGGCCGACGACGGAGGGGTCGCGGGTGGCACGAACAAGGTCGACGATGTAGTCCACCACCTTCTGGTCCATGAAGGTCGCCGCGATCGTCTCCCTGAGGGCGAGGATCGTGGGCGCATCGAGCAGCTGGCGCACCGGCGCCTCGGCATTTCCGCTCCGACGGAGCAGCACTTCCTTCTCCTGCTCGCGCGTCGGGTAGCCCACCCGGACCTTCAGCATGAAGCGGTCGAGCTGGGCCTCCGGCAGTGGGTAGGTCCCTTCGTTCTCGATCGGGTTCTGGGTGGCCAGCACCAGAAACGGCTCCTGCAGCACGAAGCCGGTGCCGCCGATCGTGACCTGATGTTCCTGCATCGCCTCGAGCAGGGCCGCCTGCACCTTCGCAGGCGCACGATTGATCTCGTCGGCCAGCACGATCTGCGCAAAGATCGGACCCTGCTTGACCTTGAATTCCTGGGTGCGGGGATCGAAGACCATCGTGCCGATCAGGTCGGCGGGCAGCAGGTCGGGCGTGAACTGGATCCGGGAGAAGCTGACCTCGACGATTTCCGCGAGCGTCTTGACCGCGAGCGTCTTGGCGAGTCCGGGCACGCCCTCGAGCAGGATGTGCCCCCCGGTGAGCAGACCGACCATCAGTCGCTCAATCATCGTCTCCTGCCCCACGATGCGACGGCCGACTTCGGCCACCACCTGCTGGACGGGGCCCGCGTCCACCGTGCGGGTTGGAACAGACGGACGAGCGGTCATGGAGAGGGCGTGGTGAGCGGTGATCGGTGAGCGGTCAGGTCACCGAGGAGGATAGTGGGCGGCCGTCGCCTTGTCAGCCCCGTTTCTTCGATGTGTGACGAGGCTCACGGGTCGCCGGTTTCCGAATCGCAGGCTTTCTGGGAGCGGACTTCTTGGCCGGGGGCCGCCGGGCTGCCGGGGCGGCCTTCGCCCCCTTCTGTCCCGCTGGAGCGAGACCGATGGCCTCGTAGATCGCGTCTTCTTCCTGCGGCAGCAGCGCCCGGGTAGTGCCGACAGGCAGCTCTCCGAGCCGTACCGGCCCATAGGAGATACGGGCCAGGCGATCCACCTTGATGCCCATCGCCTCACACCAGTTGCGGACGATTCGGTTGCGCCCCTCGTGGAGGGTGACGTCGAGAATGCTCCGCCCGTCCTTGCCGGGCCTGACACGGCAGCGCACCGGAACGACCGCCTTGCCGTCGACCAGGACCCGCTGCTTGACCGCCGCTTCGATTTCAGGCGCCGTCTTGCCATGCACCAGGGCGGTGTAGCTCCGCGGGATCCGGTAGCTCGGATGGGTGAGCCGGTGGACGGCTTCGCCGTCGGTGGTCAGGAGAAGCAGTCCCGTGGTGTTCACGTCGAGCCGGCCCACGTACGTGAGCCCGCGCGGATCCTTGATGAAATCGAAGACAGTGCGCCGCCCCTCCTCATCGCTTGCCGTCGTGACGACTCCCATCGGCTTGTGAAAGGCGAGCCACCGCTGTTCCACCTGGTGGATCGGCTTTCCCGAGACGGTGATCTTCTGGCGATCGGGATCCACCTTCATCCCCAGCGTGGCGATCGTTCCATCGACCCGTACCCGGCCCTCCGTGATCAACTCCTCGGCCGCCCGCCGACTGGCAATCCCGGCGCGGGCGAGGGCCCGCTGCAGTCGCATCTCGCTCATGATTCCGCCGGGACCGAGGCAGCAGCCTCTTCGGAGTCGGCCGCTTCTGGCTTGTGGGTGTGGAGGGCCACACTGAACTCCTCCGTGCGCGGCAGTTCGCCGAGGTCGCGAAGGCCCAGCAGTTCCAGCAGGAGCGGGGTGGTCCCGTAGAGCAGCGGGCGTCCCATCGCCTCGGAACGTCCCACCACCTCGATGAGGCCACGCTCCTGAAGGCTGCGCAGCACACCGCCCGCCGAGACGCCGCGAATCTCCTCGATCTCGGCGCGCCCGACTGGCTGGCGATAGGCGATGACCGCAAGGGTTTCCATCGCGGCCGCGGTAAGCTTGGGGGTGCGGACCGCGAACTGCGCGCGCTCGATCGCCTCAGCGAAGTTCCGCCGCGTCAGGATCTGGTAGCCACCGGCGAGTTCCATGACCTCGACGGAGTGCCCGTCGAAGTCGTAGTGCTCGCGCAGTTCCTCCAGAGCGGTGCGCACATCCGCGAGTGAGGCATCCGGCTCGAGGGTCTGCAGCTCCTCGACGGTGATCGGCCGGTTGGCTGCGAAGAGCGCAGCCTCAATCAACTGGGTGAGCGGGTTCAGCGGCATCGGTAGCTTCCACGGGAGAGTCGGCGGGATCCTCGGGCGGGTGCTCTCGCCGGATCACGAATGAGGCGAACGCTTCGGACTGCGCCAGTCGCACGAGACCGCGCTTGGCCAGTTCGAGAATCGCGAGCAGGGTCGAAAGGACGTCGACGATGGTTGGGCGCGGGCCGAGGGCCTCGAGCCAGGTGAATTCGTCCCGCTCGGCGAGCATCGCAACCAGCCGTCGAGTCGCTCCCTCGGTATCCAGCGGTCGCGCGACAACCCGGTGGAGGACCGGCGAGGGGATTTCCGAGATGACCTTCTCGACCGCCTTGAGCAGCTCGAGGAGATCGAGCGTGAGCGGTGGCGGCGGCAGGTCCGGCGCTGGGGGCAGATAACCGCGCGGCTGCTGATCGGCCCGCCGGTCGGCGGCGCGCTCCAGCCAGCCCGCGACTTCCTTGATGAGCTGGTACTCGAGCAGCCGCCGGACCAGCTCGTGCCGGGGATCCTCCCAGCCCTCTTCGCCCTCGCGGCGCGGAAGCAGCATCTGCGCCTTGAGCCGAAGCAGCCGGCCGGCCATCTCGAGGTAATCGGCCGCCTGATTCAGCCCGAGGCTCTGGATCGCTCCGAGAAACTGATCGGCAATCCTCGCGATCGGAATGTCGGCAATGTCGATCTGCTCCTCCCGCAGGAGGTGCAGCAGCAGGTCGAGCGGACCGTTGAACGCATCGAGCTGGACGACGAACCCTGGTTCGGCGCCCAGCGCGGAGGTCGGTGCAGCCGGTGAAGTCATCCGCGCGTGAAGTCCCAGACGTCCCCGATGCCGTACTGGCTGAGGATGCCGTAGAAGTGACTGAAGCCCCAGCTGGCCGGCGAGAGCAGGAAGTTGATCACCGGCCCGAAGAACATGAGCAGAATCATGAGCGGGATGAAACCGAACTGGCCTATCTGCCGGAATCGGGTCGCCCAGGCCGGCGGGAGCATGTGGTAGAGCAGATGCGACCCATCCAGCGGGGGAATCGGAATCAGGTTGAAGACACAGAGGACCAGGTTGAGCCAGACCCCGCGGAGCATCATCCGCTGCAGGATCGCCAGCCCGTCGCCCAGGGCGGGCGCCGCCCCGGCGAGCATCCCCAGGGCCGCAAATATGGCGGCGCAGACGAACGACAGCCCGAAGTTCGTGATCACTCCGGCCGAGGAGACGATGAGATCCCCGCGCACGTAATGACGATACTTGCGTGGCACCACGGGAACCGGCTTGGCCCCGCCGAACACGAAGGTTCCTCCGCTCGTCAGCCACAGGACCGCCGGCAGCAGCACGGTCATGATCGGGTCGATGTGCGGCAGGGGGTTCAGCGTAACGCGACCCAGCATATAGGCCGTGTCGTCGCCCTGCCAGAGGGCGGTGCGGGCGTGGGCGTACTCGTGCGCCACGAGGGAGAACATCAGGATCGGCAGCGCGAGAATGAAGTCACTCATGAAGGTTGCCCAATCTAACGGGGGGTGTACCCCATGAAAACCCGCCCCCGGCTTGACCTTGCGCGTTCGATCGTCTACAATTTGCGCTTCCCGCTGGCCCGGGTCGGGCTGGTTTCGAGGCTTCAACGAGAGGTTGTCCGTGCCCCGTATCAAGTCCGCCAAGAAGGCCATGCGGAAGTCGCTCGCGGCCAACGAGCGCAATCGCGCCAGCCGCAGTCAGCTTCGTACCGCCATCAAGAAGGTTCGCGCCGCCGCAACGGCCAAGGACGCCGAAGTCGCCTTCACGGAGGCCGTGCGCCTGCTCGATCGTGCCGGTCGCAAGAACCTGGTGCACAAGAACACCGCCAACCGGACCAAGAGCCGTCTGGCCAAGTTCGTCTCGACCAAGAAGTAGTCTTGCCGTCAGGGTACAAGCAGAAGGGGGCTCCTCTCGGAGCCCCCTTCGTCGTTTCCCTTCCCTCCTCCAGTCCTGCCTAGAGCGCCGCCAGCTCAGCACCGCAGCGTTCGCAGTACCACTCGGTGGGGCGATTGAGGGTGCCGCACTCGCCGCACTTAAGCGTCTTCTGACCCGATCCACTCGACCGGTCCTTCGGCTCTGCTGGCGGGGGCCCCTTGGCGGCGGGTGGCTCCACGACCGGCGTCGGGGCCGTTGTCATCGGAGGAGCGGATTCCGGCGGCTTCGTGAATCCCCCGCTGACCCGCGACGGTTTGGTGGTGTGCGGTTGCGCCGGCGGAGCGGCGGGCGCCTCGTTGCCCGTGACCGACTTCAGAAAGGCGAGTTCGTCCAGCTTGGAACCGCCAGCGCCCTGCTCCGTCGGCTTGCCCGACGGGAACCACAGGGTCCGACTGGGCTGGTCTTCCTTCTTCGGAGCCGGAGCCGGTGCCGGTGCCTTGGCCTGCGGCTGCGGCCGCGGCGGCACCGGGCGGAAGGGAATCTCGGTCGTGCCCGGCGACCCGCTGGCCGCAGGACGCGCCGGCTCAGCTGGCGACTCGGGCCGGGCAGCCGGGGCTTCCGGGGTCAGCGCCGGGCGGGGCGCCGAGGTGGTGACCGCCGGGCGCGGTGCAGAGACGATGGGCGGCGGGGGCGGCGCGAGGACGATTTCCGGCTCCGGATCGGGCTCCATGAGGAGCACGGGCTCGGGTTCGGGCGCTGGCTCCGGCTCGGGAACGGAAGAAGCGGGGATCGGCGCGCGGATCGTCGCCAGCACCTCGTTGAGACGGTCGATTTCGCTCGTGGTGTGGTTCAGCTCGGAATGGATCTGATTGATGACCTTCAGCAATTCGGCGCGGATCCCGTCCCACTTCCCCTCGTCATATTCGCCGACGAGATGCCGGACTTCAGCCTCCGAGAGCTGTTCCTTGTGCTCGTTCTCGCGCGTGGTAAGAAGCGCGGCGCGGGTGGAGAGGTCCTCGACCTGCTCTTCCAGTGAGGCGGTATGGCCCCGGAGTTCCTCCAGGACGGCATCCAGCCGCCGCTCGTAATCGGCGCGCACTCGGCTGCGGACCGCCTCGGGGACGGCCGGCGTCGTCTCCCCCGTGGCGTTCAGCTTGGTGAGCCAGCTGACGAACTGACTGCGATCCTGCAGCAGTCGCTCGATCGAGTTACCGCTCTCTGGAGTCGGCTTGGTCATGTCCGCGTCTTCCTTCTCGGCCGTACCAGCGCTTGGACCTGTTCAGCAGACAGGTGCGTTACCCGCCCGATGGCGCGTGCCGCCAGCAGGATCCGGGCGGCATGCTCCAGACTTTCCATTCGAACCCGCGCCGTGGCGAGGTCGGCACCCCACGTGACCGCGCCGTGGTTCGCGAGTAGCGCTCCCGCATGCGGCCCAAGGTGGTGAGCCAGCATCTCGCCGACTTCCGGTGTCCCTGGGGTGGCATAGGCGACGAGGGGGATGACCTCGCCGAAGAGCAGCGCCAATTCAGGGAGTACATCCGAGGGAATCCGCTCCCCCGCCACCGCGAAGCCGGTGGAGGTGGGCGGGTGGGCATGCACCACGGCACCGACATCGGGGCGTTCCCGGTAGACTCGCAGATGCAAATCTAACTCTGTAGTGGCTTTACGAAAGCCGCCCCGGGTTTCTCCCGCTAGGCTGACCCGGACCAGATCGGCTGGCCGAAGTTCCACCTTGAGGAGGCCGCTGGGGGTGACGAGGACGGCATCGTCCCCGATCCGCACCGATACGTTGCCGTCAGCCCCGGCGATGAGCCGCGCTTCCCAGAGGCGGCGGCAGCACTGCACGATCGCCGCGGCCGCCTGGGCCGGCGCGGGGTAACGAAGCTCAGGCGCTGGCGCGGTCGTAGACGACCCGTCCCCGGACGATCGTGAGTTCGGCACGGCCGAAGAGCTTGCGGCCACCGAAGGGGGTGTTGCGGCTCTTGGAGTAGAACCGGGAGGGTTCCACCGTCCATTCCGTCTCGGGATCGAAGATGGCGATATCGGCCGGGGCGCCTACCGCGAGACTACCCCCGGGGAGGTTGAAGAGCTGAGCGGGACGGGTGCTCATCCGGTAGAGGAGATCCGGGAGCGCGACGATGCCAGGCCGCACCAGCTCGGTGATCGCCAGGCCGAAGGCCGTCTCCAGGCCGAGGATGCCGTTCGGGGCGTCGTCGAACTCCCGCTCCTTCGCGTCGTAGGGATGCGGCGCATGGTCGGTGGCGATGACGTCCACGGTGCCGTCCTTGAGTGCCTCGCGCACCGCCTCGACATCCTCCCACTCGCGGAGGGGCGGATTCATCTTCGCGTTGGTGTTGTAACCGAGGCACGCCTCGTGGGTCAGGGTGAAGTGATGCGGTGTGACTTCGGCGGTCACCCGGAGGCCCATGTCCTTGGCGCGCCGGATGAGCGACACCGACCCGCGGGTGCTCATGTGGCAGAGATGGATGTGCGCGCCCGTGAGTTCGGAGAGGATGATGTCGCGGGCGACGTGGATCTCCTCCGCCGCAGACGGGATCCCCTTGAGTCCGAGCTTGGTGGCCACGATCCCTTCGTGCATGGCGCCGGCGTGGGCGAGCGTGATCTCCTCGCAGTGATCCGCCACCGGGATGCCGAAGGTCTTCGCGTACTCCATCGCGGTCCGCATCAGGTGGCTCGACATGACGGGCTTGCCGTCGTCGCTGACCGCCACCGCGCCGGCACTCATCAGCTCCCCGAACTCCGAGAGCTTCTCCCCCTTCTGGCCGAGGGAGATCGTGCCGATCGGGTAGACCCGGGCCTTGCCGGCCTTCTGCGCCTGACTGATCACGAAGCCGATCGCGCCCTGGTTGTCGAGCGGAGGATCGGTGTTGGGCATGGCGCAGACGGCGGTGAAGCCACCGGCCGCCGCCGCCATGGCGCCCGTGGCGACGGTCTCGAGGTCCTCGAACCCCGGCTCGCGCAGGTGCACGTGCAGATCGATCAGCCCGGGAGTGACCACCTTCCCCCTCGCGTCGATGATCAGACAGCCGTCCTCGCCGGCGATGTTGAGCCCGACGGAGGCCACCCGGCCGTCGGCCAGGTAGACGTCCGCCACGCCATCGGTGCGGCGGGACGGGTCGATCACCCGGCCCCCCTTGATGAGAATCGGGCGCGTCACTCGCTGCCTCCACTGTGCTGTGTATCCGACGTCCCGCCGGCGAGCAGGTAGAGCACGGCCATCCGGACCGCGACCCCGTTGGTCACCTGTGGCAGGATCAGGCTGAAGGGTCCGTCGGCGACGTCGCTGTCGATCTCGACCCCGCGATTCATCGGGCCGGGGTGCATGATCACCACGTCCCGCTTCGCGCGTTCGAGACGCTCGCGCGTCACCCCGAAGACCCGGTTGTACTCGCGCAGGCTCGGGATGAACCCGCTGGTCATCCGCTCCAGCTGAAGCCGGAGCACATTCAGGGCGTCGGCCCAGGCGATCGCGTCATCGATCCGCGGGATCACCTCGACGCCCAGGTCCGCGATTCCCCGCGGCATCAGGCTGTGCGGACCGCAGACCGCCACCTCGGCACCCAGTTTCTTGAGGCCCCAGATGTTGCTGCGTGCCACGCGGCTGTGCAGCACGTCGCCGCAGATGGCGATCTTGAGGCCCTCGATCTTCCCGAACCGGTCGCGGAGCGTGAGGATGTCGAGCACGCCCTGCGTGGGGTGCTCGTGCTTGCCGTCGCCGGCGTTGATCACGTTCGAGCGGATGCGGTTGCCCAGGAATTCGGCGGAACCGGAGGCGTGGTGGCGGATCACCACCATGTCGATCCGCATCGCTTCCAGATTGCGGGCGGTGTCCACCAGCGTCTCGCCCTTGGAGACCGAGCTGCCGCTGGCCGCGACGTTCACGGTGTCTGCAGAGAGGCGCTTCTCGGCGAATTCGAAGGAGATGCGGGTGCGGGTGGAGGCTTCGAAGAAGAGATTGACGATCGTCTTGCCCCGAAGGGCCGGCACCTTCTTGATGGGCCGCTCGCTCACTTCCTTGAAGTGCTCGGCGGTATCCAGGATGAGCCGCAACTGATCGGCGGACAGGTGCTCGAGCCCGACCAGATCCTTGCCGAGGGAGAGGGGGCTCACGGATCGCTCCGGACGAGTTCGACGGCGTCGCGGCCGTCGAGCTCCTGCACCAGCACGTCCACCCGTTCCCGTGCCCCGATCGCCTGGCGAAGCCCCACGATGTCCGGCTGGATCGGCAATTCCCGCCCGCCGCGGTCCACCAGCACGCAGAGCAGGATCCGCCTGGGCCGGCCGAAGTCGGCGAGCTCATCCAGCGCGGCCCGGATCGTCCGGCCCGTGTAGAGCACGTCGTCCACGATGACGACCGTGCGGCCGTCGAGGTCGGAGGGGAGCTGGGTCTCGCCGATGACCGGGCGCGGGCCGACCGCCTGCAGGTCGTCGCGATACAGGGTGATGTCGAGCTTTCCGGTGGGGATCGGCCGGCCCTCGAGGCCTTCCACGAGCTTCGCCAGGCGCTGGGCCAGTTCCACGCCACGCCGCTGGATCCCGACGAGTATCACGTCGGTCGTGCCGTGGCACTGTTCCAGTAATTCGGAAGCCATGCGGGTGAGGGCTCGGGCGATCGCCCGTTCGTCAAGCAGGGTCGAGCGGGAGGGCATGGTGCGAGGAAAGTAGCGAGTCCCCGCCCGCCTCGCTACTCGGTCCGCGGGACCCGGAGCCTCAGACTGGCCACGATGGGCAGTCGGAGCAGCATCAGCAGGGCGAAGACGGCGGCGTAGAGCAGCCCCTTGGAGAGGTCCAGCTTCTGCACCATCAGGTAATGGAGAATGCTGAGTGTCGTGGCCAGGTAGACCAGCCGGTGCAGCCGCCCCCAGCGCTTGCCCAGCTTCCGGATCATGCCGTCCGTCGAGGTAGCTGCCAGCGGAATCAGCAGCAGAAAGGCGACGAAACCCACCGCGATCCGCGGGTGCTTCACCGTGTCGGCCCAGATGAGCGCCGGGTCGAGCGACTGATCGAAGACGAAGTAGGTCACAGCATGCAGGAGCGCGTAGACGAAGGCGAAGACGCCCAGCATGCGCCGCACCCGGATCAGCTCACCGTAGTGGAAGATCTTCCGCACCGGGGTGACGGCGAGGCCGGCGAGCAGCAGCACCAGGGTCGCGAGCCCGGTGGTGACCTGGATCGTCTTGATCGGGTCGGCACCGAGGTCGCCGCCGCCGAATGCGGCCCACACCAGCCATGCCAGGGGTCCCAGCGCCGCGAGGAACCCGGCCGGCTTGAGGACACGAGTGGTGAATTGAAGCCGAGTCATCCACACTCCAAAGTGATCCGCATGACGGCGGGGGATTCCCGGGGGCCGATGCCCCGAGGAATCCCCCGCAGGAAGCCCCTGCTCCGCTTCAACGCCGGCAGGGACTCAGAAGTTCCGGACGAGGTCCATTCCCGAGTAGAGCCCGGCCACCTGGTCGGCATACCCGTTGAACGGGAGCGTCTTCCGCTTGAAGAGCTCGCCGATGCGGCGCTCGCGTGCCTGGCTCCAGCGCGGATGATCGACCTCCGGATTCACGTTGGCGTAGAACCCGTATTCGTCGGGAGCGATCGCCTGCCAGGTGTTCATCGGCTGCTGCTCCGTGAAGCGGATGCGGACGATCGACTTGCACCCTTTGAAGCCGTACTTCCACGGGGTCACCAGGCGGAGCGGCGCGCCGTTCTGGTTCGGCAGCGTCTTCCCGTAGAGCCCCGTGGCCAGCAGCGTGAGCGGGTGCATCGCCTCGTCCATCCGTAGCCCCTCCTTGTAGGGCCACGGAAAGAGCCGGCTCTTTTGCCCCGGCATCTGCTCCGGATCGAGCAGCGTCGTGAACTCCACGAACTTCGCGCGGCTGGTCGGCTGCACCTTCGCGATGAGGTCGCGCAGCGGAAATCCCTGCCAGGGGATGACCATGCTCCACGCCTCCACGCACCGATGCCGGTAGACCCGTTCCTCGAGCTTGTACGGCTTCACCAGCACATCGAGATCGTAGTCGGCCGGCTTGGCGACCTCGCCATCGATGCGGACCTTCCAGGGGCGGGTGCGGAAGGCCTTGGCGTTGGCCGCCGGGTCCTCCTTGTCGGTTCCGAACTCGTAGAAGTTGTTATACGTCGTAACCGACTCGTAGGGGGTCAGCTTGTCGTCATCGCCGGCGAGGCGGCGTGCGCCCTCGCGCGCAATGCCCTGTGCCAGCGCAGCCCGCTCGCCGACCGTCAGGAGGAGCCCGGCGCCGGCGAGGCCGGCGAGGAAGGCTCGCCGGTTGAGATACTGCGCCTCCCCGGTGATGTCGGAGGATCGGAGATCGGGCGCGCGACGGATCAGCATGAGGTTCCTGACGCAGGTTGGTATACCAATGATACGCTGAGAGCCCGGAATTGGTTCTCCGCGAGCCGGGATTGTCCTGAAACTGCTACAGGGGCCCCCGTTCCCTGCGACGGGGATCCGCCAGAGGAGGCCGCTCGATCGGACTACAACGCAGGGTTGATTGCGCCCGCCGCGCGCGGGGCGTTAGCGTAGTGACTCGTCGACGCGCCACTGCGCGAACGGCGGCCCTCGCAACGCAGCTTTCCTCGCAGGTACCCCCGCGCGTACACCGTGCGGCTTCCCAACATCAGTTCACGACCGACTATTCATAGGAGTTGCACCATGTCGCTCAACAAGCTCGACGATCTGCTCATCGAACAGTTGCAGGATATCTACTACGCCGAGAAGCATCTGGTGAAGGCGATCCCGAAGATGGCGAAGGCCGCCTCCACGGCCGAACTGAAGGCGGCGTTCACCGAGCACGCCACCCAGACCGCCGAGCACGTCAGCCGTCTCGAGCAGGTATTCGAGGTACTCGGCGCGGCGGCGAAGACGAAGAAGTGCCCCGCCATCGACGGGTTGATCCAGGAGGCGGCGGAGATGATGGAAGAGGAAGGGAGCCCGGAAGTGATCGATGCGGGCCTCATCGCCAGTGCGCAGCGGGTGGAGCACTACGAGATGGCGGCCTACGGGAACATGAAGGCGTTCGCCGAAGCGCTGGAGATGGATGAGGTCGTCGCCCTGCTGGAGGCCACGCTGCACGAGGAACACGGCGCGAACAAGCTTCTCAGCAAGATTTCGACCGACATCGTGGTGCCCAGCACCCTGGCCCTCACCGACGAGTCGACCGAGGAGGAAGAGGCCACGGGTGGCCCGGACAAGGCTTCAGCCAGCGTTCGGGGCGCCAAGCGGAGGAAGCACCCGACCTCCAACCGCACGCAGTGACCGTCGCATGAGCAAGATCCTGCGCGGACTCGCCGCCGGCTGGGGCGCGAACAAGCTGGGCGGGGGATGCATCAGCACCGTCCTCGTGTTTCTCCTGCTCTGGTGGCTGCTGCGGCACTTCAACCTGTTCCGCTAGCGCAGTCGGCCAGCGAATGACCGTCGAAACAGGCAAAGGGCAGCTCGGAACGAGCTGCCCTTTCGCCATCCAGCCCAAAACAGCCATCGCGCAACGACGGGGAGTCGTCGCGCAGCAACGGACCGGGAGGGATTCGAACCCTCGGTACCCCTTGCAAGGTACACACGCTTTCCAGGCGTGCCTCTTAAACCACTCGAGCACCAGTCCCGGGGTCCTGCCGCGCCGAAATCCTCAGGAGCGCGGCCGGGAAGTTTAGCCAGCCCCACCGCGCCCCGCCACCGGCAGTTTCCCCCAAACGGATCGCCCCCCGCGCCGGGGCGCGAGGGGCGGTCCTCCAGGGGTCCGCGTGCTACTCGGCGAAGCGTGCGGTGAGCCGCTGCAGCTCGGCCGCCAGCTTCGCCTGCGCCTCGGCGGCACGCTGCGTCCGGGCAACTCCCTCCGCCGTCCCGCGGGCCCCGTCGCCCACCTGCTGAATGTTGCTCGCGATCTCGTCGGTCCCCTTGGCGGCCTCGGAGACGTTCCGGCTCATCTCGTTGGTGGTCGCCGTCTGCTCCTCGACCGCGCCGGCGATGGCGGTCTGGATGCCGTTGATTTGATCGATGATCGTCCCGATCTCGCGGATCGCCTGCACCGCCTGCCGGGTATCGCCCTGGATCGCCTCGATCTTCTGGCCGATGTCTTCCGTGGCGCGCGCGGTCTCCTTCGCCAGTTCCTTCACTTCGTTGGCGACCACCGCGAAGCCGCGTCCCGCTTCGCCCGCCCGGGCCGCTTCGATCGTCGCGTTGAGCGCCAGCAGGTTCGTCTGCTGCGCGATCGAGGTGATGACCTTGATGACCTTGCCGATCTCCGCGCTGGACTCGCCCAGCTTGCCGACGGTGGCGTCCGTGGCTTCCGCGACTTTCACCGCGTTGGTGGCGACCCGGGCGGCCTCGACGGCGTTCTTGGAGATCTCGCTGATCGACGCGCTCATCTCCTCCGACCCGGTCGCGACCGTCTGCACGTTGCGCGAGACCTGTTCGGAGGCCGCGGACACCACGCTCGCCTGATCCGAGGTCTCCCGCGCGGTCTTGCCCATCTCCTGACTGATCCGGGTCAGTTCCTCGGCCGACTCGGCCAGGCTCTTCGAGTTCCGGACCACGGCGTTGATGATCTCGCGCACCTCCGTGGTGTCGATCGCGAACTTCACGACCTTGAGCGGACGGCCGTTCAGGTCGAGGATCGGATTGTAGCTCGCCTGGATCCAGACCTCCTTCCCCCCCCGCCCGATCCGCTTGAACTCGCCCGCCTGATAGCGGCCGGCGTTCAAGTCCGCCCAGAACCGGCGGTACTCGTCGCCCTGTGCGAACTTCGCGTCGACGAACATCCGGTGGTGACGACCGCGGATCTCGTCGAGCCCGTAGCCCAGGGCCTTCAGGAAGTTCTCGTTGGCGGTGATGACCGTGCCATCCATCTGGAACTCGATCGTGGCCATCGACTTCTGGATGGCGGCGATCTGGGACTCGAACTCGGCGTTGCGAAGCTTGGTGGCGGTGATGTCGGTGGCGAACTTGACCACCTTGGTGGGCCGGCGCTGCTGGTCGAAGATCGGATTGTAGCTCGCCTGGATCCAGACTTCCCTCCCGCCCTTCCCGATTCGCTTGTACTCGGCGGCCTGGAACTCACCCGCGTTGAGCGCGGCCCAGAAGCGACGATACTCCTCGCTGGCCGCGAATGCCGGCTCGACGAACATCCGGTGGTGCCGTCCGCGAATCTCCTCGAGGCGATACCCGAGCACGTTCAGGAAATTCTCGTTGGCATCGAGCACCGTGCCGTCGAGCGCAAACTCGATGACGCCCTGGACCCGGTTGATCGCGTCGATCTTGCCCTGCAGGTCGAGGACGCGTGCCGCTTCCGACTGCTCCGTGATGTCCGAATCCAGCTCGACCGCCGTCGCCATGACCGTCTCCTTGTTGACCCTCGTGAATCTCCGGGTTCACGTCCGCCCGCCCGCCGGCGGAAGACTGAGTCGCGAGCTACGGACTGATCGCCGTCGCTGGCCGGGTGGATTGGATTTCCCTGCGTGGGAGAGTCCGCCTGCACGGTCGCTCGCTAGGGACTGTATCGGCAGCGCGCAGCAATGGTTGAGGGCGCATCACACGGGGAGGAAAAGCGATCGAAGTTGAGACAGATTGCCGAGCGAATCTTCATATGGCTCGCTGCAACGCCTTCACGCAGGACAGGTGTTGAGCGCAGGTGAACCGGTTAGGCGACGTGGATGCGGCTGATTGCCTCGCGTATCGCGCGACCGAGCGTCGCGGAGGTATACGGCTTCTGCATCACGCCCACGACACCGTCGCGCTCGAGGGTGGCCGCGTCGAGTTTGCCGGCATACCCGGTGGTCAGGAGCACCGGCAATCCCGGCTTCATCCGCTGCACTTCGCGGGCGAGTTCGAGGCCGCCCATCACGGGCATGGTGAGGTCGGTGACAATCAGGCGGATGGTGTCGCCGTCGCGCCGCACTTCCGCGAGCGCGGCGACGGGATCAGTGAAGGAAGAGACGGTGTATCCCAGTCGCCGGAGCAGCATTTCGCCGACGAAGATCAGCGAGTCCTCGTCGTCGACCAGCAGCACCCGTTCCCCATGCCCCTCGCCGACCGGTTGGTGTTCCGCGAGCGGTGCCGGCGCGACGTCCCAGGTCGGCAGGTAGAGGTGGAAGGCCGTGCCGCGCCCGGGCTGGCTGAAGCCGATGATGCAGCCGTCATGGGCGCGTGCGATGCCGTACGCGACCGAGAGTCCGAGGCCGCTCGCCTCGCCCGGCTGCCGGGTGGTGAAGAATGGATCGAAGACCCGTTCCAGCGTCTCCGCGCTCATGCCCGGCC
Source organism: Gemmatimonadales bacterium (assembly GCA_044229245.1). Classification (GTDB taxonomy): domain Bacteria; phylum Gemmatimonadota; class Gemmatimonadetes; order Gemmatimonadales; family GWC2-71-9; genus JADJOM01. Next base: position 24,927 of record JBGATI010000012.1, on the reverse strand, counting down.
CGTCGTCGGTTACCGAGAGCCGGACGAACCGCCCGGCCCGCATCTCGGGCAGAGCCGAGGCAGCCAGGGCGTCGAGATCGTGCACCGTGAGTTCGATCCCGATCCTCCCCGGGCGGTCGCCGATCGCCTGGGCAGCGTTGGTGCAAAGGATCATCAGCACCTGCTGCACCTGGCCTTCGTCGGCGAAGACCAGCGGCGCCCTGGGCATGAGATCGGCAGTGAGCTCGATCGAGGATGGCAGGGTCGCGCGGAGCAGTTGCACCGATTCCCGGATAACCCCTTCGAGCTCGATGGGCTGGCGCTGTTGCGCCTGTTCGCGGCTGAAGGCGAGGATGCGGCGCACCAGGTGGCTCGCGCGGTCGGTGCTCTTCAGGATCTGTTCGAGCGACAGGCGGGCCGGATGCCCATCGGGCAGGTCGGCCAGCACCATCTCCGCATTCCCCAGCACGGCGCCGAAGATATTGTTGAAGTCGTGGGCAATGCCGCCTGCGAGCGTCCCGATCGCTTCGAGTTTGCTCGCCTGGCGGAGCTGCTGTTCCAGCAGGTCACGGGCCGCCTCGGCCCGGGCCAGTTCGGAGAGGTCTCGCACGATGATCGTCGAAAGTGCGCTGCCGGCGTGAAATGCCCGGGCGATCGCGGTCTCACACTCGAAGGGCTCCCCGGTCCCGCGCCTCGCGGTGCCACGGCGACGTCCCTCCAGGGCAAACCCAGCCTCCCATTCCGGAAAGAACCGCGCTGCCGGCTGGCCCAGGGCCTCCGCGGCGGAGATCCCGAACATGGTCTCGGCGGCGTGATTGAAGAGGGTGATGAGGCCGTCATCGTGCACCACGACGATCGCGTCCAGCGCCATCGCCACGATCCCGGACACCCGCGCCTCGCTGTCGCGGAGCGACGCGCGATCCAGCACCCGATCGGTGATGTCCTGGAGCGCCCCCGAGAGCCGGACCGGCTCCCCCGCTTCGTACTCGGCAGCGCCCGTCGTCCGCACCCAGATGCTCCGCCCCCGGGCGGTGACCAGCCGGAGTTCGAGATCGTAGCGGACGCCCAGCCGAAGCGCACGGTCGATGGCGTCTTCCAGGATCGGGATGCTCTCGGGGGCGTAGAAGCGGATGGCCGATTCGAGGTCTGGCTGGTAGCTGTCGGGGTCGGCTTCGTGGATTCGGAAGGCCTCCTCGGTCCAGAAGAGCCTCCGGGACCGGAGGTCCAGCTCCCACCCCCCCACGGGTACCATTTCCTCGAGGCGACGGAACAGGCGCGCCTGGCGTTCGGCACCGTCCTTGGCATCCGGGGGATGCGGAGGGCGTGCGTCGGCAACGCTGTCGGCAGTGCTTCGGGGCGATTCGGTCAGAGCGCCTGCTCCTCGCGGGTCGGGACCTGGAACGTCCATCCCACTATCGTCGCCGGACGGACCGGCTTGAGCACTCCCCTGACGGGCCGGTCCGGGACGCTGTACGTTCCTGCATCACACCCCTTCAAGGACATGACTCGTGGGCAAGCTGATTTTCGGCGGGGTCCTCCTGCTCGTGGCGATCTTCATGATGGTCGCCCGCTCCGGCGCCTCGGGCGCCAAGAGCTCCGGCATCCTCCGCGCCTTCTCCTTCGTCTTCACCACCCTCGGCCTGCTGTTTCTGGTCGGCTCGCTGGTCGTCATCGTCGAGCCTGGTACGGTAGGGGTGAAGCACGCCTTCGGCACCGTGGACGGGACGCCGCTCTTGCCCGGCGTGCACTTCGTGACGCCCTGGTCCTCCGTGGAGCGGTACTCGACCCGCGAGGAGCAGTTCCCCCGGGTCGGCGAAGACGCCGAGACCATCGCGACCCTCTCCAGCGAGCAGATGGGCATGACGGTCGATGCCGGCCTCCGCTGGCAGATCAATCCCCAGGATGCCCCGCGCATCTTCACCGAAATCGGTTCCGAGGAGCAGATCCACTCGATCGTGCTCAATGCGATCCGGCAGGGGGTGCGCGACGGGATGGGGAAGTTCTCCATCAATGACATCGCCAAGCGGACCGAGATCGCCCGCTACATGCAGTCCCTGGTCGACTCCGCGCTCATCACCCAGCCCCGGGCGGGCGGCGAGCCGTTCCGGATCGCCGAGGTGACGGCGTTCTTCCTGCGGGATCTCCAGCCGCCGGAACAGGTCGTGAACGCGATCAATGCGAAGATCGCCCAGGAGCAGCAGATCCAGACCGAACGGCACCGGGTGGAGGTGGCGCGACTGCAGAGCGATCAGCAGCGCCTGCTCAACCAGACGCTCACCGCGGAGGCGCTCACCAAGCAGTACCTGGAGGTCCTGCACGACATGAAGGGGTCGAGCAACCTGGTGATCCTGGTGCCGACGGAGGGTGGGATCCCGATGCTGGACGTGGCGAAGCTCCGCCAGAACCTCAAGGAGTGAGGCCGGGTCGCTTCGTCCACTCAGCCGGGGCTGGCAATTCCGGTTGGGAGGGTCTCTCGGACGACGCGAAGCAGATCCTGGATTGAGAACGGCTTGGCGAGCGCCGCGGTCGCCCCGAGCAGCCGCGCCGCGCGAAGGTAGTTGGCCGGATCCCCCCGCCCTCCCCCGGAGATCGCGATCAGCGGCATCGCCGGGCGGAGGGCCCGCAGCTCCCGGATCGTCTCCAGTCCTTCCTTCTCCGGCATCAGCAGATCGAGCACCGCCAGCGCGTGCTCCTCGCGCATGGCGGCCGCGATGGCCGTCATGCCGTTGTCCGCGCTCGTGACGGTGTAACCGGCCCGCTCCAGCGAGCGCTGCAGCATCAGGCGGTACTGCTCGTCATCGTCGGCGACGAGGATCCTCGGATGGAGCCCGGCTCCCGCATCAGACTTCGGCATCATCGATCCATCCGCTCACTTTCGAGTGTGAGGGCGACCCGCTCCGCGAGGAGCTCGAGGTCGCCGACCTGCCACGTGCCGGCATCCGTCAGCGTGGCGTACCAGGGTTGTGGCAGCGCCGCCCTGCCCAGGCGACCGCCGAGGATGCTTCCCGTCATCGCGGCCATCGTATCGGTGTCCCCACCGACCCCGATGGCGGTGCAGAGCGCACCCCGAAAATCATCCGGCGACTGCAGAAAGGCGTACAGACTCCAGCAGACGCTGCTGGTGACGAAGGACGAGATGCCATGCCAGCCGCGCCGCGCTTCGGGCTCGAGATCCTGCTCCTGCAGGAACCCCGCGGCCTGATCCGGGGGAAGCTGGACCCAATTTGCGACATCCCAGACCACGGTCGCGAAGGCGGCGTCGATCGGCTCGATCAGCTCGCTCAGTTCGACCAGGAAGTCGGTGGGCCGCACGACCTCGCGGCGGGCCGCGAAGGCCGTCGCGCCGGCGATGGCCAGGGCGCCTGCGGAACAGCGGGTATCCTGGTGGGTGACCCGCGTCTGGTCGCAGACGATCCGGGCGAGCTGCCGCAGGTCCTGACCGTAGAGGAGTCCGAGCGGCCCCGCCCGCATCGCCGCTCCGTTGCCCGCGTAGGGGGCCGGCATCCCCGCCTCGTGCCACGGCGTACCGAGTGCGAGCTGCCGTGCGGCAGCGTTGGACGCCGGTCCGCCCCCCACCATCCTGCCCGAGGCCACGAAGTTGAGCAGCCGGATCGCGAAGCGCGCGGGGTCGAATCGCCCGGCGTCGACGATGCTCAGCAGCAGTTCGCGGGTGAGCTGGGTGTCATCCGTGACCTGGCCGAAGCAGAAGCGCCCGGGGCCCCTGGACGGCAGGCCGCCGGGGCGAAGGACCGTCTCGACGTAGCGACGGGCATCTTCCGGGGGATGGGCCTCCACGACCGCGCCCAGGGCGTCGCCGATGGCGAGGCCGAGCACTGAACCGGTGAGCTGGTCGAGCGAGGCAGGGGTCATGGCACGGAGGTTCGGCATGCCGGTAGTATCGGCAGCAGGGGCCGAAAACATTGCAGGGACGCCGTTGCGGGCGCCCCTGGAATGAACTTCACGGACAGGGAGGGATTCGAACCCTCGAAACCGTTGCCGGTTTACCGGTTTTCGAGACCGGCTCCTTCAGCCACTCGGACACCTGTCCAGCGGCGCCTAAGATAATGCGGGCCCGGGGCTTGTGGCACCCTCCCCGGGCTGCGACCCGGCGGCCGGGCCGGTTCCGGGGGCAAGAATCTGCTCGACGGCACGATGGAGCCTGTCCATCGAGAACGGCTTGGCGAGGAATCGCCTCGGCACCGTCGCAGGCCAGTCGGTGGGAAGCGGCGCCTCGAGCTGCCCGGAAATGAAGAGCACGGGGAGGTCTACCCCCTGTCCAATGAGCGTGGTTACCAGTTCGGTGCCCGACATCCCGGGCATGCGGACGTCGGTGATGAGCGCGCGAATCGCACTCCCTTCCTCACGGACCAGCGCCAGGGCCTCCGCGGCACTCCCCGCCGTCAGCACCTGATAGCCTCGTCGGCGCAGGATCTTCCGGGTGGTTTGTACCACATCCTCCTCATCGTCGACCAGCAGCAGGGTGCCCCCCGGGACAGGCTGTGGCAGGACCGCCCGCTGACCCGCCGATCCCGTTCCTGACGACTTGCCGACCAGCGAGCGATCGTCCGGCCGGACGATGTCGACGCGCTGCGTCCGCGGCCAGAAGATCGTGAAGGTGGAACCCCAGCCCACCGCGGTCTCGACGGTGACGCTGCCAAACGCTTCGCGGACGATGCCGTACACACTGGCGAGTCCGAGTCCCGTGCCCTCGCCCTGGGGCTTCGTGGTGAAGAAGGGCTCGAACAGGCGCGAGAGTACAGCCTCGTCCATGCCCCGCCCGGTGTCGCGCACCGCGACCGTCACATACTCGCCGGCGGGAATCGTTCCGAAGCGGTGGACACGATCCGTGACCAGTCGCGTGACATCACAGCGCACCTCGATACGACTTCCGTCAGGACTGGCGTCCCGCGCGTTGATGACGAGATCGAACAGGGCGCGCTCGAACTGGAGCGCGTCGGCGACGATGTTGGCGTCCTCGGCCATGGCCGTGATGTCCAGCTCGACCGTCGCCACCGGCGCGGTGAGCCGACTCAGCAACTCGACCGCGCCGCGGAGGGTCGGAGCGACCTGCACGACGGCCGGCTCGGAATGCTCGTGGCGACTGAACGCCAGCAGCATCGCGGTCAGCGCGGACGCACGTTCCGTAGCATCGATCAGGTCCTCGAGGTGGGACTCCCCATGCCGCCCAGCCTGTCGATCGCCCTGCTCCAGTTCGGCGGTCGACCGGATGATGGTGAGCAGGTTGTTGAAGTCGTGCGCGACCGCACTCGCCATGCGGCCCATGGCTTCCATCTTCTGCGAATGCCGGAGCTGCTCCTCGACTTCCCGCCGATCTGAGATGTCCCGGGCCGCAACCAGATACCCGGTCGGCGTCCCGGCCCCGTCCTTGAGCGGCGTGACGACGCTCTCCACCCAGACGTAATGGCCTGCCTTGTGGCGCACGCGCACTTCCATCGGGCCAGCCCGCTCGCCTGCCTGGACCATCCGCCTGGGCCCGTTGCGGATGCGCTCCGCATCTTCCGGGTGGAGGAAGTCGAAGGCGCTCCGGCCTTCCATCTCGGCTGGTGCCCAGCCGAGCACGAGTTCGTGCGAGGGACTGGCGTACTCGATCCGGTCGTCCAGGGTGCGCCGGCTGACCATGTCGTGACTGTTGTCGGCCAGCAGCCGGTAGCGCGCCTCGCTCTCGGCGATCCGCTGCCGGGCCTCCCGTTCCGGCGTCATGTCGACGAAGGTCGTGATCACCCCCTGCGGCGCCGCATCGCCAGGCGCGCGGAGGGGCACCGCCGTCACCCGAATCCAGGCACGCTCCCGATCTCCCCGATCCACGGACAGGTAACCGCCAGCGGGGACCCCCGTACGGAGGGCGACCATCCCGGGACGCTGATCACCGGACAGCGATACACCGTCCTCGTTGGTGACCTGCCAGCGCGGGTCGAGAGTCGTGCGCTCCGCGAACTGCTGGCGGGTGAGTCCGAGGATCCGCTCGGCGGCGGGATTCCAGAGCTGGATGGCGCCGGTGGCATTCAGCAGCACGACGCCCTCGCTCATCCCCTCGAGGACCGATCGGAACCGTGCTTCGCTCAGCGCAAGGGCGGCCTGCGCCCGACGACGCTCGCTTACGTCGCGCACGATGACCTGGACGGCCCGCTCACCGTCGAACTCCACGGGTGAGCCACGCCCCTCCACCTCCGTGATGCCGCCGTCCAGCCGCAGCAGTTTGATGATCCGGGGGGACGTGCGCACCCCTGACTCCGTCACGGAACGAATACGCTCTTGCTTCACCTCGCGGTCATCCGGATGGATCAGCTCCAGGATGGCACGGCCAAGCAGGTGCTCGGCGTGACCGAGTCCCCACATTTCGGCCGCGGCGCTGTTGGCATACCGGACCCGGCCACCGGAGAGGACGAGCACCCCGTCCGGGCTGTCATCGGTCAGGATCCGGTAGCGCGCCTCGCTGGAGGCGAGGCTGTGTGCCTGACGCCTGAGTTCCCGGACGACCCACGCACCCAGCGCGATGGCGCCACAGAGCATTCCGACGAGCACGGCCAGGGCGAACTGCCGCGCCACCCGCTCCTGGTGAAGCCGCTCGGCCAGCAGTGCGCGCTCCTGGGCCTCGATGTCGAGGAGCATGGCCTCGATCGATCCGCGCCGCATGCTCGCCGCCGTATCATCCAGGGCGTGCCGGGCGCCGGAGGGATCGCGGGCGGCGATCAGGATGACGCTGTCGCGAAACGCGCTCTGGTCGGCGAGGAGTCCATGGAGTTGGCCGAGCTGGCGAATCCGCCCCGGATTGTCCGTCGTCAGCTCCGCGAGGCGCTGCATCGACGAATCGATTCCCGTGACGGTGCGATGGTAGTCGTCGTGAAAGCGGGGATCGCGGGTGATGAGGAAGCCCCGGTACTCCGCCTGCGCCAGCGCGGCATCCCGCCCGAGCTCCTGCGCTGCATCGAGAACCTGATGCGTGTGCTCCACCCATGCGTCGGCCACACGGATGGTTCGCGCCACCCAGAACGCGAGGGCGATCGCAAGACAGACCGCTCCAAGCACGACCCCTGCGGCGACATTCGCCGATCGGGATCGCACGGTGGGTTGCCGATTGTGTGCTGTCATGCTCTCCCCGCCGAGAGGTCCACCCAGACAACCTGATGCGAACTGTACCTCGGGCCCGGCGCCATCGCCAATGACGCGGAAACACCTGCAGGATTCTAATTGCCTCCGCAGTGACAGGGATTCCGGGGAGGGGAGAGAGACACGGGCCGGGAGCGGCCCCCGGGGGGATGAGCAGGCGGGCGGCCTCCGTCGGAGATCGCCCGCCTGAGCGCTGGTGACGCGGGATGCCCGCCCTAGCGGATCGGGGCGTCGGCCTCGAAATCGTAGAGCGTGACGCGGCGAAGCGTGTAGTGCGCGACCCAGTAGCCTCGCAGGGCCTGCACATACTGACCGAGCGCCGCGTCCTTCTCGGACTGCGCGATGTACAGGTTGTCGATGGCGATCCGGCCGATGACGTAGCGGTTGTAGGCGACCTCGAAACGGCGCCCGGCGACGGTGTCCGCCTTGGCGGAGAGTACCAGGTTCCGCCGGGCCTGCAGCAGTTGCAGCGCGGCGAAGTGGGCCTCCTGGGCCGTCTGCTCCCGGGTGGATTGGGCTTCGCTCTGCACCCGTTCCCGGTCCGCCTGCGCCGCCTGGATTCCCTCTTTCCGGGCGCCCCATTGGATGAGGGGTATCTCCACGGCGAGGGTGAACTGCCGCGCCTCGAGCAGGTTTCGATAGGCCGCGCTGGCCTCGGATCCGGTGGCGTTGAAGCCGTAACTCGCCTGCACCGTGGCCCCCATGCCGTTGTTGAGCTTCGCCTCGGTGATCCGCCGCCGGGCCTGCACATCCTGCAGCTCTGCCTCGGTCATGCTGGACCGGTTGCGGAGCGCTTCCGACTCCGCCTTGGCGGTGTCAGGCTCGAAGGTCGGCACGGAGGCCGGCACCGCGACTTCCAGCGGCGTGCCCGGCGCGACGCCCACCCCGAGCCGGAGCGCGGCCAGGGCCCGCTGGTAGGCGAGCAGCGCGCCGTCGGTGGAGGTGCGGGCCCGGAGCAGCGCGAGTTCGCTCTGCAGCAGGTCGTTTTCGCCGATCTTCCCGACCTCGAATCGACCCTTGTTGAGGAGATAGAGCGTGTCGTTGACGGCAACGTTCTTGGTGGCATTCTCGAGATCGACGCGCGCGGCGTAGACGTCGAAGAAGAGACCGGTCACAGCCACGGCGATGTCTTCGCGCGCCTCGCGGTACTGGCGTTCGGCAAACTCGGAGCGGAACGGCTGTTCCCGGCGATCCCATCCCGCCGTATTCGGCCGGAAGATCGACTGGCGGAGCCCGATCAGCACCGGGGTCGACGACCAGCTCCGGAACGACTGCTGCCCGGTGACGGACAGCCGGGCGAGCGAGGAGGAGATGAAGAAGTCGCCGCCCGTGCCCGGGACGGTCTGGGTCACCGTCGCGGTAAGTGCCGAGTTGAGCTGGTCCTGGGGCCGGAAGAGCGTGCTCCCATCAGGCTGGAGTACCTGGATGATCGAGCGGTTGTAGGCCGGCAGCGTGCCACCGAGCGAGAGTTGCGGGAGCAGCCTTGAGTAGAAGGCGCTGTTGCGGTAGTGGGCCGCATCGCGGGTCGCCCGGGCGGCCCGGGCCAGCGGACTCTGTTCCTGCGCCATGGCGATGGCCTGCGGCAGGGTCAGGGCCTGCTGGGCCCCCAGCGGCGCGGCGAGCAGCAGGGCGGTGCCGAGCGTCGCGAGGACGCGGCACCATCCCGGCAGGGACGTTCTGATCATGGGCATCATTCGTAGCGGAGGCAGGTCACCGGATCCTGGCGGGCGGCGCGATAGGCCGGAACGATTCCGAAAATCAATCCAACGGCGAAGGAGACCCCGAAGGCGATGATGACCGACGGCGTCGAGACGATGGTTCGGACGCCCGCCGCCCGCTCGATGATGACACTGAGCGCCACGCCGAGGATCACGCCGGCGACGCCGCCGGCGACGCTGATGAGCACCGCCTCGCTCAGAAACTGGAACAGGATCTCGTTCTGAGTGGCCCCCATCGCCCGGCGGACGCCGATTTCGCGGATGCGTTCCAGCACCGACGCGAGCATGATGTTCATGATCCCGATCCCGCCCACGACGAGGGAGATCGACGCGATCGCCCCGAGCACGATATTGAAGATCGTCTTGGTGCGCTGCTCCTGCTTCAGCAGCAGCTCCGGGACGCTGATCTCGAAGTCCACGACGGTGTTGTGTCGCCGCTCCAGCATCCGCCGGGTGATCTCCGCGACCGCAGGCACCTCGCGCGAATCCGCCACCCGGACGATGATCCGGTCGAGCTGGTGCAGGTTGGTCCGCTCCGCACGTTGTTCGTCGCTTTCCTGATCCTCCCCGTTCACGGAGACATTCACCTGCTTCGCCGCCTGCTCGAGGTCCCGTTGGGTGAGCAGCGCCCGGTTCCGGAAGCGGAGCAGCATCGTATGCACCGGGACGTACACATCGAGGTTGGCGTCGCGGATGCCGAGGCGCTGCGCCGTCTCGGCGCTCACCCGGCGGTCCGCGAGCACACCCACCACCGTGAGCCAGGTATCTCCGACCTTGATGGGGCGGCCGATCGGATCCTCAGTGGTGAAGAACCGGGTCCGCACCCCGTACCCGATGATCGCCACGGGGAGCCCGCGCTCCACCTGCTCGGGATTGAACCACTGCCCTTCCCCGAGGGCAAGGTTCGTCAGGCGGAAATAGGTGGTATCCACGCCGAGCAGCTTCCCCGACCGGCTGCGGCCTTCGCGGGTGATCGTGCTGTTCACGACGATCTCGGCGCTGGTGGCTTCAACCGCGGGAATGACCCGGCCTATCGCCCTGGCATCGTCGTAGGTGAGGCCGGGGGTGAACTTCTTGGTCTGCTTCTCCGGCTGGTCCTTGACCCGCCCTTCCTTCTGTTCGACGAGCGGCGTGATCATCACATTGTTGGAACCGAGCAGACGCATCTGCTCCAGGATCTCCTGTTCCGCGCCATTTCCGACGGCGAGCATGGCGATCACCGATGCCACACCGAACAGAATGCCCAGCGAGGTCAGGGAGGCACGGAGCCGGTTGTGCTGGACCGCCTCGAAGGCCGTCCGCAGGGCGAAGCTGCCCTGGGTCACGACCTCCGCGCGGAGCCGCTCGAGGCCTTCGCGGTCGAGTCGCACCCGTCAGCTCTTCTTGGCCGGCGGTTTCGTCGGCAGGGCGGCCTTCGCGGAGTCGGGCTGCGCGGGAAGCGGAGTGCGGGCGGGGGACGCAGTGTCCCCGCCCGCGGCGGCCCCGGCGGTAGAACCGGGGAGTCGTTCGAGCGCCAGCTTCTCCTTGTCCGCCGGCACCGAGAGCAGGACCCGCTCCCCTTCGGTCAGCCCGCGCTCCACGATCACTTCGTCGTCGTTCATCGCGCCGGTCACGATCTCCTGCTTGATGATCCGCGATCCCGTCTGCTTGTACACCAGCGGGATGCCATGCTCGCTGCTCACGGCCTCGAGCGGAATGAAGAGGGCGTTCTCGCTCTTGTGGGTTTCGATCGCGTTGCCACTGGTCATGCCCGGCCGGAGGGTGGTGTCCGCCTGATCCACCGTGACCTTCACCTCGAACACCTTGGCGTCGGTGTTGGGCCGCTGCTCCCCGACATTCGCGACGCTGGTGACTTTGCCAGTGAGCCGCTTGGTCGGATCGGCGTCGAGCGTGATGACCGTGGGCTGGCCGACGGCAATCTTCCGCACGTCGATCTCGTTCACATAGGTGACCGACTCCATCTGGGTGAGATCCGGCAGCGTCGCGACGCCAGGATCCCAGGCGTTCACCTGTGACCCGGCCGTGCGCTTCTTGCCATTCCACTCCTTCACATAGATCACCATGCCGGGAGCCGGTGCCCGTACCGTGAAGCCCTGCATCACGTCCTGGACCATCTGCAGCATGTTCTTCTGTCGATTGAGGTCCGCACCAACCTCGCGCATCTTCGCCTGGGCCTGCTCGGTCCGGGTGGCATAGTCCAGCCTGGCCTGCGCCAGGGCCCGCTCGGCCTTCTCGAGATCGATCTCCGCCTGCCGCCGGACCGTCGGGGCTTCGTAGGCCGCCTGCTCCTTCGCCAGCCGCTTCTCCTCGAGGCCGAGCTCCATGCTGCGGATGTCCTCGCGCGCCTTGGAGAGGTTGAGGGTGGAGTCGAGCATGGCCTGCTCGTAGACCGCTTCCGCCTTCTGGAGGGCAAGGCTCACTTCCGCCACCTTCGAGGCGACCGACGAGCGATCGAGTTCGGCCACCACGTCCCCTTCCTTGACGACCGTGCCTTCAGGGACGATCGAGGCCAGCTTCATCTGGTAGATCTCGGCCTGCTGAGCGTTCGGTGGTGCGGTGATCTGGACGAACTTCCGCGCCCGGAGCTCTCCCGAGGTCGTCACCGTCACCCGGAACTCGCCTCGCTTGACCCTCGCGATCACCGCCGCCTCGGCACCGACCGGGTTGCGCGCGAAGAGCCATGCCGCCGGCACACCGACGAGCAGCACTCCGCCCATGAGCAGCGACCGGCGCGACCGAAGGAATGACATGACGGGCCCTCTACTGAAGTGTTGGCTGTGACTGGGAATCAGCCACGGTGGTGCGAGATAATGTGTTAGGGAACTGCAGGGTACGCAAACCAGAGGCACACCCGCGCATCCGCGATGGCGCAATTCAACGATGTCTCGGATTGCATGCTGGAACCTGGTTGTTGACGCTCGGCGGCCCGAAATGGTTGCACCGAGGTTTCCGTCTTGAGGCTCGGAGCACGCCCCCCCTGCCGGGAGGGAGCCGGACAGCGGGCTGACCCCGCTGAATCCTGAGCTAGTCCGATGGATGGATGGCCGCGTGGAGGCTGGACCCGTAGCCTATGCCGACCTCACTCCCCCCGATGCTGTGGAGATTTCGATGGCCCAAGGCCCGGAACTGCGGAATGTTGCCTATGTGTGCGGACCGACGGGAAGCGTGCTGGACCGGCTGACTGTCGGTTATGCCGGGGCGGCATTTGACGGCCTCAGGGAGGCGCTGGAGGATGCCGTGCGCCCGAGCCGATCGTCCTGGGTGTTTCGCAATGAGCGATACCGGATCACCGTACGGTTCCTGGCCGGAGCCCAGGATTCGAGCCATGAGGTCGCAGCTCGCTTGATCGAGGCGCTCCACCTCAGCGTCGGGCACACCCTCTCCCGCCGCGCGCGCACGCACCTCGGCCTGCCAGGGATGTGACCCTGCTCAGCCTGGCCCTCTGCCCGGGCCCATCACCTGGGCGAATCCGCTAGCGCCGACTCGCGAAGAAGTCCCGGAGCAGCGAGCCGCACTCCTCTTCGAGCACCCCGCCCAGCACTTCGGCCTGGTGGTTGAGCCGCGGATGCCGGACGATATCACCGAGCGAGCCGGTCATCCCGGCCTTCTGGTCCCACGCCCCGAAGACGACCCGTCCGACCTTGGCGAGAACGATCGCCCCGGCGCACATCGCGCACGGTTCCAGCGTGACGTACAGGGTCGCATCGGGCAGCCGGTCCGAGCCCGCGTGCTTGAGGGAGCGCTGCACCGCTAGGAATTCGGCATGTGCCGTGGGGTCGCGTCCGATGACCGTCTCGTTGTGCGCCTGACCGACGATTGCCCCTCCCCGGACCACGACCGCTCCCACGGGGACCTCTCCCCGGGTGCCCGCCTCGCGAGCGAGCACCAGCGCGGCACGCATGCCTGCGAGATCGGTGGCCGAAACCGGCGTGGAACTCATGCCGGCTTGCGGAAGGTCAGGGCATCCCCATCGCGGCCGACCTCGATGGTATCGCCATCCGCGAAGTGACCCTCGAGCAGCTCCAGCGCGATCGGGTTCTGCAGCCGGCGCTGAATCACCCGCTTGAGTGGCCGGGCACCGAACACCGGGTCGTACCCTTCGGCGGCCAGGAGATCCTTCGCCTCCTGGGTGACCTTCAGGGTGAGGTTCCGCTCCGCGAGCATCTTCGTGAGGCGCGCGAGCTGCAGCGTGACGATTTGCGCCAGGTCCGCCCGGCCGAGCTGCCGGAAGACGATGATGTCATCTACCCGATTGAGAAACTCGGGCCGGAAGTGGTGGCGAAGCTGGTCCCGGACCTGGGCTTCTACCAGTCCCCACCCGCTTCCTTCCTGTTCACCGGCGTCCAGGATGAGCTGACTCCCGATGTTCGAGGTCATGATGATGACGGTGTTCCGGAAGTCCACCACCCTGCCCTGGCTGTCCGTCAGGCGCCCGTCGTCGAGAATCTGCAGCAGGACGTTGAAGACGTCGGGGTGTGCCTTCTCGACCTCGTCGAACAGCACCACGCTGTAGGGCCGGCGCCGGACCGCCTCGGTGAGCTGGCCGCCCTCGTCGTAGCCGACGTATCCCGGTGGTGCTCCGATCATCCGGGACACCGAGTGCTTCTCCATATACTCCGACATGTCGAGTCGGACCATCGCGCGCTCGTCATCGAAGAGGAACTCGGCGAGCGCTCGCGCCGTTTCGGTCTTGCCGACGCCGGTGGGGCCGAGGAAGATGAACGAGCCGGTCGGCCGGTTCGGGTCGCTCAGGCCGGCACGGCTTCGCCGCACCGCGTTGGACACGGCTTCGACCGCCGGCCGCTGCCCGATCACCCGCTGCGCCAGCTCCGCTTCGAGCCGAGTCAGGCGTTCCCGGTCGGATTCCAGCATCTTCGAAACCGGGACGCCGGTCCACTTGGCCACAACTTCAGCGATGTCCTCGGCATCCACCTCTTCCTTGAGGTACTTGCCCTTCGCCTGGATCTGGGCCAGCCGCTGCTCGTTGGTCTGGATCTGCTGCTCCAGCTGCGGGATACGCCCATACTGCAGCTCGGCAGCCTTCTGCAGGTCGCCGCGCCGGGTCGCCTGATCCATCTCGGTCCGTAGCGCCTCGACCTCCTGCTTCCGGTTCTGGATCTCCGTGATGGCCAGCTTCTCCGCCTGCCACTGCGCCTTCATCGAGCCGGACTGCTCCTTGAGCTCCGCCATCTCCTGCTCGACAGCGGTGCGCCGCTCCACCCCGGCCTTGTCCTTCTCCTTCAGGAGCGCCTGCCGTTCGATCTGGAGCTGCAGGATCCGCCGTTCGATGACGTCGATCTCCTGCGGCAGGCTGTCGATTTCCATCCGGAGCCGGCTGGAGGCTTCGTCGACCAGGTCGATCGCCTTGTCGGGCAGGAAGCGGTCGCCGATATACCGATCCGAGAGCGTGGCGGCCGCGACCAGCGCATTATCGGTGATGCGGATGCCATGGTGGACCTCGTACTTCTCCTTGAGTCCGCGCAGGATGGCGATCGTGTCCGTGACGCTCGGTTCGCCCACCATGACCGGCTGGAAGCGCCGCTCGAGTGCGGCATCCTTCTCGATGTGCTTGCGATACTCGTCGAGGGTCGTGGCGCCGACGACGTGAAGCTCGCCCCGGGCCAGTGCCGGCTTGAGCAGATTGCTCGCGTCCACCGCGCCTTCAGCGGCGCCGGCGCCGACGATCGTGTGCAGTTCGTCGATGAAGACGACGTAGCGGCCCTCCGCCTCGGTGAGCTCCTTCACCACCGCCTTCAGGCGCTCCTCGAATTCGCCGCGATACTTCGCGCCGGCGAGCAGCAGGCCGATATCGAGCGCGATGATCTCCCGGTTGCGCAACGACTCCGGCACGTCACCGTGCACGATCCGCTGCGCGAGGCCCTCCACGATGGCGGTCTTGCCGACGCCGGGCTCACCGATGAGCACCGGGTTGTTCTTGGTCCTGCGGGAGAGCACCTGCATCACCCGCCGGACCTCCTCGTCCCGGCCGATCACCGGATCGAGCTTACCCTTCCGCGCCTGATCGGTGAGGTTCCGGGTATAGCGCTCGAGCGCCTGGTATTGCCCCTCGGGAGAGTCCCCAGTGACCTTGTGCGATCCACGCACATCCTTGAGCGCCGCCCGGAGCTGATCGACGGTGACCTTGCTGGCGCCGAGCAGCTGCCTCGCCGTCGTACCCTTCTCTTCCATGAGCCCGACCAGCAGATGTTCGGTCGAGACATAGGAGTCGCCGAGCGCCTGTGCCTCGGATTCCGCGCGGTCGTAGACCTTGTGGAGCTCACGGGCGAGGGTCGGCTCGCCGCCTCCCTCCTGCCGGGGAAGACGATCGAGTTCGCGGGCGGTCTCGGCGATCAGCGAACTCACGTTGAGCCCGGCCTTCTGCAGCAGCGGCCGGACGACGCCCTCCTCCTGCGCCAGCAGCGTGGCGAAGAGGTGCGTGTCATTCACGACGGGATTCCCGCGCCTCGACGCTTCCGCAGCTGCATCGCGGAAGGCTTCCTGCGCCTTGAGGGTCAACCGTTCGGGTCGGATCATGGGATTCTCGACTGTTCGTTTCGACAATACACGTCCCGGCGGGCAACCGTAAGCGTCCGCCGCGGGAGCTCTGGAATTCGGGCTTCGGCCGGAATCAAGGCAAGTGGCGGGCCCGGAAACTCTGCCGACGTGGCAGGCTTCGGCCGGGCAGAGACCGCCATTCCGGGAGCGAAATGAAGCGAGGGACCCGACCACGATCAGCACCGTGGCGGATCCCTCAGGACTTCGACTCGACGGGCGCTCAGGCGGGAGCGCCTCAGCGCCTGGCGATCATCCTCCGCGTGTAGCGCTCACCGTCCACGACGAGTTGCGCGTAGTAGACGCCCGGGGTCAGTTCCCCGCCTCCACCATTCTGCAGCTTTCCATCCCAGTAGGCCTCGTAGGCTCCGCAGCGGAGCCGGAGTCCCTGCAGTCGCTCGCCATTGGAACTGAGCAGAATCGGCACGGCGACCGACTGGACCAGGACGTTGTAGATCTTCAAACTGACTAGTGGCTGATGACCTCGCTCGCAGAGTTCCGGGTTCAGCACGAAAGGAATCGTTGTCGACGGGAAGAAGGGGTTGGGATAGTTCTCCCGCAGCTCCACCTTCGGTGGGGGCCGTTCCTGCGCGGACGCGGGGCCACCAAAGCCGAGGAGCAACGCGAGAAGCCACCCCGGCCAGCGACTTCCGACCATGGGTTTCTCCTCTCCTGACATTCGTTGTTCGGTAGCCGTACCTCCATGAGTAAGCTGCCAAGATCGTCGGGGCTCCCGGTCCACGCAAGCAATCCGCGGGCCCGGGAGCGGTGCGGGGAGGAACGCCCCGCACCGGACGCCCTCCCCTGACCTGCATCGTGGGAACCCTTCATGGTCCCAGATCCAGTACGCACGAAGGGGTAGCTGCGTTACACCCAGCCAGCCAGCTTCGGCCCCGCCACCCGGCCATCGCCCCGCCGTACCGTGAGCCCCTCTGCATCAGCCCACTCGAGAAGCGGAATCACGAACTTCCGGCTCAGACCCGTTTCGTTCCGGACCGCACCCGGGGAAATCTCGCCAGCCGCTCCAAGGGTCCGGATCACCGTGACGAAACGGATGAGAACCGTCTTGCTGAAGTACCGGTCGCGCTCGACGGCCACGATTCGGCCACCTCGTGCCGCGAGGCGCAGGGCATCGCTCACCGCCCGCAGGCCGAGGCTCGCCTCGAGTTCGGCCACAGTCGGTGGGGTGAGACCTGCCCCTTCGATCGCGGCCACCAAACGATCGAGCATGGCGTCGCCACCCGCAGCGGTCGGCCGGAACTCCGGCTCGTGAATCAGGCCGCCCGAAGTGATCAGCGTCTTCGCCTTGAGGAGTCTGTCCACCGCCGCGACCGCGGCTGGGCCATGGCGTCCCAATCCCTGTCGCAGCGTCTCGGAGGGCATGCCCGGATCGGACGGATGCGCCTGGTGCCAGCCGCGCACGGCGGCCAGGGCCGCTCGGCTGGCCTCGGCGACCAGGTCGGAGGAGACGAGAACACCTCCGACCCGGACCAGTTTGAGGGAGGAGACCGCCGCTCCGGCCTCTGCGGGCGGGACTCCGAGAAGGACAGGCAGCAGAGCTTCCTGGGTGCCCCTCGGGCGCCGGGCGACCAGGGCGCGGAGCCTCGCAGACGGCTCCCTGCTGTCGATGCCTTCGGGCCAGACCGCCCTGCCGCCGGGTGGCAGCGGATCGAGCACCCAGCCACCCCCGATCACACTCACGGGGCTGTAGCTCCTGAGCACGAAGCGGTCGCCGCCGCGTGCGACGATCGGTTCTTCCAGGACCAGCCTCACCAGGGCCGAGCCGCCCGGAGGGATCGGTGTACGAAGGCGGGCGCGAGCCAGGGCCTCGACCGTCCCGAGGTGAACCCGCACGCGATCCTGATGGGACAGAGCGTGCGGGACTCCCGGAAGCAGGTCGAGCGCCACGTCGATCGCACTGGTCGCCTGCCAGGGATCGTCGAGGCGCACCAGCGCCTGACCACGTTCGGCCTGGTCGCGGTCGATGCCAGCGATGCCGGCGGCGAGCCGGTCTCCGGGCAGCGAAGTGGTCAGCGCCGTCCCGTGGCGCTCGAGCGAGCGGACCCGCCCCTCGATATCTCCCGGCAGCAGCCGCACCGCATCCCCAATCCTGAACGAGCCCGACCAGGCGGTACCGGTCACCACCGTCCCGGCACCGGGGAGGGAGAAGGCGCGGTCGACCGGCATCCGGGCGAGGTCGTCCATTGCGCGGCGCGGCGGCGCGAGCGCAGTTCGGGCCGCAATTTCCGCACGTAGCGCATCGAGTCCGAACCCCGTGCGTGCCGATGTCGCGATCGGAGGCGAGAATGCGACCGGACTCGCGGTCAGCCACTCGGCGAGTTCCGCCTCCAGCATCTGGAGCCAGTCGGGCTCGACCAGGTCCACCTTGGTGATCACCGGGATGCCCAGCGGTACCCGAAGCTGCTCTACGACCGCGAGATGCTCCCGCGTCTGGGGCATGATCCCCTCGTCGGCGGCGACGATCAGCAGGACCAGGTCGAGACCGGCTGCGCCCGCCACCATCGTCCGGACGAGGTCTTCGTGCCCGGGAACATCCACGAGGCCGGCGACCTCTCCTCCCGGCATCCGGAAGGGGGCGAAGTGCAGATCGAGCGTGATGCCGCGCCGCTGTTCGTCCGCCAGCGGGTCCATGCGCTGACCGGTGAGGGCTTCGACCAGGGCGGACTTGCCGTGATCGATGTGCCCCGCCGTGCCGATGATCATGCCGCGTTCCAGGCCTGACCGAGCCAGAACTCCAGCGCGGGGAGCGCGGCGCCTTCCGCCAGGTGGAAGCGGATGTAGCGGGCCACGAGTCGCCGGTGCGCGGCAGCATGGCGGGCGTCGAGCACCGGCAGCACTCCAGTCGATTCGGAGAACTGACTCAGCGCGTGGCGCGCGTCGGCGGGCAGCACGGTGGTTTCGACGCTCCGGGCACACTGGACGCAGAGTGCGCCACCGTCTGGCGGGCTGAAGGCAACGTCACCCCCGTCCGGCAGGGGACGGCCGTCGCGCGCACAGCGCCCCAGTGCCGGCGCGAAACCGAGGGCGCCGACCAGTTGCCAGAGGGCGCGGAGACTCACCGCGGCGAGGTCACTTGGCGGAACCTCTTCGAGCTGATGCAGGGCCTCCAGCAGCACATCGTACGCTTCGGGATGCGGCTCGGCCGGAGCGACGCGGAGGACGACCTCGGCGGCCGCCGTCGCAGTGGCATAGCGCCCGACATCCGCCGTCAGCCGCACCGGCAGCGTAGCCAGGTCGAAGGCGGTCAGGGTATGGAGATCGTGCCGTTCGGAGAGGAGGATGTGCGCCTGGCCCGAACTCAAGACCTGCAACCCGGCGCCGAATCGACTCCGCGGGCGGGATGCGCCCTTGGCGATGGCGCTCTGTACCCCGAAGTCCCGGGTCGCCAGACGCACGATTCGGGAGGTCTCGCCGTAGCGCATGGCCGAGAGGATGATCGCGGGGGTGGAGACGAGGGGCATGAGTCGAAGATAGTTCCGAGTTCCGAGTTTCGAGCGTAAGCCACCCGGAGTCACCATCCGGCTCGAATCACTGAATCCCAACTCGGTACTCGGAACTCGGTACTCGGAACTATGGCGGTGGGATCTCGGTGACCACCGCGGCGACCGGGCAGGCTCCGACGTTGAGCAGCTTTGATTCGCTGAGGTTCCGCCGAAGGACGTGGACCTTCCCCGTCCCGCCGTTGCAGGACCCCGCCTCGAGCGCGTACACCCGCTCCTTCGAATCGACCGCGACCCCCGAGTTGGTCTGGATCGCCACGCCGTTGCCGGCGCCCCGGATCAGGCTCCGGTTGAGCAGGTCGAAGACCATCAGCCCTTCGCTGTACGAACTCAGGTAGAGCCGGTCGGTGCCGTTGCTCGCAAGCCCGCCTGGCGCGGAACCGAAGCCCACGAAGTTGCCGAGTTCGCTCCGCCCAACGGGATCGATCAGCGTCAGGCGACCCTCCGTCACGCCGTCGTCCGGTCCGCGGTTGAGCACGTAGAGCACGCCATCCGACGGTACGGCCCCGGAGCCGGCGTTACCGGGACCGGGCAGGAGAATCGAATCGATCCCGGTGGCGAGCCGGTTGGTGACTGGATCGACCACCGAGATCCAGCTCGGTCCGGGCGGGACGCCCGACGGCAGGTTGCCGTTGAGGATGAAGAGGCGGCCGCGCGTGTAGACCGCCGCCTGTGGGTAGCGGCCGACGCCGATGCTGGTCGTCGTGTCGCCGGTGAGGTAATTGACCCGGGTGACGGTGTTGAGGCCGGGATTCGTGACGTAGGCGATCGAGTCATCCACGATCGCGGCGCCGGTGGCCCCCGAGCCGGGGGCGAGCGGAATGGTTCGGACCAGCGTGCGCGTCTGAAGGTCGACCACCGCCACCGCGTCGGCAGCGCCGAGGGGCACCAGGGCCCAGCCGTTCAGCGCGCTGAGGCTGCCCGGGGTCGCATTGGCCGCCCCAAGGGGAACCACAACGGCAGAGGCGGGCGACTGGACCGGTATCACTTCCAGCGCCGGCACGGTGCTGTCCACCACCAGCAGCGCCTCTTCCGCTGGCGGCAGCGGTTCCTGCGCCCGGGCGCAGGCGAGGAGCGTACCGAGGACGAGCGACCCGTTGAGGAGCGTGCGCCGGAGTGTCATGGGCTGAAAGATGCAGAGGTCCCGTCTCCGGCGCGACCGGGGACGGCAGAACAGTTTCCCTGCCCCCCCCGGTCACGCCCGGCGCCCACCGCATCCTCCGGCGCGGCGAGCTGGGCCCGCACGAGCGCCGGCACTTCCCCCTCAGGGACCCGTGCGCTACAGGCCCACCGTGAGCCCGGCGAGAATCGCACGGCCTCGACCCCTGAACGCCACGATCGATTCGTACTTCCGATCGAAGAGATTCTCCACCCGCAGCGTGCCGGTCATGCCGAGCCGCCCGGCGGATTCGTGGAGCAGATCCACTGAGGCATCCGCATCCACCGTGACGTAGCTCGCGAGCGTCGTCCGGACCGAGGGGAACGGCCGAAAGTCCACATCATCCCGCCGACCGACGTAGTTCACCCCGAGGCCCAGTCCGAGTCGCTCGGCAAGCCGGGTGCGGGCGTCGAGCCGGGCGCTGTGCGCCGGACGACGGATCAGAGTATGCCCATTCACGAAGACGTCGCCGGCTCCCGTCGCCAGGCCTGCGTCGTCGACCCGGGTCTTGAGATAGGTATACGAACCGGTGATGGTTGTCCCCCGCACCGGGCGAAGGTCCATGGAGACCTCTACCCCTCGGCTCGTCGCCCTCGTCACGTTCCGGTAGTTGGGAAGGCCGGGTGCCACGTTGCCATCATACTGGATCAGGTTCCGGAAGTGCTGATCGAAGTAGTTCGCCGCGAGCGTGACCGTTCCGCCGGCCAGCGCCTGCTCGAGACCCAGCTCCCAGCTCCGGCTCTGCTCCGGCTTGAGACCGGGGTCGCCGACCTCGAAGGCGCCCTGCGCGAAGTTCTCGCGAATCGATGGTTCCTTGAACGCCGAGCCGATGGAGCCGCGGGCCCGGAGCCCGCCGGCGATCGCGTAGACGGCGCCCGCGCGATAGGTGAAATGGGTGCCGAATTGCTGATTGTCGTCGAGACGCACCCCGAGGTTGAGGAGCGACCTCGCGCCGAGATTGAGGATCGCCTGGCCATAGAAGCCCACGTTCCGTCGAGCGGCCGCGAAGGACGAGCCGAGAATCGAGCCGGCGTACTGCGAGCCCGACGTCGACAGTTCACGCAGGTCCTCGAACTCCGCCTGTCCACCTGCCGTGACCTTGATGCCGGAGGTGGCCTGGAAGATGCCCCGCGCATCCACCGAGCGGCGCAGGGTGCGCGTCTCGCTCGACGAGTAGAACCCCAGCGTGTCCGCCGGATTGTCGGACGAATTGGCCGCGCCGTCGTTCTGGCTGTGCGAGGCGAGCAGCACTCTGACCTCGGCGCGGTCGGTGAAGCGATGCGCGACTTCGAGGCCAAGCGTCGTGGCATCCTGCAGTGTGCGCTGATTGCTGTCCACCGCCACCCCGGTGTAGTCGGTCGGAAAGTGGAAGGTGTTGTCGCCGGTGCGGGCCGTGAGCGTCAGGTCGGTCCTGGCATCGGGCCGAACGGTGAGCGCGCCACTCGCTACGGTGCTGCGATAGCCGCTGTTGAAGGCGTAAATCCCATCCGTGCGGAAGCGCGAGAGACTCGCCGCATAGGACACCTGCTCCGTCCCCCCGCTCGCGCCGACCTCCCCGCGCCAGGTCCCGAAGGTACCGGCCTGGGTGCGCGCCTCCGTATGAAGGCGCCCGGTTCCGCGCCGGGTGATGATCTGGACGACGCCGGACATGGCGTCGGAGCCATAGAGCACCGAGGCGGGACCGCGAACGACTTCGATGCGCTCGATATCGTCGGTGCTGAGGGTGCCGAAATTGAAGCTCCCCCCCGCCTGATTCATCGGGACGCCGTCGACCAGCACCTTCACGTAGTCGCTCTCCCCGCCGCGCAGGAAGAGGGAACTGACGCCGCCGAAGGAGCCGCTCGAGACGACGCTGGCGCCGGGCACCTCGCGCAGGGCATCCTCGAGGAAGTAGACGCCGCGCTGCCGGAGTTCCTCGCCATTGATCACAGTCGTCGAGGCGACGGTGCGGCTCTGGAGGGTCGGCGCACGATCCGCGGTGACCACGATCTCCTCGAGCTGGGCGGCGCTGTCCGCGGTGGTCTGCTGCGCGACGAGCGGCGCGGCGAGTGCGGCCGCGAGGAGTGGAAGGGTGACGAGAATACGCACGGGACAGCCTTTCAGGATACCGGCGTTTCGCCGGGCTTGAGTGGAACGATCTGTGGTGCGCCGTCGCACCAGGTAGTGATGGCCACGGGCCATTCGAACACCCGAGTGACATGCTGCGGCGTGAGCACGTCCGCCGGCGCCCCGTCGACGACGCACGTCCCCTCATGGAGGAGCACGAGCCGGTCGGCGTAGCGGGCGGCCAAATTGAGGTGATGGGTGACGAGCAGCGTGGCGATGCCCTGTCCCGCGAGCCCGCGGGCCAGCTCGAACACTTCCATTTCGTGCCTGACATCAAGGGAGGCGGTCGGCTCGTCGAGCACGAGCAACCGGGGATCCTGCGCCAGGGCGCGGGCGATACGGACTCGCTGCCACTCGCCACCCGAGAGCGTGTCCGTCCGCCGGCCGGCGAGTGCGGCCACGTCGGCCCGGTGCATCGCCTGGGCGATGACCCGACGATCCGCTTCGCCCGGCGAGGCGACCGGACCGAGGTGCGCATAGCGGCCGAGCGAGACCGTCTCCTCGACGGTGAGCGGGAAGAGGGTCTCCTCCCGCTGGGTGACGACGCCGACCACCTGGGCCATCTCCCTGGGCCCCCACCCACCCAGCGGTCGGCCGAGCAGCTCCACGCTCCCGCCGGCGAGTGGCAGGGTGCCGAGCAGAGCCCGGAGCAGCGTGGTCTTGCCGCTACCGTTGGGGCCGACCACGGCGACCAGTTCCCCGGCCGTGAGCGCGATCGTGACATCGGAGAGCGCGGGTCGCGCCGAGCGGGGATAGCGGACGCTGAGACCGCTGCCGCGGATGATCATGCGAGGTTCTTCCGGAGCAGGACGGCAAAGAGCGGGACGCCCACGAGGGCGGTGACGATGCCCACCGGCAGTTCGATCGGCGGTGCCACCGAGCGGGCGAGCGCATCCGCCAGAACGAGAAACGCCCCTCCGACGACGAACGCGGCCGGCAGCAGGGTGGCGTGAAGCGGTCCCCAGAGGCGCCGGATCGCGTGGGGGACGACGAGACCGACGAAGCCGATCATCCCGCAGGTCGCGACGGCAGCGGCCGTCAGGCAGCCGGTGGCGAGATACGCCGTCCGCCGGAGCCGATGCGGGTCCACGCCGAGGTGTCTCGCGGAATCGTCGCCGAGGGCAAGAAGGTCGAACCACCGCGCGTGCCAGCCGAGGATCGCGAGCGGCAGCACGCTGTAGACGGCGAAGATTGCAACCGCCTGCCACGACGCCGCCCCGAGGCCCCCCAGCATCCAGAGGAACGCATTCCTGAGCTGGCCGGCCTGAGAGAGCGTCAGAATCGCGCCAACCAGCGCGGAGGTGAAGGCACTCACCACGACGCCGGCCAGGAGGAGCACATGCGCGTCGAGCCGACGTCCCTGCACCAGGCTCAACCGGTACACGAGCGCCAGGGCGAGCATCGCGCCGCCGAATGCGGCGAGCGGGAGGGTCCAGGCGCCGCCAATGCCGATCGCGATTACCAGAACTGCCGCGATGGCGGCGCCGCCAGAGATGCCGAGCAGGTAGGGATCGGCCAGCGGATTCTGGATCAGAGCCTGCAGCACCGCGCCGCTCACGGCGAGGCTGCCTCCCACGAGGAACCCGAGCAGCACCCGTGGCAGGCGGAGCTGCCGGATGATCGTGCCCCCTTCCGCCGATCCGTCCAGCAACGCGCCTGACACCTGCCCCGGCGTGAGCCGCACCGCCCCAAGACCGAGGCCGGCGAGGAGCGCAGCGATAGCGAAGAGCGAGAGGCCCACGACCCGGCCGAGCCTCATCGAGGGCCCGCCTGCAGCGCGGCCCGCAGTTCGGCAATCACTTCGGGTGCCCGCGGGCTCGGTCGGCCGAAGGCCGGTGTCGCCAGGCGCACGAACCGGCGTTCGCGCACGGCGTCGATCGCGCGCCACTCCGGACGCGCGGCGAACCGGGGCGTCCCGCTGTCACTGAGGAGGATGAGGTCCGGATTCCGTGAGGCGATCGCCTCGATGCTGACGGGCGCGGATGGCTCGGCAAGATCGGCGAAGAGATTGCGGCCGCCCGCGAGCGCCAGGATCTCGCTCTGGAAGCTCCCCGCGCCGATCGCAATCGGGGGCTGATCCCACGCGAGCAGCAGCACCGTCGGTCGACGGGACCCGGCATCGGAGCTGTCCCGCGCGGCGGCAGCGATGGCCCGGTCGAACGATGTCGCCAGGGAATCGGCGGAGTCTGCGTGACCGAGCACGGGACCCAGCAGGCGAGCGAGTCGGGAGACATCGCCGAGGTGATCCATCGTGAGTTGCGCGGCGGCGATGCCGGCGCCCCGCAGCTGCCGCAGCGCTTCGCCGTTCTGGGGCGAGCGATAGAGCAGCACCAGGTCGGGATGCTGGGCGAGGACCGCCTCGATGTTGGGGGGAATGCCGTCGCCCACACTGGGAACGGCGAGGGCCGCGGCGGGATAGTCACACCAGCGCGTGCGCCCGACCAGCTGACCCCCCGCCCCGATCGCGAAGAGCAGCTCGGTGGTGGCGGGGCTGAGCGAAACGACACGCCGGGCAGGCGCCTGCAGGCGGACCGTGTCACCGGCGTCATCGATCAGCGCCGGCCCGTGCGGTGCAACGGCACCGGACCGGCAGGCGATGAGCAGCGCACCTGGGATGGCGAAACGAAATCGCCTGTCCCAGGGGAACCGGAGACAGGCGGACAAGAGCCGAAGAACGACGGCTGGAGTCGCCACCGAGCCCTCCCCCGAGGGTGTTCGTGGTGGCGCGAGACGAGAGGTCTCCTGGCTTCGGGCTCCTCACTCG
>JBGATI010000011.1:0-156537 GCA_044229245.1 Gemmatimonadales bacterium | reverse complement strand
GTCGAGCTTCTGCCCGGCCGCCCGCCTCCGCGGGCGGCCCCCTTGCCTCCCGGTTGTCCCGGCCATATCTCCCTGACGGATAGTACGCCGCGACGGCGTCATGCGATCGCGTCTGGCAGCCGCCGAGACCTCCCCCCGCGCAAGGAGCACCCGTCATGCGCACACTCGTCGTCATCGTCACTCTCCTGGGTACTTCGCTCAGTGCTGGACAGGCCCAGGCCCAGGGCGCCACCGTCAGGCAGGTCTTCATCAACCGCGTGCGCATCCCAGCGGCGACGCTGACCCAGCTCGAAGCGGCCGGCGCCCCCCGCGTACCCGATGGCCGCTACTGGTACGACCGGGTCTCGGGAGCCTGGGGGCTGGAGGGGGGATTCACCCGCGGCTTCGTCGCCGCGGGCCTCGCGCTCGGCGGGCCGTTGCCGGCGGACATCTCGGGTAGCGGGACCGGAGTCTTCATCAACGGTCGGGAGTTGCACCCGGTCGACCTCGCCGGCCTGCAGCAGTTGACCGGACCGGTCGCGCCAGGCCGCTACTGGGTCGACGCGCAGGGGTACGCCGGCCTCGAGGGCGGACCCGCCATCGCGAACCTGCGCGCGCTGGCCGCGCAGCTCTACCGGCAGAACGGCGGCGTCGGGGAGAACTACGGAGGAGGGGCGGGATCCTACAGCAACGCCAACACGGGGATCGGCATCATCACCGACGGCCAGGGCGGCGCCGCGGTCTTCAATCACTGACGCGTGGCGCTACGCCTCCCCAGGCGGGGTACTCTCCCCGCTGGCGCGGGAAGCGACCCGGAGCAGTTCGAATTCGGGCTGGCAGAAGGGGCAGGCCATCACATGATCGAGGAGCGCAAGCCGCGCCTCCTCATCCTGCTCGCGGTGCACCAGCGCCTGGAGCTGCTCGACCGGGGGACACTGACTCCGGTCGGCCGCCTCACCGGAGCGGACTCCGAGCAGCATGTCGTAGCTCTGGCGCAGCCGTTCGTCGCTCATTGCAGCGCCTCCGGTCCAATGCCCATGCGCGTGAGCTCTTCCCGCAGATCGGCGAGTCCGCGATAGAGCAGGTTCCTGGTCTTCGGCTCCGACCACCCCAGCAGGTCGGCGATCTCCTCGCGGCCGTAGCCGGTCAGGTACATCTTGACCACCGAGCGGCGCGCGGGAATCAGCGTCTCGACCGCGCGACCGATGCTCTCCTGCAGTTCCATCTCTTCCATCAACCGGTCCGCCGAGGGCGATTCGCCGAGGGCGGCGATGCCGCTGGGGCGGGACAGGCGGACCGGGGTCTCCCGACGGGCGCGGCG
The DNA here is from genome assembly GCA_044229245.1 of Gemmatimonadales bacterium. Classification (GTDB taxonomy): domain Bacteria; phylum Gemmatimonadota; class Gemmatimonadetes; order Gemmatimonadales; family GWC2-71-9; genus JADJOM01. The sequence goes on along the minus strand of JBGATI010000011.1, from coordinate 155,237 downwards.
CCGGCGCAGCAGGTCGATCGCGGCCGAGACGGCGGTCCGATGGATGTAGGACGCCGGGGCACTCAGGATCTTCTCACCGCTCTCGAGCGCCTTCCACAGGCGCAGACGGACCTCCTGCACGAGGTCCTCCACATCGGTGCCCATGAGGCCATGGCGCACACCGATGTAGCGCACCCGTTCGGCGAACCGGTTCAGGACGGTATCGAGGGCGTCGGAGACGCCATCGGGCTGGGGTTCCATGTCAGGGAACGTAGGCGTGGGTGCGAAGTCCGCAATAGTCAGGGCGGGAGAGCGATTCCGATGGGGAGGGTCCGGCGAGCGCCCTCGGGGTCGCGCGAGAATCTTGCAGCAGTGCGCTCGTTACTGGGACAGAGGGGCGCACGGTGCGCTCCGAGTCCCGAGAGGAGCTTCGTATGCCGCGCCACTTCCGCCCGTTCCGCTCTCCCTGGTCTCTCCTGCTGGTCCTCACCGCCCTGGTCTTCACCATGGCCGCCTGCAACGAGGGGCCGACCGGCGAGAACACCAACACCGGCTGCAACTACAACGAGACCACGAATACCTGTACCTGAGCCGCCGGCTGAGGCCCCTGCTCATCGTCGCCGACGCGTGCCGTGTGAGGCGGCTCGTCAACCCCCCGGCGGTGAGCAGTGGCTTCAGCCACGCAGCTTCGCAGCGGTCTCCAGATAGCCGCCAAGCAGCGTCTCCAATCGCTGCCTGGCGGCGGGATCCAGGGGAAACCCCGCGGCATCCATCGCCTTGTCGGCGCTCGCCAGCGAATACATGTCGGGATAGACGTGCATGCCGAGCATTTCGAGCGGAACCCGGAGCGCCCACAGCCCGCGGTTGCCGCCCACCAGCCCGGTCGACGCCGAAAGCAGCAGCGCGCTCTTCCCCTTCATCGGCACGGGTCGCATGCGAGAGACCCAGTCGATCGCATTCTTGATGGGCCCGCCGAAGGAGTAGTTGTATTCCGGCGAGGCGAGCAGCAGCCCGTCCGCCGCGGCGAGCCGCCTCCCGAACTCCTGCGCACCTGGCGGAATCCCCTCCCGCACCTGCCGGTCGCCGTCATAGACCGGCATGGCGAATTCGTGGAATTCGGCGATGTCGACACGGGCGCCTTTCGCCGTTGCGATCTCCACCGCAGCGTTCAGCAGCCGCCGATTGAGCGATTCCTTCCGGAGGGATGCCGCGAGCGCGAGGAGAGCGACCGTCACGGCCGCCACGGTCTCCCGAGCAGGCTGTCCCAGGCGGCGAGCGCGGGCTTGGGATCGAGCACCGAATCCACCAGACCGAGGTGCGCGAACGGCACGATGCTCGAATCCACCGGCGGTGGAAGCGCGCTGACGTCGAGATCGGTGAAGGTGATCTGGAAGAGCCCCGCGACCTCCGCCGCGTCGACGATCCTGCCCTGCCGCTCGATGTAGCGCGCCTGCATCGCCGGCGTGCTGAGCGCGTTGCCGGCGGGAACCGACGGCCACCCCCCCTCGAGAATCACGAGCGGGAGCGGAGCACCCAGGGTCAGGCGCGCGTAGTAATTGAGCGGGATGCTGTCCGGGTCGGCGAAACCCCCGAGATAAGGGTACGAGGAGAGCCCGAGGGCATCGAGGAAAGGAAAGTCGCTCCGATCCTGATCGATCCCGACCCAGGTCGTCCCTCCCTGCAGCCGCCCCCAGGCCGTCTCCACCTGCACACTCACCATGAGCGGCGTGGTGCTCCCTGAGCTGGCACGTTCCGCCGCCGCCGCATTGACCATCGTGACGACCGCGGCATACACCGGCGCCGGGGCGGCGAGACGGATGAGGTTCGTCTCCGCCGCAAGGCTCAGGTAATCGGGATGCAGGATGCTGTCGACCGCGGCCACGTACTCCCGGTATTTCCGCTGCACCGCGGTATCGGTGATGCTCCGGCCGAGCGCGACGAGTTGTGGCGCTTCGGCGGTACGATTCAGCCCATCGGTGACGTCGAGGGCGACCACCACCTTGTGCCCGGTGGCGCGATAGTAGTTCACAAGCGGAAGCCGTACCGTCCGCACCTCCACCGCCGCGGCGGTATCGGCGAGCAGCACCGTCCAGGGGATCTCGAGCTGGATCAGTCCCGCATCGCTGTGCGCGCCCGCCAGGGCAAGCGTCGGCAGCAGCAGCGTGGTATCAGCGCGGGGCGGGATCGCGGAGAAGCCCATCAGATAGGACCGGGGCGCTCGGCCGGGGCCGTTGCCGTCACCACCACAGGCCGCGATCAGCAGCCCGAACACGACAAGCCTGCGCCACCTCATCGGAGCAGCGGCTCCAGCGTCCGCCATACCGTGCGGGCGATGATGCGCGATCCGGCGGGATTGGGGTGGATGCCGTCCTGCTGGTTGAGCGAGTCCACACCGGCGACATCGGCGAGCAGGAAGGGGATCAGCGGCAGGTGGTTCTGGGCGGCGAGCGCCGGGAAGATCGCCCGAAAGCGGCGGACGTAGTCGGCCCCGAGGTTGGGCATCGCCTCCATCCCGGCGAGCACGATCCGCGTCGAGGGTGAGATCGTCCGGATGCGGTCGATCATCGTCTGGATATTGGCCCGCACCGAGTCGGGAGACTGACCCCGGAGTCCGTCGTTGGCACCAGTCTCGAGCACGAGCAGCACCGGCGGCTGCCGCATTACCCAGTCGATCCGCCGGAGCGCGCCCGCGGAGCTTTCGCCACTCACGCCAGCGTTGACGACGGTGAAGTGGAGCCCGGCGGAGTCGATCTTCTGCTGCACCATCGTCGTGAAGGCACTGTCGGGATCGAGACCATACCCGGCCGTCAGACTGGTGCCGAGGAAGACGATGGTGGGCTGGGAGGCGGCGATGGCCGGGGGCGTGGCGGCCGGTGCGGTGTCCGCCGCCTGCTGGACGGCGCCACCCGAGGGCGCGCTCCGCCCGCAGCCCGGGAGCAGTACCACCGTCGCCACGACTATGATTCTGGCGTTCCAGAACCGCATGCTCGCCCACCGCTCACTGTTCAGGGTTGATGATCCGCGCAGACCGACTGACCAAGCAGTACCTCTCGGGCGGCCAGCCGCTCACGGTGCTGAAGGATATCACGTTCGAGATCGCCACGGGCGACCTCGTGTCCATCATCGGCCCCTCGGGAAGCGGCAAGACGACGCTGCTCGGCCTGCTCGCCGGGCTCGATCGCCCCTCGAGCGGCAGCGTGGTCGTGGACGGCGAGGATCTCACCCGCCTGACGGAAGATGCGCTGGCCCGTTTCCGGGGCGAGCGGGTGGGCTTCGTCTTCCAGTCGTTCCACCTGATCCCCACCCTCACGGCGCGCGAGAACGTGCAGGTCCCGCTCGAGCTGCGCGGCGAAGAGGCGGGAAGCCGCGCCGACGAACTGCTCGCCCGCGTGGGGCTCGCCGGGCGGGAGCATCACTATCCGGCGCAGCTCTCCGGTGGCGAGCAGCAGCGGGTGGCGCTGGCCCGCGCCTTCAGCAACCGGCCGAAGATCCTGTTCGCGGACGAGCCGACCGGCAATCTCGACACCGCGACCGGCGCGAAGATCGTGGACATCCTGCTCGAGCTCAATCGCGAGCTGGGCACGACGACGGTGCTGGTGACGCACGAGATCGCCCTCGCCCGGAAGACCCGCCGGGTGCTCCGGCTGGCCGACGGCGTCCTGGTGAGCGACGGGCCGCCGGAATGAGCGGACTCCGCTTCGTGTTCCGGATGGCGTGGCGGGAGTCGCGCGCCTCCGGCAGCCGGCTGCTGCTCCTCACCGCGGCGATCTCCATCGGCGTGGGCGCACTGGTGGCGATCTCCTCCTTCACCGACAATCTGCGCACCGCCGTCGAGGGCCAGTCCCGTGCCCTGATGGGCGGCGACATCTCGCTCAGTGCCCGCAACACCCCGGACTCCGCGTTCGCCGTCCTGCTCGATTCGGTGACGCGCGCCGCCGGCAGCGATCCGGTGCGCGATCGCGCCACCGTGATCAACTTCGCCGGCATGGCCTACGTGCCGCGCACCAGCGGCACCCGGCTGGTGCAGGTGAGCGGGATCGGCGGAGGCTACCCCTTCTATGGCCAGGTCCGCACCAATCCGGCCGGCGCCTGGACGCGGCTGAACGACGGCCACTTCACCCTCGTCGACCCCTCCTTCCTCACCGCCCTCGGCGCCTCCATCGGGGACACGATGTCGCTGGGCGAGAGCCGCTTCGTCATCGCCGGCACGGTGACCAGCTTCCCCGGCGACGTCGGCATCCGGAGCGCCTTCGGGCCGCGGGTCTTCATCCCGGCCGCCTATCTGGAAGAGACCCGGCTGCTGACCTTCGGCAGCCGCGCCGAGTATCAGTGGTTCCTCCGCACCCCTGCGACAATCGACACCAAGGCGCTCGCGAACAGCTGGCGCAACCGGCTCCGGCTCAAGCAGGCGGGCATCCGCACCGCGGTGGAATCCGAGGAAAACCTCAAGGAGTTCCTCGACCAGCTCGGCCGCTACCTCGGACTGGTGGCGCTGATCGCATTGCTGCTCGGCGGCATCGGGGTGGGGAGCGCGGTGCAGGTGTTCATCCGCCGCAAGCGGGACGGCATCGCCATCCTCCGCTGCCTCGGCGCGACGAGCGGGCAGGTCTTCGGGATCTACCTGCTGCAGGCGGTGGTGATGGGATTCGCCGGAAGCGCGATCGGCGTGGTGCTCGGCCTGCTGCTGCAACTCGCCCTGCCGAGTGTCTTCGGCGCCTTTCTGCCGCTCGATGTTGCGGTCAGGCCGTCGCTCTCGGCGATCGTCACCGGTCTCGGCGTCGGCATCTGGGTTGCGCTGGTCTTCGCACTCCTCCCGCTGCTCGCGGTTCGCACGGTACCGCCGCTTGCCGTCCTCCGCCGCGATGTGGACTCGGCGGCTCAGCCGCGGGCCGATGGCTGGACGTGGGCGGCGCGGGCCGCACTCGCACTCAGCGTCGTGGCGCTCGCGGGGCTGCAGGTCGCCAATGCGCTCCGCGGCTTGATCTTCGCGGCGAGCATCGGCACCGCGCTCCTCATTCTCTGGGCGGCGGCGGTCGGGCTTACCAGGGCGCTCCGCCGCTGGTTCCCGCACCGGCTCGCCTACGTCTACCGGCAGGGACTCGCCAACCTCTACCGCCCCGCCAACCAGACGGTGGCCGTGGTGCTGGCGCTCGGCTTCGGGGCGTTTCTGTTAGGCGCGCTCGCGGTGATGCAGCACAACCTGCTCCGTCAGCTCAAGCTCGACGGTGGCATCGGCCGCCCCAATCTCGTCTTCTTCGACGTGCAGCCGGACCAGAAGGCGGATGTCGAGACGCTCATCCGGGGCCAGGGGCTCGCGCTCCAGCCCGCGGTGCCCATCGTGCCGATGCGGATTGCCGCCATCAATGGCAAGCGAGCCGCCGACATGCTGGCCGACACTACCGAGCAGCCGCGCGACGGCCAGCGTCCGCCGGAGCGGCAGCGCGGGGCAGCCGGGGAGCGCGGAGCGGGAGACCGGCCCGCGCGCTGGGCGCTGCGGCGCGAGTTCCGCTCGACCTACCGCGACACCTCGGTGTCGTCGGAGAAGCTCGTGGTGGGGGACTGGTGGAAAGCCGGTGAGCCGAAAGCGGCGCAGGCTCCCTATCCCATCTCCATGGAAACCGGCGTGGCCTCCGATCTCAACGTCACCATTCGTGACACGATCACCTGGGACATCCAGGGCATCCAGGTCGTCACCATCATCAAGAACCTGCGCGAGGTGAACTGGGCCCGGTTCGAGCCCAACTTCTTCGTAGTCTTTCCGGAAGGCCCGCTTGACGATGCGCCGCAGAGCTTCGTGCTGCTGACCCGGGTGGACGATCCCGCCGCGATGGGCCGCCTGCAGCGGCTCGTAGTGGAGAAGCACCCGAACGTCACCTCGATCGATCTCACCTCGATTCAGCAGACCATCGAGAAGATCGTGGCGAGCGTGGTCCTCGCCATCCAGTTCATGGCGCTCTTCAGCGTCTCGACCGGTGTCGTGGTGCTGATCGGGGCGCTCGCCACCAGCCGTTTCCAGCGGATCCGGGAATCGGCGCTGCTCAAGACCCTCGGCGCCACCCGGCGCCAGGTCGTCGGCATCATGGTGACCGAGTACGCCGCACTCGGCATCCTCGCCTCGGTCGTGGCGATGGGCCTTGCCTCCCTCGGCGGGTGGGGACTGATGAAGTGGGTGTTCAAGATCCCGTTCACCGTGCCGTGGGTCGCCTTCGGGCTGCTCGGGCTCCTCACGGTGACGCTCACGGTCGTCACGGGGCTGTGGACCAGCATCTCCCTCTTCCGGCAGTCGGCCCTCGAGGTGTTGCGCACCGAGTAGCCCCGCCCGCCGTGGCGGGCCTAGTTCACAGCCGCCGGTGGAGGCGCGACCGGGGCCTCGCGCCGGCCGGCCCGTACGAGCTCGATCAGGATCACCGGACCCACCAGGAGCGCCAGCAGTCCGAACGTCAGCAGCAGATTCCTCGGCACATTCCCGGCACGGAAGCTTCGTCGTGCACCGTTCAGCTCCGCGGCGCGCGGATTGGAGGCGGGATAGCTCACGAGGAAGGCGGCCCCTGGCTGGAGGCCGGTGGCAGTCAGGCTGTCCACCGCATCGACGGCGAGCACAGTGTCTCGGCGACCGGCGGGAGTGAGCGCGAGCTGGATCACCGCGTACGGATGGGACAGCGGGATCCGGATCAGCGGAGCGAGGAGCGCGTAGTCGGAGACGTAGTGCACGTCGCTGATGCGGGCTGCGCCACCCTTTCGCTCGCCACGCTGCTCAGGGACTTCGGGACGGCCTACCGTGACCAGGAGTGCGGCTGCCCAGCCCGCGAAGAGCGCCCGGCTGATCCAGCGCCTGACAGGGCGATCGGGGGTCCACTCCGCTATTCCCAGCCAGAAGACCAGGATCGGCAGGCCCAGGACGAAGAGCGCCTGTCCCCGATCGAGCGCCTCCTCGGCGGTTCGGATCCCCCACTCACGCAGCGAATCGTATTTCAGCAGGCAGAAGGTCGGCGCGAGCGGCACGCAGCGGATGGGAATCGTCTGGCCTTTCTGGACCAGATCGAAGACCGCGGCGCCGGTGGGGATATAGACCGGGGCCGGGGCGGTGAAGCCGCGCGGCCTGTAGCGCGCCTCGATGCTCAGTGATCGGGTCCACGAGCCATCCCGTGCGACGTCGACGGCATCCTGCTTTCCCGTCACCACCCCCGGCACGGTCCGTCCGAAGCGGGTCAGCAGCCAGTCGCCGCCGACGAGGATCGCGGAAACGATGACCAGGATGAACAGCACCGCCTGCAGCGGCCGTCCGCCGAAGAGCCGACCGAGGAAGCCTTCGATCAGATTCCGCCCGAGGCTCACGGCGAAGAGTGAGCCCCAGGCGGCGAGAATCTGGTAGGCGGGGTTGATGGTCATGCCATAGTCTGCTGTCCGGCGGCGAAAGGGGAAGGCCGCCGGGCGGCGGGTGCGGCTACTTCACCCAGATGGGGTAATGGGCCTTGGTCGGCAGCCCGGTGACATCCACGAATGCGATCTCGAACTGGTAGGACGTCGGCGTGAGCACTCCATCCGCGATAAGCTGCGCCTTGCTGAAGCTCACCGAGAGATCGAGATCGCCATCGCCGTCGACATCCGCGATCGAGGCCATCGGTGCTCCGGTCGCGGTGCGCGCGATGCGGGTCACATGGCCAAGTCCGTCGCCCAGCGTGATGAGGTTCGGGTCGAGCTGCGTGGCGTCGAAGCCGGGCCGGGAGAGAATCCCGTCGTTGATGAACTTCTTCGGGATGTAGCTCACCTTGGGCGGCAGGTGGGTCGTGGTACCTGGCAACTGTTTGACAGTGATGATCTGTGCCGTGTCGTGCGGAAGCCAGAGTACTGCGGAGAAGCCGCCCGCGTCGTTCTCGGACATGCCGACGACCTCTGCAACATCGTTCAGGGCGAAGGCTTTTGAGGGGGGAGACGAAGTACCTCCGACCGTGGCCACGCTGGGGAGATGCAGCAGCCCGATGTCCGAGGTCCAGAAGAAGGCGCCCTCAGCGCTTCCGATGTTTCCCCACGACGCGCCGGCTATCTCGGTCAGATTGTTCACGCCGAAGGCCACGGAACCATCGTCTGGCGTAAGATTGGACGCGAGCGGGATCAGTGCCGACGACGCGGTGGGCCAGAGCACCGCCGAATTGTACCAGAGACCCACGATCCGTCGAGGTGCCTCGGCCTGACCGAAGGCCGCGGTATAGATGTTTCCGCCCTGGTCAGGCACAAGAGAAAATCCGGAGCCTTGCAATGAGGCGAAGGGATGGAAGTAGTCATAACCGGCCATGAAGGTGCTCGGCGTCCCTTCCGTTCCGACGTAGACCCCACGCGGGTTCACGGCCGTCGCGCAGGAACTGTCCGACTTCCAGCTGGCCAGCAGTGCCGGATGCGCCAGCGTGAACCCCGTCCCGTTCCCGGTCCAGATGGCCACTCGGCCACCATCGCAGCCCACGATCTTCGTCCGGGTATTGCCATTGATGCGCTGGACCCCGTGGGCCCGACTGGGGCCGGTGCCAGGCAGGACTTGAAAACCCACGGCGCCGTTCCAGTAGAAGGCCCGCTCTCCTGGCCGCACGAGATCGAAGAGAAAGGGGCTGAGCTGATAGCTGACTCCACCGTATGCACCCACGATTTCCTCTGCGTCATCGATACCGAGTCCGTAGGTCGCCAAACCTCCGATCTGCCCCAGGTCCTCGATGGAGCCGCCGCGTTTCCACCTCACCAGATGCGCGCTGGCAGCTGCGTCCTGCGCGTATCCGGTGATCGTTCCTGACTGGTTGATCGCATAAGCCGCGCTCCAGCCTCCTCCAGGGAGCGTCCCCAGATTTACCGTAGTGAGGCCAGCGGTCGTCCGAACCTGAGTCCCCCTGACCGATTCAAGCACTCGCGGCGGCGCGGTCGGGTTATCCGGAGCGCAACCGGCCAGAACTGTCGCGGCCAGCACGAGGCCCCACGCGCCGCCATATCGCTCGATACGCATTGCTCTCTCCATTCGTGTAAGGTGGCGCCGTCCAGTCGGCCGGTGCCTCGTTGCGCTGCCTACTTCACCCAGACGGGATAGTGGCCCGTCCACGGCAGTCCAGTTGGTTCAACTGCGCTGACTTCGAAGTTTCGTGTCGTCGGCGTGAGCACTCCATCGGCGATGAGCTGCGCCTTGCTGAAGCTCACCGAGAGATCGAGATCGCCATCGCCGTCGACATCCGCGATCGAGGCTATCGGTGCCCCGGTGGCAGTGCGCGCGATGCGGGTCACATGGCCGAGACCGTCGCCCAGCGTGATGAGGTTCGGGTCGAGCTGCGTGGCGTCGAAGCCGGGCCGGGAGAGGATACCGTCGTTGATGAACTTCTTCGGGATGTAGCTCACCTTGGGCGGCACGCGGCAGGGACGTGGGGAACAGGGCGGGAGCTGAACTACATTGACTTCGGGTACGACAGCCCAAAGCGTCGCGTGACTTGCGCCGCTCAATACTGTGCTCTCCCCTACCGCTTCGTCCTGGGTATTGATGGCATAAGCGAACGCCGCACCAGTGCCACTGAGCGGGGGGAGGAGCAGCGCCTCGCCCTCGGTAGCCCAGTAGAACGCGACGAAGGGATAGGCCGAACCCTGCAGTATGCACCCCGTGCTGCCCACGACTTCACCCAGTCTGTTGACCGCGAGACCTCTGGTGTTTGCGAAGTCCTCGCCACAGGGCGGAACGGTGAACTCGATACCCGGTGCGAGGTCGAGGTTCGGCCAGTAGAGGCCCGTTTCACCACCAGCGAATCCCCCCGTCATTCGACCCGTACCGGCGGGGTCGAGGCCATCGATCGTCCACGCGAGAAATGGCCACGGGAAGCGCAGTGCACCGGCCCGCCAGACAGCCCCGAGACTGTTCGAGTACGCGAGCGTCACTCGCCGTCCCGGGTCGATCCCGGTGGCACATGCCGGCACTGAGCTGTAAGTCGCGAGCACGGTCGGCTTGAAGGGTGGATTGGTCGTGGGATCCCACCGAACGATGTCGCTGCTGATCCCAGGAACCCGTTCGACGCATCCGGCGATGTTGCCGCCAGGTTCGATTGCGGTTGCGCGCGCGGTGGTTCCGGTGGGTTTCGGGAGATAGGTGTACTGACCGTTGCGCCACACCCAGGGGTGCTGCGTGCCGGCCGGGCCCGCGGTGTACCCGACGATCTGCCCGGAGCTGCTGATCGCGGTTGCGTAGTTCGACTCGCCGTTCGGCGTTCCCAGGTCAGTGATGACTCCATTCTGCCACAGGAAGGCGTGCACCACTCCGCTCGGCGTCTCGCTCCACCCGACCACCTGATGGGCATCGTTGACCCCGGTCGCCACGCTGTGCTGCAGCGGGTCGCCGAGCGTGCCAAGATCAATCGGTGTCGGCGTGACCAGCTGTGCCATCGGCGCACCCGCCGGGATGACAGGCGCAGCGGCGTGCGGTGCTGCCGCGTCAGGGGCAGCACATCCGATCGTGATCGCAACGGTGGAAGCCAGCAAGCAACCCAGCGCTACCGGCAATCCAGGCGTACGATGCCGCGACGATGGTACCACTGGAACGATCGTGTCAGGTCGCATCGGCTACCTCACCCGAATGGGATACTTGCCGGACTGAGGCAATCCGGTCGCATCGACCCAGGAGACCACCAGCTGGAAACTCTGGGGCGTCAGCGTCCCATCGGCGATCATCTGCGCCTTGGAGAAGCTGACCTGCATGTCGAGCATGCCGTCACCGTTGATGTCCTTGAGCACGAAGACGGGCGGACCGGGCGGAATGGTGCGCGCAATCGGCGTGACGTGGCCGAAGCCGTCACTGATCGTCACCGTATTCGGATCAATCAGGGTCGCATCAAAGCCGGGCCGGCTGATGATGCCATCGTTGAGGAACTTCTTCGGGATGTAGCTGACGAAGGGCGGGACCTTGCAGTCGCCTGAGAAGGGAAGCGGTACCACCGAATTGGCCGTGGGGGTGACCCCCCAGATCACGGCGAAGTGGTTGCTGGTCCCCGCAACGACATCGTGGATGTTGATGGCGGCGGCAGAGGCCGCATCGAAGGGCTGATCGAAGAGACTCCCCAGATCCACCATTCCTCCCGCGCAATCCCAGTAGAAGGCGCGGGTGTACGGCGGATTCGTGAGCGAGCGCGATCCTGCGATCGTGCCTACGACATGGTTGTTGGCGTTGAGGTCGCTCGCTTCGCCGCCGGGCAGATAGAGGTAGCCGAGCGAGAAGGGCGCCGCGGTGAAGGACGGCCATTCCCATGGCAGGCCGGCGCCCGGATCAAGCACCCCTCCCGCGCCCGTGATGCCTCCTGCCCCGACGAAGCGCGATCCCACGACGCGGCTGGCCTTGGTTCCGGCACCCAGTGTGGTATAGCTGCCCGCCACGTTCTGGAAACCGGTGATCGGGAATCCCCCCGGCGGGTAGTACCCCACGAAGTTCGCACCGGCGTTGATGCCATAGCCGCACGCCTGCCCGCCGGCCGCGGCCGGTTCACCCATGCCTGCGACCACCCAGGTGCCTTTCGCGTTGCGGCGCCAGCGCAGCACCTGCGGTCGCACCTGGCCAGGCAGCACCCCGCAGCCGATCACCACGCCGGCATTGCTGATGTCGTACGCCCGGGCCTCATAGTTCGTATCGCTGGGGAGTTCCACCATGCCTGACGCGGGACTCCAGAAGAAAGCCCGGTTCAGCTGGATCCCGCCATGCGGCGCATCGGACCAGCCGACGATCTCCTCATTGTCGTTGATCGCCTGCGCAGAACTCTGGAACGAGCCGAAGGTGGCTCCGGCAAGCGTTCCGAGATCGCTCATTCCGGTTCCACTGGTCCAACGGAAGGCGTGGATATCGCCGCCGAAATCGTACGCCGAGTAGCCCACGACAGTGGTGGCCGCGTTCAGATCGGTGGCGCCGCTGAAGGTGCCCGTGCCGAGGACGCCGAGGCCGGTGACCGGCCATCCCTGGATCGCGGCGGGTGCACCGGTGGGTGCCGCCACGACCGAAGCCTCCTGGGATACGGGAGCGGTCGAATCGTCAGGCGCACAGCTGGTCGCGAGCATCGCGCCCAGCGCGAGGCAAGCGGTGTAACGGAAGATTCTCGAGGACATGTCCACCTCCAGGTATGGTGAAGCGGCGCCGGCCACACAACCGGCACCGCGGGTTGTGTGTTACTGCACCCGGATCGGGTACTTCCCCGACCCCGGCAATCCGGTGGCGTCGACCCAGGAGACCACGAGCTGGAAGCTCCGTCGGGCGAGCGTTCCATTCGCGATCATCTGCGCCTTGGAAAAGCTGACCCGCATGTCGAGCGTGCCGTCACCGTTGATGTCCTTGAGCACGAAACTCGGCGGGCCGGGCGGCTTGGCCTGGGCGATTGGCGTGACGTGGCCGAAGCCGTCACTGATCGTGACCGTGTTCGGATCAATCAGGGTCGCATCAAAACCGGGCCGGCTGATGATGCCGTCGTTGAGGAACTTCTTCGGGATGTAGCTGACCACCGGAGGCACCGTGCAGCTCGGCGCGAAGGGAAGGCTCACCACCGTCGGCGGCGCGATCGGATTGCTCCAGAGGACCGCGTGGCGCTCGCTGGACCCGGGAAGCCAGGTGCTGACCCCCGCCGACTGACCGGATGCATTGATCGCGAACGCCTCGGCGCTGGCATCAGGCCCGCCTGACAACGGCGCCAGCTCGAGCATGCCGTTTCGGCAATCCCAGTAGAAGGCGCGGCCCGAGGAGGTGCTCCCAGCCTGGGGGGCCGTGACGCCGACCGCCTGGTTGGGACTGTTCACGTCGAGCGCGGCACCGGTCCCCGGAGCGTACAGGTAGCCGAGCGGGATGACACCGCCGGGATTGAATGCCGGCCAGATCACCGGACCCTGGCCCGCCTCACCGGCGACGTGCCGGTTCACCGGGCTGATGCCGAAGGCGATCCGGTTGGTGCCCAGGCTCTGATAACTCCCGTTGTAGAAGAAGCCGGTCGTCTGCAGGTCCTCACCGACGATGCGGCCCGCGTTGTCGATTGCGTTGGCACAGGCCGACGCGGTGCCCCCTGGCGGCCGCCCGAGTCCCGCGGCCGTCCATGCGCCATTCACCCGGGTCCAGCGCACGATCTGCGGCCCGCTCGCATCGAGCGCGGCGCAGCCGACGATCACATGCTGGTCCGTGATGTCGACGGCACGTCCACTTCCGGGAAGCGCCGTCATGCCCTGCACCGGGTCCCACACGAAGGGGATGTTCTCCGTGAACGGCGCCGCGGCGCTCGAGGTGACGCCGACGATCTCGAAGCTGTTGTTGATGGCGAATGCGTCGCTGAGGGTGCCGCCGAATGTGCCGAGGTCGGTCATCCCGCCGCCGGCGGTCCAGACGAAGGCGTGGCTCGTCCCGCTTGCCCCGATCTCGCTGTGGCCAACGACGACGCCCTGATCGTTGAGGTCGGTGGCAGCGGAGTTCGCGCCGCCGGGTAGCGTGCCGAGATCGAGAACCGGCACGGCGGCCGGAACGATCCCGGCAGCGGGCACGACCAACGGCGGCGCGGACAGCGCGGAGTCCGTCGGCGCTTGGCAGGCGTCGAGCACCAAGAGCACGAGCGCAAGCGCAGGCAGAAGCTTCCGGTTCATTGGCGGGTGGCGCTCCAGGTGGATTGTCCCAGAATGGTTCCGGTGGACGTGTCAGTATTCGCGGAGAGGCCTCCGATCAGATCGCCGGTGCTGTCCGGCCACGCGAAGGCGACCACCTCCTGCGGCGCGGCGGTGACATGAAAGACCACGGCATGCTGCGGACCGGCGCCGAGGTCCATCACCCGAAGCGAGTCATCGAGGGTCAGGGGATAGCTCAGCACCGCCGCCCCCCGGCAGACCAGCGACTCGGCGGTGTTGATGCGCACCCGCATGCCGGGCGGGCCGCTGTCGATCCCCATCAGGAAGTCGGGAAATACCTCGCACACCCCTCGACCCGCGCCGGCCTCATCGAGCGAGACCTGCGTCACGATCCACCCTCCGTCCATGCCGACGCCCTTGAGCCCGCCCGGTTCGCCGGTGGGCTCGCAGTCGAGCGAGAAGAGGGCGAGGCCGCCAACAACGGGGAGCAGTGTCAGGCAACGCCGGAGCCACGAATGCGCGTTCATTGCCGCACCGCCGTCCAGTTGGCGGTCCCCAGCGGGGTGAAGCTCTGATTGTCGAAGTCCTGCATCAGTCCGCCGGCTGAATCGCCCGTGACGTAGAACCATCCCAGCATCACCACCTCACCGGCCGCGCTATCGACGTTGAAAGTCGAGATGTAAACGGAGTCGCTCGGCCCGGTCGTAGCCCAGCCGGCAGAGTCGTTCGGGGTGAGGGTGAAGAGCGCTCCGCTGGTGCAACTCAGCTGTTCACCGGCGGGCAATGTCATGCCGACACCCTGGCCGGTGCTGTCGACCGTCAAGTCGAAAGAGGTGGGGAGAAGACGGCAGGTACCGCGTCCGGCACCCGCCTCATTCATGGGCTGCGTGGTTACCCGCCACGTGCCATTGATGCCGTGCGCCTGGCGCGGGCCAGAGCTGTCCGAACAGGCCAGAGTGAGCCCCGCGAGGAGAGTCAGGACCGCGAGACCATGCGGTGAGGATCGGCGCGCGCTCATTGCCGCACCCCCGTCCAGGTCACGGTGGCGGTCCCGGCCCCGCCCAGGTCGAACACCGCCGAGCCGGTGAGGTTGGTTTTGCCCGGCTTCCAGCGCATGGTGAGCTGGGGATTGGGTGAGCTGCCGGTGTAGGCGAGCACCATCTGGAGGGAGTCACCCACCGTCGAGAAACTCGTGAAGGACAGGTCGAAGGTCCCGCTGGCATTCACGCAGGTGAACGAGGCGACGGGGACGATCAGCTGAGCCTGGCCGCCCGCAGTCTTGTTGACCGTGAGAACGAATGGCGCCACGTCGCAGGGACCTGGCGTGGTGACCGCGAACTGCGGCACGGTGACCTGGAAGGTGCCGGCAGTCAGGTCGGGGCCGGGGTCGGTACCGTTGGAACAGGCCGACGAAAGCAGGGCCAGGGTAGCCAGCCCGGGAACAGCGGGGCGGAGCAGTTGCCGCATGGATCAGTCTCCTGATGAGGTGGCAGCCGGTGACGGCGACACAATGTGCCGGCCCCGTCCCGCCCCTGTCCCGTCAGGCGTCTCTTGGCAGGAGACGGGTCACTTCCTACCTTGCCAAGACCCTATGCTCCGGCTCCAACTCCTTGGCGGTGTTCAACTTTCCGCCTCCGACGGGCGTGACCTCCGCCCGCTCCTCGGTCGACCCAAGCGACTTGCCCTGCTGGCCTATCTGGCCTCGCGGGAGGGAGGGGACTACGTCCGCCGAGACCTGCTGACCGGTCTGCTGTGGCCGGAGATGGACCAGTCGGCGGCGCGAAAGGCGGTCAGGCAGGCGCTCTATGTCCTGCGGACCGATCTGGGCGAAGATGTGTTCGAGACGGCGGGGGATGACGAAGTGCGGGTCGCACCGGAGCGCCTCTGGTGCGATGTCCCGGCGTTCCTCGCGGCCTCCAGAAACGGCCGGCACGAGGAGGCGCTCGAGCTCTATCGGGGCGATCTCATGCCCGCGTTCTTCGTGCCCGATGGCGGAGCGGGCTTCGAGCAGTGGCTGGAGGAGGAGCGGGGACGGTTGCGCGCGCTCGCGGCGAAAGCCGCGTGGGACCTCGCAGAAGGGGCAGAGCGAAATCGGAAGAGCGGGCCAGCCACCACCTGGGGGCGGAAGGCGCTCTCCCTGACGCACGACGATGAGACTGCGCTTCGCCGGCTGATTCAGCTGCTCGATCGCATGGGGGATCGCGCCGGCGCGGTCCGGGCCTACGAAACCTTCGCCCGCAGGCTCAAGGAGGAATACGGCGACGAACCGTCGGTCGAAACGCAGCGCCTGATCTCACGTGTCCGGGAGCGGGAGGTGGCGCTCCAGCCTTCTGCGCCCGTGCCGCCTTCCTTACCGAGTGCCACTCCCGCAGAAGCCCCAACCCGGGAGCCCCCGGGGGCAGCTCACCGCTCCGATCCAGCGCCGTCAGGGACGGCCACAACGGCCCCTGCCAACACCGGACGCGGCCGACGCCGGATCCCGGTGTTCGCCACCCTTGGCCTGATCGTGCTGCTGGCGGGTACCGCGCTCTGGAAGTCGCGGCAGCGATCCGCCTTCGAGGTGAGTCGAGGCGGTGAGGTCGGTACCGCATCGGCAGCGGCCCGCACGCATTATCGCCGCGGCGTCGAGCTCTGGTACGCTCACGGCAATCGCCTGGAATCCATCGGCGAACTCCGTGCGGCGCTGGCCGCCGATTCGACCTTCGCGATGGCGGCCTACTGGCTGGCACGGGTGTCCGGGTGGGAGCAGTCGGACACCACGGCGCGCTACCTCGCTCAGGCGGTGCGCATGGCGCCGCACGCCACCGTCGAGGAGCAGCGCCTGATCGAGCTGTGGAACGCCCTGATCCAGGGTGACCCGCGGGCGCTGCCACTCGCCGAACTGCTGGCGAGTCAATTCCCCAGAGACCCCGAAGTGCTGGTCCTCGCGGCCCAGGCCGCCGAAGTCGCGGGCCGGTATGATCGATCCTCCGAGCTCGCACGGCGGGTCATCGCGCTCGATACCGAAATCGTGACGCAGGACTCCAGCTCCTGCCCGGTTTGCCAGGGCTACAAGACACTGGTGGCATCGCTGATCGCGGAGGATTCCCTGGCGGTTGCCGAGCAGGTCACTCGCGCATGGCGGGCCGCCCGCCCCGGCGACGTGAACGCCGACAAGCTGATGGCGAACGTGCTGGAGATCCAGGGACGGTATGACGAGGCACGGGCCATCAACCAGCAGCTGATCGACCGGGGGTGGGGGACGATCGTGCCGTACTACCTCCCGGTGTCGTCGGCGCTCCGCCAGGGCGATCTCGCCGCCGCACGTGGGGTGCTCTCGCAGCCAACGGCCGCGGACTCCGTGTACCAGCCTCCCGAATGGCCGCTGCTTGCCGTGCTCCGCCACGCCGGACAGCTCCGGGAGGCCCAGCGGGTGGTCCGCCGGATGTCGCCGACAGACCGGCTCATGTGGATCCCCCAGGCCATGGAAGTGGGTTGGGAGGCGGGCGATACGGCCGCGCCGCTGTCGATTGTCCGCCCCTACCTCCACGAGCCGGCGATGCCCTCCGGCAACGGGCTGCAGTCTGCCCGGACCGTATCGTGGATGCTGCTGCGCGGAAGCACCTACTTCGGCTCGATCGGCGATACGGCGACCCTCTCGCTCATCGCGACACGCCTGCAGCAGGTCGGACAGCTCAGTGCCATGGGGCGGGACCAGCGCGGCTATCACTATCCACTGGCGCTGCTGGCGCTGGCCCGCGGCGATACTGCCCGGGCCGAAGCCGAGTTCCGCGCGGCGATTCTCTCCGCCGCCGAGGGGTATACCCGCATCAACTTCCAGCTGGGTCGGTTGCTGCTGGCCCAGCGGCGCCCCGCTGAGGCGGTCCCGATCCTGCGACCCATCCTCCATGCCGACTTCCTGAGCGGCTCCACCTTCTACGTCACCGCCACCGAAGTCCACGAGGCGCTGGGTCAGGCGTTCGCGGCGCTCGATCAGCCGGACAGCGCCCGGGTACACTATGCCTATGTCGCGAGGGTGTGGGACAAGGCGGACCCCCAGTTCCAGTCACGCCTCGCGGTCGCGAGGGCGTATCTCGCGGCGCATCCGGTACGCTGAGACCCCTCCCCCACCCGCCCCTCCCCTCCTTACACTTCATCCGGCTCCACGACGCACCCCCCGCCACAGATCGAGGACACGCATGCTGGTCGTCCTGACCCTGCTGTTCATCCTGTCCGGTGCCGCCGGTCTGTTCTACGAGTCGGTCTGGTCACGCTATCTCGGCCTCTTCGTCGGCCACAATGCGTACGCTCAGGTGATCGTGCTGGTGATCTTCCTCGGCGGCATGGCCCTCGGCGCCATGATCGTCGGCCGGATCACCCACCGGATCAAGGAGCCGCTCTTCGGCTACGCGATGATCGAGTTCGCGATCGGCCTCGTGGGACTCTTCTTCCAGGACATCTACGTCGGCGTGACCAACTGGGCCTACACGACGGTCTTCCCGTCGACCGCCGGCTCGGTCATGCTCACGGTCAGCAAGTGGGGGATCGCCGCCCTCCTCATTCTGCCGCAGTCGGTGCTGCTCGGCGCCACCTTCCCGCTGATGACCGCTGGCGCACTCCGCCGGCTCAAGAGCGCGCCGGGCCACACCCTCGCGGTGCTCTACTTCGCGAACAGCCTCGGTGCCGCCGTCGGCGTGCTGATCGCCGGGTTCTATCTCGTCGAACTCTCCGGACTCCCCGGAACCATTCTCGCCGCCGCGATCCTCAACTTCATCGTTGCCGTCGGCGCCATGGTGGCCATGAAGTACCACCCCGCGCCGGAGGGCCAACCGCAGGGTGTTGTACCCGAGACCCAGGCCAGCGCCGCCGCGGCCTCGGCCGGAGGCGCGCTCACCCCGGTGGCACTGCAGCGACTGCTGCTGTGGACCGCCCTCGGGACCGCGATCGCGTCCTTTGTCTACGAGATCGCCTGGATCCGGATGCTCTCGCTGGTGCTCTCGAGTGCCACGCACTCCTTCGAGCTGATGCTCTCGGCCTTCATCCTCGGGTTGGCGCTCGGCTCCCTCTGGGTGCGCCGCCGCGCCGATCGTTTCGCCGAGCCGCTCCGCACCCTCGGCCTGGTGCAGATCTGGATGGGGGCGCTCGCCCTCGCCACCCTCCCCCTGTACCTCCACGCCTTCGGCTGGATGGCCACGTTCATCCAGACCTTCGCCCGCACCGAGCAGGGCTACGTCGGCTACAACATCGCGCGGTACGCGATCTGCCTGCTGGTGATGCTGCCGGCCACCTTCTGCGCCGGCATCACCCTCCCACTCATCACCCGCACCCTGATCCTCGGCGGCGCGGGGGAGAAGGCGATCGGGCAGGTCTACAGCTGGAACACCTTCGGCTCCATCATCGGTGTCAGCCTCAGCGCGCTCGTGCTGATGCCGCTGCTCGGACTCAAGGGACTGCTCGCGACCGGCGCGCTGTTCGACATGGCCATCGGCGTCACGATCCTCTTCGCGATCGCCCGGGGCGCCCCGCGGGCGCGACGCCTCGCCATGGGTGCCGCCGGTGTCTGGGTGGTGGTCGCCCTCGCGGCGGCGCTGAGTCCGGCGTTCGACCGCAACCTGCTCGTCTCCGGGGTCTACCGCTTCGGCGTGGTGCCGCCGAAGGGCACGCGGGAGATGCTGTACTATCACGACGGGCGCACCGCGACAGTCTCCGCGCAGCGAATCGTGCAGACGGGGGACATCTCCATCGCCACCAACGGCAAGTCGGATGGCTCCCTGCCGATGTACTGGCTCGATGCGTGCGACAGCACCGGCCCGCGCCACCCGACCCGCGGTGATGCGGCGACCCAGGCAGTGATGGCGATCATGACCCTGGCCTACAAGCCGGGCGCCGAGGTGGGCGCGGTGATCGGCCAGGGCACCGGGATGTCCACCCACCTGCTGCTCGGCAGCCCCGCGCTCAAGGCGCTGTACACGATCGAGATCGAGCCGGAGATGATCCGCGCCTCGAGGGCGTTCTACCCGGCCAACCGACGCGACTTCGACGATCCGCGGTCGCACTACGTCGTGGACGACGCGAAGAGCTACTTCGCCGCCGCGGGCCGCAAGTACGACTTCATCTTCTCCGAGCCGTCCAACCCGTGGGTGAGCGGGGTCTCCGGGCTGTTCACGGTCGAGTTCTACGACCGGGTGAACCAGTATCTCAAGCCGGATGGGGTCTTCGCCCAGTGGATCCACATCTACGACATCAATGACCAGCTGGTGATGACGGTGCTGTCGGCGCTGCACCAGAAGTTCGACCACTACGAGGTGTACATGCCCGCCGCCTCGGACATGCTGGTCATCGCCAGCAACGGTCCCACCGGCGTGACGCCTGACTGGAGCGTCCTCGGGCTCCCCGACATCACCCGGGACTTCTGCCACCAGATCCCCTTCACCGCCGAGGCAATGGATGCGACCTGGCTCGGCAACCGGCGCACCCTCGGTCCGCTCGTCGCGCGGTTCCCGCGCCCCAACTCCGACTTCTATCCGCACCTCGACAACGGGGCGGAACGCACCCGGTACATGGGCCAGCAGGCCTCCGGATTCTTCGGGCTCTCGTACGAGCGGTTCGATGTGACCGCCCCGTTCATCGGGCGGCGGGTCGGCCCCGCGCGCTTCACGCTCGCCCCGGCCCCGGACCTGCCGCGGCTCTACGACCTGGCCCTGGGCGCCGCGCTGCGCGACCCGGTCATGAGCCAGCCCGGCGACACCATTCCGGATGACGACCGGCGCACCAGCGCGCTGTATCGGGATCGGGCCTGGCGCACTGAGCTGAAGGCGGGCGCCGCACCGGGCGACTGGCGGGTATGGACCCAGCGGATGGCCGACATCGAGCGCGATCGCTACGGCGGCACCAGCGGCTACGCCGACGAAGCCTTCTATGCCGACATCAGGCGCTATCTCGACCAGACCGGCGCACCGGCCCCGGTACGGGCGGTCGTGGACTTCCGGCACGCCATCAGCGGCTGGGACTTCCCCGCCGCGGTCCGCGCGGCCGAGCCGCTCATCGCCGCGGCCCTCGACCGCAGGAGCTGGCTCCCTCCGGACGAGCTGCGCGACGGGACCGTCGTCGCCCGCCTCATGACGCGGGATATCGAGGGCGCGCGCCGGGTCTTCGAGGCCCTCGCCCCGCTCTCCCGGCGGCCCGCGGGCGACTTCCGAACGGCGCTCCTCTCTTCCTATATCCAGACGGCCCAGGAACAGTCGCACTGAGGGACGGACGGCTGTACCTTACGGCAACTTCACCCGACCCCTCCATGCTCCCGATCGACCTGTCTGGAAAGCGCGCGTTCGTGGCCGGCGTTGCCGATGACGGCGGCTTCGGATTCGCCATCGCCAAATCGCTCGCCGAGGCCGGCGCCTCCGTCGTGGTCGGCACCTGGCCGCCGGCGATGAACATCTTCCTCAACCTGCTCGAGCGGGGGAAGATGGACGAGTCGCTGACGCTGTCGGACGGGAGCCGGATGGCGTTCGAGAAGATCTACCCCCTCGATGCCGCATTCGACACGATGGCCGATGTGCCCGCCGAACTGCTCGAAAACAAGCGGTACAGGGAGCGCGGCGACTTCAGCATCGCGGGGGTGCTGAACGCGATGCTGAGCGACTTCGGCCCGCAGCCGCTCGACATCGTCGTCCACAGCCTGGCCAACGGCCCCGAGGTGAAGAAGCCGCTGCTCGAGACCAGCCGCGCCGGCTACCTCGCGGCGGTGAGCGTGAGTGCCTACAGCCTCACCTCGATGGTGCGCGCCTTCAGTCCGATCATGCGGCCCGGCGGATCATTCCTCTCCCTGACCTTCATGGCGGGTGAGCGGGTGGTCCCGGGATATGGCGGCGGCATGTCGAGCGCCAAGGCGGCCCTCGAGGCCGACACCCGCACCCTGGCCTACGAGGCCGGCCGCCGCTACGGGGTGCGGGTGAACACCATCTCCGCCGGCCCCTGGGCCTCGCGCGCGGCCAGCGCGATCGGCTTCATCGACACGATGGTCCGCTACTCGCGGCTCAACTCCCCGATCCCCCGCGATCTCGACGCCCGTGACGTCGGTGCCACTGCGGCCTTCCTCGCAAGCCCGCTGGCGACGGCGATCACCGGTGCCACGGTCTATGTCGACAACGGCTACCATGCGATGGGGATGGCCGTCGACCCGTCGGCGCTGAACGGGTAGCAGCGCGGGCACCCAGCAGTACCAGAGGCCACAGTGATGACCTATCCCGAGATGCACGTGCGCGGCCTCCGTCGTTGGATCGGGGTGGCGGGCATCGCACTCCTCTTCCCCTTCGCCTTCGCGGGGCTCCCCGCGCTGTCCGCCCAGCAGGCCGCACCGATCCGGCAGGCCTTCCCGATGCCACCAGAATACCGGGAGATCCAGGTGCGCGCCCAGGAGACGCAGCGCAACCTGCTGCTCTCGATGGTGGACTCGATGCCGGAGCAGTTCTATCGCACCGCCGCCGCCGACGGCCAGCGCGACTTCGCCGAGCAGATCCATCACGCCGCCAACGCCGATCAGTACATCGTCGCGCATTACATCCTCGGCTGGGATTCGCTCCCGGTCCGCAGCGATACGGCCACGATCTTCAACTCCCGCGAGGGGCTGCGGAGCTTCGTGAGCGCGGCCTACGACTTCAGCATCCGGACCCTCAAGGCGCAGACGGCGGAAGACCGCCAGTCCACCATCTGGTACTTCGGGCAGAAGATGCCCAAGTGGATGGTCTGGGACGAGCTGAATCAGCATACCATCTGGACCGCCGGACAGATCGTCGGAAACTTCCGGGCCCACGGCATGGCGCCTCCGTCCTTCCTCTACTTCTGAGCGCACCGATGGACCGTCCCTTCGCCGTCCTCGGCGCCCTCTCCGGCTTCATCGCCGTCGCCTGCGGCGCCTTCGGCGCGCACGCGCTCAAGGCACGCCTGACACCGGACCAGCTCCAGATCTGGGAGACCGCGGCACGCTACCAGATGTATCACGCGCTCGCGCTGGTCGCCGTCGGCCTGCTGGCGAGTCAGTCCGCGTCGCCCTGGGCGGCCCGCGCCGGCTGGGGATTCACCCTTGGCACCCTGCTCTTCTCCGGCAGCCTCTACGCCCTCGCGCTCAGCGGCATTCGCTCGCTTGGCGCGGTCACCCCGTTTGGTGGGGTGGCCTTCCTCGCCGGCTGGATCATGTTCGCCCTCGCCCTCCGGCAGCGCTGACCCGATGCATCCCGCGGCGGAGACCTGGCAGGATCAGCTGAGGAAGCTCGATCGGTGGGCCGAGTCGGTCGCGGCGGGTCATCCCGGCCTGATCCCCTGTCACTCGGGCTGCTCCGGCTGCTGTCACGGACCGTTCGACATTTCCGCCGCGGACACCCTGCTGCTCCGGGAGGGTCTGGCGGCCCTGCCGGCTCCGACCCGCGAGGCCGTGCGGACGCGAGGCAAGCTCCTCCTCGCGAAGATCGGGAAGCTGGAACCGGAGTGGACCGCGCCGTGGGACCTCAGGGACATCGACGCCGATCGCTTCGACGAGATCGCGGAAGAGCTGTCGGAGGAGCCGTGCCCCATGCTCGACGACGAGGGTGCCTGCACCGTCTACGAGCACCGCCCGCTTATCTGCCGCATCATGGGGCTGCCGATGATGACGGCTGAGGGTCTGGTGCTGGAGAACGGCTGTCCGATCCAGGACGACTTTCCCGCCTACGCCGCGCTCGACCCGCAGCTCTTCGATCTCGAGGCGCTGGAGCTGGAAGAGACGGCCTGCCTCGAGGCGGCGGCGACCGTGCTCTTCGGGTCGCCCAGTGAGCTGGGCTTCGAGACCACCATCGCTGCGGTCGCCGCCGACTGACGATGCCGAAGGACGTCCTGCAGGACCTGCTGCGGGGCCGTGGCTCCCATGTAGATCCCGTGGCCCTCGTGGAGGGGCTGAGCGAAACGCTGGCCGGCCGGTCGCTCCCGGGCGCCCAGCACACCATCTGGCAGCTGGTCTGGCACATGAACTACTGGATGGAGTACGAACTCCGCTCCCTCGACGGCCCGGAAGTCGAGTATCCCGAGCATGCCGCCGAGAGCTGGCCGGCGGCGACCGCTCCGCGCGATGGGGCCGAATGGGCGGCGGAAGTCGCCCGCTTCCGCCGTCAGGTGGAGGCCCTGGGCGCCTGGGGGCTCAGGGCGGCGCGCGAGGGCCTGCTCGACCGGCTGGTGCACCCGCGCCAGGACGATCGCGTGGGTGACGTCCTGTGGCAGATGTCGGCGCATAACAGCTACCACGCCGGACAGATCGCGCTGCTGCGCCGGGCCTTCGGGGCGTGGCCTCCCGCGGGCGGCGGCGACACCTGGTAGACCGTACCGTCGCCATGACCAACGCAAAGGGCGCCCCCGGATCGGGGGCGCCCTTTGGTATCTCTGGAGCGGGCCGAGCGCTACTTCAGCGGATTGACCGTCGGATGCACGTGGTAGAGATAGCTGAAGATCGTCATCAGGCCGATGATGATGACGGCGGCGAGCAGCAGCGAGAAGAAGAAGATGCTGCTGAGCAGCTTGCCGTCATTCTTCAGGTGCATGTAGAAGAGTGCCACCAGGGCGAACTTCACCGCGGAGAGGATCAGCAGCACCTCGACCACGATCGGCTCCAGCGCGACCGCCAGGGCGGCGGGGCTGTGACGGTGGACGATGTCGTAGCTCCACACCTCGAGCGCGGTGAGTGCGAAGAGGACGAGCGCGATCTTGGTGTAGGTCTGCCAGGTCGGATGCTCGTGCGCGTGATCCCCGGCGTGCGTGGCGGAAGCGTGCATGGCGATCGGCTCAGCGGATGAGGTAGACAACGGGGAAGATCACGATCCAGACGACGTCCACGAAGTGCCAGTAGAGCGCGGCCATCTCGAGGTTGAGCGCCTTCTCCGGCGGCAGCTTGCCGCGGAGCGCCACGACCAGCACCGAGATGAGCCAGACGAGGCCCAGGGTCACGTGGGTGCCATGGAAGCCGGTCAGGGTGAAGAACGTCGAGGAGAACAGGTTGGTCGTGTACCCCATGCCGCGATGCACGAAATGGGTGAACTCGAACACCTGCATGCCGACGAAGAAGATGCCGCAGAAGATCGTGGCGCAGAGCCAGCCGACCAGCTGCCCCTTCTTGCCCTTCTGGGCCCCGTTGAGAGCGAGCACCACGAAGAAGGAGCTGAAGAGCAGGAGGGCGGTGCCGAAGGTCACCAGCGGGATCTCCAGCATCTGCTCCTGCTCGACGCCATTCAGCAGCCACGCCGTGTGCGGCATCGGCCCTGACACGTCCCGGCCCTTGTAGACCAGATAGGTGCCGATCAGCGAGGCGAAGAACATGCATTCGGACCCGATGAAGGTCCAGATGGCGAGCTTCCGGTTGTCGATCCCGGTCGCCGTGTAGTGGTGGTCGTCTACATGTGCGTGCGCAGTATCAGCCACGTCCTTCTCCGTTCATCGAGGGCGGGCACGAGGAGGGCCCGTCCGTTTGCGATACGCCGTTGGGGCGAGGCGCGTCCTCGCCCGGGGAATCACGCCGGTTCGAACGCCCACGAGTAGATGCCGTACAGCAGGATCACCACGCCCGCGATGTGCACCGGGAGATGCGAGCCGCCGATGAAGCCGCCGAGCGTGATCGCCACGCCGAAGGCGGCGATCAGCGGGTAGTACGACGGGTTCGGCATGTGGATGCCCTTGCCGCTCACCCGCTCCGGCTCCGGCAGGCTGCCTCCCGCGACGCGCTTCATCTCCCACAGGGCGTCGCGGGTCGAGACCTGCGGCAGCGCCGGGAAGTTGAAGACCTGCGGCGGCGACGGAATCGACCACTCGAGCGTGGCGCCGTTCCACGGATCGGCAGGCGCCGTTGCCTTGGTGCGCCAGGTCTTCAGGATGTTGTAGATGAAGACCAGGAATCCCACGGCCAGGATGAAGGAGCCGAGGGTCTCGAGCTGGTTGAGCAGCTTGAAGTTCGACTCTTCGCTGTAGGTGTACACGCGCCGGGGCATGCCGTTGAGCCCCAGGATGTGCATCGGGAAGAAGGTCAGGTTGAAGCCGATCATCATCAGCCAGAAGTGCACCTTGCCGAGGCCCTCGTCCAGCATGCGGCCGAACATCTTCGGCCACCAGAAGTAGGCCCCGCCCGTCAGCGCGAAGATGGCGCCGCCGAACAGCACGTAGTGGAAGTGCGCGACGATGAAATAGGTGTCGGTCTGCTGCAGGTCGGCCGGCGGCGAGGCGTGCATGACGCCGGAGAGACCGCCCATGATGAACATGCCGAGGAAGCCGATGGCGAACAGCATCGGCGTCTTGAAGTCGATCCGGCCGCCCCACATCGTGCCGATCCAGTTGAAGATCTTCACCCCGGTCGGGATGGCGATGATCATCGTGGCCAGCGAGAAGAAGGCGTCGGCGAAGGGGCCCATGCCGGTTGCGAACATGTGGTGAGCCCACACCCCGAAGCCGACGAAGGCGATGAAGACGCCCGAGAACACCATCGCGGCGTAGCCGAAGAGCGGCTTCCGCGAGAAGACCGGCAGGATCTCCGAGACGATGCCGAAGGACGGCAGGATCAGGATGTACACCTCGGGGTGGCCGAACAGCCAGAAGAGGTGCTGCCAGAGGATCGGGTCGCCACCGCCAGAGGGCACGAAGAAATGCGTGCCGAAGGTCCGGTCGATCATCAGCAGGATGAGCGCGACCGTGATGATCGGGAAAGAGAGCAGCAGCAGGATCTGGGTGATGAAGCTCATCCAGACGAACATCGGCATCTGCATCATCTTCATGCCGGGCGCCCGGAGGTTCACCGTGGTCACGAAGAAGTTCACCGCGGCAGCCAGCGAGGCGACGCCGAGCACCTGGAGGCCCACCGTCCAGAAGTCGATGTTCATCCCCGGCGAGAACTGCTTGGTCGTCAGATTGGCGTAGCCGAACCAGCCGCCGTTCGGCGCGGCGCCGAAGAGCCAGCTCACGTTGATGAGCAGGCCGCCAAGGAGGAATACCCAGTAGCTGAAGGCGTTCAGCCGCGGGAAGGCGACGTCGCGCGCCCCGAGCTGAAGCGGAATCAGGAAGTTGAAGTACATCGCCGACAGCGGCATCACCCCGAGGAAGATCATCGTGGTGCCGTGCATCGTGAACAGCTGGTTGTAGGTTTCGGGCCGCACCAGCGTGTTGTTCGGCTGCGCGAGCTGCAGCCGGATGATCAGCGCCTCGAGTCCGCCGAGCAGGAAGAAGAGGAACGCGGTGGCGCCGTACATGATGCCGATGCGCTTGTGGTCCACCGTGGTGATCCAGCTCCACAGCCCGGTGGCTTCATCGGTATGCGCCGGTGCGTGTTCGATTGCGGTCGTCGCCATGAGTCTCCCGTCCGTCAGTTGGGACGGGTCGGCGACCCGTCCTTGCGATCGTCAGCGCTGGATTACTGATTTGCCCGCAGGTAGGCGACGAGCGCGTGCACTTCGTCGTCCTTCAGGCCGAGGTTGGGCATCAGCACCCCTTCCTTCCAGGCCTGCGGGTTCTGAATCCACTTGGCCAGATTCTCGTCGGTGTTCTCGAGCGTGCCGGCCGCCACGTGGCTGCGGCTGCCGACGTGATGCAGGTTCGGACCGATGAGCGGCAGCGCGGGGTACATCGAATGGCAGCCGATGCAGCCCTTGGCCTGGAAGAGGGCCTGCCCCTGCTTGACCAGCGGATTGGCGGCGGAGTCGGCCGAGAAATCGCGGGGCGGCTGGTTGAAGTTCGCGGCCCAGGCATCGAAGGCCTCGGGCTTCATCGACACGATCCGGTAGGCCATGCGTCCATGCTGGATGCCGCAGAACTCCACGCACTGCGCCGGGAAGTTGCCCTCGACCTCGGCCTTGAACCAGAGATTGTTGTAGCGGTTCGGGAAGACGTCCCGCTTGCCGGCGAACTGCGGCAGCCAGAAGCTGTGCAGCACGTCGCCCGTCGTCATCTCGAGGTTCACCGTGCGGCCCGTCGGCACCTTGAGTTCCCCGGCGGTGGTGATCCCCAGCTGGGGATAGCGGAACTCCCACCACCACTGATGGCCGATGACCTCGACCTGCAGCGCGTCGGGACCGGGCTTGGTGGCGGTCTTGAAGATCGTGCGAACGGTAGGCACGGCGATCATCGCGAGGATGAATGCCGGAATGATCGTCCAGACGATCTCGAGCGTCGTGTTGCCGTGGCTCTGCACCGGGTCCGCCGCGCCGGGGCGATTCCGGAACTTGTAGAGCGCGAAGAGCAGCGCGCTCTCGACGAGCACGAACACGAACGTCGCCCACTTGAGCGTGAGGCGGAAGATCGCGTCGGAGTCGCGGGCGAAATCGGCGCGGGGACGGAGCGTCGTCTGCGGATACTGATCCGGAGAACAGGCCGCTGCCACGAGCACCAGGGCGACCAGCGTCAGTGCCGGAGCCCAATGCGCGAGCCTCCGGCAAGTCGATTGGGACATCAAGATGCGCATCCTGTCATTCGCGGGGGGCACAAACGGGCATGAAAATGCCGACACGAGAATACGTGTACGCGCAGTCAGAGTCAAGAAATTTTCACCGCGAATTCATGCAGTCCTATCGATTGCGACCTTCACGAACTGTCAACTGGACGCAACGTCAATCCCACCTCGCCCCCACAGGAGCCCGCATGACGCCGGCCGAACGCGCTCAGCTCATTCAGCGGTATGCCGATGGCCCGAAACTGCTCGAGGAATCCCTCGCGACGGTATCGGAAATCGCGCGAACCTGGCGCCCCGCTCCGGGCAAATGGTCGGTGCACGAGATCGTCGTGCACTGCGCCGACAGCGAAGCCAACGCGCACATGCGCATCCGCTACCTCCTCGCCGAACCGGAGCCCCTGATCCTCGGGTACGACCAGGACTATTGGGCAATCGAGTTGGCCTATCACGACCACCCGCTCGAGCCCGCGCTCGAGGCTATCCGCGCGGTCCGCGCGAACACCGTCCCCCTGCTCCGGCGACTCACCGAGACGCAGTGGCAGAAGAGTGGTCGTCACACGGAGAGTGGCGCCTATAGTGCCGAGAAGTGGCTCGCGATCTACGCCGAGCACCTGGAAGTCCATGCGCGGCAGATCCAGCGCAACCTCGATGCATGGAACCGGCGCTAGACAGAAAAGCCGGCGCACCCCGGGCGCGCCGGCCGGCTGGGCCTTCGCTGCGCTGGTTCGCTCAGCGAATCTCGAGATCGAATGCGACCGGCTCCCCCGGCACGCTGAAGCTGTAGTGCCACCATTCCTGCTCGTATTGACGGAAGCCCTCCTCCTCCATCATCCGCCTGAGGAGCTGCCGGTAGCGCAGCGTGCGACCGGTGGCGCTGGCGTAGTGCGCCGCGTCAGAGAAGGTGTCATAGGGCGTGCCCATGTCGACCTCGCGCCCGCCCATCGACCAGTCCACGAGCGTGAGATCCACCGCGAGTCCCAGGTTGTGTCGGCTGTGACTGGCGATATAGCCGTCGATCAGCAGATGCCGCTGCCCGCTGGACTCGGCCCACGCGACCATGGCGCGCGTGGCGCGTACCGGCCGGTACCCGTCGAACACCTTGAGCCCCATCCCGCCGCTGAGCAGCCGCTTCTGCACCCGCGCCAGGGCCACCGCTGCCTCGCGCCGAAGGTAGATGCGGTTCGCGTGGTAACCGGGCAGGACCGCCCTGGTGAAGTTGTTCGGCGTGGCGTAGCGGGCCTCGATGATGATCGTGGTGTCCAGGGTCCGCACCTCGGCCAGCATCCGGATCGCGACCGAGTCAGGAGCGATCGGTGGCGCGGCGGCGAGGCTCTCCTGCGCGTTCCCGCGCGAGGCGAGCGTGGCGGACAACAGCAGTCCGCCGAGTCGGGTCCAACGAAGCATCGGCATCGCCTCCGCGGCGAGCATGAGCCAGCACTCCCCGATTGGCCGGGCAAGTATGAAGATTCTAAGTCTAACGCCTGCAACCGTTTGGGAATACCTCTATGGCGCCCCCACGGCCTCCGGCACTATAATAGGAACAGCAGGCAACTCTGAACGCCCCGGGCGGGAGACATCCGAAGCCCGGGCCGTTTCCTTTTTTGCGAGCCACTCCATGTTGCAAGAGATGCGGGCCAAGCTCGGGGCCGAGATCCAGCAGCTCAGTCACGAGCTGAATGTGGTCATTCCTCAGGCCATCGCCCAGGCGGTCGAGCTCGGCGACCTGCGGGAGAACTCGGAATACAAGGCGGCCCTCGAGCGGCAGCAGTTTGTCCAGGCGCGCCTCGGCCAGTTGCACCAGCGCCTGGCCTCGGTGAGCCAGCTGTCGACTGCCGAAGTCCCCGCCGATCAGGTGGGCCTCGGCTCCCGGGTGAAGGTGATGGACCTCGACACCAAGGAGAACGAGGACTTCATGCTGGTGCTCGCCGAGATGATGGACATCGACTCCGGCCACATCTCGCTGGCCTCACCTCTCGGCCGCGCGCTCAAGGGCCACAAGGTCGGGGACGAGATCGAACTTCGCCTGCCCCGCGGCTCGCGGCGGCTGCGCGTGCTCGAGATCGCGCAGGGGTAGCATGGAATTCCCGAAGAAGCAGCTGATCCTCGTCGGTGACCGGGTCCTCATCGCGCCGGAGGAGGGGGAGGAGCGCACCCGGGTGGGGCTCTACCTGCCCGCCTCGGCGCTCGACGCGCAGCAGGTCCAGAGCGGCCTGGTGATCGCCGTCGGGCCCGGCGAGCCCGCCCCGGACCTCTCGGCCGCGATCGACGAGGAGCCGTGGAAGGTCGGCGAGAAGCAGCTCCGCTGGCGGCCGATGCAGGCTCGCGTCGGCGATCACGCGATCTTCTTCCGCAAGGCCGCGGTCGAGATCACGTTTGAAGAGAAGAAGTACCTCGTGGTTCCCCTCGCGGCGATCCTCGCGCTGGTGCGCGACGATTTCCCGATCTGACACCCCGAGTGCCGGCGCTTCAGCGCTCAGCTGAGCCCCCGGACGAGCCCTCGAAGCCCCCGCTGAGCACGACGCACCAAGCACTGGGAACTGGAACGCCCCGATGCCCCTAACCCGCTTTCCGGACCACGAAGAGAAGCGGATCTTCCTCTCGACAGTCCCGGCGCTCAATCTCCCGCCCGCGCCGGGCGCCTATCCCGATCGCGCATCCATCACCGTGCTCTGGCTGGAGGCCGACAGTCCGGCGGCCCGCGAGCTGAGCCAGGAGTTCGTCCTCTCGCTCATCGAGCATGGCGGCCTCGGCGTGGTCATCGGTGGCAGCGGCGCGGAAGCGGCGGCGGTGATCGTCGACGAGGCCGCCGCGGAAACGGCACACGCCGAGCGCGAGGACGAAGCGATCGGCATCTGGGCCGACGCCGACGCTCCGCTCGAGGAGATGCTCTTCCTGGCGGCGGAGGAGGCGATGCCGCCGGACGCCTTCGCCGGCGATCCCTGGGACGTGGTCGTCTGGGCGAAGAGCGGCGATCCCGCGCTCCCCGCGATCCGCGCCGCCCTCGGCCGCCTCGGGGCGATCGTCGACGAACAGTACGAACTCGGCGGCGAGGACGATGCCTGAGCGTGCCCCGCTGAGCGAGCGGGCCCGCCGGCTCCGGTTCGGGATGTGGGCCATGGTCGGCGTCTCCGCGGTGCTCCTCGCCATCGCGTTTGCCGGCGTCCGGGGCTGGGTCCCGCGCGGCTCCGGGGTGGCGGCGCTGTGGCTCTTCGGGGCGAGCGTGACGCTCGTCCTCTGGCTGGGGCTCAAGTCCCGCGCCCAGGCGCTCGCCGACCGGGAGAGGGAGAGCGGGCAGGCCATGATCGTGGTGATCGCGGCCCAGCTCGCGCGGCAGGACGAACCGACGCTGGAGCAGATTGTCAGGCGAGGCGGCCCCGCCGCGGAGGCGGCGAAGCTGATCCTGGCCGGGCGCCGGAAGGCAGCGTTGAGTGGTGGACATGCGTCGCCGGCGTGACCCGTTCCTGCGGGCGCTCAGGCTCCACTGCCCCGCCTGCGGAGGGGGGCCGGTGTTCGTGACCTGGCTCAAGATGTGCCCGGCCTGCCCGAGCTGCGGCATCAACTTCGATCGGGAGCCGGAGGGCGGGTACTGGGTGGGCTCCAACGCGATCAACCTCTTCGCGACCGAGGTGACCTTCGCGGTGTTCTTCGTGGGCACGATCGTGGAGACCTGGCCCGCCACGCCCTGGGACCTGCTGACCTGGGGCGGCATGGCGCTGATGCTGCTGCTGCCAGTCTGCTTCTATCCCTTCTCCAAGACGCTCTTCATCGCGGTGGACCTGACCTTCCGCCCCGACGAGCCGCACGACTTCGAGCGGCCGCAGGAGCCGCTGGTGCGGCCGACCGGGAAGCGCTAGACCGGCCGGTCCATCCCGGCCCGCAGCGCCTCGCGCAGGCGGCGGGCGCGTGCCGCTTCGAGCGGCGCCGGCGCGGCCAGTTCCCGCCTGAGCATCGCCACTCTTCCCGCAAACTCTCCGCCGAACCGTTCGCACCAGTCGCAGCCGCGGACGTGCGCCTCCACCTGGACCACCTCAGGCGCGGCCAGCTCGCCATCGAGATAGTCGGAGAGCTTGTCGAGCACTTCCCGGCAACGGAGCCCTGCCACCAGACGATCGAGATCAGCCATGGCGCCCCCGCAATTCCGCCGCGAGCCGGAGCCGGGCCCGGTGGAGCCGGGTCTTGAGCGCCGGGATGGTGAGGCCCGCGACGGCGGCGGCCTCCTCACCGCTGAATCCCTCGAGATCACGCAACACGATCACCTCACGTTCCTCGGCCGAGAGGCGGGTCATCGCCCCTTCCAGCAGCGCACGCAGGCCGCCGGGATCCTCTTCCGGAATCGAGCCTGGAGCTTCCCCCCAGCCCGCGGCACACCCGAGCGATTCGAGCGAGACAAATTCCGCCGGCTCCGCCGATCGCCGGCGGCGCTGCCGCCCGAGTGCGTGCCGCGCGATCGTCAGCAGCCAGCCGCGCGCGGAGCCCTCGCCGCGGAACGATTCGCTCGCGCGCCAGGCCGCGAGGAAGGTCACCTGCATGGCGTCCTCGGCATCCGCCTCTTCGCCCGTCAGCGACCGGAGATAGCGGAAGACCGCGTCCTGGTGACGGAGGACGAAGTCATCAAACGCGTCGCGGTCTCCCCCGGCACTTCGCCGGAGGAGTTCCGCGTCATCCGCGATCAACGATTCGGAGCCGGACAGGTGTTCCATCCCAGCATGGTATAGAGCGGGCAGGAGCCGAGCAGGCCCGTGGCGATCGGTACGATGCCAAGGAATCCCCAGGGGGTCCTGGGGCCGACGAAGGCGAGGGAGATGAGCGCGAGACCGAGCACCACCCGCAGGGCGCGCTCGATGGGATGCTCGTTGGTCGGCAGCAGCTTGGAAGCCATGGTCTTCTCCAGGCGAGGGGGATCGGGGCGTCGACGGTCGTCCTGCTCATACGAGAAGAGCCACGTGAGGGCGAAAAGGATTCACCCCTTGCGAGAGAGGGTCAATTGAACTTCCCTTCATTTGCCGTTCACTCCCAGCCTACGTTCGCGCGGCGACTATTCCCGGCATGCAGTCCTTCTTTCGCGTCCTGACACTCGCCCTCTGTCTCTTCGCCCTCACCCAGGGCGCGCGGAGCGACTTGGCGTGTGCCGGAGCCGGCGCGATGCATGGGATGCCGGCGAACCATCAGATGGATGGTCACTCTTCGCCGTCGCACGCCCCGCGGCAGCATCCCTGTGGTCCGATGAGTGGCGCACTGTGCCAGGGAATGACCGGCTGCATGGATGTCGGCACGCCGGTCATCGCCGTGCAGATCTCGCTGCCGGTTTCGGCCGCCGCCACTCCCGACGCAGCGATCTCGCGTACCATCCCGCTCAACGACCTCTCGCCGCCGCTGACACCTCCCAGAGCCTGATCCTCGACATCGTCGCGCCCGCATAGCCAGGCCACTCGGCCGGGCAGTGCCGGCACCCGGATGGATCGTCCGTCCGGGTAGGACCCGAGGATCAGGATGCTTCCCATGCGATGGTTTCTGCTCGTGCTCGTACCGGCGCTCGCCGGTACGCCGCTCGCCGCTCAGCGTGACACCGGTCTCACGCTGGCCGATGTCTACGGCTCCCTCGAGCGCGGGAGTCCGCGTATCGCCGCGGCACAGGCACAGGCCGCGGCCGCGGCGGCCCGCGTCGGACCGGTGTCCAAATGGCCCGATCCCGCCATCCAGCTCGGCCTGATGAACCGGAATCTCCCCGGTCTGGGACTGCAGGACCCGCTGGGCATGAACCAGATCCAGGTGATGCAGATGGTGCCGATCGCCGGCAAGACGGGGCTGGCCGTGAAGGCGGCCCGCGCGGATGCGGAGGCCGAAGCGGCGCGCGCACGGGAGGTCGGGTGGGAGGTGCGGGCCCGCGCGGCGATGAGCTTCTACGATCTCTATCAGGCGGAACGCACGCTGGCGACGATGGCCAGCGCGCGGCGTCTGCTGCAGGACATCCTCCGCACTACGGAATCGATGTACGCCGAGGGCAAGGGGAAGCAGACCGACGTGCTGCGGGCGCAGGTCGAACTCGCCCGCATGGATGAAGAGCTCATCCGCATGGGCGCGATGCGCGATGGCATGGTGATCCGTCTCAACTCGCTGCGCGGACTGCCCGCCGACGCACCAACGCCGACCCCGCTGCTGCCCCGGCTGCCCGACTCCATCCCGGACCGCGAGGCGCTCGAGACCCGCGCACTGTCCGGTCGGCCGATGCTGGCCGCGGGTCAGTCGCGCATCGCCTCCGCCGAGGCGACGGCACGCCGGGCGGCGCGGGAGATCTGGCCCGACCTCACACTCGGCGTCATTTACGGGCAGCGCCCGATGATGGGAGGCGGCACGGAGCGGATGGGCAGCTTCATGCTGGGCTTCACCCTGCCGCTCGCCGCGGGGAGCCGGCAGCACCAGATGACCGCCGAGGCGCGCGCGATGGCCGCCATGGCCACGGCCGATCTCGATGACATGCGGACCGAGACCCGGGGGCGGATCGGCGAACTGCATGCCGACCTCGCCCGGTCCTATCACCTCGCGCAGCTCTACCACACCACCCTGATCCCGCAGTTGCGGGCGACCGCAGCAGCCGCGCGCGCGGCCTATCAAGGCGGTGGCAGCGACTTCATGACGCTGCTGGACAGTCAGATGGCCGTCATCCGGGCCGAGCAGGAGCTGATCCGCTTCGACGCCGATGCCGGCAGGGCGTTCGCCGAACTGGAGATGGTGACGGCCACCGAACTGGTGGACCCCGCGTCCACGACCGAGACCTCTGGAGGTGCCCGATGATCGCCCGGATCCTTCGCGCAGGCCTGATCGTGGCCGCGCTCGCTGCGGCCTGGTTCTTCACCCGCACCCCTGCCGCCGCCCCGGTGCCGAGCAGCGGCCATCAGCATGGCGCCACCGCCACCTCGGACAGCGGCCGGCCGGTGCATCTCGATGCCCGCGACCAGCAGCGCATCGGAGTCACCTTCGCGCCGGTGGTGCGTGGTGTCCTCGAGCGCAGCGTCCGCATCGTCGCCCAGGTCGGCTACGACGAGACACGCGTCGCCACCGTGGCCCCGCGGATCGAGGGCTGGGTCGAGGAGCTGTACGTCAACTTCAACGGGCAGCAGGTGCGTGCCGGCGAGCCGCTGCTCCGTCTCTATTCGCCGATGGTGGTGACGACGGCCGAAGAGCTGCTGCTCGCCCGGCGGCTCGAAGGGGATGTCGCCGGCGGCACCAGCGAGGCCCGCCAGAACGCGGCGCGCCTCACCGTCTCGGCCCGCGAGCGGCTGGTGCGCTGGCAGGTGCCCGAAGCGGAGATCCGGCGGATTGAGGAGAATGGAACCGTGCCACGCAGCATCACGCTGCGCTCTCCTGCTACCGGCGTGGTGATCGAGAAGGCGGTGCTCCAGGGCCAGCGCGTGATGGAAGGAGAGCCGCTCTACCGCATCGCCGACCTGCGGGTGGTCTGGCTCGAGGGCGATGTCTTCGAACAGGACCTCGGGTCCGCGCGCGTGGGACAGACGGTCACGGCCGAATTCCAGGCGCTGCCGGGCGAGATCCGCACGGGGAAGATCAGCTACGTCTATCCGACCCTGAGCACCGATACCCGCACAGGCCGGGTCCGGGTGGCGCTCGAGAACCCGGGCCTGCTGCTCAAACCGGGCATGTTCGCGACGATCCACCTGAGCACCCCGATCACCCGGGCCGTGATCAGCGTGCCCCGCTCGGCCGTGCTGTCCACGGGCGAGCGCAACCTCGTCTTCCTCAAGCGTCCCGATGGTCGCTTCACGCCGACCGACGTGGTACTCGGCGCGCAGACCGAGGACCGGCTCGAGATTCTCAAGGGGCTCACGGAAGGGGACACCGTCGTCGCGTCGGCCACCTTCCTGGTCGACGCGGAGTCGAACCTGGGCACGCTGCTCGGTGGCATGGGTGACATGCCGGGCATGGACATGACGGCTCCGGGGGCGGCACCCGCGAAGCGGCCTGACACGACGACCGCGAAGCCCGACGCCATGGGTGACATGCCGGGCATGCAGATGCCGGCCCCTGCGGCTCCCGACAGCCACGTTCACACCGGCCACGGGAGCTGACCATGCTCGCCAGAATCATCGACTGGGCCGTCGGCCACCGCCTGCTGGTACTGCTCGGCACGGCGGCCGCCATCG
The DNA here is from genome assembly GCA_044229245.1 of Gemmatimonadales bacterium. Lineage (GTDB taxonomy): Bacteria > Gemmatimonadota > Gemmatimonadetes > Gemmatimonadales > GWC2-71-9 > JADJOM01. Next base: position 119,084 of record JBGATI010000011.1, on the reverse strand, counting down.
CCGGGGGCGTGTGGGCCGTGCAGCACACACCGCTCGAGGCGCTTCCCGATCTGAGCGACGTCCAGGTCATCGTGCAGGCGGAGTACGGCGAGCAGGCACCGCGAATCGTCGAAGATCAGGTCACCTACCCGATCGCGGCGGAGATGCTCAAGGTACCGGGTGCCCGCACGGTGCGCGGGTATTCCTTCTTCGGTGTCTCGTTCGTCTACGTGATCTTCGAGGACGGCACCGATCTCTACTGGGCCCGCAGCCGGGTGCTCGAGTACCTCAACGGCATCAAGGGCAAGCTGCCACCCGCCGTGACGCCGACCCTTGGCCCTGACGCCACCGGGCTCGGCTGGGTCTATCAGTATGCGCTCGAGGATACCACGGGGAGGATGGACCTCTCCCAGCTCCGCGGCCTGCAGGACTGGTATCTCCGGTACGCGCTCACGGCGGTTCCCGGCGTCTCGGAGGTCGCGTCGATCGGCGGCTTCGAGAAGCAGTACCAGATCGACCTCGACCCCTCGCGGCTGCAGGCGTACGGCATCCCCATCACGCGGGTGATGAGCGCGATCCAGAGCGCCAACTCCGACGTCGGGGCGATGGTCGTGGAGCTCTCCGAACGCGAGCACATGGTACGTGGTCTCGGGTACCTCAAGTCCACGGGCGACATCGAGAACGTGGTCGTCGGTGCGACCGCGAGCGGCACCCCGATCCGGCTCGCGGAGCTTGGCCGAGTGACGATCGGGCCGGCGGTCCGCCGCGGCATCGCGGACCTCGACGGCCGGGGCGATGCCGTCGGCGGCATCGTGGTGATGCGGTTCGGCGAGAACGCGCTCAAGACGATCGATGGCGTGAAGGCGAAACTCGCCGCGATCGCGCCCGGCCTGCCCCCGGGCGTCGTCATCCGCCCCGTCTACGACCGGAGCGACCTGATCCGTCGCGCGATCGAGAACCTGCGCGGCAAGCTCCTCGAAGAGAGCGTCATCGTCGCGCTGGTCTGCCTGGTCTTCCTGGTGCATGCACGCTCCGCCCTGGTGGCGATCCTCACGCTGCCGGTCGGTATCCTGCTCGCCTTCCTGGCGATGCGGTGGATCGGGGTCAGCGCCGACCTCATGTCGCTTGGCGGCATCGCGATCGCGATCGGCGCCATGATCGATGCGGCGATCGTCATGATCGAGAACATGCACAAGCACCTCGAGCGGGCGGTCGTGGCCAAGGGGGCCGACCCGGGCGCGAGCTCCTTCAGCACTGCGTCGCTGAGCCATGAGGAACGCTGGGCGATCGTGGCCCGCTCCGCCCGCGAGGTCGGACCGGCGCTCTTCTTCTCGCTGCTCATCATCACGGTCTCGTTCCTGCCGGTCTTCTCGCTGGAGGGCCAGGAGGGGCGCCTCTTCAAGCCGCTCGCCTTCACCAAGACGTTCGCCATGGCGGCGGCAAGCCTCCTGTCGGTGACCCTGGTGCCGGTGGCGATGGGGCTCTTCATCCGCGGCCGGATCTTCCGCGAACATGCCAATCCCATCAACCGGCTCCTCATCCGGCTCTACCGGCCGGTGATCGGCGTGGTGCTCCGGCATCGCTGGTCGGTGCTCGCCGTGGCCCTGGCGACGCTCATCCTCGCCTGGATTCCCTGGACCCGGATCGGCGGCGAGTTCATGCCGCCCCTCGATGAGGGGACGATCCTGTTCATGCCCACGACGCTGCCCGGCGCCAGCGTCGCGCGGGCCCGCGAGATCCTGCGGATCCAGGACGGCGTGCTCAAGAGCATTCCGGAGGTCGCGACGGTGTGGGGCAAGGCGGGTCGCGCGGAGACGGCGACGGATCCGGCGGGGCTCGACATGTTCGAGACGACCATCACCCTCAAGCCCGAGTCGGAGTGGCGGCCGGGGATGACCAGCGAGAAGCTGGTCGCGCTGATGGACTCGGCGGTGCGCCTGCCCGGTGTGACCAACGCCTGGACGATGCCGATCAAGGGACGCATCGACATGCTCGCCACCGGCATCCGCACGCCGGTCGGCGTCAAGATCTTCGGCCCGGATCTGGCGGAACTCGAACGTCTCGGCCGCGAAGTCGAGCAGGCCGTACAGATGGTGCCGGGCACCCGAAGCGCCTTCGCCGAACGGGCACAGTCGGGGTACTACCTCGACATCGACATCGATCGCGCGGCGGCGGCGCGCCACGGGCTCAACGTCGGCGACGTGCAGACGGTGATCGCGACCGCAATCGGCGGCATGACGATCACCCAGACCGTCGAAGGCCGCGAGCGCTACGGCGTTCGCATCCGGTATCCCCACGAGTTGCGCGATAACCCCGAACGGCTGCTCGACGTCCTCATCCCGGCGGCGCACGGCACGCCGCGGGCCGCGAGCGACGGCAGCATGGGGATGGCGGGGGCGGCTCCCGCGGCGGCCAGTTCGGCGCCCACGGTCTACGTGCCGCTGGGACAGGTTGCGACGATCCGTGAAGTGGCCGGCCCGATGGTCGTGCGGACCGAGGGGGCGATTCCCACGGCGTGGGTCTATGTGGACGTCTCCGGCCGGGACATCGCGAGCTACGTCGCCGAGGCGCGCCGGATGGTCGACGGCATGGTCACGCTGCCACCGGGGTACACGATCGTGTGGAGCGGACAGTACGAGTACATGCAGCGCGCGGCCGAGCGGCTCCGCATCGTGATCCCCACGACGCTCGCCATCATCTTCCTGCTGCTCTACCTCAACTTCAACAGCGTCGGCTCGAGCCTGATCGTCATGCTGTCGCTGCCGTTCGCGCTGGTCGGCGGCATCTGGTTCCTCTACGCCCTCCACTACAACTGGTCGGTCGCGGTAGCGGTCGGGTTCATCGCGCTGGCGGGCGTCGCGACGGAGACGGGGGTCGTCATGCTGATCTACCTCGACCAGGCCTGGGCGGCCCGGGAGCGCCGGACAGCGCAGGATCTCGAGGACGCGATCGTGGAAGGCGCCGTGGAGCGGGTACGCCCGAAGATGATGACGGTGACCGCGATCATGGCCGGCCTGCTGCCGATCCTCTGGGGGACCGGCGCGGGCGCCAGCGTGATGAAGCGGATCGCGGCGCCGATGGTCGGCGGCATGCTGAGCAGCACGATCCTCACCCTGATCGTGATCCCGGCGGTCTATTCGCTGTGGAAGGAGTGGGAACTGCGGCGCCTTGCCGAAGTCCCGGTCGCACCACCCGCCAACACGGGGGATGTCTCCCTCGCGCGCGATTGAGTATGGAGGTTCACATGCACTCGATCCACGACCCCGCCCTGCTTGCCACCCTGCTGCTCGCCGCCACGGCGTGCGGCTCCACGACCGGTCCCGGCAGCGTGGCGCTCGACGCCGTCTCCCCGGCTCCAGCCTCGGCGCTGGTCTCACCTGGCGCGAACGTCACGCTCACCTTTTCGGCCGGGATGGCGACCGGGATGGAGCAGTTCATCGACCTGCACCAGGACAGCCTCGGCGGGCCGGTCGTGCCGATGAACTGTGGCTGGAACGGCTCCCGCACGGTGCTCACGTGCGCCCACGCCCCGCTCGCGGGCGGCACTTCCTACGTCATCCACATGGGAGGTGGCCTGCACGCGATGTCCGGGGCGATGGTCGACTTCGACACGTGGACCATGACGGGGGCAACGAGGATGATGTCGGGCATGATGAGCGGCATGCACGACGGCCAGCCGATCGGGATGATGGGGTCGGGCTGGCACCATGGCAGCGACTATGGACTGGAGTGCATCTTCACGACCGCGTGAACCTGGTCGCGTCCTGCGGAAGACTGAGGAGGGGGCCCCTACCAGCGCGCGCGGGACCCGCGTGTATCGACGTGGACGAACGGCCCGTGGACGGCGTTGGCGCGGTAGATCCCGATACCGCCGGTCACCTCGGGGTGCGCCACCTCGACATCTTCGGCGACGGCGGCCAGCCAGCGCGCGTCCCGGATGTCGACGCGGCCATCGCCGTTGAGGTCGTCCATCCGGCCATCGCCGTCGGCATCGAGGAAGATGTCGGCGGCGTCACCATACATGTGGCGGCTGTCGCGCGCGCGACCGCCGAGAGCCCCGACCCCGAGGGCATTGTACTGCGGGGTGCGGAAGCCGGACATGACCCGCAGGTCCGGCGTCTTGCCGAGGCGCACCAGCTCGGCGGAAATCAGTTCCAGCTTGTCGAGCAACGGGAGCTGGATGACCAGCACCTTGGGCCAGGTCCCCGGCTGATCGTGGGTGAGGAAATCGCGCACCCGGAAGTGGGTCGAGAGCGGGACGTCCTCATTGTCAGGCGTGACCTCGAGAAAACCGGCCGGCAGCTCGTAGCGGGCCCGGTTCCGCGTGGTGCGTTCTCCGGGCCAGAATCCGACGCGATAGCCACGCCAGGTGGCGCCGAGCTTGGCGCTGAGCGGGACCAGCGGCAGGATGCTGACCGGCGACCCATCTGGCGCCGAGAACGCATTCGGCCTCGGGGCATCGGGGACCACGGTGATGGCGCGCAGGTGCCCGCTGATACCGAGCAGGTGCGCGAGACCCCGTTCGGCGCTGTCGGTCGGGGCGAGGACGACGCCGGCCGCGTGCGGTGCGCTCTCAATGGGGCCCGCCATGGCGAGCACGCTCGCGAGCGCCGCTGTCACCAGCGCCGCCACGGCCGTGAGGCTCAGCAGTCGTCCCAGCACCTTCCGCAGCGGCATCATTCCTCAATCATCGGATACAAGAGCGTGGAATGTAGCCGCCCGGACACGTGCAGCGCCAAGGCGCGCGAGAACCTTCATGAACCCTGATGCCGGTCCCTGCCCGGGATCCGCTCAGCGCCGGTAGGGATAGCCCTTGCGGAGCAGCTGATCGAGCGTCTTGTCGTGGCCGTAGATGTCAGGATAGAAGTAGACCTCGCCATCCAGCCGCGCCAGCGCGGTCGCGTAGGTGATGATGATCGGCACCGGCGCGCGCAGGTGGACCGGAGTCGGCTCACCGGCGTTCATGGCCGCGCGGATCCGTTCGTCGGTCCAGTCGGGCTGATCGCGGAGCAGGAACTTCGCGAGCCCGAGCGGATCGCCGAGCCGGATGCACCCGTGGCTCGCGTCGCGCCGGGTACGCTCGAACAGCGACTTCGACGGCGTGTCGTGCAGATAGATCTGGAAATCGTTCGGCATGATGAACTTCACCAGGCCGAGGGCATTGTGCGGACCGGGGGTCTGGCGGACGCGAACCCCCGCTCCGATGCGCTGGATGTTCTCCGGCCAGGGCGGAACCACCTCGCCCTTCTCTACCAACTCGTAGCGGTTCCGCGTCAGGGACATCGGGTCCTTGAGCGCCTCCGGCTTGATCTCCTTGAGCGCGATCGTCGGCGTGACGTCCCAGTAGGGCGCGAAGATCAGGTACTCCAGTGCGTCGGCGAAGACCGGCGTCTGGGTCTTGAACGCGGTGCCGACGACCACGTTCATCGCGAGCATGCTGCGCTCGTCGAGATCGGTCGTACGGAAGGCGTAGAGCCGGAAGGCCGGGATGTTCACGATGATCGGCGGCGACTCGAACTTCCTCGGCATCCAGCGCCAGCGCTCGAGACTCAGCTCCATCTGCCGGATCCGCTGCTCGAAGGGATGATTCAGGCGCTCGCGCGTCGACTCGCCGATGACGCCGTCCGGGGTAAAGCCCTGGCGCATCTGGAAGCGCTGCACGGCGGCCACCACCGGGCCACGGTAGAGCGAGTCGAGGTAGGGCAGTGGCAGGCTGTCCCGGAAATCGCCGAGCACCCAGAGCAGCTGGCGCAGTGCGCCGACGCCGCGGTACACCTCGCCGGGGCGGAGCCGCTTCGGCATCGGCGGCAGCGTGACGAGCGAGTAGGCGCGGGAAAGCTGGCGATACCGCTCCAGCGCGCCCATGAGGAGCCAGTAGTGCAGGAAGGGCGGCTCGAGACGCCGCAGCACATCGTTCGGCTCGTCGCTCGCGGCGATCTCCTGCACCGTGCCCGCGAGATCGAAGCTGTCGACCGCCAGGTGAAAGGTGGTGTCCACCGAGGTCGGCGTCACCCGCCCGCGCCGGAGCGCGAGCGCGAAGCGGGCCGCGGCCACCGAGAAGGCGAGGTCGGTCCGCGCGCGCATCGCGGTGTCCGCCCGCGCCGCCTGCAGCGCCAGCCAGGGTGCATCGTAGTCTTCGGCCACGAGGCCACGGACCGGCGCTTCCTGCAATGTCCGGAGCAGCGATCGCGCGGAGCTCACGAGGGTGTCATCGCGAAACCAGACCGGCGCCCAGTCCCGCCCGGCATAGAGCGTGGTGAGGTCCGCCCGGACATCGGACAGGTCCGGCCAGCGGAGGTCGGGGTCGCGCCCGCTGGCCACCATTTGCTGGATGACGGGTTCGGATGACTGATGCGGGACGGCGCCCAGCAGGCCGGCCGTCAGCAGTACGAAAGCGAGTAGGCGCATAGGGATTCAGCAATCTAAGGATGAACCGGCCGCGCCGTAGCTCCCTCTTCCGCATCCCCTCCCGACTCGGAGGCGGACCGCCGCACCAGGCTCTCACCCCCGGTTCAACCCCGCTTCACCGCCTCGATGCTATGGTAGTCGCAGGGCCCGGCGTCCGTATCGCCCGGGAACCCCCGGAGCCGGCGCCCGGAAATCGAGGGACTCATGCGCTCCGCCCTTCATGCGCTCGCCGTGCTGTGCGCGCTGTCCGGAATTCCGCTGTCACTCGCCGCCCAGTCGGCTCCGCTCCGGCTCCGATCCCACGTCCTCCGCGATCCGATGATGAACAACGAGGAAGCCCTACGGCTGCTCGTGCCGGATTCGTGGCGGGTCGAGGGGGGGATCGTCTGGCGGCAGGAGCTCTCGACGCTCGCCTACCTGCAGATGCGCGCCCGCGATCCGCGCGGCGTGGCCGCGCTCGAGATCTTCCCCAACATTCCCTACACCTGGAATGTGCGCGGCTATCTCGGCTTCCCGCCGGGCAGTCTCTATCTCGGCTCATACGTGGTCCAGCCGATCGAGCCGGAGGCCTTCGTCCGTACCGTCCTGCTGCCCCAGGTGCGCGGTTCGCTCTCGCCGCGCGTGATCGGCACGACGCCGCTCCCGGCACTCGCCCGGCTCGTGGCGAGCACGGTGCAGGAAGCCGGCGCGATCAAGCGGGTCGTCGCGACCCGGACCCGCATCGAGTATCAGGAGGCGGGCCGGGCGATGGAGGAGGACATCTACTGCGTGATGGTCTACTCCCAGGTCCCCGCCGTCCCCGGGGTGACCTTCTGGGGACCGGAGCGGCTCGTCGGGTTCCGCGCCGAGAAGGGGAAGCTCGATGCCCAGGCCCCGCTCTTGCTCGCGATGTCCACCTCGATGCGGGTGGGCAAGGGCTGGTTCGCGCGCTATCTGCAGGTGCGCGAGATGTGGTTCCAGAACCAGATGGGCGCGATCCGTCGTGCCGGCGAGCTGAGCCGCTACCTCGCGCGCACCAGCGACGAGATGAGTGACGCGCAGATGCAGGCCTGGGAGCGTCGGCAGGCGAGCGAGGACCGGACCGCGGAGGCGTTCTCGGAGTACGTGCGCGGCGTGGAGACCTATCGCGACCCGTTCGACCAGCACGACGTCCAGCTACCCTCCGGCTACAACGACGTCTGGATCTCCCGGAATGGCGAGTACATCCTGGCCAACGATCCCAACTTCAATCCGAACGTGAGCGCCTCCGGCACCTGGGAGCGGGCGGACGCCAGTCCCCACTGATCGCGCGGCGGGACCTGGCAGGGTAGCCTTCAGGCTGGAGCAGATCGCACCCGACGATCGTCTCGCCGAGGTCCACCGCGTCACCCTGCAACGGCCTGAGCATCCCATGGCACTTCCCGGATCCCTTCAGCTCCTGACGGCGCTTGCACTCGGCACTGGAGCGTATGCCGCGCCGACGCCGGCCGCCACCGCGCTGACGCACACGGTCACGCCTGACTCGCTGAGCACTCTCGAGCAGGCAATCGCCCGCGCCGTCGACGAGCGCAACGGCGAAGCGCTGTCGCTGCTCGAGCGCATCGTCAACATCAACAGCGGCACGATGAACCTGGCGGGCGTCCGCCAGGTCGGCGAGGTGCTCCGGGCCGAGTTCGACGCACTGGGATTCCGCACGCGCTGGGTCGATGGCAGCGGGTTCCACCGCGCCGGTCACCTCGTCGCCGAGCACCCGGGCCCCGGACCGCGCATCCTGCTGATCGGCCACCTGGACACCGTCTTCGAGCCGAGTCATCCCTTCCAGCGCTTCGAGCGGCTGAACGACAGCACGGCACGCGGGCCCGGGATCATCGACATGAAGGGCGGCGACGTGATCGTCCTGCATGCCCTCAAGGCGCTCAAGGCGGCGGGCGCGCTCGAGAAGCTCAACCTGATCGTGGTCTTCACCGGCGACGAAGAGGAGTCCGGCTCACCCCAGGATTCGGCCCGGGCGGCGCTGATCGCGGCGGCACACGGCGCGCGCTACGCGCTCGGCTTCGAGGATGGCAGCGGGGATCCCCATACGGCACTGGTCGCGCGGCGCGGCGTGATGGGCTGGACCCTTCGCTCGACCGGGACACCGGCGCACTCTTCGCAGATCTTCCGGAACGACGTCGGCGCCGGCGCGATCTTCGAGAGCGCCCGGGTGCTGCAGCAGATTCGCCTGCAGCTGTCCGGGCAGCGCTACCTCACCTTCAACCCCGGCATCGCGCTCGGTGGCACCAGGGTCGAGAGCGACACCACTGGTACGGTCGGCTCCGCGGAAGGAAAGACCAACGTGGTGGCGCGGTCGATGGAGGTCAGCGGCGACATCCGAGCCATCTCCCCGGAGCAACTCCGCACCGCCCAGGCCGTGATGCGCCGGATCGTGGCGCAGCACCTGCCGGGCACCCGATCGGAGCTCCTCTTCCACGAGGGGTATCCGCCCCTTGCACCGACCGCGGCGAACCGGGCGCTGCTCGCCCGTTACGACGCGATCAGTCGGGCGCTCGGCTACGGAAGCGTAGCCGCAGTCGATCCCGCGAAGGCGGGCGCGGCGGACATTTCCTTCGTCGCGAGTTCGGTGCAGGCCGCGATCGACGGGATCGGTCTCGCCGGCGCCAACGATCACACCGACCAGGAGACCGCCGACCTGCGCATGCTGGCGCCGCTCACCAAACGGGCGGCCCTGCTGCTCTACCGCATCGGGACACCCGCCTCGGGTTCAGCCCCCTGACCAGGAGGACCGTCCACCGTGTCGGGCATGTTGCCGACGGCGCCGGGGTCGTCCGCGGGTCACCACGCGCGGAGATCCGGGCCGGCGGACAGCGCATGGCTGACGCGGTTCGGGCCTGCGATGCCCCACAGGTCGGAAGATCGATCAGGGAGCCTTCGTCCACTGGCACCGCGCCCCCCATCGCTCCATCTTGAGCCCGTCCGTTCCGCCGCTCCACGCGCCGACCACGACCAGCCCTCGAACTTCACCGCCATGCGCTATCTCCCTCTCCTCCCGCTCCTCCTTGTTCCCCCCGCGATGCTCGAGGCCCAGAGCCAGCCGACCTGGCGGGTGCATGAGATGTCGCGACCACACCCTGCCCCGGCGCGCGCAGTGGCCGCGGCGAGCCTCGATCGTCCGCCCGCCGGCGCCGTGGTCCTCTTCGACGGCACGACGCTCTCGCACTGGGTCGGCTCGGATGGTCAGCCGGCGAAGTGGATCGTCCGCAAGGGGTACTTCGAGGCCCGCCCGGGCTCGGGCACGATCAGCACCATCGATTCCTTCGGCGACATGCAGCTGCATCTCGAGTGGGCCGCGCCGGTCCCCGCCAAGGGGAAGGGCCAGGATCGCGGCAACAGCGGCGTCTTCCTGATGGGGCGCTACGAACTGCAGGTGCTCGACTCCTGGCACAACGACACGTACAGCGACGGACAGGCGGGCGCGATGTACGGGCAGCACCCACCCCTCTTCAACGCCTCGCTCCCGCCAGGCGAGTGGCAGCGCTACGACGTCTTCTTCCGCCGGCCCCGCTTCGACGCCCAGGGCAGGCTGCTCGATCCCGCCCGGGTGACCGTGCTGCACAACGGCGTGCCGGTCCAGAACAACGTGGAGCTCTTCGGGCCCACCTCGTGGCTCACCCGGATGCCCTACTCCCCGCACCCCGACCGGCTGCCGCTCGGACTGCAGGACCACTCCTTCCCGGTCCGCTTCCGGAACATCTGGGTCCGGCCGCTCCCGGAGGAGGGCACCCCGCCGGCCCCGCGGCCGGTGCAGCCAGTGCCTGACACGGAGCTCGCCGTGCTCACCGGGAACTACGGCACCGGCTGGGGCAAGGCGAGCGTCGCCGTGCGTGACGGAAGGCTCTGGCTCGACATGGGGGACGGACCGATGCCGCTGAGCGCCAACAGCGCGTCGCTCTACTCCATTGACGGCGTCGATGCCGACGTGCGCTTCGTGAAGGATTCCGCGGGCGCCGTGACCGAGCTCACGGTCGAAGTCGGCGGAGAGACCTATCGCTACGCCCGGGTGCGGTAGCGCCAGATGGCGAGGGCAGCAACCCCGGAGTGGGGGACGAGGGATGACGTCCCCCTCCCCCCTTCCGGATTCGGGCAAACGTCCGATACTTCTTCGCAGCAGGCAGGTGCCCCCCGATTCGTGACGGGCGCCTGCCACTCCCTCGGCAGGAGCTGGTCCCGACGCCGGCATCGCGGAGTCTCGAATGGAATGGGTTGCAGAGTGGCGGACGGCCATCAGGAGCGGAACGCTGCCGCGCCGGAAGCGATGGAGACTCCTCGCAGGCGTGGTGACCTTCTACCTTGTCCGCGACATCCTGCTGTACATCCTGCTCCCGGCGTTCCTCTGGATGAAAGCGCGCTGATACCTCGGTGAAGGTGCCTCGCCCCGGCGGGCTGCCGGGTACACCCTTCCCATTCTTCATGCAGCAGCCGTAGCTTCTCCCCATGCCATCGGAAGATCAGCGCCGGGCCGCCGCGATCATCTCCTTTCGCGAAGAGCTCGCCCGGCTGCAGGCGGAGGGAGTCCTCTCGCTCGACGCCGCAACGCTCGAGCGCCTGCGCGCACGCCACGACGCCGAACTCGCCCGCCTCTCGGCGAGGGGTGACGTCGACCTCACCGCCGGAGCTGCCCGGCTCTCCACCGGCATGCGGGTGGCCACGCTCCTCGGCACCATCGCCCTCTCCGCCGCCTATGCCTTCTTCGTCAGCGCGCACTGGGGTCAGCTGGCGCTCCCCATGCAGCTCGCGCTGGTGACGGTGCCGACCTTCGTCCTGCTCGCCCTCACGCATGTGACGGCCCGGAACGAACCCTCCGGATATGTCGCCTCCCTGCTCGCGACCGTCGCGGTCATCGCCTTCTTCACCAACCTCACGACACTCGGCGCACTCTTCAATCTCCCCGATTCGCGGATGGCGCTGCTCATCGTCGGCGGCTTCGCGATGCTGCTCGCCTACGGCTACGGCCTGACCCTGCCGCTGCTCCCCGGGATCGCCGGCATCGGCGGGTGGCTGTGGACCCTGGGCGCGATTCCGCTGGGGCTGTGGTGGCGCGACGGGTTCACCCTGGTCGAGCCGATGCTGCTGACGGGGGCAGTACTGCTCGCCGTTCCGGCGTTCATCCGTGCGCCGAAGCGCTTCACCCCCTGGTGGCGTGGCATCGGTGCGACCGTGCTCGTCCTGGGGCTGCTCACCGTCGCAGAGAGCGGGCAGATGAGCGCCATCACTTCGCTCGACGCCCACACGATCGAACTCGGCTACAAGGTCGTCGGTGCCGTGGTGCTGGGCGGGCTGGTCACCTGGGGCATCCGTCGGGACGAACGGATCGTGATGCAGATCGGCACGGCGGGGGCGGTCCTCTTCCTCTTCATGCGCCTGGTCGACTGGTTCTGGGACCTCGTGCCGAAGTGGCTCTTCTTCCTCCTCGTCGGGGCGTTCGCACTCGGCGTCCTGCTGCTCCTCCGCTATCTCCGCCGCACCCGACTGGAGGCCGCATGAAGTGGGCCGTCGCGGCAGCGGCGCTGGTGATCGTCACCAACGGCGTCGTCCTCGTCTCGCAGTACCGCCAGCGCACCGCGCCGGCGGCGACGATCACGATCGATGTCTGCGCCGCGAATCTCGTCGGCGGTGGCGATTCGGATCGCCCCCCCGCGATCCGGCTGAACCTCGCCACCGACTCCACACCGGCGATCCCGGGACTCGACTCGGCGGGACTCAGGGCGCTCGGCTTCAGCGATGCAAGCGTGCGGGTTGCGGGCCGGCTCCGGGATTCCACTTTCCACTGGCCCCGGGCGAGGCCAGCGTGGGTACGGATCGCCCAGCGGAGCGATTCGTTCGCCACCTTCCGCGCACTCGAGGTCTCGCCACGACGCGAGTCCCTGACTCGGGGCTCCACCTCCCTGATCCTCCGCGGCCTGATCGCATTCCAAGGTCGGTCGGCCGCGCCGCCAGCCAAATCCGATGACTCCGGAGGTGGCCACAACCACGCGGCCATGCCCGGGACCATGGAAGAAGTCACCATCGTGCCGGTAGTCTCTGAAGTGCTTCCCGCGCAGCTCCACCTGGACCGCAATCAGATTGCGGTACTCCGGGCCGCCATTCCTGACAGCGGCGGCTGCACCGCGAAGCGCCAGGTGCGGATCGCCAATGGGGCCGCCGGTGGCGTCCAGGTCGTCGGAGTCGAGTAGAGACCTCCGGCCCGCTCGACTGGACTGATCGGTACCGCCGCGAAAGATTCGGTCACGTCGTCCAATCCCCGGACCCGTCCCCCGCGGAGGCGCCCGTGATCTACAGCATCACGACCGACATCGACGCAACGCCCTTCACGGTCTGGAGTGTCATGGCGGCGGTGGAACGGTGGCATGAGTGGACCCCGTCGATCACCAGCATCCATTCTCTCGACCAGCGCCCCTTCGGAGTCGGGAGCAGAGTGCGGATCCGGCAGCCGAAGCTCCCTCCGGCGGAATGGACCGTCACCGCGTACGAGCCCGAGCACGGGTTCACCTGGGTGTCGCGGAGCCCGGGGGCGGAGGTGACGGGCCGGCACAACATCGAGCCGCTCGGCGCGGGCTGCCGGGTGACGCTCTCGATCCAGTACGAGGGCCTCCTCGGCCGAGTCGTGGGCTGGGCGACGCGGGCGCTGAATCTCCGCTACATCGGCCTCGAAGCCGCGGGCCTCAAGCGCCGCTGCGAGGGTGGCTGAAGGAATCACTCTTCACCCGTCCCTCACGGATTCTCGAACCACACCCCGGTACTCTGCAGTTCATCATGGCCACTCCTCCCTCCGGCTCCGGCCGGCCCCGGTCGCTCTGGCTCCAGGAAATCGCCGGCGACCAGCCCGATGCACCGCCGCTCGACGGCGCGATCGCCGCGGATGTGGCGATCGTCGGGGCCGGCTATGTCGGGCTCTGGACGGCACTGCGAATCAAGGAGCTCGAGCCTGCCTGCGATGTGGTGGTCCTCGAGCAGGGCCGGGCCGGCTACGGCGCCTCCGGACGGAACGGCGGATTCGTGCTCGCCTGGTGGCCCAAGCTCGCGTCGCTGACCCGGCTGGTCGGACCCGACGAAGCCATCCGCCTCTGTCAGGCATCGGAAGATGCGATCACCGAGATCCGGGACTTTTCGGAGACCCATCACATCGATGCCGACTTCCGTCGCGGCGGCTGGCTCTGGACGGCGACCAGCCGCGCGCAACTCGGCGCGTGGGATGCGCTCCTTCGGCTCTGTGCCCGCAAGGGGATCACGCCCTACCAGCCGCTCTCCCCCGCAGACGTCGCGACGCGCAGCGGATCGGCCGCGCACCTCGCGGGCGTCATGGAAACGAAGGCCGCGATCGTCCAGCCTGCCGCGCTGGCGCGTGGGCTGCGCCGAGTCGCCCTCGAGCGCGGGGTGCGCCTCTTCGAGCATACCCCGGTGTGCCACTTCACCCGCCGGCGGCCCGTCACGCTCAGCACCGACGGGGGGACCGTGCGGGCCGATCGGCTGGTCATCGCGACGAACGGCTGGGCCGCGAGCCTTCCGGAACTCGGCACCTCGCTGGCCGTCATCTCGAGCGACCTGGTCGCCACGGCACCGGTGCCCGAACTGCTCGACCGCATCGGCTGGGAGCGAGACCTCAGCATCACCGACTCGCAGACGATGGTGGACTACTATCGCCTGAGCCGCGACGGCCGCGTCGTCTTCGGCAAGGGAGGCTGGACCATCGCGCTTGGCGGCAGGATCGGGAGCGCCTTCGACCACAGCCCCGCCCGCACCGCGGAAGTCACCGGCGACCTTCACCGCTACTACCCCAGCCTCGCGGCCGTTCCGGTGACGCATGCGTGGAGCGGGCCGATCGACCGCGCGCCGATGGGCTTCCCGCTCTTCGGTCATCTCGGCGGACGGGAGCACATCGTCTACGGGGTTGGCTGGAGCGGCAACGGCGTGGGGCCGAGCGTGCTGGGCGGCAAGATCCTGTCGAGTCTCGCGCTGGGTCGGCGGGATGAGTGGGGATCGTCGCCGCTGATCGATCGCTCGCAGGGGCATTTCCCGCCGGAGCCGATCCGCTATCTCGGCGCCCACCTCGTTCGGGCGGCCGTGGTACGAAAGGAGCGCGCCGAGAATCGCGATCAGCAACCGTCCTGGCTCGCGACCCGGATCGCGGCGCTCGCGCCGGCCGGCCTCGAGGACAAGGAGTAGCGGACTCAGTCCGCCGAGGCGAGCCGGGAGAAGCGGCGGTTGGAGCCGGGGAAGTCGAGCCCCATCGCCGCGGCGAATACCCCGAACATCACGACCGCCCACACCCCCAGCGACGCCGACGGCGCACTGAACCCCGCCTGACTCGGCGGCACCGGGATCATGGTGCAGATGATTCCCGCCAGCAGGGTTCCCACCGCGAACCACTGATAGATCCGAAGGCCACCGACCAGAGGCGTCTGTGGTTCCCCGCGATACGATTCCTCCACGAAGCGGGCACAGCCCGAGAGCATGAAGTAGACACCGAGCAGCAGCGTATCGGGGGCGGCGAGCAGGCGAAGCCGCAGCAGAATGAGGCCGATCACGAGATTCCCCGCGATCGAATAGAGCGGCGTCGGGTAGATCGGCACGTCGGTGAGGTGGGCAAGGTGCGTCACCCGCGAGCGCCGGTGCCGATACCGGATGCCCGCGCCGGCCGGTGAGGGTCCGCCGTGACAGCATCCCTGGACCAGGCAGCGGAAACGACCCAGCATCTGGATCCAGGGCGCCGCGAGGGCGAAGGCCGCCAGCAGCGGCAGGATGGCGCCACCGACCAGTGGCGAGGTCAGCACACCGAGAATCCCACCGATCAGGCCACCGTACCAGCCGAACGGCCGGAGCAGCTTCGAGGAGCCTTCGAGGACCTGCGCGTAGGCCCCCGCACCGCACAGTACCCAGACGCCAACCCAGACCGCCGCCAGCTCCCGGCCCGGTCCCGCCGCACTGCCTGCAATCAGCAGACCGACCAGGGCGCCGGTCCCGGCGTAGAGGCCGTGGTTGATGACGCGCACCCGTCCCACCCGCCACTCGCGCCACGAGTTGGCCAGGCGTTCGGTCGCTCGCCTGACAATCATCCATGACCGCTCGAGATGGCCCAGCGGCACATAGAGCAGCGCACCGGCGATGGCGTCGATCAGAGAGTGGTGTCCGGTCATGACCGTGCTCTCGATGATGAGCAGTGCCCAGAGCCAGACCAGCCAGCGCCTCCCCGTTCCCCGCCCCTCCGACCACGCTCGTGCCGCAAGCATCGGCCAAAGCACATGAAAGGCCGGAAACGCCGCGACACTGTTGGAGTGTGCCTGCTCGGCGGCGAGCAGCGCAGCGATCGGGCCGCTCGCGTCGAACGGGCGGTGCACCGCGATCACCGGAATCAGCAGCCAGCAGAGTGTCACCACCACCGTCGCCACCAGTCCGCTCAGCGCGAAGTCATGCAGCGCGCGACGGGTTCGCGCCATGAAGACGGCGAGTGGCACCATGAGGTAGGCGCTGACGTAAGGGAGCTCCATCCACGACCAGACCGGCCAGCGCTCCTCACCGGGTAGCATGGTGGTGAACGCATCCGGTGGCCGGCCGATGGCCTGAACGGCGACGTATGCCAGCAGCCATGGCCCGAACACCCAGACGAGCGTTGCGAGACGTTCGATTCCCCGCGGCGGGTCATCGTCCCGACGGGGCAGAGAGAATCCGGGCGGCGCGAGGGCCTCGGCGCCGAACCGCTTCCGGAGGTCGTGGCGCTCATGCCCGAAGACCAGCGCCGCCATGGCGAGCCAGGTCACCGGCGTCACCAGCCAGAGACCCGAGGCAGATCTCGTCGCGAGTGAGACGCCGAGCGTGACGAGCCCGAAGCCGAGGTAGATCGGATTGCGAAGCCAGCGGAAGATCCCTTCGCGCGCGAAGCGCGGCGGCGGGAAGGCGTTCATCGGGAGCCCGCGCCCATGGCGGACGAGACCCCAGATTCCGCTCAGCAGCAGCAGGAGGCCGGCGCAGGCGACTGCGGCTCCTATGGTCGTGTCGCCCACCGCCGGCAGCGGAATCATCGGCGCGCTCCGCTTCGCCCACAGCACGAGGAGGGCGGGCACCCCGAGCACGAAGATTGCCCCGTAGGCCAGCCGCTTGGCGGTGTCGAGCGGCGTCATCACCATGCCACAACCTCGTGAATCGTCCACCCGGTCTCAATCGGCCCATTCCGCTGCACGAGGAGACCACGGTCCAGTCGCTTCCGCTCGCGCAGGTCGCGGATCGGGCCGGCGAGCAGCGTATCCAACGCCGGCAGACGCCGCGAGATCACCTGCAGCGCCCGCCGGTCGCAGAGCTCCCGTTCCGGCTGGAAGTGCAGTTCGCGTCCGTCACTCAGCCCATGGATCCCGTCGTCGTCAATCCGGGCGCCCGGCTCCGGTGCCCCGTCCAGCCAGACCCACTGGCGCGAGAGGCCGCAGTCCCAGCCGATCCACACCAGCCCATGCTCGCCCATGAGACTCCGCCCCCAGCGCAGTTCCCGGAAGGGGAGCGTCCATGGGAGCCGGGTCATCGTCAGGCGCTCGGCGTACCCCCGCCCCGCCAGCGCCTCGCCTGCGAGCACCACCGAGCCGATGGCGCCCGGCATGAGGCAGGACCACTGCAGTCGTCCGGCATCGTCGTCAAGCAGGGTCGCTTCGATCGGTATTGACGCGCACCGCCATTCCCCGGCGACGCGGAGTCCTTCGTGCCGGAAGCGGAGGGTATCGCCGGTGGTCTCGGGGAGGATGACATGCGACCAGACCGTCGCTTCGACCGGCACTGCGCCGGGGCGGGCGAGTAGCGTCGAGGCAAACTGCACGCTGAGCCCCGCCCATTCGAGTGAGGCCGCGTAGACGATCAGCGCGGCGCCTTCCTCGGTGACCAAATCGAGATACCACTTGGTTAGGCGGAACATGGGAAGATCCCCTGCTCTTTCGAGGGGAGGGTTCCACAAGGTACGGACGGGCTGACGGGGAGTGAAGAGGGGTGCCCGGCGGGGCACCCCTTCATGAAGCTGAGCCACGTTGCGGCCGCAAACGGTCTATTGCTTGACGATACGACTCATCCACGCGTCACCATGGTAGCGGCGCTCGATCACCAGGGCGCGCTTGAGATCCTCGGAGACAGTGACTCCAGCGACCGGACGCGGCACGATGCCCAGCGTCTTGACCTCACCGGGACCGCGCACCTGCAGCAGCGCGACCGACTCCTGGGTGGGGTTGGGCCCGAACAGGACCGAGCCATCCGCCAGGAATCCCGCCCCTCCACCCTCGGCATAGCTGTGCGCCCACATCACGGGCACCCCACCATCCACCGGGACGACGGCAACGCCGAGACTGTCGTTGGTGCCCGCGTTCCATCCGATCATCAGCAGCCGCTGGCCGGTCGGATCGACGTCCAGACCGAAGATCCCCTCGAACCACTTGGGCACCTGGATCTCGGTCCGCTTCCCGTCACGATCGAGGATGACCTTGTCACGGTCGGGCACGATCCAGGCCCAGCCCCCCGACACGGGTCGAAGCGCCGACGCGGTCGAGTCGGGAATGTCGAAGCCACCGGCCCTCGGCCCGGTACGGATGTCCACCAGTCCGGCATGCAGCCCCGACGGCGTCTGGGTGCGGTAGAGCACCGTCACCGAATCGAGCCAGACCACGCTGCGGATGGTGCCGGTGAGGTTGAGCTGGGTCTCCGCGCCGCCGTCGAACGGCATCACCGAGTAGCGCACCTCGGTCCGTCCGGTCGTCGAGGGCAGGGTGCGGCCGAGGAGGATGCGCCCGCCGTCGGGGGAAATCGACGCGGCGATGCGGGTGGAGCTCCGCAGCCGGCTCTTGTCAGGCGCGAACTTGCCGGCGAGGCCATCAGCCAGCGTCACCGCCCAGACCTCGTCGTCGCTGGTGCCATCGTCGATGACCAGCGTCCCGCCATCCGCCGTCACGCTGAAGTTGTTGAAGAGCCCCGAGAGCAGGGTGTCCTGCCGGGCCGCGAGCTGGCCGCTCACCGGATCGATCCCCATCCGCACGATCGACTCGAAACCGATGCCGGAGCGGGTGAGCCAGAGCGCGTCGTTGGTGATGCGACCCGGGCAGGTGCAGGAGTTGACCACCTGGTCGGCCACCTTGCCGCTCCGGTCGAAGACCGACCACCGTCCGCGTCCCCCCTGGACCACGAGTCCGACAATCCATTTCCCGTTGGGCATGACGCTGAGCCCGCTCACGCCACCGCCCGGACCCGCGATCCGGATGCTGTCCGCCACCACACCGGCGAGACTCGTCACCTTCACATAGAAGACTGTGTCGGCACGCGCCGGTTGTGCGACCAGCAACGAATCTCCTCCGGCCCAGAACATCGCGGCCGCGGAGGTGAGGTAGCGCGGCGTGCCACCGAGGGCCGACACGAGGTAGAGCCCCCATCGGCTGTTGACCGTACCGACGAAGAGGAGATTGCGCCGGTCGGGACTCCACTCGAGACCATACGCCGCCGTGGCGTTCTCCAGCACCCGGTGCGTGGCCGTCCCGCCGACATCCTGGATCTCGACGGCGTAGCGGCAGTTCGCACCGGTGCAGGAGCGCGTGATGAAGGCAAGCTGCTTCCCATCGGGGGTGATCGCCGACGCGAAGACCCCGCCGGAGAAGGTGAGCTGGGTCCGGTCCCGGAGCGCATAGGCCGTGGCGCGTGTGCCGATCTTGCCGGTGGCGAAGAGGTACCCGGCTCCAGTGAGCGCGAGCAGCAGCACGGCACCGACCAACATCGGCCAGGGCGAACGGCGGGCGGGGGGCGCCGCCGCGATGGCGGCCGTCGTCGCAACGGTCTTGAGGTCCAGCGCCCGCGCGAAATCGCCCGCAGTCGCGAACCGGTCCGCCGGCGTCTTGTCGAGCGCCTTCGCCACGGCGGCGTCGATCGCCTCCGGCACCGAGGCGCGCACGACGCGCAGATGGGTCGGCCGCTCGGTCATCAGCTTCGCGATCATCGCCTGTGCATTCGGTCCCGTGACCGGCGGTTCGCCGGCCAGCATCTCGTACAGAACCGCGGCCAGTGAATACAGATCGCTCCGGGCATCGAGCTGTCGGTCCCCGGTGGCCTGCTCCGGGCTCATGTACTGCGGCGTCCCGAGCGAGAGCCCAGTCTCCGTGAGCCGGTTGCCGCCGGCCTCCTTTACCGCGAGCGCGATGCCGAAGTCGGTCAGCATCGCCTCGCCTTCCTGGATCAGGATGTTCTCCGGCTTGATGTCGCGGTGCACCACGCCCTGGCGATGAGCGTAGTCGAGCGCGCTCGCCACCTGCTTCGTGATGGCGACCGCCTCCTCGAGACCGAGCTGCTTCTCCTTGTTGAGCTTGTCCCGGAGTGATTCGCCGCGGACCAGAGGCAGCACGTAGTAGAGGAAGCCGTTGGAAGCTCCGGAGTCGATCAGCGTGAGGATGTGCGGGTGATCGAGCTTCGCCGTGATCTTGATCTCGGTGAGGAACCGCTCGTCACCGAGCACCGCGCCGAGTTCGGGCCGGAGCACCTTGAGCGCGACCTCGCGGTCGTGCTTGAGGTCGGTGGCGAGGTAGACGGTCGCCATACCGCCCGCACCGAGCTGGCGTTCGATGCGGTAGCGATCGGAGAGCGCGGTCTCGAGTCGAACGGAGTCGGTGGTCATGGGGCAAGAAGATGTAGGCCGAGCACCGGGAAGGCTAGTCGGAATTCGGCCAGTGCCGGCCGCGGCGCCCTTCGGCTCTTGACGCTGCAGGTCCCCGGTCGTATATAACCTGCCGGTTATGCAAGCAACTTCCTTCGGCCGCCTGGCGCCTGCGCACCTCGACGCGACCTTCGCGGCCCTTGCCGACCCGACTCGGCGCGCCATCCTCACCCGGCTCGCCCAGGGTGAGGCCTCGGTGATGGAGCTGGCCGAGCCATTTCGCATGAGCCAGCCCGCGATCAGCAAGCACCTGAAGGTGCTGGAGCGCGTGGGCCTGATTTCCCGGGGGCGGGAAGCGCAGCGCCGGCCCTGCCGCCTCGAAGCCAAACCGCTCGCGGAAGTCACGGAGTGGCTGGTCGGATACCGGGAATTCTGGGCCGGCAACTTCCAGCGGCTCGATAGCCTGCTCGATGAACTGAAGGCCACCAGCGGGCCCGGCCCGCGCCCCCGCCCGACCCCTCGTCAGGCAGCCCGGAGGAGGCATCCATGATCGAACCCCCCGCGATCGTTCACACATCCAGGGAGACCGCCGCGGTCATCCTCATCACCACGCCGAGAGCGGAGATGCCGAAGGTCTTCGGCCCCGCGGTCCAGGAGCTGATGGCCACACTCGCCGCGCAGGGTATCGCGCCGGCCGGGGCGGTCTTCGCGCATCATCTGCGCATGACGCCCGAGACCTTCGAGTTCGAGCTTGGCGTGCCCGTCTCCGGCACCGTCGCGGCGGCGGGCCGGGTCCGGCCGGGTCAGCTTCCC
This sequence comes from Gemmatimonadales bacterium, assembly GCA_044229245.1. Classification (GTDB taxonomy): domain Bacteria; phylum Gemmatimonadota; class Gemmatimonadetes; order Gemmatimonadales; family GWC2-71-9; genus JADJOM01. Next base: position 98,254 of record JBGATI010000011.1, on the reverse strand, counting down.
GCCGCAACCGCGGCGCGCACCGTCTACCACGGCGGCTACGAAGGGCTTCCCGCGGCGTGGGGAGAATTCATGGAGTGGATTGCGGCGGCCGGCCACACGGCGGCCCCCGACCTCTGGGAGAGCTACGTCACCGGGCCGCACTCGGGCCCTGATTCCTCCACCTGGCGGACGGTGCTCACTCGTCCCCTCGTGAGCTGAGGCGCACACCATGCCCCTCCCCGCGACGCTCCAGATCACCGCCCCCGGCGAACGGGACATCGTGATCACCCGGCAGTTCGACGCGCCGAGACAGCTGGTTTTCGACGCGCATACCCGGCCAGATCTCGTCCGCCGCTGGCTGCTCGGGCCGGATGGCTGGTCGATGGTTGTCTGCGAGATCGACCTGCGAGTCGGCGGGCGGTATCACTATGTCTGGAGGCACGACGCGAGCGGCCGGCAGTTCGGCATGGGCGGCGAATTCCGCGAGATCGCGGCGCCAGGCCGGCTCGTCAGCACCGAGCGGTTTGATGAGAGTCCGTCTCCCGCCGAAGCGGTGAATACGCTGCTCCTGACCGAGAGGAACAGCCAGACGCTACTCACACTGACGTCGGTCTATCCTTCGCGCGAACTGCGCGACATGGCGCTGCGGTCCGGGATGGAGAAGGGCGTCGGGCCGAGCTACGACCGGCTGCAGGCGCTGGTCGGCATGGAAGGAGCGGAGTCGTGACCGCCCCCGACACGCTGATGGTCACCGCCGCCGGCGAGCGGGAGATCGTGATCGCACGGCGGTTCGACGCGCCGCGGGCGCTGGTCTTCGACGCCTACACCCGCCCGGAGCTTGTCAGGCGCTGGCTGCTCGGTCCTCCGGGATGGCAGATGCCCGTCTGCGAGATCGAGCTGCGCGTCGGCGGCCGCTACCGCTATGTCTGGCGCCACGAGGCGGATGGACGCGAGATGGGGATCGGCGGAGTCTTTCGCGAGATCGTGCGTCCGGAGCGGCTCGTGGCCACCGAGAAGTTCGACGAGTCGTGGTATCCGGGCGAGGCGGTGAGCACGCTCGTCCTGACCGAAGCAGGCGGCTGGACGCAGCTCACCCAGACGGTGCGCTACGAGTCGCGCGAGGCCCGGGATACCGCGCTCACATCGGGGATGGACAAGGGCCTGGAGTTCGGCTTCAACCGACTCGCGGAGCTGCTGGCCGGGCAGGGACGCTGAGTGCCGGCGCCCTCCGCCTCCGGGCGATCGGCCGCTGCGATCAGGGCGGAGGTTTCCGCGACCCTCGCGACACTCAAGCGCCGGGGCAGCGCGAAGCGGCGCCGGGAGATGCTCCCACGTTACGGAATCATCGCGCCGAAGTCCTTCGGCGTCGCGATGACGGATCTCAAGCGGATCGCCGCGCAGCTTGGCCAGAGCCACGAGCTCGCGGCCGCCCTGTGGGACACCGGCTGGTACGAGGCCAGGCTCCTCGCCTCGTTCGTGGACGAGCCGGTACGCGTCACGCCCGCGCAGATGGATCGCTGGTGCCGCGACTTCGACAACTGGGGCATCTGCGACACCATCTGCTTCCACCTCTTCGACCGCACACCGCACGCCTTTGCCAGGGTGAAGGCATGGGCGGCCCGCCGTCCCGAGTACGAGCGGCGCGCCGCCTTCGCGCTGCTGGCGAGTCTCGCGCTGCACCGGAAGGAGGAAACGGACGCGCCCTTCGTCCGGTGCCTTCCGCTGATCGCGCGGGCCGCCACCGATGAGCGCAACTTCGTGAAGAAGGGCGTCAGCTGGGCGCTGCGCTCGGTGGGTCGCCGGAGCCCTCCACTCTATGCCGCCTCGATCGCACTGGCGGAGCGGCTCGCGTCTTCCGACCTCCCCGTCTCCCGGTGGATCGGCAGTGACGCTCTCCGGGATCTGCGGAAGCCGGCCCTCGCCCGCCGGCTCGCCGCGACCTAGTGCACCCAGGCCCCGCGGCTCAGCTCTGCGGATCCTCGAGCGTCATGCTCAGCGCGGTGAGCGCATGGAACAGCTCCCGGACGAACACCAGCATCGCGGCCACGAGGCTCAGCAGGCTCGCCACGAAGAGAAACGCCGCGAGCAGCGCGACCTTCCAGCCGAGCAGCAGCCCCAGGAACAGCACCGTGATCAGGATGCCGATGATGGCGACGGATCCGGCGCTCAGCGCGACCGCAAGCCGAACGAGCTGCGCCCGGTGTTTGAGCACCGCGAGCTGGGCATCGAGCGAGCGGCGCGACTCCGCGTCGGCCGTACGCCGTTCGGCTGCCAGCAGGCGGGTGCGGTCGACGATGCGGCCGAGCCGCGCGGTGAGTGTGAGCAGCAGCAGGCCGACACCGGAGATGAGGACGACTGGTGCGATGGCGCCCTGGATGACGTGGAGAATATCCGCCGGATCGAACATGGGTTGTTGCATGAGGGTTCGGAATTGAGGGGAACGGCCGGGCCGATCGCTCGGCCCGATGCGGGAACATAGCGCCCAGCCGTCATTCAGCGCGGAGGTCCCTGCCTGGGCCTGGCGGGAGGACCGGAAACCGGCCGCTTCCCCGCAGGCGTCGCGGGTTTGGCAGGCGAGGGCGGCGGCGTCCAGCTGCGGATGTAGGCGACGAGCGAGCGGATCTCGTCCGGGGTGAGCTGGCCGCCGGCACTCTTCCCGTTCGGCAGCATCACCGTGCCGGGGCGGCCCCTGGTGATGCTCTCGATCATCCGCGCGTCGCTCAGCGAATCGAGTACTTCCCGGCGATTGAGCGCCGGCGCCAGCTGCGTCCCGGCGCCCACCGGCCCGTGGCAGGCGATGCAGGTCTTGCCGAACAGCACCTCCCCCGCCTTCACCTCCGCCGCGGTGAATGACGCCTGCTTCTTCGGGGGCGTATCCACGGGAACGGGCGCGGCGATCGCCGGACTTGTGTCAGGCGCTGCCGGTGCTGAGGCCGTATCGGGATCCGCAGCGGGCGCCTCCCTCGGGAGCGCAAGGCGCTCCTCGAGCGGGGGCGGGGCGCTCGGGGCATGGGCACCGGTGCGCCAGGCCGGCACGCTCGGCGCCGTCGCCTCCCAGGTGCGCAGGTAGGTCACGACCTGAAGCACCTGCTGGTCGGTGAAGGGTCCCCCCTGATCGAGACTCCAGCCGTTCATCACCGTGCCGGGCACGCCGCCGGAGATCAGCCAGGTGAGCTGTGGGTCCGTCGCGGAGGCGAGAAACTCGCTGGCATACAGCGTCGGTGCCACGCCGTTGCCGGTGCCGTCGACTCCATGGCACGCCACGCAGTGGCGGCCGAACAGCTCCGCACCGAGGCGGGCATACTCCACATGCTGCTCCCGGAGCGCGGCGGCCCGCAGATGTGGCTCGCGCCAGCGGTACGCCGGGAAGCTGAGGGCGAGCACCGCCATGAATGCGGCACCCCACGCATACCAGCGGTCGAGGCTCGTCTCGAGCCAGACGGGATCGTGGCGACCGGGAGTCGGGACGTCCATCGTCAGATCACACCGTCGTGCCGCAGGAGGGACCGCGCGCGTCGGTGTCGAACTCCCGCGAACCGAGCGGCGGCCCGACGAGTGGCCGGCCGAGGTCGACCTTCACGCCATCGGCGCTCTCCTCGACCGCATAGCCATCCATGCCGCGCGGTGCCGGGCCGGAGATCCACTCGCCGGCGAGGTTGAAGACCGACCCGTGACAGGGACACTCGAAACGCCCCGACTGTTCGCAGAATGGCACCCGGCAGCCGAGGTGCGTGCACTTCTGCGACACAGCGAAGAGCTTTCCTTTGGCGCGGGTCACGTAGAAGCGGCCCTCGAGGATGTAGGTCGCGCTGCCTTCGGCGAACCGGTCGCTGGAACCCAGGGTCAGCAGCCGGCCGCCAGCGCCACCCGCGGAGGGAGCGAGTGCATCCCACGTGGTCCAGCCGGCGTCCACCGCCAGCATGGCGCCGCCAAGCAGCCAGGTGCGCTGCAGGATTTCTCGGCGTGAGAGCGGCATGATGGTCTCCCTCAGGGCTCGAAGTAGAGATGCTGCCACGGCAGGACGAACCGCCAGCCGGGACCGCGAAAGAAGGCGCCCAGGATCGTGAGACCGACCGCGAGCGCGAACAGGATCCAGAACACGGTGAGCGCCACGCGGCGGCGGCGCGGATCGGCCGACGGCGTGCGATCCAGGTACGGGATCAGGATGAGTGAGACGCCGAGGCCGGCGGGGATCAGGATGCCGGCCACCAGCGGATCGAAGTGGGCCAGCAGCTCCTGCAGCCCGACGAAGTACCAGGGCGCCTTGGCCGGCTCGGGGGTGAGGTTCGGGTTCGCGAGGTCGCGGAGCGGCGCCGCGAAGAGCACTCCGAGCAGCAGCACCAGGGCGGAGACTCCGAGCGCGACGACCTGGTGCCTCACGATGAGGTGCGGCCAGCTGAACACGCCGTCGTCCGGATCACGATCCTCGGCGGTGACCGTCTCCCGGTCCACGACCCCGAGCAGACGCACCCGGGCCTCCGGTCCCTCGGCGGGCACGGTCTCTTCGCCGCCGGCGAAGCCGTCCTTCCGCACCCGCCAGAGGTGTACCGCGAGCAGGATGGTGATCGCGACCGTCATCACCGCGACGTGGAGCACGTAGAACCGGAGCAGCGTCGCCTGCCCGATCTGCGGACCGCCGAGCAGGACGTCCCGCACCCCCGGACCGATCACCGGTACGTACGAGACGAGTCCCGAGCCGACCGTCACGGCCCAGTAGCTCAGCTGGTCCCACGGGAGCAGGTAGCCGGTGAACGAATAGACCAGGGTCACCACCAGCAGCAGCACGCCGATCACCCAGTTGAACTGCCGCGGTCGCTGATAGGCGCCGGCCACGAAGACCCGCACCATGTGCAGCACGACCGCGATCACCATCAGGTGCCCCGACCAGCGATGCACGTTGCGCAGCAGCTGCCCGAACCCCACGTCGGTCCGCAGCCGCTGCATGTCCCCGTACGCCATCGTGGTGGCGGGTGTGTAGAAGAACATCAGGTACACGCCCGTCACCAGCAGGATCAGGAAGAGCACCGTCGAGATGAATCCGAGCCGCCAGGAGTAGCGCGGGGAGAGCACCCGGGCCGGCACCTTCACCGGGTAGAGATGCAGGAAGACGTTGCTGAACGACCTGAGCGCCCGGCCCCGCGCCGTGTCGGTGCCGGGATGCCGGATGAGCGAGCGCCACACCGCGCCCTGGCGGAGCCGCGCGAGCAGCGAGGGACCGCGGGGCGAGGGCTCAGCCATGGGCGTACTCCGCCGCGCGGGTGAGATGCAGGGCGTCCGGCGGGCAGCGCTCCACGCAAAGCCCGCAGCGGATGCAGCGGGTCTCGTCGAGCACCAGCGCCGACTGCGCCGCGCTCCCCTGGCCGGCGCGGTCGGCCCGCACGATGCCGATGCAATGCGACGGGCACACATCCACGCACAGCCCGCAGAGGATGCACCGCTGCGGCTCGAGGGTGATGTTCTCGAAGCAGCGGAGACACCGCCCCGCTTCGGCGCGCGCGGCGGCGGCACCATACCCGAGCTCGACCTCCTCCGGGCCGATGCGCCGCTCGCTGGGCCGGCTCGGAATCGGGGTGCGCGGCGCCGCGTCGTAGGCGGAGCCAGCATCGCGAAGTGCCGGCCGGCACTCAGTGAGGATCATGTGACGCCGCGGCGCCGCGGTGGCCCCTCCGCCGAGCGCCGCATGGATCTCCCGCGCGGCATGGCGGCCGTCGGCGACCGCGTCGATGAGATTGCGCGGACCGAAGGCCACGTCACCACCCGCCCAGATTCGCGGATCGGAGGTGCGCAGTGTGGCGGGATCGATCGCCAGCCCGCTGCCCCGCCGCGCGAGCTGCTCCGGCCCCGGCAGGAAGCTCAGCTCCGCCACCTGTCCCACCGCGAAGATCACCGTGTCGGCGGGCAGCTCCTCCTCGGAACCGGCCCGATAACTCGGCGCGAAGCGGCCGGCATCATCGAAGACCCGCTCCACCGCGATGGTGCGGAGGGCGCGGACGTGGCCTTCGCCGAGGAGCGCGGCCGCTCCGGTGCGATAGCGGACGGTGATCCCCTCCTCCACCGCCTGCTCGATCTCCTCCCGTGCGGCGGGCATCTCCTCCGCCGATTCGAGCGCGAGAATCGTCACGGAGCGCACTCCGCCGCGGACCGCGGCACGGGCGGCGTCGAGCGAGGTCTGCAGCGTCGGACCCGGGTCGGCACGGAGCGCGCTCCGCGCGGCGTCCATCGCGACATTACCGCCGCCGATGACGATGACCCGCTCCCCGAGCTCGGTGCGGAAACCCCGATTCGCATTGAGGAGGAACTCGATCGCCCGAAGCGCGCCATCGAGCTCATGGCCCGGGATCTCCAGCTCCCGCCCCCGCCCCGTGCCGACGGCGAGGAAGAGCGCGGCGTGGCGCGAACGCAGCTCATCGAACCCCACCTGCTCCCCCACCCGGCACTTCATCATCACGTCGACGCCAAGTTCCCGAATCGCGGCGATCTCGCGCTCGACGAGGTCACGCGGGAGGCGAAACTCCGGAATGCCGAGCGTGAGCATGCCGCCCAGGCGGTCGCTCGCTTCGTAGACGGTGACGGGATGGCCGGCCAGACGGAGATCGTGCGCCGCGGCGAGCCCCGCCGGTCCGCCACCGATGATACCCACCGAAGGGCCCACGGCCGCGGGCACCGGACCGTGCCCGCCATGCCACTCGGCAGCGGCGAGCGCACTCTCGACGCCGAAGCGCTCGCTGACGAAGCGCTTGAGGGCGCGGATGGCGACCGGCGCATCGAAGGCGCCCCGGCGGCAGACCCGCTCGCAGGGTGCGGCGCAGACCCGGCCACAGATGGAGGGAAAGGGGTTCGACTTCCGGGCGATGCGATACGCGTCCCGCTCGCGCCCCTCGGCGATCGCCGTGACGTAGGCGCCGGCGTCGGTGTTCACCGGGCACGCGGCGCGGCAGGGCTCGTTCTCCCAGAGCCAGTCGGCGCCGGCCAGTCGCGGGGCGAGGAAATCAGCGCGCATGGCGCCCCTGGGCCCAGCGGATGCCGCCGGCCACGCCCGCGAGCGCCACGAAGAACCAGATCGTCGTGAGGACTTCACGCGCCATCCGGCTGCCGGGCGCGTGGATGATGATCACCTGGGCGACCACCACCAGCAGCAGGAACGCGACGACCACAATGCCGGTACCGATGACCAGCGCCAGCCCGAGCGAGGGCTGGATCGGCGTGCGGTCAGCGGGCGGCGTTCCTCTCATGGCAGCATGAATCTGGGCTGTTCACCGTGAGAACAGCGTGAAAGCTCGGACGGCCACCTCCCCACGCGCAATTCCCCCCTGCAGGGCCGCTTGGCCGACGTGAAGTCTGGTACCAGGACACGCGCAGGATTCGGCGATTCTTCACTCGAACCTTAGGTACGGCGGTACATGTTAGGCCGTCGTCATGCGACCCATGCGGCGACGTGCTTCCGCGTCGCAGCAATAGTGGAAGACTTCATGAATGTGCGACCGCAACGTCGGCATTGGCCGCGTTCCGGTCGCAGGCGCGGGTTCGCGACACTTGCGGCCATCCGTTCGAGACATCCGATTCGTGGGAGCGTGAAGCGATGTTGCTGCTGCTGTTGCTGATGCTGCTCGTGGTGCTCGCCTGGTTCGCACGCACCGTTCCGGACGCGGCCGCGTGGGCCCCTGCCCCGCGCCCGGTGGGCCGTCCCCTCGGTGGCGTGCCCACGGTGACGATGCGCGACCGGGATCTCGGCTTCCGGACCGTGATCACCGTGGTCGGGGGCGTCGTGATGTGGCCCCTGGCGGTCCCGCTGATGCTGAACCCCGGCCTCGCGAAGTTCCCCTGGCTCCTCTGCCCCATCGGCGTCGTGCTCGGCGGACTCGGCGCGCTCTGTCTCCACGACTGGCGCGTCTATCACGGCGTGGAAGGACCGATCGTGCTCCCCGGTACACCGGCGAAGCACCCGTCGGCGCGGCAAACGGTCACCCGCCAGCAGGCACGCGTCGACCGGGCGGTGCGCGCCGGTGGAGGGATCATCGCCGGACTCGGCTTCACCCTGCTCGTCGACCGGATCGCGGAGTCCATGCTCGACCCGACCTCCGAGGCCGTGTGGGCGCTGGTGCCGATTCTCGCCCTCGCTCCGCTCTGGGCCACGATCGGCGCATTCATCGCGGTGCGCCAGTACAACCGGAGCCACGTCGTACGCGAGGACGCCGAGGAGGCACCACTGACCGGAGGCGCCGCACCGGTCACCTAGCGCAGCACCTGCGGCGGAGCATCAGGAAACGGGGCACCTTCCCACGGGATTGTGCCCCGTTGCTTCGTTTCGGGATAGTGCGAATCGTTTTGGGCGACGGAGACGCCAGGCACCGGCGGACTGACCCGAGGTAACCACCGGAACAGCAGCGACTTTCGAATATTGACCTGGTGGCCTGAAGACTGCCCTTGAGAGGGCCGACAGACCCGTACGGGTTCGTCACTTCCCCTCTCAGGAGTCCTCGATGCACCCTCGCCTTCCGGCCGCCCTCGGCCTGCTCCTCGCGGCCTCGCTCGCGACCGCCTGCAGTGATTCCACCGCGCCGCTGCAGTCGGCCGCGAATCAACCTGCCTTTGCCAGTGGGTCGGGCGGCGGTGGCGGGACGGGGGGAGGCGGGGGTGGCACCGGTGGTGGTGGCGGGGGTGGTGGCGGCGGGACCTCGTTCGGCCGGATCACGTCGGTGAGCGGGGCCGCGTCGTGCGATGCCGGGACCTCCATCGGCATCTCGCTGGACAAGGGATTCAACAACCGTGTCAATGTCACGATGGGGTGGGTCGCGAACCCCGTCCCGGTCGGACCGGCGATTCCGCCGAGCACCTTTCCGCAGACATCGCTGGGCGGGTGGTGGGATGTCTCGCTCAAGGATGCGGCGACCGGCGCAACGGTGATGGGCTTTGGCACAGGCGTCGGGGCGACGGTGCCGAGCATGCAGATCACCAGCCTGGGCGGCGGCGTCTCGGTCGGCGTCCACACCCTGACGTTCCGCGCCACGAACACCCCGCTCGATCCGACGACCGGGCTTCCCGTCGCCGGCGCGGGCGTTCGCGAGAGCTGCACCGCCACACTCACGGTGATTGCACGCTGAGCGCCTGACAACTGGGCGGCGGGCTCCCTCACCGCTCCTGTTGACCCGGTCCGCCGGGCCCCCATCCCCCGGGTGCCCGGCGGATGCCGCGTCCCATTTCGAAACCTGACCCGCCCCCGCCCGTACGGCCCCGGTACCCTCAGACCTCAGTCCCGTCTCCGTTCGGGAGCCTCGTCATGTTCGAGACCGTGCGCACCGATCTCCGCCTTGCCGCGCGAATGCTCTGGAAGAGCCCGCTCTTCACCATCGTCGCGGTCCTCTGCATCGCGGTGGGGAGCGGCGCCGTCACCACGATCTACAGCGCCATGAATGCCATGGTATTCCGGGCCCTTCCGGGCACGGACCGTGGCGAGCGACTGGTGCGTATCGAGCGGAAGCGGCCGGGCGGTGACGACGGCGTTTCCCTCTCCTATCCCTGGTACCGGCAGATCCGGGACCGGGCACGCACGCTCGATGGCGTAGTCGCGTGGGGCAAGGTCTCGCTCGTGCTTCGCGGCGGCAGCGATCCTGGTGATGCGATCTACGGCAGCCTCGCGAGCGGCAATCTCTTCTCCGTGCTCGGCGTGCGCCCGCTGCTCGGCCGGTTCTTCGCACCGGACGACGATCAGCCGGGATCGGCTCCGGTCATCGTGGTCTCCGAACGGTACTGGCGCGCCCGGCTCGGGGCCGACAGCGCGGCGGTGGGCCGCGACATCATGGTCAACGGGCTCCGCGCGACGCTCATCGGCGTTGCGGCGGCCACGTTCCAGGGGATGGACACGCCGATCCGGAGCGACGCCTGGCTGCCGCTGCACCTGCAGCAGGCAGTCCGTCCCGGCGCGCCTCCGCTCGAGGACGCGTCCGCGACCTGGCTCCGCGCCGCGGGTCGCCTTCGCGAAGGCGTGGGCAGCGAGGCCGCCCGCCAGGAACTGGCCGCGCTCGGACAGGCGCTGATCGCGGAGTCCCCCGATTCCCCCGACTATCGCGAATACTCCGAACTCCGCCTCTCGCCGCTGATGGGCCTTCCGCCCGATGCGACTGGTCCCCTCGCCGGCTTCCTGGCCCTGCTGCTCGGCGCCGCGGTGCTGGTGCTCGTCATCGCGAGCGTGAACGTGGCCGGCATGCTCTCCGCGCGGGCGGTACACCGCCGACGCGAGATGGCGGTGCGTGCGGCGCTCGGGGCGGCGCGCGGACGGCTGGTCCGCCAGCTGCTCACCGAGATTCTTCTCCTCTTCACGGTGGGCGCGGCGGGAGGGGTCATCGTGGCACTCGCGGCGACCCGCGCGCTCGAGCGTATCCCGATCCCAGCGGACGTTCCGATTCAGCTCGCCCTGGCCCCCGATCTCCGGGTGCTCGCCTTCGCACTGCTCATCTCCCTGCTGACTGGTGTGATCGTGGGGCTGGCCCCGACGCGCCGGGCCATCGGTACCGATGTGGCGGCGCGGCTCCGGGATGGATCTGCCGGCGGCGGCAGCCAGCGGAGCCTCGCAGGGAGCGCGGTCGTCGTCGGGCAGCTCGCGATCTCGCTCGTGCTGCTGGTCGGCGCCGGGCTGCTGGGCCGTGGCCTCCTGCGTGCGACCCGGATCGATCCCGGCTTCGATGCAACGGGCGTCTACACGGCGGGCTTCGATACCGAGGCCTGGGGATTCAGCGAGCCGGAGGGCCGCCGCTTCTTCCGGGCGCTGGACGAGCGGCTCACGGGACTCCCCGGTGTCACCGCGGTGTCGTCCACCACCATCCTTCCGCTCAACTTCCACAGCAGCGGTGATGCGATCGAGCTTGCTGACGCTGGCGGCGGGGAGGGCGGCAGCACCAGCATCCAGCAGATCCTGATCGGTCCCGGCTATTTCGAGGTGATGCGCCAGGCGCTCGTCGCCGGCCGGACGATCTCCGCCGAGGATGGCGAGCACGCCGATCGAGTGGCGGTCATCAACGAAACGATGGCGAAGCGGTTCTGGCCCGATGGGAGCGCGATCGGACGCACCTTCCGCTACCACGGGTCGCAGGTGACCATCGTCGGCATCGCGCGCGACGCACGCTATGCCTCACTCACCGAGGCCACTCCCGTCCTCGTCTATTTCCCGCTCGCCCAGGAATGGCGGGCGCAGCGCAACATCCTGGTGCGAAGCACCGCCGACCCGCGTGTCCTCGTTCCGGCCCTCGCGCGCGCGATCCGCGAGTCCAGTGCCGCGGCTCCTCGGGCCACCATCCTTTCGCTCGACGAGGCGACCGGCATCGCCCTCCTGCCCGGGCGGGTGGCGGCGATGGTCACCGGCGTCCTCGGCCTCGCAGGGGCGCTGCTCTCGATTGCCGGGCTCTATGGCGTGGTCGCCTATTCGGCGGCACGGAGAACCCGCGAGATCGGCATCCGTCTCGCGCTCGGCGCGCAGCGCCAGGATGTCCTCGCGCTCATCGTGCGCCAGGGGATGCGGCTCACGGTGTTCGGCGTCGTCATCGGACTGGGACTCGCCGCACTCGCCACGCCGCTGCTCCGGAGCCTGCTGTTCGGGATGAGTCCGCTCGATCCCGGCACCTACCTCCTGATGCCCGCGATCCTCGCTGCTGTAGCGCTTCTGGCGAGCTACCTGCCGGCGCGGCGCGCCGCGGCGACGGAGCCGATGGTGGTGCTGCGGGGAGAGTAGGCGACTCAGTCGTCGTCGTCGCCTTCTCCCTCCCAGCCCCGTTCCCCGCGGCCCTCGTGTTCGCCACCGCCGCGGTGGCAGCGCACGCAGTTGTCGAGATCGCGGGGCACGCCCTCCTCGCGATGCTGCCGCAGGACCCGGTCGCGCGAATGCTCGTGACAGCCATAGCAGGTGTAGGTCTTGTAGTTCGGCGCGTCGGCGTGACAGGTCTCGCAGGAATTGTTGCCACCCTCCCCGTGATCGATGGGGAAGCGGTGCTCGAACCGGGCCCCCTCCCAGCTTCTCGTGCTGTGACACGCCGCGCAGTCGGTCCCGAACCGGCCGCGGTGCCGGTCGTCCGCGCGATGACAGCTGATACAGGATGCCGTGGTCCGGTCGTGATCGAACCTGGCCCCCTCCCACGTCCGCGTGCTGTGGCACGCCGCACAGTCGGTCCCGAACCGGCCGCGGTGCCGGTCGTCCACGCGATGACAGCTCAGGCAGTCGGTGGCACCGCGCCTGAAGTCCGCCGGCTTGCGCGCCCCCTCGTGACACTCCCCGCATCCGATCCGCTGGTGCGCGCCATCAAGCGGCATACGGGTGGAGTCGTGGCTGAAGACCCCCTTGCCGTAGCGGTCCTTCCCGTCGTGGCAGCCTCTGCAGTCGTCACCGAAGTCCTGCTGGTGGCGCGCCATGAAGCGAGGGTCCTCTTTCCGGTGGCAGTCGATGCAGGTGGTCGCCGCCTGGCGGAAGGAGCCACCGGTGTGGCAGTCGCGGCAGGTGAACGCCTTCCCGGCCGAGGTCTTCCGATGCGCCGTGAGCGAGAAGCCGAGCTTCTCGTGCACCGCGGGACTGCCGTTCACCTTGGCATTCTTCCAGGTGTCGGTGCTGTGGCAGCCGGAGCAGTCGTTGCCGTACTCGCCCTTGTGCGTGTCATCCTGTTCGTGACACCCGTGACAGTCCTTCGGCGCATCGGCAAACGCGCCAAGCCCGCGCACGGCAGTGTGGCACTCCTCGCAACTCACCTTCCGATGGGCGCCCTCGAGCAGGAAGCTCGTCGTGTCATGGTCGAACCGGTCGGTGGAGAAGCGGTCGACGCCATCGTGGCAGGCGCTGCAATCCTCGCCCCAGCGCCGGAGGTGCGCGGCGACGAAGTCGGCCTGGTAGTCCCGATGGCAGCTCACGCAGCGGGACGGCTCGAAGCGCCAGGTGTCCTGGCTGTGGCAGTCGCTGCAATTGAACGCGGCCCCGGCTGCGGTGCGCCGGTGGGCAGCAAGCGAGAAGCCGAACCGATCGTGCGCGCCCTGATCACCGATCCGGGTCAGTTCGCCCGAACGCCCGGCATGTTCGGTGTGGCAGCTCAGACAGGCCCGGGCCCCGGTGAAGGCGCCATGCAGCGTCGTGGAATCGCCAAGCTCGGGCTGGATGTCGGTGTGGCAGTCGAGGCAGCGCGCGCTCATCGGGGTCGCACTGCCGAGCGGCGCGTGGCAGGCACTGCAGCGTGACTCGAGTTCGGCGTGCGACTCTACCCCGCCAAGTGGCGCCCCGTCATGCTGGGCGCTCAAGGGGCCGGGGCTGAAGAGCGCCCCACCCCAGAGCGCCCAGGCGAGTGCCGTTCCGCCCAGCGACAGCCCGGCGGCGATGAGCCCCCAGCGCGTGACTCCGGTGGTCAGGTAGCGCATCGCTCAGCGCAGCAGGTGAGTGTAGTAGAGCGCGCCCGCGACGTGCATCAACGCGAGTCCGAAGAGCGCCGCCGTCAGCGGCACGTGCAGCAGGTACCAGATCGCGAGCGGCCTCGACTTGTCAGCCCGGCCCGCAGTGACCGGTGCCGCGGTGTACACGTAGCGCCCCACGCATCCGCTCAACACGACCACGAGCATCAGCAGGGTGAGCACGCCGGCGAGACCCCGGAAGCGGAAGGCGGTGTGCAGCAGGATCAGGTAGGGTCCGACGAGGCCGGCAACGACGTGGATCTGCAACCAGAGGCGGGTGGGTCCGGGGCCGGAGCGTTCGGGACGCTTCCGCCAGGTGTAGGCCAGCTGCGCCACCAGCATCAGCAGGCCACCGAGGATGCCTAACCCATGACCGACGAGTCCCGCCGGAGCCGGCAGTCCGCCACGCGAGGCAAGGAGATACAGCGCCGTTCCCGCGCCTGCGGCCGCGAGCGCGACGGCGACCTCAGCACGCCACCAGGGTGCCGCCGGGGACATCGGGGCGCGTCCTTTCCCAGGCCTGATAGAACGTGGTGAGCTGGGCCATCATCGTGGCTGGCTGCTGCACCAGCGCCTCCCGAATCGGCGTGATGTCCACCTGCTCCGTGATGAGCTGGGTGAGGATGTCGGACAGCGCCTGGTCGCCGAGGATGACGGCCCCGACGATCTGGTGATCCCCGAGCTGGATCCGGACCCGGTCGGCACCGCGGCGGTCCATCAGGCTCCAGGATTCCCTGCCCCCCGACCAGGCCTCGCTCTGGCCGCGGGTGATCGTGAGCAGATCCGCGTCATCGCCCTCGACGCCGACATCGCCGACGATCGTGGTGATCAGCCCGGCGAGACAGGTCACATTGAAGGCGATCCGCTTGCGGTACGCGGCGCGGCCTCCCGCCATGTTCTCGCCGGCCACGCGACCCTGCGCCTCCGCGCTGGACCAGAGGGTGTCGAGCAGGGCCCGTCCCGAGACGGGATCGTGGACCTGCGCGACGTCACCAGCCGCAAAGACGTCCGGGTCGCTGGTCTCCAGGAATTCGTTGACGCGGATGCCCCGATCGACCGACAGCCCCGCCGAGCGGGCGATCTCGGTCCGCGGACGGACGCCGGTCGCAATGGCGAGGAGATCGCACGGGACGAGGCCTTTCGCTCGGGTCTCCACCCAGCCGAGCTCGTCCTTCTTGTTCGGCAGCGCCCGGGCGACCTCGGTGTGCCGGTGCACCTCGATGCCGGCCGCCTCCAGCCGCTCCTCGATGATCGCGGACTCGACGGCATCGAGCACCTTGCCCCAGTAGCGTTCGCCGCGGAGGAAGTAGCTCGTGTGCATGCCGCGGGCATGGAAACCTTCGACCAGCTCGAGCGCCGTGCTGCCCCCGCCAACCACGATGGCCCGGCCACCGCGGCGCGCCCGCTTGAGGATGCGATGGGCATCGTCGAGGCCGTCCAGCCGAACTACACCGGGCAGGCCGGCGCCGGGGAACTCCGGGACGATGGAGCCGGCGCCGAGGGCGAGCAGCAGCCGGTCGTAGCCGAGCACGCGGCCATTGGCGAGCACGACCTCGTGCTGCGCAGGCACCAGCTGCGCGACCCTGCCGACCACCCGCTCGACGCGCAGGGCGGCGATCTCCTTCTCCGAACGGATCCGGAGCTGGGACTCGGGCACGGCGCCGCTGAGCAGGTAGGCGAGACCGGGCCGGGTATAGAAGGGGTGCGTCTCCTCGCTGACCAGGGTGATGCGCGCGGACGCGTCGCACCGCCGGATCGCTTCCGCGGCGGAGAGGGCGGCGATGCCCGAGCCGACGATCAGGTGCCGCATCGGCATCAGGCCGCCTGGCCGGTCGCCATCGTGAGCGTCCCGCGGGGGCAGCGGGCGACGCAGGCCCCGCAGCGAAGGCAGCGCGCGTCCGCGATCGGCAGGCCCTGGCGCGAATAACTCCGGACGTCGATACCGATCGGGCAGTTGTAGGAGCAGATCCCGCACTGCACGCAGCGCCCCGGCGTCGCCACGACCCGCCCGCTCCTGAGCAGGGCGAGGCGGGCATCATCCACCGGCAATCCGTGTTTGTGATCCATGGGGCCCTCCCTCCTGCGCGGCAATGTAGGCCCGGGGGATGAACCGGCTGTGAACCGGTGGACGTGAAAGGGCGGTCGGACGGCCGGGGAAGCCCCCCTGGCGGGGGCTGTCCTGCCTCGGCTCGGCTCCGGCGCCGGCTCGCGTGTTGTCGCATCCCCGCGACGTACCGCCCGGGCGACATCGGTTCGGCACAGCTATCTGGCTCCGCACCTTGGAGTTGCAGCCTGAATGAACGGGGCATGTCGATTGCCATTCATCGCGATACCCTCCCCGACAACAAGGAGTCACCCGATGACCATTATCAGGGCCCTGGGCACCTCGGCTTCGGTACTGACGCTCGTTTCCGTCCTGGCGTGTTCCGAAGGGGCGGTCCCGACGGACGCGAACGGGCTTCAGCACGCCATCGTGGTCGGGCCGCCGCCCGGCACCCCGAGCCAGCCCACTCCGGAGACGATCACGCTCTGCAAGGTCGGCTCGGGTGCGGACTTCAACGTGACATCGGCGACGTCCGCGGGGACCACCACCAGCACCCAGCATCTCAGCGACGGTGCCTGCATCATCATTTCGATCAAGCCGAGGAAGGGGACCTTCGGCGGATCGGTAACGGAGACCAGTTCCGATCCCGGCTTCTACCTCGACCACATCGACGTCACCACGATCGCGGACAAGAATGCCGCTCCCGTGACGACGACCCTGACAGGCACCAGTTCGGTGAGTGCGGCCGCCAATGCCTACCGTGGCACGGCGGGTGTCACCTGGACCTTCTACAACATGCCGGTTGGTCCATAGGACCAGAGGCGTAACCGAAATTCCAGGGCGGCACAAAAGAAGGGGCCTCCGGAAACGGAGGCCCCTTGCCGTTGAGGCAACCTGCCTGGCTCAGACGAACGGCCGGTCGATCGCGGGACTCTGGGGGGAGAAGAACCGCGGCCCCTGCTCCGTGATGTAGAGGCAATCCTCCAGCCGGATGCCGAACTCGCCGTAGATGGCGATCATCGGCTCGTCGCTGAAGCACATCCCCGGACGGATCACGGTGTCGTTCCCCTTCACGAAGTTGGTCCACTCGTGACCGTCCATGCCGATGCCATGCCCGGTGCGGTGCGGCAGCCCCGGCACCTTGTAGCCTGGCCCGAAGCCGGCATCGGTGATCACCTTCCGCGCGGCGGCATCCACCGAAGCGCAGGTCGCGCCGACCTGCGCCGCCGCAAAGGCGGCGTCCTGCGCCCGTCGTTCCAGGTTCCAGATCTCCGTCTGCCGTGGCGTCGGCTTCCCGAAGACCGTCGTCTTGGTGATGTCGGCCTGATACCCCTCGACCGCGCAGCCGGTATCCATGAGGACGATGTTCCCCTCCCGGAGCTGCTGCGGCTTCACGCTGCCGTGCGGAAAGGCGGAGGCCTCGCCGAAGCCGACCAGCACCCAGGGATCGCTGCCGCCGAGCCGGATGAGCGCCTGCCGCTGGAGATTCTGCAGATCGTACTGTGTCATCCCCTCCTTCAGCATGCCGAGACTCACCTTGAGTGCGGCCATGGTGATGTCGTTGGCCCGCTGCATGAGGGCGAGCTCGGCGGGTGACTTGTACATCCGGCAGCCGGCCGTCACCGGTACGGCACTCACCAGCTTCGCCGCGGGCGCTGCGTGGGCCACGCCATCGACGATGAAGTAGCGCAGCCGCTCCTCGACGCCGACCCGTCCGGTGACTGCGCCCCGATCCCGCAGGATGCCGGCGATCAGGTCGTACGGGCTCTCATCCTCCTGCCAGGCACGCACGTCACCGCTGAACTTGAGCCGTTCCCGGGCCCGCGCCTCCTCGAAGCCGGGGCAGATGTACGCCAGTTCCCCGCGCGCCGGCAGCACCGCCACGAACGGGCGCTCCGACACGCCCCACTCCATGCCGGTGAAGTAATCCATGGCGGTGCCCGGCTCGAAGAGCAGCGCGCCGATCTTCTGCTCGGCCATGAGCCGCTGCGCCTTCGCCATTCGCGCCCGCCGCTCTTCGTCGCTGATGGGGACGACGCCGTCGGTCATGCGGGTGAGCGCCTGGATCGTTGGGGGGAGATCACAAGGGTCGGCGGCCGCGCCCGGAGCCGCGAGTGCGTTGAGCGGGAGCGCGCTGCCACCGAGCATGCCAGCGAGGAGACCGGTGAACTGGCGGCGATCGATCGTCATGGGAGGACTCGACGAGGGGGTGAGGGGAAGTGCAGCAGACCCAAAGCTGACGCGGGGTCGTGACCCGGGCAAGCGAGGTGCTTGAATGAAGCCCGGCTCACCCTTCGCCGGGGCCATTGACCGGACGCCCCGCACGCTCAAGAATCCGTCATTCGCCACCATCACCGTCATTCACCAGGACCCGTCCTCATGGCCTTCAGGCCCTGTGCATTCCTGCTATCCCTGAGCCTAGTGGCTGCGCATACCCTCCAGGCACAGGATGCCGTGGAACTCGATCATGCGACCGGACGCATCCTGGTGATCCGGCCCCGGTCGGCGGCTCGCACCGACACCGTGGTGGTCGCGAGCGGCGCGACCGTCGCGGTGCGGCCCGGCCATCCGATCGAACTCCGGGTGGTGGGCACGAACACCGCCCTCTACAACTACGGCACCGAGACCGAGACCGAGCGGAGCAGCCTGCTCGACCCGCTCAAGTCGTTCCTTGCGCCGATCGAGCCTTACCTCCCATCGCTGCTCGGCAGCGTGCTCTCCCACGCCAAGCAGATGAATGGCGCCGCGGCGACGGAACTGCCCACGAAGATCGACTTCACCATGCCGGCGGAGCTGCAGCAGACCGTCACGATGGCGGGCCGGGTCGAACGTGATCTCGTCATCATCGACGAGGCGGTGCATGGCCCGCAGGGGCTGCACCGGGCGATGGCGCTCTCGCTCGCGACGCTGGAACGGATGCGGGCCGGCGGACCCGTCGAGCTGCTCGCCACGGCGCTCCGCGATTCGCTGGGACTCGACGTTGACCGCTGTGGCGCGCGGCAGGGCATCGTGGGGTGGCCGATCGCGGGGCGGCTGCTCGAAGCCGCGAGCGATCTCATCCCGGCGAATCGGGAGCTGGAGCAGTCCCTCGTCCGCAGCAAGTCCGCGCTGGGTGACGAACGCTACGCCGACCTGCGCGCCACGATCGAGCGGATCGGCAACTCCGGCGGAGAGGCGGCCGGGGATTACCGCAGCCTCGCCGACGCCGCCTACGAGACGGAGGCCTTCGCGATCCATGTCGCCTCCGCCTGCGCCACCTGGCGCGGCGGGCAGATCGAGCTCGGCTCCAGCGAACGGCGACTGGTCGCCTTCTCGGTGAGCACGCAGTCGGCCTCGGAACTCTCCCGGGTCGCGAGCCTCGGCGATGCCGCGGCCCGCGTGACCCTCGTCCCCGACCGGCTGCTCCAGCCTTCCCTCGGGGCCGCGGTTTACTACGCGCCGGGAGCGCGGTATGCCCGCTACGGCACCCGCACCGTCACCGGCGGCGAGGAGATCATCCGCCGCGGTACCGAGGACGACCGCTTCGACTGGGCCATCACCCTGGGGCTCGCCTGGCGCGGCCTCGGCGCCAATCCCCTCGGCCGCCCCATCCGCGCCCTCTGGCTCCCCGAGCTCATGGTGAATCCGACCGGGCACCTCCGCGCCTTCGGCGTCGGCATCGGCGCCTCGTGGAGCTTCGTCAAGCTCGGCACTGGCGTCCTGTGGAGCCGGCACACGGTGCTCGACCGGCAGTATCCTGGCGACATCCTGCCTGACAAAGAGTCGCTGCGACCCACCGACAGCTACCGCGCCCCGCGACTGTACTTCAACCTGAGCGTGGTGGGGGTACTGCCGTTCGACTGACGCCCGGGCGTTACGACTTATCCACCGCCTTACCACAGCCTCGTCACACCCGCGCGCCCCACGAAACCACCCGTGCGGCGCGGCCGTACGCGGCGGCATTCACTCGCCGCGGAGACCACCGTGCGTCGTCCACTCCTCCTCACTCTGTCACTGCTCACCAGCGCCCAGCTCACCCCGCTCGCCGCCGAACCCGCCTACCGCACCCATCTCTCGTGAGCCGGGTGAAGGCGCAGGTGGACAGCGGCGCCACCCTCGAGGAAGTGCAGCAGAGCGTGACGCTCAGGGACTGGGAGGCGACGTTTGCGGGGGAGGACCGGCTCAAGCGGCAGGCATTCGAGGAGTTCTTCGTGCAGCCGGCGGTGGAACGCACCTGGCATCAGCTCAGGGGCGACCCCGACAGCGAATAGGCGCCCTCCCCTACTCCCAGCGGAATATTCGTGCGGAGAGGGCGGTGCAGAGCGCGAAGACCAGCGCGAGCGCCGCGAGATCGCCGAGGTGCGCGCTCCAGGGATCGCCGTTCCAGATTCCGGTCAGCAGCGACACCGAGTAGGTGAGCGGCATGCAGCGGGCGACCAGGTTGAGTGCCGGCGGCAGCGCCTCCACCGGGATGAAGATCCCGGAGAGCGCGATCATTGGGTAGAGGAACGCGCCGCCGACCGGCTGCGCGAACCGCGCGGTAGGCACCACGCTCGCGACGATGAAGCCGATCGAGAGAATGCTGAACGTGCTGATGAGGAGCGCGAGGAGGAAACTCGCGACCGGCACCCCGGCGCCGATCGGCGCGAAGCGCCGTCCCGCGAGCATCACCGCGAGCAGCGTGATCGCCGTCAGCAACAGCTTCACCACGACGTGAGCGGAGAGGATCGTCTGCGGCCGGAGCGGCGTCGCGCGCAGGCGCCGGAGGATGCCGCCCTCGCGATAGACGGCGATGATCGTCACCAGCGACAGCACGGCGCTGATGCTGATCAGAAGCGCCGCGAGCACCGGCACGGGGACCTGCAGCATGCTGCTCGCGGGGGAGGTCTCGGGCTTCGGTCCGGCGGCCTTGCCGAAGATGAAGTAGACCAGCACCGGCAGCACGATCGTGCCGATCGCACCCATCGGCTCGCGCAGGAAGATCTTGAGCTCGAGCCAAACCAGTTGCCAGAGTCCGCGCAGCATGTCGGGGTCGCCTAGTCGCGGATCGAGTGGCCGGTGAGCCGAAGGAAGACATCCTCCAGCGTCGGCAGCACGGTGCGGAACTCGGTGATCCGGATCCGGTGCTCCGAGATGCAGCGGATCACGTCGGTGACGAACTCCTCGCCGTGGCCCCGCAGCGTGAACTCCCCCTTCGCCTCGTTCGCCGCCTCGAGATTGGGAATCGCCGCAAAC
The DNA here is from genome assembly GCA_044229245.1 of Gemmatimonadales bacterium. Classification (GTDB taxonomy): domain Bacteria; phylum Gemmatimonadota; class Gemmatimonadetes; order Gemmatimonadales; family GWC2-71-9; genus JADJOM01. The sequence continues at coordinate 77,604 of JBGATI010000011.1, read as the reverse complement.
CACTCGGCGGCCCCGGGATCTACCGTCGCAACGATCACCGAACGTTCGGGACAGTGCTTTGCGACCAGCCGCGCCGGCGAGTCGAGATCGATGATCCGCCCGTGCTCGATGATCGCCACCCGGTCGCAGAGCCGCTCCGCCTCTTCCATCAGGTGGGTGGTGAGAAAGACGGTGCGACCCCGGTCGCGCATGTCGCGCACCAGTTCCCAGATCGCCCGGCGCGACTGTGGATCGAGACCGGTGGTGAGTTCGTCGAGGAAGACAACCTCGGGGTCGTTGATCAGCGCCAGCGCAATGAAGAGCCGCTGCTTCTGCCCGCCCGAGAGAGTCATGAACCAGGCGTTGCGCTTCTCGGTGAGGCCGAGCTGTTCCAGCAGCCGCTCGCCGTCGGTCGTCTTCTTCTTGTAGAGGGAAGCCCAGAGGTGGACCGCCTCCCACACCTTGATCCGCTTCTGCAGCTGGGCCTGCTGCAGCTGCACGCCGATCCGCTCCTGCAACTGGTACACATCGCGGAACGGATCGAGGCCGAGCACGGTGATGCGACCGCGGTCGGGGCGGCGGAGCCCCTCCACGCATTCCATCGTGGTGGTCTTGCCCGCCCCGTTCGGGCCGATGAGGCCGAAGATCTCGCCGTCCTGGACGTCGAACGAGACGTCGTCCACGGCGACGAGATCGCCGTAGCTGCGCCGGATCCCGGCGACCTGGATGACGGGAGCGCTCAGGGCGTCGTCACCAGCGGGAGTTCGACGAAACTCGCCTGCCCCGCCGCGTGATAGATCCGCTCGGTCGCCTTGCGGTAGTCGCCCGGCTTGGCCCAGAAGATGTTCGGCACGAAGGTCTGCGGGTTCCGGTCGTAGAGCGGGAACCAGCTCGACTGCACCTGCACCATGATCCGGTGGCCCGGCAGGAAGACGTGATTCGCCGTCGGGAGCGCGAACTGGTAGAGCAGTGGCTGGTTCGGCGTGATGGCCTTCGGCGTCTCGAGACTCTCGCGGTAACGGCCGCGGAAGATGTCGGCCGCCACCATGAGCTGATACCCACCCATCTTCGGCTGTTCGGCGACTTCATCCGGGTAGACGTCGATCAGCTTCACCACCCAGTCGGCATCGGTGCCGTCCGTTGCGGCGATGAGGTGCGCCACCGGCTGCCCGCTGATCTTGACCGGCGCGGTCAGCACCTCGCTGGTGAAGCTGACCACGTCAGGGCGGCCGGAGGCCTCGCGCTGGTCATCCACCAGCCAGTGCTCCCAGGTGAACTCCCCACCGTATCCCACCGGCTGGATCGGCCGGGCGCGGAACGGCACCGGCTTGGCCGGATCGGAGATGTACTCGTCGTAGGCAGCTCCGCCGGCGGCGGGCGCCGTGAACGAGAGGCCGAGCCCGCTCCGGAGGTAGAGCGGCGTCGCCCGCGTGGTGCAGCCCGAGGCGCAGCCGGCCGGCCACGCCGGGAGCCGGCGCCAGGTGTTCGTGCCAGTCTCGAAAGCAGTGACCGGGGCGATGTCCGCCTTCGGTGCGCCGTCCTTCAGGTACTGATCGAGGAAGGGACGGAGCACCTGCTGCCGGAAGTAGAGCGCGGTGTTGCTGTTGAAGCGGAGCGCACCGAGTTCGCTCCCCTCCCCGATCTCCTGGCCGTGATACCAGGGGCCGAGCACCAGGTACACCATGGTGTTGCCGCTGTCCTTCGGCTTGATGGCGCGGTAGACCGCGGGGGCGCCGTAGATGTCCTCCTGGTCCCAGAGGCTGTGGACCAGCATGACCGGCACCTTGAGCGGCTGGGCCGCGAGCAGCTTGTCCATTGCCTGGTCGCGCCAGAAGGCGTCGTAGCTCGGGTGCGCGAGCACCTTCCGCCAGAAGCCGCTCTGCTCGAGCCCGCGACGCTTGCCCAGCTCGCCGGCCGAGCCCGCCTCCATGTACATGTCGTAATCGTCGAAGTGGCTGGTCCACCACCGCGCCGAGTTGTCGCGGGTCACCACCTGCTCGTAGATGTACGGCATGTTCTGCTGCCGGAAGGCGCCGTTGTGGAACCAGTCGTCCCCCATCCAGCCGTCGACCATCGGGTTCATCGGCACCGCCACCTTGAGCGCAGGGTGCGGATTGATGAGGGCCATCAGCGGCAGGAAGCCGTCGTAGGAGATGCCGAGGATGCCGACCTTGCCGTTCGTCTCCGGGACGTTCTTCACCAGCCAGTCGATCGTGTCCCAGCTGTCGGTCGAGTGATCGACGGGCGTCGGATTCTGCGGTCCGTGGAGCGGCCGGTTCATCACGTAGTCGCCCTCGGAGCCGTATTTGCCCCGGACATCCTGCACCACGCGGATGTAGCCGCCGTCGACGATCACATCGGTCGCGTTGTCGTAGCCGTAGAGGCTCGACGCGAGATGGGAGCTGTGGGCGTTCGTGGTGAGCGCGTTGGCATCGTACGGCGTACGGGTGAGCAGGATCGGCGCCCCCTTCGCCCCGTTCGGCACGAGGATCACCGTGTGCAGCTTCACGCCGTCACGCATCGGGATCATCACCTCCCGGCGGGCGTAGTCGAAGCCGTCGTTCGGCAGGTTCAGCGTGGCCGGGGTCTCGCTCGGATAGGCGGGGTACTGCGAGGCGGGCGCGACCTGCGCGCCAATGGGCGTGGCAATCAGCAGGGCGCCTACCAGCGGCAGCACACCTGACGGGGTACGGGCCATCGCGATGCTCCTTCGCCGGGGCTCCGGCGGGGGTGATCGGCGCGGACTATATAAGGAAGGGCCGCTTCTTCAGGGGTCGGGGGGACCCTCGAATTTGCCCCCGGACGATACCCCGCCCCGCGACCGAACGCGAGGCGCGCGGCTCCGCCGCACCGACGAGAAGCTGGTCTCCGAGCTGATGCAGATGCTGGGGCAGCTCGACGGGATCATGATTGACCAGCTGCGCAATCAGCCGGAGCTGCAGGGCGCGTGGGCAAGCGCCCGCAACGTGGCCTGGCCGGCACCACAGGAGAAGACGGAGGCAGCCACGAGGAAGGGTGAGCCCGCAGCATGAATCATGGCCGTACGCGAGGTCGGCCGACCGCAGACGATGACGCAGCACCGAACGGCAGCCGACCCGCGACACTGGCGAGGCTGCCGTTTCGCTCGTCCGCCACGAGCACCGGCATCCCGGGGCGCAACCTCCCCGCGCGTCACCGCACCGCGGCCAGCGGCGGTACCGGGAAGTCAATGGAGAGCGCAGCTATAGGGATGAGAGACGAGCGCTTCATTCTCCGCTCATGGTGCGTTGTCGTGGTCAGGTATAGGGTTCCGCACACCTCTGTCAGGAGATCCAATGCTTCGCGAGGTACGGTTGGACCCGGCGTTCGAGCACGAGTATCCGACACTCATTCCTGGCCGCTGGTATACTGCTGCCGCGGTCGCGGGTCTAGTCAAAGGCTGGCGCATCGTCCACGAAGGTGAGCAGGTCCAGTTCACCACGCGCATCCTGCAGCCGGAGCACTTCGAGTTTCGGGGCGGCCAGCCCCGCCGCGGCTGCTAGATGGGAATTCACACCCGCCGGATCGATCGTCACCCCTGCCGACCCGGGTCGATCCTGCACTCGATTCTGGGACCGATGAACCGGGCAGGGTGAGCTTCGGCCGACCCCCTTCGTCGAATCACCGGGAGCGTGCACGCCACCAACGTTCCGCAGCTCACTCTCCTTGCCAGCCTCCCTGATAACACTCCTGGTACAGTGAACCCGGCCGTTCTCCCCTAGCGCCGCACGCGGGCGGCAGTATGGTATCCCGATCCACCTTCCACGCCGCGCGGCGTGGATCACCGACACCCGCCCGAGTTCGGACGCTTCCCATGGCCGCGAGGAAAGACTCGAATCAACTCCGCCGTTCGCACGCGGAGGTGTTGCGGGAAATCGCCCAGTACATGGACGAAGGACTCGCCTCGCCCCGATCAGGCCGACGCTGCTCGGTCCACCGGGACGGGGCGGCGTCATGCACCTGCTTTCGCGAGCAGGAGCACGAAGGCGACCACCGCTGTGTCTGCGGAACCGTGTGGGGAACGTGACCGGCCGCTGCGAAGTTGTAGCCGAGCTCCAGCGCCGCCGTGCTCAGCGGGCGAACCACCCGCCGACCGGCACGGCAAGCACGGTTTGATCGCAAGATCCGGAGAGCATCCACATCCCATTCTGATAGATTCGGGTCCTGGCAGGTTCCCTCTCCCGGACCAGGATCTCACCATGACGACCCTCCCCCCGGCGATGCAGCGCGCGGTGCATCACGCCGCCACCTGGCTCGACGGACTCGAGGACCGCCCCGTCGCCTCGGTCACCGATCTCGCGACCCTCCGCGCCCGCATGGGGATCCCGGTTCCGGAATCGGGCACCGACCCGGCCCGGATCATCGACGATCTCGTCGCCATGACCGACGGCGGACACCTCGGCTCCGCCGGTGGGCGCTTCTTCGCCTGGGTGATCGGCGGTTCCCTCACCTCCGCCCTCGCCGCCGACTGGCTCACCAGCGCCTGGGATCAGAACGCCGCGCTCTACGCCACCGCCCCGGCCGCCGCGGTCGTCGAGGAGATCGCCGGCGCGTGGATCAAGGAGCTGCTCGATCTCCCGCGCGACGCCTCGTTCGCGATTACCTCCGGCTGCCAGCTCGCGCACTTCACCTGCCTCGCCGCCGCGCGCCATGCCGTGCTCGCCCGCATCGGCTGGGACGCCGGCGCCGAGGGGATCTCCGGCGCACCGCAGATCCGGGTCCTCGTCAACGAGCAGAGCCACGGCTCGGTCACCCGCGCCATCCGCTTCCTCGGCATCGGGACCCGGCATCTGCACGCCCTCGAGACCGACAGGGACGGACGGATCGCCCCGGCGACGCTCACGCGCGCCCTCGCGGAACGCGGCGGACCGGCGATCGTGATCCTCAACGCCGCCGATCTCAACATCGCCGCCTTCGATCCGTTCGACACCCTGATCCCGGTCGCTCACGCCGCCGGCGCGTGGGTGCACATCGATGGCGCGTTCGGCCTGATCGCGCGGGCGAGCCGCTCGAAGCGGCACCTCCTCGCGGGCGTCGAGCACGCCGACAGCTGGGCCACCGACGGCCACAAGTGGCTCAACGTTCCTTTCGACTGCGGCATCGCCCTGGTCCGCGACCAGCAGGCCCATCGCGCGGCGATGACGGTGAGCGCCGCGTACATCGCGGCCGAAAGCCGCGCCCGTGACGAGATCGACTGGAACCCGGAGTGGTCGCGCCGGAGCCGGGGCTTCGCACTCTACGCCGCACTCCGGGAGCTGGGGCGCTCCGGCATCGAGGCGCTGGTGGACCGCTGCTGTGCCCACTGCCACGCCATCGTGATGGGGATCGGGGCGCTGGACGGCGCCGAAGTGGTGTGGGAACCGACGCTCAACCAGGGGCTGGTGCGTTTCCTCGACCGGCGCCCCGGCGCGAGCGATGAGGATCACGACCGCCGTACCGACGAGGTCATCGCGGCGATCAATGCGACGGGCGAGGCCTTCTTCAGCGGCACCACGTGGCGCGGGCAGCGGGCGATGCGGGTGAGCGTGGTGAACTGGCAGACCTCCGAGTCGGATGTCGCCCGCACCATCGCGGCGGCGCGGGCGGCGCTTGGCGCCTAGCACACGCTCGTCGCGTTGACACATCCTCCTTCGGGACATACAATCTCAGATACCCGCATCGGCGCCGTCCCTCGTCTCATGGCGCCGTCGAGCCGGGACGCCCCGGCCGTTCCCTCTGTTCCGAGTGTCGTCGCCGCTGGCCCGTGATCCGGCGGGCGTGGATCGCAGGATTCACTCCGCGGAGCGTGTCACGGCCGCACATCATGCATGGGCCGACGCCCAGTCTACCGAGGCAGCCGCCGTATGACCCTGCACGACACCGGTCGGCGTCGCACCCGACGGTCCGGCTCCCTGCTCCTCCTCTCCGCCGTCGGGCTCGGCGCACTCCTCGGCTGCGACGACGTGCCCGCGACCGGGCCCTCCTCGGGGCCGGCGCCGGCGATTCACTTCCTGAACCTCGCCATGCCGGTGGATCTCACGCCGAGCGGTGATATCGCGGCGATCCAGGATGCGGCATCGGCAACCGGGGACCTCTACTTCTATCACACCGCGACCGGCGCGCTCGAGTTCAAGACCCGGGTGGGTGACCCGCTCCGCACCTTCGCCAGCGCCATCTCCGCCAACGGCGCGGTGACCGCACTCCACAACGAACCGGTGCAGGCGGGATTCTGGACCGCGGCGAGCGAGTGGACCGACCTCAGTTCGCCCTACGTCAGCGGCTGCGGCGCGGACTACGCCGGCGCCTGGGACCTGAGCGCGAATGCTCACATCATCGTCGGGCTGGTCTGGAACGGCTGCAACGCGGAAGCCTTCCGCTGGGATGCGGGCGGCACCGGGATCATGACGCCGCTCCAGGTGCTCGGCCAGAGCTACCCTGGCAGTCCGAACCCGCCGGCCAATCGCGCCACCGTGATCTCCGACGACGGCACCACTTCTGCCGGGTGGGCGCAGACCAGTCTCGTGGACCGGTCACCGGCGATCTGGAAAGCGGACGGCACCGGCTTCATGCTCAGCGGCTTCACGCCGGATGCGCCGGGCGAGATTCTCTCCATCAGCGCCGATGGCAAGATGGTAGCCGGCACGTGGGCCGACAGTGCCTTCTACTGGACCTCGGCGACGGGCGTCGTCAACATCGGCAAGCTTCCTGACGGCGGGGGCTTCACCGGCGGCACCTACGCCAATGCCATCGCCGCCAACGGCCGGCTGATCTTCGGCACCGATGGCTCCCCCTTCTTCACCCTTCCCCGCGCATTCGTCTGGACTGCGACCGCCGGGATGCAGTCGCTCGACTCGGTTGCCGTGGCCGCCGGGGTCACGCTCCCGCAAGGCTACTCGCTCAACCACGTCCAGGCCGCCTCCGCGGACGGCACGGTCATCCTCGGAACGGCGTACACGCCGACGCTGAATGTGGTGACATTCGTGCTGACTCTTCCCCTCTCCGCGTACGGCTTGTGAGGCGGCCCCTGATGACGACCCGATCCGCCCTGCGGGCACTCGCGCTCCCGCTCTGCCTCCTTGCGCTGGCAAACTGCGGCGACGACGGCTTCTCCCCCGGCGTCCCGGCGAAGGTCGTGATCGCCGAGAGCGGCTTCAATTTCACCGCGGTCGGGCAGAACCATCTCTTCCCCGCCGCGGCGACCGACGCGCGGGGCCACCTCATCCAGATGTCGTTCATCTGGTCCAGCTCCGATCCCGCCGTCGTTCAGGTGAATGGCGATGGCCTCGCGACCGCGACCGGGCCGGGCTCGGCCATCGTGACCGTCACCGCCGGCTCCCACAGCGACACCGCCACCGTGAGCGTGCACCAGACGGCCGCTCACATCACCGCGGTCCAGGGGGACGGCCAGGGGGGGCTCGCCTCACAGATGCTGCCGGGACCGCTGGTCGTCCAGGTCACCGACGGGCTCAATCATCCGGTGGGCGGTGTGCTCGTGCACTTCGGGACCAGCGACAGCGGCGCGGTCGTCGCGCCCGACACCGCGACCACCGATCGCAACGGCTTCGCGGCGACGACGCTCACCCTCGGCTCCGCGCCCGGCAACTACGGCGTCACCGCGACCGTGCCCGGCACGGCGCTCACCGCCAGCTTCACGGCGCGTACCTCCGGCCCCTTCAGCATCGACCTGCTGTACGTGAACGGGACGCCGTCGCCCGCGCAGGCGCAGGCCTTCAACCTGGCCCGGCAGCGGTGGGAGTCGATCATCACCGGCGACCTCCCTGACGATTACGCCTCGCTACCTGCCAACAGTTGCGGCGGGAGCCCGGCGATCGACCGGCCAATCGACGACCTGCTGATCTTCGTCACCATCGCCGACATCGACGGGCCCGGCGGCATCCTCGGCCAGGCTGCGCCCTGTTTCCTGCATTCGGTCGGCGGCCTACCCGCGATCGGTCAGATGACCTTCGACGTAGCCGATCTCGCGGTCATCGACAGCGCCGGCCTGCTCTCCGCCGTCGTGACCCACGAGATGGGCCACGTGCTGGGCTATGGCACGCTCTGGAGTTCGCTCGGGCTCCTCGCCAATCCCTCGAGCCAGGGCGGGCTCGACCCCTCCTTCACCGGGCCGCTGGCCATCGCCGCGTTCGACTCGCTCGGCGGTGTCACGCACGTCGGAGGGAAGGTGCCGGTCGAGGACCAGGGCGGACCTGGCACCGCCGACAGTCACTGGCGCGAGACCACCTTCGGCAACGAGCTGATGACCGGCTACGTGAATCTGGGCTTCAATCCGCTGAGTGCCGTGAGCATCGCCTCGATGGCGGATCTCGGCTACACCGTGGACGACAGCACCGCGGATCCCTACACCATCTTCGCGCCGATCCGGCTGCCCGGCCCCGAGCTGCGCCTGCACCTCCAGAACGACGTGATCACCGGGCCGATCCGGGTGATGCCGCATCGCCGGAAATCCGCCGGCTCCCCCAGACACTAGCGCCGGATCATGATGGCCCGCCCCGCTATGCGCCTGACGAGCATGCTTCGGCACCACGCCGCGGTGCTGGCCTGCCTGCTCGGCCTCAGGACGGGGGCGCTCCTGGCGCAGAGCGACAACACCGCCGCGGCGCTCGGCGGTGGCTATGCGGCACCGCCCCCGACCATCGTGTTCATGACCGATTTCGGCACCGCGAATGACGCGGCCGCCATCTGCCGCGCGGTGATGGTCGGGATCGCGCCCACGGTCCGGATCATGGACATCACCCATCAGGTGACGCCCTACTCGATCGAGGAGGCGGCGCGGAACCTCGAATCGGTCACTCCCTACTATCCAGAGGGAACGATCTTCATCGTCGTGGTCGATCCCGGCGTCGGCACCGACCGCAAGGCGCTCATCGTGCGGACCCGCCGAGGCCAGTACTTCGTGCTGCCGGACAATGGCATCGTGACGCCGGTGATCGACCGGGATGGATTCGACGGAGCGCACGAGATCAGCAACCCGGTCTGGATGATCGGCGACCGGATCTCTTCCACCTTCCATGGCCGAGACATCTTCTCGCCGACCGCGGCGTATCTCGCCTCGGGATGGAACTGGACCGAAGCCGGGCCGACGGTCACCGAGCTGGTGCGCCTCAAGCCGCGCGTCGCGGTGGCGAGCCGGAGCGGCATTGCGGGCGAGGTGATCGCCCTCGACGATCCCTACGGCAATCTCATCACCGACATCACCGCGGAGCAGTTCCGCGACCTGGGATACACACTGGGTGATCAGGTCCCGGTGCAGATCGAGGCCAGGCGGCTCCGCTTTCCCTTCGTGAGGACTTTCGGCGATGTGCCCGTGGGGAAGCCGCTGCTGTACCTCGATTCTCGCGGTCGCGTCGCCTTTTCGCTCAACGAGCGCGACATGGCGAAGACCTACGGCATCCACCCACCCGCCCGGGTGACGATTCCAAGGAAAACTCAGCGATAATCATCCAGTTCCTCCCTCCATCCTGGCCCTCGTAAGGCGTAGTCCGTAGGTACTAGCCATCCAATCATACCAACGAGCAATACCCCGCCTCATCGGCTTCCTCTAACATGCATCCTCGATTCAGACCCCCAGACGCGTGGCATGGCGCGGAGGGTCCGGATCGTCGGGTGATGGACAGACACATTGCGGGTGAAGGATCGCGCCGCCGGCACGGGACGCGCCTTCGAAGGAGGCAGGATGACACGTTTGCAGAGAACGATGGGTGTGCTTGCGGCCTGCGCACTGGTTGGCACGAGCGCGGCGCAGGCTGAAGGGTTCAAGCCGGGGAGCGACTGCAATCCTTCCGGCTTCACGACCTGCATGGCAGTGCATCTCAGCGTGCTGAAGGATGGTCTGTCGGTCGGCGAGAAGAACCGTTCGTGGCAGGATTGGGCCGGCGAAGGCCGCAACAAGACCTACAAGTTCGTCCCGGGCGACCACGGCGTCGGCCTGGATCACCCAGGAAACGACGGCGTCGCACCTGGCGCCTGTCCGGTACCCTCTCACAACCCGCGTGACTGCGCGTCGGTGGTGACGGTGACTCCCGAGCCGGTCACAATGACCCTGCTGGCGACCGGTCTCCTCAGCATGTCAGGAATGGGGTTCGTCAGCCGGAGGCGGAAGCAGAAGTTCGAACAGATGTAAAGAAGTGCTGGCCGATGGCGCAACGGAATTCTCCGAAGCGTCCAGGACAGGGTCCGGATCACCAGGCCCCTGATTGCCAGTTCCCCCGGCCGTCTTTGAAAGGCGGATTGTATGACCAAGACCCAGAAGGCCACCTGGATGACCCCAACACTCGTCGGCAAGCAGGTCAGCCAGACTCTCAGTGGTGCGGGCTCCAACTTTGATGCCCGTGGTGGCGAGTTCCACAGCTGAATCGCGGCAGCATATGCCAGCGAGATCTGACTCGATGCCCTCCGGCGCACCAACGGCCGGGGGGCATCTGGTCTTGAGCCCCGACGAGACCCCGGCGCGGGACTTCTGGGTCTACGGCCTGCGCGTACGGTCGGCGATCGACCTCGTCGGCTGGCCGGTGGTGTCGGACGCGGAACCGGACGTGATCATCCGGCGCGAGCCGCTGGCGGAGGTCCCGCTCGGGGGAGACTCCTACAGCGCCCGCGCGGTCGTCGAGGACGGCGAGCTCAGGCTCGGCGTGCGTGGGGTCGGCCGCTATGCCGCCTTCGGCGGATCCCTCATCCGGGTGGATGCGGATCGCGGGGCGAAGCCCGAGGATGTCCGCCTCTACCTCACGGGCGCGCTGATGGGCGTCATCCTCCACCAGCGCGGCACCCTTCCACTCCACGCCAGTTGCGTCGCGCTGCCGCTGGATGGGGGATGCGTGGCCTTCGCGGGACCATCCGGCGCCGGCAAATCCACCCTGGTCGCCGAGCTGATCCGTCAGGGATGCGGCTTCGTCAGCGACGATCTCTGCGTGATGGCCCCGGCGGCCCGCGGCGAGCTTCGCGTCTGGCCCGGGGCCGCACGGCTCAAGCTCGATGAGACCAGTCTCGGCAGAACGTCGAGTCGGGGATCGGATCTCGAACCGGCTGGTGGCGGCCGGGGGAAATTCCATCTGCCCATGGACGCATCGCTGCACCATACCTCGCCCGCTCCGCTCTCCCGGGTCTGCATCCTCACCGACGGGGACGGACCACCGCGAGTCGAACCGCTGGTCGGTCTCGAGGCCATCGCGGCGCTCGTCGACCAGACCTATCTGCTCTCGACCGCGCGTGCCATGGGACTGACGTCCCAGGTCTTCCGGCTGGCCGCCGGGGTCGCGCGGGGGCTGACCGTTTGCCGGCTGATCCGGCCGCGCGGACTCGGGTTCCTCCCGGCGGTGGCCGAGCTGGTCACGAGCGCCGCCGGGCGCCCTGCCGCAATTCTGCATCCCGCATGAGGAGGTTCCGATGAGCGCCGAAGCCGAGATCGGTTCGGAGACCCTGGTAACGCGCAGCGAGGAGCCGGTCGCCGTCGAAGTGGACCGGACGGTGGTCATGATGAGCGTCGATCAGGGCATGTACTTCGGGCTGGAAGGAGTGGGGCCGAAGATCTGGGCGCTGCTCGAGCAGCCGCGCTCCGTCAGGCAGCTCTGCGAAGCGCTGATGAGCGAGTTCGAGGTGGCGCCCGAGGTCTGCCGGCGCGAGGTGGGATCCTTCCTGGAGGAGCTGCGTCGTGCGCAACTGGTTCGGTTCCATGATCCGGCGACCACTCCTGTTCATTCGGCTCCCGCCAGCTGAGCGCACGGCGCTGATCGAATCGCTGGCGCTCTGCACTCTGGCCGGCGTGCTCATTCGTGTGCTCCCGTTCCGCCATCTCGCCACCAGGCTCGGGCGGCACATGGCGGTGAGTGCGGCTGAACCCGACGCCACGGCGAGCTGGGAGGTCGCGCGCATCCGCTGGGCGATCGGCGCCGCCCAGCGGCATCTCCCATGGCATCCGGTCTGCCTCCCGCGCGCCATCGCGGCCCACTGGATGCTCCGCCGTCGCGGCATTCCCAGCACGCTCTACCTCGGCGCCGATCCGTCGCGCGGCTATGACGCGCATGCCTGGGTCGCGGCTGGCGACATGATCGTCACCGGCGGGCCGCGTGAGGATCGCTTCGCCGTGGTGGCCTCCTTTGCCTGACACCATCCACCCATGAGCGCCATCTGCGCCCTGTTCCGCTTCGACAGCGCACCCGTTGCCCCGGCGCGCATCGGCAGACTGCTCGAGGGGCTCGCCGAGTACGGCTCCGAAGCCACGAGCTGGGCGCCCGAGCGGATCGAGAGCCCGGTCGCCCTTGGTTGCCGGCCCTGGCGGGTCACGCCGGAGGATGCCTGGTATCGTCCACCGCTGCGCTCGCGCGATGGGTCCTGCGTGCTCGTCGCCGATGCCCGCATCGACAACCGGGCGGAGCTGGGGCTCGCGCTCGGCATCGCCGCGGCGGAGGCCGCGCATCTCCCCGACGCGGCCTTCATCCTCGCCGCGTACGAGGCGTGGGGCGAGGCCGCTCCCCGGCGGCTGGTGGGTGACTTCGCCTTCGTGCTCTGGGATCAGCAGCGGCGCACCCTCTTTGCCGCCCGGGACGGCGTGGGCATGCGGGTGCTCTTCTACCACCATTCCCCCGGGCAGCTCGCGCTCGCAACCTCTGCGCATGCGCTGACCCTCCTCCCCGAGATCCGCGCGAAGCTGAACCTGCAGAAGGTGGCCGAGTTCCTCGTGCTGCTGCCGAGCCAGGAGGGGACCTTCTACGAGGGCATCCTGCGTTTGCCGCCGGGGCACACCCTCACCGCTACGGTGGACGGGATGCGCCTCGAGCAGTTCTGGTCCCCGGAGCCGAGGCGGCTGCTCCGGCTCGGCTCCGATCGGGAGTACGAAGAGGGCTTCCTCGAGGTCTTCGGCGAGGCGGTGCGGGCACGGCTTCGCTCGGCGGGCCCGCTCGCCATCATGGCGAGCGGCGGCCTCGACTCCTCCTCCGTCGCCGCCGTCGCGGCGATCCAGCTCCGGGCGGAGGGACGGACGCTACCGACGTATCACGCCGCCCCGAGAGTCGGCTTCCAGGGTGCGGTGGGTCGCGGAATGGTCGCCGATGAATCGGGCGACGTGGAGGCGATCGCGCGACTGCATCCGAATATCGATCTCCGAATCCGTCGCACCGGCGGCCGCACCCCGTTCGACGATATCGAAGCCTCTTTCCTCATGACCGGCTCGCCGCCGCGCAACCCGGTGAACGTCGCCTGGTTCGACGGCATCTACGCCGCGGCGAGCGCCGAGGGGTTCCGGGTGATGCTCGCGGGGCACAAGGGAAATGCGACCATCAGCTACAACGGCCTGCGCTCGCTGCCGGATGCGGTGCGCCATGGGCACTGGACCCACGCGTGGCACGAGGCCTGTGCGCTCGCGCGCGCCACCGGCGCGGGCAGGCGGGATGTCTTCCGGAACCGGGTCTGGGCCCCCCTTGCACCGCCGGTGCTCTCGGCCATGAGCCGTCGCCTGACGGGGGCTCCGCCGATGGCGGCATGGGATTCCGCGGCTTCGGCGGTCAACGGCGACTTCGCGCGGAGCATCGGACTCGCCGCGCGGATGCAGACGGCCCGGCGTGACGAATCCAGCGTGGGACGGCTCGGAGACATCGACTATCGCATCGCGATCCTGCGGGGCGGCGCCGACGTGCTCGACACCTACAGCGGCTTCCGGCCCTGGTTCGGCATCGAGACCCGCGATCCCACCGGCGACCAGCGGGTGATCGAGTACTGCTTCTCCGTGCCGGGATCGCAATATCTGCACGACGGTGTCACCCGCTCGCTCGTCCGGCGCGCGATGGCGGGCAGGCTCCCCGACCAGGTGCGCAACCGCACCACCATCGGCGGGCAGAGTTCGGACTGGGCCGAATGGCTTCCTTCGCTGCGGGCGCTGTTCGCGGCGGAACTCGACCTGCTCGACCGTTCCGAGACCGCAAACCACTGCCTCGACCTCCCCCGCCTCCATGCCCTCGTCGAGCAGTGGCCCGCGCAACTCGGCAACTCGCATCGCAACGAATATCTGCTGCTCCTGCCGCGTGGCATCATGATGGGCCGGTTCATCCGCTGGTTCGAAACGACCTACTCCGCGCCATGACCAGCGACGAGCGCAACACCGGCCGGCTGTTCGACATCAGCCCGCTCCGTCAGGGGCTGGCCCTGGTCTGGCAGAGTGGCCGCGGCTGGACCGCGCTGCAGATCCTTCTGCTCGTCCTCGCGAGTGTGGTGCCGCTCGTCGCGCTCTACCTCACCAAGGAAGTCATCGACACGGTCGCGCACGCCCTCGGCGGCGGTCCGCGCGATCTCGGCCGCCTCACCCTGTTGCTCGCGCTGGCCGGCGCCGTCGCCGTCGCCGCTGCCGGGCTCCGGCTCCTCTCGGGGCTGGTCACCGAGGTGCAGGGCGCGAAGCTCAGCGACCGGGTGCAGGAGGTGCTGCACGAGAAGTCGGTTCTGGTCGATCTCGAGTTCTACGAGAACGCCGAGTACCACGACACGATGCATCGTGCCCAGGCCGAGGCGCCCTATCGCCCCGCGGCGATCGTCGCCTCCTGTGCGCAGGTGATCCAGGGCGGGCTCTCGCTGCTCGCGGTGGTCGGCCTCCTGATCTCCTTCCACTGGCTCCTGGTCGTGGCGCTCCTCGCCTCGGCGCTGCCGGGGCTCTTCGTGAAGGTCCGCTACTCCAGCCGGCTGTACCGCTGGATGCGGGAGCAGACGGCGCTGCAGCGACTGACCCGGTATCTCAACGGCCTGCTCACCTCGATCGAGTCCGCCAAGGAGATCCGCCTCTTCGATCTCGGCGACGAGCTGCGCGGACGCCATCGGGCGCTTCGGCAGAAGAGCATGCACGACAAGCTGCGGCTGGCGCGGCGGCGGACCGGGCTCGAGTTGATTGCCCAGCTGATCTCGGTCACGGCGGTGTTCGGCGCGATGTTCGTGATCGCGCGGCGCGCCCTCGCCGGTGCCGTGACCGTGGGCGACATGGTCATGTACTTCGGCGCCTTCCAGCGGGCCCAGGACTTCTTCCGCGACCTGCTCACCGGGCTCGCCGGGCTCTACGAGGACAACCTCTTTCTCACCGACTTCAAGCGGTTCGTCGAGCTGCGGCCGACGGTCGTGGACCCGAAGCGGCCGAAGGCGTACCCCCGTCCGCTCCGGCGCGGCATCGAATTCGAGCGGGTGAGCTTCCGGTATCCGGGCACCGAGACTGACGTCCTCACCGACGTGAGCTTCACCATCCACCCGGGTGAGCACGTCGCCGTGGTCGGCGAAAACGGCTCGGGCAAGACCACGCTCGTGAAGCTCCTCTGCCGCCTGTACGACCCGACCCGCGGCGTCATCCGGATCGACGGCACCGATCTCCGCGACCTCCGGCTCGCCGACGTGCGCGCGGAGCTTGCCGTCGTCTTCCAGGACTATGCCCGCTACCAGCTCAGCGCCCGCGACAACATCTGGTTAGGCAACGCGACGCTCCCCGCGGACTCGCCACGCATCGTCGAGGCGGCGTGCCGGACGGGAGCGGATGCCATCATCCGCGGGCTTCCCCTCGGGTACGACACCGTCCTCTCGCGGCAGTTCGAGCAGGGGACCGACCTGAGCCTGGGCCAGTGGCAGAAGCTGGCGCTCGCCCGGGCCTTCCTCCGGGACAGTCAGCTGCTCGTCCTCGACGAGCCCACGGCGGCACTCGACCCGAAGGCGGAGGCGGAAGTCTTCGACCAGTTCCATGAGCTGGCCGAAGGGCGCACCGCCGTGGTGATCAGTCACCGGCTCTCCACCGTACGCCACGCCGACCGGATCCTGGTCCTCGTGAACGGGCAGGTGGCGGAAGCGGGGGCGCACAACGAACTGGTGGAACGCGCCGGCGTCTATGCCCGGCTCTTCGAGACGCAGGCGAGGGCCTACCGATGACCAGCACGACGTTGGACACTTCGCCCTGCGATGCCGAGGCGCAACGCGCCTGGCTCGATCTGCTCCGTGACGAGAGTGGCCTGAGCCTGAAGCTCAGCGACTACCAGTGGAACTGCCTCGCCGACGAAGCCACCCGGCACCACCTGCGCGGCGTGACCTACCGCCGGATGGCCGACAGTCCCTTCGCCGCCCGGGTTCCTGCCGCCGCCTGGGACCGGTTGCGCTCCTCCTATCTCGAGACCGCGGGACGCAACGCCGTGCTGTTCCGACAGACCAGCCAGATCGTCACCGAGCTGGCGGCGCGGGGCATCCAGGTGATCCTGCTCAAGGGGATGCACCTCGCGCGGTACGTCTATGCGGACCCCGGGCTGCGCAGCATGGCCGACGTGGACATCATGGTGCGAACGGAGCATCTGGCCGAAACCGAGCGCGTCTTCCTCGAGCACGGCTTCGGCCCCCTGCCGCGGCCTGGCATCAAGGAGTGGTGTCGCACCAACCATCACCTGGCCAAGCTGCGGAAGGATGGCGCACCTGAGGTCGAGGTGCACTGGAACATCCAGCGTCCGACGGGACCCTTTCAGATCGACGTGGAAGGACTCTGGCAGCGCTCCGTGCCCGCGATTCTGGACGGAGCGCCGGTTCGGCTGCTGTCGCCGGAGGACCTGCTGCTGCACCTCACCATTCACCTCTCGCACCAGCACCACTTCCGGCGCGCGGCGCTCAAGGGGCTGGTGGACATCAGCACGCTGATCTCCGCCGAGGGGAGCGCGATCGACTGGTCGCTCCTCGCGGCACGGGCGCGCGCCTGGGGGGCGCCTGGCGTGCTCTTCACCACTCTTCGCCTGACCACCGAACTGCTGGGCACGCCCGTGCCGGCGGCCGTCTTCGCGATGCTGCCGCACGAGGCGCGTGACGAGGAGATCGTCGGCGTGGCGCGCCGATACATCCTGACGCTGTATGCCGTGGTCCCGACGGCGTACCAGAAGATTGCGCACCAGGCATCGCCCGGTGAACGCCTCAAGCTCCTCGTCTCGGCCCTCTTCCTTCCCAGGGAGCACATGGAGGAGATCTACGGCCTGCGGGCGGGATCGCTGCTCCTCTATCCCTGCTATCTGCTGCGACTCGGCAGTCTCGCCTGGAACCGTGGCGACCTGTTGCGGCAGAGCCTCTTCCACGGCCCGGCGATTCAGCAGGCGCTCAACCGGGAACAGGATCTCGAGACACTCGAGCGGTGGAGCTCCACCTCCCCCGGGTAAACGCGACGGACGCCCGGCAGCGTGCCCGGGCGTCCGTTCCCCATCCTGTCTGTCGTTAGCGTTGCACACCCTCAACTGCGAGCAGCGATCCGCTCCCGCCCGCGGTGAAGAGGAGTCCGCCCGTCACCGGCACCGGTACGAGCCGGTTGGTATTGCTGCCATCCCCGAGCTGCCCGCGGGCGTTGTTGCCCCAGCACCAGGCGTTCCCGCTGGGCGTCAGTCCGCAGGTGTGACTCTCCCCCGCTGCGAGCGCGCTGAAGGACACACCGCCCGCCACCGGCGTTGGGAGCAACCGGTCGGTCGTGGTGCCGTCACCGAGCTGTCCGCCGCCACCGTAGACCGGATCGGCGCTGTTGCGGCCCCAGCACATCGCCGCGCCGGATGGCAGGAGGCCGCAGGTGTGGAAGCCGCCGCCCGTGAGCGCGGTAAAGGTCAGGCCGCCCGCGACCGGCACCGGTGTGCTCCGCGAGGTGGTGGTGCCATCGCCCACCTCGCCGTAGCGATTGTGACCCCAGCAGTAGGCCGCGCCACTCGCCGTGAGGCCGCAGGTCTGCCCGTAGCCGAGCGCCAGCGCCGTGAAGCGATAGCCGCCTGACACGGCGGTCGGCTGGTACCGGTTGGTGAAGGTGCCGTCGCCGAGCTGGCCTTCGGTGTTCTCGCCCCAGCAGTACGCCTGCCCGCCGCTCACCAGGGCGCAGGTCGCATTGGCCCCCGCGAGGATCGTCGTGAAGTGCAGTCCGCCGATGACCGGGACCGGCGTATTCCGGTGGATCGTCGTGCCGTCGCCGACGACGCCGTTGTCGTTGTTCCCCCAGCACCAGGCCGCGCCTCCCGCAACCAGCCCGCAGCCGCCCCAGGTACGGGTCTCCAGCATGATGAACCGATGTTCACCGGCGATCGGCGTTGGCACATGACGGGTATCATTGGTCCCGTCGCCGAGGTCGCCGAAGCTGTTGAAGCCCCAGCAGTACCCGAGGCCACCGCCGGTGAGCCCGCAGCTGTGCCAGTAGCCGCCCGATACCGACACGAACGGGAGGTTCCCGCTCACCAGCGTCGGCACATTGCGCTGCGAGGTCGTGCCATCGCCGAGGTCGCCCGCGGTGTTGTCGCCCCAGCAGTAGGTCTGGCCGTCGCCAGCGATGCCGCAGGTCTGAAAGGAGCCGGCCGCGAGGAGGGTACGAGCGGTCGCGGTGGCACTGAAGGTTGCGAACACCTCCTTGTCGCCGAGCGCCGTCACCCCGCGCACCTCGAGCGACTGCGGCACGCCGGCGACGGGACCGAGCGTCCAGTAGTCGCTGGCGCGGCCGAGCCGGTCGGTGAGCGCCGAGCCGGCGAACACGCTGCCGCCACCGGCGGTCACACGGAAGTTGACGACGATTCCCGCCAGCGGGACGCCGGCGGGCGAGACCGCCTTCACCGTGAGTGGAATGGGCAATTCGAGGCCGGCCGGGCCGGTCTGATGATCTCCACCCAGCACCAGCAGCGTCATCCCCGCGGGATCGACCGGTGCCACCGCCGACTCGGCGCAGGATTGCGTGATGAACCCGAGCGCGACGAGTGCCAGCAGACGCCGCGCCAACCGGAGCGGTGCATCAAGCGGGTGATAGGCGTGATGAACGGAGGGCAACGGCAGGATGGACCACATGGAGACCCCCTTCGCGATGCGGGCACGTGCCCGCCAGGTCGTCATCCCTGTGGGGGCCCCACTCGCACACTGCGGAGTCTCGTCGCCACCGGGGTGACGTAGAGCGAAGGGTCAACGCTACCGTCGCTGACATGAAAGTGGCGGGAACGAACGATGAGAGGGTCTGCAGGTTCGCGGTGCGCGGAGCCCAAAGAAACACACATCCTCGATCCCCTCTGGCGCAGAGCGGAATTCCGTCCGAGATTCAGTCATCCCTCTCACGGGAGATCCTGCTGACGGATGCTCCTTCCTCCCTCTGGTCGGCCCTCACCGACCGGTATCGACTCGAGCGCGAACTGGGCCGCGGTGGCATGGCCACCGTCTACCTCGTGCACGACCTTCGGCACGACCGACAAGTCGCGATCAAGGTCCTGCGCCCGGAGCTGGCCGCCGTCCTCGGCCGCGAGCGATTCCTGGCCGAGATTCAGGTCACCGCCAAGCTGGACCACCCCCACATCCTGACTCTGCTCGACTCCGGCGAGGACCGTGGGTTCCTCTGGTATGCGCTGCCGTATGTCCGGGGCGAGTCGCTGCGCGTCCGGCTCGACCGGGAACGCCAGCTCGGGGTGAGCGATGCGCTCACGATCGCGGGTGACATCGCCTCCGCGCTCGATTACGCCCACCAGCAGGGTGTCATTCACCGGGACGTGAAGCCCGAGAACATCCTGCTGCATGAGGGCGAGGCGATGCTCACCGACTTCGGCATCGCCCTCGCGATCCGCGAAGCCGCGGGCGACCGCCTGACGGAATCCGGCCTCAGTGTCGGGACACCACGCTACATGAGCCCCGAGCAGGCCACGGCCGACCGGCGCCTCGACGCGCGTACCGACATCTACAGCCTCGGCGCGGTGACCTACGAGATGCTGGCCGGTGAGCCTCCCTTCACCGGCACAACGGCGCAGGCCATCATCACCCGGGTGATCACCGCTCCGCCCACTCCGCTCCGCGCGCTCCGCGACAGTGTGCCGGCGGCCGCTGAGGCCGCGATTACCCGCGCGCTCGCCAAACTGCCGGCGGACCGGTTCCCCTCCGCCGCGGCCTTCGGCACCGCGCTTCGTGCCGAGCAGCCACCGCGCGCGGCGTCGCGACGGGTGTCGCCGCTCGTGTGGCTCGGCGCCGCCGGCGCGATCGCGGCGATGCTCTACCTGACGCTGCCTCGCCACGCGACCTCATCCGCGTCCCGCGCGGAGCGGGCCGCGACGATGGCGCGGGCGCAGCGGGGACTCGATCGCCGCACCAGCGCAGGCACCGTCGAGGCGGTGGCCGAGTACAGCGCCGTCATCCGGCGCGACTCGAGCTACGCGCCCGCCTGGAGCGGACTGGGGAAGACCTACGTTCGCGCCTATTTCCGGAACTTCACCCTGCCGGGTGTTCCGCATGACAGCCTGCTCGCCCTCGCGGTCCGGGCCGTGGAGCGGGCGCTCGCCGCCGACTCCTCCTCAGCCGACGCGTGGGTCGCGCAGGCGATGGTGAGTCGTTCCGTCGATCCGACCGACATGACGCCGGCGCTCCGTGCGATCCGCCGCGCCCTCAGCCTCGACTCGATGTCGGGCCCGGGCTGGCAGACCGAGGCCATGATCTTCGCCGATCGCGGTAACATCCCGGCTGCCATGACGGCGTGGGACCGCGGCACCCGGGTCGCCCCCGGGTATGCCGAAGGCGCCGCATTCCGGGGACAGGGCTACTACTGGAGGCGTCAGTTCGACAGCGCGCAGATCTGGGCGGACAGCGCAATCGCCCTGGATCCGGAGTACATCTTTGCACGCACGATTCGCGGCTACGTTGCGGTCGAGCGCGGCGACTTCGCGAAGGGCGTCGACGCCTTCGACGCGGCCCGGCGCCTCGGTGACGACATCGAGATCGTAAATGCCCTCGCGGGTCGCGCACTCGCCGAGGCGCGTGCCGGCCGGACCAGCGACGCGCGACAGCTCCTCCGTCGAGCCGATTCACTGGGCGCGAGCTACCGCCCCACCCCGCTGCACACCGCGATCGACATCGCGGAGGCGTACGCCAGCCTGCACGATGCGGACGGTGCGTATGCCTGGCTCGCCCGGGTCGAGCAGCCACACGACCTCCACTTCCAGCTGCACCTGCGCTGCGACGCGCCGCTCGACCCCATCGCCGCCGATCCGCGCGTCCGGAAGCTCCTGCTCACGCCAAGACCGGCACACACCGCGACCTGCTGAAACGCAGCGCGCCCCGGCCACGGGCCGGGGCGCGCCGTGCTGCTATGACCGCGAACCCGCTGTCGCGCTCAGCTCGCCGCTGTCACCGTGAAGGACACCGTCGCCGAGCCGTTGGCGGCCACGGTGACGGTGCCCGGCAGCGTCGGGCTGGTCGTGAAGGTCGTGAGTCCCGCTGGCGGTGTGATCGTCACGGCGTAATCGCCGGGGGCGACATGCAGCAGGTTCGCGGTGTAAACGCCATCGCCATCGGCATCGGTGAAGGTCGCCGTTCGGGCGATCCCATCGCTGCCGGTGAAGGTGGCGGTAAAGTCCCCCAGGGTGAGCTGCACCTGGTTGATGATCGGCAGGGTCACCTGTGGATCGAGTGAGAGATGCACGGAGGCGCTGCCCGTGAGCGAGATGCTGGCTCCGGTGATCACCGGATGCATCACCCACATGCCCGAGTTTCCTGCCTGCTGACCGAAGCTCTGCGACACATCGAAGTCGATCACCAGGATCGTGGAGCCACCATCGGCGATGGTCAGCTTGTCACCGGGCAGCGTGATCTTGAGCCCGCTCTGCGCCAGACTCGGCATCTGCAGCGATCCGGTCACGTTCGCACCCTGCGGGAGCCCGGCATACGCCGGGTCAGACGCGTAGATGCTCGACGTACCGTCGCCGTTGTCCACCTCGACATACCCACCGCTGATCTTGAACCGGAGCTGCGAATAGGTCCCCGCCGGTACCACGACGCTGTCGAGCAGCGTAGCCGCATCGCTGGCCAGGGTGAGCAGGTTGGTCGTGACCGGAGTGCTCAGGAGGACGGTGGTCCCGCCGCTCCCCTGCAGATCGATCTCGCTGATGGTCACGACCGCGGCCAGCACATCGCCTGGGGCATCCTTCAGCACCAGGGAGAGGTGGCCGGTGCCGGCAGGGCTGGTGCTGTCGCCGCACCCGGCGAGACCGGCCAGCAGCGCCAGCGCACTCAACCGGAACATCGAGGCATATCGGTTCATGGGGTCGGACCCTCATCAGTTCGGGTTCGATCGGATCATGCGATCCGAGGTCGGTGAGGATACGATGCGCTCCCGCCATCGACGGTGACTCTCCTCACCTCTGCGTGCGCCGCGCTGACCGCAGACCACTTCCCCGAGTGTACGACGGCGTCACATCGGCCTGCAATCGGTCGTTGGAGTGACGCGGCTCGGGACTTCTACGGAGATCACAACCGTGAGCCTTCGACCCTTCATGTGACACGCCTCGGCCTCCGCCACCCTGGTCTCGACCACTCCTCGGTCGTTCACGCCGCCAGAACTCGGCGCCTCGCAGGATGCATGGGACCGCCTTCCTCCGCCCGTTCCGCGCCCCCCTCCACCCTGGCAGGGCCCCAATTACCCGGTGTCCTGGCCCTGTCGCATCCCATTGTCACGAAACAGCTTGCAGGTGCTGCTGCCGGGCCGACCCATGACCGGCTGGCCCTCACGCCCCGGTAGGTTTCGCCCGATCCTGATGGCATGGGACTTTCCCATGAGACCGGATTGAGGACATGCCCCTCCCTCGGGGCATCACCGTCGGCCGCCGGGAGCGCCGGCGACATGCGCGGAGAGATTGCGTGAATTCCTGGGAAGGCATCACCGCCAGACAACTCAGCCGGCTCCGGCTCGACAGCGTCCGCAGCAAGATCCTCGCGTTCACGGTGCTGGCCACCGTGCTCACTTCGGTGACGACGGTCTGGCTCGCCTATACGCAGGGCAAGCGGGCATTCACCCAGACGATCGCCACCGAGCTCGTCGGGGTGAGTTCGCAGGCCGCGAACGAATTCGGGCTCTGGCTCAAGGAGCGGGAGTTCGACCTCCGGACCTTCTCCAACTCCTACGAAGTCACCGAGAACCTCGAGCGTCTCGCCACCAGCGGCCGCGCCGGCACCGGCCGCCTCGCCGACTATCTCAGCTCGGTGCGCGAACGCACCGCCGAGTACGACGAACTCGCGGTCTTCGATCTGGCGGGGCGCCCGGTGGCGAGCAGCCCCGCGCGGACCGGCATGTCGACGCTGCCTCCGGAATGGGCCGCGAAGCTCAGAGCTGGCGATCCGGTCATCGGCACACCGGCGTGGGACTCGCTGGGCCACCGGATGACGGTCGTCATCGCGGTCCCCATCAAGCCGGCGGGCAGCCGCAGTCTCGGCGCCATCGCGGGGCGCCTCGACCTCCGCGTCGCGGCCGCCACGCTGCAGCGCCTGGCCCGGGGCCACGCCGGGACGGCGTATCTGGTGAGCTACACCGGCGAGCGGATCCTCAGCTCCGCCTCCGACTCGGCGGCCCCGCTTCGCGGCAAGGTGGATGGCGCCGCCATGCGCCGGCTCAACACCGAGTCGCGCGATGTCGTCGAATACCGCAACCCGGAAGGCACCGCGGTGATCGGCACACTCCGTCTCGTGGCGGGGTCGAACTGGGGCGTGCTGACGGAGCTGACCCAGGCAGAGGGCTACAGCCTGGTCAACCGGTTCCGGAACATCACGGTGCTGGTGCTCGCCTGCCTCTTCGCGGTGGTCGGCACCCTGGCCTATCTGTTAGGGCTCCTCCTGGTTCGCCCGTTGGAGCGTCTCACGCGGGGCGCGGCCCGCGTCGCGGGCGGCGATTTCGACGTCTCCCTCCCGGTGGTCACCGGCGGCGAACTCGGCTATCTCACCCGGGTCTTCAACGACATGGTCGCGCAGCTCCGGGCGAGCATGCACGAGGTGGACAGCATCAACGAGCGGCTACGCGAGAAGAACGCCCAGCTCGAGCGGCTCTCACTCACCGACCCGCTCACCGGCCTGTACAACCGGCGGCACCTGATGGAGGTCCTCGAGCACGAGCTGAAACGGGCGGGCCGGAGCGGGGATGCCTTCGCGCTCCTCATGATGGATGTGGACCACTTCAAGACCTACAACGACGCCTTCGGTCATCAGGCCGGCGACGACGCGCTCATCGCGGTGGCGGGGGTGCTCCAGGGCTCGGTGCGGGAGGTGGACTGCGCCGCGCGCTACGGCGGTGAGGAGTTCGTGGTGCTGCTGCCGGCGACCGGCATGGACCGGGCGGTCGATGTGGCCGAACGGATCTGCGAGGCGGTGCGCCACGCCACCGTGAAGGGCGGACAGATCACCGTCAGCGTCGGCGTCGCGAGCTACCCGGCGCAGGGCGTCAGCCTCGAATCGCTGATCGCGGGCGCGGACGGCGCACTCTATCACGCCAAGCGCGAGGGCCGCGACTGCGTGGTCCGCGCCGACTGGGCCTCGTTCGCCCAGCCCGTCACCGCGAGGTCGTAGCCCCTAACGTCGCTTCGCGAGCAGCTCCTTCGCGATCCAGCCGCTGCGGCCGGCCTCATCGGTCACCCGGATCCACTGATCAGTGTAGGAGTAGCCGGTCAGCGCGACCCCGGCCTTCACGACAAAGACCACCTTGAAACCGGTCCCCGGACCCGAGCGGACGTTGCCGCCGCGCGCGGTCTTGAACGGCACCGGCGTCGCAAAGGCCTTCTCTCCCGCGCGCGCGGGCTGATCGGAAGTCGCCGAGCGGCGCGCGGGGGCCACCAGCGCCTTCGCCTGTTCGGAGAGATAGAGCGCGCCGGCATAGTTGCCGTCGTTGAACGCCTCGGTACCCATGCGGAGCAGCTTTTTCGCCTGGGCCACATCCGCGCTCGAGGCACCGCGCGGGGACTGGGTCGCCAGTTCGGTCTCGGCGATGCCGGACGCCGCGGCGGCACGTGAGGCCGTGCCCTGCGAGCGGCCGAGACTCTGCACCACATCCTGC
The DNA here is from genome assembly GCA_044229245.1 of Gemmatimonadales bacterium. Taxonomy (GTDB): domain Bacteria; phylum Gemmatimonadota; class Gemmatimonadetes; order Gemmatimonadales; family GWC2-71-9; genus JADJOM01. The sequence goes on along the minus strand of JBGATI010000011.1, from coordinate 52,832 downwards.
CGGGCAGCGTCGAGCCGGTTCTCCAGCTCCTGGATCCGCGCATCGGCTTCGGCGAGTTGCAGCTCCAGCCGATCCACCACTCTCTGCTGCTCCGGATCCTTCACGAGCACCGTGTCGGTCACCGTCCGGACGATGGGTTCGGCCGGACGAGGGGCCGATGCCGCGGCAGGCGCGGGTGCGGGTGCGGGTGCCGGGGCAGGATGACCGCATGCGGCAGCCAGGAGCAGGAAACCGACCGAACGGGGATGATGCACCGATCAACCTCTTGGAGCGGTATCCGGGCATCGCTGCCGGACCTCGTGAAGCAAACTGGATTGGGGATTGGGGAAAAGGTGGCGGGGCCACGCCCGCGGGGCAACGGGGCGCCCGACGGAGGCCCTCCCCGGGCGGCGAACGCGATTCCCCTGGCCCGGCGCAGAATCAGTCGTGAATCCGGTGGGGGAGGAGCGTCACCATAGGATCGATTGCCGCGACCGCGAGGTTCCCTTAGCCTGAGTACACAAGCGAAGGGCACCACGCGGTACCTTGCCGACAAGAAGTCAGATCTTGGAGTCGAAGGCGCCGGCGGACCTCAGGGTCTGCGGCGCCTTCCTGCTTGTCTACCTGCGCCCCGGGCTCTCCGCGCCGCAGACTCAGCTCTTTCAACGACGGGGCAATACCCATGTACCTCACACGAACCATCACCGCGCTCGGCGCCGGGCTGCTGCTCTCCGTGGCCGCGCAGACCGCGAGTGCCCAGACCGCCAGGACGATGCCGGTGCGCACCGCGACCGATACGACCTGCCTGAACACCCCGGTCGGCACCGGCGACTCCACCAGCATGCAGCACATGCCGATGGACAGCAGCAAGTCGAACCAGCAGGCCGGGCGCAAGCACTGTCTCGATCCGATGCGCACCACCATGCGGAGCGACAGCCTCTGCGAGACCACCGCGGGCGACAGCCTCACCTACAGCCAGGCGGATTCCGTCGCGATGAAGGCTGATGCCAAGGCGGGCCGCACGCACCGTCCGGCGATGCGCACCAACTGCAAGCTCGGGCTCGGCGCCGGCATCGGTACCGATTCCACCCTGTGGCGGGCCAAGAGCGATTCGACGCTGCCGCTCAAGCCGTAACGACTCCCGCGCGCGGAAGGCTCACCCCTTCCGCGTGCACGGTTCACTACCCAGTCCGGAGACTCCAATGACCATGAATGACTCCTCCACCCAGTTCGCCGATCGCGTCGACGCAGCCGCCGAGCGCGTGAGCGACAAGGCGGACGGCATGCTGCACTCCGCCGAGAAGGCGATCGACTCCAAGCGCAAGACTGCCGCGGACACGCTCGCCTCTGCGGCCCAGCGCCTGCACCGCCGCGCCGACGACCTGCCCGGCGTGCAGCAGGCCACCCGCGCCGCGCACTCCACCGCGGATCGCCTCGAGGCCACCGCCGACTACCTCCGTACCCACGACACCAAGGCGATGGCCGGCAATGTGATGGACTTCGTCCGCAAGCACCCGGGCAAGTCGCTCGCGGTAGCCGCCGCGGTCGGCTTCCTCGCCGCCCGCTCCATGCGGAGCGACTGAGATGCGCGCCGAGGTCGCGAATGAGCAGCGCTCGACGCTTGCAGTGACTCAGCGGATCCTCGGGAATCTCGAACTGATCGTCCGCGGCGAGCTGCGCCTGCTCCAGGCACAGCTCGTCGAGGAGGTCAGCACCCTCGCCGGGAATTCCCTGTTCCTGCTGCTGGGGGCCGCACTGGCCCAACTGGCGGTCGGCTGCCTTCTGCTGGGCGCGATCTATCTGCTCGGCACCACGATGCCGCTCTGGGCAGCGGCGGTGATCATCGGCGTTTCCTGCGCGGTCGGCAGCGTCGGCCTGCTGATGACCGGGCAGCAGCGGCTCGCTCGCCAGGCGGAGGAGCGGGGGAAGGCCTTTGACGCACTGATGAAAGGCGGCATATGGGCGCACGAATCGAACAGCTAGAGCAGCGAATTGCCCGGCAGCGCGAGGAACTCGGCGACGATCTCGAGACCCTCGCGACCAAGGCCAGGACCCTCACCGACTGGCGGGCGCAGGTCGACGCCCATCCCCTTGCCGCGATCGGTATCGCAGCCGGCGGCGGAATGCTGCTCGCGGTGATGCTCTCCCCCCCGCGACGTCCGCGCCAGAACGGCGCGCCCGAAGCGGGACAGAGCCACGAGCCGCGCCCGGTCGGCAACGGCCTGCTCGGCGACATCCGGAAGGCGATCGGCGCCGTCGCGACCGCCACCGCGGTGGAGATGTTCACGGAGGCGATCCCCGGATTCAGAGACCACTTCCGGAAGGGAGCCTCGACTGCCGGACGCTGAGGCGAAGTCGAACCAGGCCTGGGCGCCCATCGGGGTCTTCCTGATTCTGGCCATCACCGCCCTCAAGCTGGGGGCGGAGCTGGCCATTCCGGTCGTGGTCTCGGTGCTGCTCGCGCTGCTGCTCGGCGCACCGCTGGCGTGGCTCAGGCGGCGCCGCATCCCGGAATCGGTCGGCGCCGGGATTCTGGTATTCGGCTCGGTGGCGCTCTTCGCCGGAGGACTCTCGCTGCTCGCCGATCCGGCGGCGCAGTGGATCGCCGAGGCACCCGTCCACCTCGCCAAGGTGGAGGCACGGGTCCAGTCGCTCATGCGACCGTTCCACAGCATTCAGCAGACCGCGGCCAAGATGGACAGCGCGACCTCGGGCGGCGGCACCAGCCGCCAGGTGGTGCAGGTCGCGGAGCCAGGGATGCTCAAGCGTGTGTCGGGTTCGAGCGCCCACCTCATCGGCCAGCTCCTCGCCGTCCTCTTTCTCAGCTACTTCCTCCTGGCCGCGGCCCCGCTCCTCAAGCAGAAGCTGGTGACCGTCATCCCCGCCCGTACCAGTCGGGTGGAGGTGGAGGAAGTCGTGCGCGAGATCGCGTCGCACATGTCGCGCTATCTCTGGCTCTCGTCGGCCATGAACCTCGGCGTGGGGCTCCTCACCTGGGGCCTGCTCAGCTTCCTGCACTATCCCAACGCCGCGCTCTGGGGCGTCATGGCCGGCGTGCTCAACTACATCCCCTACGTCGGCGCGATGGCGACCGTCGCCGCGATCGGGCTCGCCGGCGCGGTGACCTTCTCCGATCTCACCCCGGTGCTGGCCGGTGCGGGTGGCTATCTGCTGATCCACGTGGTGCAGAGCAACCTCGTCACGCCCGCGCTCCTCGGCCGGAAGCTCCCGCTCAACCCCGCCGCGCTCTTCCTCGGACTCATCTTCTTCGGCTGGCTCTGGGGCGTCACCGGCGCCGTGCTCGCCGTGCCGCTGACCGTCATGATCCAGGTGGTCTGCGCCCGCATCCCCGCGATGGAGAAGGTGGCAGTACTGCTGGACAGTTGAGTGCGCCGCCAGTGCATGCCGCGATCGCTGGCGCGGGATGATCGCGGACTGCACATTGGGGCTGGTCCCCTCCTCGGCCCCGATCGACAGGAACTCAGCCCATGCCTCACCCGCGCGCGCTGCTCCGAGCCGTCAGCCTCTGTGGCGTCCTCTTCTCGCTCGGCGCCGCGCCGGTCCTCGGTCAGATTCCCGCCGTCGAATACGCCGCGCGCCGCGACTCGCTCGCAGCACGGATCGGAACCGGCGTCGTCGTCGCCTTCGGGGCGCGCACCCCGGTCACCGACTTCGGCCCGCCGACCCAGCTCCCTGCCTTCCACTATCTGACCAACTACGACGAGCCCGACGCCGTGTTCGTGCTGGTCACCCGGAACGGCACCGGCTCGGCCACACTCTTCACCACCCCGGTCGAGCCACGACGCTCGCTCTATTACGGTCAGCACCCCGACAGCGCGCAGTTCGAGACCGAGACCGGCATGCACGCCCGCTCGCTCTCGGCCCTCGGCGCGGTACTCGACTCGCTGGCCAATGCCGGGCTGCCCTTCTTCTCGCTCGCCGACTTCGAGGACGCCGACTTCGCCAAGGCGGACTCGCTCACCCGCGGCGGCCGCTTCCTCCAAGCCTTCGCCGAGCGGCATGCGGGGCTCGCGATCGCCGACGCGCATCCCATCGTGAATGAGCTCCGCGCCCGCAAGACGCCGGCAGAGATGGCGCTCATCCGGAAGGCCGCGGAGATCAGCGTGACGGGGCACCTCGCGGCGATGCACCTGGCCGCGCCGGGCCTGCACGAGTACGACCTGCAGGCAGCGCTCGAGTACGCCTTCCGCCGGGGCGGCGCTTCGCGCGTCGCCTATGGCAGCATCGTCGGGAGTGGCAAGCGCGGAACCCAGCTGCACTACATGAAGGACCGCGGGCAGATCGAAGCGGGGGACCTCGTCGTGATGGACGCCGGCGCGGAATACGAGGGCTACGCCGCCGACGTCACCCGCACCATTCCGGTGACGGGCAAGTTCTCACCGGAGCAGCGGGCGCTGTACCAGATCGTCCGGGACGCGCAGGCAGCGGCGGAACGGGGCTCGAAGCCGGGCCTCTCCTCGCGCGCGGCGGAAGACTCCTCATTCGAAGTGCGGGCGCGGGGCCTCGCGGCGCTCGGCTACATCGAGAGCGCCGATGCCACCATGGATCCGCCCTGGGCCGCCGACTGCAAGGCGCAGCCGCGCGCCTGCCGCCAGGCGACGCTCTTCACCATCCATGGCATCAGCCACGGGCTCGGTCTCGCGGTGCACGACCCGGCCCAGTTCTACACCGGCGAGCATCTCTTCAGGGTGGGGGACGCCTTCACCATCGAGCCGGGGATCTACATCAGCCAGACGGCGCTCGACCTGCTGCCTGACACGCCGAAGAACCGTGCCTTCCGCGCCAGGGCGCAGCCGATGGTCCGGAAGACCGACAACACCGGCATCCGGATCGAGGACGACTACCTGATCACCGAGAAGGGGCTGGAGTGGATCAGCCGGGCGCCGCGGGAGATCACGGAGGTCGAAGCGGCGATGAAGCAGCGGGCGCTGCAGCCCTAGGCGGCGGCCCGCGCGAGCAGCACCACCCCCCAGACCGCAAACCCTGCCCCGACGATCCGTCCGACGAGATGGCCCCGGGGCAGGATCTTCTCGAGCAGCACCACCAGCGCGAGCCCGCCGACCCAGAGCGGGTTCATCACGCCGCCCACGAACAGCAGCCCCATCAGGAGCCAGCAGCACGCCAGGCAGAGACTGCCATGGTGCAGCCCCATCCGGAGCGCGCCGTATCGTCCCTCCCGCCAGTGCGCGGTGAAGTGCCCGACCGGCGAGCGGCAGTGCGAGAGGCAGCTCGCTTTGAACGCGCTCCACTGATATGCGCCCGCCAGGAGCAGCACCATACCGGCGCCAAACCCCGCCGCGCGTCGACTGGCGGCGAGATCGAGCAGCGCGACCGACAGCCGGGTCTGGACCAGCGCGGCGACGACGCTGAACCCGATCCACACCGCGAGATACCCGGCCACGAAGCCGGGCACCGAGAGCGGCGCTCTCCCCTGCGCATCCCGCTGCCGGGCCATCGCCATGAAGAGCAGCACCGTGGGGAGGACCGCCGGCAGCATCATCCCGATCATCATCGCCACCCACATCGCGATCAGGCTCGGGAGCGTCGCCGACGGTGCACTCGCTCCGTCCATCGCCGACATGTCCATTCCCGGCATGTCCATCGGCATCGCGGCCGACGTGCCGGGAGCATGCGCGACGCGGACTACCCAGGCCCAGGCGAGGATGGTCGCGAGGGCCAGGACAGCGACCACCGTCACCCGCGCTTCAGGAGGGACTGTTCCAGTGCGCGATGGCATGGGCCGAGTACCCGCCGGGGTGCGCGAAGTGCAGCTGCTTGTGGGTGGAACGCATCTCGGCGGTGGTGCACACGTTGCCATCGTTCCAGAAGAAGCCGCCCTTCGGATAGACGATGTGCACCTCCTTGTCGGCGCCGGACACGCTGTCCTTGAGCGGCGTCTGCCGCAGGTCGATGACGCCCGGGATGCGGAAGCTGGAGCGGGTGCCGTCCACCGTCATCTCGATCTTCGAGCGGATCGGTCCCTCGAAGCTGGTGATCGTGCCTGCCAGCGCCTCCCACGGCATGCCGCCATGCTTCCCGCTCAGGATCTGCGCGATCGCATCGGTCTGGGCGTCGGTGAGGGCGTCGGAGGTGAAGAGTGCCACGCTGCCATTCCCCTGATGGATGGCCCCCGGGTACATGCAGATCACGACGAAGGTCGCGCCATCGAGGCGCACCTTGCCGAACATCCCTTCCTGGATCCGATAGCCGATCAGGAAGTGGCAGCTTCCATTGGTGGGAAGCCCCGCGAACTGGCAGGGACAGTTCGGTGGGCAGTTGCAGGACTCGATCTGGTCGGCGGTGACGTGAAATGGAATCGTGGCGGCGCTGGCGGGCATGCAACCTCCTCGGGCGTCACAGTGAGGGAGTGTGAGAACCGATGGGCGCCAATATGGGGCACGGTACCCGGGTCGGCGAGTGACAACCGGCGGACAGATTGTCCCCGTTATCGCGCCCGAACCCAGAGCAGGGCCGGCAGCGCCACGTAGAGCAGGATGTCGCGCACCAGGTAGAATCCCACCACGGCCGCCACGAGCTGCCAGCGCCTCCGGCGCGGGAGCCCGCCCTCCCTGATCACCGCCCGCCACTCCTCGATCCGCCGCATCGCCGCCCCCCCAGAACCGTGCGTGTTGAAGAGAAGGCGCAATCCACCCCCGACCCGGCTCATGAGCCGTTTCGTCCCCGTTCCGCGCCTTCTCTCGATGGCAGGCCGAGTGCCTGCCGGACACCAACACCCCTGGGGGACACATGAAGCGCGCAGCGATCATGCTCTACGGCACCGTAGCGTACCTGGCCTTCTTCGGGACGTTCCTGTACTTCATCGGATTCGTGGGCGGCTTCACGCCCGTCGCCATCGATTCCCCGCGCAGCGGCCCGCTGGGCACGGCGCTGCTCGCCAACGTCCTGCTGGTGGCGCTCTTCGGAGCGCAGCACACGATCATGGCGCGGAGGCCGTTCAAGTGGTGGATCACCCGCCACATCCCGGACGCGGCGGAGCGCTCGACCTTCGTCCTCGTCTCCAGCCTGATCCTGGCCGCCATGATTCAGAACTGGCAGCCGATCGGCGGCGTCATCTGGTCGGTGGAGACCCCGCTGATCCGCGTGCTGCTCTACGCCATCTTCGGCTTCGGCTGGACGCTGCTGCTCATCTCGAGCTTCACGATCAATCACTTCGACCTGTTCGGGCTGAGGCAGAGCTGGCTCGCGTTCCGGGGCATTCCCTACACCCCGATCCAGTTCCGCAATCCCTGGCTCTATCGCCAGGTCCGGCACCCGCTCTATCTCGGCTTCTTCCTCGGGCTGTGGGCCATACCGACGATGACCGTGACGCATCTCGTGCTCGCCGCGGGGCTCTCGCTCTACATCCTCCTCGGTGTGCGGTTCGAGGAGCGCGACCTGATCGCCGAGCACCCGGAGTATGCGATCTATCGTGAGCGCGTTCCGATGTTCATCCCCGGCACCGGGAATGAGCCGGTGACCGGACCGCGGGCCCTGACGAGCAGCTGACGGAATGCTGGCCGCGTGCGGGGTGGTGCCACCTCCCCGCACCCCATCAGTCACCCCGCACCACGGAGACCGCCATGTCCATCCTTGCCGAGCCGCGCGATCTCGCCGAGCTGGCGGAGATCGATCCCGTCATCCCGCCCGGTGCGGGCGACCGCTTCAGCGGGTACGGCGTGATGGGTCTCCCCTTCGATTCGGGCCAGATCCTGGCGCTCCGGCGGTTCCCCGCATCGTCGCTCGGCACTGGCTACTCCTCCGTCTGGCATCGCGACGCCGAGGGCCGCTGGACCTTCTGGTCCGACCATCTGCCGGAATCGTCCTGCGCCCGCTACTTCGGTTGCGCGATCAGCCATGCCGTGGTTGCGCCGATCAGCGTCCGGTGGATCGGGCCCAGGAGCTTCCGGGTCCGTGTGGGTGGGGGAGTCGTCGACTGGACGGTCACGCTCGCGGCGACCCCCGCGAGCCTGCTCCTGCAGGCGCTTCGGATCGTGCTGCCCGAGCCCTACTGGCGGCGACCCGATCTGCTCCGCAAGCTGGGCCGGCTGGCCGGCCCGATCTTCCGAGCGGGAGAACTCCGCCTGACTGGCCTCTCCTCGAATGGGCAGTACTTCATGGCGATGCCGGAGCGGGTGTGGATGGTGAGCAGTTCGGTCGCGACGGTGCACAGCACGCCGCTCGGTTCACCGCGCCCGCTCCCCGAGCAGGCCTTCCTCGGCGATTTCGCGATCCCGCAGCGGGGACTCTTCATGGTGGGGAGCGCGGAGTTCGAGCCCTTCGATCCGGAGCGACACTCGAGCCTGCTCTCCTGTCAGGGAGATCCGGACTCCGCGTACCGTGCCGCCTCCGCCGGCCTGCCGAGTCCGCGATAGGCGACGACGAGGTTGGCCCGCACCCGCGCGAGCTCTTCGGGGGGCGTGCTCCCGATCGCGCTGAGGATACTGAGCGCTTCGGTGAGCGCCTGTACGGCACGCTGGTACTGGTGGCGCCGCACCGCGATTTCGCCGAGCAGCTCCTGGCAGCGCCCGACCTGCAGGTGAGTCGGGCCCTGCAGCTCACGCCGGATCGTCATGCTGCGCTCGAGCAGCGGTTCGGCGTGGTCCAGGTCCCCCTTCTTCATGTAGAGCTCGGCCAGCGCATAGAGACTGCCGGCCACCGCCGGGTGATCGGGTCCCTTGCTGCGTTCCACCGCGGCGACCACCTCACGGCGTACCCGGATCGCGTCGTCCAGCCGCCCCTCATCCGCCCAGATGTCCGCGACCGCTCCGCGGTCGGTGGCCACGATGTAATGATCGGGACCGAGCCCCGCTTCCCGCAGCGCGACCACCTTCTGCATCAGCGATTCCGCCTCGGCGAAGCGCCGCTCCCGCTGCAGCAGCTCGCCCAGATTGCCGACCCCGTGCACCAGGCCGAGATACTGATCGCCCATCGCCCGGCGCACCATCGCGATGCCGCCGCGATACAGCCATTCGGCCTCCGCCCAGCGGGTGGAGTCCTGGGTGATGACGTCGGCAAGACTGATCATCGTCTGTCCGACGCCCGGGTTGAGAGTCCCCAGCGCCTGCTGCCGGAGCGCGAGGGCCTCCCGCGCCGACGCCTCCGCCTCGACGAACTTCCCCTGCGCCTGCAGGGTGAAGCTGAGCCGGATCAGCGTTTCGGAGAGCAGCGCGTCCTGCGGCTTGAGCACCCGGCGCCGGATGGCGAGGACCTCTCGATAGGCCCCCTCCGCCTCGTTCACCCTGGCGAGAAAGGGGAGCAGGAAGGCGAGGTCGCTCAGCGCATCGGCGTAGGCCAGGTTCTCGGTTCCGGTCGTCTCGCGCAGGATCGCGAGCGCCTGACGGTACAGCAGTTCCGCGTGCTGGTACTGCCCATTGGCCCGCTCCAGCCGGCCGAGATGCTGGAGGCTCGCCGCGACATCGGGATGCAGGTCGCCGAAGGTCCGCCGCCGGATCATCAGGCTCTGCGCCGTCGCGGTGTGCGCGGCGTCGGTGCGCCCGAGATTGAGAAAGAGCTGCCCCAGCGCATCAAGCAGCCGCGCCTGCACCGCGGGCTGGCTGCCGAGTTCGTCCACCCGGATCCGGGCCCGCTCGAGGAGCAGCTCCGCAAAGGCGGCGTTGACCGGCGCCACGTTCGGGTCGCCCTGGAGGAAGACCCCGACCACGAAGTCGGTCACCTCCTCCGACTGCTGCAGCGCCGACTCTGCCCGGAGCCGCGCCGCCGCCGCGGCCCGCGCCTGCCAGGTCGTCGTGATGAGCCCGGCGGTGAGCAGCGCCAGGGCCAGCACCGCGCCGGACACCGCGGCCCGGTTCCGCCTGACAAAAGTACTGATCCGGTAGCCGAGCGTATCGGGCCGCGCCTTCACCGGCTCATGCTCGAGATGCCGGCGGAGATCTTCCGCCAGCCCCTGGGCCGAGCGGTAGCGCCGCTCCGGCTCCTTGGCGAGCGCCTTCAGCACGATCGTGTCGAGATCGCCGCGGAGCCGCCGCGCGAGCGACGGTTCGCTCACCCGGAGGCTCGGCCGCTCCGGGATCCGCTCGCAGACCACCTGCTGGATGGCGGCCGGACTGAGATCATGCACGTCGTACGGCCGCCACCCCGTCAGTAGTTCGTAGAGCAGGATCCCGAGGGTGTAGACGTCCGAGAGCGTCGTCACCCGTTCGCCGCGCACCTGTTCGGGGCTCGCGTAGCCGGGCGTGAACCAGAAGCCGGAGTGGTGGCCGGAGGTTTCGCCCGGCCGCTCCCCGTCCTCGGTCTCGGCCAGCGTCGCCACACCGAAGTCGAGCAGCTTGGGGTCGCCCGACTCCTGGATCAGGATGTTGCTCGGCTTGAGATCGCAGTGGATCACCAGCCGCTGGTGGGCGTACTGCACCGCTTCGGCGATCGCGATGAAGAGCCGGAGCCGCGCCTCCACGTCGAGGTCACGTCTCCGCACGAACTCGGTGAGCGACTCCCCCTCCACGTATTCCATCGCGAGGAAGGGCTGTCCACCGTTGCCGTAACCGCCGTCGATCAGCCGGGCGATGCCGGGATGCTCGAGCCGCGCGAGGATCTGCCGCTCCCGCGCGAAGCGCTGCTCCAGTCCCGGCGTCCCGCTCAGCGCATGGAACAGGTCGCGGCGCAGCAGCTTGAGCGCCACCCGCTGGGTGAAGCCGGCACCGCCCCGCTCGGCCAGATAGACCGAGCCCATCCCTCCCTGTCCGAGCCGCCGGATGATCCGGTAGTTGCCGAACATCTCCCCGGTGCGCTCGGGGGCGGGGTCCGCATCGGCGGGCTCACCGAGGAGGCCGTCGATCGCGTGCGCGAGCAGCGACTCCACCTCGGCGCGGAGTGCCGCGTCACCGGCACAGGCCTGGTCGAGGTAGCGGTCCCGGACGGCGCCGTCCTGGTTGATCGCGATGGAGAAGATCTCGGAGATGCGAGCCCAGTCGCGGGTCGGACCGGAGGCGGTGCTCACAGGCTCAGCTCCCGGTTGAGCCAGGCCCGGGCGAGGGTCCAGTCGCGCTTCACGGTGGCGGGGGAGATCTCAAGCGCGGCGGCGGTCTCTTCCACGCTCATGCCGCCGAAGAAGCGGCACTCCACGATGCGGGCCTGCCGCTCGTCGATCAGGCGGAGCTGCTCCAGCGCCTCGTCGAGGGCCACCAGGTCGTCGGGCCGGGACTGGGCGGCATCGAGGGCATTATCGAGCGGGAGATGGGTCGCACCGGCGCCGCGCTTCCCGGCCCGGCGCTGCCGCGCATGGCTCACCAGGATCCGGCGCATCTCGTTGGCGCAGGCCCCGAAGAAGTGGGCCCGGTCCTGCCATACCATCCGGTCGAGACGGACCAGCTTGAGGTACGCCTCGTGGACGAGAGCCGTCGGCGAGAGGGTGTGATCGGGCCGCTCGTGACGGAGCGCGCGATCGGCCTGTTCGCGGAGGCGCGCGTAGATCGCGGGCATCAGGCCGTCGAGGGCGGCGCGATCCCCCGCGGAAAGCGCCTGCAGGGCCTGGGTTACATCGGTCTCGGGTGTCATGAGGGGATTCCACTCGGGACGTCGGTTTTTCTTATATAGCCGCCGGGTACGGGCAGCCGCCAGCCTCAGGGACCGGCGGTACCCGGGTGAGCCAGCCGCCGAACGGGCCCGGCGGGGGATTTGTTTCTGTATGGCGCCGGGGCGACCACTTGGTCGCCCCGGCGATGTCCGTGGTGCACCGATCAGTCGTGCGGATGGCTACGGGCCGGTGACCTGGAACTGGAGGCCGCCGAGCACCGGGGTCGGCGCCCAACGGGTGATCGTCGTGCCGTCGCCGACCTGACCATTGTCGTTGTCGCCCCAGCAGTACGCCGTGCCGCTGGCGGTGAGCCCGCAGGAATGCTCCCACCCGACCGCGATCCGCTGGAACAGCAACCCACCGATCGCGGGCACCGGGCTCTCGATCGAGATGGCCATCGTCGGACCGATGCCGAGTTCGCCCTTCGTCGCCATGCCCCAGCAGTAGACCGCACCGGAGGGAGTCAGGCCGCAGGTGAACGCGGCTCCCGAGGTCAGCGTCGTGAAGGTGTGGCCGCCGACGACCCTGGCCGGCTGCAGTTCGGTCGCGCCGGTGCCGTTGCCGAGTCCGTTGACGCCCCAGCAGAACGCTTCGCCGGCGGTGTTCAAGCCGCAGGAATGCCAGTTCCCCAGCGAGAGCATGGTGAATCGCTCCGTCGTGGCAACCGGCGCCGGCAGGTAATGGTCGGTTGTGGTGCCGTCACCGAGAGTCCCGTACTGGTTCGTTCCCCAGCACCAGGCCTCGCCGGTCGTGGTGACCCCGCAGCCATGCTTGTCGCCGACCACGAGGTTGATGAAGTGGAGTCCGCCGGCCACCGCGGTGGGAGTACTCCGTGGCGTCGTGGTACCGTCGCCGAGCTGACCGTTGTAGTTGGCACCCCAGCAATAGCCCACCCCATCGGTGCCCAGGCCACAGACGCTGAAAGTGCCGGGATTCAGGGTCACGAACCGGAGCGCGCCACCGACGGGAGTCGGGCTCCACGGATACGAGAGATAGGCGCCGCTGCCCCAGCAGAATGCCTGACCCCTCGGGGTCAGTCCGCAGGTGCTGAACATCGTCGCGGCGAGGCTGGCCAGGCCGGGATCGTTCAGGAGTGGAGTCGGCTGGTGGCGGTCGATCGCGCTCCCATCACCGAGCTGTCCCCAGTTGTTCTCGCCCCAGCAGTAGGTCTTCCCGTTGCTGGCGATCGCGCAGGTGTGATTCCCTCCCCCACCCGAGATCGTCTGGATGTCCATCGAAAGCGCATTGATGCTCACCGGGTTTCCGGCGAGACCGGGCGCCGCCGCGGTCGCGGTCAGCGAATTTGCCCCGAGGGTGGCACCGAGCGTCCAGCCCCCGACGGTCGCGATGCCATTCACTCCGGTGATCTGCGTCGGCGCCGTCACGGCGCCCCCGCCGCCCGTCACGGCGAAGCTCACCGACACACCCGGCCACGGACTGCCATCCGCCCTGGTCACCAGCACCGACGGCGCGATCGCCACCGTTGCGCCGGGCCGAGCCGCCTGACCGTCGCCCGAGGAGATCACGATCGATGCGGTGCTGGGAGTGGTGGCACAGGTGATCCGGACATTCACCGAATGCCCCGCCCCACCACGCACTGCCACGTCCACCGCATTCCTCCCGCGCAGCACGACGACGGACACCTCGGCCACTCGCACCGACCCGAGCAGAGCGGCAACGTCGAGCACGATCTTCCCGTTCATCCATACCCTGGCCGTCGTCCCCGGCTCGCCGTCGTCCTCGACCCGGAGGACACAGCTGCCGGCGGGAGCGGGTTCAATGATGAAGGTCGTGCGAGTTCGTTCGCCGCCTTCAAAGCTGAACCGTCTCGGCCCATAGACGCAGGTGGGACAGGAGCCATCGGTGGCCCCGGAGAGCGCCGCGCTCTCCACGCTACTCGCCGTGGGCGCCGACGCATTGCAGGCGGGAAGCAGCAAAAGGAGAGACAGGGCGAAACTTCCGGCAAGGCCTTTCATGATGGACCTCCGGGTGATCTGGCGGGCATACGCAGACGGCGGCCTCGAAGATCGCCGAGGCCGCCGCGCAACCACCTGGAGTGCCTGCCGGTACTATGGTCCCGCGTGCCGGGTCCCGGTTCCCTTCAGCCTCACCTTAGCGGGTCCGGTCCGAAAGGGGGATGAAACAGTGATGATGAAATACGGGGGAGGACTTTCGGACCGTTACCGCAGCATCTTCTCCATCGCCTGCTTCGCCTTCCCAAGCTGGGTCTCCGCCTCGGCGAGCCACTCCTCACGCCTGGGGTTGCCTGGCTCGATCATCGCCGCGCTCCGGAGGGCCGCCATCGTGCCCTCGGTGTAGTCCCGCGCCCGCATGTAATAGACGTCGACGGTCACCATCCCCGGGGGCGGCGGACCGAGCCGCGCGGCGTCGGCCGCAAGCTCCCGCTCGGTGTCGCTCACATAGACGCGGTGGATATCGCTGTCACCAGGGTTCGGCAGATCGCGCCGCCCACTCTCGATGAGCAGGCCGAGGGAGTAGAGCACCGTCTCCAGGTTGTTGCGCGCCTCGGCGGTCGCGGGGCGCGCGTTCGACGGCGGCGGCGGGCCCGCCACGGCCGTCGCGACGGGATCGGCCGAGCTTCGCCTGAACCACGAGGCGTCGGCGAACATGCTGCTCCGGATGCGCATCCATTCGCGCCGGAGCCGGGTGCTCAGGATCGGCGTGCCGACTTCGGTATGCTGCACCATCGAGGAGAGCATACGGGCATTCTCGGCCAGCGTCACCGCGATCGTATTGCTCGTGTCCACCGCCGTCAGGCGACCGAGCACGAGGAGCGCGTCGCTGGCCTGGGTGCGGCCGCTTTCGCTGAGAGGGCCGTCTTCAAGGAGCACCGCATCGACCGCAACGATCGAGGCGCGATACTGCTCTGGGTCGAGGGCGTCCCCCTTGAAGGGGCCCAGTCGGGTCTGGCCCCGGCTCGAGGCGTGAACCCCCATGCCGACGACCCCGGCCACCGCGACGATACCGACGAAGAATGAGAGGCGCATGGGTGGGGAGGTACGCATACCGCGTACCGCGCCATGCCCGGGAATCGCATTGCCGAAGTTGTTGTGCGGCAATGCCCTGCGGAGTGTGCGGCAGGTCATGCCGGGCCGGGGGTCTGGCGGGATGCGGGGGGCTGACGCGGGCGCCGCAGGGGCGACCGGCTGGTCGCCCTCGTTTGCCGGCCCGCGATAGATTGCACCCACACCAACGCCACCGCCTCCAGGAGTCCGCACCACCGTGCATCGGCGACTGTCCCTGCTGCCCATCGTCCTGCTGATCGCCTGCTCCCGAGAGGCGACGCGGCCGGCTGCCGACGCGACCGCCGCCGATCCGGACTTCTGCGCCACGATCCATCGCGACACCACCATCCACCTCGCCCAGCAGCTTCACGCGGTGGACTCGCTGATGGCGACGAAGACCGGCGTCTACGTCCTCGAGGATGGCGGCGGCGCGATGGTCGCCCGCGCCTGGCTCAGCGAATACGCCGAGAAGACGATCGACGTCCAGTACTTCATCTTCTCGGCCGACAACGTCGGCCTCATTGCGGTGGACTACCTCGTCCGCGCCGCCGAGCGGGGCGTGAAGGTCCGCGTGCTCGTCGACGACCTGCTGCTCGAGGCCGACGCGGCACAGCTCCTCGCCCTCGACGCGATCCCCAATCTCGAGATCCGCATCTACAACCCCGACATCAACCTCGGCAAGAAGCTGCCGGGGAAGCTCTTCAACACCGTCACCGACTTCCGCGGCATAAACCAGCGGATGCACAACAAGACCTTCACCGTCGACGGCCGCATCGTCATCACCGGCGGCCGGAACATCGCCGACGAGTACTTCGACTACGACCACGAGTACAACTTCCGCGACCGCGACGTCCTCCTCCTCGGCGGGGTCGCGAGCGATGTCGAGCGCACCTTCGAGCAATTCTGGAACGACCCGCGCAGCCGCCCGATCGGCTCAGTAGCCCAGGCCTCCGCGCCTGGGAACGCCTCCGCGCCCGGGACCGACAGCGCCACCACGGCGACCGTCGCGGCGCTGCATCAGTACGCCTGCAATCCCGCCAACTACTGGCCCCAGGTGCGGCAGCAGGTCGCCAGCATCCCCGTCGCCTTCGAGGCGATCCAGGCCTCCGGCAGACTCCAGTGGCTCGACAGCGTGCGCTACGTCTCCGATGTGCCAGGCAAGAATGACGGCACCCACGGGCTCGGGGGCGGCGGCGTCACGCTCGACACCCTGCTCGACCTGGTACGCCACGCGCAGCATTCGATCGCCATCCAGTCGCCCTACCTGATCACCACGGAACTCGGGCGAGCAGTCTTCCGGGATGCGGTGAAGCGCGGCGTCGAGGTGCGGATCCTCACCAACAGCCTCGCCTCCACCGACAACCTCGAGGCCTTCAGCGGCTATCAGCGCGACCGCGACGCACTGCTCGCGACCGGCGTGCGGCTCTTCGAATTCCGTCCCGACGCCGTCGAGCGCGCCTCGATCATGACCGGCGCACTCGCGGGAACGCTCGCGCACCCGCCCATCTTCGGGCTGCACGCCAAGTCGATGGTGATCGACGGGCACATCACCGTTGTCGGCACCTTCAATCTCGATCCGCGCAGCGCCAACCTGAACACCGAATGCATCACCGTCATCCGCTCCGACACCATCGCGGCCGGCGTGCTCGCGGGGATGGAGGTGGAGTTCCGGCCGGACAATGCGTGGGAGACGACGCCTACCTACAATCCCGACGCCGAAGCGGCGATGGGGAAGCGATTCAAGGCGTGGACGCGGCGGATCGTCCCGAAACCGATCCTGTAACGCGCTCGCGGCTGAAGCCGCGGCTCGGCTGATGTCAGTAAACTGACATCGGACCCTTTCGAGTGAGTGGGATGTCGCTTCAGCGACATCAGCCGAGCCGTCGCTTCAGCGACGTGCTCCCGGCGGCGCGGTCTCCCGCGGAGACGCTCTGCTCCCTCCGCGTCCTCCGCGTCCTCCGCGTGACATCTTGTCACATCTCGCTCGCCAGCAACGTTGCCCACCTACGCTGCGCGGAGCGTCGCGATAGATTGGACCGAGCCATCGCCCCCTCCCGCTTCCGAGGCCCTCGCATGCGCCCGCTCTCCCCTGCCCGGCTCCTGGTCGCATTCCCGCTCCTCACCGCACTCTCGCTCTCTGCGCAGCAGCCGAAGCGCGCCGGACTTCAGTTCGACATCGTCGTCCCCCGCTCGCTCCGCGCCGAACCGGTCACGGGGCGGGTCTTCGTCTTCCTGGCGAAGGACACGACGGAGGAGCCGAGGCTGCAGGGCGGCGGGATGGTGAGCGTGCCCTTCTTCGGGAGCGACGTCGAGGCGCTCAAGGCCGGCACTCCTGCACCGATCACCCGTGCGTCGCTGGGCTATCCCTATCGCTCGCTCGATCAGCTCCCCGCCGGCGACTACTACGCCCAGGCGCTGGTCAGCGTCTATACCCGGTTCGTGCGCGAGGATCGCCACACCATCTGGGCCCACATGGATGAATGGGAAGGGCAACAGTTCAACGACGCACCGGGCACGCTGGTCGGCAAGGTGCAGCGGATCCATGTCGACCCGAAGCTCGGCGGCCGCATCCGGCTCGAGGTCTCCCGCATCCTGCCGCCCGTCGAGGTCCCGCCGGACGACGAGTACGTGAAGCGGGTGAAGATCCAGAGTCAGATCCTCACCCGCTGGTGGGGCCATCCGATCTATCTCGGCGCCGTCGTCCTGCTGCCGAAGGGCTACGCCGAGCATCCCGAGGTGAAGTATCCCTCGGTGTGGGAGCAGGACCACTTCACCCTCGATGCGCCGTTCCACTTCTCGCTCGACAGCACGCCGGAGAGTCCGGCACATCGCGCGGCGCGGATCGAGCGGAGCGAGGCGCGCGGCACCGGCTACGAATTCGCGAAGAGCTGGCTCAGCGACTCCTTCCCCCGCATGGTCGCGATCCGGATTCTCCATCCGTCGCCCTACTACGACGACTCGTATGCGGTGAACTCCGCCAACAACGGCCCCTACGGCGACGCGATCATGCAGGAGCTGATCCCCTACCTGGAGGAGCACTTCCATCTGCTGCAGGACCCGGCGGCGCGGCTGCTCACCGGTGGCTCGACCGGCGGGTGGGAATCGATCGCGCTCCAGGTCTTTCACCCCGACTTCTTCGGTGGGACCTGGACCTTCTATCCCGATCCGGTGGACTTCCGCAACTACGAGCAGATGAACCTGTACCAGGACGCCAACGCCTTCAGCATCGCGCGGAATCCGTGGATCAGCGTCGAGGTCCCGAGCGAGCGGCTCCGGACCGGGCAGCCGGTCGTCACGGTACGGCAGGAGAATCAGCTCAACAATGCGCGGGGCAGCCGGCGCCGGGGCGGAGAGAACTTCGCCATCTGGGAAGCCACGTACGGGCCGACCGACAAGGATGGCTATCCGGCGCCGATCTGGAATGACAGCACCGGGGCGATCAACCACGATGTCGCCAACTACTGGCGCACGCACGACTACGACATCCGCGAGTACCTCGAGCGCAACTGGACGACCGTCGGCCCGAAGCTGGTGGGGAAGCTGCACCTCTATGTCGGCGACATGGACAACTACTACCTCAACCTCGCGGTGTACCGGCTGGAGGAGTTCCTCTCGAAGACTACCGCGCCGGCCTACGGCGGGTCATTCGAGTACGGGCGGCCGCTCAAGCAGCATGGCTGGCAGCCGATGTCGAATGCGGAACTGATCCGGATGATGGCGGCGACGGTGGAGCGGAACGCGAAGGACGGCGGCGGAGCGGCGTGGCACTACTGATCACCGCACCGGGGCCCTCTATCGCCGTGTGACGCTCATCGGACCGAAGTAGGCGTCGGTCTGTACATGCGCCCAGAGCGCGATCCGTCCCGCCTGGTCGCCATGCTTGAGGTCGTTGACGATGAGACAGGGTTGTGAGGCGCCGTTGACGTAGAGCCGCGCAGTCGTGCCGGACACCTCGATCTTCATCGTCGTCCATGCCCCCGCCTCCATGTCGGCGTAGGACTCGTACACCCCCGGACTCTCCTTCCGGAGCCGATACCAGGGGAACTCCGGGTCCGACGCGTACTGCACCGCGTGATTGCGGCGGAGCTGATCGTCGGCGCGGCCATTGGTGGGGCGCAGATAGAACACCTCGGTCCACTCGCCGTGGGCGCCGGTCCGGAAGCTGATGCCGATGAAGCCCCGTGAATCCGGGGGCATCCCCGGTCTCGGCGCGCCCGCGACATCGAGCTGGATCGTGCCGTCCTTGAAGTCGGCCCCCGCGACGAGGGCCAGCATGTCCTCATCCTTGTCCGCCGCTTCCGGAGTGGGAACGAGCTTCACCGCCCGCACCCCGCGATACGTCACCAGCTCGGTGTGGCCGTTCAGCACCTGGGCGATGTCAGGGAGTTTCGCCGCCGCCTGACTCACCGCTTCGGCCGGACATCCCAGTACAGCGAGCAGTGCGACCGCTCGGATGATTCGCGCCGTCATCGTGCAACTCCCGCATCGAGCCGAGCCGAGTAGGCCCATCCCCCCGTGGCCGTGATCACCGCGAAGACCAGCTCGTTCTTGCCGTGCTTGAGCGGCAGGTAGACCGCGTCTCCGGCGTGCGCCATGATGCCGAGCTCACTGCGCAGCCCGCTCGGGTTCATCGCGAGGACGAGGGGGCGGCCGTTCAGGTAGATCACTACCCCGTTGTTGTAGCTGTACTCGAGCCGTCGGAGTTCGTCGCGCGGCGCGGTGATCGTCGTCCGCGCGTAGACGATCCGCGACCCCGCCATCTTCCCCGTCATCACGCTGTCCACCAGCACGGCGCCCTCGCTGTCGCGCGGCGTCCCGCCGACCGGGGCCTCGCGGTAGCGGTTCACCAGCACGAATCCCTCCGGCTCCGGCATCACCGGGTCCCATTTCAGTTTGTTCAGATCTGGGAGCAGCGCGGGCGTGAAGTCGACGGCGTCGATCGTGCTCGAGAGCTGCCAGTCGCGGATCGTTCCCGCCGGGAGCGCCGGCGCGGGTGACTCGGCACTGCCTGACATGGCGGTGAAGCGGATGTTGGCGAAGTATGCGCCGCGGCCGAACGGGCCGGTCCAGAGACCGAGCCCGGCGCCGCCGGATGTCACCACGCGCGGGATCACCAGCGTGGGCGCGCTCGCGGTATCGACGAAGACCCGCGCAACCGCTCCATCGAGTTCCAGGCGGAGATGCACCCAGCGATTGCGGGGGATCGTCGCGACCGCATTCGCGCCGTCGCCGTGGTAGACCTGCCACGCGACACCCAGCGTGTTGAAGGCGGGGCCGTACTGCACCGCTTCGATCGTCCCGCTCGCGCCCGGGCGGAGGAAGACCACGTTGCTGAACTTCGGCCCCGCGGCGCGGAAGGAGACGCCGAGGAAGTTGGTCGTGTCGGTGGCGGCGACGTCGAGGTCGAGGGTGCCGTTCTCCATGGCGGCACCGCGCACCAGCGCGATGCCCCGCCGCACGTAGATCGCCGGCTGCCCCTGGTACAAGAGGAAGCGGACACTGTCAGTCGCGCTCCAGGCGTCGGGGATGAGCGGGACGGTGGTGGACTGCGCGGCTGCGGGTGCTGGTCTCTGTGCGAAGAGGAGAATGCCGATGGCTGCGGTGCAGAGGCGTCGCGGGCAGAGGGGCATCGGTGTCCTCGGATGGGGCGGGTCGTGCTGGACGGTCGAATGCGGCTCCTGACGGGGGTACTCGAGGAATGGTGTCGGGTGGTGCAGGGTGGGACAAAGGGCCGGGGGGCCGGGGGGCCGGGGGGGGTCGGCCTTAGGGCAGCGGGTCCCGCAGCCTCAGCCGCTCCGGCTCCGGATCGGCATAGAGAATCCGGAATCGCCGCCGCGCCTCGGTGGCGCCCGCCGTGTCTCCCGCTGCCAGCGCATAGCCGACTTCCTCCCGCAGCCGCGTCGCCAGGAACGGCAGCCCGGTGCGGAAGTGGTTCTGCCGCCGGCGCACCGCATCCAGCGCCCGGGCCGGCTCGCCGAGGCGGGACCAGAGCCGGGCCAGTGCGAGCGTCGCGGGGTCGCGGACGTCGACATCAGGCGCCGTCAGTGTCAGGCTGTCGAGGCGAAGGACCCGGGTCCGGGCGTCGGGCCGTCCGGTCGTCACGGTCAGGAGTGCATCGAGGAGCGTGGCACAGAGTTCCTCGTTGGCGGGCGCCCACCAGGGCAGCTCCGCGCCTTCCCGACGTCGGAGCGCCGCAATGGTCGCCGAGACACCGGTCGTGTCGCCATGCCAGGCATTCCACTGCGCGGCGGCGCAGCTCTTCCAGAGGTGGAGCGCCCTCGGCTCCCCTTTTGCCGGCGGCGATGTGGCGAGGTAGACCCGGAATCGCGCCGCAGTGCGCCGGCCGGCGGACTCGTCGCCATCGGCATAGAGTGCGTTGAGGATGTGCGCGGCGAGCTGCGCATCTTCCCCGGGGGCGTTGTTCGCCAGCAGGTCCGCCAGGCGGGCAGCCTCCGTCGGGTGGCCCCGATTGAGCGCGAACTCCATCAGGTACATGCCGGTATCCACCTGGTCGTCCCGCTTGAGCGGGCGGCTCTCCAGCACCCGCGCGGCGAGGAGCGCCTGGTCGAGCAGCAATCCGTCGAGTTGGGAGGCACCGATGATCCGCGAGAGACTCGCCACCGGCATGATCGGGAGCCGGCGGCGTACCAGCGCCGCCAGCCGGGGGTCATTCCCCACCACACTCCGTCGCCAGCGGACGTACTCGGCGAGGTCGCTCGCCGAATCGCGGGCGAGGAACAGCGCCGAGGTGGCTGCCATGGCGAGGGTATCGCCCTGCTGCGCCGCCAGCTCGAAGAGATGCCCCAGCGGCGGGGCGAAGCTCGAATCCAGCGCGACCGCCCTCGCAAAGGCGCGCTGGGCCAGATCCGCGGAGCCGGCGATTCCCAGCAGCGGCCCGCGATGCATCAGGATGTCGCCGTACTCGTACCAGGCCTCCGGCCGCCCCGGTGCGATCGCCGTCGCCTGCTCCCACGCCCCGAACCGCTCGCGATACGACGACAGCTCCGGATAGCGGGGACCCGCCATCGCCATGAGGAGCGCCCGGTCCGCCTGACCCAGCCGGTCTCGCACCGCCCACGCCAACCGGAGCCCGCGCTGCCGCTCCGCCTCCGCGGTCGGATACCAGATGGCCGCGGAGGCGAGTCCCACCGCAGCGGGCCCGAACGTCGAATCCGCCGCCACGGCGGCGAGGAAGCGCTCGTACGCCTGCTGATAGCGACCGCTGCGATAGGCCTGCGACCCCTCGAGGTAGGCCTGCACCGCGGGCAGCGGTGTGCCATGGAGCGCGGGCCCCGCCGGTGCGGATCCGCCCGACTCTTCCGCCAGCAGTTGCGCGGCCAGCTGGTCCACCAGCTCCGGCAGGCTGTCCACCGGACCCTCCGCCGTCCCCCGCGCCCGGACCGCGCCGGAGGCCACATCGTAGCTCGCCGCCTGCAGCACCAGCCGGCTGGCCCGTCCCACCACGCTCCCTAGCAGGGCACGCCCGGCGCCGAGCCCGCGTGCCAGCCGGACACTCTCCTTCGGTCCGGGGTCGAGAGTGTCTCCCGTCGCCTGGTGCCAGGCATTGATCACGGTGCGCGGATCGGTGGCCCGGAGTCCGCCCGCCTCCCCGGTTAGCCTGGCTGAGAGGAGATCCACCATGCCCTCCCTCAGGTAACCGAGCGCGGGATCCGCGCCCGCCACGCGGAAGGGCCAGATCACCAGGTCGGCCGTTGGAGTGGAGCCGACGGCAGAACTCGGAGCTACTCGGCGGTAGATGAGCGCAACGACGGCCAGCACGACGGCAGCCGCGACCGCCCCATAGAGGAAGGGGAACCTTCGGCGCCGATCCACAGATGCGTCCGCAGATTGCACAGAGTGCGCGGACGGATCCGCGGTCATCGCCGCCGCGGCAGGACTCTGGGCAATCTGCGTAATCTGCGGATCTGTGATCTGTGGACGCGGGCGCCTGACTTCCTCGACTCTGCGGACCAACGCCGCCGACGGTTTGATCCCGAACTCCCGTTCGAGCCGAGCGGCGAAGGACTCGAAGGCCAGCAGCGCGCCGACCCGGTCACCGGTCCGTTCCCGGAGCCGGATCAACGCCTCGGCGCGGGATTCATCGCTCGGTGCGAGCTCGAGGCCCCGCTCCGCCCACTCGACCGCCGCAGTCAGGTTGCCCGCCGATTCCTCCCGCTCGGTGAGGGTTGCGGTGGCCCGGATGGCCAGGGCGTGGAGCCGAGTCCGCTCGCCGTCCAGCCACTGTTCGAAGTCGGGAGCATCCGAAACGTGGAAACCGGGGAGCAGCTCTCCTTTATATGTCGCCAGGGCCTGGGCCCATTCCTTCTTCTCTATGAGCGCCAGGAACTCGACCGCGTCGCAGGAGATCGTGCCCGGGGCGACCCCGAGCTCCTCGGTCCCGCGGGACACGATCGTGTCGGCGCCGAGCAGACGGCGGAGCTGGTGCAGGCCCTGGCGGAGTGAATTGCGAGCCCGTTCCTGATCCACCTCCGGCCAGAGCATCGCGACCAGGGTGTCCCGCCGGATCCAGCCGGACCTGGCATTCAGGAGCAGGCAGGCGAGCAGCGCCACCCGCTTGGGCTGGGACAGCAGCGACTCGGCGTCGGACGGGCGGTCGGTGCCGAGCTCCACCCCACCTGTCAGTCTGAGCGAGATCACCGGAAGCGGAGTGGAGTGAGGGAGGGGAGACCGATCGCGCCAAATAACACCGGGGACACGGCCGGATAACGGGCCCGCCTCAAGGTACCTCGCACCACGGCCGGTGATAAGGCCGGGTCACCCGAACCGGGTGCACCTTCATCCTTCGCTGAACGGAACCCAACATGTCCCCCACCCGACGCCGCCTCCTGACCTGTCTTGCCACCACCCTGCTCCTCGCCCCTCTCACCGCCTGCGGCAGCGACTCGAACGGCGGGGGCGGCGGGGGCGGGGGCGGCGGCAACAGCGCCACCTTTCTCGGCATCATATCGAGCAACGACGCCTCGGAGAGTGGCTCGCTCTCGGTGACCGTCTCGACTGCCGCACCGAGCCCGCCGCTTCCCACCGGCATGGCGCTGGCCTCGGTCACGGCGACCGGTGCCCTCAGCATGGTGGGCGGCGGCGCGGTCAATCTCACGGGGACCTATGATGATGTGAGCAAGGCGCTGGACGTGTCCGGCGGCGGCTACACCTTCAGCGGCACCTATGATGGCATCGGCCGGCTGGAGGGGACCTACGCCGGGCCGAGCACGCAGGGTGTCTTTGTCACCGCCAAGGCGGATGCCAAGACCACCGCCTACTGCGGCACGTTCGCCGGGGACGACCAGGGGGTGTGGAACTTCGTCATCGATGGATCGACCATCCTGGGCCAGGCGGTTTCGTCCAGTTCCGGCACCAATGCTCCGCTCGACGGCAGCATCAGCGGCAACGCCATCACGATTCTCTTCCCCGGCACGCAGACCGTGCTGGCGACCGGCAGCCGGAGCGGCACCCAGGTCTCCGGCAACTGGGCCGATCCGAACAGCAGCGATGTGGGGACGTGGACGGGGACGAAGTGTCCGTGAGGAGGTAGGCGGACGGGCGGACGGGCGGACGAGTACGGAAGGTTCCGAGAACTCGTTGAGTACCCGTTCGCCTTTCCCCTTCCCCTTCCTCGTAGGTGCCTCCGTCAAGCAGACAGGTGTCCACCACTGTCCTCGAGCGAGGACACTCGACGGTCGCGCGACACCGATCAGATCTTCGCACCGCCCGGTGCGCGGATCAGCCAATATGCATGTGATCGGTTTCACAAGCGCACCAGTCGCCTGTCGGAGCACGCCACAAATCCTCGCGCGACATCCATTCGTGACCTCGATGCACTCATTCGCGCACCACTCGGCATCATTCGCCGAGCGCACACCGCTTCCCGGCATCAGGAGGCGAGCATTTCTCGCCTGAATGTGCAACTCGCTGACCGATAAGGACTTTTCGCGGCCCGCAGCATTCCATTCGTGACCGTGTGCACACCATTCGCGCCTCGCACACGAGCATTCGTGACCCGGAGAGGATCGTTCGCGGATCGGAGACGAGCATTCGTGACGCGCACGCGAACGTTCGGGGCTCGAAGCCCGCGTTTATGCATTTGTCGTCCGTGTTATGCATTTTTTGTCGCGCCTCACACAATGAATTGTTCGCGCACCCCGCTCTGGCACACCCGTTGCTTCTCCCCCCTCCGGCCGTGTGGTGGTTGAGACACCCACGGACCATTGCCGAAGGAACCTGTGCACTCGCCGTCTCAACCGGCGGTGTCATACGCCCGATGGGCGGGGAGGGTCATATGGATGGGACATTGCAGGTGCAGCTCGCCATGGAGGTTCGCCTGGTCGACTTCTTCCGGGCCTACCCCTTTGGCGATGGACCGGCCGACGAAGTTGCGGCGCGGTTCAAGGCGAAGGTGGAGCGTCAGCAGGTGCTGGTGGCCACGCAGCAGGATGGCGAGGCCACGCGTGCGGCCCAGGTCGGGAAGTACAACGACCTGCGGCAGGAGATCATCCGGCTGCCGGCCCGTCATCTGGCCGGGATCGCCGCGGCGATCGAAGTGGAGAATCCGGCGCTCGCGGCGGCCATCGGGAAGTCGCTTCACGGACTGACCGGTCAGCGGTTCCTGGCCGCGGTGAAGTCGATGTCGAGCACGCTTCAGTCGGAACACGACGTGCTGCGGGCGCATGGCATGTCGGAGGAGACGCAGCCGACTCTCGCTGCTCTGCTGGCGGAGTATGAGCAGGCCGTGAGCGAGGCCAACGCCGGCCGTCGGGCGCATACCGGTGCGCGTGCGGAAATGGTTGCGCTGGGCAGGGAACTGATGGTGCTGGTGCGGCAACTCGATGGGCTGGTGATCTTCCACTTCCGTGACAAGCCCGATGTGCTGGGCGCGTGGAAGAGTGCCCGCAACATCGCCTGGCCGGTGCCGGAGTCGGCGAAGCCGGTGCAGTTGCCGGGGGCGGTGAAGGATCAAGAGCAGCCGAAGTGAGCAGGGTGGTGCAGTAGGCGCGATTTGCTGATCGCGCGCATGACAATGCATGGCGAAGTACCGAACGGCAGC
Organism: Gemmatimonadales bacterium; assembly: GCA_044229245.1. Lineage (GTDB taxonomy): Bacteria > Gemmatimonadota > Gemmatimonadetes > Gemmatimonadales > GWC2-71-9 > JADJOM01. The sequence goes on along the minus strand of JBGATI010000011.1, from coordinate 27,217 downwards.
CGACCCGGGGGAGTGGGGCGGCTGCCGTTTGGCGTTCCGGGTGTCCAAATGCCCGGTGCCCACTAGCGTCCTAGTGGGATCTCCCCAGTCATGGATTGTGCCGTGCCGACGGCAGCTCCGGGCAATTCACGATTTCCTCCAACCGCTGGTTCAATCCCGTACGGCGATCACCATTGGCCAACTTTCGACCCGAAAGTAGGCCAAGAGTGCGTTCGAGCGGGGCACGGGCCGCGAGACGACCCCGCTCCTTTTCATCCAAAACACCGGGGGTCGAACTGCTGAGTGGACCAGATCGCGGATTGGCAAGACCCGGAGCATTCAGCGCACGACCGACGGACAAGATTGAGTCTCCGATCACCCGATCCTCTGCTGCAAGTGCGGCAAGAATGGAATCGGCAGCTGTCTTGTCCCTGCCTTTGGAGAAACAATAGGCCAAGTCGTCACGGAAGCCTTCGAGTGACACTTTCTGGGTCGTGTCCAAAAGACTCACCAACTCTCCTGTGATCGTCCCGTCCCATTCCGTCATTCGAAGCTGATTCGATTCGTCAGTCGTCTCGAGAGTAAGTGACGTTGAGTCGCTCCGCCCTCTACCGAAAGTGAGATCAACCCTCCCAGTCCGACCGAGAATCTCACCCCAAAGGTGGATCGCCCCCACAGTCCCCTCTCCGAGATTCTTGGGAGTAACGGCGACAAGCAGTGCCCACGTCGCGTGATCCGTGGTGCCGACGGCAGGTGTGGGTGTGCGGGTGAGGTACATCCGAATGGCCCGCAGTTTGTTTCGGCGTTCCCTGGGTGGGGTGCCGATAGGGACCGCAATGAATGGCGAAGAGCCACCGTCCTTACAGACAGTGGAAACGTCACCAGCGAGAATGCCCTGGTCTCGAATCCAACCCTCAAACCGCCCACAGCCGGCCTGGAATTCGAATGCCCGCCGACGGCCAGGCCGCACTCCAGTTTGTATGGGAATGACATCCACGAATCCCGTCGGGTGTTGTGTGAAGGCCGCCCCGGAAAGCGCGCCAGAAGGGGATTCGACGAGCCATACATACGCGAACGGGTATCCGACCAGGTCCTGGAACTGGTACATATGAGTCAGGCCACGGGGAGTCGCGAACGGATCGTCAGCACGACGTGCACGAGTAGTTGCGGCACCGGGCAATGAGGAGAGCATCTTCACCGTATCTCGCTGGGCCATCAATTCAGCAACTTCGAGAGTCGGGACAGCGTAGACAACCTGAGGTGCATCCGGTACCCCAGCCGCAACGACTCCGCGGACCTTCGCAGCCCGATCGAGTACAGGGCTACCGCTCGAACCGTGGGATGCGAGCGCGCTGAGCTGCAGCATCCGTCGGCCCTCGACCTCCTGGAGGCCGCTCGATACGCCTGTGGTCACAGTCTGAGCGAGACCGCGAGGTGAGCCGATTACTATCAAATCCGTCCCGGGTTCGGGCGGAGCCGGTGGTCCCAGCCGAAGCCACGGTGTGGGCGCCGAGAACTGTGCACGGAGCGTAAGCAGGTCGGCCTCCGGATTGACCCGTATCCACCCCGTTACAGGCGATGCTTCTCGATTGTGGTTGAGAACTCGAGCCGTTACCGCGCCCGTCATGACGTGATGATTCGTTACCACCGTCCCCAGCGAATCGACCAGGAATCCGGTACCAGAGGCAAGTGGGCGACCCTGCTCATCGTAGGTTTCAATGAGGAGCACGGCATCCGCGGAGGATCGAACGACCCTGACGGTGCTGCTATCGTTCTGGGCCTGCAAGAAGCGTGGGCCCGCAATCAAGCAACCGACGGAAATGAACAATGCGGTACGATTCATTGGATATGTCTCCGTCCAGAGCCTCCACGACCGTAAGGGAGTGTCCCTACCGTCGTATTGCCATCGAAGACCGCCTCAAGTTCCACGGCGGATAGTCATCAAGGACGCAGCAGATTCAGCCGCTCCCGCCTGCGCTCCCAATCCGGCAAATGGCTGCCCAGCAGTCGGAAGAACCGGGGCGAGTGATTCGGAATGTGCCGATGACAAAGCTCGTGAATCAGCACATAGTCGATGGAAGACAGGGGCGCCTTCATCAGGTCCGGATTAAGAGTGATGATCCCAGTCGGGCTGCAGCTCCCCCATCGCCTCGGCATTCTCCGCACGCGCACTCGGACCGGCCCCTGCAAGAGGCGCGGAGAGGTCAGCTCGAGCCGCTGCAGCCGACGCCTGATGACTTCATGCATTCGGGCGACGTACCAATTCTCGAGGATCTCCGCGAGTCGTGCCCGCGTCGGTTCGGCAGAGACACCTACGACGAGGCGCCCAGAGGCTAATCGGACGCTCTCAGGCCCTCGTTCAACTCGCAGCCTGTATTGCTTGCCCAGGTAAAGGTGTGACTCCCCGGATACGAACTGCCGCGACGCAGGTAGTGGATGCCAACGTTCGAACTCCCTGAGCTGCTTCGCAATCCACCCAGCCCGCTTCTGAACACCGTTGTAGACAGCTTCGAGCGACTTTCCTTCTGGCGCCAGCACGGTCACCCGCAGATCAGGATGCACAGTGATCGCGAGAGTACGTCGCCCCGGTGCGAAGGTCAGGCCATAGCCGATTTCGCGGCTGCCCCATGCAGTACGCAGCAGCGGACTTCGCCTCGTTTCCCCGCTCACGCCTTCCGCCGCCGCGCAACATCAAGCACTCGCTCCATGACGGCGTCGATCTCATCCAATGTCAGGGGCAAACCCTCCTGCTGCTTCAGGTCGAAGAGTCGATCCTCGATCGCGGTCCGCATCCGGTTTTGCACATCGGAGTTCTCGGTCCAATTCACCACACGCCGGTCTTCGATGATACGGTCGATATCAAGTGCCGCTTCAGCCCCTACGGCGTCAAGCGGGCGCCCCGGCGCGGAGTAGGGAGCCAGCGTTTCCTTGACGAGACCGTAGATCGCACGGGCGTCCGGCTGATAGCGGACCCGCTCAGGCACTTCATCGCCCGTGCGATCCCGCACCGAGTCCCGAATCCCTGCGACGTGCGCCAGGTACTCCGCATCCGACAACCGTTTGGCACGCCACGCCTCGATCGTTTCCTCCAGCAATGCGGAGAAGCGCTTATAGAAGGCAGGATCTTCATCCATGCGATCGTGAATTGTCTTCTTCGTCGCGTATGCAATGGTGTCGGCCTTGGCAGCGGGAGAATGGCCTTCATCAACCACCTTCGCGAAGGCATCCTGATCAAAGATGTTGACCGCAGGCGTGATCGTCTCGACTTCCCCAGCAGACACGTGCCTGTCGAGCAGCTTCCTCACCCTCTTCTCGTACTCGCCGTAATCCACAGTGTCAGCGTACCGCCGCCCGACAGACCGTCGAAGCGCGGCAAAGAACTTCAGGTCACGCTTGTAGGTCTCGACTTTTTCCGCCGGGGTTGTGTCGAGAAATCTGACACTGCCGAGTGCAGGCCCGAGCAGTCGCGCGAAGTCCGTAAGACGCTCATAGAAGCGCGAACGGAGCTCCTCATCGGCCAGCAGCTGCTCGTATGCCTCCTGGTCACGCTTGTTCCTGATCCCCTTGAAGATCTCCCAGAGATTGGAGTGCGCCTGAGGCAGCTGTCTCAGTTTCTCGGAGATGTCGACCAGGGTGTCGTCCAGATCAGCCGGATCGTATCCGGCCAGAGAACCATAGAGGTCCAACGCCTCATTTAGCCCATGCAGCACGCCGGCATAATCGATGACGTAGCCGAAGTCCTTTCCTTCATAGACGCGGTTCACCCGCGCTATCGCTTGAAGGAGTGTGTGCTCCTTGAGCGTCCGTGCGAGATAAAGCACCGTATTTCTCGGCGCGTCGAAGCCGGTCAGAAGCTTGCTCACGACGATGAGGATATCCGGGGTATCACCGAACTTGAACGAATTGATGAACTGCTTGTTGTACTCGGTCTCGGTCCCGTAGCGGGACATCGTCGCACGCCAGAACTTGACGACCTCATCTTCATTGTCCTCATGTACATCAGCATCGCCTTCCCGATCATCGGGCGCCGAGATCAGGACCGAGGAAGTGACGTCTCCGAGCTCGTCGAGGTATTTCTTGTAGAGGAGCGCCGTCCGCTTGCTGGGCGCAACTAGCTGGCCCTTGAATCCCGTGCCCTTCCAGGTCGCGGCGAAGTGTAGACCGACATCGTATGCGATCGCCGCGATGCGCTGCTCAGCCTCGTTCAGCTGGTTCGTGCTGCTGAACTTGCGCTTGAGGTCGGCTGCTTGTGCCGGGCTCAGACCAGCGACCGTGCGCTCGAACCATCGGTCGATCTGCTCCTTGTCCACATGCTGTGGCACATCCCGCCCCTCGTACACCAGCTCGACGACCGCCCGGTCCGCAACCGCCTGCCGGATCGTATAGCTGTCGATCAGGCCTCCGAATGTTGCGATGGTGTTCTTGTCCTCACGCAGCAGGGGTGTGCCGGTGAAGCCGAGGAAACATGCATTCGGCATCACCTTGCGCATCCTGGCGTGCAGTGGCCCATACTGGCCACGATGACTCTCATCGACCAGCACGAAGATGTCGGGGCTGTCGAGCCTGACCTTGAGCCGGGTGACAGCCTCGAACTTGTCGATGACGGTCGTCACGACCGGCACACCATCCTGCTGCAGCAACTTGGCAAGATGCTGCCCAGTCCGTGCTCGTTCCGGAGTCAGGCCGCAGTGCCGGAAGGTGTTATAGATCTGGTCGTCCAGATCGACTCGGTCCGTGACCAGGACGACCTTCTTCTGATTGCTTGTCTGAATCTCCTCAGCGATTGCGGTGGCGAGCATGACCATCGTGAGCGACTTGCCGCTACCCTGGGTGTGCCAGACCACACCGCCCTGCCTTGTTCCATCAGGGCCGCATTCGGCAATCCGCAACATCGTCTTGTTCAGGCAGAAGAACTGCTGCCACCGGGCGATCTTCTTCTCCCCCGCGTCAAACAGGATAAATCGCCGGGCGAGCTGGAGCAGGCGCTCGGGACGGCAGAGGGCGTAGAGCAGCCGATCCTGCTCGGTGACCTGCCGCCCAACCGCCCCAACCACGTCGAAGTGGGCCCGGACGTGGCGGAACCGGTCGGCGAACAGCCGCTCCTTTACCAATGGATCGAGCGGCTGATTCACCACCGCCTGGAGCACCTCGGCGTCCAGCTCCTCTCGCCAGACCGCCCAGAACTTCTCCGACGTCCCGACGGTGGCGTACCGGGCCTGGTTCGTGGCCAAGGCAAGGAGCAGTTGGGCCGGCACGAAGAGCCGCGGTATGTAACCGTCCTTCTGATTCCTGATCTGCTGGGAGATGGCCTCCTTCAGCGGATCTTTGATGTCGGGCCGCTTGCACTCGATCACTACGAATGGAATACCGTTGACGAAGAGCACCAGATCGGGACGGCGGGAATCGGCGGCTCCCTGCGAGTCGACCACGAACTCTTCGGTAACGTGAAAGACATTGCGGCCAGTATTCTCCCAGTCGACATAGTCGAGGTCGTAGCTCGCCAGATTTCCGCGCACGAGCTGAGGGAATGACTTCCCCAACCGGAGCAGATCGTACGCCTGTTCGCTGGTACGAATCAGGCCGTCGAACGGCAGGTCCTCGAGCGCCTGCACTGCAGCGGCGATATTGCTCTCGCTAAAGGGCAGTTCCTCGCCGCGGGTGCGGACTCGATTCATCGAGCGGAGCTGCCCGGCCAAGATCTCGGTTAGGATCACCCTCGAACGCCGACCGCCGCGCCGATCCAGCGCCTCGGCCGGGGTCAGGTAGGTCCAGCCGAGATTCACGAGAAGCTGCAGGGCCGGGATCTGGGAGATCTCGTCCTCACGCCACTCAGGCGTCGGATGCTTGGACTCCACTTCTGGCATGCCTTCCTCTACTGAGATCCTGCAACCACCAACGAGCCTAAGGCTGGCCTCTCCCATTGACTTGAGGAGGATTACTTGTCAACTTGATGACGCAGGGCTGGCCCAGCCATCAGCGGCTGGATCCCGGCACTGCTCAAGCCGCCCCCGGTCTCTGACCGGGGGCGGCTTCCTGTTTAGGTCCGCACGATACCGAGAGCCCGCGGGTCCCTCCGCGATGCCTCCTTGGCCAGAATCGGATCGAGCTCCTCATACACGTCCGTCAGCCCATACTTCGCGATATGCCGCGTGGGAGGCACCTCTCCCTTGAGCAGCGCAAAGGCGATGAAGTCTGCGGCCTGGAGGAAGTATGACTGGTGCGACGGCTTGAAGATCGGATCCTCGATCAGCCGCTCGTTCGGAATGTTCTTGTACGGCGACCCATCCTCCCAGGTCCCGTACGCACTCTTCACCGGGTTCCACACCTTGGTCCGCCGGGCGATGCGCCGCAGTTCGTCTTCCTTCCCTTCGTCCACGACCATCAGCATGTGCCCGTCGCGTTTGGAGCAACGGGTCTGCAGTCGCTCCTGGATGCGGCTGAACGCCTTCGCGTGGCAGTCATTCTGCGACATCCCTGCCTTCGTCCAGCACCCGCTGATCACACTCACGCCCGGCAGGGAAGCGATTACCTGAATCGTCTGACGGAAGAGAAAGGCGCGGAGCCCCTTGGGCACGACCTTGGGAGCGATGCCACCACGCCCGGCCACAAACTCGGTCGCGTGGAGTTCCTTGCTGGTGAAGATCCCGTAGGTGGCCTTGAGATGCCTCCGGTAATCGCGTAGCCGGTTGAAGCCCTCCCGCCAGGCGTGGGCCGGCACAATGAGCGCGCTCATGACGAAGGCGTAAGTGTCGTAGCTCTCGTCGATGTACGCGATCTCCGTCCCGCTCACACACCCACCTTGGCGCCAGGCACCTGCACTCGCACCTCGCCTGAAAGCAACTTGTCGGTTACGACCCGGCGCTGCTGATCAAGCAGTTCGCGCTGACGTTCGAGCAGCACGATCTCTCGATCCAATGCATCGAAGAGGGCCGCCACGGCTCGCTGTTCCGACATCGGAGGAACAGGGATTGTCTCGACCAAGAGTTGATTTGGGTTCACTCGCCTTGCTTTTCGTCCACCGTTTGCAAGCCGCAGGCGTGCGCGATAGAACCCCGACCATGAGAAGAGCCTCAACAACCATCGCGCATCGACCGATGCAGAGACGTCGAATGCGGGTAGGTCCAACGTTGATTCGTAACCATCGAGGTGGTCAGGAACGAGGCCGAAGGCGCCATTGAGAAAGTCAAGCTTGCTGTAGATGAACTGACCGCGTCGGCGGCGGTAGTATTGGGTTCTCCTGCTTCCAGGCCGCAAGTCGGACTTGGCCACTACCCCTCGGCCATAGAGTCTTATGGTCAGCTTCTTTGCCTCGGCCCCACTGGCACCCGCCTCGCGGCTCTCGTGCAAGAGACTAGCCAACGGACAGGAAGTCCAAGCTGAACGTGAAATCCCAGTAAGGCTTTGGCGCCCTGAGAGCAACTGCTGCATCAGGCAGCGCTTGCGTATCCGCAGGAGATCCAGAAGGTCGCCCGACACGGCAGGCGCTCGAGTGAGGGTTCTGAGCGCGTCTGCGATGGCCCCACGTTGAGCCTCCGGTGGAACCGGCACCTCGATCCCGAGAAATGCCTCCTGTGCCACATTCTTCATGCTGCCACTGCTACCTGTGGCTCGCTTGCGCAACTCGTTTCTAACCCATGAGGAATTCAGTACAAATGGCAACCAGCGCCGTGTATTAGGCTCGTCTCTGCGGTGTAGAACCCGCCATGTCTTGTCGGAGAGGTGCAGGTTCGGATAGTCACGATCGACCGTAGCAGCCGCTCCCACGAGTTCGAGCGTGTTCGCTCGAGTGACAAGCAGATCACCAGCGTGGAGCGATGGCCCCAAGCGTGTCAGCTCCCCAGGAAGGACCGCTTTCTGCTCTCTCGAATCGAACCGACCAAGCCCGACCGCACTGACCTTCAGTACGCCGTGCTCGTGATCTTCCGCCGGACGATCTTCGGCATTGACGCTGACGCCAGCTTCGAAGCCTCCGATGACCTCACCGAGCGGCATCATGGGCCATTGTTCCCTGGGCATCACAGGGTCAACTCGGCCAGAAGCTTGGCAATCTCTCGGCGGGTCGCGACCAACTCAGCCTCGAGTTCCTCGATCTCGGATTGCACCTTGCCAAGGTCGATTTCCTGCTCGTCCTCGAACGTATCCACATACCGGGAAATGTTCAGGTTGAACTCGTTCTCATTGATCTCATCCAACGAGGCCGGGTGAGCGTATCTCTCGATATCCCCTCGCGCCTGAAACGCCCCGACAATGCGGTCAATGTCCTCTTCACGAAGCCGGCTCTGCTTCTTGTCGTCGCTGAAGTCGCGGCTGGCATCGATGAACATGACGTCCGTGTTCGGGCGCCCCTTTCTAAAGATGAGAATTGCGGCTGGGATCCCGGTGCCGAAAAAGAGGTTGGCTGGCAAGCCGATCACGGCGTCGAGCAGGTTCTCCTCGATGATGCGCTTGCGAATCTTCCCTTCTGCTCCGCCGCGGAAGAGCACCCCGTGCGGCACGATCACTCCTACCCGACCGCCGTCTTCGACTGCGGTCTCCAGCATGTGGCTGATGAAGGCATAGTCGGCCTTGGATTTCGGTGGGGTTCCCCTCCAGAAGCGCCGGAACCGGTCGGCGGCGGCGTGCTCCGCGCCCCACTTATCCAGCGAGAACGGGGGGTTGGCGACCACCACGTCGAACTTCATGAGCTGATCGTCCTTCACAAGCTTGGGGCTGTTGAGTGTGTCGCCCCATTCGATGCGTGCGCCGTCGATTCCGTGCAGGAACATGTTCATCCGGCAGAGCGCCCAGGTACCGCCGTTCACCTCCTGGCCCGCCAGCGAGAAGTTCTCCCCACCGACTTCCCGCGCCACGCGAATCAGCAGCGACCCGGAGCCGCAGGCGGGGTCGCAGATGGTCTCCCCGGGCTTCGGCGCTAGAAGCTTCGCCAGCAGCGTCGCCACTTCGGCCGGGGTGTAGAACTCCCCGCCCTTCTTGCCGGCGTCGCCCGCGAACCTCCCAATCAGGTACTCGTAGGCGTTCCCGATGACATCCTGGCTGCCTACCCGGGAGGGCCGCAGATCCAGCTTCTCGCTGTTGAAGTCCTCCAGCAGATTCTTGAGCCGCCGGTTGCGGTCCTTGGTCTCACCGAGGTGCGGCTCGCTGTTGAAATCGATATTCCGGAAGACGTTTTCCAGCTTGGTATGGTTGGCGTCCTCGATCTTCTCCAGCGCGATGTTGATCAGTTCCCCGACGTTGTCCCGGTCGCGCCGGGTGTAGAGGTAGGGGAACTCCGACTCGGGAGGCACCACGAACCGTTCCCGATCCAGAGCGCGCTGAACCCGGGTCGTGTCCCCCTGATACTTCTGCTCGTATTCGGCCCGCCGGTCCGCCCAGACGTCTGAGACGTACTTGAGGAACAGCATGACGAGCAGGTAGTCCTTGTACTGGGACGGGTCCAGCGTACCGCGGAACGAGTCGCAGGCGCGCCAGAGCGTGTCGTTGATCTCCTGCTGATTCACTGCATCGGACATGGTGTTGCCTCGCTATTGGGTCATGGCCCGGCTCATCAGGCTCCGGGCGATCTGTTGACTGGTTTGGGAGTGCAGGGTTTCGGTGCTCTGCTCCACGTGGCGGAGGAGCTGCTGCTCCCGTGCCATCAGCACGCCAAGAGCGCCGATGCGTCTCTGCGTTTCAAGCGGCGGCACTGGAAGCTCCAGTTCTCGCAGGGCATGCCGCTGCACGATGGGCGCGGCCGCGCCGGTCCGGATCTCGGCGATTCTCCGCTGCATCCCGGGCTGATTCAGATACCATGTCAGGTACCCCGGGTCGATCCCGCTCATCGGCCGTACCACGTAGAAGCTGGTCGAGGCCAGGGTCGCGGCGGGCATCTCCTCCATCCACGACGATACGTTCCGAGTACCCCGCGACATAAACAGGATATCGCCGCGCTGCAGAAGGAACCGATCCACGCTGCGTCCCGGATTCAGTCGGAAGGCATCCTGCTCCCTGTACCGGTATGGCATGCCGGTAACCAGGTGTTTGATCTGGATGAGCTGGTGGGTCCCGGCCGGATCGTGCGACATGGCTTCACCGGTGGAGAAGCCGGGAAGGACCTCGGCGACCTCACCGAGAACCCTGACATGAACCGCGTCGGTCCTTCCCTTCTTCATCACCGGTCTCCCTTACTGCTGGTTGCAGGGCGGGTTGTAGAACTGCCGGATATCGGTCTCGATGGCGAGACGGCGATCCCGCGAGCCCTCGGCCAACACACCAATGTGCGTCTTCCGGTGGAGTGTGAAGCACAACGCCCGATGGTGGTTGTCGAAGCGCTCACTCAAATCGCCGGTCTCACCGACATAGAGCACACGGTAGCCACCCGGATCGCGCCGGAGCACTGCGTACACTCCCCCGGTGGGGCGGAACTCTGTGCCCCAGGGGTAGACCTCGAACTCGTACTTGGCGCCGGAGGCGCCGTTGAGGGTGATGCGTTCCTGCTGATTTGCCCGATACGCCATGACTCCCTCCTATAGGGGAGTTGCGGCCCGCATGGACACCGACGGGATCATGGCGTATACTGTCTTTGCCAAGACCACCTGACCTCGGGGCGTCCACACGAACCTAGGTTTGGATTGGTGAGACGGTTCGCGCGCCAACGCGGGCCGTCTCTGCTTTTAGCCGAGTTTTTTGATTCGTGACTCGGCGGCAACATCTTACTACATCCAAACACGCCACGCAAGACTAAATCCCCACGAATTGATTTCGTGGTAAATAAATAGAAACGCAGCAGTAGTCGACTGGACTCCCCCTCCGCCCGATTCCGCGTTTCTTGACGCCCTCGATTTTCGGTGTATGTTCGGTTCGTCGCCGATCACTCCGGACTCGAGGGCCCCATGACCACCGCCGAGAAGCCCCAGCTCAATCCCACCCGCTATCAGCCGTCCAACCCATTGACCGGAAACAACATCCGTGTCTGCCCCGAGTGCGCCGGCCCGGTCGTCCGCAACTCCGGCTGCATCTCCTGCCGGCAGTGCGGCTGGGGGAAGTGCGGGTGAGGAACCGAAGGGCCGAACGGCGTCGTAGGGCAGGCCTCCACGCCTACCCGTTCGGGACGACTACCGACCCAGAGCACAGCGAGCGCCCCATGTCCGACCTGGCCAACCCGATCTCCGACAGCGCCCAGCAGGCTGCGGCCTACACCGCCGCCATCCTCGCGGCACTCGGCACCCGCGACCCGATGCAGGTGCTCCGCGAGACGCCCGCCGCGCTCCGGCTCACCGTCGCCGGCCGCAGCGCCGAGCAGCTCGGCCGCCCGGAGGCGCCGGGCAAATGGTCGGTGCGCCAGGTGGTGCAGCACCTCGCCGATTCCGAACTGGTCGGCGGCTTCCGCTACCGCATGGTGCTCGCCCACGACCGGCCGATGATCCAGGGCTACGACCAGGACCGCTGGGCCGAACGGCTCCGCTACGACGAGGCCGACCTCGACACCGCCATCGCCGACTTCACCACGATGCGCCAGGGCAACATCCGGCTGCTGCTGCGCGCGACGCCCGCCGATCGCGAGCGGGTGATGGTCCACGCCGAACGGGGCGAGGAGAGCCTCGCGCACATGATCCGGATGTACGCCGGCCACGACCTGGTCCACCTCCGGCAGATGGCGCGGATCCTGGGCTGAAGCAGGACGGAGACATCTCTCGAAGTCCGAGCGGAAACGGAGACCGACATGACCACGACGCAGCGCGACAAGGCCGAACGCTTCCAGGCCCTGCACCAGGGCCCCGGCGCCTTCATCATCCCCAATCCGTGGGATGCAGGGACCGCGCGCATTCTGGCCGGCCTGGGCTTCCCCGCCCTCACCACCACCAGTGCCGGGCTCGCCTTTTCCCTCGGCCGCCCCGATGGCGCCGGCGCGGTCAGTCGTGAGGAAGCGCTCGCCAATGCGCGCGCTATCGTGGACGCCACCGACCTCCCCGTCGCCGCCGACCTCGAGAACGGCTACGGCGACGCTCCCGAAGCCGCCGCCGAGACGATCCGTCTCGCCGGCACGACGGCGGGACTGGTCGGCGGCTCCATCGAGGATGCGACCGGCGACCCCGCCCGTCCCATCTACGACGTCGCGCACGCGGTGGAACGCATCGCCGCCGCGGTCGAGGCGGCGCGCCGGCTTCCCTTCCCGTTCATGCTGGTGGCCCGCGCCGAGAACTTCCTGCACGGCCGTCCCGACCTGGACGACACCATCCGCCGGCTCCAGGCCTTCGAGAAGGCGGGCGCCGACGCGCTCTTTGCCCCGGGGCTCACCCGGGCGGAGGATATCCGCGCCGTCTGTGAGGCCGTCACCCGGCCGGTGAACGTGGTGATGGGGCTCAAGGGGACGACCTTCTCCGTCGCCGAACTCGCCGCCCTCGGTGTGCGTCGGATCAGCGTCGGCTCCTCGCTGAGCCGTGCCGCACTCGGCGCCTTTGTGCGCGCCGCACTGGAAATGAAGGAACACGGGACCTTCCACTACGCCGTCGACGCCCTTCCCTTCGCCGATGCCAACCGGCTGATGGGGGTGACATGATCCGCACCGACCAGATCGCCCTGCTCGACCCGCCGCCCCCGGCGCCCGCCCTCCCCGTCCTCGACGAGCGGGCCGCCCGCGGCGCGTCATTCCACGAGGTGCCGGTCAAGGCGATTCTCAATCCGCCCTCGAGCACCGGGATGGGGTTCTGGTCGCTCAACCCCTACGTCGGCTGCGAGTTCGGCTGCACCTATTGTTATGCGCGGGAGACACACCGGTGGCGGGTAGAGCGCGCCACGACTCCCCCTCCCCATGAAATGGGGAGGGGGCCGGGGGGAGGGGCGCCGGGGGAGGGGCTCCCACCCTGGCAGGCCTTCGAAAAGCAGATCCTGGTCAAGACCGCCGCCGCCGCGGTGCTCAAGCGGACCCTCTTCCCCGCCCGGCTCGCCGGCGCCACGCTGGTGATCGGCACCGCGACCGATCCCTACCAGCCGGCCGAACGGCGCTTCCGCCTCACCCGGGAGATCCTCGAGGCGCTGCTGGGGTGGCGCGGGCTCACGTTAGGCATCATCACCAAGTCGCCGCTGATCCTCCGGGACCTGCCGCTGCTGCAGCAGCTCGCCGAGCGGCACGAGCTGTCGGTGAACATCTCCCTCGCCTCGATGAATGGGGCGCTGCTCCGCCGGATCGAGGCCCGCTCCCCGGCGCCGCACGCGCGGATCCGGGCGCTCAAGGGATTGACCGACGGCGGGATCCACGCGGGGCTGCTCGTCGCCCCGATCGTCCCCGGCATCACCGACAGTCGAGAGGCACTCGACGCCATCATGGCGGCGGGGAAGGCGGCGGGCGCGCGCTACGTGCATGGGTCGGCGCTCCGGCTCGGGCCCGCGGCGCGGTCCCGCTTCCTTCCTCACCTCGCCGAGGAGTTCCCCGAACTCACCGCGCGCTATCGCGAGCGCTACGGCGACCGCGAGTCGCCTGGCAAGGACTACACGGAGGCGCTGAGCCGCCGGCTCCGGATGCTGCAGCAGGCCTACGGCTTCCCGCTCTCCGAGGGGATGCGGCAGAAGCAGCGTCTCGAGGGCCGGCGCCCGCGCCACGACGCCATCCCGGAAGCGACGGAGCAGTGGACCCTGCTGTAGTGCCTAGTGCTTGAACAGCAGTGCTTAGTGCTTAGTAACTGCGCATGCAGAGAGGGGCTCGAATCCTCGGCTTTTCACTAAGCACTAGGCACTAAGCACTTATCACCTACCCTTCACCTACACCGAGAGCGTGTCATGTCGATCGCCGAATCGCTGCTCCCCGAATACGATCACGAGATGGCCACTACCCGGAAGCATCTCGAGCGCACCCCGTTCGCAGAGCTGGGCTGGAAGCCGCATCCTAAGTCGATGTCACTGGGGCAGCTTGCCGTCCACCTCGCCGAGGTGCCGTCGTGGACCGCCGTCACGATGAAGGAGACCGAACTCGACATGAGCCCGCCCGGCGGCAGCGGCTACAAGCCACCCGAGTTCGCGTCGCGGGAGGAGATGCTGGCCTTCTTCGACCGGCACGTGAGCGAGGGACGCGCCACCATCGCCGCCGCGAAGGACGCCGACTTCCAGGTGCCCTGGACCCTCAAGGCCGGCACGTTCGAGATCTTCACCCTGCCCCGTCTCGCGGTGCTCCGCACCTGGGTGATGAACCACATCATCCACCATCGCGGCCAGTTCACCGTCTACCTGCGCCTCAACGAGGTGCCGCTGCCGCAGACGTACGGGCCGTCGGCGGATGAATCGTAGGCGCACCCGCGCGTAGGCACGCACGGCCGTGCGTGCCAACGGCCGTGTGCGCCTGCAATCCCCTGCCCCATGCTCCGCACCGTATTGTTCGTCGACCCCCCCGCCTTCTGCACCACGGTCGAAGGGCTGGTGGCCCCCGCGCTCCGGGAACGGCCGGTCGCGGTCGCGGCGCCGGGGGCGGACCGCGCCACGATCCTCGCGCTGTCGGCCGAGGCCCGATCGGCGGGGATCACGCGGGGGATGACGGTGCGTGAGGCGCGGAAGCGCTGTCCCGACCTCATCCTCCGCCCGCCGAACCCGCAGCTCTACGCCCGCGCCTCCCGCGCACTCGACGAGATCCTCCGCCGCTATGCGCCGGTGATCGAGCCGAAGGGCTACGGCCACGCCTTTCTCGATCTCACCGGCACCGGCCGACTCTTCGGCCCCGCGGTGGATGTGGCGATGCGGATCCAGCGCGAGGCCGGCGAGCGGCTCCGCATCCCGCTCGCCGCCGGCGTGGCGCAGAACAAGCTGGTGAGTCAGGCAGCATCGGACGTCGTCAAACGCCGTCACGACGACATCCTCGACATCGCCGCCGGCAGCGAGGCCTCCTTCCTCGCCCCCGAACCGGTGACCCTGCTCCCCGAGCTCGGCGAGAAGATGAAGAGCCGGCTCGACGACTATCAGCTCGAGTGGATCCACGAGATCCAGACGATCGGCGATCACGCCCTCGCCTCCGTCTTCGGCCCGCCCGGCCGGCTCCTCGGCCAGCACGCGCAGGGCATCGACCCCCGCCCCGTGCTGCCCCCCGCGGTGAAGGCGGAGTTCCGCGCGGCGCACACCCTCGCGAGCGACACCAACAACCTCACCGAACTGCACCGCGTGCTCCGTCACCTGACGGACCGGCTTGGCAGCCGGCTCCGCGCCCGCCACCTCGCGGCTCGGCGGATGACGGTTCACCTCGCCTACACCGACTACACCACCGCGAAGCGCAGCGTGCCGCTCGGCTTCGCGGCGCTGGATATGGAGCTCTGGGAGGCGGCGCGCCGCGCCTTTGCGCTCGCCCAGGAACGGACCGTCGCGATCCGCGCCGTGGGTGTCGTGGTAGATCGCTTCCTGGAGGCGGACCTGCAGCTCGAGCTGTGGACGGGAGTTCCGAGTTCCGAGTTCCGAGTACCGAGTACGGAATCGAAGGCGGTTGAACTCGGAACTCGGAACTCGGTACTGGGAACTGAACAACGTCCTCGCCCCAGAGACGGAGCTCTTCAGAACGCGCTCGACCGCATCCGCACGCGCTGGGGGACGCGGGGCGTGAAAGTGGGGTAGTAGCGAATACGGGCAGGGGTGCACGAGGACTCCACTGCTGCTGCGGGCGCTGCCTTATCTTGCGTGATGCCGCACTGAAGCGGCCCTCCATCGAGAGGTTGATATGACCGACCGTCCGGACCCCTCACCGGATGACGGCACCGCCGATTCCACGCTGCTCGCCCAGCTCGCCGAAGGCTATTTCGCGAGCTACGCCCCCCGGGGCGCCATCCCCGAAACCTCCTCCGCCCTGCGCGCCGTCCTCAGCCGCACCTGCGAACATGGCGTCCCCGCCGATCGCCTGGCACTGCTGGCCCAGCCGCAGCTCGAGACCACCCCCGCTCGCATCGGGCCGCGCTCGAAGTCCGCCGCCGGTCTCCCCGCGATCCTCAGCACCTTCCGCGTGGCACTGCCACAGATGGGCGTCTCGGACACGCTGCGCGCCTTTCTCCGGGTGAACCAGAAGGACGGCTTCGACTGCCAGAGCTGCGCCTGGCCGTCGCCCGACGGCAAGCGGCACCAGTTCGAGTTCTGCGAGAGCGGCGCCAAGGCGATGGCGTCGGAGGGCACCCGCCGCACCATCGGCGCCGACTTCTTCCGCGAGTGGAGCATCGAGCGCATCGCCGAGCAATCCGATGCGTGGATGGAGAAGCAGGGCCGCCTCGCCGAACCGATGGTGCGCCGGCCAGGGAGCGCACACTATGAGCCGATCGGCTGGAACGAGGCGTTCCAGCTCATCGCCGCGGAGCTCAACAGCCTGCGGACGCCCGATGGCGCCACCTTCTACACCTCGGGACGCGCCAGCAACGAGGCGGCGTTCCTGTACCAGCTCTTCGTCCGCGACTTCGGCACCAACAACCTTCCCGACTGCTCCAACCTCTGCCACGAGTCGAGCGGCACCGCGCTGACGGAGAGCATCGGTATCGGCAAGGGGACGGTGACACTCGAGGACTTCGAGCAGACCGACCTCATCCTCCTGGTCGGGATGAACCCGGGGACCAATCACCCGCGGATGCTCACCTCGCTGGAGCATGCGAAGCGGAACGGGGCGACGATCATCGCGATCAATCCGCTGCCGGAGACCGGTCTCTTCCGGTTCACCGATCCCAACCCCGACGAATACCCGACGCCGCTGCACTTCGCCGCGGGCGTGCTCGCCGGCGGCAAGCCGCTCGCCGATCTGCACCTGCCGGTCCGCATCAACGGTGACATCGCGCTGCTCAAGGGGCTCATGAAGGTGCTGTTCGCGGAGGAGGCGGCGCGCGGCGGCGTGCTCGACCAGGCCTTCATCCGCGACTGCACCAGTGGCTACGAGGCGCTCCGGAACGACATCGACCGGACCTCATGGGCGGCGATCGAACGCGGCTCAGGTGTCAGTCAGGCGGAGATCGAGAAGGCGGGCCGGCTGATCGCGGCGTCGAAGAAGCTGATCTCCTGCTGGACGATGGGGCTCACCCAGCACCGCGACGCCGTCTCCACCATCCAGACGCTCGTCAACCTGATGCTGCTCGGCGGGCACATCGGGCGGCCCGGCGCCGGCATCTGCTGCGTGCGCGGCCACTCGAATGTCCAGGGCGACCGGACGATGGGCATCTGGGAGCGCCCCACCCCCGCCTTCCTCGACGCCCTCGCCCGGGAGTTCCATTTCACCCCGCCGCGGCACTTCGGGCACGATGTGGTGGACAGCATCACCGCCATGCACGACGGCGAGGTGGAAGCCTTTGTCGCCCTCGGTGGCAACTTCCTCTCGGCCTCGCCCGACACGGCGTGCACCGCCGAGGCGCTCCGGGCCTGCCGCCTGACAGTGCAGATCGCGACCAAGCTCAACCGCGGTCAGCTCTTCACCGGGCGAACCGCGTTGCTGCTGCCCTGCCTGGGGCGGTCCGAGCACGATCCCGCCGGCGTCGTGAGCGTGGAGGACTCCATGGGTGTGATCAGCTCATCGCGCGGCTACAAGGATCCGGTCTCGCCGCTCCTCAAGAGTGAAGCCGCGATCATTGCCGGCATCGCGCAGGCGACGATCGGCGCCCGCTCCACCATCGACTGGGCCGGACTCGGCGCCGACTACAGCCGCATCCGCGACCATGTGAGCCGCGTCGTTCCCGGCTTCGAGGATTTCAATCGCAAGCTCGCGGCGGGTCCCTTCTATCTGCCGAATGCGGCACGGCAGCGGCGCTTCCTTACCTCGACAAAGAAGGCGCAGTTCCATGTGGCGCCGATCGCGGAGCACTCGATGGGAGAGGATCGCTTCCTGCTCACCACCATCCGGAGCCACGATCAGTTCAACACCACCGTGTACGGACTCGACGATCGCTATCGCGGCGTGCATGGAGGCAGGCGGGTGCTCTTCATCAGCGCCGAGGACATCGCCGCGCAGGGGCTCAGTGCGAGTCAGCGGGTGGACATCACCAGTCACTTCGGGGAGGAGCGGCGGGTGGCGCGGGGATTTCAGCTGGTGCCGTACCAGATCCCGCGCGGCTGCGTGGCGGCGTACTTCCCGGAGGCGAATGTGCTGGTGCCGATCAGAAGCGTCGCCGAGCGGAGCAACACCCCGACCTCGAAGTCGATTGTGGTGAGTCTGGCACCGGCATGATCACACGGCAGGGCGGGCCTCCGCGCCCGCCCCTACATGACAAGCACCAGCTTCCCGAAGTTCTCGTCGCGCTCCATCGCGGCGTGCGCCGCGGCGATGTCGTGCATCGGATAGACCGCCCCGAGAATAGGCCGGAGCGGCCCGAGCCGGAGCACGGGCGACCCTTGTGGTCGCCCGCTCGCCGCATCCGGCTCAAACATCGGCAGCACCCGAGCACTGAACTCCCGCACCAGCGGGACCCGCTCCTCGAGCACCCGGGTGCGCATGACGGAGCCGATGATCTCGAGCCGCTTGCGGAGGATCGGCTCGAGGCTGAGATCGGCCTTCGGTCCCTGGAGGAAGCCGAGCATCACGAGTCGGCCGCGCGGCGCGAGCGCCTCCAGATTGGCGGCGAAGGCGGGACCGCCGAGGACGTCGAGGATGACGTTGAACGCCGCGCGGGCAGGGACGCCCGCGCTACTGGTGTCGATGCCTTCATCCAGCCCCAACGCGATGGCCCGTGCGAGCTTCTCCGCGCTGCGGGAGGTGCCGACAGTGACCGCGCCGATCCGCTTGGCGAGCTGGACCGCGGCGGTGCCGACCCCGCTGCCGACGGCGTGGATCAGCACTCGTTCTCCCGGTTGCAGCCGGCCACGGGTGACCAGCGCATCCCACGCGGTCAGAAAGGCCTCGGGGATCGCGGCCGCTTCACTGTAGGAGAGGTGCGCTGGAATCCCGATCGCCTCGTCCTCATGCACCACGACGAACTCGGCGTGGGCACCGCCGCCGACGAGCCCCATGACCCGGTCGCCCTGCCTCCAGCGCGTGGCGCCATCCCCGAGCGATTCCACCTCACCGGCATACTCGAGGCCGGGAATGTCGGCGGGCCAGCCCGGCGGCGCGGGATAGCGCCCCTTCCGCTGCAGGATGTCGGCACGATTGAGCCCGGCGGCGTGCACGCGGACCCGAATCTGGCGCGGACCGGCGACCGGCGCGGGAGCGTCGCGCAGCTGGATGACGTCGGTGTCGCCGGGGGCGGAGTAGACGATCGCTTTCATGATTTCGAAATGTACAAACGTTCCGGGTTCCGGGGTCCGAGTTCGAACGTGAAGTTCGCCTCGGATGCCGGCATGGCACCAAGCATCCTGGACCCGGAACCCGGAACCCGGAACTCGGAACCCGGAACTCGGAACCCTGCACTTACGCCGTCACCGCGCTCCTCCACCGTTGCGCGATCATCGCCATCCGCGCCGCCTCCCCGTTCCCGACCGCTCTGCCGTGCGCCGTCAGGCGATAGTAGCGGCGGGGCGGACCACCCGACTCCTCATCCGGCCCGTCGGCGGTGGCGATGAGTCCCGCCCGCTCCATCTCCTTGAGCGTGCGATAGAGCGTCGCCGGCCCGAGCAGCCAGGTCTCCCCCGGCTCCTCCTGCAGTGTCTGCATCAGGCCGTAGCCGTGGCGCGGCCCCGAGGCGAGCGCCAGCAGGATCGCGAAGATCCGGGGACGGAGCGGCTCGGCAGAATTTCCCTGGCCCTCAGTCATGGCGCAGCACCTCCACCGGATCGGTCCCGAGCGCTCGGCGCGTCGGGCCCATCGCGGCGAACCAGCCAACGGCGAGCAATAGCAGCGCGATGCCGCCGTAGGTGATCGGGTCGACCGGGCTCACCCCGAACAGCATGCTGCCGAGCAGCCGGGCGATCACGCCCGCGATGCCGAGTCCGCAGACCAGGCCGATCGCCGTGAGCCGCACTCCTTCTCCCACCACGAGCCGCCGGATCTCCCGCGCCGAGGCGCCGAGTGCCATGCGGATGCCAATCTCCTTGCGACGACTCTGCACCCGGAAGGCGAGGAGGCCGTAGAGGCCGAGCGACGCGAGCAGCAAACCGGTGACGCCGAAAGCGATGGCGAGCATCATGGCAATCCGGTTCGGCAGCAGCGCGATGCCGACGATCGCCGCGAAGGAGTTCTGCTGCGTGACGGGGAGTTCGGGGTCGAGTTCATGCACGGCATCAGGGATGGCGCGCGCAGCCGGGGCCGACCCATCCACGGTGCGCACCAGGAGGCTGATGCGGCGGCCGAACTCTCTCGGGATCGGAACGTAGATCATCGGCACCGGCTCCTCACCAAGCGAGTGATACTTGGCGTCCGCGGCGACGCCGACGATCTCGGTGGGAACCCCGCGGGTAAGGCCGCCGAAATTGAGATGCTTCCCGACCGGGTTCTCGCCGGGCCAGAGTCGCCGGGCGAGCGTCTGGTTCACGACGGCCACGGCCGGTGCACCCATCCGGTCCACGGTCGTGAAGCCGCGGCCGTCGACGACCGGAATGCGCACCGCGGCGAAGTAGCCGGGACTCACGCTGGTGAAATCGGTTTCGAAGAGGCCGATGCCGGGCTGGGGCGCGCGTTCGGGGAGGGCGATCTCGGTGCTCTGCTGACTCAGGTTGAGCGGCAGCATGTTCGTCGTCGCCACTGCGGTGACGCCCGGAATCTCGGCGATGCGCCGCTCGAGGGACTGTACCAGCGCCTCGGCTCTGGACTCGTCATAGTGCCGCACGCCGAGATCGAGGTCGGTCACATGAATGCCTGCGGGATCGAAACCGGGACGGATCTGCCCCGCCTGGGCGAGCCCGCGCGCAAAGAGCCCCGCCGTCACCAGCAGGCACGCCGTGCCGGCCACCTGCCCGGTCACCAGCAGGCCGCGCAGCCGACTCCGCACGAGTCGCATGCTCGAGCCGCCTTCGCGCAGCACCAGCGCAGGGTCGGATCGCATGACCTGCCGCGCCGGGGCCAGGCCGAACACCACACCGACGACCAGGGTCACGAGCAGCGTGAGGGTAAGGACCAGGAGGTCGGGGTGGAAGTCCAGCACGAGCGGCACCTCCATGGGGAGGTGGACACTCGCAAGGGCGCGAGTCGCCGCGAAGGCCAGCGCCGTACCGGCCAGTCCGCCCGCGAGGAAGAGCGCGAGACTCTCCACCAGCAGCTGACGCAGGAGCCGCGCCCGGCCGGCACCGAGGGCGACGCGGACCGCCATCTCGCGGGCACGGGTGCTCGCCCGGGCGAGCAGCACGGTACCGACGTTGGCACTCGCGATCAGCAGCACGAAACTCGCGAGCAGGATCAGCAGTCCGAGGAATCCGCCGATCGGCAGGGCCGCCTCGGCCGGAACCGGGTGATAGTGCCTCACGTCCACGCTCCGGTCCCAGTCGAGGCCGGCGAGGCGCCCCTCGCTCGCGGCCACCGGGTTGAGTGAGGCGATGGCGGCGGCGGGCTCCACCCCGGGCCGCAGCCGGCCGATCAGCTCGAGCCAGGAGGCGTTGAGTGTCGCGAGATCATCGCGCTGGGTGAGGAGCGGCGTCTGGATCAGCGGGACCCAGAGCGAGAGATCGAGGCCGGCGTAGTGGCCACGGAAGCCCGGCTCCGCCACGCCGATCACCGTGAGCGGCTGCCCGTTGATGGTCACCGGCCGGCCGACGATCGCCGGATCGGCGCCGAAGCGCCGTCGCCAGAGACCATCGCTCAGCACCACCACCGGTTCGGCGCCGGAGCGGTCGTCCTCCATGCCCAGGAGCCGGCCGAGCGCGGCATGGGTGCCTAACGTGGCAAAGTAGTCACCCGAGACGAGCATCCCCGCCTCGAGGGCGGGCTCGTCGCCGGTGCGGAGGCTCGCGGCGAGCATGCCGTAGGCCGCCAGCGCCTGCAGTCCGCCCGGCTGCGCCTCGAGCGCCTTGAACTCGTGATACGAGAACGAATGAAAGCTGGAGCCGTTCTGGCTCCTGGCATGCACCGTCACGAGGCGGTCCGGGGCAGCCACGCCGGCCGGCGCGCGGAGGAGAAGGGCGTTCGCCACGCTCATCATCGTGGTGGTGGCACCCACGCCAAGGGCCACGGTGAGCACGGCGACGAGCGTGACGAACGGTGCGGCACGCAGCGAGCGCATGCCGTAGCGAAGGTCCTGCCAGAGCGTATCCATGGATGATGCTCCTCTTCGGGTCGGCCGCGCCGGCGGGTAACTCGGGGCAACGTGCTCGGCGACGAGCGTGCTACCGAGATCGACTACGGTTGCGATCAGCAGACGGGCCCGCGCCCGTCGGCTCGCAGCGCTCTCGCGCCATGCCGCCTCGAACCAGGCGGCCAGTTCAGACTCGGCATTGTCCCGGAAGCGCGCGGGAAAGAGCCGCAGCAGCGTGCGGTAGATGCGGACGGCTCGGGTCGGTGCCGACGGGGGGACTATATCCACAAATGGATATACGCGCATGGCTCGAGGGGTGTTTCAGGCCGAGGCGTCGCCCGCAAACTTGCGTCGGCCGGTCCCGCGACGTAGCATACCGAAGATTCACCGAAGCACTTTGACTTCCTGCTGGCCTGCTGGGGCTCTTCCATATGTCTGGCTACTGCGATGTCGCGCCCGGTCACGAGTGGCACGGGCCCTATCATGACACCGAGTACGGTTTCCCGCTGAGCGGGGACGCCGAGCTGTTCGAGCGGCTCATCCTGGAGATCAACCAGGCGGGACTCTCGTGGCTCACGATCCTCAAGAAGCGCGCGGCCTTTCGCACGGCGTACCGGGGGTTTGATCCCGCGGTGGTGGCGCGCTTCGGCGCGCGCGACGTGACGCGACTGATGGCCGACGCCGGCATCATCCGCAACCGGCTCAAGATCGAGGCGGCCGTCGCCAACGCGAAGACCATCCTCGACCTGCGCGAGAGCCACGGTTCCTTCCACGGCTGGATCGCCGCGCAGCACCCGCTGCCCAAGGCGGAGTGGGTGAAGCGCTTCAAACAGACTTTCCGGTTCACCGGCGGCGAGATCGTGGGGGAGTTCCTGATGAGCACCGGCGTGCTGCCGGGCGCGCATCGGGAGAGCTGCCCGGTCTACCGAAGAATCCTCAGGCAGAAACCGATGTGGAGGACCGCGACCCGATGACTCACTGGCAGGACCCGCGACGACGGACCGGCAGCCCATGTTCACTCACCTCCACGTCCACACCCACTTCTCCTTCGGCCAGGGGGTCTCGAGCCCTGAAGTGATGGTGGACGCCGCGGCCGCCCGCGGTTTCGGCGCCCTCGCGTGCACCGACACCAACGCCGTCTACGGTGCGGTGGAATTCCAGCAGGCCGCGCTCGCCCGCGGCGTCCGCCCCATACTCGGCGCGCACCTCGTGTCAGGCGACCAGGAGGCGGTCGCCCTCGCCACCAGCCCGAAGGGATGGGCCGCGCTCTGCCGGACGATCACGGCAATCCAGTGGAGTCCAACCGAGGCCCGTAGCGCCGGCCCGGTACCTCTCGCCGCGCTCCTCGCCATCGATCGCGAGGGACTCATCATCCTCTCGCAGGACACCGAGCTGCTCGAGCGGGTCGTGCAGCTCTCCGGCCCGCGCGATCTCTACGCCGAGCTCCGGCCTGGCAAGGAGCGCCACGCGGTGGGCGCGGCGGCGAAGCGGCTGGGCCTGCCGACGGTGGTGACGGGCGGGGTGATGTTCGCGAACCCCGAGGACTGGCAGCGGCACCGGCTCCGGGTGGCGATTCATTTCAATACCACGCTCGACAGGCTGGATCCCCGTACGCACGCACGTACGCGCGCACGGCCGTGCGCGCCTACGTGCGCGCCGACCTGCGCGCCACCCGACGCCTGGCTCCGCACCACCGCCGATCTCGCCCGGCACTTCCCCGACTGCCCCGACGCGATCACCCGGGCCGAGGAGATCGCGGAGCGGTGCGAGTACCGGATTCCGATCGGCCGGATCGTCGCGCCGCGCTTCGCGGAGGCGGATGACGCCTTTCTCCGGCTCCGCCAGCTCGCCTACGAGGGCGCGGCGCGGCGCTACGGCGTGGTGGCGCCGCTCACCCGGGACCGGCTGGAGCACGAGCTCGCGATCATCGGGCAGAAGCGCTTCGCCGACTACTTCCTCGTCGTCCACGACATCGTGCGCCACGGGCCGACCCACTGCGGCCGCGGCTCCGTCGCCAACTCGATCGTGAGCTACGCCCTCGGCATCACCCACGTCGATCCGTTAGGCGCCGGGCTCCTCTTCGAGCGCTTCCTCAACCCGGAGCGGAAGGACCCGCCCGACATCGACCTCGACTTCCCCTGGGACGAGCGCGACCAGGTCCTCGCCTGGGTGTTCCGGAAGTACCCGCACCCGCGCGCGGCGATGGTGGCGAACCACAACTGCTTCCGGCTCCGCGGCGCGCTGCGCGAAGTCGCGAAGGTGCACGGCCGTCCCGCCGGCGAGATCCGCGAGATCACCCGCCGCTTCCCCTGGTTCCAGCAGGACGAGACCCTCGCCGACGTGCTCGGCAGTCACCCCAACTTCCAGGGGCTCAACCTCCCCGACATCTGGCAGAAGCTCGCGCGGGAGGCGCAGCCGCTGGTGGGGGTGCCGCGGCATCTCTCGCTGCACCCCGGCGGGGTCGTCATCGTACCGACCGCGCTCACCGATTACGTGCCGGTGGAACCGGCCACCAAGGTGCTCGACGGCCACCCCGACCTGACGGTGCCGGTGATCCAGTTCGAGAAGGACGGGGCGGAGGACGCGGGGCTGGTGAAGATCGACCTGCTGGGCAACCGCTCCCTCGCGGTGATCCGCGATGCGATCGCCGCGGTGAAGCGGCACACGGGCGAACAGATCGACTACACCTCGAGCGATCCGGACGACGACGAGGCGACCCGCGCCCTCTTCCGCACCGGGCAGACGATGGGGGTGTTCTACACCGAGAGCCCCGCCTCACGGCTGCTCTGCGCCAAGTCGCGGGCCGAGAGCTTCGAGCTGCTGGTGCTCAACACCAGCATCATCCGTCCCGCCTCCAACCGCTACATCACGATCTACCTCGAGCGACTGCACGGCGCCCCTTATCAGCCGCTCGATCCGTCGCTCCGCGACACCCTCGCCGAAACGTTCGGGGTGATGGTGTACCAGGAAGACGTCGTGAACGTCTGCGCGAAGTTCGCGGGCATGCCGCTCTCGACCGGCGACGGACTCCGGAAGGCGCTTTCCAAGAAACGGCCACTCAAGCAGCTCGCCGCCTACGCCGAGGAGTTCTTCGCCGGTGCGGCGAGCCTGGGCCGTGACCCGGAGATCGCCGTGAAGGTGTGGGAGATGGTGATGTCCTTCGCCGGCTACAGCTTCTGCAAGGGGCACTCCTGTTCCTACATCCGCGTCGCGCAGCACTCCTGCTACCTGCGCGCGCATCATCCCGCGGAATTCATGGCGGCGGTGCTCGCCAACGGGGGCGGGTTCTATCACCCCTTCGCCTACATCGCCGAGGCGATGCGGATGGGACTCACCATCCGGCCCCCCGACGTGAATGCGAGCGAGTTCCGCACGACGGGGCGCGATCGCGAGCTCCGGGTCGGGTTCCAGTTCATCAAGGGCCTCTCGGCGGATGCGGTGGAGCGGATCGAGCAGGCACGAGTAGGACCGGCCTCCGTGCCGGTCCGCGCGGGGGCGACCCGGCCATTCCCGTCATTCGACGATTTCCGCACCCGCACCGGGCTCCGCCCCGACGATCTCCGATTGCTGGTGAAGGTCGGTGCGCTCGACTCGATCGCCGAGGGGATGACGCGGCCGATGCTCCTGTGGGCGATCGACGCGGAGGCGGCTGCGGCGACGGGGTCACCATCGCGAGCGACGGGCGCCCAGGCCAGCCTCGCCACGCTCGGGGCCGTTCCGCCCGCCGCGCCGCCGCGGCTCCGGGAATACTCCGCCGAACGGCGGCGCCGGGCGGAGTACGAGCTGCTCGGCTTCACCACGGAGAGTCATCCGATGGCGCTCTATCGCGAGGAGCTCGCCCGCTTCCGGGTGGTGCCGACCACCGAGCTGCACAAGCACGTCGGCCGCTCGGTGCTTGCCGCCGGCATGCTCACCACCGCCAAGCCGGTCCACACCATCAAGGACGAGCCGATGGAGTTCGCCACCTTCGACGACGGCCACGGCCTCATCGAGGCGGTGCTCTTCCCCAGGATCTATCACGAGCGCGGCCACGTTCTCTTCGACCAGGGCCCGTTCATCTTCCGGGGGAAGGTCGAGCAGGAGTTTGGCGCCATCACGCTGACCATCACCCATCTCGACCGGCTGGCCCGGATGCTGGAGAAGGTGGGCGCGAGGGCGGGAGGGCGGTAAGGCGGGAGAAACTGCATGGCGACGAGTGAAGTCCCGAGGTAGGATTCAACAACATCTCAGAGAGCAGATATGCGTTCGATCCGGTGCGCCCCACAGTCCCGGTACCTGTGGTCACTCCTTCTCGTAATCTCCGCCCTTCCGCCTTCCCGCCTTTCCGCACAGACCGCGCCCAAGGACCTCGATGCGAGCATCGCGAAGGTCCTGAAAGACTTCAATCAACCCGGCGCCGCGATCGCCGTGATCCGCGACGGCCGGGTGGTCTTCCAGCAGGGCTGGGGCGTCCGCGCGGTCGGCGACACCACAAGGGTGAATGAGCATACCCGCTTCCAGGTCGCCTCCAACTCGAAGGCGATGACCGCCGCGGCGCTCGCGATCCTCGTCGAGGAGGGCAAGCTTTCCTGGGATGATCCCGTGATCGATCACCTGCCCTGGTTCCGGCTGGGTGGCGACGCGTTCATCACCCGCGACTTCCGAATCCGCGACCTCCTCTGCCATCGGAGCGGCCTCTCCCTCGGCCAGGGCGACCTGCTGATCTTCGGCTCCAACTACAGCAGCAGCGAGATCGCGCACCGGCTCCGCTACCTCAATCCCCCCGGCTCGTTCCGCTCCGGCTTCGCCTACGACAACGTCCTCTACATCGTTGCCGGTGAACTGGTCGCCGCGGTGAGCGGGATGCCGTGGGAGGATTTCGTCGCAACCCGCATCATGGCGCCGCTCGGCATGCGGGAATCCTCGCCCGCGCTCGCGCGCATCAATGTGAAGGACAACGTCGCCGCGGCGCATGACCGCCGCGATGGCAAGGCCGTCATCGTGGCGCACGACTCGGTCGTCAACGCGCTGGCCGCCGGGGGCGTCGTCGCGAGCGTGAGCGACTGGACGAAGTGGATGCGGGTGCAGCTCGACTCGGGGCGGGTCGATGCGAGCACCCGGCTCTGGTCCCAGGCCCAGACCCGCACGATGTGGGAGCCGCACGTCGCGCTGCCCTTCGGTGACCCGCCGCCGGG
>JBGATI010000010.1:0-163767 GCA_044229245.1 Gemmatimonadales bacterium | reverse complement strand
CGAGCAGGTGCAGATCGGGAGCCTTTTGCTCTACCTCGCGCCGCGAGACCCGCGAACCCCGAAGAACGCACCCCTGGCGGCGCTGCGGGGTGACAACCTGAGTCGGGGCACTGCCGCCTAACCGGCGCATGAAGCTGTCGAAGCGCCGCGTGCTTTGTCGATACTACTGGCGCCGGTGAGTGGCGCTTCGCAGCTTATGCGCAGACGTTAGGCCGCAATCCGAGGAGCTCCGATGTCCTGCCTTGGTGTTCACTTTGCCCTCGCGCCGCGAGACATCCAGGCGCTATTGGCCGCCACTAGCGACGCTGCTCGTCTTGAGCTCATCCAGGAGGACATCGAGGAGCGATACTTGGACGAGGAGAGCACCTACGCAGCACAGAGCGATAAGGCGTGGGACGCCATCCACCGCGCACTGACAGATGGGAAGCTCGGATACGCCAACGGACGCTTTCCCTTATCTCACGTGATTCTGGGCGGAGAACCTCTCTACACCTCTGAGGATTACATCATCTCCTTGACGACCGTTGAGCAGGTACCAGCCATTGCGATGGCGCTCCGTGAACTGTCGAAAGCACAAGTTCGCGCGGGGTACGATAGGATTAGCGAAACCGACTACGGTTGTCCGCTTTCAGAGGAAGACTTCGAGTACACCTGGGAATGGCTTACAGGCCTTGTCCCATTCTACGAGGCCGCGGCGGCTTCCGGTCGTCCTGTCATCTTCACCGCGGATCAGTAGCGTTGCGGCCTAACCGGCGCATGAAGCTGTCGAAGCGCGGCCGTCTACATCAGGACTACTGGCGCCCGCGAGCCGCGCTTCGCAGCTCATGCGCAGACGTTAGACAGCATCGACTGAGGCTTCGTGTATCGTCTTCCGGGCGCGCTACTGCTGCTACTCCTTCTCGCGTGCTCTCAAGCAGGGCCGAGTGCTGTCTCGCCCGCTTCAACGCTTCCCCGTACGTTTGCGTTAGGGAGGGATGGAGAGGTTCGTCTGGGTGGGACCATCGCCGCGACTCCTTGGGAGTATTTCACCGGCTCCGAGGGTTTCGAAGGGTATGCCTTTGATGCAGCCCGAACGCCGGAACATGCGCGCCATGCCTTGGTCTTCGTGGATGACCAGCAACGCGTCAGGCAGATTGAACTAGTATTCGAAACGGACAGTACCGTCTTCGCCGTTCGGGCCACCTACCAGAGCAGGTTCGGCCCAGCACCCAGGGCGTGGAGTCGCCCGCGGATGGGTGCCTGCATTGGGCGGACGATCGGACAACACTCAAGCTATGCGGCCGAGTAGCCTATTTCGAGGATCGTACCCGCTAGCGCTGCTGTCTAACAGGCGCATGAAGCTGCCGAAGCGCCACGAGCATTCCAAGCACGACTGGCGCCCGTGAGTGGCGCTTCGCAGCTTATGCGCAGACGTTAGGTTGCAGCCATCCATATTGCCGGAGGCGAGCATGCGTAATCCGCAAGTGATTGCCTACAGTGCCTTTCTCGTCGCCTCCCTGTGGTCGACCGCGCCTCTGACCGCTCAGGGCGACGGCCCCGTGCCCCTCAGGCTTCTTGAGCCGCAACGTACACGGGCATTCACTGAGGCTGCGGCCCTCCATGCTGCGGCACTCACGCGCTTGCCACCCTCAGCATCCGCGGGACTCTGGATCGTTCAAGACGCGCAGGGGCGCTTGGTCTCGAGTGGCATCCTGACTCCATTCCCAAAGTCGATCGGTTCTGAGACCTACGGGACGGTTGTTCCCGGCGCTAGCGGCAGAGCAGCAATTGCCTATGGCTTTGCCCGCACCTTGCAGAGTCCCACGCGTCCAGCCTTTCGCGTGGCGTACGTTACCCTCGCCTCTGCGGATTAGAGATCGATGGCAGGGAAGGGTGTTGGGCAGCAACCTAACAGGCGCATGAAGCTGCCGAAGCGCGGCCAGCTTCCCCGGGACTACTGGCGCCACTGAGCCGCGCTTCGCAGCTTATGCGCAGACGTTAGCTGGCATCTCAAAGGCATCCTGCCATGCCCCAGCGTTTGATCATCGCGCTCCTGTGCGTCTTGGCAACTATTGCTCGAGAAGCACAAGCCCAAGGAGCTCCCTCCGGGGCGTGGTTCCTGCGCTAGACCTGGACGCCGTCCCAAGATTCGGTTGTCGGTCTCCCCGTCCGCTCCATCCGGTCAGATTGGACGAAGGTCCTGGTGCTCAGTCCGCGGGACTTCCCATCGATGTCCTCGGAGGATTCCGCCGAGGTCCGCGAGTACACTTGGGCCATCGGGCTAGATCTCAACCACGATGGAGCGCAGGACAGCGTCCTCACAGGTGTATTCGCGGGAACGGGAGGACCTGGCAGGTTCCTGCTCGTCCTTTCACGTACGAGCAAGACCTCCTGGCGGCCGGTATTCGTGCAAACGACGAGCGACGGCCCCGGCTTCAGTGCACTTCGCCTGCGCGACGGAGCGGTCTACTGGTCGCGTTGCATGAGCTGTGGTGACAGCCAGAAATTGCTGCCAAAAGGTGCAACGTTCGTCCTACAGGATGAGAGTGACTGATTCCGTGTGGGAGCTGCCAGCTAACAGGCGCATGAAGCTGTCGAAGCGCCGCCGGCATCCCAGGTACTACTGGCGCCCGTGAGTGGCGCTTCGCAGCTTATGCGCAGACGTTAGACCCCAGGCGACCACACATGGTGCCTGCAGGCGATGAGCGCACTCACGTTAGCTCACCGCTGGATGCGCAGACGTTGGACCCCGCAGCGACCACCATGCGCACGTGCACTCGCACACCAGCTAGAGATGAGCGCACTCACAGTTAGGCTCACCCGGGACCTCCGCTGAACATGACTATGAGCTCCCCGCCTGCCTCGTCCAACGCTGTCCTGCCTAGGACCCGACGCAGTTCTGCCGAGCTCTGTGGCGATCTTCTTTGGGGGGCCGCGTGGGGTGTGGGCCTTTCGACTGTTCTGGTTGCAATCGCCGTCGTTCCAACGGCCCTCGGAATGGGCTTTTCGCTTGGGATTCTTCGAACCCTCTCCATCGCCCTCCTTATCTATCTCGTGGGAGCCGTGGCCGGAGGGATGGTTGTCGGGCTACTTCGGCCGTTCCTGCGCACCCGCCTCGGCGCCGCCACCGCTGGCGCGCTCGCGGTCATCCCGCTGGCCATCGCTGTCCGAATACTCATGGACGGGTTCGCTCCGGTTAGCGGTCAAGACTACTTTCTGGTCGGCGGCTATTCCCTTTTGCTCGGGGTTCCTGTTGCGCTGAACTTTCGCCGCCGCTTCGGGGCCCAGATCACCGGCCTCCGGGCATCATCCCCGGCCCTAGGGTGCGCCAGGGGTCTAACAGGCGCATGAAGCTGTCGAAGCGCCGCGAGCATCCCTGGAACTACTGGCGCCCATGAGTGGCGCTTCGCAGCTTATGCGCAGACGTTAGACCGCTCGTGAGGCCTTCTCCCCATGCCTGATCCGCAGCTCGTGCCGAAGCCGCGCCCCGTAGCCGCGATCGAGAACGTCGCGGCCGCGATGATCGGGATTCCGCTCATCGCCGGCGGCGCCGTACTTCTCATCTCAACGTGGCGCACGAGCCTCGCGACGGTCGGGGCGATGGCGGCCTATTTCGGGTTCTTCCTTGGGGCAGCACGACTCCTCGCCATTCCCACGTCCGACATGCGGCCTCGCCGAAGTCACTACCTCTTAGGTGCGGCCAGCGGTATCGCAGCTGGAGTCGTCTTTTCGCTGATGAGTAGCAGTCAGTTGTCGATGTCCTCTGCGGCCCTCGGCGCATTCTACGGAGCTGGGTGGCTCTGGCTCGGCCACTTCATTCGGGAGCCATTTGGTGCCACCGCCTCTCCACCGTACCCTCCGGACCCAGGCCGCGAGACTTAAGCGCCGGAAGATGTGGCGAGCGGTCTAACAGGCGCATGAAGCTGCCGAAGCGCCGCGAGCATTCGAAGAACTACTGGCGCCGGTGAGTGGCGCTTCGCAGCTTATGCGCAGACGTTAGACCGCCTCCGATGACCTACTCTCGACTCAGACTTGCCCTCCTACTGTTTGGCCTGTCGTGCGCGTCCGGCAGTAACACGCCACGTCTGACACCCTATGAGCCAGCCCCCCGTCCGAGCAGTGCCGAGGCTTCCGGCCTATTCGCTCGAGCTAGCTCCCTGACCGGACTTCCGGACCTCGAGACAGCGTCACTTGTCCCTTCTTGCACCGAGCAGCGATTGGCGGCTCCATCATGGACCGAGGGAAGGAGTCCCCTCCTCCGCCTCGTGCAGTGTGGAGCAAAGGTGGAAGCCCAGATCTATCTCCTCCAAGAGACCAGTGACTCGACCAGACTCCGACTTCCACGACCCTTTCGGTGCCTGGCGCCGGCAGAAGGGTACTTCCGTTGCCTCTATCGTGCCCCGGCCACCACGTCGGCTCAAGCCGAGAGACTCCTGCGACAGGTTCTGTCGCTCAACCTGCCGGATCATCCGGGCAGCTCGGGGGACGAGGAGCGGCCGGTGATCGGCTCTGGCGCCTTGGAACTCCAAGTGCTCGCCGGCACCGAGTATCGCCGCTTTGATTGGTGGGCACCCCCATGTCGCGCACACCGCGTCGGTGCGTCGGCGGTCACGGCATACGACCTGCTCAGGCACATCGCGGATTCTCTGGCCGGGCCCGCCTACTAACGGCGGTCTAACCGGCGCATGAAGCTGCCGAAGCGCCGCGAGCATCCCAGGTACTACTGGCGCCCATGAGTGGCGCTTCGCAGCTTATGCGCAGACGTTAGACCCCAGGCGACCACACATCTTCTATGCACGTGCACTCGCACACCAGCTAGAGATGAGCGCACTCACAGTTAGGCTCACCCGGGACCTCCGCTGAACATGACTATGAGCTCCCCGCCTGCCTCGTCCAACGCTGTCCTGCCTAGGACCCGACGCAGTTCTGCCGAGCTCTGTGGCGATCTTCTTTGGGGGGCCGCGTGGGGTGTGGGCCTTTCGACTGTTCTGGTTGCAATCGCCGTCGTTCCAACGGCCCTCGGAATGGGCTTTTCGCTTGGGATTCTTCGAACCCTCTCCATCGCCCTCCTTATCTATCTCGTGGGAGCCGTGGCCGGAGGGATGGTTGTCGGGCTACTTCGGCGTTCCTGCGCACCCGCCTCGGCGCCGCCACCGCTGGCGCGCTCGCGGTCATCCGCTGGCCATCGCTGTCAGGAATACTCATGGACGGTTCGCTCCGGTTAGCGGTCAAGACTACTTTCTGGTCGGCGGCTATTCCCTTTTGCTCGGGGTTCCTGTTGCGCTGAACTTTCGCCGCCGCTTCGGGGCCTAGATCACCGGCCTCCGGGCATCATCCCCGGCCCTAGGTGCGCCAGGGTCCAACAGGCGGCATGAAGCTGTCGAAGCGCCGCGAGCATCCTCGAACTACTGGCGCCCGCAGTGGCGCTTCGCAGCTATGCGCAGACGTTAGGCGGCATGAGGCACTAATGTCACTTCAAGATCCGATAGCACTCCTTCTCGCAAATACCCCCCAGCTTCGAAGCTGGTGGGAGTTCGCCGACGCTGAGGACACTCTCTCCGACACCCTTCCGTCGCTCCTGCCCAGTTGGTCGAAACTCGGAGCAACGGTACCTTTCCTGGGCTCCGGGCCATGGCTCCTAGCCTAGAGATACTCCTCGCCGAATACGACGACCAGAACGAGGTATCGCTCGGTTTCATCGAGCCTCTGACCTGGGCTGTCAGGGATCGTAAATTCGAGCTGGATGGTGAACGGATCGCCGCCGACCTTGGGCCGCGTGCGAGGAGTGTGTGGAATACCTTCTATCTCGGGACCGCAGCGACGACATCCGTCCGGTGAGTTTCGAGGAAGCCGAACTCGGCGCGCTTGCGCGAGAGCCAGCAACCTTCGAACGTTGGTTGGCGTCACCCCTGTCTCGTGGGTAGATGCGGATACGCCCCCTCGCTCGTCTGCGTGTTCTGGAGTCGACGTGGAGCTCCACCAGCAGCGCGAGTGTGGGTCGATCGGTTCGCCGTTGGTCCTGGCGAGCAGGTGCAGATCGGGAGCCTTTTGCTCTACCTCGCGCCGCGAGACCCGCGAACCCCGAAGAACGCACCCCTGGCGGCGCTGCGGGGTGACAACCTGAGTCGGGGCACTGCCGCCTAACCGGCGCATGAAGCTGTCGTAGCGCCGCGAGCATCGCAGGAACACCTAGCGCCCGTGAGCGGCGCTTCGCAGCTTATGCGCAGACGTTAGGTGGCCTCTACTTGGACGCGGACCGATGCGCTTCGCGACGTTCCTTCTCCTGTTGACTGGGGCCTGCTCGCCTGGCGTCACGCCCCAGCACTCACAGGAGATCGCCGTGCTCGACGAGTCTCTTCG
Source organism: Gemmatimonadales bacterium (assembly GCA_044229245.1). Classification (GTDB taxonomy): domain Bacteria; phylum Gemmatimonadota; class Gemmatimonadetes; order Gemmatimonadales; family GWC2-71-9; genus JADJOM01. The sequence goes on along the minus strand of JBGATI010000010.1, from coordinate 157,428 downwards.
CTGGTGGAGAGGCGGGTTCGTTGCTCCCTCGTGCACCGCCGATTCTGGTGCCGCGGACAAACCGTGCCCCTGGGCTTACGCTTCTGCGCCGATTGCCGACAGCCTCATCGACGCCCAACTCAGTGGAGCGGAGCCCGTTGAGCTCTGGCCCGAGGTTCGTGATCGGCAAGCGGAGTCCGGGGGCAGCTCACTTCGACGGCAGCTGTACGACGCGTACGTGCGCGCCAACCAGCAGCCATTAGTGCTTTCGCGTCCCTTGCAACCCCGTGGCCTCGAAGTGACGCTGCGCGACAGTGCCGCTGCGAGTGTCGCCCATCCGATCGTTTACCTCTCGCGCGTTGGGTTCAACAGCCGCAGCGACAGCGCCTACGTACACATCTGGGACATCTGCGGTGGTCAGTGTGGTGCGGGTGCGCTTCTGCTCCTTGTCCGCGCGGGCGCTCGTTGGCAAGTGGTGGCGATCGACGGGTATGAGGTATCCTAATACGTCCAGGGCGGCCACCTAACAGGCGCATGAAGCTGCCGAAGCGCGGCCGGCTTCACCGCGACTACTGGCGCCACTGAGCCGCGCTTCGCAGCTTATGCGCAGACGTTAGCCCGCAACCGCCCGGCCCCATGCGACCATCTCAGTTCGACTCTGTACTCCTGGTCTCTCTCCTGCTCTCACTCGGCTGCGAGGGACGCACCCGAGCCGAGCAGCATTGGTCGGTCGCTGCTGAGAGCGTCGGTGCCATCCACTTCGGGATGGCCTATCCGGAGGCGGTTGCAGCTCGTGCAGACACTGCGGCGCCGCTGCTGGCAGATTCCTCTTGCGACTACTGGCACCCCCAAGGCGGCCCACCTGGCCTTGGGCTCATGGTGGAAAACGGCAAGGTTGTTCGAGTCGATATCGATAGTCCGGGCGTAGCCACCCTGGGAGGTTTGGAAGTCGGAAGCCCAGTAAACGCTGTACGAGCAACCTTGGGCACTGCGGCGATCGATGAGCCCCACAAGTACGAATGGGCTTCCGGATGGCGCTACCTCACTATGTTCACGCCCGATTCGACCTACGGCATAGTGTTCGAAGTCGATTCCCATGTAGTGCGTTCCTACCGGGCCGGTCGCTGGCCGGCCGTCGGTTACGTCGAGCGTTGCAGCTGATCGCGGTGCGGGCTAACCGGCGCATGAAGCTGTCGAAGCGCGGCCGGCTTCCCCGGGGCCACTGGCGCCAATGAGCCGCGCTTCGCAGCTTATGCGCAGACGTTAGACCGCAGCTGAGAGACTCGATGCAGACCCAGTGGCCCTTTGAGTTCGAGATACGCAGCATTCTCGCCCAGCTGGCCGCTGGCGATTACAGCGAACTGGAGCAACGCTGTGGCGGCATCCGGCTGTCGGCCAAGGACCTGGCCAGAGCTGTTGCTGACTACGGCCGTCACCTTGTTGCGCCGCCACGAGAGCTAGACCTCGAGCTGGACGTGGTTGCCATCCGCAATGCAGATCCCCCGGCCTGGTCGGTCGCGGTGCCGCTCCGCACACGAGAGGAAGGCCGAAGCGACCTCACTCTTGAGCTTACGATTGTCTCAGCGCCACCTTCAGCGTTCCGGGTTGAGCTCGACAACCTGCACGTCCTCTAGATGGATGTCGCGGTGCGGTCTAACAGGCGCATGAAGCTGTCGAAGCGCCGCGAGCATCCCAGGTACTACTGGCGCTAATGAGTGGCGCTTCGCAGCTTATGCGCAGACGTTAGCCCGCACCGACTATGGCCGACTTTAGCACCCTCTACGAGCGCCTTGAGCGATCCGTCGCACCCGAGCACCTGGCCACGGGTCTTCGGTGGCGTTCGCCGCCTACGAGGCGATCGTCGCACGACCTTACGACGTCCCTCGCATTGTCGCTGGCGTAGAGGAGCTGCTGTCGTACCTGACGTCTCCTGAGGGACGAACGAATGCCAATTGCGTCGCTGTGGACTCCTTCTGCTGCATTCGCGACGACTGGGAGGGGGACTGGGAGGATGAACCGGCGGCCCTCGCCGACGTTCTGGGCGATATGGGGGGAGCCTTGCACGACACAATCAGCGCCCCGGACATCGCAGAGAACTTTGACTCTACACCCGAGCTTCTGCTAGAGCAGTTGCTTCGCTTTCGAAGAACACTCAACGCCTAGTGGGCTTGCAGGCGGGCAACAGGCGCATGAAGCTGCCGAAGCGCGGCTGGCTTCCGCGATACTACTGGCGCCCCTGAGCCGCGCTTCGCAGCTTATGCGCAGACGTTAGATGGCACAGGAGCACTCGTTGCGCTTCGCTCTTCCGATCACGCTCGGCATTGTCTACATCGCCGCGGCCATGTTCACTTTGGCGGCGATGGAGCTTGCTGCTCCCTTCCGAACGGATATCCCAAAAGGCTCCCTTCCTTCCGGCGGGCGGAGCGAGATCTGGCAGTGGAACGTCTTCAACCCGAACAACTACAGCCCTGAAGGCAAGTGGGCGTATCGCCGACTCATCGCGGCCCAAATCTTCTCGCTTGTGGCCCTGATTGGCTGCATACTGTCGATCCGGCTCTAGCTACGCTGCGGTGCCATCTAACAGGCGCATGAAGCTGTCGAAGCGCCGCAGACATCCCAGGACCAACTGGCGCCCGTGAGTGGCGCTTCGCAGCTTATGCGCAGACGTTAGCTGGCTGGTAGGGGCTCCCCCGGACACTTGCTTGGGACTATTCTTCTCCCATGAAGCTCTCCGTAGAATTGACCTCTCAGCAGGAACAGCTGCTCCTCGCGGCGGCCCAGCGCCTCAACTTGCGGCCGGAAGAGCTGGCCTCTGCCGCGGTGCGGGACCTGGTCGGCCTGCCCGACCCGGACTTCGCCCGGGTGGCTGACCGCGTGCTTACGAAGAACGCCGAGCTCTACCAGCGTCTGCGGTGATCCGCTACCTCACGCTCCGGGAGGTCCTTGATCTGCACGCCCGGATCCTCGCGCAATCGGGAGGCGGCGTCGGTCTCCGGCACCTCGGGACGGTTGAGGCGGCCCTCGCTCTGCCCCGCCAGACGTTTGGCGGGGCAGACTTGTATGCCGACCTCCCCGAGAAGGCGGCCGTGCTGGGCTTCGCCCTGATCCAGGGGCATGCGTTTGTGGACGGGAACAAGCGGGTAGGCCACGCAGCCATGGAGGCGTTCCTCCTGCTGAATGGGCGGGAGTTCAGCGCCTCGGTCGCCGAGGCGGAGCGGATGATCCTGGCGGTCGCGAGCGGGAAGGCCTCGCAGGCCGATCTGCTCTCCTGGGTCCGCCAGCACCTGCGCTCGCTCGATCCAGCCAGCTAACCGGCGCATGAAGCTGCCGAAGCGCGGCCGGCCTTCTCGTGACGACTGGCGCAAGTGAACCGCGCTTCGCAGCTTATGCGCAGACGTTAGCCAACACCTCCCCTGCCTTGCCGGTAGTACGTCATTGGCGTACATTCCTCCATGCGCTTCGTCGAGACCCCATCTTCACCGCGGAGATTCGCACCCTGCTCCCGGACGACGAGTACCGGGCTCTGCAGATCGCGCTGTTGCTCCGTCCCGAGCAGGGTCCTGTCATCCCTGGCTCTGGTGGCTTGCGGAAGGTGCGCTGGGCTGGTTCCGGCCGCGGCAAGCGCGGTGGGCTCCGGGTGATCTACTACTGGCACCCGGATGAAGCGACGTTCTACATGCTGTTTGCGTTTCCCAAGAATGCGCAGGAAGACCTGACGCCGGCGCAGCTCAAAGTGCTCCGGAAGCTGGTCAAGGAGGAACTGGAATGAACCCGAGCGATTTCAAGAAGCTGGCGGCGAGTCTGAAGCAGGCCGGCAAGATTCGGCGTGGCAAGCTGCGCCCGGCCCGTGTGACCGCGTTTGACCCGGCGGATGTGCGGGCGATTCGGGAAAAGCTTGACGTGACGCAAGCCGAGTTCGCGCTCATGATCGGCGTCAGCCTCGCCACCCTGCGCAATTGGGAGCAGGGACGTCGTATCCCCGACGGGCCCGCCCAGGCGCTCCTGCGAGTTGCCGCCGCGAACCCGAAGGCAGTCATTACGGCACTCAGTGCTTGAGAAGACTGTCAGGTGTTGGCTAACCGGCGAATGAAGCTGTCGAAGCGCCGCGGGCATCTCAGGAACTACTGGCGCCAATGAGTGGCGCTTCGCAGCTGATGCGCAGACGTTAGGCCACTGTGTGCAAACGCCGCGCGCTTGCTCGTCCGAGGGTGATCTTGCCTAGGAGACCATCGTGGCACCTCGCATCCGTAGTGCCGCTTCCCACCTCATTCTCATCCTCCTCGCGGCTTGTTCCGACGCCACCCGCTCTGAACCGTGCTGTGAGCGGACACCGGCGGTCATAATCACGGGCTCGGTGCACGATCCAGACGCCTCTCCTCTGCCCTACGTGTCGGTGGCCTACCGCGCCACCCCTGCCCCCGATAGCGGCGACGGCGCCATCGACTCCTACGGGGTCCGCGGGCTGGAACTGACCGACAGTCTGGGAGACTTCGTGGCCCGTCTCGGGTTCTACAGCATCCCCACGTTGGACTCCCTCCAACTCGTCATTGGTGGTGAGCGCTGCTCGCCATATGCGGGAGATACCGTCGTGGTGCTTGGCCAAGCCCTCGCCGGGCTGACGGATACGGTGCTCCATCTCTCGGTCACCCTCCCGCGAGCGTACGCGCAGTCACGATGGTCGCCGGGCCCCCTCTGTGCTCACCTGGTCGATCCGAGCCCGCTTGGATCACCCGGCACCTTCCAGATGTGGGTGGACAGCATTGGACCCACGGCGACAACGTGGGGACGCTTCCGTCTCAACTATGAGGCGAGCGTTGGGGATGATATCGGGACATTCGTCCTCGAGCAGGTCGGTGACAGCCTCGTGGGAACGATGATCCATCGTGCCCCGTGGGGGTCCTGTGCGACCTTTCGGCTCGCCCTTCGACTCCACGCGGATAGCACCCTGGGGGAAGGAGCCTACACCAGTACCGGGTGTCCAACGTATGCGGGGCCCCTCGCCTTTGTTCCGGTACAGGCCCTTCCATGGCCGGGACCCTAGGTTCAGTCGCCTAACAACCGCATACAGCTGGCAGGGCGCGGCCATCAGTTTGTCCGGCGCCTGGCACACCCGGACGGTGGCCGGGTCGGCCTTGCCGGCCTAGCCGCATCCCTGCAGCTTAGGCGGGGTCGCTAGACGCCAGGATACATGCCATCCGACCTGAACAAGCACCTCCAGACAGCCATCGCCCCAACGCTCAAGGTCCGCGGTTTCAGCAAGACCGGTGCGACGTGGCGCAGAATCCACCCTGATGCGATTGCGTTACTGAACCTTCAGGGCTCCCAGTGGAGCCCGTCCTTCTACGTCAACCTAGGGATCTATTTCCGACCTCTGGGCACAAACGAGAGGCCCCTTGAGTACAATTGCCACATCCGGACTCGCCTCGACGAGTTAGTCCCCGATCGAGCTCGACTGGCCCAACTCCTGGATTTCGATCAGCCAATCCCTGAACCCGAACGATTCGCCGAGGTAGCGCAGGCGGTGAGCGAGTACGCCGTGCCATGGCTTGACCACGTCTCCAGCATCGCGGGGGCACGGGAGTACTGCCTCGGCGTTCACCCACGCTCCCCGTGGGTGACTGCCGATGCCCGACGGCTCCTGCAATTGTCACCAGGCGTCTAACCGGCGCACGAAGCTGTCGAAGCGCCGCAGAACTACTGGCGCCCGCGAGCCGCGCTTCGCAGCTTATGCGCAGACGTTAGACGGCATTCCTAATCGTGTGGCTTCACACCTGGGTGCGACCTTGAGATTACCGACCCTCGCAAACCTCTTCCTGATTCCAGCCGTCATCGGCGCCCTCCTCCAAGCCGGCGCCCAACTCTTCGCTATCACCGTCGTTGTTCGCACGGTGACGGCCGCGCCTCCCAGGTCCCTGGCCATGTACGCCGGCGAGTACGGCTACAATAGCGGCCCGTTCTGGAATGTGATGCCGACGGTAACGTTCGCCCTCCTCCTCCTCGCGCTGGCGGGTAACTGGCGGACGCCGAGGCGTCGCCTGCTCGTCGTCGCCCTGGCCCTGTTCATTGCCGCCGGCCTTTTCACCGTGTTCGTCATGGGCCCGGTCCAAGCGGATGTCGTTGGAGTTGGATACAGCGATTCCGTGGACGAGGCTCTGCGGATTCAGGCAGCTCGCTGGCACCTGCTCGATTGGGCTTCGTGGGCGCTAGCACTCAGCACTGGCGTCGTCCTCGTGGCATCCCTCGCCATACGTGTGCCGGAAGTCCCCGCCAAGGGGAACACCCGCTAGGCTGAGGAGGCGGCTACGCCGGTTCAGTCTGCGGCGTGAGCTCCCTGCCCCAGTGCCGTCTAACAACCGCATGAAGTTGCCAAGGCGCGGCCAACGGACCGTGTAAGGGCTGGCACAACCTTCTGAGGCATTACATACTGCAGTGAGACGCGCCGCGGCCCTGCAACTTATACGGTGCGTTAGACGGCAAGGGAGTGCGCGATGATCCCACTTCTTCTGCTTCTCCTTCCTGGCCCACCCTGCAAAGCTGTGCCTGAGATGGACCGAATAGGGGGTGTGCCAGGCATTCCCGAGCCTGCAGCCGACGATCGCCGGTCGTGGTACATCGCGCAGGCGGACAGCCTTCGGTCGCGCAATCCGCGACAAGAAGCGGCGAGCGCACTCGCGGGGGGCGATTGCCACATCCTTGGAATTCAAGGGCTAGCCCCTATCACCCCAGGCTATGAGGGGGCAGTAAGCAAGTACCGCTTTGGCGCGTACTTCTTTCCAGGGACCAGTGACTTCGTCACGAGTGACGAGCAGGAGCAGTATCAAGGTGTCGCCTACGAGTTTGCCAAGGAATACAATCGTGTGATCCTCAAGGTGTCTCGTCCGGCCTGAAGCGCTGGGTGACAATCGCAGCGCTTAGTTCCGCTCTGCCGTCTAACCGGCGCATGAAGCTGTCGAAGCGCCATCAGCATCCCAAGCACCACTGGCGCCGGTGAGTGGCGCTTCGCACCTTGTCCGCAGGCGTTAGTTGGCCTCAGTGCCTTATCACCAGGCTTGGTCGTCTCCCGGTCATGCTCAGAACCCGTCGCGGCTTCTTGCCACGCTCCTTCCTCGGCGCCGGGTGCCTTATAGCGGCGCTCGGCCTGGCCTCCTCAGCAGCCGCTCAATCACGGCCCGGTACCATCCCTGGGCCACGCCTTTCACCTACCCTGGTCCCTCCTGGGTACGTGGCCTGGCCGGTTTCCGACCCATCCGCGTTGCGCGCTTCCACCGTCCATTGGCTCGCGACACCAGCCTCGCTCAGGGCAGCCCCCGGTCGTGGGTCCTACTGGTCCCTCGGCGCTTTGGTCGGCGCGGCCGTCGGTATAGGCGGCGGCCTTCTGGTGGAGTCCGCATTGTGCAAGGGCACCGGCGATCGCCCCGGCTGCGTTGCTCATGGCTACCTGTACTTCGGCCTCATCGGCGGTGGCGTAGGGGGCCTTCTGGGGGCAGCGGTAGGGGCCTCACAGAGCAAGTAGACCCGAAAGTCCGGAGGCACTCGTCGCGGTTGGGCGTCTCGACGGCCATCTGACTACCGCATGAAGCCGACGTCCTCGGCCTTCGGCTTGTGTGCTCCTTCGGGCCACCGGACGTCGGCCCGTCGGCTTGCGCCGCCGCACCCCGGTCCGCAGCTTATGCGGGGTCGTCAGACGTCACTCCAGCACCGACCCATGCGCGCACCCTCTGCCGTTGGCGGATTCCTCCTCATCAGCGGCCTGATCACTCTCATACTCAAACCCGTCTATAACGCCGGCACCCTGCCCCCGGGTCCCGGGCTTGAGGCAAGCGGACCCATCCACGATATCCGCCCGGTGCCGACCTCGGCCGCTGTGTTCGCCATCGGAGGAGGCCTGCTGCTCCTGGCGTACAGTTGGCGCACCCGAGCTCGGTGACTGCTCCAGCGCTATCCTTCCATTCATGAAGCCCGCCCCCCTTACCCCACCTGAAGCAAGCGCCCTGGTGTCCGAGCTTCGGGCGATGGCCATGCTGCCACCGGGAGCCAACCAGGCCGCTCTCGATCGTGCAAAGGCGATCTGCTTCCAGTTGGAAGGACTACCTGAAGGAGCCCGGTCGGTCCCCGCAACGGCTCGCGTTGCCCTGTCCCAGGTGGAGATTCTGCTGAGCCATCGTCGCTGGAAGACCGAAGCCGGAAGTGTGGAGTCGCTTCAGAAGTCGATCAAGAGTGCCTGTGATCGACTGCGCGTGGCCGTCGAGGCAGCACTCCACGCTCAGCGCCGACGCGGTGCGAACTGAAACCCTGCCGGTGTCTTCGGCGTAGCGTCTTGCGCGCGATCGTCGCGCGTTCGCCGCCACGCCCTCGGAGGAGCCATGACTCGCAGGACCACCGCCCGCGTGGCTGGCGTCGCCTTCCTGCTATACATCGTGGCGGGCATCACGAGTCTTGGGCTCGCCGGGCGGGCATCGCTCGTTGGCGTCCTCTCAGTTGTCACATCCCTATGCGCGTTGACTTTGGGCGTCACCCTGTACGCGATGACTCGCGACGTGGATCCGGATCTCGCACTATTCGGCCTGGTGTGCCGGGTTGTGGAAGCGATCCCGGGAGACAGTCAGGTGGCCGCCATCTTCTTCGCCGTCGGCAGTACCGTCTTCGCCTTGCTTCTGCTGCGCGGCCGGCTGATTCCGGTCGCCTTGGCCGCACTCGGCGTCTTCGCGTCGGTGTTACTCGTCGTGGTCCTGCTGCTCCAGCGGGCCGGACTCGGTGGCGGTCCGACTGGATGGGCTTCCTCGCTCACCTGGCTTCTCTGGCTGCCGATGCTTGCGTTTGAACTCGGCTTCGCTGGATGGCTCTTGATCAAGGGCGGCACCGCCCCTCTCGCACCTGTATCGCGGGCATAGAGGTGTCCGGCACAACACCCGTGAGTGCGGTCTAACGACCGGATGAAGCTGACAGGGCGCGGTCCCCGGCTTTCCACATCTGCGATCGGCCCGTCCTGCCCGTGAAAGGGTGGCAGAGCCAGCCACGGCACTGCAGCTTATGCGGGGTCGTTCGGCGGGGTCGTTCGGCGGCACTCCTGCGCGCGCTCACACACGTTGGGATGGAGTTACCACCCCAGGGCTTCTTCCCCGGTCCAAGCATGATGACCCAGATCGCTCCCTGGCGATGGACCTCACCGGCCTGGCTGCCAGTCGCAGTTGGCGTCCTTCTTCTTGGTTGCCGTCCACAGCCCCGTCCGCCCCAGGATACGTCGAGCACCATCGCGGCGGCCGGCATTCCCGCGCCCCATGAACAGACCGCGAGCCTGGGGTACCTGCTCGCCTCTGCCGGTGATGACTTTCGAGCGCACACTCCGGGACCAATCGAGGTCCGTGATGTGCGGTTTGGCCTTCGAGACACGACGGGTGGACGAGAGAGCTACGTACTGTGCGGCGACTTCCGGCGCAGATCTGAGGGTGATACGGCCAGGTGGGTGCCGTTCGCGACGGTCGAAACCTCCAAGTACGAGCAATGGCTCGGTGAGACCCGCTTTTGCCAGACGCTTTCGGGCGCCTGGAATACCTCCGACAGCCTCACCACTCGGCTGCAGCGGGTTTTGGACTGAGGGTCGTGCGGATGCACCGTCGGAAGCCGCCAGGCCGTTTAACCGGCGCATGACGTCAGGCGGCCTTCTGGGAGGGCCTATGGGCGGGCGTCCCAGGAACTACTCGCGCCCAGGATTGGCGCCTCGCAGCTTCAGCGCAGTCGTCAGGCCGAGCACGACCCTCCAGAGGGCGTGACCCTTGAGCTCGAAAGCCGCCGGACGCAGACGTGGCTTCGAGGTTCGGTGGAAGAGAAGCGGTTGATTGGTACTGCGAGTGCGAGTGAGTCCGGTTTCGCAGCTTTCGCGCAGACGTTAGCCTGCCACTACGGAGTTTCTCCGCTAGCTTTTCTGAATGCCTACCACCTCCAGCCTCCTCGAGGCGATTCTCGACGCCTGGGATCGCCACCAGGCCACCGTCCTCGGACTGCTCGGCGTCATTCCTCCGGGCGGGTTTGCTGCCCGGGCCATGCCGGGGAGCCCGACGGTCGCCGCCATGTTCGCTCACCTGCACTTCGAACGCATGTGCTCGCTCAAGGAGAACACCCCCGAGTTCGCAGGCGCGATTCCGGATGTTCAGTGGAACGCGGACGCCGACCCCGCAAGTCTCCGGCTGATGCTCGAGGACAGTGGCCGGCGGCTCCGGCAGGCGGTCCAGGCCCGGATCGAGTCGGACCGGCCACTTGACCAGGACTTCCCTCACCCGCTCACGCTGCTCCAGTTCCTGGTGTTCCACGAGAGCTACCACCATGGCCAGATCAAGCTCGCCCTCAGGGTGGCCGGCATGGCGCTCGATGATGAGGTTGCCGGCCCCGTGAGCTGGGATGTCTGGCGAGCGCGCGATGGTTCGAGCCGCGATATCGAGGCTGGCAGGCTGACAACCACGTGAGGCCCTCCTGACAGCGGCCCTACCGGCGCTCTGGCCCTGAGTCGCCAACGGCGCTGTCGAACCATCGCCTGACACCGCGGCATCTCCCCGCGTGTCGCCTCGTCGGCTTGCGGCCACCGGCCTCGGGACGCAGCTTTGGGAGGGTTGTCAGGTGGAGCCCCAGGGAGACTGGCCTCGGCGCGTTCTCTCCTGCACCCGGGCCGGCGATGGTGGATGACGCGGTGCGGCTCCGCTGGCTGTCCGGGATCGAAGCCGCAGACTCCGGCCACTGGTCGATTTTTTTCCGGCCAGCCGAGTGATCACCACGCAGCGGGCCCCGCAGGTCCTCCAGCTCCCTGCCACTCCCGCGCAGCTGCACGCCATTCACGTTCTGCTCGAGAATCACGAGACACCGAGATGTTCGCGAACATGAAAGCCACGATCATCACCGTCGCTCTCCTCGGAACCCTGCTGACGGGCCATGCAACGGCCCAGACCAGCGGCAGCCTGTTGCTCGGCCTGCTGCCACAGCAGGAGATCGAGGCAGAGGTGCTGGAACTGTGGACCCCACCTCGCCTCGCGGAGATCACCGCCCGGCTCCAGCGTGCCATCCAGGCCGACCCCGCCTGGTGGCGCAGCCATTCTCAGCAGGCGCAGCCGGGACAGCCCGTCCCCTACGACGCGCGCATGGGCATCACCCAGGACGAATACACGAGCATGCTGGCGATGGCCGACAGCATGCAGATGCGCCCGCGCGCCACCTTCCGGCTCCGGCTGCAGACCACTCCCACGGGGTGGCGCTTCCCGACCGATGCCGCCATTCCGGCGCTCGCCAGCGTGGAGATCGATACGGTGGCCGACGTGGTCCGCACGCCGTTTGGTGCGCTTCCGGCCCGCGGCGCCATCCAGCCGTCGGCAGCGCAGAAGGCCACCGGCCCATGGGGCGGCCCCCAATGGAAGACGGATGCGCTTGCTCCCGGCACGACCTCCGGCACCATCGGCGCCTTCGCGGTCGGTCGGCTGGAGGCATCCGGTCAGACCCTCGTGTACTTCGATGCCCGGGAGATCGCGGATGGGAAGGTCACGGGACGATCGACCACCATGCTTCGTCTGCCAAAGCCGTAACGGCCCCCGTCGGCCGTCCAGGCCGAAGGACGAAACACCACGTCGTGAGCCCTCAGCCCGTCTGCGACTGCCTACCGCTTCTCGAAGAGCTGGAGGTAGGTCCCGGCGGGATCCCGGACCAGTGCGTTCCTGGTCCACAGCGTGTCGCTGGCCGGCACGTGCGGCGGCCGGGTGAGCCACTCCCCCTCGATGATGGCATGCCGGGCCCGCAGCCGCTCCAGGGCTCGGTCCAGGTCCACCACGTAGAACCCGATCTTGGCCGGCCCGAAGACCTGGTCAGGCGGGGTCGGACGCCCCGCATATGACTCGAGCGAGCGGGCGGTGCGATGCCAGACCAGTTCGACCCGCAGCCCCGGACCGCTGAGGAGAACGACCCGGGTAGAGGAGTCGGGTGCCGCACCCTCGAAGACCCGTGTGAGTCCGAAGACCTCGCTGTACCAGCGCTCGCTCGCGGAAAGGTCCGGCACGGAGAGCGCCGCGAAGCTGGGCCCGACGACCTGCACCTGCGCCGCACCGGCACGCGCCACCAGCACCAACAGAACGAGCATCACGGCCTGTTTCCGCATGCACCCTCGTCGGTTGTGTGTGCAGGAACCTGACGCCGCTCGGCGGGATTGGGTTCCATGCGGCCATGGGCGGGAGGCGAGCCACCCGCTGCAGCCGAATTCTGGTGCGGAGGCGGAGCGACCAGGCAGCCGTGCGAGGATTCCGGCGCCCGGGCAAGTCCGACCGCCAGCCTCCCCATCCCGTTGGCCTCCGCGCGTCCATCGCTCTACGTTACCTGACCCCCCGAGCGAAGGTCATCATGCCGTCACCTGCCCTGGAAGAGTCCGAACTCTCCCGGATGGCCCTGTCCGTCATCGACCGGATCCCCGCCATGATCGCCTACTGGGACCGGGACGAGGTCTGCCAGTTCGCGAACCAGGCGTATCAGCGCTGGTTCGGGCGTTCACGCGAGCAGCTGATCGGGACGCGCCTCCGCGATCTGCTGGGGCCGATCTATCCGCTCAACCGGCCCTACGTCCTGGCGGCGCTTGCCGGCGAAGAGCAGACCTTCGAACGGCAGATTCCGGTTCCGGACGGCTCGGCGATGCGCGACTCGATCGCCACCTACACCCCGGACGTGCGGGAGGGCGTCGTCATGGGGTTCTTCGTGCACGTGGCCGACGTGACCGCGCTCAAGGCCCACGAACGGCATCTGGCGGACCTCGTCCGCGAGCGGGACCGTGCCCTGGCCGAAGCCCGCACCCTGCGGGGGCTGTTGCCGATCTGCGCGTCGTGCCGGCGGATTCGTGACGAGCAGGGCAACTGGGTCTCGATCGAAGGCTACGTGTCTGCGAAGACCGAGCTCTCGTTCACCCACGGCGTCTGTCCCCACTGCTCGACCCTCCTCTATCCCGGCATGGGGCCGGACGCGGAGGACTGACCGGCGCCTGACCATGAAGATCCGTTGCCACTGCGGCGCCGAGATCGTGGACGGCACCGATGACCTGCCACAGAAGGGTCACCTCATTCCCGATCAGGAGTGGCTGACCACCTTCGATGCGCTCGACGGCGTCATCGATGACGTCGCCGAGGGAAGGAGCAGCGGGGAGTCGGCCTGCCAGCGTGCGCGGGTGATTCTGGGGCGACCGGCACGCGGAGCGTGGCAGTGCCGACAGTGCGGCCGGCTGTATCTCGATGGCGTGGATGGGCAGCTCCGATGTTTTCATCCCGAGGGGGAAGCGGTCGACCGCGAAATCCTGCGCGGCCGATCGGCAGCTCCCGCCCGAGATCCCATGGATCCGGCCTCCTGGCCGGCGCATCTCGATGCGCTTGTCGCCGCTCCCGCGCAGCATCGGCTGCTGCTCGAGAATGCCTCGGTGCGGGTGCTCGATACCTGCATTCTCCCGGGCCAGACGACGCCACTGCACTGTCACCCCTGGTCCAGTGTCCTTCACGTGGTGAGCTGGAGTGCCTTCGTCCGTCGCGATGCGGCCGGCACGATTCTCCTGGACAGCCGCACGAAGCCCGCGCTTGCCACCTCACCGGGGACGCTCTGGTCGCCCCCACTCGGTCCGCATACGCTCGAGAACGTGGGCGGCACGGAGCTCAGGGTCATCGCGGTCGAGATCAAGGCACCGCTTCCAGCCTGACAGGCGAATCGGGCCCGGGAGGCGGGGAACGGCGACGCGGCCGGCTTCCCACCACCACTGGCGCCGGCGGGGCGCGATTCGCAACTTATCCTGACTTGTCAGGCCCCACCTCCACTCCCGGTCCACCACCATGACCGCCCGACGCGTCACCAGCCTCCTGCTCGCCCTTTCCTGCGCTCCATTGGCAGGCAGTCTCTCCGCCCAGACGGCTCCGCCGGACTCCGCGCAACTTGCGCTGGCCCGGCAGCTCATCACCGCCCAGGGGACCGGGGAGACGATGCTCAAAACACTGAACACGGCGTTCGACATGCAGCGGCACCAGGCCAGCGGTCTTCCCGCCGTGTTCTTCGACAGCGCCACCGCGGTCGCCCGGCGCCGGGTCCCCGAGCTGATCGATTCGCTCGTCCCGGTGGTGGCGGCCCAGTACTCGAAGGACGACCTGCGTCAGCTGCTCACCTTCTTTTCCTCGCCGCTGGGCCAGCGCTTCGCCGCGGCGCAGGGGGACATCTCCATCGCGGCCGGCAAGCTGGGTCAGCGCTGGGGCATGCGCATCGGGGCCGAGGTCGTGAAGCTGCTCACCGATGCGGGGATCGACCTGACCCAGTAGTCGGAGCACTGATATCGCGCCGTCGACGCACGCCGCGCTCCTTACGCTCGGAGCCGGGGTAGCGTATTCTGGTTCACCACTGACCACGACGGGACCGCGCGATGCGCATCAGCGACATGAACTGGATGCAGGTCGAGGCCTACCTCCAGCGGGACGACCGCGCGGTGCTGCCGCTCGGCAGCACCGAGCAGCACAGCTATCTCCGGCTGACGGTGGACTGCATCCTCCCCGAGCGCGTCGCGGCGGACGCGGCGGAGCCGCTGGGGATTCCGGTCTTCCCCGTCCTCTCGTACGGCGTGACCCCGTACTTCCGGGAGTTCCCGGGATCGATCTCGATCCGCGTGGAGACCCACCTCGCCATGGTGCGCGACATCCTCGACAGCATGGCACACAGCGGCTTCCGGCGGATCATGATCTGCAACGGCCACGGCGGCAACGGCGCGGCGCAGCAGTTCGCCCAGGAGTGGTCCGCGGATCATCCCGGCTGCAAGGTGCTCTTCCATAACTGGTGGAGTGCGCCGAAGACCTGGGCGAAGGTACAGGCCATCGATCCGGTAGCGTCGCACGGCTCCTGGATGGAGAACTTTCCCTGGACGCGGCTCCCGGGCGTCGATCTTCCGAAGACGCAGCGGCCGATGGTGGACTACGACAAGGTGCGGCTGCTCGATCCCGTCGGGACGCGGCAGTACATCCCCGACGGCAACTATGGCGGTCTGTACGAGCGGCCCGACGCCGACGTGCTCGCGCTCTGGCAGGTGGCGGTAGAGGAAACCCGGGCACTGCTCGACGGCTCGTGGGGTGGACCATCGTAGCCGAGCGGGGGCGCTGCCTCATCTGGGGCGCGGGCGCGATCGGCGGCACGATGGGCGCGTTCCTCGCCCGGGCCGGCCATGACGTGACGCTGGTGGACACGGTGGCCGAGCACGTCGACGCGATCAATCGGAATGGGCTCCGTATCACAGGTCCTATTGCGGAGTTCACCGTAGGCCCGTCCGCCGGTCCGCCCGTCCGCCTTTCCGCCTTCACACCCGATGGGCTGGTCGGGACCTGGGACACGATCGTCCTCGCCACCAAGGCGCATCACACCGCGGGGGCGACGCGGGCCCTGCTTCCTCACCTGACTCCGACAGGCTGCGTAGTCTCGGCCCAGAACGGACTCAACGAACTCGAGATCGCCGAGGTCGTCGGCGAGGGGCGCACGGTGGGCGCGTTCGTGAACTTCGGGGCCGACTACCTCGAGCCGGGGGTGGTGCTCTACGGCGGGCGCGGCACGGTGGCGGTGGGTGAGGCGTTCGGCCCGGCGGAGACCCGGCTCTCCCCGCGCGCGCTCCGGATCCGCGACGAGTGGCGCGATTTCGACGAACGCGCCCTCGCGACCGCGAACATCTTCGGCTACCTCTGGGCCAAGGAAGCCTACGGCGCGATGCTCTTCGCGACGGCGCTCACCAACGATTCGATCGCGGACTCGCTGGCGGCGCCGGAGTATCGCGGACTCTACATCGCGCTGGCCCGCGAGATCCTCGCCGTGGCCCTCGCGGTCGGCGTGCGCCCCGAGTCGTTCGACGGCTTCGATCCCGCGGTCTACCTGCCCGATGCGCCGCCCGGCGCCGCCACCGGGTCGCTCGACGCCCTCGTCGCCCACAACCGGAAGTCGGCCAAGACCCACAGCGGGATCTGGCGGGACCTCGCGATCCGCAAGCGGACGACGGAGGTCGACGCGCAGCTCGGCATCATCGTGCGGATCGGCGCGGAGGCCGGCGTGCCGACACCGCTCACGGCGCGGGTGGTCACGCTGATCCAGGAGATCGAACGGGGCATCCGCCCCCTCGCGCGCGAGAATCTCGAGGCCCTGGCGTCGTGAAGCTCGATTTCACCGGGCGGACCGCGATCGTCACCGGCGCCGCACACGGCTTCGGCCGCGCGATCGCGCTCGCCTTCGCGGAGCGGGGCGCGACGGTGTGGGCCTGCGACGTCCTCGAGGATGAACTCATCGAGACCGGGCGGCTCTGCCGCTGCAGCGTGCGCGCGGTGGATGTCCGCGACCGGGAGGCGGTGAGCCGCTTCGTGGCCGAGGCCTCGCAGGCGACCGGACGGGTGGATCTGCTCGTGAACAACGCCGGCGGGGTGCTGGGCCAGGTGGGCCGGCCGCTCGAGGAGGTCACGCCGGCGGAGTGGCAGGCCATCTTCGACGTGAACGTGACCGGGGCCTTTCTCTGCTCGCAGGCGGTGGCGCCGGGGATGAAGGCGGCGAAGTACGGCCGCATCGTCAACATCTCGAGCGGCGCCGGACTCGGCATCAGCCTCACCGGCATCCAGGCCTACGCCGCCGCCAAGGCGGCGCAGATCGGGCTCACCCGGCAGCTCGCCCATGAGCTGGGACCGTGGGGCATCACCGTCAACAACGTGGCACCCGGCTTCGTGCGCTCGAATCCCACGACCGAGCGGCAGTGGCAGGCCTACGGCGCCGAGAAGCAGCAGGCGCTGATCGAAGGGATCGCACTCAAGCGGCTGGGCACGGTGGAGGACATCGCCACCGGCGTGCTCTTCTTCGCGTCGGAGTCGGCGGGCTGGGTGACGGGCCAGGTGCTCTCGATCGACGGTGGCAAGTGAGCGACCTCGCCGCGGTACTCACCCAGCTCGAGGGGCGGCGCGGGCGGATACTCGAGGAGCTGATCGAGTTCGCCGCCATCCCGAGCATCAGCACCGATCCGGCGCACGCGGCCGATCTGCACGCCGCGGCGGCGTGGGTCGCCTCGAAGCTCGAGGCCGCGGGGCCGTTCAGCGTGCGGACGATCCCCACGCCCGGTTCGAGTGTGGTGTACGGCGAGTGGCTCGGTGCGCCGGGAGCGCCGACCGCGCTGATCTACGGTCACTACGACGTGCAGCCGGCGGACCCGCTCGATCTCTGGCAGAGCCCGCCGTTCCGGCCCACTGTTCGCGATGGCCGCCTCTATGCCCGCGGCGTCTCGGACGACAAGGGGCCGATGCTCATCCCCATCAAGGTGGCCGAGGCGTTCTTCGCGGTGCGGCAGCGGCTGCCCATCAACGTGAAGTTCATGATCGAAGGGGAGGAGGAGGTCGGCAGCCGCCACCTCGGCGCCTTCGTCGCCGAGCACCGCGAGCTGCTCGCGGCCGACATGGTGCTCTCGGCCGACGGCGCGATGTGGCGCATCGACGAGCCGTCGCTCACGATCGGGAACCGGGGGCTCGCGGGACTGGAGCTGACCGTGCAGGGGGCCGCGAAGGATCTGCACTCGGGACGGCATGGCGGGAGCGTGGTCAACCCGCTGCATGCGATGGCGCGGCTCATCGCCTCGCTGCACCAGCCGGACGGCCGGGTCGCGGTGGCCGGCTTCTACGATCGAGTTCGCGAACTGGGCACCGCCGAGCGGGCCGAGGTTGCGGTGTTGCCATTCGACGAGGCCAGCTACCTCAGGCAGGTCGGCGCCGCGGCCGCCTTCGGTGAACCGGGCTACAGCACGCTCGAACGGCAGTGGACTCGGCCCACCCTGGAGGTGAACGGCATGTGGGGCGGGTACCAGGGGCCGGGCGAGAAGACGGTCATTCCGTCGGTGGCGCACGCCAAGCTCACCTGTCGCCTCGTGCCGGATCAGGATCCGGAGGAGATCGTTGCACTGGTGACGCGGCATCTGGAGCGCCACCTGCCCGCCGGCGCGCGGCTCACGGTCACGCCCGGCGATCATGGTGCGCGGCCCTGCGCCACCGACCGCAACAATCCGGCACTCAGGGCGGCCGCCGCAGCGCTCGAGGCTACTTATGGAAAGGCGCCGCTGATGGTCCGCATGGGGGGCACGCTGCCGGTGGCCGAGATCTTCAAGCGCGAGCTGGGACTCGACACGGTGTACTTCTCGTTCTCGACGGGTGACGAGGACTTCCACGCGCCGAACGAGTTCTTCCGGGTGCACCGCCTCCACGAAGGCCTCGCGGCGTGGGCCCGGCTGTGGGATTCCCTCGGAGCAAAGGCCTCCGCATGACGCTCGCCCAGGAAGAGGCCCGCGTCGAGGCCCACAGCGCCGCGCTCAAGAAGGAACTCGGCGTCCGCGATCTCGCACTGACGCAGATCCTGTTCATCATCGGCCTCACCTGGATCGGCGTCGCCGGCAAGCTCGGGCCATCGCACGTGGTGCTCTGGCTGCTCGCCATCGTGCTGTTCTACCTGCCGATGTCCGCCGTGGTGATCTACCTCAACCAGCTCATGCCGCTCGAGGGCGGGCTGTATCAGTGGGCCAAGCTGGGATTCAACCCGGTCGTAGGCTTCCTGCTGGCCTGGAATCTCTGGCTCTACGTCATCGTCTACACCTCGGAGATCGGTATCCAGTGCGCGACGTATCTCTCGTACGCGCTCGGGCCGAGCGCGGCGTGGATGACCTCGAGCACCTGGTTCGTCGCGCTCTCCTCGGCGGTGATTCTGGCGCTGATGGCCGTTGCCGCGACGGTGGGGCTCGCGGTGGGCAAATGGGTGCACGGCATCGGTGGCGTGTTCATGCTCATCATCTTCGCGGTGCTGATGGTGCTGCCGTTCATCGGCCTCGCCACCGGCCAGCTGAGCGAGTTCCATCCGTTCCGCGCCGAGATCCCCGCCCTCTCGCTCTTCAACCTGAACATCCTGGCCAAGATGGGATTCGGGGCGCTGGGGGGATTCGAGTACATCGCCATTCTCGCCGGTGAGACGCGCGCCCCGGCGAGCGCGGTGCGGAAGTCGGTCTACATCGCGGCACCGGCGATCGCGGTGATGTTCATCATGGGGACCGCCACGGTGGTGGCGTATGTCCCGGCGAATGACATCGACCTGGTCGGCCCGATGCCGCAGGTGCTGCGCGTCGGGTTCGGCCCGTTCGGCATCGCCGGCCCGCTCGTCACCATCGCGATCCTGATGACGCTGGCGATGCGGGTGGCGCAGGTGAGCGTGAGCTTCACCGCGGTGACACGGCTTCCGATGGTGGCCGGCTGGGACCGGCTGCTGCCTGCCGCGTTCAGCAAACTGCATCCGCGCTTCCGCACACCGGTAAACTCGATTCTGCTGGTCGCGGTGTGCGCCTTCGTGGTGTCGCTGCTGAGCCTGATCGGGGTGGGCCAGGCGGAGGCATTCCAGCTCCTGTTCAACGCCGGGGGCACCTTCTACGCGCTGGCGTACGTGGTGATGTTCGCGATCCCGCTGTTCGGGCTCCGCGAAGTGTCGCCGCGGCCCTCGCTCTGGCTCCGCATCGCCTCGGTCTCGGGGCTGGTGATGACGCTGCTCTACATCGTGCTGTCGCTGTTTCCGATCATCAAGGTGGAGAACGAGGCGGGGTTCGCCCTGAAGATCGCCTCCATGATCGTGGTGATGAACCTGATTGGTGTCGGCATCCTGCTCGGCGCTCGCCGGCGGGCGACTGTGGTCGTGGATACGGGGGTATGACATGTCGCACCTGACGTCGCGCGCACGTGGCGCTCGCTGGCTCGCCCTGCTCCTGGTGGTGTCGCTGGCCACGGGCGCCACGCTGGCCCGGCGCAGCAGCGGCAACCTCGCCGGCGAGTGGGATGTCTATGTCGCGCTCAGCGCGCGGCCGCACTTCGGCTTCGAGGGGTGGCGCCGGATGGGGTTCGCGCACTTCGCGGCGAGCGACTCCGGCAACGTGGGGTGGCTCCGCCGCCGCACCGGCCAGACGATGCTCAGCGTCACGAAGATCGCGGCGAGTGGCGACTCGGTGTGGCTGACCCAGGATTCGGCGACGGTCATGCGCGCGGCCTGGCACGGCGACACGCTGGTGGGGGTGCAGTTCAGCAACGACAAGCCGCTCGATCGCCGCTTCCGCCTGGTGCGCCGCTCCACGCCGGGGGTGGTGGAGCAGGACCACCAGGTGTGGACGATGCCGGCCTCGGACTCGCAGTACGCGGTCACGATCGACAGCTCGACGCTGATGCCGCTCCGCGATGGCGCGAAGCTGGAGACCTACATCGTCCGGCCGGTGGGCCCCGGGCCCTTCGGCGTCGTCATGCAGCGCTCGCCCTACCGCGCCACCAATCCGATGGCGGGAAAGTGGTGGGCGTCGCGCGGCTACATCTATATCGGGCAGCTGGTGCGGGGACGGGGCAAGTCGAGCGGCGACGTGGCGGACTTCGGCGACTACACGACCGACATCCAGGATGGCTACGACGCGGTCGAGTGGGCGGCGAAGCTCCCGGGCGCCAACGGCAAGGTCGGCCTGATCGGTCACTCCGATGAAGGGCGACTGGCCTGGTATGCGGCCGTCAGCAATCCGCCGCACCTCGCCGCGATCTCCCCCACGGCGGCGTCGCCCGATCCGTGGGTGGTCGTGCCCTACGCCGCGATGGCGTTCGGCCCGATCAACGTGGACTGGGCCTGCCTGATGCGGGGACGAGACCTCGACCCGAACACGGCGGAGCTCGACATCGGCGAGGCGATAACCCACCTGCCGATTGCCACGCTGCCAGAGCGGCTGGGCTGTGGCAAGATCCCGCTCTGGGACCGCTGGATCGCGCATCCCACGCTCGACTCGTACTGGAAGACCCGCGCCGCCACCACCTACTTCGACAAGGTGCGGGCGCCGGTGCTGTCGATGGCCGGCTGGCACGACGATTCACGCGGGCCGATCTACTACACCGACTCGCTGCTCAATCATCCCAACCACCCCAACTGGCACATCGTGATGGGCGTGCACGCCCACAAGGGGGTGGACTATGTCGCCGGCGACTTCGGACCGCAGGCGCGCTACCAGTATCGCGATCTTCAGCTCCGCTGGTTCGATCACTACCTGCTCGGCAGGAACAATGGCGTCGACACCCTGCCCCACCTCGACCTCTTCATCCAGGGCGACAACGTCTGGCGCACCGAGAACGAGTGGCCGCTGGCGCGCCAGAAGCTGACCAGGTGGTACGTCTCCTCGGGCGGGCATGCGCAGACCAGCGCCGGTGACGGCGTGCTCGACTCGCTGCCGCCGAAGGGCGCCGCGGCCGACACCTTCACGTACGATCCCGCCGATCCGACGCCGTATCTCATCGACTCGCGCGAGCTCGAGGAGTCGCTCAACGAGGACTACACCGCGCTCAACGCCACCCGGAAGGACGCGCTGGTCTACACCTCGGCGCCGCTCACCCGGCCGCTCGAGGTGACGGGGGAGATGACAGCGCAGGTGTGGGCCGCGACCAATCGCCGCGACACCGACTGGGCCGTCATGCTGCTCGACGTCTTTCCGGATGGTCACGCCGAGCGGGTGCAGGACGGGCTGGTGCGGGCGCGCTTCCGGAAGGGGATGGAGCGGGAAGTGCCGCTGGTGCCGGGGCGGGTGGAGCGCTACGACCTCGATCTCTGGTTCACGTCGACGGTCTTTCAGCCAGGTCATCGGCTCCGGGTGAGCATCTCGTCGGCGCTCTTCCCCAAGTACGACCGCAACCTGAACACCGGCGGCAACAACGAGCGGGACACCACCTTCGTGGTGGCGCACCAGCGGCTGCTGCACGACGCGGCGCACCCGACGCATGTGGTGCTGCCGGTGATTCCGCGGTAGTCCGGGCACGACCTCTCTCTTGCCTTCGAGCCGATGACACGCGCACTCCCCTGCTCCGCCCTGCTCCTCCTGCTCGCGCCGGCGATGTTGTCGGCACAGGGGGTCGCCGACAGCAGCCTCGCCATGACGAGCGCCGAGATTCACGACGCGATCACCCTGGCCGATACCACCGCGGTCGCGGATGTCCGGCTTCGGCTCGTGCCGGTCGGCAGCTACAACGTGGGCGTCTCGGTGGTGCGCCGGTCGCAGGTCGACGGAAGGACGCCGCCGGACGCGATCGTGCACGACGCCATCACCGAGGTCTACGAGATCCGGGAGGGACGGGGGATTCTCGTCGTCGGCGGGGCATTGGATGATCCGCATCCCTTCCCGGCCGAGAGTCCGATCGTGCTCGGTCTCATCGGGCCGAGTGCCCGCGGGACGACGATTCGTGGCGGGGTGCGGCGCGAGGTCGGGCCCGGGGATGTCGTGGTGATCCCGCCGCACACGCCACACGGCTTCGCCCAGCTGCTGACGCCGAAGATCACCTACATCATCGTCAGGATCGACGGCGATCGGGTGCTGCGGCCGGCGCCGTGAATCGGAGGGAAGGTTGGTAGGGCAGGCCTCCGTGCCTGCCCACGACTGAGGGTGGTACATCGCCAACGAGAACCGGGAGCCCCCGATGCCCGCCAGCACCACCTCCACCCCGGAAGCCCAGCTGCGTGCGATGATCGCCAAGTGCGATCCCGCGCAGCAGCCGCTCATCCGCGCGGTCCGCGCGGCGCTCCGCAAGCGGCTGCCGACGGCCAACGAGCTGGTGTACGTCTACGCCACAGGACTGGTGATCTCGTATTCGCCGAGCGAGCACGGCATCCAGGGGATCCTTTCGACCGCCGCGCGCGCCGACGGCGTGGCGCTGTACTTCAATCAGGGACCGAAGCTGCCCGACCCGAAGAAGCTGCTGCAGGGATCCGCGAAGCGGACCCGCTTCATCCAGGTGGAGTCGGCCCGCCGGCTGGCGCATCCCGATGTGGAGGCGCTGATCGCCGCGGCGATCAAGGCGAGTGCCGTTGCATTGCCGTCCAGCGGGCGAGGCCGAGTCATCATCCGGACCGATGGCGCGACGAAGCGGCCGCGCCGGTCCTCGAAATGACCGCGGCGCAGCGCCCCTAGCCGTCTCCCTCGGGCGGGATAGCTTTCCGCCACCCCACATGTCCAGTAATCTCGAGCACCTCGCCGGCGCCCTCGCCGACCGCTACCGGATCGAGCGCGAGCTCGGCGCCGGCGGGATGGCCACCGTCTACCTCGCGCAGGACCTCCGTCACGACCGCAAGGTCGCCCTCAAGGTGCTCCGCCCCGAGCTGGCCGCGGTGATCGGCGCCGACCGGTTCCTCGCGGAGATCAAGACCACCGCCAACCTGCAGCACCCGCACATCCTGGCGCTGTTCGACTCGGGCCGCACCGGGGATGGCTCGGGACGGGGCGCGGACGTCGTCTTCTATGTCATGCCGTTCGTCGACGGGGAGACCCTGCGCGACCGGCTCACCCGCGACAAGCAGCTCCCGGTGGACGAGGCGGTGCGGATCGCCCGCGAGGTCGCGGACGCGCTGGAGTATGCGCACCGGAGCGGCGTGGTTCACCGCGACATCAAGCCGGAGAACATCCTGCTGCACGGGGGCCATGCGCTGGTCGCCGACTTCGGCATCGCCCTCGCCGCCTCGCGCTCGGATGGCGGCACCCGGATGACCGAGACGGGGATGTCGCTCGGCACGCCGCACTACATGAGTCCCGAGCAGGCGATGGGGGAGCGGGAGATCACGCCGCGGAGCGATGTGTACGCGCTCGGCTGCGTGCTGTACGAGATGCTGGCGGGAGAGCCGCCCTTCGTCGGACCGACCGCGCAGGCGATCGTGGCGCGGGTGATGACGGAGGAGCCGCGGAGTCTCACGCTGCAGCGGAAGAGCATCCCGCCGCATATCGAGGCGGCGGTGAAGACGGCGCTCGAGAAGCTGCCGGCGGACCGGTTCGCCAGTGCGGCGGCGTTCGCGGCGGCGCTCGACAACGCGGCGTTCACCACTGCCAGTGCCGCGGCGAAGGGTGCCCGGGGGGCGCCGAGCCCGCGCACGCTGCTGCGCCTCGTGCTGCCGGTGGCGGCCGTCGTCGCGCTGGTCACCTTCGGGCTGACCCGCTGGCTCGGCGGGGCCCGCGCGAGTGTTGCCGGCGGGCGGAGCGCTCGAGTCAGTATCCAGCTTCCCGAAGGCTACGAACTGGGCGCCGGCAACCTCAATCCGGTCGCCATCTCCCGCGACGGCGCCCGCATCGCTTACGTCGGCCAGAGGGACGGCAAGAACCGCATCTTCATCCGCGCGCTCGATCAGGCGGTGGCGGAGCCGCTCGACGGCACCGAAGGGGGTGATGGCCCCTTCTTCTCGCCTGACGGACGCTGGATCGGCTTCTTCTCGGGATCGAAGCTCCGGAAGATCGCCCTCAACGGCGCGGCCCTGCAGCCACTCGCCGATGCGCCGTTCCACCGGGGCGGCGCCTGGGGGGACGACGGCTTCATCTACTACGCGCCCACCAACATCGGCGGGATCTGGCGGGTGCCGGAGGGCGGGGGCACTCCCACGCAGGTGACGCAGCTCGACACAATCACCGGGGAGATCAGCCATCGCTGGCCGCACCGGATCGCGGGCACGAAGACGCTGCTTTTCGCCGTCTGGACCGGCCCGGGCGACGACGAGCATCACATCGCATCGCAGGCGCTCGGTGCCGCGGTGCACACCCTGCTCGTGAAAGGTGGGGATGCACCCCAGTACGTCCCCGAGCGCCGGCTTCTCCTGTACACGCATCGCGGCCAGCTTTTCACGGTGCCGTGGAAGCCCTCGGCGGAGGGGCTGGGCAAGGATGTGCCGGTCACCGCCGAGGAACGCCCGAACGACGGCATCGGGAACGAGGGCTCGGGCAACTATGCCGTCTCCGACGACGGCACGCTCGCGTACATCAGCAGCGGCGTCTCCTACAACAACCAGCGGCTGGTCTGGGCCGGGCGGTCGGGGGCGATCACGCCGCTGCCGCTCCCCGAGCGAGCCTACGAGAACATCGCCCTCTCACCCGATGGAAGCCGGGCCGTGGTCCAGATCCGGGAAGGGGTGACTCGGCTCTGGCTCTACGACTTCGGCCGGGGCACCCTGACGCCCCTTGCCACCGGCGCCGGGAGCAGCCAGTCGCCGCAATGGAGCGTCGACGGCACCCACATCTACTATCGGGGCACCCGCCAGGGGACCCGGAATCTCTATCGACTGGCAGTCGACGGATCGGGCGGGGAGGAGCGGCTCACCATCAAGCGTGGTGTCATCCAGACGCCGACGTCGCTCTCCACCGACGGCCGCATCCTCATCTACGACGAGAACGGGCCGGACGAACCGGAGGGCTCCGCCACGTGGGTGCTCCGGCTGGACGGGGACCCGGCACCGCGTCGTTTCCTGCCACTGCCCGCCGCCGGGCACGATGGCCAGCTCTCGCCGGACGGACGGTGGGTCGCATACCAGACGCTGGTCTCATCCCGATGGGAGATCTTCGTCGCGCCGTTCGCGGGCTCGGGGGAGCGGCGGCTGGTCTCGACCGATGGCGGCACCGAGCCGCTCTGGTCGCGCGATGGCCGGGAGCTCTTCTATCAGAACGGGACCCGGCTGATGGTCGTCTCGGTGACGCCCGGCGCCAGCTTCTCCGCGAGCCCGCCCCGGCTGCTGTACGAGGGGTGGTTCCAGCGGACGATCACCGGCAACACCAGCTTCAGCATCGCGCGGGACGGCTCCCGTTTCCTTCGGATTCAGCCCGTCGATCGGGTCCCCGCCATCACCCGCATCGAGCTGGTGCTCAACTGGTTCTCGGAGCTGAGTCGGCAGGCCAGGGAGCGCCCGCAGTAACGAACTCCGCAGGCCGATTTCGCGACAGAGGCGCCGCGGCTGACAGGTGGCATCGGCTCTCCCGTGGCGGTTACGCTTCGGACAATCGTTCAGGAGCTGCCTGTGCGTGCCGACGAATCGAGACCGGACCCCGTCGCCGTCGCGGCGATCGCCCCCGCCCCGCTCGAACTCCCCTCCCCTTCCACACACCCGGAGCCGATTCACCTGGTGGTGGTCAGCACGCGTGCGCTGACGCCGGAAGAGGCGGCATCCGGGGGCGCCACCCTGCGGACCCGGTTCTGGCATCCCCGCGACCGCCGCTGGAGCGAGAACGACTTCGAATCCCTCGAACATGCGCTTCGGCTCTTCGTGGATGAGAGCGGCTGGCAGTTGCTGCAGGACCAGGCGCTGGATGCGCCACTGGCACGCGAGTGGATCTTTCAGGCCCGGCGAAGGGACTTCGAGCACGCCACCCAGGAGGAGATCCTCAGTGAACTCGGGCTGACTCCGGACCACGTCGAGGTTCTGCTCAAGGATGTGACGCCCCCTGGCCAGGAGGGTGGCGCCGCCGGTTTGCGCGACACCGGCACGCGCAACAGCTTACACCGACGCTCGGACGACTCGACAGCTCCCTGACGCCTCCCTGGCCCTCACCTCGGGTGCGCATGCACGACCTCCCTCCTGTCCTGCAGGCGATCGGTCACACACCGACGATCCTGCTTCGCAAGGTTCTCCCCCGACGCGACGTCCGTCTCTACCTCAAGCTCGAGGGACAGAACCCCACCGGCAGCATGAAGGACCGCATGGCCCTCGGCGCCATCCTCGGGCCGATGGCACGCGGCGAACTCACCCCCGGCATGTCGGTCGTGGAGTACACCGGCGGGAGCACCGGCACGTCGCTGGCGTTCGTCTGTGCCGCGCTCGAACTTCCGATCACCATCGTCACCTCCGACGCCTTCAGCCGCGAGAAGCGGGATCACATGCGCGCGCTCGGCGCCGAGGTCATCGAGCTGCCCAGCGAGGGGGGCCGCACGACGAAGGAGCTCATTCAGCGGATGATCGCGACGGCGAAGGAGCTCGCCAGCCGGCCCGGGACCTACTACGTGGATCAGTTCAACAATCGCGACGCCGCGGCGGGGTACCATCCGATGGCCGAGGAGCTCCTCGAGCAGGCTGGCGGGCGGATCGATCTGTTCGTGCAGAGCGTGGGGACGGCGCAGTGCATCACGGGTGCGTCGGAGGCGCTCCGCCGGGCCAGCCCCGGCGTGACGGTGGTCGCCGTCGAGCCGGCGGAATCGCCTGTGTTAGGTGGCGGGGAACCGGGACCCCACAAGATCGAGGGAGTCGGCCCCGGCTTCGTCCCGCCGATCTGGCGTGCCGGGATCGCGGACCGGATCGTGGCCGTCTCGACGGCGGACGCGAAGGCGATGGCCCGCCGGCTGGCGCGGGAGGAGGGGGTCTTCGCGGGGACCTCCACCGGGGCGAATGTCGCCGCGGCGCTGCGGGTCGCCGAAGAGCTGCCCTCCGGCTCGGTGATCGCCACGATCGCCTGCGACACCGGGCTCAAGTACCTCTCCACCGACCTGTATACCGCGCAGCACGCCGCACCTGCGGCGATGCCACCATTCATCGAAGGCAGGGCATGATGAGCAACGAGACGTCGGACGCCGCGGCGAAGGGGGTGACGGTGACGCTGCTCGGCACCCTCGACCTCGGCCCCGAGATCGAGGGCATGGCGGGGCGCCAGTTGCGCATGCGCATGGTGACCATGGCACCCGGCGCCGTCTTCGGTCCGCTGCACGACCACCGGGACAGGCCCGGCATGGTGTACATCCTCGAGGGCACCATCACCGATCATCGGAGTGGCGTCGCCACGGAGTACGGACCGGGCGTGGGGTGGCCCGAGGACCGGCACACCCTGCACTGGCTGGAGAACCGGGGGACGACGCCGGCGGTGGAGATCTCGGTGGACATCGTCAGGCAGTAACGGAGGCCGTGTGCGACCCCTCGGCTTGAACCCGGCGCATTGGCGATGAACACACCCTCTGCGCTGGCACTCCGCCGCGCCACCGAGCGCGACCTCCCGGCGCTCATCGCGCTCGCGCGGCGCTCGTGGCTGAGCGCCTTCGCCGAGACGCTGCCGGCGACGGCGGTGCGCGAGTGGGCGGAGGCGGATCGCGCGTCGTCCTGGTATCGCACGCACTGGCCGGCGATGACCGTCGCCGAGCTGGATGGCGGGCTCGCGGGCGTGGTCCAGCCCATGGCCGACGAGATCAACGGGCTGTGGGTGGACCCGGCCTTTCAGCGCCGGGGCATCGGCACCGCCCTGCTGACGGAGGGCGAACGGCAGATCGCCGAGGTCGGGTTTCTCCGGACCTGGCTCCACTGCTCGGGCCGGAATCCCCGCGCGCAGCGGTTCTACCTGGCGCGGGGCTATCGGCTTGTCCGGACGGAGGCGTCCGTCCTGCCTGACGGAAGCCCGGAGGAGCTGCTGGTCTACGAGCGGCCGCTCACCATGGCCTCACCGGAGCCCTGAGCGCTGCGTACCGCGACTCGGTGTCGCCACCGACTGTCCGGGGTGGCAGCATCGGCGATTGCGCGATACCCTTCCTCGCCCGCTCTGCAACGAGCGGGAGGACCATTCCCTTCATCGAGACATCCATGCGCATCGACGACCGGCTGCTGCTGTCAGCGACCCGCGGCTCCCTCTTCCGGCTCGGCGCGTCGGCGCTCGTCGGTGTGCTGCTCAGCGGGTGCGGCGGACAGGCGCCCCGTTCGGGGACCGCACTGCGGGCCGGCTTCGATTCGGCCAACGTGGCGTTCCACCAGGCACTCCGCAGCAACGACACGACCGGCTTCTTCGTCTACGTCGCCGACGACGTGCGGATGATGCCGCCGAACGAGGCGGCGGTGATCGGCAAGGCCGCGGTCCGCACGTGGCTGACCGGGTTCCTGAGCCAGTATCGCACCAGCTCGCTGGATCTCTCGGAAGAGGAGGTCTACCTGGGAGGCGACTGGGCCACCCTGGTGGGCACCTATGCGTGGGGGCTGACGCCGGTCGCCGGCGGTGCCCCGGTGGTCGACCGGGGGCACTTCATCCAGGTCTGGCAGCATACCGCCGATGGGCGGTGGCTCTTCACCCGCGAGATCTGGAACAGCTCGATACCGGCCCCCGCGGCCGGCACACCGTAGCCGAGCGTGATGCCGCAGAAGCGCCGTGATCCGTGACCCCTACCCGGGAGCCCGTGATGCCTGACAAGAGCCGCAGCAAGCCGAAGGGACCGGCGAAGCGCCCGGTCGCGAAGCAGCGCGTGACGCCGCAGGGAACCACCCCCTCCCGGCTGATCGATGCGCGGATCAAGGAGCTGGATGACTGGCGGGGGCCTGTCCTCGCCCGGGTCCGCGCCCTCATCAGGCAGGCCGACCCGGCCGTGGTCGAGGAGTGGAAGTGGCGCGGGGTTCCGGTCTGGTCACACGACGGGATCCTCTGCACCGGAGAGACCTACAAGGAGGTCGTGAAGCTGACCTTCGCGAAGGGCGCTACGCTGGACGACCCGGCGGAGCTCTTCAACTCGAGTCTCGAGGGGAACACCCGCCGCGCGATCGACATCCGCAACGGCGAGAAGATCAACGCGACGGCGTTCAAGGCACTCATCCGCGCGGCGGTCGCGCTCAACGTTTCGCGGACGCGCGGATAAGGACCGATGACCGGGAAACAGAAGTCGTGGGGGATGGGCCTCTCCTTCGCGCTCATGATCGGCGGGATCGGCCTGATCCTGCTGGGACATGGACGGATCAGCGTCGCCTGCTTCGTGCTGGCGGGCGTCGGATTCGGGATCTTCGGCCCCGGCGGATTCTCCGGTGGGACCCACGGGGCGTCGGATTCCACCTGAGTCCTGGCGCCCGCCCGATCCACTCATCGCTCAGGGAATCTCCAGATGCTCCATCACTTGCCCCGCGCCACCGCCCTGCTCGGCCTCCTCATCGCCGGTTCCGGGAACCCGCATGAGGCCCGGCGGCCGCAACCATCCACGGCCGATACGACCGGTCTCTCTCCATTCATCGGCACCTGGATCGGCGAGGGCGAAGGGGTCACCGGACCGATTCGCGATTCGCTCACCTTTACCGTGGCCCTCGGCGGACGGGCACTCCGCTTCAGCCTGATCGCCCAGAGTGCAGACCAGTTCGAGGCGGAGGGATTCGTGTGGGCCACGGGACTCCCGCGCCAGGTGGAGCTGGTCGAATTCAGCACCGTCGCTCCCTTCCGTCATTTCCTCGGATCGCTGACCGGCGGGGACCTCCTGCTGGAGGAGACACCGGCCCAGCGGCACACCAGCGTCAGGCTCGCCCTGCAGCCGGACGGGACGCTGCGACTGCAGGAGCTTGATACCAGCCGCACCCCGGCGCGCGCCTTCGTCGACGAGCTGTTCCGGCGGAGCGGGTCCTGAGCGACGACGATGCCCACCTATTTCATCGCCCTGCTGCAGGTACCCGACGTCGAGCGGTATCGCCGCGACTACGGCCGTCATGTGGTGGCGCAGCTCAAGGCCGAAGGGGCGGAGCTGCTGGTCGCCAGTGCCGGGAAGACCGTCCTCGAGGGGGAGTGGGTGGCGACCTGGACCGTGGTGATCCGGTTCCCCGATCGGGAGGCCGCCCTCCGGTGGTACGAGTCGGAGGCCTACACGCCGCTCAAGCGACTGCGCCTCGAGGAGCTGAGCACCGGCGGGACGGTCGCCCTGCTCGACGGCTGGCAGCCTGCCGCGCCGGCGCCATGAACGAGCCGGCTTGATGCCGACGCTCTCCTACGGACCCGGCCCCGATCAGGTCGGCGATCTCTACCTGCCCGACCGCGGGGCCGCGCCGCTCGTCTGCCTCTTGCATGGCGGGTTCTGGCGGATGCCGTACGGCCGAGACCAGTTCGACGCGGTCGCGTCGGATCTCCGCGGGCGGGGCTTCGCGGTGTGGAATCTCGAGTATCATCGCATGGCGGAGGGCGAGTCTGGCTGGCCCGGCACCTTCGCGGACCTCGACGCCTTCCTCGGCTTTCTTCCGTCGCTCGAGCGTTCGCATCCCGCGATCGACCTCACACGGGTCGCCTTCGTCGGTCACTCCGCCGGCGGCCATCTGGCGTTCTGGGCCGCGGCTCGTCTCGGCCGCGCAGCGCGCCCGTCCCTCACGGCGATCGCGATCGGGCTCGCGCCGCTCCTCGATCTCGTCGCGGCTCACCACGTCGGCCTCGGTCGAGGCGCGGTGGAGCAGTTCCTGGGTGGTTCGCCGGCGGAGGTGCCCGACCGATATGAGCAGGCGTCGCCCCGTGCCCTCCTTCCGCTCCGTGCCCGCCAGATCGTCATTCACGGCGACGCCGACGCCGCCGTTCCGATCGGGCAGAGCCAGGACTACGTGGAGGCCGCGCGCCGAGCGGGGGACGACGCGTCGCTGATCGCGCTGCCCGGTCTCGGCCACATGGAGTTTCTCGATCCGCACTCGCCGGCGCACGAGGCGCTGTGTCGCTGTCTGATCGCCGCCATTGCGCCGGCGCCCCCGCCGTATGAGCATCACTGATCAGGGTCGACTCTCCTTCCGGCAGGTGGTACGTGGCCTCTCGTGATCTGCTCAGGCGCCTGCGTGGTGCCGTCGGCAATGCCCTCGTCTGGGGGGCGGGCTGGTTCGCCTTTGCCACCGCCGTCTTCAGTGTCCAGCAGCTCTTCGGTCTCGCCGACCCGACCGATAGCTGGCTCGACGTCTTCCGGAGCGCGGCGAAGTTCGGAGTGATGGGCACCATCGCCGGGGGCGCCTTTTCGACGTTCATCGGTCTCTGGTATCGCGGGCGGCGAGTCTCGGAGATCAGCTGGGTGAAGTTCGGGCTCGGCGGGGGGCTCGTGACGGGACTGTTCGTGCCGACCTTCATCTTCGTGATGCGGCTGATCTCCGGGGACGACTTCCTCCCGCTCCGGCATCTGGTCTTCAATGGCATGGTGAGCGCGGTGCTCGGCGGTGCCGCGGCGGCGGTGTCGATGAAGATCGCGCAGCTCAGCCAGGGCCTGCTCTCCGGCAAGGAGCCAGCGCTGCTGGAATCGGAGTCCCTGTCGATGCCGGCAAGCGAACTGGAGACGAGGCCGCGCGACCGCGCGGGCCGGCGAGACAAGCCGGATTGAGGGGCGTGCGCCGACCGGAGGCCATGACCCCAACGACTCGCGCGCGGGCCGCCTTCGCGGCCCTCGCGCTCGGCACGATCCTCCTCGGACTGCTGCTGCAGCGCACCAGGGCCATGCTGCCGCCGATGACGGCCGACATCCTCGGCGATGCGCTCTGGGCGATGATGATCACGTGGCTTGCGGGCGCAATCGCTCCCGGGGTGCCGCGCCGCAGGCGGGCGATCGCGGCGCTCGGCGTGTGCTGGGCGGTGGAACTGAGCCAGCGCTATCACGCCCCCTGGCTCGACGCCTGGCGAGCCACAACGCTTGGCCATCTGACACTCGGAACGGACTTCGATCCGCGGGATCTCGGGGCCTATGCGCTCGGGGTCCTGGCTGCCTACCTCGTGGAGCCCGCCCTGTTCCGCCGCACCGCCACGCACCGTGCCCCTCCCGGCAACTCCGTAGCGGGTTAGCTTATCCTGCTCTCTGTGCCGTCCCACCCCTGACAACCGGAGTTGCCCTGATGCGTCTGCATTCTCTCCTTGGCCTCGGCCTGCTCGCTGCCGCCTGCGCCCCCAAGGCGGAAGCGCCTGCCGCCCCCGCGGCCCTGTCGGCCGCAGAACTCGATGCGGTGAAGGCGGTCGACGCCGCCTTTGCGGCGGGGATGAACGCCAAGGACACGGCGGCGGTGTTCGCGGTCTACGCGGACGATGCCAAGCTGATGCCGCCCGACGCTCCGATTCTCGAGGGCGCGGCCGGCCATCCGGTCATCGCCGGGCTGATCGCGGGTGGCGCGAGCGACTTCGTCCTCACGTCGAGCACCGCGTACGGGATCGGCGACCTCGCCTACATCGTCGGAACGGCGAGCTTCACGATGGGCGGCGCTTCCCAGACGGTGAAGTACGCGGAAGTGCTGCGGAAGGGCGCCGACGGGAAGTGGCGCTACGTGGTGGACATGTTCAGCGGCATGGCGCCTCCGGCCCCGGCCGCCGCCGCCAAGAAGTAGCACTTCACTGACCAGGACACTTATGGCAAAGCCGATCTCCGCGGGCCTCGCACTCTTCCTTATAACGGTCCTCGCGGCGCCAGCGGCGACGGCCCAGGCGATTCCGGGCCTCGATCGTGCCGAGATGGACAGCACGGTTCGGCCGGGGAATGACTTCTACCGGTTCGCCAACGGCGCGTGGATGGACCGCACCCAGATTCCCGCGGATCGCGGCAGCTACGGCGCCTTCAACATGGCCGACGAGAAGGTGCAGCCGAGACTGCGGGAGCTGGTGAAGGATGCCCTCGCGGCCAACGCGAAGCCCGGCTCGAATCAGCGGAAGATCGCCGACTTCTATTCCGCCTACCTCGACCAGGATGCGACCGATGCGCGGGGGCTGGCACCGCTCGCCCCCGACCTCGCCGCGATCGGGAAGGTCCGGTCGCGGGCGGCGCTCGCGCGCTACATCGGCGGCTCGCTCCGCGCCGACGAGGACGTCCTGAACGATGGCGATCTCGAGACCGACCATCTCTTCGGTCTCTATCTCGAGAGTGACTTCGCGGTCCCTACCAGGTACGCCGGCGTGCTGATGCAGGGCGGTCTCATGCTGCCGGACCGGAGCTACTACCTCGATTCCACCGCACCGGGCACCGCGCTCCTCGGCAAGTATCGCGAGCATGTGCGCACCATGCTCACGCTCGCGGGCGTCGCGGGCGCCGACGCCAAGGCGGACGCGGTGGTCGCGCTGGAGAAGAAGATCGCGGCCACCCACATGGACCGGACCGAGACGTGGGAGCCGAAGAACGGCACCCACCGCTGGGCGCGGCGCGACTTCGGCCGGCTCGCTCCCGGGCTCGACTGGCCCGGCTTCTTCGCCGCGGCCGGCATGCTCAAGGTGGATACCCTCATCGCGTGGCAGCCGGACGCGATCAAGGGACTCTCGGCGCTCACGGCGTCGGAGCCGCTCGAGAACTGGCGCGCCCTCTTCACCTATCACGCCATCGAGCGGCGGGCGAGCGTGCTGCCCCGCCCGATCGAGGCGGAGTCGTTCGCCTTCTTCGGCACCGCGCTGGGCGGCGTCTCGGTGCAGCGGCCCCGCGCCGACCGGGCGATCGCCGCGACGAGCGGTGCGCTGGGCTTCGCGGTCGGGCAGCTCTACGTCGAGCGCTACTTCCCCGCGAGCGAAAAGGCACGCGCCGAGAAGATGGTAGCCGACATCATCGCCGCCTTCGACCGGCGGATCGGGACGATCGACTGGATGGCGCCGGCGACCAAGGCCGAGGCCCGCCGCAAGCTCAAGACGCTGCGGGTGAGCGTCGGGTATCCCGACATCTGGCCGACCTACACCGACCTCAGGATCGAGCGTGGTGATGCGTACGGCAATGCGGAACGGGTCGAGGCACGGGGATACCGCTCGGCGGTCGCGAGCATCGGGAAGCCGGTGGACCGCGGCGCCTGGGCGATGGTGCCGCAGCAGGTGAATGCGGTCAACCAGCCGTCCAAGAACACGATGAACTTCCCGGCGGCGATCCTGCAGGCGCCGTTCTTCGATGGGTCGCGCCCCGAGGTGATGGACTACGGCGCGATCGGCGCGGTCATCGGGCACGAGATCAGCCACAGCTTCGACAACCTCGGTGCGACTTTCGACGCCGATGGCCGGTTGCGGAACTGGTGGACGCCGGACGACCTCGCCCGCTTCAACACGCAGGCCGACCGGCTGGTGGCGCAGTTCGACAGCTACCGTCCCTTCCCCGATCTCTCGGTGAATGGACGGCTCACCCTCGCCGAAGACCTCGCCGACCTCGCGGGACTCTCGGCGGCGTATGATGCCTACCGCGCGTCGCGCGGGGGGGCGGAGGCGCCGACGGTCGCGGGCTGGACCGGCGACCAGCAGTTCTTCCTGAGCTACGCCGCGGTCTGGCGCAGCAAGATGCGCGAGGCCGCGCTGCGGGCGCGGATCCGCACCGATGGGCATGCGCCGCCGCAGTACCGGGTGCTCACGGTCCGGAACTTCGATCCCTGGTATGGAGCGTTCGGCGTGCAGCCGGGGGACAGCCTCTACCTGACGCCGGATCTGCGCGTGAAGATCTGGTAGGGATCGGGAAGCCACCACATGGCGAAGGCCGACACCAGAACGACCAAGCCCTCGGACCCGGCGAGCGTCGACGCGTACCTCAAGAAGCTGAAGCATCCCTGCGCGACGCTGGCCGGTGAGATCCGGGCCGCGATCCTGGCGGCGGATCCCCTCATCGGCGAGGAGATCAAGTGGAATGCGCCGGCCTTCTTCTATACCGGGCCGATGGAGCCGTTCGATCCGAAGGAGTATCGCCGGCACCTCGTGGTCTTCAATTTCTTTCGCAAGGATTGCATCCGCCTGGTCTTCTGGCACGGCGACCGGGCGAAGGACAAGACCGGCTTTCTCGAAGGCGAGTATGCGGACGGCCGGCGGCTGGCGATCCTCGCCAGCCCGGCCGAGCTGCGCAGCCGGAAGAAGGCGCTCGTTGCGGCACTCAAGGCGCAGCTCAAGCATCTGCGATAGCTCTCTCTCTCCCACCCCCGACCTGCCCCGGTCCTCATGCGCCTTCTTCTTGCCATCCTGGGCTGCGCCGCTCTCGGCGCGACTGCCCTGCCGGCACAGGTACTCAGCGTCACCGACCTCAACACGCGCCAGATCGCGGCACTCGACCGCAGCAGGACGGTCGTGCTGCTGCAGGGCGGGATGCTGGAGGAGCATGGTCCCTATCTGCCCGCCTTCACCGACGGTATCCTGAGCGCCCGCCTGACGGACGCCCTCGCTGATGGCCTCGCCCGCCAGATGCCCGGCTGGACGGTGCTGCGCTTTCCCGTGATTTCCGTCGGGGCGAGCGGCTCGAACGAGATCGGCGGACAGTTCGTCTTTCCGGGCACCTATACCGTCCGCCCCTCGGTGCTCCGCGCAATGTTCATGGACCTCGCCACCGAACTCGGCGCACAGGGCTTCCGCTGGGTGATGGTCGTGCACGTGCACGGGTCTCCGCTGCACATCGAGGCGATCGACGACGCCGGGGACTATTTCCATGACGTCTACGGCGGCACGATGGTGAATCTCTGGGGGCTCCTCCCCGTGCTGGCCGGCTGGGGGAGTGTCCTCGGCACGCTGCCGGATTCGGTCAAGCGCGAAGATGGCGTCTCGCTGCATGCGGGGCTCGACGAGCACAGCATGATGCTGTATCTCGACTCGAGTCTCGTCGCCCCCGATTTCCGTGCGGCACCGACGGTGGCGGGAGCCAGCTACGACTCCGCCTTTGCGGTGGCGCGCCGCGCCGGATGGCCGGGCTACCTCGGAGCACCGCGACTTGCCACGGCCGAGGTGGGGAAGGCGATCTGGGATGGATTCTCCGGCGCCACCATCCGGACCGCGGTCGAGATCCTGCAGGGCAAGGACCCGGCCAAGTATCCGCGATACATGAGCTTCCTGCGGAAGAGCCCGCTGTACCAGGGCTGGATCGCGGCGGCGGAACAGCGCGACAGTCTCGCCGCGGCGAAGCAGCGCGCCTGGGAGGCTCGGCGCGCCGAGCAGCGCACCCAGCCGCACTGACCCGTCACACGCACGTCCAGGACAGGTAAACCATGTCTCCCGTCAGTCGCCGGTCGTTCGTCACCGCCGCGGCCTCGCTGGCCGCGACCGGGCTGGTCGGCCCGCTCAGCGCCGGCGCGAGCACCGCAGCGTCAGGCGCGTTCGATGATGATCCGCTCGGGGTACGACCCGACTTTCCGATCGTCGCGAAGCGCACCTTCCTCAACTCGGCCTACATCGCGCCGATTCCGAGGCAGGTCGTCGCGGCGGGCCAGGCCTTTCTCGAGGAGAAGGCGAACAACTCCTTCCAGCTCGGTCCGCTGCTCCGGAAGTGCGGCGAGGTGCGGAGGCAGTTCGCCAGGCTGATCGGGGCGGCGAAGCCGGAGGAGATCGGCCTGCTCTACTCCACCGCCGAAGGGGAGAATGTCGTCGCCGCGGGGCTCGATCTCGTCGCCGGCGACAACGTCGTGATCAGCGAGCTGCACTACGACACCGAGTTCGTCCTCTACCAGATGCTGCAGAAGCTCCGGGGCGTGGAGCTCCGCATCGCGCGGCACCGGAACGGCGCCGTGGAGGCCAGCGACTTCGAGCCGCTGGTGGACCGGCGCACCCGGCTGGTCTCGGTGGCGTGGGTCTCGCACCGCAACGGCTATCGGCACGACATGAAGGCGATCGCCGAGGTGGCGCACGCGAAAGGGGCGCTGGTCTACGCCGATGCGATCCAGGGGGTGGGCACCTTCCCGATCGACGTCCAGGCGTCGGATGTCGACGTGCTCTGTGCCGGCTCGTACAAGTGGCTGCTCGCGGGATGGGGGGTCGCGCCGCTCTACGTGCGGACCGCCATCGCCGACCGGCTCAGGATCGACCGCTACGGCGAGATGCATGCGGGGCGCGAGCTCGCCGATCACAGCTTCGAGATTCCCAGTGATGCGACCCGGTTCGACTACTGCAGCCGAGCCTTTGGCGATGTCTACGCGCTGAGCGCGGGGCTGTCCTATCTCGAGAAGGTCGGGGTGGAGCGGATCGAGCGGCACACGATCGACCTGCTCGCCCGGCGGCTGCAGGAGGGACTCGACCGGCAGGGGCACCGGCTCTTCACCCCGCCGGGGAATCGGTCCGCGATCGTGACGTTCCATACCACGAGGGATGCTGCCCAGGTCCGCGCGGCATTCCAGGCGGCCAACATCGAAGTCACCGTGCGGAACGGCACGGTGCGCATCGCGCCGGCGCTCTTCAACACCGTTGGCGACATCGATCACTGCCTCGACGTCACGAAGGCGCTGGTATAGGAGCCGCGCCCAGGAAGGCCATTCCAAGGGGAGATGCCCATGTACGAGACGAAAACCAGGCCGACCAGGCTCAGCGTCGCCGCCTATCTGCGGGGGATCGCGGACGAATCGCGACGCAAGGACTGCAAGACCATCGCCGGGCTCATGCGGCGAGCGACCGGCTGCGCGCCCACGATGTGGGGGACGAGCATCGTGGGCTTTGGCACATACCACTACAAGTACGCGAGCGGCCACGAGGGCGACTCGTGCGTCGTCGGGTTTTCCTCGCGCAAGGGCGCGATCAGTATCTATCTCGTCCCGGGCTATGAGGAAAAGGAGACGAAGGCGCTGCTCACCCGGCTGGGCAAACACAAGATCGGCAAGGCCTGCCTCTACCTGCAGCGACTGGCGGACGTCGATGTACCGATCCTCGAGCAGCTGATCGCCCGATCGGTCGCGGCGACCAGGCGCCGGTATCCGCAGACGGCACCCTAGGCTTCCCGTGCGTTCATGGCACTGCGGAGCCCTGATGCCGCCCCTGGCGGCCGATGCTTCTCAATGGTGCGGACCGCGCCTGGCGCGCTCGGGGTGCGCTGGCGCAGGTCGCGGAGCTGATCGACGAGAGCCACTTCAGCGTGCGCATCCTGGCCTGCCAGCACTGCACGCAGCGCTTTCTTTCGGTGTTCGAGGAGGAGATCGACTGGGTCGACGGTGATGATCCGCAGTACTGGACCCTGCTTCCGCTCACCGCTGACGAGGCGACACGACTGCTCGATTCGGGGGACGCGCTGACGAGAACCGAGCTGGTTGCCCTGGGCCCGGGGCGACGCTGCCTCCATCGGCACCATCCCAAGGGCGCGGCCCCGCGCACCTGCTGGCAGGGTGGTGTTTCACCGCCGTGAAGGCGCGGCAGCACTCGATCCGCGCGGCCGGCGTATCTGTGAGCCTCACGGCACCCGAAACACGATCCGCTGCTGGACCAGTTGCCGCACCGCCACGCCGCGGACCCGCGCGGCCCGGTACTCGCTCCCCAGCACCGCGTCAATCGCCGCCTGCTCAAATGCGGCGGTCGTGCTGCCGATCACCCGCACCGATCCCGGCTCTCCCCTGCCCGCCGTATCCACCACGAACTCGAGTCGCACGCTGCCATCGACGCCGGCGGCCGCGAGCGCCGCGGGATACACAGGCTGCCGCGCCCGGATCACCTCGACCGGTTCATCGACCTCCCCCGCGAGATGGAGCGAGTCCACGGGAATCTGCGGCCCGCCGGGCGCTGTGCCCCAGAGCTCACGTCCCGCGAGTACCTGAGCAGCGGTTGGAACGAACGGCCCCATCGTCGCCACCTGAATCGAGGGGATCGCCGTCGGAATCCGGGAGGGCACTTCGGGGGCGGGACCGATTGTCGTTTCGATTCCGCTGCCAGCCCCCGGATGGCCTGATGAGAGTGCCGGCTCTGTGTAGATCCCCATGGGGACGACCTGCGGTGTCGCTGATGACGTTGCCGGCATCCTCCGCCAGCCGAGTACGGCGAAGAGCACCGCCATACCGTGCAGGGTGAGGCTCGCGATTCTCGGCCCCATGCCGGGCCGACGGGGGGACGCCGATTCTACGAGGACTTCGAACATGACAGCCTCCTGTGAAGGGGTGATGTCACGATCGGCAGGTGACGTTTCCGCTCGTCTGCAGCCGGATTACAGATCGATGGCGACGGGGTGTGATTTGCGGCGGTCGGAACAGCCCTTCAACCTGTTGCGAAACGCCGTCGATACCCGGGGCGCGGGGAAGGCGCGAGCGAAGGCGGCCGGTTCCTCCTAGTGCGCGGCCAGTAGTGGCGCGAATCGAACAGACTGGCATTCCGCCCTCGGGCTGATCAGCTTTGAGGGCGAGAATCGGCCGTCCTGGAGAGTTCGCCGCATGCCGTTCGTTGCGATTCTGACCGCTGCCGCACACGACCAACTCCGCGTGGTCGCCACCGATCATCCCGTCACCATCGCCCAGCCGCTCAAGCCCGACGGCACCTTCGGCGAACGGCCTGAGGTCGTCGTGTTCCAGCGCGAGGTGCCGGAGCCGGAACGGGTGCTCGACCGGCTGCGCGAGTCGCTGGCGGCCTTCCGGACCGGCACCGAAGCCAACCTCTACGCCTGCCCCGTGCCGCAGGCGGTGCGCGCCCTGGAAGTCGTCGTCGCCCAGCTCTGGCCGCTTCACCGGCTCCACTGCCCCGAGTGCGAACACGACTTCCTCCCGGCCATCCGGGAGTCGCGCCGGATGTACCTCGCCTGCCCCCGCTGCCACAACCCGCTGCTCAATCCCGCCTGGGATTCTGCCTGACACGAACGCCGATCCGGGATCGTCCCTGGTCCGGGGAGTCCCCCGATTGGCACTCTGTCCGCTGCCGCGGTACCTTGTCCGCCGATTGAGCCCCTCATCCCCTCGAGGCCCTTGGTGACGATCTCCCGCCGCTCCCTGGCGATCGTGGTGCTTGGCCTGCTCGCCGGCAGCGGCACGACCCGCCGGCTCCGCGCCCAGACCCCGGCAGACAGCGCGCCGACGACCGCACTCACCGGTGTCACGGTGATCGACGGGACCGGGCACCGCCCCCGGAGCAACCAGACCGTGCTGATCCGCGGTGACCGGATCACCGAGATCTTTCCCGGGGGGTCGAAGCCGCTCCCCGCCGGTGCCACGACCGTGGACCTCACCGGCCGCTTCCTGATTCCCGGGCTCATCGACACCCACGTCCATGTCGCGACCGACCCGTCGGGCGAGGACACCAGGGTGCGGACCGAGCGGCGCCTCCGCAAGGCGCTCTACGGCGGCATCACCGCGGTGCGCGACATGGCCGGCGACGT
Source organism: Gemmatimonadales bacterium (assembly GCA_044229245.1). Taxonomy (GTDB): domain Bacteria; phylum Gemmatimonadota; class Gemmatimonadetes; order Gemmatimonadales; family GWC2-71-9; genus JADJOM01. The sequence continues at coordinate 116,932 of JBGATI010000010.1, read as the reverse complement.
GCGCTCCCTGGCGTCCCTGGCGCGCGACGCCCGGCTCGACGAGATCGAGAGTCCCGACCTCTACTACGTGGCGCTGTTCGCGGGGCCGGCCTTCTTCGCCGATCCGCGTACGCACGATGCGTCCCGGGGACTGGTCCCGGGCGCGATCCCCTGGATGCGGGCGATCGGCGACACGACCGACATTCATCAAGCCGTGTCGGAGGCCCGCGGCACCGGGGCGACGGCGATCAAGCTCTACGCTGCACTGAGCGGCGAACTCGCCAGGGCGATCACCACCGAGGCCCACGCCCAGGGACTCAGCGTGTGGGCCCACGCGGCGCTCCGCCCCGCCCGGCCGCTCGAGGTCGTCCAGGCCGGTGTCGACGCCATCTCGCATGCCAATCTCGTTTCGCTCGCGATGGACTCGGCGCGACGCGTGCGTGACTTGCAGGCGAAGCCGGACCAGCCGCTCGATCTCGACGATGCGGGGCTGGATGGCCTGTTCCGGGAGATGCTCCGGCTGCACACCGCCTTCGAGCCGACCCTGCTGGTGTTCGAGGGCAACCCGCAGCTCGAACGCTTCGCCGGTGCGATCACGGCGCGGGCACACCAGCGGGGCGTGACCATCATCGCCGGCACCGACACCCTGGCCGACGCCGACACCGATTCGCTCACCCTGCCCAACCTGCATCGCGAGCTCGAGCTGCTCGTCCGTCTCGGCGGGCTGAGTCCGGCGGAGGCGCTGCGGAGCGCCACACGCGACGCGGCGGCGGTGCTCGGCGCCCTCGACTCCCGCGGCACGGTGGAGCCCGGCAAGCTCGCCGACCTCGTGATCCTCGGCGCCGATCCGCTCGCCGACATCCGCAACACCCGATCGGTCGAGCTCGTGGTGAAGCATGGCCACCTCTACCGGCGTCCCTGAGACGGCGTCCCCGGCAGGCACCCTTACGGCAGGAGTGCGGATGAATCGACGCGACTTTGTCGGCACGACGGGTTCCCTCATGGCGGCGGGCGCTGGCCTGCCGCTCGCTTCGCCGGACGAGGCGACGGCCATCCGGCGCGCGGTCGAGACGTACTACGCGACCTACCGCGGCCGCGACACGGCGAAGTACCGTGCCTGCCTGACCGAAGACTACCTGCTGCTGGAAAATGGGGAGCTGCAGGACACCAGCGACGATCTGGCGGTGATGACCGCGAACGCGGCGGCGGGCAACAACTATCAGCGCGCCGACAGCTTCGACTTCCGCGCGATCCGGGTGCAGGGCGACCTGGCGTACACGGTGTACTTCCTGAGTTCCGACATCAGCGACCGGCAGGGGCCACGCCACCGGGAGTGGCTCGAGAGCATGATTCTTCGCCGCGCGGGCACCGGCTGGCGCACGGCGCTGCTGCACTCGACGCGACTCGCGGAGGCGAAGGATTGAGGTCCGGCGATCCATCCCCGGTGAGCAGGCGCCGATCGATGCCTGATGAGTACCGGATCCGATTCGCGAGGCCGTCCGAGGCCTTGCTTCTGGCCACGCAGCGCGTCGCGATGTTCCACGACATGGGCCGGACGACCCCGGAGATCGAACCGCCGCTGCTCGCGGCCTGCCACGCCTACTTCGATCGGGCGCTCGCCGAGGGGGAGTATGTCGGCTGGGTGGCCGAACTGATGGATCCGCCCCACTCCATCGTCGGCGGTGCGGGGGTGCAGTTCCGACCGATGCTCCCCCGGACGGATCCGGCGGGCTCGTCCCTGCTGGTGGGGCGGGAGGGGCTGATTCTCAACGTCTACGTCGATCCGGCGCATCGCCGCCGCGGCATCGCCCGATGGCTGATGGAGGAGCTGATCGCGTGGGCGCCGGCAACGGGCATCGTCCGCCTGGTCCTGCACGCCTCGACGGAGGGGCGGCCCCTCTACGAATCACTCGGCTTCACCTCGACGAACGAGATGCTCTTCCCACCGTTCACCACCGCCGGATCCACGCCGGGGCGCCGCCGCTGAGCGCCCCCATCCGCGGGGACGCCTTGAGGCGACGGCCGCTGTCGATCACACTCACCGCCTGGCTGTTCATCCTGGTGGGACTCGCGGGGCTCCTCAACGACCTCTGGCCGTTGCTGACCACTGACGCGGCGCAACAGCTCGCCACGCTCCGGGCCGATGGCCTCCGCGACCTGGGACCGGCGTGGACCACGCGGGCGCTGGGCATCGTCGGCGGTGCTGGCGTGCTGCGCGGCCGCAACTGGGCCCGGTGGCTGCTCGTCGCCTGGATGGTCTTTCACGTGGGGCTGAGCCTCTTCCATTCCATTGCGGAGCTGCTCACTCACATCGCCATCTTCACGCCGCTCGGCTACCTGCTGTTCCGGCAAGCGACGGAGTCATTCTTCGAGGACACCGATCCGGCGGAGTCGTAGCGCCAGGCTCCACACTGGCATCCCCCGGCATCTCGCTGCAGCTTTGGCCGGGATGTCAGTCCCCCCTCGACTCTTCCTGAGGTCAGCCATGCGCCCTCCACGGCTTTCCGGTCTCGTGCTGCTCCTGTCCGTCCTGCTCGTGCAGTGCGCCCCGAAGGTGGCGACCCCGAAGCGCCCCACCGGCGTGCCGGAGACCGCGACCCGGGTGGACGGCGCCAACGGCGGCGCATGGATCGATTGCCATCCGGTAGCCGGCGATCTCCCTCAATTCGAATGCTCAATCTTCGGGGCTCGCTCCGGATCGCTGTACGCCAAGGGGATCTTCGCGCCGGACTTCGATCCCACGAAGATCCCGGTGACGATGACCACCTATGACGGCGGCGGCCGCATCACCATCAGCGACACCACGCACCTCCGCGCCGAGGGGTATGTGGATTTTCCGACGGGCGACGGGCATGGCCGGCTGCTCAAGTACAGCGTCGGCACGCCCGCCGGGCGGGACAGCCTCTACTGACAATGTCCAGACTCCGCGTGCTGTGCTTTTCGATGAGCATCGACGGCTTCGGTGCGGGCCCGGACCAGAGCCTCGAGCATCCGCTGGGCGTCGGCGGCCCGGAGATGATGGAGTGGTTCTTCCATACGCGCACCTGGCAGAACATGTACGGCAGCGGGAACGGCGAGACCGGCGTCGATGACGACATGGCGGCCGCGAGTTTCCACGGCATCGGCGCGTGGATCCTCGGACGCAACATGTTCGGGCCGGTCCGCGGTCCCTGGCCGGATGAGAGCTGGCGCGGCTGGTGGGGAGAGGAACCGCCGTACCATGTGCCGGTCTTCGTCCTGACGCATCATGCCCGGAAGCCGCTCGAGATGGCGGGCGGCACCGTCTTCCACTTCGTGACGGATGGGATCGAGTCGGCGTTGCGTCAGGCGAAGGCGGCGGCGCTGGGGAAGGACGTTCGCGTGGGCGGCGGGCCGGCGACCATCCGCCAGTACCTTCAGGCGGGGTTGGTCGATGACCTGCATCTCGCCCAGGCGCCGGTGCTTCTGGGGAGCGGCGAGTCGCTGCTGAGCGGCATTGACCTGCGGGCGCTGGGGTATCGCTGCACGAAGCGGATCGCCGGTGCCCGCGCCACCCACGTCATCCTCGAGCGCGGAGCGTAACCCTCATCAGGGCTTCGCCGGCATCCCATCCGCGCGCGTGCCACCCTGCTGCCGCTTCCACACCAGATATGAATAGACCACGGACCCCAGCGCGGCGGCGATGACCGCCGCGAAGGCGCCGTACTTCGCCCAGGCGGCAGTGCTCAGCGCGCTGGCGGCGAAACAGAGTCCGGCGACGGTGAACGCCACGCCGCCGAAGCGATGGGTCTTCCGCCAGACATCATCGCTGCTCAGCGTCCACGGCGTACGGATCCCCATGAACCAGTTGGGGCGAATCCGGGTCATGACGTTGCCGAGGACGACGAACATGCCGCCCACACCCAGGCTGGCCATCATCCCCATGTCCACCTGCCAGCCGAGCGCCTTGCCGAGCACCCCCACGTGGATCACCCCGAGGAGGATCAGCAGGGCGTTGATCAGGGTCCAGTACGTTGGGGTGAAGAGGGCGTAGTTCGCCCGCCGCGGATCGATCCGAGGCAGCACGACGGCGAGGCCGAGGAACAGCAGGGCGAGCCCGGGAGCCAGCAGAACCGCAGTGAGCCGGGAGGACCAGCCATTCGGATCGCCCTCGAGATCGAAGTGGGTCGCCACCTCGGCCGGGAGCTGCGGGTAGGCCCAGATGGAGAACCCGATGGCCGCGGCCAGGACCACGAGGCCCGGAATCAGCTTACGCATCGCCCCTCTCCTTCTTCGTTCGCCCGTTCTTGCGCTGCGTCAACGCGACCAGATGCTGGACCAGGTCCTGGAAGACGGTGGTATTCAGGGAGTACCGGATGAACTGCCCCTCGCGGACCGCCAGAATGAGCCCGGCGTCCTTCAGATTGCCGAGATGATGGGAGACGGAGGCCCAGGCGATCGGGAACTCCGCGGCGATCTCGCCGGCGGTGCGATCCTTTTCCTTGAGGAGCGAGAGGATCTGCCGCCGGGTGGGGTCCGCCATCGCCTTGAAGAGCTTGTCCATGGCATTAATGGTAATTAGACAATCATCTAAATCAATCGGGCGGGATGGAGTGACACGTGTCCTTCAGGCGCGGCTGGCGCCGCGATGTGAGGAAGGCACGGACAGACAATCACTTGAGCTGGCCGACGGACCGGCACACGAGTTGCCCACGGCGGGGGAGTCTCCCTCACAAGTACATGGTGCCGATGCGCCGCCGCGTCCCGCTCCTGCTGCTGGCACTCACCCTGCTCGTCGCGGCCCCCGCCCGGGCCCAGCGCCGCGCCGGGTACTTTGTGGAACTCGGCGGCAACGGCGGGTTCGCCTCACTCAATCTCGATCTCGTCCCGATCGCGCACCTGCACACTCGCGCGGGTGTCGGGCTCCTGCTCTGGCCCACCATTCCGTTGACCGCGTCGTACCTCATCGGGTCGGGTCCTAACCAGCTGGAGGTCGGGGGCGGCACGACTATCATCTTCTTTCCGCCCGCAGACCCGAACGCTGGCGCGCTCGAGCGTTTCGTCGAGCTCATCACCATCGGCAAGGGGATCGGGACACGGGCGCTGATGACCGGGGTGTTGGGCTACCGGCACGAGGGCAAGTCGGGATCGATGTTCCGGGTCACCGTCACGCCCTATTTCGGCCGGGGCCGGGCGCTGGTCTGGTACGGCGTGAGTCTCGGTGGCCGGTTCTAGCGGATCAGTGCCTCCAGGTGGTCAGGCATCCCGCGCAATTGGGAGACCCAGCATGGCTGACGAGTTCGCCAACGTGTATGCCGATCGTGCCCGGGCCGAATCGTACGCGCGGCTGGAATATCCGGGCACCTATTACCTCGCGTTCCGGGACCTGCCGGAGATCATCCGCGCACACGTCCAGGGCGCCTCGGCGCTCGACTTCGGTTGCGGCACCGGTCGGTCGACCCGCTTTCTCCGGGACCTCGGGTTCCAGACCGTGGGCATCGATATCGCCGGGGCGATGCTGGCCCAGGCCAGGGCCCGGGATCCCGAGGGAGCGTACCGGCTCGTCTCCGCGGATGTCCCGCCAGTCCTTCCCGCCGGCGCCTTCGATCTGGTGCTCGCCGCATTCACCTTCGACAACATCCCCAGCGACGCGACCAAGACGGGCCTCTTCCGCGCCCTCGCCGCCTCACTCACTCCGCGGGGCCGCATCATCATCATCGTCTCCACGCCGGAGATCTACTGGCATGAATGGGCCTCGTTCTCCACGCGAGACTTTCCGGAGAACCGGGGTGCGACCAGCGGCGATCTCGTCCGCATCGTGATGCTCGACGTCCCGGACCGTCGGCCGGTGGAGGACATCGTCTGCACCGACGCCAGCTACCGCGAGGTGTTTGCACAGGCGGGCCTGGCGGTGCTCGAGTCCCGGCAGCCGCTGGGCCGCGCGGACGAGCCGCAGCCGTGGGTGAGCGAGACGCGGGTGGCTCCCTGGTCGATCTATGTGCTTGGCCGTCCCGCGACCGACCAGCCGAAGGAGTCCGGGGGGCGATGACGCGCTTCGCGACGTGACGGGCTTCTGGACGGTTGCGGCGGCGCTCTCGCTGGCCCTCGCCACGACGGCCGTGGTGGCGCTGTTTGGCGTTACGCTGTCCCGGGATGCCGCGGCTTCTCGAGCGACCTGGGTGATGCTGGCGCCACTTCGGATCCTGCTCGCACCGGTCCTGGCGACGCTCGACGTTCTTGCGCTGCTCTTCGCGCCCACCCGTGGCACGCGGGTCTCCCTCCTGGCGGCAGCCGTCGTAGAAGCGGCGGCCTTTCTCGGAGCCGTCCTCATCTGGTGGCACTCCAGCTCCGTGGCCCCTCCCCTTCCACGCTGAATTCCGCATCGGTCCATCGGACTTGCGAGCGGCGCCGGGTCGGCACAGCTTGGGCAGAGTCAGGCGCCGGACCGTTTCCAACTTTCATTGATCGTCCAGCCATGGTGATGCGCTCCCGGACTCCCTGGAAGCTCAAGCTCCGCCCCGAACAGCGGCCCAGCGTGATCGACGATCCCCGTGGACGGATGCTGATACCGACCCCGCTCCTCGTCGCGCGCGCCCTTCGGCGGGTGCCGGCGGGGCGGCTGATCACTCCGCCACAGTTGCGGGAGCGTCTGGCCCGAGCGGCCGGCGCCGATTTCACCTGCCCGATGACGACCGGGATCTTCCTCAACATCGTCGCCGGCGCCACCGAGGAGGCCGTCGCCTCCGGCAAGCCGGCCATCGCCCCGTATTGGCGGGTGGTGGATGAGCGGGGCAATCTCCCGCCCAAGTTCCCGCCGGGACGCGCCGTGCAGGCGAGGCGGCTCCGCGCGGAGGGACACCGCGTGACCCGTGCCTACCGGGTTGCGGACGTCGAGGCGGCGCTGGTGCGCCGGTGATCGCCTGACAACCGGGAGGCTCCGCTGATGCCGACACTCGCCGACTCCGTCACGCGCGACCAGCTCCGCCGCCGCCTCGACGGACTGCGCCCCGACACGTCGCCGCGCTGGGGGAAGTTCACCGCCTCTGCGATGCTCTCCCACATCACCGACACGCTGCGGATGGCGATGGGCGAGCTGCCGGTGGGCGCCCGCCTCGGCCCCGCCTGGGTGCGGATGGCACCGATGAAGCAGCTGCTGATGTTCGTCCTCCCCTTCCCGAAGAACCTGCCGACCGCTCCCGAGCTGATCGCCCGAGGGGCGCACGAGCCGGCCCGCGACTGGGCTGCCGTGCGGGCAGAGTTCGAGTCCGCGCTGGAGCGGATCGGGGGTCGCGGGGCCAACGAGCCCTGGCCGACCCACCCGTTCTTCGGTCCGCTCACCGGAAGCGCGTGGAAGCTCTTTCAGTACCGGCACTGCGATCATCATCTCCGGCAATTCGGCGTGTAGCGACCGGTGGTCCGGTCGCCTCGCCAACGACATTGTGACGCATCCCATGCCCCGCCTCTGCTTCGTCATCGCGCTCGCGTGCGCGTTGCTCGCTCGTTCCGCCAGCGCCCAGTCAGGCACGGCGGCCTCCATGGACAGTCTGCTCGGCCGGCTGGTCGGCCGCTGGCGGATGACCGGTGCCGTCCTGGGGACGCCGGTGGTCTACCGGCTCGAGGCCACTCGCGCGCTGCAGGGCCGGTTCGTGGAGCTGCACATGACGGACGTCGCGCAGCCGCCGGGTTACGAGGCCCGGGTCTTCATCGGCGTCGACAGCGCCAGGGCACGGTACATCGCGCACTGGCTCGACAACTTCGGCGCCCCCTATTCGATCCCGCATGCGATCGGGACCGCGGAGGGGGATACCATCCGGCTCGCGTTCGCCTATGCCGACGGCCCGTTCCGGGACATCTTCGTCTATCACCGGGCCGCCGGCACCTGGCACTTCCGGCTCGAGAGCCAGGATTCCACCGGCACCTGGAAGCTGTTCGGCAAATACGACCTCGCGCCCCGGCGCTGAAGGTGAGGTCCGCCCTCGAACCGACGGAACCCGCAGGAGCGGACTGTCATGTCACGCGATGACAATTGCACGCTGGTGCGCCGCTACTACGAGGAGGTCGTAAGCACCGGCGCGGTAGACCGGACCGCCGAGTTCATCGCGCCGGAGTACACCGAGTTGTACGAAGGCCGCCGATATCCGCTGGGCATCGAGGGAGCGAAGCAGCACGTCACGGGCGTGCGGAACACCTACCCCGACCTCCGTCTCGAAGTCGTCCGCCAGATCGTGGAGGGCGAGCTGGTCGTCTCCGAGGTCGTGATGCGAGGAACGCATCGGGGCGAATGGCTCGGCATCGCGCCGACCGGGAAGCCGGTGGTGGTCACGGCCGTCAATATCGACCGGGTGGTGAATGGCCGGATCGTCGAGCATGGCGGCGCCGCGAATCTGCTCGGGCCGCTGCTCGAGATCGGCGCGATTCGCGTGGTGGGAGGACCGTCGTCCGAAACCCAGTCCGGATCGCAGGGCACCCGAGAGTAGTCGCCGGCGCCATACCCCTTCCCCCGGGATCACGTGATTCTGCTGATTCGCTGCTTCGCGCCGGCCGCCGATCTCGCCGGCGCGGAGGTCCTCACCACTCGGCTCCACCGTCTGCTCGGGACCTTCCCGGTGGCCCCTCGGGAGTCTCCGGAGCGCTACTGGAAGATTCCGGCCTGGTACGAGCATACGATCCGGATCGAGCCGGCGGGCCCGTCCGAGTTCGAAGCCCTGCTGGGCATGGCGAAAGAGGGGTGGCACCAGGTCACCCGAGATGGGGAATGCTCCGCCGTGTGGAAGGCGGAGCCGGGGAGCAGCTTCCTCCTGCCGGAGATCACCTGGGCGGAGCTCCTGCTGATTCACGGACCACTGGGATGAGCCACGTTCTCAGATGAGGGGCGGGACTGGCACCCTGACGCGATCGCCCCCAGCTTCTCCATGCCGGTGCGGGCGCACCCGCGTCCTCGCCCAGAACCTGAACCGCAATCAATCGGCAGAGCGCCAATGCTGAGCGGATGCATGCCTCCGAAGCGCGACCCCGCGTCCGCACCACCGGCCCCCACTGCGACGTGCCGGTGAGCGACCCCATTCGCCGGGCAGGCAGGGTGCCAGTAGAATTGGGCATGCGGAAGCACGTGCTCCTCTATGGCCTCCTCGCCGGCGTGCTCATCGCGGCGCTCAAACTCATCGAGTATCGCTGGCTGGTCCTGGAGTACTCGGTGGAGATCTATGGCGGGCTGGTCGCGGCGGTGTTTGCCGCCCTCGGCATCTGGCTTGGCCTCAAGCTCACGCGCCCGAAGGAGACGGTCGTAGTGCGCGAGGTCGAGGTGCCGGCGCCAGCGGCCTTCGTCCGGGATGAGCGCAAGGTGGAATCCCTCGGCATCACCCCCCGGGAGCTGGAGATCCTCGAGCTGATCGCCGCCGGGCTCAGCACCCGGGAGATCGCGGCCCGGGTCTTCGTGAGCGAAAACACGGTGAAGACGCACACCAGCCGGGTGTTCGACAAACTTGGCGCCCGGCGCCGGACCCAGGCGGTCCAGCTGGGGAAGGAACTCCGGATCATCCCCTGATCGACTCGGCGGGACCGGAACGTGGGGAGCAACGGCCTCCGAACCCCAACTTTCGGGTGATTTTCCAGCCAATCGGCCAAAATCATCAATTCGGGTGACGCGCCCGGCCGGGTCGGCTGGTAGAATCGGCCGTCCTCAACCTTCTGGGAGTCCGCATGCGCAAGATTGTCCTCACCTTCGGCCTCATCGCCGGCGCCATCCTTTCCGCCATGATGCTCCTGGCCCTGGCCTTTCAGGACCAGATCGGCTTCGAGCGGGGCGCCACCGTCGGCTACACCTCGATGGTGCTGGCCTTCCTCATGGTGTTCTTCGGGGTCCGCTCCTATCGCGACAACGTGGCGGGGGGCAGCGTCAGCTTCGGGCAGGCATTCAAGGTCGGGCTCCTGATCACCCTCGTCGCCAGCGTCTGCTACGTGGCAACGTGGGAGCTCATCTACTACAAGCTCGCCCCCGACTTCAGCGACAAGTATGCGGCCTACGCCATCGCCAAGGCGAAGAAGGCGGGTGCCACCGAAGCGCAGATCGCCGCTCGGACGGAAGAGATGGCCAAGTTCAAGCAGATGTACCAGAACCCGCTGGTGAACATCTCCCTCACACTGCTCGAGCCGCTGCCGGTCGGGCTCCTCTTCACGCTGGTCGCCGCGGCGGCACTCCGCCGCAAGCGGGAACAAACGGGTGCTGCCGCGCGGCCGGCCGAGGCGAGCCTCGGCTGAGCATCGGGGGCGGAGCGCCGCCTGCCCGGGGTCAGCGAGCCGGTCTCTCGAAACCGCGACCGGCTCGCTAGACTCCACGGCAGCCGCGATCCCTCGGGGCGCCCGGCTTCGCGTCGCGCGAACGTCCGGGCCACTCCCTCAACCCGCACGAACCGGCGAATCCATGACGCAGCCTGGCAGCCCATCCGAACGCACCCGCGTGGTCCGCAAGCCCCAGCGTGGCGCCTACGATCAGGAGACCGTCCACCGCATCCTCGATGAAGGACTCGTCTGCCACCTGGGCTACACGCTGGACGGGCAGCCGTTCGTCATCCCGACCATGTACGCACGGGATGGCGACCAGCTGTACATCCACGGGTCGGCGGCGAGCCGGACGCTCCGGCAGGTCGGTGCGGGCATTCCCGTCTGCGTGACGGTGACGCTGACCGACGGCCTGGTGCTCGCACGGTCGGTGTTCAATCACTCGATGAACTACCGGTCGGTCGTGGCGCTGGGCGTCGCGAGCATCGTGGACTCGCCTGCCGAGAAGGTGGAGGCGCTCCGCGGCTTCACCGAGAAGCTGCTCCCCGGCCGCTGGGCGGAGACGCGCCAGCCGACGGAGCAGGAGCTCAAGGCCACCGCGGTGCTCAAACTGCCGCTCACCGAAGTTTCGGCCAAGGTGCGTACCGGCCCGCCGGTGGACGACGAGGCGGACTATGCGCTCCCGGTGTGGGCGGGTGTCATTCCGCTCCGGCTGGTGGCGGAGGCGCCAATCCGCGACACGCGCAGCGATCCCTCGCTCACGCCACCGCGATTTCGCTGAGCGGTGACCACCACCGCGCACGCGGAACCGACCGTCCTCCTCCCGAGGGACCGCCATGGCCTGGCTCTCGATCGCACTCGTGGTGCTCGGCAACGTGATCTACCATCTGGGGCAGCGCGGCATCCCGCGCGAGGCCAATCCGGTGGTCGCGACCCTCGCGGCGTATCTGGTTGCGCTCGTGGCGACGGTGGCCACCGTCCCGCTGATGGCGCGGGGGGTCGAGTTCGGGACGGCGTGGCGCACGCTGAATGGGAGCACGATCCTCGTGGGCACCGGGATCGTCGGGGTCGAGATCGGCTTTCTGCTCGCCTACCGGGCGGGATGGGTGCTCAGCAACGCCTCCCTGACCGCGAACGCCACGGTGGCGGTGGCGCTCCTCGCGCTCGGCGCGCTCTTCTTCGGGGAACAGGTCACCCCGTCACGGGTGGCAGGTGTGGGGCTGTGCCTCGCGGGACTGTGGCTGGTGGCGAGACCGCAGTGAGCCGGTCCGGGAGAGCACTGATGGTGCGGAGACAAATGAGGGATCGCCCCGGAGAGCCACCGGGACGATCCCGTCAGGTTGTGAGGCGGCTGATCGCGGTTGCCGCGCGAATCGATGCTACCGATGCGCGACGTGTCTCGGCGCGCCGTCGTGATGCTTCGCCGGCCGGTCCATCATCAGGATGAAGACGCCGATCGTCAGCCAGATCGCGATGACCATCCAGCTGCGTCCCTGCCACGCCTCCATGATGCTGACGACTACAATCAGTGCGAAGAACTCCAGGCCCTGGTGCTTCACGGGTGCCTCCGGGAGGATCCTTGATCAAGGGTCGGCACCCAGGCCTGAAGCGATCGTGAAGTGTGGCGGAAAGCATCATTCGCTCCGCGCGTTCCCACATACGACTTCCCATGCCCGACGACCTGTCCGTCCAGTCTGAAGATCTTCCCTTCGACCTCTGCTGGGACGAGCCCGACGCGAGCCTTTCGCCCCTCGCCGCGCTCCCTGGCGCTCGCACTCTGGTGCTCTGGCCCAGCCGGGTGAATGCCGACGTCTGCTTCGAGTCCGCCGGGTTCCACGACTTCTGCGACACCGGCCTCGTCTGGGATGAGAGCTTCGAACTCCTCGGCCGCCTGCTCGTCCATGGGCTCACCGTGCGGGCCGGCGCGCCCCACCCGTTACCGGCGCCATCGGTTCCGATCCACCGACGGCTCCTCGGCCACACCCCGCCCGTCAGCACGCCGGCAAGTGCCCTGCTCGACGCCGCCCATGAAGATTCGCTCGGCCGAGTCACGGTACTCTTCGGGGATCCGGTCGCGGCGGCGCTCACCACCTCCGATGGTCACCCACTCTGGTGGGTGCATTCCGCGCCCGGTCGCGAGGATCTGCTCGAGGCGGTCCGGTCCCTGTGCGGTGCGGCCTTCGCGCTGCGCCGATGCGCGCTCGACTGGTCGAAACTGAGCCCGTTCGTCGGGAGAGTCGCCCACGATTGAGGCCCGCCCCGGCGGGGGGTGGCAATTGGCCGGCCGGCTCGGCAGCTTACGCGAATCCCGGGGCGTGCTGCCCCGCCATCATTCACCGAAGCTGCCTGCGATGAAGTCCACCGCTCCCCTTCTCCTCCCGATCGCACTTGCCGGGTGCGGCAGCGAGCCGCCGTTGCGGGTACCCTCGGGGCAGTGGAGTGCCGCGGAGGTGAATCTCTTCGTCGCGCCGTCGGGAACGACCCTCGAACTCACCTGCCGTGATGCGGTACTGCCGGGGGCGCTCGCGCTCGATGGTCAGGGCGGCTTCAGCGTCGACACCCTCATCGCGAGCTATGGCATTACGGTCAACTACTATCGCGCGACCATCGAAGGGTCGCTGGATGGCGCCGACCTCCGGTTGAGCGTCACGCCTGCAGGGAGCCAGGCACCGCCGGAGGTCTATGTGCTCCACCAGCGGAGCGCACCGCACCTGCCCCGCTGCGGTTAAGGGAGAAGGCGCGCGTGCGAAGCGAGGAGATGTCGCGACCCCACGCGGAGCGGGCGCGGATGCTGGCCGGCGAGTTGTACCGGGGTGACGATCCGGAACTCGCTGCCGCGCATCTTCGGGCCCAGGCCCTCCTCGCCCGATTCAACGCCACGGAGGCAACCGCCGTATCCGAGCGCCGCGATCTCCTCAGCGAGCTCTTCGATCGCCTGGGGACCGCGGTCGTGGTGAAACCGACGCTCCGCTGCGACTACGGCTTCAACATCGCGATCGGCGACCGCACCTTCATCAACTATGATTGCGTGCTGCTCGACTGCAACCGGATCACCATCGGGGACGATGTCCAGATCGGGCCGGGGGTGCATATCTACACGGCGACCCATCCGCTCGATGCGGCCACCCGTGTCTCCGGACTCGAGCTGGCGCTGCCGGTGGTGATCGGCCGTGGCGTGTGGCTGGGTGGGCGGTCGGTCGTCTGCCCTGGCGTGACGATCGGCGAGAATACCGTGGTGGGTGCCGGCAGCATCGTGGTGAAGGATCTCCCCGCGGATGTGCTGGCGGTGGGCAACCCCTGTCGCGTGGTGCGCCGGCTGAATCGAGGCCCCAGCGATGGCCACGCAGGCTGAGGACGGCCGCCCTCCGCATGGTACCGCTCACGGATCGCACGCTCGCCATCATCGCCCAGCTCTTCAGTCCCGCGGAGTGCAGCGCCGCCGCCGAGCTGCTCGCGACCGAATGCGCCGACCGGCTGCCGCTCTACCGGCCCGTAACGCCGGAGGGACTGGAGCGGGTGCAGTTCGCGGCGCTCCGGCTGAGCGGCGGGCGCCTCACACAGCTCCGCGCCGCCGTCGACCTCGCCCGCGTCGACTGGCGGGACCTGCTGGTCGCCGCGGGATTCGCCAACGAGGTGCAGGCGCATCTGCGCTGGATTCCCATCGCCTATCCGGTCGAGACGCAGGAAGCGTGGCGGCGGGGGGATCGGATCGCCGGGATCGGGTACGGCAGACTGGCTCCCGTCCGCATCGCGGCAGGCTGGGCCCGGGGAGAACCGGGCCGGGTCGAGGATCTGATCCGGCTCGATCCCGAGCCGACCTACGCGGTAGTGCTCGACGATGGCCGGACACTCGACATTCCCGAGTCGATCCTGCGGAGCGCGGGCGACGGACTTTCACCCTTCACGCCATCCGGGACGGATCATGACGACGCCAGCTGATCGCAAGTCGCTGCAGCGCCAGTACAAGGAGACGCCGCGTACGATGGGGATCGGCGTGGTGCGCAACACCGCCGACGCCAGGCTGCTGCTGCTCGCTGGAGCGGACATCACCTCGCTCCTCAACCGCCACCGCGCTCAGCTCCGGCTCGGTGCGCACCGTAACGCTCCACTGCAGCAGGACTGGAACCGGCTCGGCGAACCCGGCTTCGTCTTCGAAGTCATCGATACCCTGACCCCGAAGGACGACCCGGACTACGACCCGGCCGAGGACCTCAAGGTGCTCGAGCAGCTCTGGCTCGAGAAGCTCTCGCCATTTCCGCCCGCGGGCTACACCCCGCGACCGAAGACATAGTCGCGAGCACTCCGTGTCGTCCTGAAACATCGGCTGTCAGCGGACCGTCGGGGCGAGATGGATCCCCACTCACTCCCACATTGCAGGTGAAGCATGGATCGCTACGCGATCATGGCATTGATTCCGATCTTCGGGATCTTCTTCACGGGCCTCGTGGTCTTCTCCTTCACCCGGCTCGGCAAGGCGCTGGCGAATCGCATCGAGGGGCGCCTCGATCCAGCGACGGAGGCTCGACTCGCGGCCCTCGAAGCCGACAACCAGGATCTCCACCGGGCCCTGATCGAGGCGCACGAACGTCTCGATTTCGCCGAGCGCGCCCTCACCCGCGGCAGCGGCGCGTCCTGACGCTCGAGTGCCACCCCGACCATCACCGCCATGACCGAGTCGCTCTTCACGGAGCTGAAGACCCGCCTCGACCGAGGCTTCCCGGGTAGCGACCTGACCAACGCCGCGGCGCCGGTCGTCCAGGCCATTCACCTCCGTTACGAGCTGGGGGGACTGTTCGAGAACGGCAGCGACGAGCGGCTGCAGCAGGCGACCACCCGGGCCGCGGCCATCCTGCAGGATTGCTTCGGGCCGGATGAGCGTCTGCTGCTGCTCATCAACGACTGGGGCACACCCGACCCGATGTTCGGGGACACGACGCCGACCTACCTCTACGACCTCCTCGGCCCGAACGCGATGGCGAAGGCCGAGCAGCGCGACGTTATGCCTCCTGCCGAGCCGGACGAGGAGGTGGAACCGGGTTTCCGGCAGACCGTGGTGGCCGTGACGCTTGCCGGGCTGCGGTGGCGCGAGTTGCTCGCGGGCATTGCGAACTACGAGCAGGGCCGCGAACCATCGATCGGGCAGTCGGTGTATTTCATCGCGCCGGGAACAGGGATCGTCTTCCACATGTACGATGATCGCGGCTGCCTGGTGTTCGCGGAATCGACGGCCCGGATCGCGCACCTGTATCAGCGCTACAACGCCTGGATCGTGGACTACTGGCGGGAGACGATCGATACCCTGTTCGCCGACCGCGGTCGCTAGCCCCCACCGCCGAGTCGGCCAGTGACGTTGCAGTGCGAAACCCGGAGATTGCGCCTGCATCGTTCGGGCTTGCCGGGAGCGGGACGCGACCGCATTGTTTGGGGTGTCGTTAGGCGACGCCCACGGGCGCAGATACGACGTACGTTCAGTAGGACGCGCGCCAGAGAATTCAGGAGGTTCGCATGCCTCGCCTCACACCCGCCGCAGTCGCAGCGCTGTGCATTCTCCAGGCAGGCAGTGCCGCGGCCCAGGAATCCCCGCGCTGGTTCGGCCAGGTGACCTTCGGCCCGGCGAGCCGCACCGCCTCCGGGCCCAACGGTGGCTTCCATATCGATAGTCGCGGGGGCATCCTCGTCACCCGGCATCTCGGCCTCGTCGCCGGCCTCTCGGTCGCGCGATTCTCGGATGAGACTGCCGTGGTGAGCTACCTCTGCCCGCAGAACTCTCCCTGCCTTCCCGCGCGCTTCCAGGACCGCGGACTCGGCGTCGCCGGTCTCTCCGTCGGCCTCCAGCCCCGGGTGAAGGCCGGCCCGCTGGAGTTTGCCTTCACGGGGACGGCGGGAGGCTACTGGTTGTACCATCGGGACAGCGGACTTCCGGCTCTGACGACCGGGATCGAGGGGGGAGTCTCCCTGGGGCTGCCTATTGCGTCCCGCTTCCGGGTGCTGCTCGAGGGCACTGCCACCCACATGCTTCGTCACAGTGCCGGCGACGCCAGCACCCGCCGGCTCGGCATCGGGATCGGCTTCCACTGACCGCACCCTGAGTGTCTCGACCCGGGGGGGAGCGGCTCGCCGAGCCCGCTCCCCCTTTCGCCGTTCCCCGCTTGCCGATCCTGCGGCCTCCCCTCAGCTTGCTACCAGCCACGCTGAAACACGAGGACGGGTCATGGCCATCCGCATCGTACGACTCGGGACGCCACGCGCCCCGGATGAGGGGTTGCGCGTGGGCACGGTGCGCCGGCCACCGCGCGGCGTGGCGAGGGAGCACTTCGGCCGGCTCGACTTCTACGACACCTGGCTCCCGGAACTCGCGCCGAGCGAGCCGCTGGTCCGGGTGGCGCGCGCGGCGAAGACCGACAAGGATTGGGCCGCGTTCCGGCGCCGCTATCTCGCCGAACTGAGCCGGCCGCCGGCGAGCCGGGTGCTGGATCTTCTGGCGGGTCTCTCACGTACCACCAATCTGTCGGTCGGCTGCTATTGCGAGGACGAGTCCCGCTGTCACCGTTCGGTGCTCCGCGATGCGCTGGCCGAACGCGGCGGTATCATCGCGGCGTCGGTCTGACATTCGCTTCCGAACTCACGAGGCCGCAGTGAAGCCGCTCATGATCCTGGTCGCGGGACCCTATCGCTCGGGCACCAATGACGATCCGGTGCTGATCGCCCGGAAGGTGGAGGCCATGACCGAGGCCTCGCTCACTCTGTTCCGCGCCGGGCACCTGCCGGTGATGGGGGAGTGGTTCGCGCTTCCGCTCATCGAGCATGCCGGCTCGGAGCGGATCGGCGATCCGGTCTTCAACGAAATCTTCCACCCGATCTCGCGCCGACTGGTCTCCAAGAGCGATGCCTGCCTCCGTATCGGCGGTGCCTCGACCGGCGCGGACGAGATGGTCTCGCTGATGCAGAGCGAGGGGAAGCCGGTCTTTCACTCCCTGGCCGAGGTGCCGGCGGCGCGATGAGTACCGAACTTCCCTTCACCCTCAAGGTTGCTGGCAAGGACGAGACGGAAGGCCTCCGTGCCGTCAGCACGTCGTTTCACTTCCATGGAATGCTTCTCCTCGATGGCGACATGCTCCGCATCGAATGGAAGGGCCATGCCCGGGTGCAGGATGTCGACATTCTGACCGTGCGCGACGAGCAGCTTCCGCTCCCGGCGGAGACGCTGATCGTCCCGCTCGCCCGCCTCAGGCGGGCGGAGCTGCTGGGCGGCTGGTGGCGACCGCGGCTGGCAATCAGCGCGCGGGACGTCCATACGCTCTCGGTCATTCCGAGCGAGGATCAGGGCGTCGTCTGCTTCTGGTATGCGCGACGCGACGGGGCGCTTGCCGCCGCGATGGCGGAGCAGCTCCAGCGGGGCATCAGCCAGGCCCTCGAGGCAGGCGACGGTGGCGCGGAAATCGTGCACCTTTCCGAGAGCACGCCCGCCCGGCCGGTGACTCCGCCGCGCCTCTGAATCCCGCCCGCACTCCCCTTTCCCGGCCCGGTACTCCGACCCATCTTTTCCTACCCCTCGTTCGGAGTGCCTCATGCGCACCCTCCTCTCCGCTGCTCTCATCTCCGGTCTCGCTGTGTCCCTGCTCTCGGCCCAGACGACGGCCGCCAAACCCGCGCTCAATTGGGGACCGGCTCCCGATGTCTTCCCCAAAGGGGCGAAGATGGCCGTGGTCAGCGGCGACCCCACCACGGGCGGGATGTTCACGATCGAACTGATGTTGCCGGGCGACTATCGCATCCCGCCGCACTTCCATCCGACCGACGAGCACGTCGAGGTGAAGAAGGGCACCCTGCTGGTGGGAATGGGCGATGTCCTCGACATGAAGCGGACGAAACCGCTCGCCACCGGTGACACCGGGACCATCCCGGCCCGAGGGCATCACTTTGCGGTCGCGCAGGGAACCGTCGTGGTGGCGATCACGGCGCTGGGCCCCTTCGCCATGACGTACATCCACGCGAGCGACGATCCGCGGAAGGCCGGCGCGGCCGGCTACTAGACCCTCGACGCCCGGAGGAACCGTGAGTCCCGAAGATGCCGCCTTCGTCAAGGCTGTTGTCGCGTTCGTGCTCACTGCCGGGACCGTGCTGATCACGTGGCGGATGTGGCTGCAGACCCGCGATCGCGCGCGACCTGCCCTGGAGCCGATCGTGGATGCGCTGCGGGAGGAGAACGCGCAGCTCCGCGCGGCGCTCGAGGACCGCATGGCGGAACTCGAAAACCGGGTGGACTTCACCGAGCGGCGACTGTTCCAGGATCGCCCGAACACCCGGCTCCCCGGGCGGACATCGCCCACACCGGTGTAGCCGATGCCGCTCGATTTGCGGGGCGTCTGCCCGTTGCTCCAGGTCTTCGACATGCCCGAGTCGCTCGCCTTCTACCGCGACCTGCTGGGATTCGAGATCGTCGCGACGGCGCCGGCGGCGGAGAAGGTGTCGAATGACAGCTTCGGCTGGGTCTGGCTTCGCCACGGCCAGACCCAGCTGATGCTGAACACCGCCTACGATCCCGACGACGAACGACCGGCACTGCGCGATCCCACCCGAGTCGCGGCGCATGACGATACCATCCTGTATATCGGTGCCCCCGACGTGGACGCCGTTCATCGGCATCTCCAGGCGCACGGCCTCGTGGTCGAGCCGCCGAAAGTCACCTACTACCGCATGAAGCAGCTCATGGTCAGGGACCCCGATGGCTTCGCCCTCTGCTTCCAGTGGTCGATCGACGCGGCGGTCGCCAGTCAGGCAACCTGACCTCCCGCGCCTCTGAGCACGTCGCCCGGCCCTCCCCCACTCTGGCTTCGCGCCAGCATCGCCACGCTGCTGCTTCCGGGCATGGTGGCGGGGGTGATTCCTGCCTGGATCGCCCGGAGCAGTTACCGCCATCCGGTCGCGCTGGGCCCGCTCTGCTGGGCGGGTCTGCTGCCGCTGGCCGCCGGGATCACGGTGCTGCTGTTCACGATCCGGGACTTCTTCGCCATCGGCCGGGGGACGCTCGCGCCGTGGGACGCCCCGCAGGAGCTGGTCCAGCGGCGGCTCTACGGCCGAGTCCGGAACCCGATGTATCTGGGCGTTCTCGCGACGGTCGCGGGAGAGACGCTGCTCTGGTCCTCCGCCGGCCTGCTGCTCTACCTCCTGCTGCTCGCGCTGGCGTTTCACCTCCGGGTGGTGTTGTATGAGGAGCCGGCGCTTACCCGTCAGTTCGGCGCCGGCTTCACCGCGTATGCCGCGCGCGTGCCGAGGTGGATTCCGGCGCGGCCGACATCGGTAACGCGTCGCCCTCCTCCCTCCGATACACCCTCACGGCGACCCACATGACTCAGGATCTACGGCTGCAGCGGGCCACGCTCGAACGCGCCCTCACGCATGCCATGACCTTTCTTGGATCGCTCGAGACGGCCCCCGTCGGGACCACGGTCCCGCTGGCGGAACTGCGGCGGCGGTTCGCGCACCGGCTGCCGGATGAGGGCGCCGATCCGGTCGCGGTCATCGACGAACTCGCGCGCGACACCGCGGGCGGGCTGCTCGGCAGCGCGGGGGGACGGTTCTACGGCTGGGTGATCGGCGCCGGGCTTCCCGCCGCCCTCGCCGCCGACTGGCTGACGGCGACCTGGGACCAGAACGCGGGGCTCTACGCCTGCGGGCCCGCCGCGGCGGTGGTGGAGGAGGTCTGTGGTCAGTGGCTGAAGGAGGTGCTGGGCCTCCCGGACGGCGCCTCCTTCGCGCTGGTGACGGGGTGCCAGATGGCGCATGTCACCTGCCTCGCGGCGGCCCGGCACGGGCTGCTCGCGCGGGCGGGGTGGGACGTCAACCGCGATGGGCTCTCCGGTGCACCGCCCCTCCGGGTCCTCACCTCGGATGCCGTGCACGGCACCACCACCCGCGCCGCGAAGCTGCTCGGCGTCGGCACCGCCAACATCGAGGTGCTGCCCAGCGATCCCGCCTCACAATTGCCGGCGGCGGCGCTGGAGGCGGCGCTTGCCCGGACGCCGCACCGCCCCACGATCGTGGTGCTGCAGGCGGGCGACGTCAACTGCGGCGCCTTCGATCCCTTCCCGGAGCTGATCGCGCTGGCGCATGCGGCGGGCGCGTGGGTCCATGCCGATGGCGCGATGGGCCTCTGGTGCAACGCGACCCCCGCGCTTCGCCATCTGCTCGCTGGCGTGGAGGAGGCCGACTCCTGGGCCACCGACGGCCACAAATGGCTCAACGTCCCTTACGACTGCGGCTATGCTTTCGTCGCGCATCCGGAGCATCACCGCGCCGGGATGGAACATCGGGCGAGCTACCTGGTGCACGCCGATGATGTGCGCGACCAGCTCGACTGGACGCCCGATCACTCCCGGCGGGCACGCGGCTTCGCCACCTGGGCGGCACTGCGGGAGCTGGGGCGCCACGGACTCGCGCAGCTCATCGAGCGCTGCAGCCGCCATGCACTCGACATCGTGACCCGGATCGGCGCCCTCCCGGGCGCGCGGACCCTGGCGGTCCCGCAGATCAACCAGGGGCTGCTGCGCTTCCACGACGCCAGGGCCGGAGCCACCGAGCAGGACCACGATCGCCGCACGGACGCCGTGATCGCCGCCATCAACGCAACCGGCGAGGCCTTCTTCACAGGGACGACCTGGCGCGGCCTGCGCTGCATGCGGGTCTCGGTCTCGAGCTGGCGCACGACGCCGGGCGATGCGGATCGCGCGGTCGAAGCGGCGCGGCTCGCCCTGATGAAAACCTGACGGTGCCGGGCGCACTGTCGTTCACGCGGGTGTCCGCCGGATGAAGAGAGTCTCGTGTCGGATCCTCGGTGCGAGTGCCGGCCTGGCAGTGGTCGCGTTCGCGCTGGCCAGCTGCCAGGATGACCCGCAGGCACCCGGCACGTCGGTCGTATTCGTGCTCGATGCCCCGCTCTGCAGTTCCTCGCTGCCGGTCGAATTCCTGATCGATAGTGCCGTGGCCGGCAGCGAAACCTTCCGGATTCATCTTCCGCCGGACGATACGATCTCACCGGTCTTTCGGACCAGCGCCGGCGCCCACCTCCTCGGCGCCAGGGTCATCGGCGGCTACATCTGGCCGGACACAACCGTGACCATCGCGCCGGGTGAATCCGTCACCCGCCTCCTTCCGTTCTACTGTTCCTGAACCCCTCGCCCCGTCCCGAAACTGCATCGCGCCCGCTCTCGTCCGGCACCAATCCCGTCACCCGGAGTGCCCGTGTCGTTTCGCTCAGTCATTCTCACCCTTGGCAGTCTGCTCCTGCTCCTGCCCGGACTCGCTGCCCAGGCCACGGATCCTGCCGCCGAAGAAGCGGCGGTCCGTCGAACGGTTGAGTCGTATCTGCACGGACTCAAGTTCAATGATGTCGCCAGTCTCAGGCAGGCCTTCTGGCCGGAGGCGCGGCTCTTCTTCCGCGCCCGAGACGGCCATCTCGGGCAGCTCACCCAGGAGCAGTGGTATGCCGGCTTCGCCGCCTCGGCCGGGAAGGAGGAGGAGGGGGAGCTCCGGATCGCGGCGCTCGAGGTCACCAGGGACATCGCCTCCGTGAAAGTCGTGGAGGAATACCCCACATCGCGCTACATCGACTATCTCTCCCTGCTCAAGTTCGACGGGGAGTGGCGCATCGTGAGCAAGGTGTTCACCGCCGAACGACGCTGAACCGGGGCCGGACCCCGGGACGCCGCCCCGCTCTGGCGCCGGGGCACGGGAGAGGGCGATCCTTCGGGTACGGTTCGCGATTCATGGGAAGATTCACGGCAAGCGGCAAGGCAGGATTCGATGCGGCACGTGGCACTGATCGGGGACTCCATCCTGGACAACAACCCCTACACCACCCCCTCCCCTGATACGACCGACTGCCTCCAGCGGAGTCTCGGTACCGGGTGGACGGTTGAACTGCTGGCGCGCGATGGGGCGACGATGGCCGATCTGCGGCACCAGTTCGGCAACCTGCGGAAGGGGGCCGAGGTCGCCGTCCTGAGCATTGGCGGGAACGACGCCATCGCGCACATCGAGGTGCTGGACCGGCCCGCCACCGGCTCCGCCGCGGTGCTCAGCGAACTCGCGGCGATCACGGAGGAGTTCGGGATCAACTACCGACGAGCCCTCGCCGACCTGGTGCCGCGGGTGCGCCGCGCGATCGTCTGCACGATCTACGAGCCGCCACTCCACAATCCGGCGGCCGCGCGACTGGCGCGGGTTCCGCTGAGCCTCCTCAACGACCGCATCATCCGGGAGGCCAATCGGGTGGGAGTGGATGTCCTGGATCTCCGGACCGTCTGCACCGAGACGGCGGATTTCGTGAAGGAGATCGAACCCTCGGCCGCGGGGGCGAAGAAGATCGCGGCGGCGATCGACACCGTGATCCGGGGAGAGACGATGCGCCCGCCCATCGCGCTCTACACCTTTTCGCAGTAGTCCCGTTGGCCGCCGGAGACCGCGACAGATGCCTGCCATGCGTGGCGACGAACCGCCACCGATACCGCCGGCCTTCGTGCGCAACGCCGAGCAGGTCGCGCTCAGTTCCCACATTCTCACGGTTTCGGCGACCCTCGTCGGTGTCTGCCTGACGGTCATCGGGCTCATCAGGGTCATCGAGCGGCTGCAGCAGATCCGCACGATCGAAGATGAATTACTCGCCGTCAACTCGCTCATCTTCCTGGCCGCCACCACCCTCGCGTATCTCGCGCTCCGGACCCGTTCCGCCCGGTCCTACCAGCGGCTCGAGCGCAGCGCCGACGCCTGCTTCCTGTGTGGGCTTGCCTTCATGTGCGTCATCTGCTGCCTGATCGCCTACGAGGTGGTGTAGGGCCTTTGCCCCCGCTGGGTCAGGCGCCTCATCCAGCCCCTTGCCGAGGTTGGATGCGGCCCGCAGGTTGAGGGAGGTTTGCAGCGCCTTCCCTGAACCCGAGCGACCATGCCGTACCGACTCAAGCTTGGCAACACCGTGCTCGGCACCTCGCATCTCGAGGAGCGGGATCCCTGCATGGGCGTGGCGTGGGGACAGTTTGCGCCGACCGCCGAGTACGAGATCGTGCGCCCGGTCTTCCGGCTGTTCGCGGCGGCGGAGGGACTGCCGGCGAGCGCTGCCCGCGAGGAGGCACTGGCGCGATACTACCGTGCGCGCGATGCCATGCCCCTCACGATCGCCGACGACGACGGCTCCGGGCTGCCGTGTGGCAGCGTCCACGTCTACGATCTGTCGGATGACGACGCGGCGAGCCAACTCCAGATCGAGGTCCACTGCTTTCCGGTGGACCCCTGAGCGGGCAAAGCCGGGCGCAGCCACCGCAATTGCAACCGGGATGAACGGTCACCCATGGCAGCACAACGCGACGTGATGCTCCGCTGGATCGAGGAGCTGGCAAAGGTGGTAGCCCGGCTCCTGCTCGGACCGGGTCCGGTGGATCTCGAGCTCGCCGAATCCCAGGTGCGGGCAGCGATCAGCCAGCACCTCGGCCCGATGGCCCTGCTGTTGCCGCAACTCGATGTGCCGAGCGGGGCCGGGTTGCTGCATGAGGCCGACCGGATCTTCGGCTACGCTCAGCTGCTCGGACTGCTGGCCGCGGTCGAACATGCCGCCGGGTCGCCACAGGCCCAGAGCACTCATGGCCGCGCCGTCGCCTTCGGACGCGCAGCGCTCCTCCGAGACCCGAACGCGCCGGCCGCCTGGCGCGAATGGGTCGCCGACGCCGAACGCTGGCCGCCGGCACCGATCGTCTCCCTGTCCCAGCGTACCGGCTGATGCAATCGCCCCTGACGGTATTCACCTGACCTGGCTCATCTCCCAACGGGATCGCTGATGCCGATCGAGTATTCGTACGACAGCGAGAAACGCCTGCAGACCACGGTAGTGACCGGGGACGTCGGGTTCGCCGAGGCGGCGGCCCACTTCGAGCAGGTAAGCCGGGAGCCGTGGTTTCCGGCGCCATCCCTCACCGATGTCCGCGGGACCACGCCCACGATCCCGAGTTCGGAGGTCCGCGCGATAGTGGAGCTGTTCCGCGACCTGGGACCACGGATCCGGGAAGTCCCGATCGCGGTGCTGGTGGACTCCGACGTCTCCTACGGCCTGGTGCGAATGCTCCAGCTCCTGCTGGAGGACAGTGTCACCCTCCGCCCCTTCCGGGACCGGGAGAAGGCGCTGCACTGGATCGCGGAGCGGGCGGCGCACGGGACACGCCTTTCGCCCGCCTGAAACCTCCGGGGAGTGAAGCACCCGTTCTGCCCGCCCTCTCCAGCGCAGTCCAGCGATGACCAAAGCGCACCCGCTGGTACGGGACGCCGACTATCCCGAGCTCATGGCGGTGGGACATCGTGTCGCGGGGACTGAGCTCTACATCCTCGAGCTGCTCACATTCGGAGCCGCGAGTACCAGCTACTACCTCCTGTTGCGATCCCTCGCGCTGCTCGCGCGGCTCGGCGAAGAGGCGGTCCGCCACGATCTCCTGAAGACGCCGAGCCGGTTCGGGCGGCATCTCGCCTTCGGCCGCGACCTGACGCACGATCCCGCGACGGGCGCGGTCTCGTACATCGGACCGGTCAGGCCCCCCAGGACTCCTTGAACCAGTGGATGATCACGGGGAGACCACGCAGTACGCAGAAGCCGGTGGCGATCCACGCGATGACCTGCAGCCCGTCCGACATCGGCGGTGCGACGGCGGCGAGGCGGCTTCCGGCCGGCATCCCCTGGAAGGCCTGCACCAGGGCGAGCCCGCAGAAGGTCAGGACCTTCGTCACGGCGTAGCCGGTGCGCATGAGCGTCGAGCCGACCAGGAAGCGGCCGAGTGCCGTGCGGTGCTGGGCGAAGGGCGCGGTGCCCTGGCCGACTCCGATTCCCCGGAAGGCATCGGTCAGCGTCGTCCGGGCGATGACGATGATGGGGATCGCGACCGGGATCATGCGGAGCCACGCGAAAGCGACCCAGAGCACCAGCTCGTAGGTCCGGTCGGCCGCGATGTCGAGGACGCTGCCGAAGAGGCTGGTCTGGTGGGTCTTCCGGGCGACGATGCCGTCCACGGTGTCAAGCAGCAGGCCGACCAGCAGCAGCGCCACGCCCCAGAGCCGGAGCTCCGGCGATCCCCGAAAGAGAATGAGGATGTTGGCCAGCAGCAGCGGGAAGCGCGAGAGAGTGATCCAGTTGGCCAGCACGGTGCCTCCATCCCCGACGATGCACGCTGGAACCGCGACCCCGTGGCCCAGTCCCTGCAAAGTTCGCGACGCCTCCGGATGGAGTCCATAGCGAGTCGAAGGAGAAAGCACGCCATGTCCTGGATCTTCTGGATTCCCTTCGGCGGCTTCGGCCTCGCCTCACTCGGCTGCTTCGTCCGCGCCTATGCGCACCTTACGCCCGAGGCGCGGCGCCCGGGCGCGCGGGCCGTGATGCGCGGCGCGCTCTCCCGCCAGAATCTCTTCACCCCTCGCGGATGGCAGCTGCGTCTCTACGGCTGGATCTTCGCCGGCCTCAGCCTCGCGGTGCTCGCCCTGGCCGGCCTCCTGCAGGCGAGGGGCTGAAAAGGGGGTCTGGACTCGACGCTGGCCGGCTGCGCGTCGCAGTATCTTTCCAGCATGCGTGCCCTCCTGGTTCACGGCCTCGGTCGCACTCCCGCCAGCCTCGCGCGGCTGGGAGGAGCGCTCAGACGCGCAGGGCACGAGCCGGAGTATCTCGCCTACTTCGCCTTCGCCGAGCCGTACGAGCAGATCCGCCAGCGACTGGTCGGCCGGCTCCGGGACCTCGCGCGGGCACGGCGACCGGTGGCCCTGCTCGGCCACTCGCTCGGGGGTCTGCTGCTGCGCCACGCCGTGGCGGACGTTCCCGAGCTTCCGGTGCATCAGCTGATCATGCTGGGAACCCCGAATCGCCCGCCGCGGCGAGCCCGCGACGCGGTACGCTGGCTTCCCTTCCGGCTCTTTGCGAGAAGCTGCGGGGAGGTGCTCGCGTCGGCAGATTTCTACGAGGAGATTCCGGCCCCGGCCGTTCCCTATACCATCATTGCCGGCACGGCCGGCCCTCGCCTGCTGGCGGGGCCGTTCGGGACCGAGCCCCACGATGGGTTCGTCGCGGTGGCGGAGACGCCGATCCACGATACGGATCGTCCGATCCTGCTGCCGGTGGCGCATACGTTCATGATGAACGACCCCGAGCTGCAGCGGCTGGTCCTGACGCTGCTCGATGCTCCGGTGCAGAATCCTGTGGCCTGATTCCCGTCCGACCTCAGCATTCCTTCGATCTTTGCGAGCCATGAACCGAACGATTCGACTCCCCCTCCTGCTGCTGCTCCTCGCTGACTGCAAGCCCGGCCCCGACGCCGCGTCCACGCAGGCCGCATCGGGAGAGAAGATCGACCCCTCGACCGGCGTCGCCGTGGACTGCGGCTTCGTGCGGACGTTCGGCCACCCGAATGGCCGGGCGCTGCTGAACGACTTCCTCGCCCGCGATGGTGCCGGTCAGTTCCTGCAGTCCGACCCCTGGCTGGAAGGGGCGGTCGACTGCCCCGCGCACGAGGCGGGACCGGATGACTACACCCTCATCTTCTCCTACTCGCCGGCGGAGACGGATCGGGGCGACGACCTGATCGACGCGGTGATCACCTCGCGCCGGCTGGGGTACGTCGGCTCCGACGGCGCGAGCCGGCCGACCTTCAACCTCGACACCGGCACCGTGGTCGACACGATCCGGCTTCGCCGCACCGAGTACGGGTGGCGGGTGATCAGCCCGGCGCTCCGGCAGATGGTGCTGTATTCCGATTCCGGCACGCCGGCCCGTCTCGGCCCGATCGCCGACAGCGTCGCCAGGCTCGCGGCGACCGTGGCGCCACGTTAGGCGCCGAGCAGTGCGACGCTCCGTCCTTCAGGCGCAGGGGGACCGATGAAGACCACCATTCGGCTGCTGCTGATTCCGCTGCTCTGTACCATGGTGAGCATCCCCGCCTCACGGGCGCAGGTGGTGCGGCCGGAGCAACCGGTCCTCATCAGGCTCTCAGACCTCGTCTGGCGCGAGGGTGAAGCCCGGCAGCTTCCCGCCGCCACCGCCGAAGCGTTCGGGTACGGCGCGCGACAGCTTGCGTACCGGGTTCTGGTGGTCAAGAAGAGCGATGAGGACCGGCACGAAGCGATGGTGGTGATGCTGGATGATGGCACCCGAGCGATCCACCTCGCCCGTCGGCTGCCAACCGACCTGTGGATGGTGCGGAGCACGCCGACCGGGGAGTATGCGAGGGGCTTTCATCGGCTGGTCCCCAGGGGGGCACCGGTCGAGATGGACGCCAGCGATGGACAGCAGCTCATCACACGTGAGGAGGCCTTCTGGGCCGTCTGGATGCAGCAGCGCGACTCGCTTCCGGTTCCATGAGCCAGCAGCCATGAACTCCCGTGACCACACGAGTTTCCGGAACCAGGCCGAGTTCCGGAGTTGGCTCCAGAAGAACCACGACAGCAAGGATGAACTGGTCGTCCGGCTCTTCAAGACGCACGCCTCCGATCAGGGACTCGGCTACGCCGAGGCCCTCGACGAGGCGCTCTGCTTCGGATGGATCGATGGGGTGCGCCGATCGCTGGATGCCGTGAGCTACACCATTCGCTTCACGCCCCGGCGCCGGCGCAGCATCTGGAGCCTGGTGAATGTCCGCCATGTCGAGCGGCTGACCAAGGCGGGCCGGATGACCAGGCCGGGGCTGGCCGCCTTCGAGGCGCGTGAGGCCAGCCGAACCGGGATCTACTCCTTCGAGCAGCGGCCGGCCGAACTCGCACCGGAATACCGGAAGCAGTTCGAGGCGGAGCGAAAGGCCTGGGAACACTTCCGCTCGCGCGCACCCAGCTATCAGCGCACCAGCACGTTCTGGGTGATGAGCGCCAAGCGCGAGGACACCAGGCGGAAGCGTCTGGGGGTGCTCATCGCATGCTCGGCGCGAGGCGAGCCGATTCCGCAGCTCCGGCCGACGCCCAAGTCACGATCCTGATCCGGACGGCCTCCGCTCCACGACGATCCATCCTCCTCGCGAAGGAGTTGCGGTGCATCCACCGAGCGACCCGAGCATCGCGCCACTGCTGGCCCTGCTGGACTCCCAGATCGCGATCGACCGGTCGCAGGAACTCCTCGGCTACCCGCGCACGAGGGGGCTCAAGCGGATCCGCGACTTTCTGCGCTCCCGGGGATTCCCCCAGACCGTCGACGAGAAGCTCTCGCTCACCCTCATGCCCGACCTCCAGCACGAGGCGCGCGCGCTCGGATTCGACTGGGCCAGCCGTGAACTCCCACCGCCGCACCTCGCGCCGCTCTTCGACATCGATGCCTGGGTCATGACGGGGGGCTCTTCCCGTGATGCGCTCCCGCCGGCCGCCTTTGCGCGCTACGTCGACGAGACGCGACGGCTCCTCGAGGAGCACACCGCGATCCGGGCGCGGATGTATAATGGGGAAACCTGAGCACCCGACGCGTACTCCCGAGTGAGCGCCAGTGCCCGTCACCGTGCAGCCTGGACGATACCCTGAAGATCTGGATAGACGCGGACGCCGCGCCGAGAGAGGTGAAGGAGCTGATCTTCCGCGCGGCGAAGCGGCTCGACGTGCGCGTGATCATGGTCGCGAATCAGCGGCTGCAGGTACCGGCCGGCCACCCGCTGGTATCCGCGGTCTGGGTCGACGGCGGGCCGGATGTCGCCGACCAGCACATCGCCGCCGAGGCGGAAGCCGGCGACCTGGTGGTGACGCAGGACATTCCGCTGGCGGCCGCGCTGGTGCCGCGCGGCATCACCGTCCTCGATCCCCGCGGCGAGGAGCACACCGCCGAGAGTATCGGCGAGCGACTCTCGGTGCGGGATTTCATGGAACAGGTGCGGAGCGCGGGTGGCGTGACCGGCGGACCTCCGCCCTTCGATGCGCGGGCGAAGCAGGCCTTCGCCGCCTCGCTCGACCGGGTGCTCACCCGACTGCTGAAGCCGCGATAAGTGCCCGACCCCAGCGTTGCGATTCCGATCGTCGCGGCCCTCTCCGCCCTGCTCCACATCCGGGCCGAGTATGCCGGGCCGAGGTGGCAGGTCTATCTCTTCAAGCCGCTCACCACGACCCTGGTGCTGCTTCTCGCGATCAGCATCACCGGAACCCAGGGCGCCCGCTATCAGGTCGCCGTGATCGTCGGACTCATCTGCTCCCTGGTCGGCGACGTGATGCTGATGCTCCCGCGGGACCGGTTCGTCGCCGGCCTCGCGAGCTTCCTGCTGGCGCATCTGGCGTACATCGCCGCCTTTCAGACGGGGATGCCGATGGGGAGCAGCCCCGCCCTGCTGCTCCCCCTGCTTGCCGCCACCTGGCTGCTGCTCCGCCTGCTCTGGCGCGGTCTGGGCGCGATGCGCGGAGCGGTCCTCCTCTACGCGTTCGCGATTCTCGTGATGGTGTGGCGCGCCTGGGCGCGCTCGCTGGTGGCGCCCGGCAGCAGCGCGCTCCTCGCGGCCGTGGGAGCCACCCTCTTCATGGTCTCCGATTCGGTCCTGGCGCTCAATCGCTTTCGCGCGCCGTTCCGCCAGGCCCAGGCGGTCATCATGAGCACCTACGTTGCGGCGCAACTGCTCATCGCGCTCTCCATCGGCGGCACCTGAGCGCGGGTCGCCCTTCTTCTTCCCGGACTCCCCGATGCCAGCAACACAGAACTGGGCCGCCTGGGCCCTCCTCTCCGCCGCCTTTGCCGCACTGACGGCCATCTTCGCCAAGGTCGGGCTCGAGGGCATCGATTCCGACTATGCCACCCTGCTGCGCACCGCCGTCATCGTCGTGGTGCTCGCGCTCATGGTCGCGGCACTCGGCAAGTGGCGGGACCCGACGACCCTGCCGGGGCGTTCGCTCCTCTTTCTTGTGCTGTCCGGCCTGGCGACCGGTGCCTCCTGGCTCTGCTACTTCCGCGCACTCAAGGTCGGGGATGCCTATCAAGTGGCCCCGATCGACAAGCTGAGCGTCGTGCTCGTGGTCGTCTTCGCGACGATCTTTCTCGGGGAACGCCCCAGTCTCCGGGACTGGGCGGGGATCGGCCTGGTCACCTCCGGCGTCGTGCTGCTCGCGACGAAGCGATGAGCCGATGACTTGCCCGTCCCGGGACCGCATCTCAGATTTGAGATCGTCCGGCGCCCAGCGAGCGAGACCACGATGGTCACCACGGCGATCCGTATCACCTACATCGGGGGCCCGACCGCGCTGCTCGAGTATGGCGGCCTCCGTTTCCTGACCGACCCCACGCTCGATCCCGCGCCGAGCGACTATCCCACCCCTGCCTACACCCTGACCAAGACGATCGCGCCGGCTCTCGATCCTGCGTCACTCGGCCGGATCGACGCCGTGCTGCTCAGCCACGACCACCACTTCGACAATCTCGACACCGCCGGCCGGGCCGCGTTGGCCGGGGCGGGCGCCGTGTATACGACCAGGGCAGGCGCCGAGCGACTCGGCGCGATGGCGATCGGCCTCGCCCCATGGGAGTACCGGGAACTCGCGAATGGCGTCCGGCTCACCGCGACACCGGCGAGGCATGGACCGCCGGGTGGGGATCGGGGGCCGGTGATCGGCTTCATGCTGGAGGCGGGACCGGCCACGCCACGCCTCTACTTTTCCGGCGACACCGTCTGGTACGAAGGGGTCGAGGAAATCGGCGGCCGCTTCGCGCCCGAGATCGCCCTCCTCAATCTCGGCGCGGCCAGGGTGGCCGTCGCCGGACCGATGCCGCTCACCTTCACCGCTGCCGAGGCGGTCACCCTGGCCCGAGCCTGGCCACAGTCGATCATCGTCCCGCTCCACTTCGAGGGGTGGGCCCATTTCACCGAGGGTCGAATGGAGACAGAGCGGGCCTTCGACTCCGCCGGACTCGGACACCGCCTCCGGTGGCTGGTGCCGGGGAAGCCGACGACGTTCTCGGGCGACGGGGCGAAATGACCCCATGCGCAATCCTCCGAGTCACCTTTGCACCCTGCTGCTGCTGCTGCCGCTGCTCCTGCCGCTGGGAGACGCGTCCGGACCCCCTGTCATTCTCGGCCGCTGGCACGGCCACTCGATCTGCGTCAAGGCGCCATGGAACGCCGCCTGCAACGACGAGGAGGTCTTCTACGACTTCGTCCCCGGGAAGGCGGATTCCAGCACGATCCTCCTGCACGCCTCCAAACTCGTCGCCGGTCATGCAGAGTGGATGGGCGATCTCGATCTTTCCTATGTAGCCGACCGTGCGAGCTGGGATGGGGAGTTTTCCAACAGCCGGGTGCATATCCGCTGGAGCTACCGCCTCCGCGGCGACAGCCTCGATGCGGAGGTCGTCATGCTTCCAACACTTCAGGTCGCTCGGCACGTCGTGGCGTGGCGGGACTCGGTGGTGCCCTGACCCCTCGTCGGTGCCACCAGAAGACACAGGCTCGTTTCATCCACGGCCCTCGCTCCGGGGATTCGGCATGTTCGGCGGACAGCCCGCGATCGCCTTCGCCGCGAAGCGCGCAGTCGAGGTGACGATCGTCCCGATGCATGGTCAGCCGCAGCTACGACGCGCGCACCCCCGCGGCGATTCCCGAGTGAGGCGTGCCGCCTTGTCCGCGGCGCAGACCAGGCACACCTTGAAACACGATCATCTGCGCCACTGGCCCCACTCGTCCACGGGGGAGCCAGGCGCTTGCGTCAGGCGGCGGCTCTCCGACCCTCACCAACGGTGACCGGATCCGTCACCTGACACTCATACCGGAACAGACCATGGTCACACTATCCGTCGAAGGCGCCGATCTCGTGCTCGAGGTGCAGGGCATGGACCGGCTGTGGGCGCTGCGCAGCCGGCTGCAGATTCCGCTCGCCCACATCCGCCGCGTGCATCCCTCGGAAGAGCCGGCGAAACAGTGGTTCCACGGCATCAAGGTCGCCGGCTCCTCCATCCCGGGCGTGCTCACGGCCGGCACTTTCTATCAGGATGGCGGGCTCGTGTTCTGGGACGTGCATGACCCGGCGAATGCGATCGCCTTCGAACTGGCGGACGAGCGCTACCAGCGGCTGATCGTGGAGGTGGAGGACCCGCGGGCGGCAATCGCCATGGTGGAGTCGCACCTGAAGCCTGCGAAGCGCTGAGGCGCGCGGCGAGCGCCTCAGCCGTTGCTGAGGATGACCTTCAGCGCACGCTCCTGCATCGCATTCCCGAAGGTGTCGTACGCCTTCATGATGTCGCTGAGCGGGAAGTGATGGGTGATGAGCTGTGCCGGCTTGAGCTTTCCTGAGCCCACGGTCTTGAGGAGCATCGGGGTGGTGACGGTATCGACGAGCCGGGTTGTGATGGTGATGTTGTGCGCCCACAGCCTGTCGAGCCTGAGTTCGACCGGTTTGCCGTGCACGCCGATGTTCGCAATGCGACCACCGGCGGCCACGATCTGCTGACAGACATCAAAGCTCTGGGGGATGCCGATGGCCTCCATGGCCACATCGACCCCACGGTTCCCTGTCAGCGCCATCACCTTCTCCACGGCCTTCCCATCGGCATTGTTGACGACCCGGGTCGCACCGAACTGGGTCGCGATGCCGAGCCGGTTGTCGTCCACATCGACCATGATGATCTCGGACGGAGAATAGAACTGGGCCGTCAGCAGCGCGGCGAGACCGATCGGTCCCCCGCCGACGATCGCCACGGTGTCTCCCGGCTTCACCTGACCATTCAGCACGCCGCACTCGAAGCCGGTGGGAAGGATGTCGCTCAGCATCACGAGCGCCTCCTCATCGGCACCGGCAGGAATCGGATAGAGGCTGTTGTCCGCGAACGGGATCCGCACGAACTCGGCCTGGGTGCCGTCGATGAGATGGCCGAGAATCCAGCCACCGCCGCTCTCGCAGTGGGAGTACATCCCCTTCTTGCAGTTGGTGCACTTGCCGCAGGACGAGATGCACGAGATCAGCACCCGGTCGCCCACATGAAAGGTCGAGACGCTGGCACCGACCTGGTCGACGACCCCCACCCCTTCGTGGCCGAGGATGAGTCCGTCGGTCACTTCGGGAACGTCACCCTTCATGATGTGCAGGTCGGTCCCGCAGATGGTCGTCTTCGTGATGCGGATGATGGCGTCGGTGGGATCCCGGAGCACCGGTTTCGGCTTCTCATCCAGCGAGCGTTTGCCGGGACCGTGGTACACGAGTGCTTTCACGAGGTGTCTCTCTCTCCATGCATGATGGTTCCGCCAGGCTGCTGCCCGGGGTAACCCCGTCGGCTCCCTTCAAGCTCCGGTCAACGCTTCCGCCGTCTGATACCGATAGCCTGGTGCGGTGACCACGAGCGATTCCGGATCACCGGGCACCTCCCTGAACCTGGGCCAGGAGCCGGTGAAGACGATGACCGCACTCTGCACCGATCGCTTGGAGCGGGCAGGAATCACCGCCTGAATCGGCGCCTTCCAGTCTTGCGGGTTGCGGACCAGATCGAAGGCCCTGACCAGGCGGAGCTGCCTGCGGCCGATAGTGCCGGGCGGTGGATACACAGACGGTTCTGCCATGTCTCGTCCTCTCGAAGTGCGTGGCGACTCCCCTGGTTTCGGGCAGAGTGTGGCGCCGCAAGCTTGCGGGAGTCGGAGGGCGGGACAATCGCTCGTTCGGACAGCCCGAGGACTAGACCGGAAGGGATGTCGTCCTCGTGGGAGGAGCAGCGGGCGATGCAAGATCCCGTCCACGAGACGGTACACTCGATTATGATTCGGCATCCGCCTGGACTCGTGTGGCGGCGGTCAGTTCGCCTCTCGTGCCCAGGACGGCTCCATGCCCGATCTCTCCGAATCCTCTGACGACCTGACCGCCGGCTCCGTGCCCGCCGCGATCGCCGACCGCGTCGAACAGCGCCTGATTCTCGCCGGTGCCGCCTTCGATCGCCGTCACGGCGCCGTCCGCCCCAAGCGCCGCGCGAAGACTCGCACACCGACGCTGCTGAATCCCGAGGTCGCGCTCGATCCCGAGCATGCGCGCGAGCGCGCCTGCCTGCGGATCGTCTTCCGCGACCTCGGCGACGCGCATCGTCGCTATCGCACCCGCACGGGTGTCCCGGGCACGCCGGCCCTCCGGGCCGCCGCGCACGCCTTCAAGGCGCAGCCGAGCGTGGTCTCGCTGATTCCGGTCGCCGCATTTCTCGACGAGCTGGGCATCCTCGCCTGGTAGCAGGGAGACGGTCCTCCGGTCGGCCCATCGGGCCGGAGACCACACTATCTTGCGACTCCGCGAACGGCCGGGGTCACCACGACCCCGCGCGTCTTCAGGCCGCGCGGCACCCGCGAGGAGTCTCGATTGGCAAAGCGCAACTACGGATTCGAGAAGCGCCAGAAGGAAATCGCGCGCAAGGCCAAGCAGGATGACAAGCGGGCGCGCCGGCTGGAGCGGGTGCAGGACGGCCCGGATGAGCATCCGCCGGAGGAGACGGCAGCCACCGAACCCGAACAGGGCACCCCCGACTGACCCGTCGCGGGTGCACACCCAGGCCTGACGCCTTCGATGCAACCCATCACCACGACCGGCGCTCCGAAGCCCGCGGGACACTACGTCCAGGGCCTCGCCCATGGCGGCCTGGTCTTCGTCTCCGGACAGCTCCCGCTGGACCCGGCCACCGGCGCTCTCGTCGGTCCCGACGACATCACCGCACAGACCGAGCAGACGCTGGCCAACGTGGCGGCAATTCTCATCGCGGGCGGGAGCGATCTTTCACGCGTGCTCTCGCTGACCATCTACGTGACCGGCCGGGAGCACTGGGCCGCAGTCAACGCGACCTGCGCCCGCATCTTCGGTGGCCATCGTCCGACTCGCGCCGTGATCCCGGTGCCGGCGCTCCGCGAGGGGTGCCTGATCGAGATGCAGGCCATCGGGGCGCTGTAGCGCTTCCCCGACGCACCGAGCGATGCGCATCGTCGGCGGCAAGTTCGCGGGGCGGGACCTCACCTCCCCCACCGATCGCCGGGTCAGGCCCACGGCGGAACAGGTGCGCGCCTGCCTGCTGGATGCCCTCGAGGCGGACCTCCCTGGCGCCCGGGTCCTCGATCTCTTCGCCGGCACCGGTGCCCTCGGCCTCGAAGCGATTTCCCGTGGTGCTCGTACCGCGGACTTCGTCGAGTTCCGTCCCGCGAGCCTGCACGCGCTTCGGGCGAACGTCGCGGCACTCCGCCTTCGCGAGCGCACCCGGATCTTCAAGCGGGACGCCATCCCGTTCGCGGCGGCACTCGACCCCGAGAGCTACGAGATCGCCTTCGCCGATCCGCCCTATGAATCCCGCGTGCTCGACCACCTCGTGGGAAGCTGGCGGGAACGGCGCTTCTCCCGCATCCTTGCAGTGGAGCATGCCCGCTCGCATCGATTGCCGAAGGGCGACTACCGGCAGTCGTTCCAGGAGAGCATGATCACGATCTACCGGCTCTAACCCGTCCAACCGGAGCACCGCCCATGGCCCAACCCGCCGAAGTGTGGCTGCGTGGTCCCATCCCCGGACTCCTGCCCCCGCTGCAGCCGGTCGCGCATGCGCTCCTGCAGATCGCGGAGGAGATCCCGCCCCTCCTCGCGGAGCTCACCGTGGAGGAGTTGTGGGCCCGGCCGGGTGGCTCGGGATCGATCGGGTTCCATGCGGCACACCTCGCCGGCAGTCTCGACCGCCTGTTCACCTACTCCCAGGGCAGGAGTCTCTCTCCCGATCAGATGCAGGCGCTCGCGGCCGAACGCACGATCGACGAGATCCGCCCACCGGTGACCGAGTTGCAGCGCCGAGTACTCGCCGGCATCGAAGCGGCGGTGCGCCATCTCGGAACGCTTGGAGAGGAATCGCTCTTCATGCCCCGCGAAGTGGGCCGGGCGCGGCTCCCCTCGACGACCTTCGGTCTCCTCGTCCATGCCGCGGAGCACTCGGCCCGCCATGCGGGGCAGATCACGACGCTCGCGAAGGTGCTGCGCGGCGTGACGCCGCCGCCCCTTCCCGGCTGACCATTCACGCAGACCGACGTTCCCCGTATACCGCTCACCCGACCCCCTCGCGCGGAGAGCCTCATGGACCGGACCCCACGCCATCCCCGACTCTACCAGAGCGTGGGCCTGCTCTGGCTCCTGATCGCCCTCGGCCTCGGGGCCTCGGGGCGACTCGCGGCACTCCACCCTCCGGTCCCGCAGCTCGTCCTCGCGGGATTGACCGCGGCGCTCGTGCTCGCAGGAATCACAGTTCCTGGATTTCGGGTCTGGCTGGCGGGGCTCAACCTCCGGCAGATCATTGTCCTGCACGTGTCCCGATTCGTGGGAGTCTATTTTCTGATTCTATACGGCCGGGGGGAATTGCCCTGGGCGTTCGCGGTGCCGGGCGGATGGGGCGACATTGCCGTCGCCACGGGCGCGCTGGCGCTGGTCCTGCTGGTCCCCGATCTCGCGTCGCGCCGAGGGCTGGTGCTCGCCTGGAATGTGGTGGGGATGCTGGACATCCTGGGCGTCGTCGCGACCGCATCGCGGCTGGCGCTCGCCAATCCCGATTCGATGAGCGCGCTGCTGCGCCTGCCCCTCAGCCTGCTGCCGACCTTTCTCGTGCCACTCATCATCGCGAGCCACCTGCTGCTCTTCACCCGCCTCCGCCTCGAGCCCGTCTCCCCTGCCTCCAGACCGCTGGTGACCTGATGCTGCTCCAGAATCTCGCCGCGATCCTCCATCGCGACCTCGAGACGCTCCGCCGCGAGGTCGAGAGCTACCCCGACGAACGGCAGCTCTGGACTCCGGTCCCGGGACAGTCGAACAGTGGCGGAGTCCTGGTGCGGCATCTCTGCGGCAACCTGCAGCACTTCACCGGGACCGTCCTCGGCGGCAGCGGCTACCGGCGGGATCGGGACGCGGAATTCGCCGCACCGCCATCTCCGAGGAGCGCACTGCTCGCGGAGATCACGGCCACCGAGGCAGCGGTAGCCTCGACCCTCGCGCATCTCACGCCCGGGCAACTCGACGCCGAGTACCCGGTCGCGGTCGTCGGTCAGCGGCTCGGGACGCTCGACCTCCTGCTCCACCTGTCGACCCACTGCGCATTCCATCTGGGGCAGATCGACTACCATCGGCGCGCCGTCACCGGTGACGCGAAGAGTGTGGGGCCGATGTCGATCCCCGCCCTGGCGAGCGCGCGGCCGGTTCCGCCGGCGGAGTGAGAACGTGACCGACCCGCGCGGACTTCGGCCGGAGCGCATGGCCGGAATCGTCACCTACAACCTGCCTGGCGGGTGGGAGGTGCTCGCCGGCCGGACCGACGAGGCGAATGAGTACCTCAGTCTCAAGTTGGCGAAGCCAGGCGATCGCTGGTTCCACATCCGGGGGATGCCCGGGAGTCACGTGGTGCTGCGGGTCGCCTCCGGTGCCGTGCCGGACCGCGAAACCCTGGAACGCGCGGCGGGGCTCGCCGCCTTCCACAGCAAGGCCCGCGACGCGGGTACGGTCGCCGTCTCCTGCACCGAGGCCCGCAACGTCTCGAAGCCGCGGGGAGCTCCGCGCGGCACCGTGACGATCAAGAAGGAGAATGTTCTCAAAGTCCGCCCCGTCAGCGCCGCCACCGCGGCAGAATGGAAGGGTGAGAGCGATGCCTGACACGAGGCGGGACATCCCGGGGCTCCCCTTTCCGCCACCCGTACTGTACGCCGTGCCGCTCGCACTCGGACTGCTGCTGCAGCGCCGCCTCCCTGCGCCCTTCCTCCCGCGGGCGCTCGCGATGCCGGTCGGGGTTCTCTTCCTGACGCTCGGCCTGATCGGCTTTGCGGCCATCGTGGCTTTCCGGCGTGCCGGGACCAGTCCCAACCCGTGGCGGCCCACGACGGCGATGGTGACCGGCGGACCGTACCGCTTCACCCGGAACCCGATGTATCTCGGCTTCACCCTGCTTTATCTCGGCACCGCATGCTGGGTGAACAGCCTCTGGCCACTGCTGGCGCTCCCCGTCATTCTGATCCTGATGCAGCGGCTGGTGATCCTGCGGGAGGAGCGCTACCTCGAGTCTCGTTTCGGAGAGGAGTACCGGACCTACCGGAACCGGGTCCGGCGCTGGATCTGAGCGATGGCGCGCGTCATCTACCGCGACGACCCGCCCCCCTCCATCTTTTCGGCTGTCCCCGACCCACCACGGCGGTGGGAGTGCCGCACGGCACCTGCAAACATCCCACTCTCTTCCCCACGGTCCCGGATGGGCATCAGCATGCGGCTCTATCTGGCACCGGACCCGGACCTCCGCGCATTCAGCGTGGCGCCGGCCGCGCTCAAGGCGTGGCTCCGATTCCCGCGTACGCTTCCCGAAGCGAACCTGCACGAATACTGGCGGGACCTCGACGCCATCCTCGCCACCACCGATGTCGCCGACGGCAAGTCGCTGCTCTCCGCGAGTGCCGCAGACTGGGTCTACCCCGAGGTGGGGGACCGCGGTGCCTTCGGCATCTCCTCCACCGCGATGGCGCAACTGCTGCGCGCCGTCGAACAGGTGGACCGGCTCGCCGTCGAGGCCTACGTGGTGCAGCGGTGGACCCGGCAGGCGCTGACGACCGGCCAGTCGACCGAACTCGGTCCGCTCCAGATCTCCGCCTCCTCGGGCGAGCTCCTGCTCTACCTGGGTCGGCTGCGCGATATCTGCACGCTCGGAGTGAAGAAGGGCTACGGTGTCATGATGGCGCTCTGGGAGGAGCTCTAGATGTCGCGTTTCCTCTCTCGCGGCGCGATCTTCGCCGCGGTCGCGCTCACCGCCGCGAATGGCCTTTGGGCGCAGAACCGGCCTCGCGCCCGGGACATCGGCATCATCGTCGGCACCTTCACGCCCGGACCACTCGACGCGATCACCGATGTGCCAGGCATCCTCGTGGGCCAGTCCACCATCGTCCGGGGCGACTCGGTGCGGACCGGGGTGACGGTGATCTTCCCGCACGGCGGCAACACCTTCGAGAGCCGGGTGCCGGCGGCGATGGTGGTGGGCAACGGCTTCGGCAAGTTTGTCGGATCGACGCAGGTCAACGAACTTGGCGAGCTGGAGACCCCCATCGCCCTGACCTGCACGCTCTGCGTGTGGCGCGTCGCCGAGAGCATGACCCGCTGGCTGCTGGCACGGCCCGGGATGGAGCGGGTCCGCTCGATCAATCCGGTGGTCGGGGAGACCAACGACGGCTGGGCGCTCAACAACATCCGCTCGATGCCGGTCTCGGACGCCGATGTCGTCCAGGCGCTCACCGCCGCGGCCGGCGGCCCCGTGGCGGAAGGCTCGGTGGGCGCCGGGACGGGGACGGTTGCCTTCGAGTGGAAGGGTGGCATCGGGACGAGTTCGCGCAGGGTGGGTCCGTGGACCGTCGGCGTGCTGGTGCAGTCGAACTTCGGTGACTGGGGTGACCTGCTCATCCAAGGCGTCCCCGTCGGCCGTGAACTGGGGCGTCCCGGCGTGCAGCCGCTGCAGGGCAAGGGGGCCAGCGGCTCGATCATCGTCGTGGTGGCGACCGACGCCCCGCTCTCCGACCGCAATCTCCGCCGGCTCGCGGCCCGGGCCCTGCTCGGCATCGGCCGCACCGGCACCTACGCCTCGAACGGCTCCGGGGAATACGCGATCGCCTTCTCCACCAGCACGGCAGTGCGCCGGAACGGTCGTCCCGGTTCGTCAGGCACGCCGCCTGACACGCTGCACACCGACGAGCTGGGCAACCAGCTCGCCAGCTCGCTGTTCGAGCCGGCGCTCGATGCCACCGTCGAGGCGATCTACAATTCGGTCCTGCGCGCCACAACCCAGACCGGCGCCTACGCGACGGTCGAAGCCCTTCCGATCGACGAGGTGCGCGCCATCCTGACCCGCTACGGCATCGGAGGACGACGGTGACGATCCGCCTTGCTGTTCCGGCCCTGCTGCTGCTCGCGGCCTGCGCCCGTCCCTCGGGTCCGGCGCCGACCGAGATCGTCGAGCAGTTCTATGCGGCGACGCGCGCGACGGGAGCGTCCGGCGCGCCCACGGCGGAAACCCTCGCGAAGCTCAAGCCGTATCTCAGCGACACCGTCACCGCCCTGCTCGTGGCGGCGCGGGCGCGGCACGACAGTGATGTCGCACGCGCCCCCGATGAGAAGCCGCTCTTTGCGGAGGGCGATCTCTTCTCGAGCCTCTTCGAGGGGCCGACGGAGGTGCAAGTGCTCGCGGACAGCAGCGACGGCACGACGCATCGGGTGACGGTCGGCATGCGGTACACCGGCGGGACGCCGGCGGTCGAATGGTCGGACGTCGTCGTGCTGGTGCCGGAGCACGACCGGCTGGTCATCGACGACGTGCGTTATGGAGGAAAGTGGGACTTCGCCAATACCGGCACGCTGCGCCAGGGGCTGGTCACCGCCCTGGCCCAGCCCTGAGACGGCGGGACGGGCCGCGACAGACGGCACGCCGCCCGGTCCGGTCGACTACCTTCCGGAGCCGACGTCCCAGCGGGGCCCGAGTGACGTGAACCACGCAACCGTGGAGCAGCGATGACTCAGACACCCTTTCCTTCCCCGCCGATCGATCCGAATTACGTCTTCAGCCAGCTGATGCCGCTGATTTCGATCGTGACCGTGATCGTGGTCGGCGCGATCGGCCTTCGAATCGTCTTCAAGACGCCGGTCGGCGAAGCGATCGCGCGCCGCCTCCGCGGGGGACGTCATCCGGACCTGCAGACCGATCCAGGCACCGGTGGTTATCGGGCCGACATGGAGGATCGCATGCTGCACCTGCAGGAACGGGTCGGCGAGCTGGAGGAACGGCTGGACTTCACCGAACGGCTGCTTGCCGCCAACCGCGAGCGTCAGGTCGGACCGGGGCGATAACCGCACAGCCAGGGAGCGAAACCGATCGTGCTGCTCATCCCAGACGTGCTCGATCCGGCGAGCCAGGAGTTCTGGCGGCATGTCGGCACGTCGGTCGTATGCGGCGGGGCCATCGGGCTCGAGCGCCAGTTCCACGGCAAGGCCTCCGGCGCCCGCACCAGCATCCTGATCTGCCTCGGCACCAGTCTCTTCGTCGCCATGGGCGCCACCGCGGCGCCCGACCGCACCGATCCCACCCGCGTCCTCGGCCAGGTGGTCACCGGCATCGGCTTCCTCGGGGCGGGCGTCATTCTCACCAGGGAGGGCCGAGTCCTCGGCGTGACCACGGCCTCGGTAATCTGGCTGCTCGCCGCCATCGGCTGCCTGGTAGGACTCGGCTTCCTTGCCGCCGCCCTGGTCATCACCCTCATCACCCTGGCCGTCCTGCTCGGCGTCGAAGGGGTCGAGAGCCTGCTCGAACGCTCCGGAAGATCGGGCGGCACCCGGGAGATCGAGGGCGCGGGGCCGGAGCGGCGCAGGACCTGGGGCCGGCGCAGCGGGGACTACCGCTCCATCAGCGAGTCCGACACCGGGCATACGTAGCTGCACCGCGAAGCGAGACCCCTCACCGCCATCGAGGAGCGCATTCAGCCCATGGCCACTCTTCTCGTGCGCGAAGCGACGCCGGACGACGCCGAACGGCTCGGCCCCCTGCTGGCCACCCTCGGGTATCCGGCGGAACCACAACTCATCCGCGAGCGGCTCGCTTCACTTCGTGCCGCCGATCCGACCGGGCGGGTCCTCGTCGTCGCCGAGGGTCATACGCTGCTTGGCTTCGCTACCCTGCACCTCACGCCGGTGCTGCATCGCGAGACGGCAGTAGGACGGATCACCGGCATCGCGGTGCTCCCCGAGGCGCAGGGGCGCGGCGTGGGAGGGCTGCTCGTCCAGGCCTCCGAAGAGTATTTCAGGGAACAGGCGATCGCTCGCGTCGAGGTGACCAGCGGCCCCACCCATCAGAGCGCCTACCCGTTCTACCGCAACAGAGGGTACGAGGACCAGGGAGTGCGTTTCGCGAAGCGGCTCACACCGGTGCACCGCAACGCCGCCAGCCGAGCCTGAATTCCACCCGAGGAGAACCCGGTCCATGGCAAGCACCGATCCGCACCAGTTTCTGGTGGGCTATCCCTCGATCCCGCCGG
This sequence comes from Gemmatimonadales bacterium, assembly GCA_044229245.1. Classification (GTDB taxonomy): domain Bacteria; phylum Gemmatimonadota; class Gemmatimonadetes; order Gemmatimonadales; family GWC2-71-9; genus JADJOM01. The sequence goes on along the minus strand of JBGATI010000010.1, from coordinate 74,735 downwards.
GCGGGGTCCGGCTCAACGCCCGCGTCCTCGGCCCCACCGAGACGCCGGGCACCTCGAAGATCTGGATGGAGGCATTCGTCCCGGTGTTCGACTCGCTCTATGGCGTCGATCTCCTCCCCGGTTCCCTGAATCTGCGGCTGCCCGAGCCGGTTGAGTGGGAGGATCCCTTCGTCCTCGACATCGAGGGGCGTCACTGGGAGTTCTGTCCGGTTGTCCTGGAGGAGAAGGCGGTGGGCGTGGTCTTCCGGGCGGACCGGCAGGCCCCGGACCTCCTGGAGATCGCCTCCACGGTGCACCTGCGCACGGCACTCGGCGGGATCGCGGACGGGGCCATGATCACGGTGCGGCTCCTGCCCGGCTGGGATCTGCGGCCTGCGGCCTGAAAGGATCCGCACATGCTGCACCAGATCCTGATCGGCCTGCTCTGGGGAGTGCCGGGCTACATCGTGGGGGCGGCGGCGGGCGGCTTCCTCGTCTCCACTCTCTCGTCCAACCGGCACGACAAGAGCGTCGAAGCGGCCACGACCGGCCTGCTGATCATCGGGCCACTGGTCGGCATCGTCGCCTTCGTTGCGGGATTCCTGCACGCCCGCTGAGCGTTCCGCTCAACGGCTCGCGTCGAGGGCCGCGCTGATGTTCCGCAATCCCAGGCGCAGCTCGTCCGCCGACGGCCAGCCGAAGCCGATGCGCATGTAGCGATCGTCCTGCTCGAACCAGTGTCCCGGGCCCACGATTGTCTTGAAGTCACCATTGAGCACCCGGTAGAACTTCCCGACATCGACATCGGCATCCTCGCGGATTCGAGGAAAGGCGACGACGCCGCCCATCGGCTCCACCCACTCTATCCGCCGCTCCGTCGCGATCCAGTCCCGCAGCACACTCCGCCCGCGGGCGGCTTCCGCCGCGATCTTCGGCAGCTCGTCGGAACGCCGCTGATAGACCCGCCACGCGATCTCCTCGTCGAGCACCGCGCCGCAGATGAAGATCTGCTCCTTGGCGGCGAGGAATCGCTCGTTGAGCGCCCGATCGCGCGTCATGAGCCAGCCCATCCGGAGCCCGGGGAGCCCATAGGCCTTGGACAGGGACGCCACGCTGATCACCCGTTCACTCAGCGCGGTGGCGAGCGGACGGGCCGATTCGCTGGAGAGATCCCGATAGGTCTCGTCCACGAGCAGGTGCGCCGCGCGGGATTCCACCAGCGCGATGATGCGGTGGAGCGCATCGGCTTCCAGCACGACGCCGGTCGGATTGTGCGGGGTCGTGATACTCACGAGCCGGGTTCGCGGCGTCATCGCCGCGGCGATCTCCCGCTCGTCGTAGCGCCAGCCCCGGTCGAAGGAGAGATCGACATACGAGATGTCGCAGCCGATGGCCCGCGGCGTCTCGATGTTGGTGGCATAGTTGGGGCGCAGCACCACGAGATGATCGCCGGGCGCGAGCAGCGTGGTGGATACGATGAAGAGCGCTCCGGCTGCCCCCGGGGTGAGCAGCACCTGGTCGACCGCGCAGCCGCCCTCGGCGGCGAGGAGGGCGCGGAAGGCTGGATGCCCGCGATGGTCGCCGTACAGGAGCACCAGCCTCGCGAGGTCGACATCCAGCCCCAGCTCGCCCAGCACCCGGTCCCGCATCGAGCTTTCGGCCAGGTTGCAGGCGATCGTGTCATACCCCGTCTCCTCGGGGGACTCGATCTCGATGGGCATCCGGACGTAGCGCATGGAACACCTGAGGGAAGGGTGAGAGTGCGGGCGGGACGAGTATGCATCCCGGCGGTGACGGCAGCAAGCGAAGGCCAGCCCTGACACCGTGGTGCGCTCGGGGTAGAGTTGGGGGACGTCGAAGAGGGAGGGAACGATGCCGGAATCGTGGGCCACGCGCCGAGCCCGATGGGCGTTCAACTGGTTTCCGGCCTATCGTGGCACCGGGGCCAGGGTGGAGTACATCGCCGCGGACTGGACCGAAGTCCGGGTGCGCCTGCCCCTCTCGTGGCGGACCCGGAACTACGTCGGCACCATCTTCGGAGGCAGCCTGTACGGCGCCATCGACCCGATCTACATGATGATGTTCATGCACCAGCTCGGTCCCGACTTCGTGGTCTGGGACAAGGCGGCGGCGATTCGCTTCCTCAAGCCGGGGCGGACGATGCTGCGGGCCACCTTCACCCTGGACGCCGCCACCATCGAATCGGTGCGCGCCGACACGATGCGCGCGGGCCGGCTCGACCGCGACTTCGACGTCACGCTGGTGGACGATGCCGGCGTTCCCCACGTCGCGGTCTCGAAGACCCTCTATTTCCGCTGGAAGCCGTTCACCGCCGCCCGGCGCGAGCCCTGAGAGGATACGATGGTGCTTCCGCCTACCGGTCTCACGACACTGCTCGGCGCCGCAGGAACCTCACCCCACGGCCTGGTCGCTGCTCTCATCAAGGAAGGCTGCCTGACCTCCGCGGCACGCCGCTCCCCGGACAATGTCGAGGCACTGATCGCGGGCGTCATCGCCTCCGCGGCGAGGCGCCCGCCGATGCCCGGGCCATCGACCATCGACCTGATCGCCCGGGCGCTCCGCGAGGCGAACGTCCTGAGCCACAAGGGGCTGCAGCTGGACGGTGATCCGCCGCGGGCTCCATGGTGGGTGCGCTGGCGCGATGCGTTTGCCGATTTCTCCTTCCGGCGCCCGACCTGAACCGATTCCGGGATGCACGCGCCAGCTTGCGACGGTCCCCTCCGCGTGTAAGCTTGGACCGAGCTCCTCTTCCCGCATCACCCACCCTGCCATCCTGCCGAGCCGGAGGTCGCATGCCCGCCGTACGTGCCCTCGCCTGTTGGCCCACCCTGCTCCTGGTTGCCGTCGCCGGCCAGCTCGCCGCGCAGCAGCCGGCCGACTCGGCATACGATCCCGCAAGCTACGAGCAGACCAGCGCCGACATCCCGATGCGGGATGGCGTGACCCTGCACGTCGAGATCTTCCGGCCCAAGGAGGCGCGGGTTCCGCTGCCGTTCATCTTCTCGCGGACCCCGTACGGCGTCGGCGAATCGCGGCGGGAGTTGAGCAGCGCGTACGCGGCCCTGGCCCGCGAAGGCTACATCTTCGTCTTCCAGGACATCCGCGGCCGCTTCCGGAGTCAGGGCACCTTCGTCATGCAGCGGCCGCCCAAGCGACCCGGCGCGCCGGCGGGCGAGATCGACGAGTCCACCGACACCAACGATTCGATCGACTGGATGCTGGCGAATCTCCCGGGCAACAACGGCAGAGTCGGCATGCTCGGCGTCAGCTATGACGGCTGGACCGCGGCGATGGGCATGCTTGGCGCGCATCCCGCGCTTCGGGCGGTGAGTCCCCAGGCCTCACCGGCGGACATGTTCCTGGGCGACGACTTCCACCACAACGGCGCCTTCCGGCTGAGCTACGGCTTCGAGTACGCATGGCTCACCGAGGCGACCCGGGAGAATTCCGACTTCGAGTTCGGGCGCTACGACACCTATGAGTGGTATCTCAACGTCGGCCCGCTCTCGAACATCCAGAAACAGGTCCTCAAGGAGAAGCAGCTTCCGAGCTGGACCGACTTCGCCACCCACCCCAACTACGACGAGTTCTGGCAGCGTCAGGCGATGCATCGCTACCTGACCCGGGTGACGACGCCGACGCTCAACGTCGCGGGGTGGTGGGACCAGGAAGACTTCTACGGGCCGGTGACGATCTACCGGGAGCTGGAGCGATTCGACCAGAAGGGGCAGAACTTCCTGGTCGTGGGCCCCTGGCGGCATGGCGGATGGAGCTACGGCCCGGGACAGAAGCTCGGCAAGATCGACTTCGGCTCCGCCACCGGCGAGTACTATCGCACCCGGATCGAAGCCCCCTTCTTCGCCTTCTATCTCAAGGACAGGGGCGCTCTGGTCCAGCCCGAGGCGACGGTGTTCGAGTCGGGCAGCAACCAGTGGCGCACCTTCGACGCGTGGCCTCCACGCGAGGCGAAGACGCGATCGCTCTACTTTCAGGCCGGTGGCAAGCTGTCGTTCACGCCGCCGCCACCATCCGCGGGCCCAGCCTACGACAGCTATCTGAGCGACCCGGCGCACCCGGTGCCGTACCGCCCCCGCCCGATCGAACCGACCTACTATCCGAAGGGCTCCGGGTGGTACACCTGGCTGCTGGAGGATCAGCGTTTCGTTCAGGGGAGGCCGGACGTGCTTTCCTGGGAGACCGAGCCGCTCACCGAGGATGTCGTCCTGGCCGGCGATGTGACCGCCAGGCTTTTCGCCAGCACCACGGGGCAGGATGCCGACTGGGTCGTCAAGCTGATCGACGTCTACCCCGAGGACTATCCCCCGGATTTCAAGCTCGGCGGCTACGAACTCATGGTCTCCAATGACGTCTTCCGGGGCCGCTTCCATCGGTCGTTCGAGCGGCCGGTCCCGCTGGTGCCGAACGTCGTCACCCCATTCACGATCGACCTTCACACCCAGAGCTATCGCTTCCAGCCGGGGCACCGGATCATGGTCCAGGTTCAGAGTACCTGGTTTCCGATCATCGACCGGAATCCGCAGACCTGGGTGCCCAACATCTTCGAGGCGAAGGCGACGGACTACCGGGCGCAGACCCACAGGATCTGGCGGACGGCACAGCGGGCGTCGCGGTTGGAGATCCAGACCGTGGCGAACTAGCGCGGCCGGCGGCAGTCCAGCCGGGGCAACATCCCAGGGGCCCCATCGCGACGCTGCGATGGGGCCGTTCCATGCCCCCCACCAAGTGCCCGCGGCCGCCTCCCACGTCGGCTGGACCGCACCACGACCAAGGGCGGCCGGCCGAGCCCCTTCCCGGGGTCCCGTGGCCGGGATCTTGACACGGCCCGGGCCGGAAGGCACTTTGTTTGGTGAGCGAACAAAGACAGGCGGCCGACTTGGCTGCGGTCCCAGCGCCCACGCTGCATTCCTCGCCGAGGCATCCATGAGTTCGAGTCCGATCCACCACCTCCGGCCCCTGGCCGGCCGGTGCCTGGCCCTGGTGGCGACCGCCATCCTCCTCGCCGCGCCCGGAGCGGCGGCCCAGACCGCCACCGTCCACGTCGTCGCCGACAGCGCGGGCTCGCGGCTCCAGGTGGGGGGCCGGGACTTCATGATCGTCGGGATGAACTGGGATTACGTCCCGATCGGGCAGAACTACGCCTACAGTCTGTGGGACCAGCCCGATGACATCATCAAGGCGGCGCTGGACCGGGAGATGCCGCTCCTCAAGAGCATGGGCGTCAACGCGATCCGCCAGTACGTCGGCGTGCCGCCGCGGTGGATCCAGTACATCTACGAGCGCTACGACATCTATACCGTCCTCAATCACGCGGTGGGACGCTATGGCGTCACCGTGGACGGCGCCTACCAGGCCTCGACCGACTATTCCAATCCGAAGGTGCGGGCCGTCCTGATCGGGGAGCTGACCGACCTGGCGATCCGGTACCGCAACACGCCCGGTCTGCTGATGTGGCTGCTCGGCAACGAGAACAACTACGGCCTGAGCTGGCGCTCGGCCGAGACCGAGGCGCTCCCGGCCGGTGAGCGCGATGCGGCCAAGGCCCGCTACCTCTACTCGCTCTTCGGCGAGGTGATCCGGGCAGTAAAGGCGCAGGACCAGAATCACCCGGTCGCGATGGCGAACGGCGACCTGCAGTACATCGACATCATCGCCGAGGAGACGAAGGGGCTCGACATCTTCGGCTCCAACGTCTATCGCGGCGTCTCCTTCGGCGACTTCTTCAAGGTGGTGAAGGAAAAGCTCGATCTTCCGGTGATGTTCACCGAATTCGGCGCGGACGCCTACAACGCCCGGGAGATGCGGGAAGACCAGCTCAGCCAGGCGCGCTACCTGCTCGCCCAGTGGCGCGAGATCTACGAGCACTCCAGCGGCAAGGGCCTGGAGGGGAACGCCATCGGCGGCTTCACCTTCCAGTGGAGCGACGGCTGGTGGAAGTTCGGCCAGGAGGACCGGCTCGACGTCCACGACAACAACGCCTCGTGGCCCAACGCGGCCTACGCCGAAGACTATGTCCAGGGCGACAACAACATGAACGAGGAGTGGTGGGGCATCGCCGCCAAGGGCCGCCCCGACGGCCGCGGGTTGTTCCAGCTCTATCCTCGCGCCGCCTACTACGCCCTGCAGAGCGCCTATCACCTCGATCCGTACGCGCCAACCACCACCCTCCCCGCGATCCGGGCCCATTTCGCCGCGATCGACCCTATGGAGATGGTGTTGCGCGCCCGCGGTGACCGCGCCGGCCTCGGCGCCGAGATCGCGGACCGCTTCCGGGTGAGCGGCATGCGCCTCGAACTCGAGACCTTCAGCACCGGCGGCGTGCGGGTCAGCACCCCGGCGCAGAGCAGCCCGAGCGCGACGGCCCGGCCGTCGTTCCGGGGCTTCGATCACCTCGAATCCTTCTACGCCACCTTCGAGGCGCACCCCACCGATAACGTCACCGGGTCGCTCTCGGTCAACGTGCTCGGCAACGTGCCCAACAATCCGATTGACGAGATCTTCTACGAAAATCGCGGCCGGACCCGCACCGTCCTGACCGACGGCCAGCCCTTCCAGCTCAAGGGGATCGAGCGGGTGAAGGTCTACCGGGCCAGCGCCTCCTGGGAGGAGAAGCTCTTCCGGGTCGACGGGTTCTACCGCACCGGCCACTATCACTGGGGCTATGAGGGAGACTTCTTCGGCCTCTACCGGGAAGCCAACTACGGCAAGAACCTCGACATCTACAACGGCGAAGCACCGCTCGGCTTCGAGCTGACCGGCAAGAAGCAGCTCGACGGCTTCAAGTTCGCCTTCGGTCCCGAACTCTGGTGGGGCGCCAACCCCTCCTTCCTCGCCAAGTACCGGCGGAAGGTCGGCGCCTTTGATGTCGCCGGCGTCTTCCAGGACGACATCGCCCGGACGTCCGGCACCGCGACTTCCTTCGCGATCCCGGTCCCGCCGACCCGCAAGGCGACGCTCTACGTTGCGACCTCGCGCGGACCGGCGCACTTCGAACTCGGCGGCATCTGGGGTGGGGATACCAAGGTCGGGCAGACCTTCCAGGTGTACGATCCGGGCACCAACACGGTACGCCAGGACCAGATCCGCTCGAAGGATGCCTGGGGCGGCAAGGCGAAGGTCACGCTGAGCAGCGGCCGCATTAACTGGTACGCGCAGGGTGCCGCGATGGGCCTCGTGGCCGACGGCGGTCCGACCTCGACGCTCACTTACACCGGCTGGTACCTGAAGGACAGCGGCAGCGGGAACCAGTGGAACGCGCTCACCGGCTTCACCTATACCATCGGCAAGCTGCAGATCGCGCCGAACTTCCTCTGGCAGAAGCCCATCATCGGCCCCGTGCCGTTCGGTGCGTCGGCCCCCGGCCGTCCGCGGAACGTGGTCGACGATCCGTTCGCGGTGCGCGCCAACCGGCAGACGACCGGCGCGGAGCTGCTGCTCACCTACGATCCGACGCCGGGCACCTGGATGTACGCCTGGGACAACGATGTCCGCGAGGATGCGAAGCTCGCCGGCAACATCGGCTTCACCTACCGGCACCACCCGACGACGCAGGATGCCGCGATCGGCATTCTCGCCGACGGCCGCACCACCTTCCCCTTCCCGGGCGCGCCCCCGGCCCGTGACCTGTGGGAGGTGCATGCGCGGCTCGTCTCGCGGCTGCAGTCGGACGTCCGGCTCGTCGCCAACCTCTTCGCCGGCAATGGCGAGCCGAACGGCAACAACGCACGACTGATCCACCGCTATGGCGGCGACCTCCGCGCGGCGAAGGGCCGGATCAAGCTGGCGACGGCAGTCAAGGTGAACGACTGGGGTCCGTATGACTATCACCGGGACTTCAACCTCACCTTCCCGCTCCAGCTCGCGGGCGACCTGTCGTACACGCTCGGCGCCTCGAAGTGGTTCGACGTGCCCCAGACGCAGCTCGGCGTCGCCGCCACCTGGCGAAGCCTCGACCGGTTCTCGCCGCGCTACTGCCCGATCACGCTGCCTGACAACACCGGCGCGCCGGTCTGCGACCCCACCGCCCCGGCGCTCTACGGGTCGGAATGGGAGATCCGGACCTACCTGCGTGTCGGGTGGTAGTCGTTCGATCCCCACGCAAGGGCTGACAGCGGGCTCCCGCTGTCAGCCACCCTCTCTGCCCCTCGCTGATCCGCCGACATGCCTCTGACCCCCTCGCCCGCCGAGATCGAACACCGCATCGCCGGCCTCCTCGGCCGCATGACGCTCGAGGAGAAGATCGGGCAGATGGCCCAGGTGAACGCCGGAGGCGGTCACGTGCCCGATCAGCTCCGCGAGGGGCTCCGCGCCGGCGCCATCGGATCGGTGCTGAACGAGGTGCACGTGGAGACCGTCAACGAACTGCAGCGCATCGCCGTCACCGAAAGCCGGCTGGGCATCCCCCTCCTCGTCGGTCGCGACGTCATCCACGGCTTCAAGACGGTCTTTCCGATTCCCCTCGGCCAGGCCGCGAGCTGGAATCCGGAACTGGTCGCGCACGGCGCCCGCATCGCCGCGCAGGAGGCGGCGTCGGCCGGCGTCAACTGGACCTTCGCGCCGATGCTCGACATCGGCCGCGACCCTCGATGGGGCCGGGTGGCGGAGTGCCTCGGCGAGGACCCGTATCTCACCAGCGTGCTCGGCGCCGCGATGGTGCGCGGCTTCCAGGGCGATGACCTCGCGGCCCCCGGCAGCATCGCGGCGTGCGCCAAGCACTTCGCGGGTTATGGCGCGAGCGAAAGCGGGCGGGACTACAACACCACGAACATCCCCGAGAACGAACTGCGGAACGTGCATCTCCCACCCTTCAAGGCCGCGGTGGAGGCCGGTGTCGCCACGCTGATGACCTCCTTCAGCGACCTGAACGGCATCCCGGCGAGCGGCAACGAGTGGCTGGTGCGGCAGGTGCTCCGCGAGGAGTGGCAGTTCGACGGATTCGTGGTGAGCGACTGGGAATCGGTGCGACAGCTCGCCGTGCACGGACTCACCGCAAGCGATCGGGAATCGGCGTACGAGGCGGCGAACGCCGGTGTCGACATGGAAATGGTCAGCACCACGTACGCCGAGCATCTCGCGGCGCTGGTGCGCGAGAAGCGGATTCCGGAGGCGTGGATCGACCGGCTGGTCGGGAACATTCTGCGCATCAAGTTCCGCCTCGGGCTCTTCGATGATCCCTACACCGACCCGGGAGCATTCCCGCCGATCGCGGCCCCCGCCCATCTCGAGGCAGCCCGTCAGGCGGCACTCGAGAGCATCGTGCTGCTCAAGAACCGGGACGGCATCCTCCCGCTCTCCCGCGAGGCGGTACAGCACCTGGCCGTCATCGGTCCGCTCGCCGACGAGCCGTGGGAACAGCTCGGGACCTGGACCTTCGATGGCGACCCGCAGTACAGCGTCACGCCCCTCAAGGCCCTGCAGGCGATGCTGGGCGATGTCGCGGTCCGCTACCAGCGTGCGCTGCCCACCACGCGGAGCCGGGATCGCAGCGGGTTCGCCGAGGCAGTCCGCCTGGCCGAGCGCGCCGATGCTGTGGTGCTCCTCCTCGGCGAGGAGGCGATCCTCTCAGGCGAGGCCCACTGCCGGGCGGACATCACCCTGCCCGGGGTCCAGGAGGAGCTCATCGATGTCATCGCCGCCACTGGGAAGCCGCTGATCCTCGTGGTGCAGGCGGGACGGCCGCTCGCGCTGGAGCGGATCGAGGGGAAGGTCTCCGCGATACTCTACGCCTGGCATCCGGGGTCGATGGGCGGCCCGGCGATCGCGGACCTGCTCTTCGGTGCGGCGTCTCCGAGCGGAAGGCTACCGGTCACCTTCCCGCGAGTGACGGGGCAGATCCCGATCTACTACGGCCAGAAGAATACCGGCAAGCCGGCGACTCCCGAGTCGTTCATTCACATCGACGAGATCGCGCCGAACCTGCCGCAGCTCTCGGTCGGCAACACCTCGTTCCACCTCGACGTCGCCTACACCCCGCTCTTCCCGTTCGGCCATGGGCTGACGTACACGACCTTCGCGTACGCGAACCTCCGGACCAGCGCGCCGTCGATGACACGACATGAGAGCGTCGACGTGAGCGCCGAAGTGACGAACACCGGTACCCGTGAGGGCGAGGAAGTCGTGCAGCTCTACCTCCGCGATCCCGCCGCGAGCCTCACCCGGCCCGTGAAAGAGCTGAAGGGATTCACACGCCTCCGGCTCGCTCCGGGGGAGTGCCGGACGGTGACCTTCACCCTGGACGCGAGCGATCTCGCCTTCTACGGCCGCGACATGCGCCTCCGGGCCGAGCCAGGCGCCTTCCAGGTCTGGATCGGCGGCAGCTCCGAGGCCCAGCTCAGCACCCGTTTCGAACTTGTCGAGGAGTCATGACTGCACTAGCCGAGAACCGGTCGATCGCGGCGCGCGTAGACGCGCTGATGGCCCGCATGAGCCTGGAGCACAAGATCGGTCAGATGATCCAGACCGAGCGCATGGCGGTGACTCCCGAGCAGGTGCGGGAGTACCATCTGGGCTCGGTGCTGAGCGGTGGCGGCTCCGTCCCCGGCGACAACCTGGCGGCCGACTGGATCGCGATGAACGATGCCTACTGGGCCGCGTCGGTCTCCGACGCCCCGGGCCGCGTCCCCATCCCGATCCTCTACGGCGTCGACGCGATTCACGGGCACGCCAACGTGAAAGGCGCGACCGTCTTCCCGCATAACATCGGCCTCGGCGCCGCGAACGATCCCGACCTCATGGAACGGATCGCCCAGATCACGGCCCGGGAGATTCTCGCCACGGGGGTCGAATGGACCTTCGCGCCGACGCTGGCGGTCGCACGGAACGACCGGTGGGGCCGCACCTACGAGAGCTACAGCGAGGATCCCGCGATCGTGTCCTCCTATGCCGGTCGGTTCGTGCATGGACTCCAGGGCGACCTCGGCCGCGACAGCGTGATCGCCTGTGCCAAGCACTGGGTGGGCGACGGCGGCACGACCGGCGGCGTCGACCAGGGCGACACCCGGGCCTCGGAAGCGGACCTCGAGCGGATCCATCTCGCGCCGTACCACCCCGCCCTCGCCGCGGGGGTGCTCACGGTGATGGCCTCATTCAACAGCTGGAACGGGGCGAAGTGCCACGGCCATCGCTATCTCCTCACGGAGGTGCTGAAGGGCCGGCTGGGCTTCTCCGGCTTCATCATCTCCGACTGGGACGGCACGGACTATCTCCATGAGGACTACGCGGAGGCCGTCGCGCTCGGCGCGAATGCCGGCATCGACATGTTCATGGTCTCGGTCGAGTGGCGGAAGTGCCTCGCGGCGCTGAGGGAGCACGTGGAGAGCGGACGGGTCCCGATGGCGCGCATCGACGACGCCGTGCGCCGGATTCTCACCGTGAAGCACCGCTACGGTCTCTTCGAGCGGCCCAGGCCCGCCGACCGGCACTGGTCGAAGCTCGCGATCCTGGGCGCGCCGGAGCATCGCGCCATCGCGCGCGAGGCCGTGCGGAAATCGCTGGTGCTGCTCAAGAACGAAGGGGGGCTGCTGCCGCTCTCCCGCGACGCCAAGCTGCTCGTGGCCGGCCGGAACGCGGACAACCGCGGGCATCAGTGTGGCGGATTCACGCTCGAGTGGCAGGGCACCTCCGGCAACGGCAAGGTGGTGGGCGGCACCTCGATCTGGGAGGGAATCCGCGCGGTTGCCCCGGCTGCGGAGCTGAGCGTCGATGGCGCGGCAGCGGACCCCACACGTCACGACGCCGCGATCATCGTCATTGGCGAGCGCCCGTATGCGGAAGGCATGGGAGACATCAGGATCGCCGAACGGGTCGAGCCGGGGTCAGGACCCAAGTCGGCGAAGCTCGCGCCGTACGGGGCCACCCTGGAGCTTGCAGCCCTGCATCCGGAGGATCTCGCGGTCATTCGTGCGGTCACGGCGAAGGGAATCCCGGCGGTCGTGGTGCTGATCTCGGGACGTCCCCTCGTCGTGAACCAGGAGCTGGATGCGTCGAAGGCGTTCGTGGCGGCGTGGCTCCCGGGCACCGAGGGTCAGGGCGTCGCCGATGTGCTGTTCGGGGAGTTCGACTTCCGGGGCCGGCTGAGCTTCTCGTGGCCGAAGCATGCGGACGACAATCTCAACGCCGGAGATGAGCCGTACGAGCCGCGCTTCCCCTTCGGCTTCGGACTCAGTTATGCGAGCGGGCGCTGATGGCCCGCTGAAGTGAGTGTCGACCCGGCGACCTACGCCGCCGGTGCCTCCTGCGGCTTCCCCCGGCGCCGTTCGAGCTCCTGCCGCACCTCGTGGGCCCGCTCCTCGGTGATCGGATAGGTCATGATCGCCCAGATCGCCGCGGCCGAGGCGATCATCGGAATCAGCATGTCGCAGAGCCGCATGAGCAGGATGGTGCGCGGCGCCTGGTTGCCGCCGAGCGCCACCTCGAAGCCGGTCGCGTTGAGCAGGTAGCCGCCCGCGGCGAGTGCCGCGGCCATCCCGAGCTTCACCACCCACCAGAAGATCGCGCCGAACATCCCCTCGCGCCGCTGCGACGTGGTGAGTTCGTCCACGTCCACCACATCCGCGATCATCGAGCCCATGAGGGTGAAGAGCCCGCCGAGGCCGAAGGCGAGGAGCGGCGCCGGCAGCAGCACCAGGATCGGGATGCTCGGGTTGTAGCAGAACCACTTGAGCCCGTAGCCGACAATGGAGGCGGCGGTGGACACGACGAAGGCGCGCCGCTTGCCGATCCGGGTGCCGAGCCAGGTGATGAAGAAGATGACGCCGAAGGTGGAGATGGCTCCGAGGGTGCCGGCGTAGCCGGCATACTTGGCGCCCTGCTCCTGATCACCCTTGAAGACGTAGTAGATGATGACGTAGAACTGGAACGACGAGATCATGATGAAGCTGTTGAATACCAGGAACGTCGCGATGCACAGCTTCCGGAACGGGCTCGACTTGAGCGTGGTGGCGAAGCCCTGGAAGAAGCTTCTGAGATTGCGCGAGAGCTGTGCGAGCCGGCTCTCCGCCACCGCGCCGGGCTTCTCGACTTCGGCGATGTGCTGGTAGCGCTCCCGCAGGAAGATCGCGGGCAGCACCCCGACGGCGATCGTGATGAGCCCGATCGCGAGCGCGAGGCCCGCCGCCCCGTCGACCGGATCCGCGAACCACGCCTTGTGGGTCATGATCCAGAGGAACCAGGGCGACACCAGGTAGGCGATCTGGCCGAGGAAGTTCTGCACCCCCATCAGCCGGGTGCGCTCGTGGTAGTCGGGGGTGAGTTCGTATCCGAGCGCGACCCACGGCGCCGCAAAGATTGTATAGGCGAGGTAGAAGAGGATCGAGCCGATCAGGAAGTAGATCGCGTACCAGTTCTCGGTGTGCCCGCGCGGCAGCCGCCAGAGCACGATGTAGACGAGCCCGGACGCGATCGCGCCGGCAAAGATGTAGGGACGACGCCGTCCCCAGCGCGAACGGGTGACGTCGGAGAGGTAGCCCATCAGCGGATCGACGACCGCGTCGAACAGCCGCGGGACCGCACCGAGGAGGCCGACCAGCGCCGGGTTCATCCCCAACCCGAGGTTGAGGATGATCATCATGCCGCCGATCGCGGCGGCGAGTGTGTTGTTGACGAAGGCGCCGGCCCCGTACGCCAGCTTCAGCGGAAAGGAGATCCGGTCTTCGGGCGCCGTCTGGAACCTGGTCGGCGGATCCTTGGTCCCGATCCGCGAGTGCCACGCCGCGATGGCGGTGCGGGCGAGCCCGCCCAGACGGCTCCCGAGGCTCACGACTGTGCCGAGTAGACGCGGACCCAGTCCACCAGCATCGTCTGCGGGAAGCTGGTGCCATTCGGCGGTCCCGCCGGGCCGCCACCCACGGCCAGGTTCAGGATGAGATAGAAGGGATGATCGAAGACCCAGCTGTCGGGGTTCACGTAGTCCTTCTTGATCACCTGGAAGATCTTCCCGTCCACCGACCAGATGATGCGATCGCTCGCCCAGTCGACCCTGAAGATGTGGAAGTCACCGGAGAACGTCTGGCCGTCGGGGAGGTCGTAGGCACGGTTCAGCGCGTTGGGACCCGAGAAGCCGGGGCCGTGGAGGCTGCCCTGATTGCGGCTGGGATTGCGACCGAAATTCTCCATGATGTCGATCTCCCCGCACTTCGGCCACGGCACCGTGGCCACGTTGGCGCCGAGCATCCAGAAGGCGGGCCAGATGCCCGTGGCGGTGGGGATCTTGATGCGGGCCTCGAAGCGTCCTTCGCGCTGTTCGTGCTTCCCCTGCGTCGTCAGGCGCGCGGAGGTGAAGCCGCTCCCCTGATACGATTCCTGCCGGGCGACGATCGCAAGGTTGCCCGCTCCATCCAGGGTGGCGTTCCGGGCGGAGTCGGTGTCGAACTCCAGCTGGCTGTTGCCCCAGTTGGTCCCGACGTCGAATCGCCAGTTGGCCGAGTCCGGCGCCTGACCGGCCGGGCCCTCGAACTCGTCCTGCCAGACGAGATGCCACGTGACGTTCAGGGGCTCGGTCAGGTCGCCGTAGCAGCCGGCGCCGACCACGACGGCGGCCGCGAGGGCGCCGAACCGGATCAGGGGCCAGCGAGTGGGGAGCGGGGCGCGGGTCATGGTGGACCTATCGTGGGAAAGAGACTCGGATCTGTGAGCGCTGCATCGAGTACAAGGGTCGCCGCGCCGATGGCCACGTCGCGCGTACCCAGTTCACCAGTGCGCAGATGGGAGGCCGCGTCCGCGCCGACAAAGGTCCGTCGCCGCGCCGCCTCACGGAGCGGGGCGAGCAGCCGTTCGCCCAGCCGGGAGAGGCGTCCTCCCATGATCACCGCGGCGGGGTTCATCAGATTGAGCAGGTCGGCGATCGCGATGCCGAGATACTCCGCCGCTTCCAGCACCACCTTCATTGCCAGCGGGTCGTCGGCCAGCGCGGCATCCTCGATCGCGCCGATCGCCGTTCCGGTGCGCTGGAGCAGGCTGTCGGGAAACTGCGGCAAGAGCTGCTCGGCCCTCGCCACCAGCGCCTGGGTCCCGACGTACAGCGCGAGGCAGCCCCGGTTGCCGCACATGCAGAGCGCCCCCTGCGGGTCGATCGTCAGGTGCCCGATCTCGCCGGCGACGCCGGTCGCGCCGCGATAGATCCGCCCCGCCAGCAGGTGTCCCGAACCGATGCCCGTCGCCACCTTGATATAGGCGAAGTCCTCGAGCCCCCGCCCCGCGCCCCACCAGTGCTCGGCCAGCGCGCCGAGATTGGCGTCGTTGTCCACCAGCACGGTGACCCCGTACTCCGAACGAAGCCGGTCGAGCACGCTCCGTCCGCGCCAGGCCGGCAGCACCTGGGGCGAGAGCCGGTCGGGATTCCGCGGATCCACCGGACTCGGCACGGCCACGCCAATGCCGACCAGTCGCCGCCGCTTGCCCCCCCACTTCGTCAGGCAGCTCGAGCAGAACTCGAGAATCAGGCTCGCCGTGCCCTCCGGATCGGAGCGCACGGGGTGATCGCGATGCTCCCAGGCCAGCACGGCGCCACGGAGATCGGTCAGCACGACCGACACGTGGCTGGCTCCCATGTCCACGCCGAGGATGACGCAGGCGTCGTCCTGGAACTCGAGGACGATCGGCTTCCGGCCTCCCCGCGAGGCGCCGACCCCCACCTCCGCCACCAGCCCCGTCTTCAGCAGGCCGGCCACGATCTCCGACACCGTCGACCGCGACAACCCGGTGCGCCGGGCGATTTCCGCCCGCGAGATCTTCCGTTGTTCCCAGATGAGATGCAGGACTGCGTCGGTCAGGGAGCGCTGGGCGGAACCGCCAGCACGCCAGCGCTCACCCTCCTTCGGAACCACCACTGCCATCTTCGCCTTCCGCGGCTCGGTCCAGCCGGTCTGAGTGTCGAGTCCACCTGTGCGGATGCACAGGATCGACATAGACCGTATCGGGGTCGCCCGAAATGATCAACCGGGCGACTGGCGCCTCCGTCGCGAACGCGGCGGAAGCGGTGTACCACCTAGTTGTGGAAATACACGTTGTCGATGTAGAGCACCGTCGGCCCGGCCCCGACGAACAGCAGCTGCCGCAGCTGGCTCCTGGCGGTCAGCCCGGTGAAGCTCGACAGCGGAATATCCAGCGACACCCAGCCGCCGCTCGTGAACTGACCGGCCTGATAGTGGCCGACCGCCGTGCCCGAAGAGAAGTCGACGAGCTGTATTTCGAGGTTCGAGGACGGGTTGGGGGACCAGACATCCACGTGGAAGTGGGTCATCGTGGTGGCGTCCACCGTGTTCGCCGGGACCGCAAATCCGAACTCGATACCCACGAAGTTCGTCAGGGTGTACTGCTTCACCGCGTGGCCGCCGCTGATCGCGAAGGGATCCACCAGCTGGCTGTTCCCGGCGCTCCAGCCCGTCTGCCAGGTGTCCACGCCCTGGTTGGTGTACGCCGTGCTGAACAGCGAGATCACGTTCGCCGCCGGCACCGACGGCGTCGGCGCGTTGTTGGTCGGGACGCCCAGCGGTGCCGTCACCGTAATCGGCGCGTTGCCCGCCACCGCGATGCCGTTCATCGTCGCGGAGATGTTGGTGGTCCCCGCGGCGACGCCGGTGACGAGGCCATCGACGTCCACCGTCGCGGCGGCAGGATTGCTCGAGGTGAGCGTGAACCAGCGCCAGGCCACATCCGTCAGCTTGCCGCCGTTGGGCAGCGCCGGGGTGGTGTAGCTCACCGTGTTGGGCGCCGGATTGATCTGGAACGGCGAGCCCAGCGCCACCGTCTGCGCCGACCAGCCCGTGGTCGCACCGGTCGGTGCGCCGACCTGGCCGGCGGGCAGGCTCTCGTACTGCACGTCGTTGAACCAGACGGTGTAATTGTTGGGCCCGTCCGCGAAGTGGAACAGCCCGTCATAGCTCGTCAGCTTGCTCGGATCGGGCAGCGGGATGATGAACTTCTGGAACGTCGTCGTGAGCGGAATGCCGATGGCTTCGGCGTTGAACCGCGTGTTGAGGGTGTTGTTACCGATGCCGACCTTGAGGCTGCTGATCGCGGTGCTCGCCTTGGCCCAGAAGGTCAGCGCATTGAAGGTCGAGAGGTCCCGCGGCGCGGAGGCCACGAAGGCACCGCCGGAGTATCCGCCCGAGCCGGTGATGATGGCCTTGAACGACGCGCGTCCGTTGTTGGTCGTGGCTGCATCCACCGACACGGCGTTCGTGGCCCCGCCGAAGTCCGCGAAGCTCACGCCCGGGTCGTAGCCGTCGAAGAACACGTGGCTGCCGCCCGGCCCGCCGCCGGCACTGTTATAGAAGTAGACGTTATCGATGAACAGATCCATCGGTCCCGCCCCGACGAACAGCAGCTGCTGTACCTGGTTCTTCGCGCTGAGTCCGGTGAAGCTGGCCAGCGGGATATCCAGCGACACCCAGCTGCCGGTCGCGAGCTGCCCCGCCTGGTACTTGCCGATCGCCGCAGCCCCTGCCGGGTCGTTGACCAGCTGCACCTCGAGATTGGTGGACGGGTTCGGGGACCAGATGTCCACGTGGAAGTGGGTCATCGCGGTCGCGTCCACGGTGTTCGCCGGCGCCGCGAGCCCGAACTCCACGCCCACGAAATTCGACAGGCTGTACTTCTTCACCGGGTGCCCGCCGCTGATCGCGAAGGGATCGACGAGCTGGCTGTTGCCCGCGCTCCAGCTCGTCTGCCAGGTGTCCACGCCCTGATTGGTGTACGCCGTGCTGAACAGCGAGATCACATTCGCCGCTGAAACCGTCGGCGCCGGAGCGTTGTTGGTCGGCGCCGACCCCGTGGAGCTCGCGTTGGTGAAGTACACATGATCGACGTAGACGGTGCCGCCGGATGTCGGTGTGTCCTCGACCAGGACGATCTGCGCCAGATGGGACCGGTTCCACACGGAGCCGACCGACACGGTGAAGGCCGAGAAGGGGATGTCCAGCGAAATCCATTGTCCGGTCCCGGTCAGGCCGGGGACGGTGTTGGTGCCGACGGCGAAGAGCCCCTCACTGTCGTCCCCGGTGCCGACGACGCCATCCGTGCCCGCGTCATGAATCTTGACGATCATGTGCTGGGCCTCGGGTGACCACACATCCATGTGGAAGGATGTCATGCTGCTGGCGTCGATGAGATGGGCGCCCGCCGTCCCGATGAACTCGATGCCCGCGTAGTTCGCCAGCGAGTACTTCTTTACCGCATGCCCGGCGATCAGGTAGGGATCGACCAGCGCCGACTGCGCCCCGCTCCACGGCGTGAGCCAGGTGTCCACCGGCACGTTGGTGTAGACGTTGCTGAACAGCGAGATCACGTTCCCGGCCGGCGCCGTGGGAGAGGCGGCGGTATCGGACGGACTCGGCGGTACGATCCGGCCCCAGAAGTACAGGTTGTCGAGGTAGACGACCGGGCTCGAGCCCTCGATGACCATCTGCGCCAGGTGGTTCCGGGACGTGAGGCCGGTGAACGCCGATAGCGGGATGTCGAGGCTGTTCCAGGCATTGGCCGTGATGGTCGGCGACGTGAACGTCAGCTGCTGCTCGGTATCGTCGCCGCCGCCGAAGACGCCGTTCCCGCCGAAATCGATCAGCTTGATCTTGAACGCGGTGGCGTCGAGGACGTAGACATCGAGATGCAGCTTGGTCATCAGCGTGGCGTTGATCTGCTGCGAGATGAACTCGATCCCCGCATAGCCGATGTTGGTGTACAGCTTGACGTCGTCGCCGGCGATCTTGATGTCGCTCACGTCCGCATGGTCCCAGTCCGCGGACCACTTGTCCACCGTGACGTTCGGATAGGCGTTGCTGAAGAGCGAGATGACGTCGCTGGCTGGCTGGGTCGGCGCAGGCGCCGCGGTCGTCGGCAGCGGGATGGCGGTGAGCGCCAGCGATCCGGCCGCATCGACATTGCCAAGCCGGGCAGTGATGGTGGCGTTACCGGCGCCTACCACGAGGATCGTGCCATCCGCGCCCACGGTGGCCACGGTCGGGTTGGAAGTCAGATAGGTGAAGTAGTCGGGCGCCACCGTGACGGTCTCATCGACCCCGTTCACCGAGTATGTCGCCGTGCCGCCCGTGATCCTCACCGTCTGTCCCACCACTGCCTGGCTGGTCCCGGTCGGAATGAGCGGCCTCGGATTGGTGATCGTGCTCAGCTTTTCGAACTTCGCCTCGTCAAACCAGATATCGTAGCCGGCGCCGTTCTCCGGGCCTTCCGCGAATTCAAAGAGCCCCCGCTCCCGCGTCAGCTTCTTGGGATCGGGAATCGGAATCACATACTTCTTCCAGGCCGTCGTCAGTGGAAGACCGCCCACCACTTCGGTGAGGAACCGGAGGTTCCCGGCGTTGTCGTTCCCGAAGCCCGCCGTGTTGAGGGTCGCCGGAATGCTCGACTTGGCCCAGAAGGTCAGCGCGTTATAGCCGCTGAGGTCCCGCCCCGCTCCCGAAAACCAGGCGCCGCCAGCATAGCCGCCGGTCGGATCCCCGGGAGCCGGCACCGTCACATGGAAGGAATTGGTGCCGGAGTGCTTCGTACTCAGGTCAACGCTCAAGGCATCGAGCTTGGACCCGCCGAAGGCCCCGAAGTCAACCCCGGGAGAGAACCCGTCGTCGAAGACCCCGGCATCCGTCGGGAACTGCGCGGGTCCGAGAGTGGCGAAGTCCCGCGTGCAGGCGGCCACAAGGACCATGATCCCGAACAGGGCGACCGCGACCAGGGCGGAGAAGGATCTCGAGCGCATGCGTTCACTCCGGGTTGGCTGCAGAGCTCCCAAAGCCGGGGGAGCGCCCCATGGGAGGAGGGTCTAAATCTTTGTTTGGTCTGCGAACAAAGTTGTCCCATGGTCCGGAAACTGTCAAGCAGCCCCCTGGGGAGGGGGCTGAAAGGTTGAACGGCTGAGGGGGGGGCTATGCCTGGGAGGCGGCGAACCGGGCGGCGCCGAGCAGCCCGACTTTCTCGTTGAGGACCACGCGGACCGGCATGGAGGCGACCACGGGGGAGAGCCTCCCCTTGGTCGTGAACGCGGCCAAGAACCCCGGCCGCATGAGCGCCGGGGCGATTTTGGGCGCGATGCCACCGGCGAGGTAGACCCCGTGGTGGGCCAGGTAGCGGAGACCGAGGTTGCCGGCCTCCGCACCGTAGCAGCTCACGAACATGTCGAGC
Organism: Gemmatimonadales bacterium; assembly: GCA_044229245.1. GTDB lineage: Bacteria > Gemmatimonadota > Gemmatimonadetes > Gemmatimonadales > GWC2-71-9 > JADJOM01. The sequence continues at coordinate 54,587 of JBGATI010000010.1, read as the reverse complement.
GCCAGCTCGCACAGGCCGCAGCCGGCCTCCAGGGCTGTCTCGCTGATCGCCGCGGCGGCCCCATGCGCCCGCATCCGCTCGACGACGAAGGGCTGCTCCGTCCCCCGCCCCGAGTCCCGCAGGTACTCGTAGATGTTCACCAGCCCCGGTCCCGACAGCACCCGCTCGTAGCTCACCCGATGGTAGCGGGCCGTCAGGTAGATGAGCAGACCGATCTCGAGCTCGTTCCGTGGGGCGAAGTCGGCGTGGCCTCCCTCTGAAGCGATCGGCTGGTGGCGGGTGCCGTCCCAGAGGAGCCCCGACTCGCCCAGTCCGGTGCCGGCGGCGATGACGGCGGCGTTGCCGTCGTGTACCGGGGTACCGGCATTGAGGACCAGAAACTCCCGCTCCGGCAGTTCTCCGATGCCGTGCGCGGTCGCCGCGAGATCGTTGATGAGGCCGACGTGGGGGAGGCGGAGCTGCCGGGCCAGGGCTCGCGCGTCGATCACCCACGGGAGGTTGGTGCTTTCGACCCGCCCGTTCTGGATCGGTCCCGCGATCCCGAAGGCCGAGGCCTCGAAGCCGGCCGGATGGTTGGCGGTGAAGAGGTCGATGATCTCCGCGAGGCCGGCGTGCTTGCCGCTCGGATAGGTCTGCTCGTCCCGAATCACCATCGGTCCGTCACCGACCTCGATCAGCGCCAGCCGCGCCGAGGTACCGCCGATGTCCGCCGCGAGCACGCGCATGGAGCGCTCCTTGTTCCTTCAATAATCTGTGTCATAACGTGCGACGGCAACCGTGAGATGATCGTGAGCGGTCTCACCCGAACATTCCCACAATCCTGCCCTCCGGCGACAAAACTGTGAGGCGTGAGATTGTGACCTATTGGGGGGATGCAGGGCACCGGTCCGATGCACTAGCTTCCTGAAGATTCACATATGTGCCACCCGCTGGAGGCTGGAGACATGAAGGAATATCTGCTCGCGACCGATTTCGACCAGACGCTGAGCTTCAACGATTCCGGACACGTCCTGAGCGAGATGCTCGGCATCCCGGAGTTCGAGCAGCGCATCGCGGGCCTGTCGCAGATTCATCTCGTGCAGCAGGGCGCCGAACTGGCGTACCTGCTGCTGCACGATCCCGATTACCGCCGGGTGCGGAAGCGGGACCTCTATGAAGTGGGCAAGCGGATCCGGCTCCGGAAGAACATCCCGCTCCTCTTCAGTCTGCTCAAGAATCTCGAGGGCCACCACTTCGAGTACTACGTCATTTCAGCGGCGCCGGAAGAGGTTATCCAGTCCGCGCTGGAGGGCATCGTGCCGCCCGAGCGGATCTTCGGTACCAAATTCCGCTACGCCGCCGAGACCGGCGAGATCCAGTCGATCGAGCGGGTCTCGGCCGGGTATGGCAAGGTCGTGGTGCTCGAGGAGCTTCGCCGCCGGTTCCCGATCGGCCGCAATCAGGTCGTCTACATCGGCGACGGCAGCTCCGACATCCACGTCATGCTGCACGTCAATCGGCTGGATGGGCTGACGATCGCCGTCTCGGAGAACAAGTACCTCACCCCGATCGCCAAGCGGACGGTGCTGAGCGACAACGCGGCGAGCGTGCTGGTCCCGATTCTCGAGGAGATCGTCGGCTGGGACTCCTCCAGCATCCGGACCCTGTTCGAACGGCACGGATTGGTGCTGCAGGAGTGGGACAAGGTCCGCACCGACTCGCTCACCATCCGTGAGACCGCCGGGGTGGGTTCCGATGTCCGCTGACAATCTGCAGTGGGTCGGCTGGTTCGCCACGGCGATGACGGTCTCCTCCTACTTCTTCCGCAATCAGCGGACACTCCGGATCGTGCAGACCATCGCGGCGGTTGTCTGGATGAGCTACGGGCTGGGGATCGGCGCGCGCCCGATCGTGGCGGCGAACATCCTCGTCGCGGCCGTCGCCGCCTGGTCGGTGATCCGCGGACCGGGCCGGGTGACGACGCCGGCGGATGAGAGAGCGTAGGGGACAGCGCTCGATGACCCCGTGGCGCTGGGTCCCTTCGCTCTATTTTGCGCAGGGCCTGCCGTACGTCGTCGTGATGACGGTGGCGGTGGTCCTGTACAAGAACCTCGGGATCTCCAACACCGAGATCGCCCTCTACACGAGCTGGCTCTACCTCCCCTGGGTCATCAAGCCGCTCTGGAGCCCGTTCGTCGACCTGCTCGGCACCAAGCGCCGCTGGATCGTGACCCTGCAGTTTGTGCTGGGCGCCGCGCTCGCCATGGTAGCCCTCACTCTCCCCGCCCCACATTTCCTCCAGCTCACCCTCGGCGTCTTCTGGCTGATGGCCTTCGCCTCAGCCACGCACGACATCGCGGCCGACGGCTTCTATCTCCTCGCCCTGCCGCCGCACACCCAAGCCGCCTTCGTCGGCGTCCGGAGCACCGCGTACCGGCTCGCGATGATCGCCGGCCAGGGCGGTCTCGTCTACCTCGCCGGCTGGCTACAGGATCGTACCGGCCAGGTCGTCACGGCCTGGCTCTCGGTCTTCGCGCTGCTCGCGGTGGTCTTCGCCGTGGGGGGCCTCTATCACTGGTGGGCGCTGCCTCAACCGGCGAGCGATGTCCCGGCGCCGCGCAGCAGTACCTTCAGCGCCGACTTCTGGGAAGTCTTCGCGGACTTTTTCCGGAAGCCCGGGATCGGACGGATCCTCGGATTCCTCCTGTTGTACCGCTTCGCCGAGGCACAGCTTCTGAAGCTGGTCACCCCCTTCATGCTCGATCCGCGCGAGGTCGGCGGGCTCGGACTCCGGACCCAGGATGTCGGCATCGCCTACGGCACCGTGGGGGTGAGCGCACTCGTGTGCGGCGGACTCCTGGGCGGCTGGGTGATTTCGCGGATTGGACTCCGGAAGGCGCTCTGGCCGCTGATGCTCTGCATGCATCTCCCCAACCTCGTCTTCGTGGCGCTGGCCTACTGGCAGCCCGCGGGGCTCACGGTCGTGAGCGGCGCGATCGCGCTGGAGCAGTTCGGCTACGGCTTCGGGTTCACGGCCTATCTGGTGTTCATGCTCATGATCGCGGGCGGCAAGGATGGGACGAGCGTCCATCGCGCGGCGCACTACGCGGTCTGCACCGGCTTCATGGCGCTGGGCATGATGGTGCCGGGGATGTGGGCGGGGTGGCTGCAGGACCGGCTGGGCTACCTCACCTTCTTCGGCTGGGCATGCGTGGCAACCCTGCCGTCGTTCGTAGCGGCGGCGCTGATTGCGATCGAGCCGGGCTATGGGAGGAAGGTGGCGTGAGCTCGGGGGAGCGGAGAGCGATCGCTGGCTGCGTCGCACCGCGCTGAGCGGTACCGGCCGGAGGTAGAGAATGAAAAGCGGCGCCGGGAGACAGACGCCGCTTGTTCATGGAGCGGACCGGGATCGACGCGTCCGGCCCCGTGGGGCCGGCGCCAGCCGGAGGCTGGCGAGCGCACCGAGCACGAGCAAAGCTCGCGCGCAGGTGAACCGGAATGCTCCGGAGCGAGTCGGTGGTTTACGACAGTGGAGCGGACCGGGATCGACGCGTCCGGCCCCGTGGGGCCGGCGCCAGCCGGTGGCTGGCGAGCGCACCGAGCACGAGCGAAGCTCGCGCGCAGGTGAACCGGAACGCTCCGGAGCGAGTCGGAGGTTTACGACAGTGGAGCGGACCGGGATCGAACCGGTGACCCCCTGCTTGCAAAGCGGTCTTTGTAGGTACGCGGATTCTACAAGTTGTTGAACCTACGCGCTGTTTTGGGCATCGGCGTTGCGGTTCTGGGGCTCTCCGGGGCCCCTTGTTGCGAGAAACTCACAACAGAACTCACAACGCGCACTGCTCCGCCAACCCACGCGGGTGGTACGGTCAGATCGTCGGCGAACCCCGCTTCTGGGGGAATAGCAGGAACCGAGACAGCGACAGCATGAGGCTGGGCCTGGCCAACACGAAAAGCGGGCCGCCGAAACCCACAGCGACCGCCTCGAGTCCGTCGGCAATAAACCTGAGGCGGTGTTCGCTACCCCCCAGCCACCGAGCCGGCGAAGGATGTTTGGCCCGTGAACCTTGACTCCCTCTCCAATCCCGTCTAGCCTACTCCCCTCATGCACCGCCTACGGATGCTCGCCACCCTGCTGCTTACGCTGTTTACCGCCTCGTCCGCCATGGACGCCGCGGTGGAGTCGGCATGGGCTGGCGCGGCAGCCACCCACGCGCCTGCACACGATCCGGACGCGACCGCTCCCTGCGTCGGCCTCTGCGGCTGTCACATCGGCTGCCTGACAGCCGACCTTGCGCCTCCGCTCGGGCTAGTGCTGACCGCTGCCTCAACCCCGGTCCTTCCTCTCACGCCGGCGCCTTCGTCGCGCGCGCCCGAGATCAGCCCACCGCCTCCCAAGCTGTAGTCTCCTCACACACAACCACTTGAACCTGTGTACCTCGGCCGCCATCGCGCCGGGGAGGAGCATACATGCTTGGAGTGATACTGGTCCTGGGCACGCTGCAAGTCAGCGTCGCCCGAGATACGATCGTGCTGTCGCTGGAAGATGCGGCGCACCGCGCGCTGACGGCGAGTCCGCTGATCGAGAGCGCGCTCGGAGAGGTGCGCCGCGCCCAGGGCATTCGGTCCGAGACCGGATGGCCATTCGCGAACAACCCCGAAGTGTCCTACAACCGGACCCGTCGCCGAGCCGGAGGAAGTACCAGCTACGACCATGAGTGGCGGCTCTCCCAGGACGTGGAGATCGCCGGTCAGCCGTGGCTCCGCCGGAGTGCCGCGTCAGCTCTGCTCCGCGCCAGTTCGGCACAGGTGGAGGACAGCCGCCGGGTGGCCGCGCTCGAGGCGAGACGCAGCTATGTCCTGCTCGCGATCGCCGAACGCAGGGCTGAACTGGCCGACTCGGTGGCCGCCTTTGCGGATCGGCTCGCGGGATACACCAGACGCCAATTCGACGCCGGCGAGGTCAACCGCCTCGAGCTCAATGTGGCGCTCCTCGAGCGCGCCCGCGCACTAAGCACAGCGGACCGTCTGGCCGGTGAACGTCAGGCTGCCGCCGCGGAGCTTCGCCGCGTGCTCGGCATTCCGGGAGTCAGCCCCCTGCGCATGCTGCCCCTCCCCGCGCTTCCCGCTCTTTCGTGGACCTCTGACAGCGCTCTCCTGAGCCTGGCGCGTAGCCGCCGGCCGGACCTGCAGGCGGCGGCAGCGGCCTATCAGGGCGCACGCAGCACATCAGCCCTCGCGGGGCGGGCACTCATCCCCAACCTGACCCTTTCATTGAACACCGGCGAAGAAGCCGGCACGGACCGGCTCTTCGGCCTCGGCATCGGAGTCCGGGTGCCGCTGTTCTATCGACAGCAGGCAGCGAAGGGTGGCGCGGCTGCCGACCTGGCAGCCGCCCACGCTCAGCTTCTCGCTACCGAGCGCGGCGTGCGGGCAGAACTTGAGACCAGTGCGGCGCGCTATCGCCGCGCCCGGACGGCCGAGCAGCGGTTCGCGACCGAAGCCCTCGGCGCGGCCGAGGAGAATGTGGCGCTGACCGAACGAGCCCTGCAGGAGGGGGAAGTCAGCCTGACCGAGGTGCTGCTGCTTCGCCGCACCTCGGTGGAAGCCCAGCTCGAGTACCTCGAAGTGCTCACCAACAGCTATTTCGCCTGGTTCGAACTCGCGGCGACGCTGGGTGCCGAACCAAACGACCTCCCCGCACTGCTGAGCGGGACGGAGAATTGACATGACTCTGCCACGTCAGGGCGCGTTTGCCCTTTGCCTCCTCCTCCTCGCCTGCGGCAAGGACGATCAGCCCATCGCGAACCCCGGTGAGGGGCTGCCAGGCGGGATGGTCGTTCTGGACTCCGCCCAGATTCGGGTCGCCGGGCTGAGTCTCGCGCCGGTCGGACCGCTTCCGCCTGACACACTCGGACTCACGGGCACCATCACCTTCGATCCCGCCCGCGTCAGCCACATCGGCCCGAGGACCCAGGGTCGCATCCGCCGGGTCCTCGCGGACATCGGCACGCACCTGGGCGCCGGCGACAGTCTCGCCGTCCTCGATAGTCCTGAACTCGGCGCCATGCAGACCGGCTGGGTCAAAGCGCGGGTGACCCGGGACATCGCCAACCGCAACTACGCGCGCGCCGAACGCCTCTTCCGGGATGGCGTGGTGTCCGAACGCCGGCGCCTCGAAGCTGAAGCAGAACTGCGCGAGCGTGAGGCCGATCTCGCGGCTGCGACACAGGCGCTCGCAGCCTCCGGAGCCGAGGCCGACACTGCCGCCACCGGCCTCTTCGTGCTGCGGTCCCCGCTCAGGGGGGAGGTCGTGGAAAAGCACGCGACCGTGGGTGAGGTCGTGGGTCCCGACGCGGACCTCTTCACCGTGGGTGATCTGAGCCAGCTCTGGCTGTTGCTCGATCTCTACGAGACGGATCTCCCGCGGGTCCGGCTCGGACTGTCGGCCCGCGTCGTGGCGCAGGCCTACCCGGACCGAGCGTTCACCGGCGTGGTAGGCTATATCGACGCCCAGGTGGACAGCGTTTCCCGCAGCGTCAAGCTGCGAGTCGAGATCCCCAATCCGGCCCACATCCTCAAGCCGGGGATGTTCGCCCGCGCATCGGTGGTGCTGCCCGACACCACGCCACGACTCGGTCTTCCGCGGGACGCCGTGCAGTCCGTGGCCGGGAAAAACGTGGTCTTCGTTCCCGCCGGGGCCGGCCGGTTCCAGATGCGCGAAGTCCTGCTGGGTAACGAGCGGGCCGGCGGATGGGTGGAAATCCGCGGTGGACTTCAGCGCGGGGACTCCGTCGTCACGCGCGGGAGCTTCGCCCTGAAGGCGCACTTTCAGCGCGCCAGCCTCGGCGAGGACTGAGCCCCATGATCAAATCGATTGTCGACTGGGCACTCGGCCAGCGGCTGCTCGTCCTGGTTGGGGCGCTCGGGGTCGTGGGCGGAGGTTACGTCGCCGTGCGAAGTCTGCCGGTGGACGCCTTCCCGGACGTCTCTCCCGTGCTGGTGCAGGTTGTGACCGAGGCCCCCGGCCTGGCCCCGCAAGAGACGGAGGCTCTGGTCACTTATCCGGTGGAAGTCGCGATGAACGGACTCCCCGGTGTCACCCGGGTTCAGTCCATTTCCGCCTTCGGTCTGTCGCAGGTCAATGTCTACTTCAATGATGACATCGACATCTACTTCGCCCGGCAACTGGTGTTCGAGCGAGTGCAGACCGCCAAAGGGAATATCCCCGCTGGACTGGGCGAGCCGGCGCTGGGGCCGATCACCACCGGCCTGGGGCAGGTGTATCAGTATCTGGTCACGGGGGAGGGCATCTCCGCCGATTCCCTCAGGACGTTGCAGGACTGGATCGTCAAGTTCCGGCTTCGCACAGTTCCGGGGGTGACCGAGGTGCTGTCGTTCGGCGGAGACGTCAAGCAGTTCCAGGTCCAACTGGATCCCGCCCGCCTGATCCAGTACGGGGTGACGATCCCGCAGGTGATCGAGGCCCTCGAGCGGAACAACGCCAATGCGGGCGGGAGCTATATCGTCCGGGGCTCCGAGGAGTACCTGGTGCGTGGCCTCGGCCTGGTCCGCTCACTCGCCGATATCGGCAACGTCGTCGTCGCCGAGCGCGAGACCAGTCCTGTCTACGTCCGGAATCTGGGTCAGGTCGCCTTTGGGCCGGAGATCCGCCGCGGCGCGGTCACCGTCAATGGTGCGGGCGAACGGGTCGCCGGCATCGTGCTCAAACGGATCTACGAGAACACATCTGCCGTGATCGAGCGCGTCCGTGGGCAGGTGGCCGAAATCAATCGGGCACTGCCCGCGGGGATCAGGGTCGTGCCCTTCTACGACCAGTCGGATCTGGTGAATCGTGCTGTCTCAACCGTCCGCGACGCCCTGCTCGAAGGCGGGGTGTTGATCGTGCTCGTGCTGTTTCTCTTTCTCGGCGACGTGCGAAGCGCCCTCATTGTAACTTCCATGCTGCCCGCTTCGGCACTCCTCGCCTTCATCCTCATGCGCGTCACTGGGCTTTCCGCAAACCTCATGTCGCTCGGCGGACTCGCCATCGGGATCGGCATGATGGTGGACGGCGGCGTGGTGATGGTGGAAAACATCTACCGGCTGCTGGCGGAGCATCACGCCGATTCGGTGCCACGCCTCACCCTGATCCGCCGCGCCGCCCACGAGGTCGCCCGGCCGGTGGTATTCGCGATCGTCATCATCATCATCGTCTTCCTGCCGCTCTTCACGCTGGAGGGGGTCGAAGGCAAGCTGTTCAAGCCGATGGCGCTGACGATCACCTTCGCCATGCTGGGCTCGCTGCTGTTTTCGCTCACCCTGGTGCCCGTCCTCTGCGCCCTCGGTCTCAAGGCGGGCAGCGAAACGGATACCTTGGTCGTGCGATGGATCAAGGGGTGGTACACGCCCCTCCTGCGCTGGGCACTGGATCGACGTCGGACGGTGGTCCTGGCGAGTGTGAGCGGCCTGATTCTCAGCCTGCTGTTGGTCCCGTTCCTCGGCACCGAATTCGTGCCCGCCCTGGAGGAGGGCTCAATCCTCTACCGGGCAACGCTGGCGCCGAGCGCCGGTCTGGACGAGGCCGTTCGGGTGGCTGGCCGGCTCGAAACGCTGACCAAGGAGTTCCCTGAGGTCCAGGATGCGGTCTCCAAGATTGGACGGGCGGAAGCCGGCGGTGACCCCGAGCCGGTGAACAACGTGGAAGTGACCGTGACGCTCCAACCGATCGAGAGGTGGAAGTCCGGCCGAAACAAGGAGGCCCTGGTGGACGCAATGCGACTGCGAATGGAGGAGGTGCCTGGTGTTGCGCTGAGCTTTTCCCAGCCCATCGCGACCCGGGTCGACGAACTGCTGTCGGGTGTCCGGGCTCAACTCGCGATCAAGGTGTTCGGAGACGACTTGGACTCGCTGGCGAGTCTCGCAGGAGCGATCGAGCGGGTGGTCCGCGAGACCCGTGGTGCCAAGGACGTGCAGACTGAACAGGTGCTGGGGCAGCCGCAGCTGCTGGTACGGGTGGACCGAGAGGCGGTAGCGCGTCTGGGACTCAATGTGGACGATGTGCTCACTGTGGTCCGGAGCGCCATCGGCGGATCGAACGCGGGGCAGGTCTTCGCCGGCCAGCGGAGATTTGACATCTTTGTGCGCTACGCCGAACCCTACCGGGTGACGCCGCAGGACATCGGGCGGGCGTTGGTGGCGACCCCCGCTGGGGGAAGGGTGCCACTCTCCCAGGTGGCCCAGATCGAGGAGATCCTCGGGCCGAAGCAGATCAGTCGCGAGGCGAACCAGCGACGCATCGTGGTGCAGGCCAATGTCGATGGGCGGGATCTGGGCGGGTTCGTGGCCGAGGCGCAGGCGGCGGTCGCGGCAAAGGTACCCCTTCCCTCGGGCTACTTTGTCACCTGGGGTGGCCAGTTCGAGAATCAGCGACGCGCCATGGCGCGGCTGGCCGTAATCGTCCCGGTCACCCTGGCACTCATTTTTCTCCTGCTCTTCAGTTCATTCAACTCGGTGCGTCAGGCGACGCTGATCATCCTCAATGTGCCGTTCGCCATGATTGGCGGCATCGTCGGCCTCTTCGTGTCCGGCCAGTACCTGAGCGTCCCGGCGTCGGTAGGGTTCATCGCGCTGTTCGGGGTGGCGGTCCTGAACGGCGTAGTGCTGGTCAGCTACATCAACCAGATGCGCGCCGAGGGACTCCCGCTCCGGGATGCGATCGAGCGCGGAACCCTGCTTCGTCTCAGACCGGTGCTCATGACGGCGCTGGTCGCGAGCCTCGGCCTGGTGCCGCTGCTGCTCGCACGCGGGGCGGGTTCCGAAATCCAGCGCCCTCTGGCGACGGTCGTGGTTGGCGGGCTCATCTCGTCCACCGTGCTCACCCTGATTCTCCTCCCGATCCTGTACGGCGTCTTCACGCCTGGCACTCGGGAAGGCGAGGAGGCCTCGTGAAACTTATCTGCGCAATCGTGAAGCCGTTCAAGGTCACCGAACTGGTGGACGCCTTCCGCAATGATGTAGAGTTCCCCGGCATGACCGTAGTGGAGGGTGGGGGGTTCGGCCGGGCGCGACCACACCTGCACACCCCGAGCGAGGATCTCCACGATTTCACTTCACACAGCCTGATTCTCGTGGGCGTACCCGATCGCCAGGTCGAGGCGATCGTGCAACGGATCGCCAGGATCGCGCACACCGGGCAGCCGGGCGACGGCAAGATCTTCGTCGTCGCGCTGGAGACAGCCCTGGCCATCACGACCGGGGAACGGGGCGATCCGGCCCTCGAGTAACCAGCGAAGGAGGTACCTCATCATGGGACACGATCACGATCATGGTCCGGCCAACCACAACCGGGCGTTTGCGATAGGTGTGGCGCTCAACCTGGCTTTCGTCGCTGTGGAGGCCGTCTATGGGCTCCGGGCCCACTCGCTTGCCTTGGTGGCGGACGCCGGGCACAACCTCAGCGATGTGCTGGGGCTGCTGCTGGCCTGGGGCGCTGCCACGCTGGGTGCATGGCGCCCCTCCCCGCGGCGCACCTACGGTCTGCGCCGGACCTCCATCCTCGCCGCGCTGGCCAACGCCATCCTGCTGCTCCTTGCGGTCGGAGCGATCGCCTGGGAAGCCGTGCTTCGGCTGCGGACACCCGAGCCTGTCGCATCCGGTATCGTCATCGTCGTCGCCCTGATCGGAATCGCGATCAACACCGCGACCGCGCTGCTCTTCCTCAAGGGCAGAAAGAACGACATCAACATTCGAGGTGCCTTTCTGCATATGGCAGCCGACGCCGGAGTCTCGGCGGGGGTCGTCGTGGCGGCGCTCATCATGTCACGGACCGGCTGGCTGTGGCTGGACCCCGCAGTCAGTCTCGCCATCGCGGCACTGATCACGATCGGCACCTGGGACCTGCTCCGTGACTCGGTGAACCTGGCGCTCGACGCGGTGCCCGACGGAATCGCGCCAGACCAGGTCGAGGCCTATCTGGCGGGTCTTCCCGGGGTGCAGGCCGTGCATGACCTGCACATCTGGGGTATGAGTACGACGCACGTCGCCCTGACGGCCCATCTCGTCAAGCCGGGCCTGGAGAATGAGGATCAGCTGCTCGCAACGACCTGCCATGAGCTGCACGACCGCTTCGGGATCGAGCACGCCACGCTGCAGATCGAGCGGAGCGAGACTGCCGCGCGGTGCGCCCAGGCGCCAGCGGACATCGTCTGATGAGCCTTCTCACGGTCTTTGGCCTGTTCGCCGTCACGGCGATGTTGGTTACCTACGCGCTGGAAGCACGAAGCCGGTGGTTCATCCTGGCCTTCGCGGGATCGTGTGCCCTGGGCTCAGTGTATGGGTTTCTCCAAGGCGCGTGGCCCTTCGGGGTGGTGGAGGCGATCTGGGCGGTGGTGGCACTGCGCCGCTGGTACCAAGCCGTGCCACGATCTCCAGGAAGCGGGGGCTAGCAGGGTGACTTCCACTACTCCCAGCCGGCCCTCGCCGTGGAGGACGCCGTTCGCACAACGGACCTACGCGGCCTGCCTGTTTCTCGCGGCCGGCGCCCTGGTCAGTCTGTGGACCGGGGCCCCCGATCAGGCCGGCTGGCTCAGGCTTCGTCTCGACCCGGCGGGGCTGTTCTATCTCGCAGCGTGTGCGGTGGGGGGAAGCAACTTCTTTGGCGCCGGCGTTCGTGCAGTCCGCCGTCTCAGTCTGGACATGAACTTCCTCATGTCAGCCGCGATCGTTGCGGCGGTACTCATCGGCGAGTCGTTCGAGGCCGCAACGCTGGCCTCGCTCTTCTCCCTGGCGGAGCTGCTGGAGCGCTTCGCGGTAGACCGCGGCCGCCGCTCGATCGAACGGCTGCTGGAGCTCGCCCCTGAGATCGCCGAGCGCCTGCTGCCGGGTGGGAGCGCCGAGTCGGTGCCGGTAGCAGTGCTGCGGGTCGGGGACCGGGTCCGGATTCGTCCCGGGGGCAAGATCCCCGCCGACGGACGCGTCGTAGCTGGAGCCTCCAGCGTCAATCAAGCCACAGTGACGGGGGAGTCGCTCCCGGTCCTCAAGGTAGTTGGAGACCAGCTCTTTGCCGGCACGCTCAATGCCGAGGGCGCACTGGACGCGGAGGTGACGGCGGATGCCCAGCACGGCGCGCTCGCCCGGATCGTCCAGCTGGTTAGAGAGGCAGAGACCCGTCGGGCGCCTATCGAGGAGTTCGTGAAGCGCTTCGCAAGGGTATACACACCCGTGGTGACGGCGCTCGCCATCCTGGTCATGGTCGTGCCGCCCGCGCTGGGCATCGGCGGCAGCCTCGACTGGTTCGTCCGCGGCCTGACACTGCTGGTCATCGCCTGCCCCTGCGCGCTGGTGATCGCCACTCCAGTCACGGTGGTCAGCGCCATCACCAGCGGGGCCCGTCACGGAGTACTGATCAAGGGCGGCACTCACCTGGAGACGCTGGCGCAGATCCGGGCGCTGGCCATCGACAAGACCGGGACACTCACTCGCGGGCGGCTGGTCGTGACCGACTGCCAGATCGACCCGCCGGAGGCCCGGATGACCGTGCTCGGCCAGCTGCTGGCAGTCGAGCAGCTCTCCGAACATCCGACGGCGGCGGCCATCGTAGAGTACGCTCGTCACGCCAACGTCGCTGCGAGTGGTGTGGTGGAGGCCTTTGCGGCCCTTCCGGGGCGGGGGGTCGAAGCCCTGGTGGACGGACAGCGAATACTCGTGGGGACTGAGGACCTGGTTGGGCCCGACGTTGTGGCGGGATGGGGATCCGCCTCGTCGGGCGGTCTCCGAACCTTTGTGAGTACCGGCGCCGGCGTCTCGGCCATGATCGAGATGCGCGACCAGGTGCGGGAGAATGCAGCACGCGTGATCAGCCGGCTGCACCGGCTGGGTATCCGCCCCATCGTCATGCTCACCGGGGATGCCGAGCCTGCAGCACGCGAAATCGGACGGGTCACGGGAGTCGACGAGGTGCGGTACCGGCTCGCCCCGGAGGAAAAGGTGATCGCAGTACGGGAGTTGCGCGGACATCATGGGATGATTGGCATGTTGGGGGACGGGGTGAACGACGCACCCGCGCTTGCCGAGGCCAACGTCGGCCTCGCGATGGGAGCCGCGGGCTCACCAGCGGCGATCGAAGCCGCGGACATCGCCCTCCTCGCGGACGACTTGTCCAAGCTCCCATACGCCATACGTCTGGCGCGCCGAGCCCGCACCACTGTGCGCATGAGCATCGGCATCGCCCTGGGCCTCAAAACCGCGCTGGCGATCGGCGCGATTCTGGGAGTCGTCAGCCTGCCGGTGGCGGTGCTGGTGGGTGACATGGGCGGGTCGCTCGCGGTGACGCTCAATGCCTTGCGAGTGGCGGCCACCCGGGACACTGGCTGACAAAGGTCACAATCGTTCATGCCCCGATCCTTCACCCACTCTCCGCCGCGGCTGCTGCCGCTGCTCCTGACGGTTGCGGGGTGCACTGGTCGAGATCGGAACACCGCTCGCTGGCCGGAGGAGTCTCCGCCGGTGTTCTCCATCGCACTCGTCGACTCGGCTCAGGTGCCGACTCGTCTCGACTCAGTCCGACGCATCGCAGCCCCACCGATCGACTTCGCCGCCACGGTCGAACCGGATCGAGAGCACTCCCAGCCGGTGCTGGTTACCGCCACCGGTGAAGCAAAGGTGCTCCGGCTGGCCCTTGCCTCCATGGTTCATCGCGGTGACACCCTCGTGTCCCTTCGCCTGGTGGGGAACCAGGAAGGAACTCGGATCGCGATCGCACCGGGTGAAGGGTGGTGGCGCCCGCGACGGTATGGAGGCGAGTCGGTCTGGGAGGGGGATACGCTCGGCACGGTCCAAAGCGCGGGCTGGTACCGCGCCATCGGCCCCGTGGAGGATGGCGGCCGGATCCCGGTCCGCCTGGGAGATGCTGCGACGATCGAACTGCCCGGTCCCCGCGCCCACCAGGTGGGCGGTACCGTCGCATCGGTTGCGGCCAGCGGGTTCGGCGGCACGGACGTTACGGTGCATTTCCTCTCCGTGCCGGACACGGTCCTTCCGCCCGCGATTGTGCAGGTGACTGTAGTCCCCGGAGACTCCCTGCTCGTGGTGCCGTCGGGGTCGGTCGTCAACCTCTCGTTCGGCCCCGCCGTCTTTCTCCCCCGGGGCCATGGCGTGCATGCCGTTCAGTTCCTCGTTGTCGATCCACACGCCAGCCTCGGCACCGTGGTGCATGGCGGCCTCGATGGCCCCGCCGCCGTCGCCTCCGGCGACCTGCGCCGGCTTGTGGCAGCGGCGGAAGAGTCGCTGTCGGTCATCCGGCGCCGCCGGGAGTAGCGGGGACCGTGCCGCCACCGGTGCCAGCGCCGCGGGCGTGCATTACATCTGCATCATCGCCTGGTGCATCGTCATCATCCGCCGCATCCTGACGATGTGGCCGTCCAATCGGCGCTCCAGGGCGGTTCCGGAAAGGGCCGGCAGTTCCGCGAGATCCTGCCTCAACGAATCGCTCAGCGCGGCCCAGGCGGAATCCGGTTGCATTTTCATCACCCGCATGTCGGTACCCATCGCGTCCATCATTCGCGAAGCCAGCTCCTGGTGCGCCGGCATCATGGCAGCAAGTTGAATGGTGGCGATGTCCCGTAGCGAGTCCAGATGGGCATGCATGAGCGGCAGCATGCGCATGCCCTGCAGGACCATCTCTGTCCCCCCCATCATCGCTGCCGAGTCCGTTGTGGGCGGCTTGGCCGCTTCGGGCTTCTGGCCACACCCTGCCAGGGTGACGGCTACAAGGATCACTAGACTGTGACTCGAGCGCATGGTTCGTTTCTCCTGCCTGAAGAGTGAGTGATATTTCGCCGCAATCTCGCTCTGATGCACGACGTGCCGCCAGTTCTGATACACCCGCTCATGAGAGCCGCCGGGTGATTCCCCGCCGCCGCCAGATGAAGTAGATCACCGGAATGACGACCAGCGTGAGCACGGTGGAAGTCACCATCCCGCCGACCATCGGCGCGGCGATCCGTTGCACCACCTCCGCTCCCGTCCCGTGCGACCAGAGCGCCGGCAACAGTCCCAGCATGATCGCGGCGACCGTCATCAGCTTGGGACGCAGCCGGTTGACCGCGCCATGCTCAATCGCGGCGATAAGATCCGCGACGGTCCGTCGATCCGTCACTCCCTCGCGCCGGGTCGCCGCGTCGCGGCTCCCAAGGGCGCTTCGGTCGCCGTCATAACGCCGATCTTCCCACGCATGGTCGAGATACAGCACCATGACCACGCCGGTCTCAGCCGCCACACCAGCCAGCGCGATGAACCCGACTGCCACGGCGATCGAGAGACTGAAATTCAGCAGCCACATCGCCCACACCCCGCCAACGAGCGCAAAGGGCAACGACAGCATCACGATCGCGGTCTCCGCAAGGGTTCCGAAGGTGAGGTATAGAAGCAGCGCGATCAGCCCGAGGGTCAGGGGCACCACCACCAGGAGCCGTGCCTTCACCCGCTCGAGCGCCTCATATTGTCCGCTCCACTCCAACCGATAGCCGGGCGGCATCTTGACTTCGCGCGCCACGATCCCCTTGGCCTCCGCCACATAGCCGCCGATGTCCCGGCCCCGGACATCGATCGAGACCAGGTCGTTGAGCTGCCCGTTCTCGCTGCGGATCATGGGGGCCCCGGGAGCGAAGCCGATCTGAGCGACCTGAGCGAGCGGCACCTGCATCCCTTCGGCTCCGCTGACCAGCAGCCGGCCGATCGCCTCCGGACTGTCCCGAAAACCCCGGGCGTAGCGGACCTGCACGGGGTACCGCTCGCGCCCCTGCACGGTGGTGGTCACCTGGTCGCCGCCGAGCGCCATGGCCAAGGTCTCCTGTGCATCAGCGGTGGTAAGCCCATAGCGTCCCAGCGCCTCCGCATCAGGCCGTATGTCCAGGTACCGGCCACCAAACGACCGCTCGGCGTAGATACTCGCGGTGCCCCGGAGCGACGAGAGCGCCCCCTCGATATCGTGACCAATCCGCTGAATCACCTCCAGGTCCGGGCCGAAGATCTTCACACCGAGCGAAGTGCGGATGCCGGTCGAGAGCATATCGGTGCGATTCTTGATCGGCATGGTCCAGCTATTCACCGCCCCGGTGATGCGCAGCCGCCGATCCATCTCCGCGATGAGCCGGTCCTCGGTCATGCCCGACCGCCACTCGGACTGCGGCTTGAGGTTTACGGTGGTTTCCACCATCGACATCGGAGCCCAGTCGGTGGCGGTGTTCGCCCGACCCGCCTTCCCCCAGACTGAGGCGACCTCCGGGAAGCTCATCAGGATGCTGTCCTCGACCTGGAGCAACCGCCGCTGCTGAGTCAGCGACACGCTGGGGAGGGTGTTGGGCATGTACATCAGGCTGCCCTCGCGAAGCGGCGGCATGAACTCGCTGCCAAGCTGCCTGAAAGGGAGCAGGCTGACCAGCAGCAGCGCCGCCGCCCCCCCAAGCACCGTCAGCCTCCAGCGGAGCGCCCACCGGAGCACCGGCCGATACAGCGCCGTCGCCCACCGGTTGAGCGGATTGGCGTACTCCGGCCGGATGCGACCTTTCACGAAGAAGCCCATCAGCACCGGCACCAGCGTGACCGAGAGGAGCGCCGCCGAGGCCATGGCAAATGTCTTTGTCAGCGCCAGCGGCCGGAACAGCCGCCCCTCCTGATCCTCGAGGGTGAAGACCGGGAGGAATGACAGCGTGATGATGAGCAGCGACATGAAGAGCGCGGGGCCTACCTCCCGTGAGGCGGCCAGCACTCGTTCCCAATGCGGGCGGTCCGGCTCATGCTCGATGTGCTTGTGCAGATTCTCGATCATCACGATCGCCGCGTCGATCATCGCCCCGATTGCGATGGCAATGCCGCCCAGTGACATGATGTTGGCGTTGATCCCCATCCATCGGATCAAGGTGAGCGCCGCCAGGATACCGAGCGGCAGGGTGACAATCGCGACCAGCGCACTCCTGAGGTGCAGCAGGAACACAGCACACACCAGCGCCACGATCAGTGACTCTTCGAGCAGGGTACGGAGCAGCGTCTGGAGCGAGCGGTGGATCAGCTCGGTCCGGTCGTAGGTGGTGACGATGTGTACACCCGCCGGCAGCGAGGTGCTGAGTTCCGCGAGCCTTGCCTTGACCCCGGACACGACATCGAGGGCATTCGCACCGATGCGCATGACCACGACGCCGCCGACCGCTTCACCCTTGCCATCCAGTTCCGCGATGCCGACCCGGAGGTCCGAACCGAGCGTCACATCGGCGACATCGCCGACCCGCACGGGACGGCCCCCCTGCCCGACCCCAACCGCCACGCTGGCGATGTCCGCGACCCCGCGAAAATAGCCGAGCCCCCGGATGGCGTAGTCGCTGCCCGCCACCTCGACTGTTCGTGCGCCCACGTCCTGATTGGCGTTCCGCACCGCCAGGGTGATCTGCTGCGCCGTGACGCCGTAGGACTGGAGTCGAGTCGGGTCCAGCAGCACCTGGTACTGCCGCACGAAACCCCCGACGCTCGCCACCTCGGCCACTCCAGGGACGCCCTGCAGCGCGTAGCGGAGCTGATAGTCCTGAATCGAACGGAGCTGCGCCGGCGAATAACCAGCACCCTCCACCGCGTACTGATAGACCCAGCCTACGCCCGTGGCATCGGGTCCGAGTTCGGTCTTCGCACCCGCGGGCAGCCGCGACTGGACCGCGCTGAGCCGCTCCAGCACCCGGGAGCGGGCCCAGTACAGATCGGTGCCCTCCTGGAAGATCACGTAAACGAAAGCAGTGCTGAACATCGACTGCCCGCGCACCACCTTCACCCTAGGCACACCGAGCAGCGCTGTGACTAGCGGATAGGTCACCTGATTCTCCACCACCTGCGGCGCCTGTCCCGGATAGTCGGTGTAGACAATCACCTGCACATCCGACAGGTCGGGGATGGCGTCCACCGGCATCGAGCGCACGTAGAGGGCGCCCGCCACCAGCAGGGCGAGCGCCGCCACCGCGATCAGCCCGCGGCGGGAGAGTGACCACGAAATGAGCTTGGCAATCATGGCCGCGCTCCCTTCCCCGCGTCCATCCCACCCATGTTGAGGCCCATGCCCATTTGCAGCATCAGCCCCTGCATCGCGGCGGCGAGATTCGATTCGGAGTCCAGCAGATAGGTCGCCGAGGCGACCACCTCATCCCCGGCCTTGAGTCCGTGGCGGATTTCGATGAGCGAATCGCCCCGCGCACCCACCGTGACTTCGCGCGGCATGAAGCTGCCGTCGCCCCGATTCACGAACACCAGATTGGTCGTCCCGGTCGGCAGCACCGCCTCCAGCGGCACCGCGAGCGCGACCGGTGCCGCCGGGGAGACTTCGACCGTCGCGTACATCCCGGGGCGGAGTTGCCCATCCCGGTTGGCGACCTCGATCCGTGCGGTGAGGGTGCGGGTCTTCTCGTCCACAGTCGGCTGAATGAAGGTCACCCGCCCCGCGTACCGGTGTCCGGGCAGCGCGCCGACCGTCACCGACACCAGTGTTCCGACCGTCACCACCGGCGCGTCCATCTCGAACACGGCGGCATTCACCCAGAGTGCGCTGCGATCGGCGATGAGAAAGAGATTGTCGCCGGCGTGGATCGCCTGGCCGTCCGTCACCATCTTCTCGGCGATCTCGCCGCTCCGTGGTGCTCGAAGCTCGAGGGTCCGCCGCGACTGCCCGCTCCGCTCCAGCTCGGCGATCTCCTCGTCGGGAACATCCCAGAGTGTGAACCGGCGTCGCGCCGCCGCGAGCAGGGTTGCGTCTCCCAGCCGGCGCGCCGCCAGGTACTCCTCCTGCGCGCTCACCAGTTCCGGTGAGTAGATCGCTAGGAGCACATCGCCCGCCTTCACCGGCTTGCCGAGGTAGTCGGCGCTCAGGTGTTCCACCCAGCCGGTGATCCGGGCGTTGACGTAGGTGCGTCGGGGATCCGCGTAGCTCAGCGCCCCGGCCAGCCGGATGCCTCGGCCGACCGGCCGGTTGGCTGCACGGGCGAAGCTGATGCCGAGCCGGGAGGCAGCGGCGCGATCGAGAGCGACACCGGAATCGCCTGACATGTTCATCCCGGCCATGCCGGGCATATCGGCGCTTCCCTGCTTGCCGCTATCACCGCCCATGGCCATGCCGGGCATCCCTGCCATATCCGGCGTACTCGTCGGCTTCGGATTGCTGCACGAGGCCAGGGTCAATGCCAACGCCGCGGCACCGAGCAGACGGGTCGGGAGTGCAGTAGTCGGATGCGATGTCATGGGGCACTCTCCGGCTCGAGCAGTTGTTCGAGCATGACGAGATGGGTGAGATGCTCGGCGGCCACATCGGCTGCCTCGAGTTCCGCGCGGTAGTGCGTATCAAGCGCGGCGAAGACACTCAGGAAGTCGCTCTGACCGGTGCTATATCCGCGGAGGGAGGCTCCGACCCCTTCCCGCGTCAGTGGCAGCACACTGCTCGCGAGGAGACGCAGCCTGACCGCGCCCGCCCGGGCGTCCGCGAGGGTTCGTTCCAACTCCGCGGTCAGGGCGGCTTGCTCCTCATCGAGCCCGCGTTGCGCCGCCTCCGCGTCGATGCGCGCGGCCTGGGCGAGCAGCCGCTGCTTCTTCCCGGCCCAAAGCGGCACCCGAATGCCGACGAACGCCGAGAAGAAATCCGAGCCGAGCGGGCGAGCCCCGTACCGAGCCGACACCTCGAAATCGGGACGGGCGGACAGGGCCTCGGCCCGGGCCGTTGCATCGGCTGCTTCGATCGTGGCCCGGCGGACCTCCAGCCGCGGATGCGTGGCGAGCGGATCGGCTTGTGACAGGTGAATGGCGTGTCCCGCCTCGGCATCCTCCAGGATGGCCGCGACGCTGTCGACATCGATCGGCGAGACCAGAAGCTGCTCCGATCCCCGGACACCTCGCGCCGTACGGAGATCGGCTCTGAGACCGGACTCCTCCGCTTGCAACGACGCCTGCTCGGTCACTAGCCGTGCGAGCGCGATGCGGGCCTGGAGCGGGTCGCTCTGCGGCACGCTGCCGTTACCGTACCGCGCGGTGGAGATATCCACCGCACTCTCCAGCAACGTCCACTGCTTGGCGAGCGTCTGCTCCGCCGTCATGACATAGCGCAGCCGGTAGTACAACTGGGCGACGCGGACCGCGATGTCACGCCGGAGCATGGACGTCTCTGCCGCCGCACCACGCGCCATCGCCCGGGCCGCACGGGTCTGCGCGCCCAGAGTGCCGGGCCAGGGGAACTGTTGCGAGAGTTCGAGGTCGACTTCGGTGAAGTCGCTTTGGCGAAAGCCGAATCGGGGCAGGGTGAGATCCATGACCCCGACATTGACCATGGGATCAGGAAGAACGCCCGCGGGCCGGACTCGGGTCGACGCGGCGCGGGCCCGGGCATCGCTCCCGAGGATGGCTGGCGCGGAGGCAAAAGCTTCTTTTGTCAGGCGACTTAGAAGGGTATCGGTGCTGGACGACGCCTGACCGGTGAGTGCGGCCGGCACACTCAACAGTAGACCTGCCACAACACCGGCGATCCGGACGGAACGGTCGGTCATTGCTCCCTCTGCAGTGGGGCGAGTGGGGGGGTGAGTACGGCCGAGGCCTGCCGGAACGCTTCGGTGGCCGTGGTTCTCACGCGCTGGACCCGTGGAACGGACTTGCCAGGTACACGGTCGAGCCCGGCGATGACCGTGTGGCCACGGTCGTAACGGAACCGCGTCGAGAGACGGGTGAGCCGAGTGGCCTGGTCGGCGGTGAGGGCGAGGGACTCGCGGCCGGCGAGCAGGCGATCGATTACCAGCGCGGCGCTGGTCGACGCGAGATTCGAGGGCAGCGCGAGGCTCTGGGCGGTGGCAACGGTGCTCTCCAGCGCGAGAATTAGCGCCGCGAGCGTGAGGATTCGGGTACGCATAGGACAGCATCTCCCAATCGTGAAGTCGTGAGTGGCCAGCGGACATGCGTCCGCATGGTTGAGCCCGACCCGGGCGCATACGCGCCGGGCCTATGTGTGGCTGGAATTCGACTTCAGACGATGGGAGGGGGCTGTGGCGGGGTGAGCGGCTCGCCCGGGAGAAGCGTGGCGGGGGTAGAGTAGTCGGGTGACGCAGGGAGCGTGACTCCGAAGTGCTGCGCCGTCACCGGCACAATCGGCGCGGCCGGAGCGCAGACGACCATCTGGGCGCAGTCCTGCGTCGGGGTGGAGTGCGGCGTGCCGGTTTCGTGGGCCATCCCCCGCATCGGCATGGCGCACTCGGCCTTGGGCTGTGCCGCCGCACGCATGCAGATCCCGGCCCCCGCGAGGGGACCGAATTGAAGCACCAGAAGGAGGACACTAGCGAACTGACGCATGGTAAGACTGTACCCCCCCGGATGAGTAAGGTCAAGCATACAACTTCTCCGCCGAGCGGATGGTTCCCCCTGGCGCCGGCACGGGGGACTGCAACAGCGCGTGGGCTTGCATCCCGCCAGGGGTGGCTTTATGTTTTCATCAACTTTACCTTTTCGTACATCTATGGCATACCTCGACCCCAAACCCGATATCAAGTGGGACCCGCCCGGACTCTTCCAGGGGGTCACGATCCGTCGCCTGATTCAGGGCGAGTCGTTCGCCTGGAAAATTCCGTACAATGGCCTGGTTTCGCAGGCTATGGCCGCGGATCTGCTCAACGTGAGCGTCATGAGTGTGAACAACTGGGTCCGGGCCAAGAAGATCCGGCACATCAAGGCCGCCGGCCAGCCGTCGGCCATTCCGCTGAGCGAGATCAAGAAGGTCAGGAAAGCGCTCGCTGATCAGCAGCGTAAGCGCGGCGCGCCGTAGGCAGAGGAGGTGAATCATGAAGAGGTATCTCACGATTGGCCAGACGGCCAAGCGACTGGGCCTTGAGGTAGACACGGTCCGGAAGCTTGAGCGCGAGGGGAAGATTCGCGCGGTTCGGACCCGGGGCGGCCACCGCCGATTCACCGAGGAGGAAATCGACCGGTTCCGGAAGAGCCGCCGGAAACCCGGAGCATCGAAGGCGGGAGCGAGGAGGCGCTCGAGCTCCGCCCGCCGATCGAGGCCCGCCCTGATTGCCCCGAATCGCCACCCCGGGACGGGGGAATTCGCGCCGCGGGACGCCTGCTTCCCGGATGACTGGGACTACGTCGATGAGGATCTGCCCAACGATGAGTTCGACGAGGAGGTACGGGACGGCATCTACTCGGCCCCTCCGCCGGCCCCGACAGCGCCACGTGCCGTACAACCGCCGCCCGCACCCCGGCCGAGCCTGTTCGAAGCGCGCCCCGTGCCTGTGGTCCCCGCATCGGCCAGCCTTACCGAATTCGCGGCCCAGCTGCGGATGCAAAGGATCAAGGGCTATGGCCGCGCGGCGATGCCCTATGGCCTCCCTGCGGAATGGCAGGGAAGAGTGATCGCGGACTTGGAGCGTTACGTCACACCGATCCAATTCCCGACCGATCTGTCCGACGCAAAAGCCGCGGAGATCGTGCGCGCCCGCGTGGCAGAGGTGCTGCGGCCGTATCACGAAGCGGAGGAGAGGGCGGCCCAACTGAAGAAGGCGAAGGAAGAAGCGGACCGGCGCAAGACTGCACTCATCGCCCATGGCAGCAAATACGCTCGACGTGAGACGTTCGACTGGGATTGGTCCGCCAGCCATGAAGCCCGCGACGAAGTCAAGAAAGTCCTCGATCGAGAGGTCGCGCACGACTGGACCGAGCGCGAGGTGGAGGATGAGGTCGACGAGATCCTCGATGAATGGGACGATGAGGAGGACGACGAGGGCGAATGGGATGACGAGGATGACTAGCGAAATGTGCCGAAAGAAACTGGGATTTCGCCGGCAGAATTTGGGATGCGCCGACCGGGCCATCCCAGATTCGACTCCGGGATTGGTGCCCGGACTTCTCGGCCGGGAAAAGTGTAGGAATAGCTCGGCCGGTAAGTCAGGCCAGTAACTCTAGAATTGGGATTTCAAAGTCGCGGCGGCACCTCCGCCGACAACTGAACCGAGCAATGCAGCCATGGCAACGCCTCTTACCTCAACCCCCACCCTACCCCATGGGCTCCCCCCGTGGCTGGTAGCGTTTGTGGATGAGGCGCTGAGAGAGAACCGCACCCTGGCCGAGAACGGTGCGGGTCAGGCGGTAACGGCCAGGGAGGCACTACTCCAGAGGCTGGTTGCGGCGTGCCAACGGTATCTGAACAGGGAGATCACCGTCGAGGAGGCCGCCGCGGTCCTCGGCCGGCACCCGGAGACCATCCGCCGAGCAGTCAGGCGGGGCGCCCTCCCCGATGGCCGGACCAAGCCGCGCGGCCGACACCGCATCCGCCGGGGCGACCTAGAGATGCTTGCTGCCCCGGATCCCGGCCGATATGATCCTCATGCCGATGCCCAGGACATCGCCAGACGACGGAGGCCTCTATGACGAGGACCCGAAGCCCCTGGTCGAAGTCCATCGGTGAACGCGGTCAGCGGGTGCGGCTCTATGAAGCCCGCCCCGGCGGGCCGATCATGCGATCCACACCCGGCAGGCCTACGAGCTGCTGCAGAGCGTGCTCGCGAACGAGCACGCGCTCGAGGAGGAGAGCGTCACGCTGGGAATGCTGGCCAAGCTGTACCTGGACAGCCCGCAGCACGCAGCCAAGCGGGAACGGACACGGCGGGATGACAAGCACAAACTCGATCGGGTAGTTGCCTTCCTCGGAGCCGATCGAAACATCCTGAGCCTGTCCGAGTCAGATGTCCACCGCTACACCCTGGCTCGGCGCCAGGGAGACGCCGCCCTGCAAGGCGTGAAAGCCGGCGGAACCGTGCGGGATCGAGCCATCGAAGCGGACCTCCTCATGCTCCATCGGGCGCTCAACTGGGGTCAGCGTGAGCGGAACAGTACCGGAAGGCGGCTGCTCAAGGAGAATCCCTGGCATGGAATCCGGCTCCCTCGGGAACGGAATCCCCGCCGACCGTTAATGAGCCACACCACCTATCTCAAGTTGCTCGAGGTAGCCGGCCAGGTTCACCCGTTGCTCAAGCTCGCTCTTACTGTGGCCGAAGGGACGGGTCGTCGGATCTCCGCTTGGCGAAACCTGCGCTGGGAGGACGTCGACTTCCAGGCGGAGACGATTCGGTGGCGGGCGGAGCATGACAAGTCCGGGTTCGAGGATGTCCGCCCGATGAGTGAGGCAGTGCAGGAGGCACTGCGGGAGGCCCGGAGGCTCCAGAGGGCGATCGGTTCGGCGCCCGTCTTCCCCGCCCCGAAAGATCCGACCAGGCCGTGTGATCGCCACTTGCTGGACAACTGGCTGCGGCGGGCATTTCCAAAAGCCGGGATCACGCAGCAACCAGGCGGCCTCTGGCACACGCTGAGGCGGAAATGGGCGACGGAGCGGAAGGGCTATCCCGTGAAGGACGTGGCAGCAGCGGGCGGCTGGCGGGATGAGCGGACGATTCTCACGTCCTATCAGCAGGCCGATGCCGCGACGGTCAAGCAGGTTGTGCTGCACCCCACGCAGAGATTGGTGAGCGGTTGAGAGATCCCTCGGGCCCTAGTAACCCTCGGGATGACCATCGAAGGCCGGTCAACTCACAACACAACTCACAACACCGTTCCCGGAAAGCGACAGGCCCCACCGCGGAAGTTGCGATGGAGCCCTCATTTGCCGAATGGAGCGGACCGGGATCGAACCGGTGACCCCCTGCTTGCAAAGCAGGTGCTCTCCCAGCTGAGCTACCGCCCCTCAAGAACAAACAAGATAACCACTTACAGCCGAATTCCAACTCCGCTTTCGCGGCACTGTGTAAGAAACTGTGTCAACTTCCCTTGGCTTCCCGCAGCTCCGCCCCACCGAGCACGACTCGCAGGATCGTGGCGTCGTCCGGCTGCTGGTAGTGCCGCAAGAGCACAGCCTCTGACTTCCAGCCGCCGGCGGCTGCGACGTCCCGGAGCGGGAGGTGCTTGCGCGCCGTTGCCCAGGCTCGCCGGTACGGATGGAAGCTGCCCCCATCCTGCTTCTCGACCTTCGCCAACTTCTCCGCCTTGAGCAGCCAGTGCCGTAGCCGCTCGTAACTGACGGGCTCGGCCGGCTTGGTCGGGTTGGGAAAGAGGTATGCGCTACCGATGCCGGGACGGTCCGCCCGCAGCCGCTCGAGTGTGGCCCGCGCCTTCGGAGAGATTGGAGTCACCCACTCCTGTCCCATCTTGTCGGCATCCGCGCGCCAGCGAAGCGAGCCGTGCGGTCCCTGCTCCCACAGCACATCACCCCATTGCAGCGCCAGCACTGCTGAGACACGCCGGCCACTCTCGGCAAGGAGGGTGAGCACATCGGAGAGGTAGGCTCGTTGACGCACAGGCTTGCCGCCCCATCGAATCTCCATCACCAACGACTCCGCAGCTTTGGTCACCGCTTCCACGCGGTCCGTTGAAGCAACAGGCCGCTTGGGGTTTCGCTCCGAGGGCATGGCGTAGCCACGCACGGAATTGGACGCGAGCAGGTAGCGCCCTTCCCCGTCCTGCCAGGTGGTCGCCCAATTCAGGCACCACTTGAGCCACTGGAGATCCCGTTGCACTGCGCGGGGCCGAACGGGACGCCGCTCCTCCTCCGGCACTGGTGATCCATCCGGCCCGAGCGCCCCTGAGGCCCGGAGGTCTGCGAACGCTTCCCACTCTTGACGAGTGATCTTGCTGGCATCCTTCGATCCGCCAAGATAGGCGCTCCAGAGCTTCACCCGCCGGCGGTCCTCCGCCTGCTCCCCCGGTGTCTTCTTGGGGGTCCGGTGGGTCAGGTACAGAGCGAACAACTGCGAGAGCGCCAGCTTTCCGCTCCGGAGCGCCTCGGCGCCCTGCTTGATCTTGGCCGCTTGCTCCAGCGCGTAGAGCTTCGCCCGTTCGCGGTCCCGATGCCCAAGGCTCAGCCGGATGTACCCACCCTTCGCGTCGGCGGCACGGGCATAGAGCGGCCCGCCTTTCTCGCGCTCGTAGGCCACTACGAGGGCGCCTCGTTCTCCCGCCCGGTACGACCACAGCCGGGGAGAGGATCGTGTTCGTTTCTCCATCACGCCTCCTAGGTGTTGGGTTGAAACTTGGCCAGCTCCTCAAGCCGGCCGGCGAGTGCCTCCAAACGCCTTGCCCGGGCGCGGAGGACACGAGCGACCCTCAATGCCAGGTCGGCAGAGGGGACGCGATCCTGAAGCCGCCAGCGCCGCAGGGCGCTCGAGCTGAGCCCCAGCTTCTCGGCTACCTCTTCCAGTGGCGAGCGGCTGACCGCCTCGAGGGCCTTCGCGAGGGCTGCGGAGAGGGGATTCTTACTCACGAGTTTGCACACTCGTTGGCTAGGGGTATGCCACTTAAGCACTTACGACCAGAGAGCATCTGCTGACGGAGCAGGTACGACCATTCCCCGCCGAGCTGCCGTCACGAATATGTGACACGGTAGCTCCATGCGCAAGACTATCGGCGAGCGAGAACCCTGCCCGCAAGATCGGGAGCCGCCTCCCCGCCACGACGGGGGGCCTTCCGGGGCAGGTCCGCCCGCCGGAGCAGCGGCCGTCCCTTTTCGCCGACATTGGCGATTCTCCCCGACCGCACAGCTTTCTGCAGGGCGGAGTAGCTCAGTCCGCTCTCGGACGCCGCCTGTTCGAGCGTCAGGGCCTCCGCTGCTGAGGCGGTCAATGATGCCTCCAATTCGACCGCACAGCCCTCCAGAACCTCCGCTTGCACCGTCGCCCCCCGGCGCCTCAAGATTGCCGCCTCACGCCTCCAACACGACGCGAGGGCGACAACCGACGGTGGGGCCAATGCGGCGGACACGGCTGTGACCTCAACCAACCTGCTCTAGGGCCACAAGGCGTTCGCGGAGGGCAGCGACCATCTCCCGATTGCGCGCGGAGGCATTCTCGACGGACCGCCGGGTTTCCTCCGCCTCGGCCAGTCGGCTGTCTTGCCACTGAAGCAACCGCTCCAACCTCTTCAGCTCGGATCGCGTCTCTTCAATGGCGACGCGCCGCTCGAGTTGCGGGAAATTCACGATTTCAGCCATCCGGTCCTCCCCTTGATCGCCTTTGACTCCCGAAACCGCCGGAGAAGCTGGTCCACATCCATGAACGCCCGGCTCTCCAGTGCCTTCGAGATCTTCTCCGCCTCGACATATGGGAGAGAATCGCTGCCTAGCCCGCCGGCGCGCTTGATCTCCTCGATTGTGAGCCGGATCTGTTGTCGAATTGACATCCCAAGTTCGGTCCAGGACTGCATGGCACCGACTAGATCCCCGAGCCGGTCTACCGCAGCCGCGACGGCGCCGGGGTCCTGACCGGGAGGTGTTCTGACGGCGCGAGCCTGGGATTGGGAAAGTCGAGGAGCAGGCTTCATAGGTACCTCCGTTGAGTCTTTGGCTCGCCAAGCAGCACACGAGCGGTCCCGTAGGACACGCCGCGCGCCTGAGCGACAAGAGCAGCATCATTGAACTGGGCAAGGCAACCGGAACACCGCCAGCGATCTGCATCGAATGCCTCGGCTTGGCCCCGCAATCTCGAGCGTCCACAAGCGGGGCAGATCAGGCCACCTGAGCCCACCCGAAGCCCTGCCACCACGACTACGGCTGCGAGCGGTGTCACGGGTCGCCCTGGGACGGGCGCCGCAGGCCGAACGCCCGACCATCCGCCTCCTGCCCTGCTCCACTCTCGCGGTCATCGAGCACCGCACTCAGCTCCCGCAGAAAGCCGAGCCGTCCTAGGCGCCCGATGAGTTCGCGGGTCAGCTCCAACACCGCGAAGGGGTAGCGACTCTCGAGCACTTCAAGCACGGTCCCGAGGACTGCTAGTGCCCCCGCATCGTGTTCGAGCGAAGCGGCGTCCTCCGCCTTGATGGCCAGCTCGAGGATCAGCCGTGCAGCCGCGAGGCGCTGCGGGTGCGCACGGTCCGCCACGATTTCCCGCACCGCCCGTCGCGCCTCCGGGCTGCGAAGCTGAGCCCAGCGGAGGACGGCAGAGGGGGGCCGGCCCCCGCCCTTATTCCCCGAGCGCCCGCCGGCCAGCAGGCGCCCGCCATTGCGCCCGGGTCGAGTCTTTGTCGGTGTGTCCGGCACGGAGACTTCCACGGAGTTTTCGTCCTCGTGCGTCACGATACCCTCCCCGGCCGCATTCGCTGTCCAACCCTCCGACCCCGCGACTGCCGCGACTGCTCAACCCAATTGCGAACCTGTTGCAGTTCTCGTTCGACGGCCCGGCGCTCGCCTCGAAGCAGCGGGGCTTGGGACAAACGGTCGAGCAGCTTCCCATGCGAGAGGAGTGCCCGACGCAAATGGCTCGCCGCAGACTTCCCTGCTTCTAAACTGAGACACAAGTCTGCCGTTTCCCGAAGCAGCCGCGAGGTATCAAGCACCGCTCGGAGATCCATTCGAAGCTCATCGTGAATAGGCATCGACCTTATTGCTCCATTCTTGCCAATCGTTCGTCACGGGATGCTAGCAATTGAGATCCGGCTTTACTTCCGGCTCCGGCTCCGGCTCTACAACCTCAGGCGCCACCTCAGGTGAGGCTTCAGGCCACTTCTCAGGCGACACCTGGGCACTCACCACGACGCCCTTGTTCCTCTGGCCGGCGGCGCCCTTCTTGCCCTTAAGGCTGAGTGACCGGCCCCGCTCAATGGCGCGCTCCCTCTCCACTTCGAGGTCCGGATTTCGCCGGCGCTCTGGTTCAGATCCACCCTCAGGGAAGAGTTCAAGCAGCCGCACCACCCTGATTCGCCGGCGTTCCGAAGGTGACAGGCCAAGCCCCTCCAGATAGCCGAGCAGCGCGGAGGGAGCCTTGGGGAGGGCCCCGGACACCCATTGAAGGTCCAAGAGCCGTAATGCCGCCCATTCCTCGAGCGGTGAGAGCCCGAGCGAGCCAACCATTTCACACCACGCACTTGGGTTGTGGGCCCGCCACGGAAGTCGAAGCTTCATCGGTCCGCAGTGGTCCCCAAGGAAGCCAGCCACTCGACTAGGGCTTCCTCCGGGATCAGCACCCGTCGGCCCAATCGCACTTGCGCTGGGCCATCGCCATTTCTACGAAGGCGGTCGAGCTGTGCCGTCGATATTCCGACGCGCTGCGCAACTTCGGCCCGCGAAAGCAGACGGGATATTCCTTGAGTCATGGGACCTCAGAATTGAAAAGAGGCGCGCCTCCTCCACCGACTCTGGTGGAGAGACTCCCGCCTCCTGTGATATGACGTGGTGTGCTGGATTGTACTGGACTACTCAGCGACTACTCGACTCCAAAGTATGGCATCTCTTCGGCAAGGCAAGAGAGCATTTTTACGCATCGCAGATAGAGGCAACAGACATGCGCGTGATAGGCAGCCTCCGCAGGTGATAGATACAATCTCTAGTGATTAGTGAGAGAACTGCCAGGAAGTTACTGTGCCGTCACGCACATAGACGTATCGCCTCGAGCCGTACACCCACTGGTCGTGCGACGATGAGGCGGTCACAGTTGAGTTGATCTCTTCCGGCTTACCCCACGACTCCCGGAGCTGGTCAGCCGTCATGCCGACCTGAATCCCTCCGCAGATCACCAAGACGAGTACTTCGTCTGACCAATCCGGATGAGCCGTGACGAGTTTGCGCGTGCGCGCTTCACTCGCCTTGCTGCACCGGCTCCCGTCATCGAAAGTCAACGCTTTCGCGGCCTCGAATACCTTTGCAAGGTGTACCCGGTCCTTCCGGCGCTGCTGTTCAGCATTGGCGCTGTCCATCCACCCGAACACCTGCGACCCCTGCCCCCAATTGATCAGCTCGCCAAGGTCCTGGTCGCTCAACTTCGGAATCGCAGCCAGGGGGATGCTCTCGATTCGCGCCTCTGCGCTGGAACGGAGAGCTGCTTGGCGGTCGGCCATATCCGAGGGCGCGCTTGCCGTCTGCTTCGGCGCCGGCTCAGTGCACGCGAGGATTAGGAGTAGGAGACTACAGAGGGGAGGCGGAGAACGCCGGCCGAGAGTAAGCACCGCTGGGGATGGCATGAGGGCCATGGAGGCTCCCGGTGGGGGCTAGAGACTATAGTCTGTAGACCCCTGATCCTACTGCCGCCATCATCGGGCGGCAATGACACGCCCCACCTCCTCTAAGCTCTCACGGAGCTTTGCCCGTGTCCTCCGCAAACACCGGGAGGGCCAAGGTCTCTCGCAAGAGGCATTGGCCCACAGAGCCCAAGTGCACCGAACGTATGTTGGGCTTGTAGAAAGGGGCAGGCGGAATCCGACCTTGGACGTGGCCGACCGATTCGCCAAGGTACTCAAGATCCCGTTGTCACGCCTCCTCGAGGAGTCCGAGGGGCAGTAGTTCGACCTCAAGCGGGACCATACTCGCGCCGGACTGGTAGCTAGCCTACTGGCTAGTCGCCGTGGCCATTCGGCGTTAGAACAAGAGCCGCCCGCACAAACTGGTACTCCTCGTCTGAGACATCATAGCAACTAGCCACAAAGCGATCGGTGGCGGAGTCCAGAGTCGAAAGGGCTCTCTCCGCAGTCACCCGCGCATGTGTACTAGGGGCTAGGAGCAATTCCCCCTGCTTCGCCGTAAGTGCCTTGGCCATCTTTGCGAGTTCGCCGGCCTTCTGTTCAAACTTCTCCGGCAACGGGATTCCAGTAACCTTAAAGCCGCCGACCTCCATCAAAAGTCCGTACTTTCGCACAAACCACCAGTTCACCAGCTCGGAATTGAACAACGCAAGCAGGGCCCAAAGAAAGTCGGGTGGGTAACCGGGCCTCAAAATGAGATTTGAAAGCGAGTGACGATTCACGCAGCCGCTCTCATCAATCGCCCCCACAAGCTGTCTCGACAGCTTCTTCCTCAGGCGGTGAAACAGTATCTTCGGCTGATCGAAGAATCGAGGCTCGCGAGCCCTGTTCAACCACCGCCCATACTTGATGAACGCCTCCGGCTCACCTAGCCGATAGCGCCCGACCTGAGCAGCACTCTCGAGGAGTGGACGCCACCCACCGCCTAGGCGGGTATGTCGAATGTATGGATTCGCTGCGGCGTCGGCCTTAGTCAGGTAAGGGATCACACCCTGAGAGAACTCGGCCAGGGCATCGAATCGCCTTCCAGCCCTCTCCAGCTTGGCAATTAGCGTCCCCTCTTCCTCACTCGACTGCACATCAATCAAGGCAGAAGGCTCCGCCAGCCACCGGGACTGGCGCGCGTGATGACTCACAGCGAACCCGCCGCCTGCGTTCGGGCGCCAGATCGTGGCCGGAGGTGCTGCTCCGGTATAGGGCTCAGCGGCCAGCAACAGTATCGCGGTGTCAACGGTCGCAGCCTTGAACACCCGGAGCTTTTCAAGATCCGCGATTCCAACAACTCGAGAATGGGTTAGCAACCACCGACGGATTTGCTCCCCGTAGTAGTTGGTAAGGTAGGCATTCGGAGTAATCATGCCCAGCATGCCGCCCGGGGAGAGGAGGCGAAGCGCCATCTCTACAAAGAAGATGTAAGTCTCCGGCTTGCCTTTCTCATAGGTGTAGTGCGCCTTGAAGTACTCCTTTTCCTCCTGCGTAAAATCGGCCCCGTATGGCGGATTCCCCACGATGGCGGAGAATCCCCTTCCCTCGCCGATAATCGCGGCAAACTCTCTGCCCCAGTCGAACGGATTTGATCCCGTAGCACCGAGCCCCAACGCAGCGCCGAGGTCTCCCTGACGAATCACATCTGAAGCGATGAGCGAGTTCCCACACTTGATGTTGCCGCCCAAGTCGGGCAATGCTTTATGGCGGCTGATCGCCAACTCCTGCTGAACGGTTTCAGCAGAAGCCCCTTCCAGCACTTTTAGGAGAAGTGAGAGCTTAGTGACCTCGACCGCCTGCGGATCTATATCTACACCAAACATCGAATTCAAAAGTATGCGCCGACGCTCTTGACTGGTAAGGCGCCACGCGCCACCCGGCCCCTCAAACAACTGCTTGCGATACTTAGGAACATCGTGGGAGTATTCGCGAACGTACCAATCAAGGAGATACTGATACGACCCGATCAGAAACGATCCTGACCCGCAGGCAGGGTCGAGCACCCGTAGTCGGTCTGCTTCGCGAGGGGTCTTCCCCTCAAGCAACTTCCCAACGGTATTCTCCACGATGAAATCGACCACATAAGTCGGCGTGTAGTACACACCGCCGGCCTTCTTAACCTCCGGCTTCTCCTCAACCTTTGCGTGATGCCCAGCGGTCAGGCGAATGACCTTGCCCAAGAATTGCTCGTATACCTGCCCAAGAATATCCGCCGGCAAGACTGAGAACTCGTATGGGCTCTCCGGGTAGTACAGGCTCTTGAGAACTTCCTTCAATGGCTTGTCGTCTAAGGACAAGCCTGGAGTGATCTCATCGGGAGTCTCGGTACGCTGCCGTTCAGCCCGGAAGTGAAACAAGCCGGAGTTGTAACGAGCATCTGCTTGAAGAAACACCTGAAGCAGTCGGGCGTAGACCCTCGTCCCGTTTTGGAGCGCCTGGAGCTGGCCGTAGGGCTCAATGCCCCGATCCTCACAGATCCGAAGGAAGATGATTCGATCAATTGTCCGCTGAACGGCAAAGTTGAGTTGCCCCTGATCTAACTTTTTGTTCTTCGCTGCGAAGTTCTTCGCCAGCAGCGCCCGCCATTGCTCGATCTCTTCGAGGAAGGCCGCGTCCACCTCTGCGGTTCCCCTCTTTCGCTTGCCTGTTTCGGCGTACTTGTCGAATGACCCCTTGAGCACGGCATCCCGCGAGAATACCCCTGCAATCTCGTCCCACCGGCTGCCATACTCAGTGTACTTCAGATATAGGGTGCGTCCGGCTGAGGCCCTGTCTCCCGCGACGGGCCTAATTCGGCAGTCGTAAACCGCGAACTCCTCGAAGTCACAGAGCACAGACAGTGGCAGTTTGGCTGACCACGCATAACGTCGGAGCTGGTACGCCGGCTCCGGCGTATCCTTGAGATTCACCGAGGGTTTCTTGGCTTCAACAAAGAACTTGCGAGCGCCCCCCACCCTGAAGCTGTAGTCCGGTGCCTTCGTCAGCCCGCCTACCTTTATGGCGTCCTCGTGGATGACCTCTTTGTAGGCGTCCGCATACCCCTGCCTATTCTCCATGTCCCACCCAAGGACAGCAAAGAGAGGGTCTAGGAACTCCTGACGGAGTTGGGCTTCATTGTACCCCGGAGACAGGTAGTGCTCTCGCTGTTCAGCAAACTTCGCTACCAGATCCAGCACCAATTGTGGCGCGCTCATCCGCTCCCCATGCTATAGATAGAGTGAGTTCTTGCGCTGGAATGCTCGTGCCGGCACTAAGGGGGCAAGCAATTGGATGAGTGTTCCCGATTCGTTAACCTGCCAAGCGCCTCCCCAAGGGCGTAGGCTGCTAGTCCCAACACACAGGTCTCCACGCCGCCGGCGGTCTATCGAGGCGCAATTCCCCGTGAGGAGCGTCGGGCCTTACAGCACAAGGCTACAACATCTTACTACAGCTTTACTTACGGCGCACACAGAGTATCTTTTTTCAGGCTTCTGGCTGTACTTTCCGACCCCCATCGCGTGACTTCTTCTACAAGGTAGCCCAAAGTGTCCGATGTTTGATTCCCTGCGAATCCAGCGGTTTCGCTGTTATGCGGACCAGTCGGTTACTGACCTCCGACGTGTCAACATCATTGTCGGGCGCAATGCCTCTGGGAAGACGGCACTTCTTGAATCCATCTTCCTCGCTTCCGGAGGGCATCCGGAAATCGCCCTCCGGCTCCGAACCTGGCGAGGGCTGGGGGATCGTATCGCGATCTCGAGCGATCCAGATTCGACTGTGGAATTGTGGAGCGACCTGTTCTATCGGTTCGACAAACAGGCGGCTATTTCAATCGAACTGAAGCGGAATTCAAAGCCAGTCCGATCAATCAAGATTACTCACAGTGGTACCAGCTCCATCACTGTACCTCTGGGAGACGCCCCAGTTGGCACCTTTACCGAACTGCCCATCCAATTTGAGTGGCAGGGCACCGAGGGGAGATCCGCCAAGATTCGACCCAGGCTTACTGAGGAAGGCGTCAATTTTGGGACCCCTGTTGAGGGCATCAAGGGGGCCTATTTTGGCCCCGGGATGGCCGCAGGCACTCCCCAGGAGAATGCCGCGAGGTACTCCGAATTGAGTAAGCGCGGGGAAGAATCTGATTTCAGCACTGCGCTCCAGCGAGAATTCCCGCTACTTAGCAGTCTTTCGCTGGAGGTGAACGCGGGCACACTAATGCTCTATGCAAAGGTGAAGGGCCTAGACATCAAGACGCCCTTGGGTGTGGTATCTGCGGGTGTCAATCGCCTGGCAAGTGTCTTGCTAGCGATTGCCAACTCCAAGGGAGGTGTTGTGTTGATTGACGAAGTGGAAAACGGATTCTACTTCGATCGTTTGCAGTCGATCTGGGACACACTGCTCCGGTTTGCCGAGACGTACAACGTGCAGTTATTTGTCTCCACGCATAGCAGGGAAGCAATCGCGGCCGCTCAACCAGCACTAGAGAAGTCCACTGACAAGTTCGCACTTCTTAGGACCGAACGGACCGATTCGGGCGACGTTCGAGTGAAGCACTTCGCCGGCAAGGATTTTCTGAACGCAATTGCAGAATCCGTTGAGATCCGTTAGGCACGAGGCCAATGATACCATCGCAACTCACCGAGCCGTATCTGTTGGTGGTGGAGGGGAAGTCCGACCGCGCATTCTTTAAGGAATTGTTTTCGGCCCGAGGAATTTCAGGCTTTCAAATTGCTTACCCCGACAGCCATGACAGCGGCGGCGGCGGGCGTGAGAGCTTTGGTCGCTTACTGAGCGCGGTGAAATTGGTCACTGGATTTGATCAGTTGAAGGCGCTTCTCGTGGTCACTGACTGCGATGATAACGAAGCCGCATCCATCGCAATCGTCCGGGATCAGATCGGTTTGGCGGGGGAATACGGTGTACCTGCGGAGCCATTGAAGCTGGCTCCTCCTCCCCCGGGCGCTGGAGTGCCACCCGTCGTGATTGTGATGATTCCATGGCATGGGGGCTCTGGAAACCTCGAAACTCTCTGCCTGCCTGCAGCTCTCCACGCTTGGCCGGTGTCGGCCGAACCGCTGAAGCAGTACGTGGCTTCTACTCCAGCGGGCTCTTGGGGTTTGTCTAAGGCTTCCAAAGCCCGCATCCAGTGCCTCGTTGCAGTGAACTGCCACGAAGATCCGAACACTCCTCTCGCGCATGTGTGGAGTCGCGGCCTCCCCTGCCAAATCCCGGTAACACACGGGTGCTTCGACCAGATCGCCAACTACCTCAGCGGGTTTACCCCCTAGCGCCTGCTTGGGTGCCTGTAGCCGACAGAACCTGCCGCCGGCCGATTCCTCGTTCGACCCAGGATACCGTTGATTGGGTGGGGTCACGCAGGCGAAGCTGTGCAACGAACCGTGTAAACTCGTACGCAGAAAGGGTGCGAAACCCCGGCGAGAGGTTTCGCACCCTTTCCGTCTAACCGCCTGAATCCGTCACCACTTGGGCAAAATGTCAGCCTTCGTGGCCGCGCTTGCAAAGCAGGTGCTCTCCCAGCTGAGCTACCGCCCCGAAGGCCCTCCAAGATAATCACCGACCGCCCTTTTCCAACTTCGGGCGGAGGGGGGCCATCCCTCAGGAGCGGCCCTCGGGGTCGAGCGCCCGGAACCGTGGCTGGCTGTTGAACGAGACCGGAACCGGCTCTGGTCTGGTGCTGGCCACCGCATGCCTCCGACCCCGCAGCGACCGTGAGAGGTGCTGGACCAGCTCCGTGCACATGATGCCGCCGAGAAAGGCGGCGAGGATGGTAAGGGTGGTGTCCGGTGTCACCTGATAAGCTCCGCGTCTTTCGTTGGGGTCAGAGCAGCCCGCCACTGCGGACCACTCACTCGCCCACCGAAAGGGCAAGAACCGGGCGAGATCCCGGGCCTGCCCCGTCTTCATAATTGCCTGCTCACCCCAGTCACCACGCCACGATTTTCCCGCACTTAGGAGCAACCATCCGATCAATCATGAAGGTGGGTTCCGCGGATGGGCCTCCCCCGCTTCATCTCTGTTGGACAGTCACCACATAGGGAGCCATCGGCCTCGACGCAAGTCCCACGGAGGCTGGTGGCTCGCGTGTCCGGCTACGCCGAGTCGGGAGGCCGTACGAGGGTGACTGGGTCGCCGACTCGAATCATCCCCGGGCGCAGCACCTCCGCGTTGAGGGCGAGCCGCCCGCCGAACCGGCGCCCGATATCCCGCAGGACCTCCGGGTCCCGTTCGAGCGTGTCCGGATCCACGGTCGTCATCGGGCAGCGGCCCCGGAGCGAATCGAGCCGAATGACGGCCTCGCCGATGTGAAGTTCCGCCTCCTCCCAGCTCACTTCCTCCATCCCCTGAACGCCGCCAATCAGAATGTTCGGGCGCAGGCGCCGGATGTCCCGACCGAAGGCGGCCACCGCACCGTCCGTTGCCACCAGAAGCGGGAGGATGTCGAAGCGCTCGAGACCATCGTAGGCGGCGAGCCAGGCGTCGGGACCGGCCGCGCGCCGGACCAGCTCGAGCGCTTCGGGGCTCTGCCACGGATGGCCATCCACCAGCGGCTCGCCCGCGGCATCGAGCGTCCCATGCAGGCCGAGCATCCGGTGCTGACGCCGAGAGGTACGTACCCCTTCCGGCCCCCGCACGTGGACGATCCGGTCCCCCGGAATGCCACCGGCGGTAAGCAACGCGCTGGCGATCGCCTCACCGGCCAGCGACTTCACCGGATAGCGCCACAATCCATCGACTCGAAGCATCCCTACTCCTCTCAGGTCTCACCGACCTCCGCCGAGGGCGGGAAGAGTCGCCGCTCCTCTTCGCGGATCGGCGCGTCATTGATACTGGCGAACCGACGTGCCATGAGACCGTCTTCGTTGAACTCCCACATCTCGTTGCCATAGGAGCGATACCACTGCCCCGCGTCATCCCGCCACTCGTACTCGAACCGCACCGCGATCCGGTTCTCCCGGAATCCCCAGAGTTCCTTCTTGAGCCGGTAGTCCCGCTCCTTCTCCCATTTCCGCGTCAGGAAGGCGCGGATGGCAGGCCGACCGCGGAGGAAATCGGTCCGGTTCCGCCACTCCGAGTCCTCAGTATAGGCGAGCGCCACGCGCTCTGGGTCGCGGCTGTTCCAACCGTCCTCGGCGGCCTGGACCTTGGCCAGCGCGGTCTCGAGTGTGAACGGTGGTCGAATCGGACTGCTCATCGGTCCCTCCCTTGAGCGTACCTGACGGGTACGAATCGGCAAGTCACCATCCGGCGAAGCCGGCGACCCCGCGTGGGTCGCCGGCGAGCCACATCACGCCGCCGTGTCGAGCGCGACGAGGGGAAAATCGATCTCCGTCTCGCTCACATTATTCAGGTAGTTGGTGAAGACGTTGAGCGCCACGTGCCCCACCACCTCCACGATCTCGGCATCGCTGACTCCGGCCGAGCGTGCCTCGGCGAGAACCGCATCACTCACCTTGCCCCGCTGGCCGTTGATCGCGACTGCGAGCTTGAGCAGCGCCGCGGTCTTTGGCGTCATCGACGCCGCCCGCTTCGCGGCCGCCAGCTCCGCCGGATCGAGGCCGTGCATCTTGCCGATCGCCGAGTGGGCCGAGAGGCAGTAGCCGCAGCCATTGGCCTGCGCGATCGCGATCGCGATCTGCTCCCCCGCCTTCGCGCCGAGGGTGCCCTTCCCGAGGTTGGCGAACATGTCGAGCAGGGCACCCAGCGCAGCGGGGGCGTTGGCCGCGGTGGTCACGAGGTTCGGGGTTCCCCCGAACATCTTCTTCGCGGTTGCGAGGTGGGTGGCGGCATCGCCAGTGGCCAGAGCGGGGTTGATCGGCTGAATGCGGGGCATCGAATCCTCCAGAAGTCTGACGTGATCAGGCGGGAGGGGCCGAGCGCCCGTTCCGATTCCTGTTATCCTGTTAGTGTCCGGAAGCCGAAGGATCTTACCTGACGAGGGGAATCACACGATGGGTGAGCGGGATATGGGAGCGGACGCCAAACGGAAAGCGCAGCTTCGTGAGGCATCGGAAGCCTTCTTCGATGCGCTCAACCGGAAAGACTTCGAAGCGATACCGTACGATGAGAATGTGGTCTTCCGCGCCCCGATCGCCCCGGGGGGACGGCACTTCCCCCTGATCGGCCGCGACGCGCTCCGCTCCATCTGGTGGCCGCCACTCGAGCCGCTGCTCTGGGAGGTGCGTGTCGTCGCGCACTACTACAACGACGATCTGACGGCGATTGTCACGGAGGCGGACATCCACACCCGGAACCCGCGTGCCGCTCTGCGGGTGGCGGACCGGTTTACCGTGAATGCGGCGGGGCTCATCGTGGAGCAGGAGAACCACTTCGATCCCCGGGACGTGACCACGCCTGGCTGGCGCGGGGCCTGAGGGGCCGCCTCACCGCCAGCCGCGGGCGCCCGATGCCGTAGTCTCCCGCGAGCGGCGCCAGCGCTTCCATGAGCATCTGCCGCCCGCGATGCAGCCTGGATCGTACCGTTCCGACGGCAATGCCCAGGGTTCGGGCGATCTCCTCGTAGGCGAGATCCTCCACGAAATACAGCGCCGTGACGAGCCGGTAGGACTCCGGCAGGGCGCGAATTGCCGCGACGATCTGTTCGACATCCATCCGCCCTGCCAGCTCCCCGCGCGGATCCCGCGAGAGCGCATGGCATCCCCGCGCACCAGCGGCACCGGGGCCGACCGCTTCCGTGGCACCGTCAATCGAAACTTCAGTGCCACGCCGCCGTTCCTGCCGGTACCGGCTGAAGTACTCGTTCGACACGATGCGATAGAGCCACGCGCCGAAGTTGCTTCCCATTTCAAACGTCCCGAATCCGCGCAGCGCCCGGAGCGAGGCCGCCTGAACCAGGTCCTCGGCGTCAGCCGGGCTCCTGGTCAGGCAGAGTGCCACGCTGTACGCCTTCGCCAGCGCCGGGACGAGCAGAGCCTCGAAGCGATCGTTCCCGGCTGTGGTCGTCATGCTACTTCGCGACCTTCGCCTGGTAGAACTGCTTCATCAGGCCGCCGACTTCCACCGCATGATCCTCGAGGACGAAGTGCCCGCCATCGAGAAAGTGCAGCTCGGCGTCCGGCACATCACGGAGATACGCAGTCGCACCGGCCTGGGTGAAGAAGACATCGCCCTTGCCCCAGACGATGAGCGTCGGCGGCCGGTGATCGCGCAGGAACTTCTGCCATGCCGGATAGAGCGGCACGTTCTTCCGGTAGTCGTACAGCAGGTCCAGGTTGGCGCGATGAGCTCCGGGACGGGCCAGGAAGAAGAGGTCGGAGTTCCAGGCGTCTGGACTGATCTTCGCCGGATCGGGCGACCCCGTGAGATAGATCTGCTTCACGCCCGCCAGTTCCAGGAACCCCTCGAGCGGCGCCTCGGTCTCCGGACTCCGGTTCTTCCACAGGGCACCACGCAGCGCATCCCACACGCCGGTGAAGCCTTCCTCGTAGGTGTTGCCATTCTGGATGATGAGCCACTGGAGCCATTCCGGATGCCGGCCAAGGATGCGGTTGCCGATCGGGCCACCGTAGTCCTGCAGATAGAACCCCGCCTTGGTGACATGCAGCTGCATGAGCAGCTGCTCGGTGATCGTGGAGAGATGATCGAACGAGTACTCGAAGGTCGCGGGATCGGGAAGATCCGTGTTGCCGAAACCGGGGTAATCGGGCGCGATGATGTGGAATTTCCCCGAGAGTTCGGGGATCAGGTCGCGGAACATGTGCGAGGACGAGGGGAATCCGCCGAGCAGGACGAGGGTGGGGTTCTTCGGATCGCCGGCCTCGCGATAGAAGACGTTGAGTCCCTCGACCATGGCCGAGCGATAGCGGATGCCGGTGACGCTCGCCGCCATGGACGAGTCCGGCGCGGCGGTGCGGCTGGCGTGGTGCGGCGTCGCGAGGATCGCGGCTGCCGCGAATAGGTGATGGAACATGGTAGTCCTCCCGGATGAAGTACCGAGAGGGGCCGCGGTCCCCTCGGAGCATTCGGAGGGGACTCCAGTCGGCCGCGGCCGCCCCTCGAGATCGACTTCATCCCGTTAGTGGCGGCGTGGCGGAAAATCTTACTTCCCTACGTTTCGGTGCCGGGCAGTTCCAGGTGATCGAGTGCGGCGAGCAGCGCTTCCGTGTCCTCGCGGCAGGCGGCGCAGTTGCGGATATGGGTCACGAAGTCGGCGTAGCGCACGGAAGGGTCCGCGCCGCGACGGACAGCCTCGACGTACTGATCCAGCACCTCGAAGGCGCCCTCGCAGCCGGGGTCCGGGCGGCTGGTCCCGAGCAGTCGTTCGATGGGGCGATCAGTCACTTCAGAGACTCCGAGGCTCTCACGTCCACCGTCATGGGGAGCAGAACGATGACGGCCACACGCTCCCTGGAATGTTAGTGGCGGGATCCGGCGGGATCTTACCTGGAGGGGGGTGGCGGCTCGTCCAGGAGGTCGAGGGCGGCCAGCAGGCCCTCGGCATCCTCGCGGCAGGCTGCGCAGTTGCGGATGTGCGCGACGAAGTCGGCATAGCGCTGCCGGGGATCCTCGCCGCGCCGGACCGCCTCGACGTACTGGTCGAGCACCTCGAAGGCACCATCGCACCCCGGGTCCCGGTCGTCGGTGCCGAGCAGCTTCTCGATCGGCGGCCTGGTCATGCGAGATGCTCCGCGTAGCCGGCGGACTCGAGCGCGTCGCGCAGCTTGCGACGGGCGTCGTGCAGCGTCTTGTAAATGGCCCCGCGCGAACTGCCGTAGCGCTCGGCGAGCACATCGATGGGAATCTCGTCGATGGTGGCGGCCTGGAAGACGGTGCGCTGCCGGTCGGTGAGTCGTTCGCGCACCGCACGCTGCAGCGCGACCGTCAGCTCCTGGTTCTCCATGGTGCGGAGCGCCGACGGGGACCCATCGGGAAGCTGATCCCAGTCGGAATCGCTCGTCTCCACCGCACGGTGACGCCACGCGTGCCGGCGCAGCCGGGTCGAGACCTCGAAGATCACGAACTTGCAGGCCCAGGTGGTGAAGCGCGCCGCGCCCCGGAACTCGTCCAGCTTCCTCAGCACGTTCATCACGGCGTCGTTGGCCGCCTGCACGCAGAGATCGTCGACCTCCTCGAGCACTCGATCCGGAAGCCGCGAACGTCGCCGGTTCGCCTCCGCCCTCGCGACCCGGAGCAGCAGCGCGTGCAGGCGGGTGATCGCCCCGTCACGGACGATCCCCATCTGCAGCAGATCCTGCAGCAGGATCGTGGACTCTTCGTCGGCTTGGGTGGGCATCGGCTCCAACAATAGAACAATCCCGACCGGAGGGGGAGTGACCTCAGGAGGTTGCCCCGACCCGGGAACCGATCGCGCACCGGCAGCGTTTGGGTGGAGATGTGGCCGTTCGGTGTCCCGACCCAATCTCCAGAGCGAAACGATCATGGCCAAGCAATTCGGATGCGGCGACGTCGTGCAGGGATGCAAGTTCACAGTGACGGCAGACAACGAGGCCGAGGTGCTGGCTCAGGTCGCAAAGCACGCGGCCGCCGCCCATGGCATCACGGAAGTGACGCCTGAGCTGATCGCTAAAGTGAAGGCGGCGATGAAGGATGTTCGCGGGCACTAAGTGGTGCAGGACGTGCCGCGCCGGTGTTCGCCGGCTCCGACGCCGGCGCGCCGGCCAGGATGCGCTCGTACAACCCCAGCATGTCGCGCCGACTGAGTAATCCGAGCAGCCGGCTCCCGCCCGGTTGGACCACCGGGAGCGCGCCCAGGCCGCGTGCGCCCATGCGCCGCATGGCCTCGAGGAGCGAATCCCCCGGATGCACCGCCTCACTCGGCTGGGCCGCCTGCGCCGCGGTGAGCGACGCGTGACGCTCCGGATGCTCGCGCGCGATGCGCGCCAGATCGGAAACGGTGAGGACGCCGACCAGTGCGTTCGCGTTATCCACCACGGGAAAGAGGTCCTGTCCCGGCGAGCCGAGATGGACCAGGAACAGGTTCGCGGCCGCGCCGGCCGGAATGACCGTCGGCTGCCGCTCGTACGCGTCCTCCACCCGGAGGCCCGCGAGCACGTCCTTGTCCTCCCCATGCTCGAAATGCTCGCCTCGGCGCCGCAGCCATCCGCTGTAGAGTGAATCCCGCTCCAGGCGCCGGGCAATGGCGTGACTCACGACCACCGACAGCATGAGCGGAAGCATGATGGTCGAATTGCCGGTCATCTCCCAGACCATGAAGATCCCGGTCATTGGCGCGTTGAGGGCGGCCGCGACCACCGATCCCATCCCGACGAGGGCGTAGGGAGCCGGAGAGAGGTGCAGCGACGGGAAGAACGCCATCAGCATCATCCCGAACGCGCTTCCGATGCTCGCGCCGACGTAGAGCGACGGCGTGAACAGCCCCCCCGATCCGCCAGTGTTCAGCGTGAGGGATGTGGCCACGATCTTGGCGAGCGCGAGCAGCGCCACGAGATACCAGGCGAGCTGGGTGAAGCTGTCGAGCGGGATGGCGAGATGCCCCGAGCCCATGAGGAGCCCGCGTGAGAGGAAGGCGAATCCGCCGACGACCGCCCCACCCGCGGCCGCGATCCAGACCGGAGAGACTCGAAGCCGCTCCCGCAGGCCATCGACGCCGAAGTACACCCGGACGAAGAGAACCGACGCCAGCCCGGTCACCAGCCCCAGGACCGGGTAGAACAGCACCACCTCGCGCGTCAGCGAATAGGCCTGTTCGATCGGCACCGGGAAGACCGGATGGTTGCCGAAGACTGCGCGCGACACCATGGCGGCGACGACGCTGCTGATGACGACAGGTGCAAACGCGGCGGTGCTGAACGAGCCGAGAATCTCCTCCAGAGCGAAGAAGGCTCCCGCGAGCGGCGCGTTGAACGCCGCCGCGATGCCGGCGGCGGCTCCCGCCCCGACCAGGATGCGGGTGCGGGTCCCTGAGAACCGGAAGAGAGAGCTGAGGCGCGACGCCACGAGCGCGCCGAAGACCGCGACAGGCCCTTCACTGCCCGCGGAGCCGCCGCTCCCGATCGTGATGGCGCTGGCCGCCGTCCGCGCGAGGGCCGGCTGGGTGGGGATCTCCCCTTCCCTGCGTACGACCGCGCGCTGCAGGTCCGGGATGTTGAGTCCGTCGTTGCCCTGCCCGAACCGCCTCATCGTGTACCACGCGGCGATCGCACCGATGGCAGTGACCAGCGGGCGATAGGCGAGGAGACCCAGCGAAGGCAGGAGCGTCTCCGGCCACGCGAAGAAGGCGTGGTGGGCGAGATCGATGAGCTTGTAGAACCCCACGACGCCGAGCGCCGCGACCAGACCGACCAGCGCGGCGAACCCGAGGAGGATGCCGTTCTCCCCGAACTCCAGCCCGTTGAACCAGTCGACGAGATCGCTCCACGCTCCCTGGGCGACTGTCGCGGAGCCGTAGGTCCGGCGACGCGCACCCGCTGCAAGCCGTGCCAGCTGGTTCCGCCACCGGCGGCCCATCCGCTTCAGCCGCTCCCCCATTCGACTCCTTCGCGGGATGATCGAGATTGCGACGCCATCCACGAGGCGCGTGTGCTCGCGGAGTGTAGTCCTGTGCACGGACGGAGAACAAGTGGGGACGAGGGATCGAATACTGGGAGACGCGCAGCCGAGGGAACCGCCAGCGTGCACACGTCGTTTCTCTCCTGCCGCCGATCCATCTCGGGTCGGCGCAACTCAATGCAAGGAGAAACATCGTGACCCGCACCACCATCACCCGAGCCGCTGGAGTGCTGGCGCTGGGGCTCGCCCTCGGTACCACTTTGCTCTCCGCCCAGGCCGTCAACACCGACAAGTCGGGCGTCGCCGTCAGCGGCTACGATCCGGTCGCCTACTTCACGCAGACGAAGGCACTGAAAGGCTCCCCCACGATCACCGCGGTCCACGGCGCAGCGACGTACTACTTCGCCAGCACCGGCAACCGCGAAGCCTTCCTCGCGAATCCGGACAAGTACGTCCCCGTCTACGGCGGGTACTGCGCCTACGGCGTCGCCCACGGGCACAAGGTGAACATCGATCCGGAGGCCTTCCGGGTGGTCAACGACCGGCTGTACCTCAACTACAGCAAGGGAGTCCAGCAGAAGTGGCTGGCGAACATCCCTGGCAACATCGCGACGGCCGACAGCAACTGGCTCAAGCTGAAGGACGCTCCCCACGACTGATCCCCGTTGCACCCCGCCTTCCACGGGAGGCGGGGCTATGCCTCCGCGACCCGGCAGTAGGCCTTGATGACGCCCTTGCCCATGGTGAGCAGCTCGAAGAGCCGTCCGAAATTCTCGAGCCCATCCAC
Organism: Gemmatimonadales bacterium; assembly: GCA_044229245.1. Taxonomy (GTDB): domain Bacteria; phylum Gemmatimonadota; class Gemmatimonadetes; order Gemmatimonadales; family GWC2-71-9; genus JADJOM01. Next base: position 10,294 of record JBGATI010000010.1, on the reverse strand, counting down.
CGGATGCGTCAACAGCCGGCCGAGCCACCCCGGGAACTGCGCCTCACACTGGGCCAGGTCCTTCACGCCGGCCTCGAAGTACTCCCGGTTGGCGTTCACGGTCCCGACCATCACCTTGTTGCCGAGCACGAAATCGAGGTTGATCCGGTCCGCCGGGACCTCGACCATGCGGTCGCCTCCGGTCACGCTGGAGAGCACCAGCACGCCGTTCTTGGCCAGCGCCTGCATGCTCTCGAACACGATCGGGGAGTAGCCGGTGGCCTCGAAGATCAGGTCGAACGGCCCGAAGCGCGCGGCCCCCTCCTTCAGCGGAACCTCCCGGGTCGAGACGTATCGCGCCCCGAGTGCCTCGATGAGATCGGAGTTGAGATACGGCGCCCGTTCAAGTCCGAACACCGTCACCTCAAGCCCCCGGATCCTGAGCGCCATCGCCGCGAGGAGCCCGATGGTGCCCGCCCCCATCACCGCCGCCCGTCGCGGGCGCCAGACCCGGAGCCTCCGCTGGATCTCGTAGGCCTGGGCGATGCCCTTCTCCACCACGGTGGTCGGCTCGAGCAGCACGCCGACTTCCTTGAGTCCCATCGGGATCTTCACCACGAACTCGGCGTCGTCGACGTAGTACTCCGCGAGGTAGCCGTGGCGCAGGTTGATGCCGCGCTCGTAGTAGACGTCGTCGGTCGTCATGTCGTTGGTACCGATGACATCGTAGATGCTGTGCCCGGGACGGCGCACCGTGGCCACGACGTAATCGCCCACCATCAGCTCGGTGACCCGCTCGCCCACCGCGACCACCTGGCCGAAGCTCTCATGCCCCACGACGAGATAGTCGTAGCCCGGAGGCGCCGCCCCGTATTCCGCGGCGTTGATCTCCTTGTCGGTGCCGTCGACCCCGACCCGCAGCACCTTGACCAGCACTCCCCGACCATCGGGAATCTCCGAGAGCTCGGGACGCGGCATGTGGGTGAGGTGCACCGAGCCGGCCTTGCCGGGCATCACTGCGACGGCCTTCATCGTGGGAGCCGTCCGGCCGACGGGAGTCATCGTGGAGCGGAGGGGCGTCGTGGTGGTCATGCGGTCGCCTGAGAGAAGGAGTGTCGCGAGAGGACGGTCCGGGAAGCGCGGCGTGCAACCCACTGCGCCGGCTTGGACTCGTCGGCGGTGTCGAAATCGTAGAGCCGGACCTGTAACCAGCGGCAGAGGTCGGCAAGGAAGCGATGCGCCAGCATCCCGGTCCCCCGCGCGCGGGCCGCGGGGACCAGATAGAGCGCGGCGACATAGGCGCGCGGCGCCTCGAACATCCCGCCCCGGCGGAACTGCAGCATCAGGTAGCCCACTTCTTCATCCCGGCAAACGATCATCCACGCATGCCAGCACTCGTTGTCGGAAAGCACGCGGCCGGTCTCCCGGCGCACCGACTCGGCGTCGAGGCGGTGACCCTCGCCATGATGCCACGTCAGCAAGCGTTGAGTGAGCGTCTCCGCGTCCGCCGGTCCGAGCTGCCGAAACTGCGTCGCCATCGCTGCCTCCCTGCCGGACGTCACCGGCCAATCAACTGGACTACGTGTCCATCGGGGTCTCTCACCAGAATGCCGCGGACCGCGCCAAGGTTCCGGTCCGGGACCTGTCCCACGGAACGGGAGACCCGGGCGACGCCGGCCGAGTCGAGCCGGGCCGAGACGCGATCGAGATCGCGGACCAGGATCGTCGTCTGCCAGTGCACCAGGTCGTTCGGGCGCTCGTCGGCCGGAATCGTGCGGCCATCCGTGGGAGCGAGGTACTCCAGGAACTCGATCCCAGGGCCAGCGGGGCTCCGGAGGCCGGTGATGTGGAGGTCGGCGCCTTCGACGTTGTTCAGGTGCGCCTGCTCCTCACCGAAGTTGTGGCTCTCCCCCGCCACCCGGAGGCCAAGTAGATCCCGGTAGAAGCCGAGACTCCGCTCGGTGTTCGCGACCACGATGGCGCTGTGATCGATGCCGAGAAAGAGCGCATCGCTCCGGTGCCACTTCGGGTCGCCCTTGTCGGCGGGGAACTGGAGAATCTCGAGCGGATGTCCGTCGGGGTCGCGGAAGTAGAAGGCGCGGATCCCCGCCGCCCCCGGAATGCTCTTCGGCAGGAGCTGGGGCGAGGTGGACGCACTCTTCACATGGTGCGCGCGGAGCAGCGCATACGCACTGTCCATACTGCTGACGATGATGGCGACGTGCTGGAACCAGCGGTCGTTGCTGCGGCTGTCCACGGGTGCGGGCCGCCCCGGCGTCGTGGCCGCGAGGTACTCGGTAAGTTCGAGCTGCTCGGCGCCGAGCCGGAGGCGGACGATTCGCATCCGCACGCCGAAGACCCCGGTCAGTTCTTCCCACGCGCGGCCGGCGACCTCGGTGTCCGCCTCGACCCGGAACGGCAGAATTCCGGTGTAGAAGGCAATCGAGCGATCCATGTCCGACACCGTGAGCCCGATGGCCGGGACGGCCTCGGCCGCGGGGAGCCCGACGCCCGATCCGGTCCACGGCGCCTGCGCCGCGACCGGGGTGACCATCACGACGAGCCCCATCAGGTAGAGCCAGGCGAGATACCGGCTCCCGGTCGCGATCGCCGTGCAGGCCGCGCGCTGCAGCAGATGTGCGGGACGCATCAGGCCAGCCGCTGGCGCAGGTGGTCGCCGACGCGCAGGGCGTTGGCGATGATCGTCAGGGCGGGATTCACCGCGCCGCTCGAGGGGAAGAAGCTGGCATCCACCACATAGAGGTTGTCCACCTCGTGCGCGCGACAGTTGCGGTCGAGCACCGAGCTCTTCGGATCGTCCCCGAAGCGAAGGGTGCCGTTCTGGTGCGCGACCCCCGCGAGCGGAATCCGCTGGCCGAGGAAGAGATTGCGGGCGAAGAGCCCCTGGTGACAGTCGTGGCCATGCACGGCGCAGGCGGTCTGGCTCTTCATCAGCTCCTGCAGCTTGGCGGTGAGCCGCTTGTGTCCCTCCTCGTTGTTCGGCTTGTAGCTGAGTACGATGCGGCCGTCGCGGTCGAGGGTCACCCGGTTGTCGGGATCAGGCAGATCCTCCGAGGTGAGCCAGAAGTCGAGGGAGTGCTTCCCCATCAGCTCGAGCGTCCACCCCGGCGCGATGGCCGGCGCTCCCGCCGCGAGGGTGTCGCCGTCCAGCTTCCCGACGAACGAGATGTGCCCCATCGGGTATGCCCAATCCGGCGCGCCGAGGTAGAAGTCGTTCACCGAGAGGGTCTTCTGGAAGACCGTCGGGTTGGGACACTTGGAGACGGCCATGAGCACCGAGTTGATGTGCCCCATGTAGTGCCGGCCGACCATGTCGGAGCCGTTGGCGAGGCCACGCGGGTGCCGATCATTCGCGGAGCGCAACAAGAGCGCCGCGGAGTTGATGGCACCGGCGGAGACCACGACGATGTCGCCGGTGTAGCGCTCGGCGGCGCCATCACGGGTGACGTGGACCCCGGTCACCGACCGGCCCGAGGCATCGGTCTCCAGCTTCGAGACGTAGGCGCCGGTGACCAGCGTGACGTTGGGATAGGCGAGTGCCGGATCGACGCACACCACCTGGGCATCCGACTTGGCGTTGACCAGGCAGGGATGGCCATCGCAGGTGGCACACCGGATACAGGCGCTCTTCCGGCGATTCTGCTCGTCGAGCATGACGCCGAGCGGGGTGTGGAACGGCCGGAGACCGAGCCGGGCGAAGTCGTCGCTGAGCTGCTGAATCCGCGGCTCGTGGCTCACCGCCGGGTACTTGTACGGCGCACCGGCATACGGCTCGGTCGGATCTTCCCCGCGATTGCCGTGCACCTGATACAGATGCTCGGCCTGGGTGTAGTAGGGCTCGAGTTCGTCGTAGGTGATCGGCCACGCGGGCGAGAGGCCGGCATGATGCTGCAGCAGCCCGAAGTCCTCGCGCCGGAGCCGGAAGAGCGCCGAGCCGTAGAACTTGGTGTTGCCGCCGACGAAATAGTTGGTATGCGGGTGGAGCGGCTTGCCGTCCTTGTCGCGCCACTCCTCCTTCGTCGCGTAGCGGCCCTCGAGGTTCACGGCGCGGGTGCTCCAGTTCTCCCTCTCCCGCGGCACGTAGTCCCCTCGCTCGAGGAGCAGGATGCGCTTGCCGCTCGGCGCGAGCCGATGGGCCAGCGTGCCGCCACCGGCCCCGGAGCCGATGATGATGACGTCGTAGTGGGCGGCGCTCATCGGGCGGAGCTCCCGCGCCAGGCGTCCGCGGCGGGGTCGCTGTCGATCAAGCGGCCCGAGACAAGTTGGCCTTCGCGCTCTATGTCGAAGGCGGCCCAGGTGCCGTCCCGGCGGACCACCAGGGTCCGGCCGGCGAGGGCGGGATGGAGCAGGATGCTGTCGATGGGTGCGGTCGGTGCCATGGGTGTTTCCTCCTGCCTCCACAACGCTGGCGGAGGCAGGAGGTTCCCGACGACGTCAGGCGGCGAGGCGCGGCGTCCGGCTCACCGGGTCGCCGCCTCGGCCGGGGCGAAGGCCCCCAGGCGAAGTTGGCAACATGCTCGGGCGGCGTGATCGTGCCGAGGTGCTTCCCCGCCGGCGAAAGCACGTAGATCCCCTCGGGGCCGGCGGCGTAGACGTTGCCGTCCCGGTCCACCTTGATCCCGTCCCAGGCGTCGTCGCCCGGCACGGTACGGGTGATATCGAAGAACACCCGCCCATTGGCGATCGTGCCGTCAGGCCGCACGTCGTAACGCATGATCACCTTGTGCTCCGGATCCCAGTTGTCGACATACAGCGTCTGCTCGTCCGGTGAGAAGGCGATGCCGTTGGGTCCGCTCAGCTCCTTCGTCAGCAGCGTCACCTTGCCGTCGCGCACCAGGTAGACGCCGCTCCACGGCGTCTCCTTGGCCGGATCGGCGAAGACCTTCGGCAGCCCGAACGGCGGATCGGTGACATACAGACCGCCATCACTCCGGTAGACGAGATCGTTGGGGCTGTTGAGTCGCTTCCCCTCGAAATGATCCGCGAGGACGGTGACCGCGCCGGTCCGCTCCACCCGGATCACCCGCCGGTTGCCATGCTGGTCGATGACCAGGCGGCCTTCGCGGTCGAGGGTGAGCCCGTTGGAGCCTGGCTGGTGATAGTCACCGATGTCGACACCGCTGTAGCCGCTCTTGGTGCGGTAGACGCTTACCTGCCCGTCCGGCGACCAGCGGTAGATCTTGTTGGTGTTCGGGTCGCTGAAAAGGAGATAGCCGCCGTCGCGCACCCAGACCGGTCCCTCGAGGAACTCGAATCCGCCGGCGAGCTTTTCGATCTTCGCCTCGCGCGCCACCAGCCCGTCGAGGGCCGGATCGAGCCGGGTGATCCGTCCGCCCGCATCACGCCCCACTCGCGCCTGCTCCGGCGTGTAGAAGTCGAGCGTCGCCGACCGGATCCAGATGAAATTGACCGGCGGCGCCGAGACTGGAGCGTTCATGCCGAAGATCGCGAGCTGGAATTGCTGGCCGGGCCGCGCATTCCGAGTGAGGACCACACGGTTGGGCGCGTTGAACCCCTTCACCAGCTGGCCGCCGGTCTGTCCCAGCACCACCGGCAGCTTCCCGTCCACCCAGACCTCGGCGTAGTCATCGACGACCAGCTCGAAGACCACGGTCATCCCCGTCGCCGCGCGTGAACCGATGCGCTCGGGGATCGTCACGTTGATGCGATACCAGTTGAAGCTCAGCTTCCCGTTCCCCCGCCGGGCCGCGATCGACTCGGCGGGAAAGGCGAGCCAAGCGGAATCGTCGAAGTCGGCGGCGCCGGCATGGGGAGTGATATCGTGGGTGCGGTTCGGCACGCCCGAGGGGCGCAGATCGGGACCGGGAGCGTGATGATCGACCTCGACGAAACCGGCATCGCTGGAGCGCCACTGGCCATGAACCAGCGCGGCGCCACTCGTGGTACCGAGATCGATGATGGCGGAAGGCTTGCCGTAGGGGGCGTCGCCGGTCACCTGCGCCCGGAGCGCAGTGGCTCCGAACGCGGTGAGTGTGGCGAGCAGCAGGAGTCCGGGGCGCATGGCGATCACCGGACCTTCACCACATAGTACGTGAGCGGGCCCTTCACCTCTTCGAACCAGTGCGGGGTGCCGCTCGGGACGGTGATCACATCCCCCTTCGCAATCCGACGCGTCGCGCCCCCGGTGATCGAATCACCGCGGATCTCGTTCGGCTCGATCGTCTTGCCGCCGATGACGTTGCCGCCCGTCACGAAGGTGGCCGACCCGTCCTGCACGTAGATCACGTCGGTATCGAGCAGGTGCACCTCGGCCTGGCCCGCCTTCTCCCGGCGGCTCGCATGCACCATGTAGTTGCGCCCGGCGCCATCGAGGAGCACGCTCCCCTTCTGGAACGCCGCGCGGACCTGCTCCTGCGGGAAGTAGCTCACGTCCATCGTGTGCGACGGGGCCGCGCTGGACAGCCGGGTCTCGACGCCCGCCGCGCCCGCCAACGCCACTTCTTCGTCTTCCTGGGCCGAGGCGGCCCCGCTGACGCCGACGGCGCCGACGATCTGGCCGTCCAGCACGATCGGGACGCCACCGATGAGCGGGGTGAAGTCGACGGTGGTCATCGCGGTCCGCCCCTTGTTGATCAGCTCCTCGAAGAACCGGGTCGGCTTCTTGAACAGCGCGGCGGTGCGTGCCTTGCCGATGGAGATGTTCGCGCCGGCGGCGAAGGTGCCGTCGAGCCGCTCCAGCGCCATCAGGTTGCCGCCATCGTCCACGACCGCGATCACGCCCGTGCCCGCCTTGCTGCGGGCATAGGTGACGGCGGCCGCGATGACGTTGTGCGCGCCTTCCAGGGTGAGACTCTTGTGCTCCGCCATCTGGGCGGCGAGCGGCGAGACGAGGCCGCCGGCGAGCGCGGCGGCGGTGAACAGCGTGGTCGGACGCATGGGAGGTTCCTCCAGAAAACACGATCGCCGGCCGGGAGCGCCCGACCGGCGATGTGAACAGGGTCTTTTACTTGACGATGGTGTCGAACGAGGTCTCGCCCAGGACGACTTCGGCGAAGGAGCACCACACCTGCACCTTGGCCACGTCCTTGATGTAGCTCGGCAGGGTGATCATCCGGTTGGTCCCACCCTTGATCTTGAACTGGTTGAGCAGGTAGGTGTTGCCCTTGGAGTCGATGATCTGCCAGCTCGGCGCCGGGGTGTCCGGGATGACGAAGTCATCGGAGACCTTGAGCGCGATCTTGCCGTTGTCGACGGTCGCGGAGACGGTGCCGGTGTTGGCCTTCACGCCGGCGAACGGCTTGCTGGTGTACATCTTGGGGGCGTAGGTCGCCGCGGTCGTCATGCCGACCACGGTTACGAGCATCGCGACAGCCGCGAGAATCCTGCGCATACATTCCTCCAGGGGTTGTGTGAGGCAGGCGCCTTGTGCACCTGCCATCGTTCGTGTGCCGGGTAAATGCCGGCCACCCCGGAAAGGTTCCCGCGCCTAGCGGGCGTGGTACTCGCAGAAGATGCAGCGCACGTTCGGCAGGTGGGTGATCTTGGCGCAGAGCCGCTGCCGCGGGCTCCGCAGCTTCAGGTAGAGCTGCGCCGCGGCCAGCATGCCGAGGAGCGGCGCTACAAAGTAGATCCAGATGGCGGTCCATCGCCCCGCGAAGACGGCCGATCCGACGGTGCGCGCCGGATTCATGCTCATCCCCGAGTAGGGCGACTCGAAGGCGATGTAGAGCGCCACGAGGGTCGCGGCGAGCACGCCGGTGTAGCGCCCCAGCACTTCACTCGAGGCGGCGTGCAGGACGACCAGCATGAGGATGAAGGTGATGCCCAGCTCCGCCGCAAGGGCGACGGCCACCCCTGCGGCGCCGGGAAGGGTCGCCACATAGTTCACGCTCGCGTCGGCCAGGAGCGGCCCGAAGATCAGGCGCGCGACGGCGACCCCGGCCACTCCGCCAAGGAACTGCGCGACGATGTACGGCGCGACATCACCGGGGTGGACCTTGCCGAGTCGATAGAAGGTCAGCGTCACTGCCGGATTGAGGTGTGCGCCGGATCGCTGGCCCCACGGCCCATAGAAGTTGAGCAGCAGGGTGAGCCCCATCGCGAGGCCCATCAGCAGATTCCGGGTGAGCATCCCGGGGACCCAGTGCGAGACCGGCGACGCGGGATGATAGAGCAGCACCGCGAACCCGCAGGCGGACACCATGAAGAGGCCGAGCCCGAACGCCTCCGCGAGATACTCGGGGAGGTGATCGCGGAATCGCGGGGTCATGCCCCGCGCCCCTGCCGACCGCCCAGCACCACGTACTCGAGCCGGAGCAACTCCCCCATCGACCAGGCCTGGAAGGGACAGCCGCGCGGCATGTGCGGCGGATCGCCGTCGGCGATCTCGGCCAGATGACCAAGCCCCGCACGCGTGAGTCCGTCGAGCAGCGGTGTGAAGAACCGGGACCGCGCCTCGCTCCGGGCGATCTCGTTGTCCCCATGCACCCGCACCCATGCCTCGATGAATGGACCGGCGAGCCACGGCCAGACGGTACCCATGTGGTAGGCGCCGTCCCGTTCCACCGGACCTCCGGCGTAGACGCCGATGTAGCCCGGTTCCCCGGGCGCGAGACTCCTCGGTCCCATCGGCGTCCAGAGCCGCGCCTCGCAGGCCGCGACGACCGCCCTCCCTCGCTCCACATCCAGAATGGGAAAGGGCAGTCCCCCGATCGCGAAGAGCTGATTGGGCCGGAACCTCGCGTCCATGGCGCCCGCGACCCCGCCGTCATCCACCACGTCGTACAGGAAGCCATCGGGATGCCAGAACCGCTCGCGGAACTCCGCCGTCGCCCGTCCCGCCATCCGGGCCCAGCGATCATCGAACCGGGCGCCGATCCGGAGCGCGTTGATCCAGAGCGCCTGAATCTCCACCGGCTTCCCCGTCCGCGGCGTCACCACCCAGTCGCCCACCTTGGCATCCATCCAGGTGAGCTGCACGCCTGGAACCCCGGCCGCGAGCAGCCCACCCGGCTCCGCATGAATGCCGTAGCGCGTTCCCTCGGCATAGCCGGTGAGAATCGCCTGCACCGCCGCCTCCAGCCGCGAACGCTCGGCGGCGGGCAGTCGCCTGCGGCCGGCCTGTATCGCCTCGAGGAATTCGTGCACCGCGATGACGTACCAGAGCGAAGCGTCGACCGAATTGAACTCTGGCGCGTCACCGCCCTCGATGAAACGGTTGGGCAGCATGCCCTGTGACACGAGACCCGCCCACTCGAGCAGAATCGCCCGCGCATCATCGAGCCGCCCCGTCGCAAGACAGAGGCCGCGCATCGCGATGAAGGTGTCCCGCCCCCAGTCGGTGAACCAGGGATAGCCGGCGATGATCGTCTTCCCCTCGCCGCGGCGCACGAGGTAGGCGTCACCGGCCAGCTCCAGCGGCGAGGCAAAGGCGGCGCGCCGCGCTTCCTCTTCCTCGAACAGGCGCCCTGCAATGGTCCGCGCCGATCCGCGCCCGAGCGATTGATACTCCTCCACGTCCTCCGCGGAGAGGAGCCAGCTCGCGTCCCCGGATGAAAGATCCCAGGACAGTTCGCCCGGCGACCAGAGGTCCACGCGATGCTCGAACCCGCGATTCCGCTCCTCTGCGAGGAGGAAGTTGCGATACCACTGCGGCTCGTGGGTGTAGCTCGCGTTTGCCTGACTCAGTACCGTCGGCATTGAGGCGTACGGACGCCAGCGCACCCGGTCGCCCTTCACCTCGGCCCCAGGATCGAGACTCGCGTTCTCGTAATGCAGCGCGTGGGTATCCCGGCCTGAGAGCAGCGGCCGCACGAACAGCCGCACATCGCGCACGGGAGACGTGAGCCGCCAGCGCACCGCCACCGACGGACGCTCGTGCGGTACGACAATCTCCTGCGTGACCTCGAGCCCATCCTCGAAGCGCCAGGTCCACGTCGGCCACGGTGCGGCGCGGAACGCCGCCAGCCGGATCTGGCCATCCGGGTGGATCACATCCGGGACGTACTGCTGGGTGGAGAGCGCGATTCGGCGGCCATCCCGCTCGACCCACGCCTCGAAGCCATCCACCAGCACCGCGCGCCGCGACGGCACTTCGATCGCCGGCGTCAGCAGCCCGTGATAGCGACGGGTGCGCCAGCCGGCGACGGTCCCGGAGGCGAAGCCGCCGAGTCCGTCGGCCTCCAGCCATTCCGCGTCGAGCTGCATGTCAGCCCCCAGCCTCGAAGCCGGGGTAGAGCGTCATCCCGCCATCGACGAAGAGGGTCGTGCCGGTGACGTAGTCGGCCTCGTCCGACACCAGCCACACGGCGGCCCGCGCCAGGTCCTCCGGTTC
>JBGATI010000009.1:0-167293 GCA_044229245.1 Gemmatimonadales bacterium | reverse complement strand
CGGTGCGGATCGGTCTGAAAGGAAGGGCGAGCAGCGCGGCGGTACCGTGGGTCTGTACGTCCACCATGAACCTCCGTCGAGTGCCGAGGTCATGGTAGCGTCAGGCAGCTGGCGGGGTGTACGACTTGGGGGCGAGTCGCACGCTGGGCGGGACGAGTTGCATCGAGACCGGGACGGCCCCCCGGAGCGCCAGTGGCCCCGCAGGCCGTACGCCTCGTCCCGCACCCGATGCGGTTCATCCCGCAACCGTTGGCGCCTGACGAGGCCCACCCCATCCTCGCCCTGTCGGCACGCCCGCCGGCATGGACTCACTGGATGGAGGCCCCCATGTCACCGCTGCCCCTCGCCCGTCGCACGCTCGCCCCGCTGCTCCTGCTCGGCGCGGCCGCCTGCGCCCACCTCGCCCGCCCCGAGCAGGTCTATCTCGACCGGGTCCGCGCCCCGGGCGCGCTCCCCGCGCGCCTCGATGCCGCCATGCGCGACTTCACCCGCCAGGGATTCGCCGGCACCGTCCTCGTCGCGCGCGGCAGCCGGGTGCTCCTCTACCAGGGCTATGGCGACGCCAATCGCGCCCGGCACATCCCTAACACGGCGGAAACGAAGTATCCCCTGGGCCAGCTCGCCGAGAAGGTGCGGCTGTTCGAGCCGGCGACACTCACCCGCGCCGTCGTCGACGATGGCTTCCTGAATGACTCGCTCGTCGCGCGCGGCTACACCGGCGCCTACGGCGAGACGGTGATCGTCACCGGCCTGGTGGCCCCGCTGGCCGACCTGTTCCACTGGCACCAGGGCCTGCGGACGGCGGGGATGTTGCCGACGCTCGGCACGAGCCGCCTGGCAAGCAGCGACAAGAGCAATCCGATGGGCTGGGTCGTGGAGCAGACATCGGGCGGGCATCACGTCGTGCAGGTTGCCAGCGACGGACGGGGGTTCGAGACCTGGTATGCCTACTTCCCCGAGGAGGACGTGCTCGTCCTGCTCGCGGCCAATGACGATCTCGGCTGGCGGGGCCCGGTGTCGCAGCGCCTGACGGCCATGCTGGTCGACGGTGCGGCGGCACCGCTCGAGGACGTCACCAAGGGTACGCGCGCCGGAGGCTGAACGCGCGTTTCACGCACTGCAACGCCGAAACAGCATCCGCCCGGGGAGCGTAGCGATCTATGGCTCGCTCCCCGGGCCCCGTCACGACCAGACCGCTCGCGAGGTGCCACCATGCCCGCCCCCATCGCCCCGAGCGCCGGAGCGGCCCTGCGCCGCCGCAACCTGCGCCTGCAGGCCATTCTCGTCTTCGGTGGCTGGAGCGCGTTCGGCCTCTTCTCGTTCGGCCAGGTGCTGGTCTACAACACCGTGTCCGGGTCGGCGCCCCTGCCCTGGCGTCCCCTCCTCATGGTCTCGCTGGCGAGCGCCTGGGTCTGGGCCGCCCTGACGCCGATGGCCCTCTGGGTCGCCAACCGGCTTCGGTTCGACGTGAAGCAGCGCACCCGCAGCCTGATCCTCCATGGCCTGGCGGGCATCTGCTTCGTGCTCCTCTCGACCGTGCTCGACCGGATGCTCAGCATGGTCGTCAGCCACTCGCCGCTCCGCCCCTTCGTGTCGAGCCTGCTCTACCGCTTCGACAGCCGGCTGCTGGCCTACCTCTGCATCGTCACCGTCTCGCAGGCGGCACGCTATGCCCTCCTTTACCGCGAACGCGAAGTGCTCGCCGCCTCGCTGGAAGCGCAGCTCGCCCGGGCCGAGCTGCAGCTGCTCAAGATGCAGCTGCAGCCGCACTTCCTGTTCAATGCCCTGAACACGATCGCCGAGCTGTCGCACAACGATCCGAACAACGCCGACCGCATGATCGCTCGGCTGGGCAATCTGCTCCGGCTGTCGCTCGAGCAGGCGGGACACCAGGTCGTGCCCTTCCGCCAGGAGCTGCAGATCCTGGACGCCTATCTGGATATCGAGCAGACCCGGTTCCAGGACCGGCTGCTCGTGCGGACGTTCGTCGCTCCCGAGGTGCTCGAGGCGGGGGTCCCGGCGCTGCTGCTGCAGCCCATCGCCGAGAACGCGATCCGCTATGGCATCTCGGCGATCACCGGCGAGGGCCGCATCGAACTGCACGCCGCGCGGAGTGGTGACCAGCTCGTCGTCAGCATCCGCGATGGCGGCCCCGGCTTTCCCGCGGGCGGGCCCAGAAAGGAGGGCCTGGGCCTGCACAACACCCGCGAACGCCTGCGGCAGCTCTACGGCGCTCAGCACTCCTTCCGGCTCGAGAATCATCCCGCCGGGGGAGCGGTCGTCACCATTGCCCTCCCGTTCCTGCCCTGCGGCGAGGTGCATACCCCGCTCCATCTGCGGCTCACCCCGCCGATCGCGGTGCCCGCATGACCGTCCGCACGCTCGTGGCCGACGATGAGCCCATCGCGCGCAAGCGTCTCGTCCGGCTGCTCGAAAACGAACCGGACGCGGAGCTGGTCGCCTCCTGCGGCACCGGGCTCGAGGCCGTGGAGGCGATCCGCACCCACACGCCTCAGCTCCTCTTCCTGGACGTGCAGATGCCCGGCCTCGACGGTTTCGGCGTGCTCGAGACCCTCGGCCCGGCCACACCGCCGGCCGTGGTGTTCGTCACGGCCTTCGATGCCTACGCCGTGCAGGCGTTCGACGCCAATGCGCTAGATTATCTGCTCAAGCCGTTCGATGCCGAGCGCTTTCACCGCGCCTTTGCACGCGCCCGGGACCGGCTGCACGCGCCGGGAGCCGGACCCGACTCCACGGCGATCAGCGCCCTCATTGCGGGACTGTCCCGACCGCGGCCGAGCGCCGAGCGACTGGCTATCCGCGCGGACGGCCGGGTGTATTTTGTCCGGGTCGCGGACATCGACTGGATCGAAACGGCGAGCAACTATGTTCGGCTCCACACCGGCAAGACGTCGCATCTGTTGCGGGAGCCGCTCTCGACCCTCGAGACCCGGCTCGACGCCGAGCAGTTCCTGCGCATCCACCGCACCACGGTCGTGAACGTGGAACGGCTTCGCGAGCTGCAGCCCTGGTTCTCCGGCGAGTTCATCGCCATCCTGCACGACGGCACGCGCCTCAAAGTGAGCCGGGGGTACCGCGATCGCGTGGCCCGCTGGCTGGGACAGACGCTCTGAATCCTTCCGCCGAACTGCACCCCGCGCTGCTGCAGGCCACGATCACCCTCGGGATCGCCGGTCTCTGCGCCCTGTTCTACCGCCGCTACCGCAAGCCGTACTTCTACTGGTGGGCGATCGCCTGGTCCCTGTACCTGGGCCGCCTCGGCGCGATCGTCATCTTCCTCGAGACCCGGCGACCGTTCTGGCTCTTCGCCCACCAGGTCATCACCGGGTGGACGGCGCTTGCCCTGCTATGGAGCGCCCTGGTCTTCTCCCGCGGCACCCGGTTCCGGCGACCCTTCCTGCTGGCGGTGCTCTTCCCGCCGGTCTGGTCGCTGTTCGCGATCTACCATTTCTCCGGGACCGACCAGTTCCTCTACGCGGCGCTTCCCGCCGTCGCCTTCCTGAGCGGCGCCACGCTGTGGACGTCGAGCGTCTTCTTCCGCTTCCGGCGGCAGACCGGGTCGCCGGCCGCGATGGTGCTCGGCATCGCCTTCCTCCTGTGGGGACTGCACCACCTCGACTATCCCGTCCTGCGGGCGCGCGGCGCCTGGAACCCGTGGGGCTACTACCTCGACATCATGTTCGCGCTGGCCGTCGGCAGCGGCATCCTCCTCCTCGTCATGGAAGACCTGGAGCGCGGCCTCGGCGCGATGGCAGCGTTGTCAGGCGATCTCCAGCGCGGCGATGGCGCCGTCGACGTCCCTACGACCGCGCCAGCGGCGCGATCGTGCGTGGCCTTGGAGCCTGCGCCGCCTGGGAGGGTCACCCGCCCGTGGGAGGCGTCGCGCCGCTGGTCCAGGGCGTACTGACCCTCGGCCGCCCCAGTTCCGCCGTCGTCAGCGAATTCGCGTACGCCGCCGCCCTCCCGGTCACCCAGCGGGACGAGGTGCGCGGCGCGATGATCATCGTCGGGGACGCCCGCGACCCCTTCACCGCACTGGACGCGCCCTTCCTGATCGCGCTGGGCCAGCAGGTCGGGGCCGCCCTGGAGAACGCCGATCTCGACCGGCGACTGCGCGGACGGACCGAGGAACTCGAGCACCTCTCGGGGAGAATGGTGCTGCAGCATGAGGAAGAGCGCCGCCGACTCTCGCTCGAACTCCACGACGAGACGGCCCAGGTCTTCTCGGCCGTGAAGCTCCAGCTCGGCATCGTGCGGGAGGAAGTCGCACCACCGCAGGCGGCGCGCCTCGGGCGCGTGATGGACCTCGTCGACGAGGGGATGGCGAGCATCCGCAGCGTGACGGATGCCCTCCGGCCCTCCCTCCTCGACGACCTGGGGCTGCTCCCCGCGCTCCGCGCCCTGGTCACCGACTTCGAGACCCGTACCGGAATTCCGGCATCCTTCAACGGGCCGGAGCGCGTGCCGCCGCTGGGCAGCGATGCCGAACTGGCCGTCTTCCGTGCGGTGCAGGAGGGGCTGTCCAACATCGCCCGGCACGCCGAGTCGGAGACCGCCAGGGTGACGATGGCGCGCGCGGCCCCCGGTCTCCTGATCCTGATCGAGGACGACGGCCGGGGCATTCCGACGGGTGAGGGCGCCACCGAGGAGCGGATGGGACTGGCGGGGATGCGGGAACGATTTGCCGCGCTGGGGGGAAGTGTCGAGATTGAATCCGGCGACGGCGGCGGTACCCGCCTCCGGATCCGCCTGCCCCTGCGAGAGGACGTTTCCTGATGGAGGCACCGAGGATACGGGTCATGCTGGTGGACGATCACACGATCGTGCGCGAAGGCATCCGGCATGTGCTCACGGCCACTCCCGGTGTCGAAGTCGTGGCCGAAGCGGGAGACGGCGAAGCTGCCCTCCGGCTCGCCGCGGAGACCCGGCCGGACATTGTAGTACTCGACCTCTCTCTGCCCGGCGCCGGCGGCCTCGAAGTCACGGCCCGGCTCCGGCAGTCGCTTCCCGACGTCCGCGTCCTCATCCTGAGCGTGCACGATCACCCGGAGTATGTGCTCGGCGCGGTCCGCGCCGGCGCTCAGGGCTACCTGCGGAAGGACACGTCACCGGCGGAGCTCCGTGAGGGACTGCGCGCGGTCGCCCGCGGGGAGTCCTACTTCAGCCCGCCGGTCGCGCGCCACCTCACGGCCGCGGTACGCGGCGATTCACCGGCGGCCGACGCAGGCACCCGGCTCGCCAAACTCACACCGCGCGAGCGGGAAGTGCTCGCCGGCATCGCCGCGGGCGAGACCAGCCGAGCGATCGCGCTCCGGCTCGGCCTCTCCCCGCGCACGGTGGAAAGCCACCGCGAGAGCCTCGCGCGCAAGCTCGATATCAAGACCGTCGCCGGTCTCACCCGATTCGCCGTCGAGGCCGGGATGGTGAAGGAGGCCTGAATTTCCGGACCTCACGCACCCCACGAAGCACTCCGAAACATCGCCTGATCGTTCCTGCACCACACGATTCCGTAGTTCTACTCTCCGCACACCGTAGCAATCCGAATTACGTGGTCGGCATCCGGTCGCTAGCCTAGACAGGCAGCACCGGTACGGATCCCTCCACGACTTCGCGGCAGGAACGCTGATGAGTACGCTCCGCACGACCCTCACCATCTTCGTTGTGTTCGGCACCACCCCTCTCTTCGCGCAAGCGTCGCCGCGCCGTGACGCGCGTGACACCATCGTCGACTTGCCGGCGATGACCGTCACCGCGACACGGGACCTGCGCGAAGTCTTCCGTGCCCCGACGCCGGTAAGCGTGGTGGACTCCACCGCGCTTGCGCGGCGTGCCCCTGCGAGCATCACCGATCTCTTCTTCGATCTTCCGGGACTCGATGTGAACGGCGTCGGCCCCAGCCAGTCCCGGCCGATCGTGCGCGGTCTCCTCGGCCAGCGGATCCTGCTGCTCGAGGATGGCATCCGGATGAACAATTCGCGGCGCGAATCCGATTTCGGGGAGATTCCGTCGCTGGTCGGTCTCGAAGCGCTGGGCCGGGTCGAGGTCGTGCGCGGGCCGGCCTCGGTCCTGTACGGCACCGACGCGATCGGTGGTGCCGTCAACCTCATCACGCGCCAGCCCTCGAATGCGATCGTCGGCACCAGCGTGCACGGCAGCTTCGGCTACCGCTACCAGAGTGCCGGCAACTCGCAGCGCCCCTTCGGCCTCGTCACCGGCCAGACCGGCCGGATCAACTGGCTCGCCTACGGCTCCTACCGCGACGCCAGCAACTACACCGCACCGGCGGGCACGTTCGGCAAGCTGCCGCTGCCGAACGACTCCAAGGTTCAGGACAGTGGCGTCAGAGACCAGAACTACGCCGCCCAGCTCGGCTACGGCCTCTCCGAAAGCTCCAGCCTGCATATCCGCTACGAGCGCTACAGCGCGGACCGCGCCGGCTTCGGGTACGTCGACAACGCCGACCTGCAGCGGCCCAACGACCCGACCATCGCCATCCGCTACCCGAAGCAGGGCGTGGACAAGGTGTCGCTGGGCTACACGAGCACCGGCATCCATTCCGTGCTCGCCGACCGCCTCGACGTGACCACCTACTACGTGCGGAACGAGCGGCGGCTCACCTTCGACATCGCCATCCCGACCGGCCCAGGCTCGCAGGGGCAGATCGGCATCCGCAACTTCACCGACCTGCAGACCTTCGGCTTCCGCATCGAGGCGGCCAAGGCGATCGGCACCGTGCTGCTCACCTACGGCGGCGACGGATTCCGGGATCGCTCCAACAACACCGACACGACGACGATGACCGGGTTCGGGCCGCCCTCCACCGATCCCGTCTCGAAGACGCCGAATGCGACCTTCCGCAGCCTCGGCGCCTTTGTGCAGGGGGACTTCCATGTCGCCCCGAGCCTCATCCTCATCGCGGGTCTCCGGGTGCAGGACATCAAGGCGGAGACCCGCCCGACGCCCAACGTCACCACGCCGCTCGCCGCCCACGAGAATGCGACGATCGTCGGGACGCTGAACGCCGAATACCTCCTCACCGACAATCTGAGCCTGATCGGCACGGTGGGCCGCGGCTTCCGCTCCCCCAACCTGATCGAACGCTTCTTCAACGGGCTCACACCCGAAGGCAGCGGATACGAAATCCGCACCCCGAACCTGAAGCCCGAGACCAGCGTCAACGTCGATGTGGGGATGCGCTACCGGAGTCGCCGGCTGCAGCTGGAGGGCTTTGCCTTTCGCAACGAGATCACCGACGCCATCGTGCTGCAGCCCACCGGCGACAGCACCTTCTTCGGGCCGGGCCCGGGGACACCCAACTACGCCAACGTGAACATCGGCAAGCTCCGCTATCTCGGCGTGGAGGGGAGCGGGCGGGTCGTGCTCGGCCTGGGGTTCTCCACCGCCGCCAACATCGCCTACATCGACACGAAGGATGTGCGCGACCCGAGCAACCCCGTCGCCCAGAGTTACGGCTTCCGCATCGGCGGCGAGGCCCGCTACGACCATCCGAGCGGGCGCTTCTGGCTCTCCTATGCCCTGCGACACAACGGCGAGCAGAACGATGTCGCCAACAGTCAGAGTCCGATCGGGACACCGCTTCCCGCCTTCAGCGTGATGACCGCCCGCGCGGGTGCGCAGCTCTTCCGCGCGGGACGCACCAGTCACTCGGTGAGCGTCACGCTCGACAACGTCGGCAACAAGCTCTACAGCGAGGCCTCCAGCTCGAGCACCCTCTTCCGCCCGAGTCCCGGCCGCAACGTGACGCTGGCCTATCGGCTGGATTTCTGAGCCGACTCATGACCCCATCGCCGGTCCACTACATCCCGATCGTCACGACGTGCGCGGCCCTCGCGTTCGCGGCGGTGATCTTCCGGCGCTACCAGCGGCGCGGAGGCCGGCACCTGCTCTGGTGGGGATTCGGCATGCTGACCTACGCGGCGGGCACCATCACCGAATCCGCGACGACGCTCCTGGGTTGGCATGAGCCGGTCTTCCGGGCCTGGTACATCACCGGCGCGCTGCTCGGCGGCGCACCGCTGGCGCAGGGGACGGTCTACCTCCTGCTCCCCCGGCGCACGGCGGACCGGCTTTCGATCGCGCTGGTCTGCGCGATCCTGTTCGGCTCGGTCTGCGTCCTGCTCTCGCCGGTCGACCTCGCGCTGGTGGAGCCCTATCGGTTGTCGGGGACGGTGCTGGTCTGGCGGTGGGTGCGGTACATCAGTCCGTTCATCAATCTCTATGCTCTGGCCTTCCTCATGGGTGGCGCGATCCTCTCGGCCGTTCGCTATGCCCGCCAGACCGAGACGCGGCATCGCGCACTCGCCAACGTCTTCATCGCCATCGGTGCGCTGCTCCCCGGTATCGGTGGCACCTTCACCCGGCTCGGCCACGTCGAGGTCCTCTACGTGACCGAACTGATCGGGCTTGCCTGCATCGCCATCGGCTACCGACTCAGCGTCGGCCCCGCCCTGCCCCAGCCTGGCCTCAGGAATCGAAACGCGCCAGTTCCTCAGGCGTGAAGGGCGTCGCGCTCTCGGGAGTCCGGAAGACCGGAACCTCGAATTGCGTCCGGAAGTCGATGCCGTCCACCGCGGCTGAGACCAGCAGGCGCCAGAGGATCTTGTCGCGGGAACTCCTCGCTTCGGTCGGTGCAGCGTCCGCCGGGATCGGCATCGCGACCGGGATCGCGATCCCCTTCGGATCGCGCGTCGCTCCCGGAATGGTGCGCGAGCCCTCCCACAGAATGTCCTCGTGCGTCGAACGGTTCTTGCCGGACCCGGTCTCGGTCCAGTGAATGCACTGCAGCTTCACCACGAAGCCGCCCGCCGGATCGAAGACTGCTCTGGTACGGACCACCCCAGCGAGTGCCCGACCGACCGGGGCCGGCAGCGTCGCCAGCTCGAGCACCGGGACACCGTAGCGCTGGCGCCGGAGGACGACGTAGATCGCCGAGACGAGGAGGATGATGCCGATGCCGGGGAAGAGCAGGACGAAGAGACGTGCCATCCCCGGGGCGTCGTCCACCCGCAGGAAGGCGTAGGAGATCCCGCCCGAGAACAGATTCCAGATCACCGTGAAGATCAGGAAGCCCAGCACGTTGCTGGAATTCTCGTCCTCGAGCCGGCGACTGGCCCAGTCCATCCGCTCCAGCCAGGGGTCGCTCGCCATCAGAGTCCCTCGTCCCTCACGATCGGCATCCCGCTGCTCGCCCACTCGGTCCATGAGCCGTCATAGAGCGCGGCGCCGGCGTGTCCCAGGCGCTCCAGCGCGTGCAGCAGCGTGCAGGCGCTCGTCCCCGAGCCGCAGGTCGCGATGATCGGGCGATCGAGCCGTATGCCCGCCGCCGCCAGCCGGGCGCGCAGCGCCTCATCGGCGAGGGCGGTGCCATCGGCGTGCACCAGCTCGTTGAACGGAAGGTTGATGGCGCCCGGCATGTGGCCGCTCGACAGCTGCGGGCGCGGCTCCGGCTCCGTCCCGTGGAACCGGCCCACGGAGCGCATGTCCACCACCTGAGCCGCATGGTGGTCGAGGGCAGCCGCTACCGCCGTGCGATCGCGCACTCGCGTCCGGTCCGCCCTGGCCACGAAGCTCGCCGGCACCGGAGCGACGTCCCCGCGTTCGAGGGGCCGGCGCTCCGCCCGCCAGCGGGTGATGCCCCCGTCCAGCAGCGTGACCGCGGCGTGGCCGAAGGTGCGGAACATCCACCAGACGCGCGCCGCACTGATGTTCGTCCCCGACCCGTCGTAGACGACCACCCGCGCATCGTTCCCGATGCCCAGCCCGCCGACAAACCGGCTGAAGTGCTCGGCGGATGGGAGCATGTGTGGCAAGGGGCTCGCCGGGTCGCTCGATCCGTCCAGATCGAAGAACAGCGCACCGGGGAGGTGGCCGGCGCGATACTCGGCCCGGGGATCACGGCCGCTGACCGGGAGGTACCACGAGCCATCGAGGATCACGAGCCCGGCCTCGCCGAGGCGTGACGCGAGCCACTGGGTCGTGACCAGCGGAGGCAGTGAGAGTGAGGACATAGATGCGGCGTATCTTAGCAAGAACCCCCGCGTCAGGCGAGAGGAGGATCCCATGCGACGACTCGGATTTGGCCTGTTCCTGCTGGTCGTGATCGCCCAGCCCACCGCCGCCCAGCAGCGCGCGGTCGTCGTCAATCGCACCCGGCTCACGGACCAGCAGGTGAAGGCCTTCGAGCAGCGGTGGAAGGTCCAGGTCCGCGATGGCGCCTACTGGTATGACCGCATCTCGGGCGCGTGGGGCATGGACGGCAGCGGGACGGCCGGGTGGATCATGCCGAATCTCGACCTGGGCGGACCGCTGCCCACGGACGCCTCACACGGAAACTCCGGTGTGTTCATCAATGGCCGGGAGCTGAATGAACAAGATGTCGCCGGGCTGATGCGGATCACGCCCGTCTATCGGGGCAGATGGTGGGTGGACGCGTGGGGGAGCTTCGGGGCGGAGGGGGGACCCGCCCTGGGAAACCTATGGCTCCTGGCCCGGCAGCGGGGAATGCAGCCGGGCAAATCCTGGTCGATGTATGCCAACCAGGGCAATTCGTTCCTCGCGCAGGACGAGAACGGCTGTACCTACTTCAACAGCCGGGACAACGGCAACGGCACGAGCACCAGCTGGGCGTCTCCCGGCTGCTGAGCCCGAATCGCTAGGCCGGCTGCTTGATGGCCTCGATGCTGATGTCGATCGTGACCTCGTCGCCGAGCATCGCTCCACCGCCCTCGACGACCCGGTTCCAGCTCACGCCGAAATCCAGTCGATTGATCGTGGTCGACGCCTCGAACCCGACCCGGTCCCGCCCCTCCTTACCCGGCGTGATCCCCAGATAGCTGCCCTTGAGGGTGACCGGCCTGGTCGTGCCCTTGATCGTCAGGTCGCCCTGAATCGTCAGGTCGGCGCCACTCACGGTCACCGAGCGGCTGGTGAAGGTGATCTCCGGAAACTTCTCGGCGTCGAAGAAGTTGGGGCCGCGAAGGTCGCTGTCGCGCTTCTCGTTCCGGGTATCGATGCTGGTCGCCCGCATGCGCACCTCGACCGAACCGGCGGCCCAGTTGCTTGGGTCTCCCGTGATGGTGCCGTCCCAGTCCGTCACATTCCCCGAGACCCGGTTCACGAAATGGCGGATCCGGAATCGCACCTCGGAGTGGTTGACGTCGATTCGCCAGGTAGCCGAGCCGCGTGACGGCGGAGGGTCGAGCGGGACTGGACGGTGGTCGAATGCAGACGGGGAGACCAGCAGGGCGGCAGCGGCGATCAGCGACAGCATGAGAGCTCCGTTATGGGGTCAGCACGACGAATCGGCTGAATTATAACGGAGCCCTCGCACCCCGAGTGTCAGACTAGACTCGCCCCAGCGCCCAGGCGGCGGCACGACGAACCCCGGGATTCGCGCTCTTGAGGAGCGCGATCAGCCTCGGCCCGGACGCATGGTCCGCCAGATTGCCGAGTGCCCACGCCGCCAGACGGACGACCTCGGGGTCCCGGTCATCGAGCGCCGCGCGCAGCCGCGGTGCATCGCTCGAGTCCTCGGCCACGCCCAGACCGAGCGCCGCCGCCTCCCGGACCCGGCCGTCGCCATCACCGAGTGCGTCGCGAAGCGCGGCGAGGAGCTCCGCGTTGCCACTCCCACCGAGCATCGCCGCCGCCGTGCGGCGAAGACAGGGGTTGGCGCTTCGCAGCTCCGGTACCAGCTGCCGGAGTGCAGTCACGCCGCTGGTTCTCGCCTGCAGGCCGAGGCGTGTCACCCGCCCCTCGGCCCCCTCATCGCGGAGTGCCGCGATCCCTTCCGCGCCGTCGCTCCACGAGAACCCGCGCCCCACGAAGCTGGTCGCCATCTCGCAGACCAGCGGATCGCTCGCCCGGAGGGCGCTGAACAGCCGGGCGACGCTCGCGGAATCGAGTCCTTCTTCCTTCGTCCCCTCCCACGTCGCGTCGGCCGGCAACGCGGGTGCATTCCGTGCGAGGGTGGTGAGGGGCACCAGCACCAGCAGCGCCGCGAGCATCGCATGCGTCGGGCGCATGCTACTGCTCCTCATCCCGCTGACCGAGCGCCTCGGCCGCGCTCCGGCGGACGACCGGGTCGCTCGACTTGAGCGCCCCCACCAGCGCCTCGAGGGCGGAGCGGTCGCGGATCTCGCCGAGCGCCTGCACCGCCTGCTCGCGGACATCACTGTTTCCGTCGGCCAGCATCTCCCGCAGGGTCGGCACCGCCTTCGCATCCCCGATCTGGCCGAGGGCCGAGGCGACATGCTGACGCACCTCGGGATTCTTGTCCTTGGCCGCGGCAATGAGACTGGCCGGCGCCTGGGTGAGGCGGAAATCGCCGATGAGGGAGATGGCCTCGGAGCGGACGTCGGCGTTCGGGTCGCTGATCATCCCGACGACGGCCTGCACGATCCGCGGGTCGGCGGGACGCTCCTCGTCATCGCCGCCATGCCGTTCGGCCAGACTGAGGGCCGCCTGGCGAATGTCCGGGTCCTTGTCGCCGAGCGCGGTAACGACGACGTCGACCGGTACCTCGGCGCCCTGGCTGCCGAGCGAGGAGATCGCCGCGCGACGCACATCCTTGTCCGCATCCCTGAGGGCGCCCATGAGCGGCGTGATCGACCGCTTGTCCTCGAACTGTCCGAGGGCGCCGGCCGCGCAGGCACGAACCTCCGCATCGGTGTCGCGCAGCGCATCGATGAATGCCGGGATCGCCCGAGGATCATCCAGATTGGACAGCGACTGCACCGCGGCCCGGCGGACGTCGACATCTCCATCCTTCAGTGCAGCCATCAGCGCCGGTACCGCGATGCTGGTGGTGTCATGCTTGCGCCCATCCCGGCCGAGCGCCGCCAGTTCCGCATGAAGATCGGCGGCCCGCGCATCCATCCGCGCCAGCTCCGGCGCAAGCGGTGCGGAGGGCGGCATCGGCGGCATCGGGGACATCGCGACCGCCATCGCACGGCGATCCGACGACATGGCCCGACGCGCACTGGCCATCGCACGGGCCTGCACCCGGCTCATCGACCGGACCAGGCGGCGCATGCGCGTTTCCCCACTGTCGGCCGGGGCGGCAGCGCCCGCCCGGACGGTGTCCTGCGCCTGCAGTATCCCGCTCGAGGCCGTGATCCCCGGAGCGGCGACGGCGGTGAAGCCGACCAGCGCCACGGCGCCAGCCAGGAACCAGAGAGAACGGGGTGCGCTCGGCATGGTACGGCCCTCGATGAGACGGTGGATGCGGGTGACCAGTTGGGAACGGTGTTCCGCCATGCCGGCCATCGGCACGGCGTGGGGCGGCGTGTGCACCCACTCGGCGACCTTCACCAGGCAGGTGGCGAGCGAGACACCTGAGCCGGTGCGCGTCACGGCCCAGTCGTCACACAGATATTCGGCAGCCTCCTGCAGCCGGATCCGCGCCAGCCGGTTGAGCGGCTGGAGGAAGAAGATGCGCTCCATCACGCAGGCGAACGCCAGCCACGCCGGATCGCGACGTGCGAGATGCGCCAGCTCGTGGGCCAGCATGCTGCGCTGCTGTTCCGGCTGCAGGTCGAAGAGCGCCGCCCGCGGCAGGACGATTTCGTCCCGTCCCAGGGCCACGGGACTCGCCAGGCCCTCGGCGACCGTGAGCCGGATTCCGGAACGCACTCCGCCTGCCTGACAGAGCGCAGCCAGCATTCCGCGGAGAGCCGTGTCCTCGACGGGCATCCGGGCCCCGATGCGCCGCATCGCCCTGCGGCGCTGCACCAGGTAGAGCCCGGCCAGCCCCAGCGCGAGCACCGCCCATCCCGCGATCGCCAAGGAGAAGAGGGTGACCGTCAGGTCCGGCGGGACCGGCGAAACCTGCTGTGACCCCTCGGCGGTCGACGGCGTGGCGATGACCTCGCGCCCGCCGCCAGGCAAACTCTGGGATGCAGCTCGCGGGGAACGGGGGGCGGCGTCGACAGCACTGCCAAGCAGGGTCCCGCTCCAATCCGGGGTGGCGCCGGTCGCGGGAACCGGGATGGGAGTCTGTGTGGCCGGCCGGTCCCAGCGGATCGCCATCGCGCCGCCAAGCGGTTCGAAGGCGAGCCCGGTCTGCAGGGAGGCAGTGACGAGCCCCCCCGTCAGCGCGGCCTTCCAGATGAGATCGCGCACCGGGGCGGAGTGCGCCCAGCGACTGGTGACGAGCCACGCGGCACCGAGGAGCAATGTGCTGTGCAGCAGGTAAGTGAGGAGCCAGCTCCCCAGGGCGAAGGTCAATTCAGCGCGCATGGGAGGTACCCTCCTTCGTCGCGGCGTGTTCTTCGAGCATCGCCTTGATTCGCTCGAGGTCCCCGGGGCTGATCTCCCGCCCGCTCAGCAGATGCGTCATCAACTGGGCGACGTCGCCATCGAACAGCCGCTCCGTCAGCTCATGCACCATCGAGTGACGGACCTCGGCCTCGGTCACGAGCGGGCGATAGATGAACTGTCGAGCGCGGGTCTCATGCGTCACCACGCCACGCTTCTCGAGCCGAGACAGCAGAGTGGCAACGGTCGTCAGCGCCAGTCCTCGTTCCGTACGCAGCGCTTCGCAGATCTCGGCGACCGTGGCCTGCCCCTTGTCCCAGAGCACGCGCATGATCGCGATCTGCAGCTCGGTGAGCTGATGGGTATCCGACATGCTGAATCCGCTTTCTGGCAGAAGTCCGACCTGTGACCGGCCTTCAACTACACACGTAATATTACGACCGTAGTGGTGAAGTCAAGACGGGAGGGCCCCGCTCCCGGTTTCACCTGCCTCCAGGTCGGGCGATATTCCCGCCTCATGGCTACCTCTCTCGCGGCACCTGGCGCCCGACTCGCCCGCCTCTGGGATCGGCTCTCTCCACTGCCTGGCGGCACCTGGCTGTTCAGTCGCGTCCTCGGCTGGATGGTCCCCTACACCGGCTCGATTCACGCCCACGTGCGAGCCCTCGAGCCCGGCTACGCCAAGGTCGAGTTGAGCGACCGCCGGTCGGTGCGCAACCATCTCGCGTCGATCCACGCCATCGCCCTGGTCAACCTGGGCGAGGTCACCAGCGGCCTCGCCATGCTGGTCGGACTTCCGCCTGGAGTGCGCGGCATCGTCACCGGGCTGTCGATCGAGTATCTGAAGAAGGCGCGGGGGACCCTCACCGCCGACGCGCGGGTCGCGATTCCGGTGGTGACGACGACGGTGGATCACGACGTCGAGGCGGTGATCATCGACGAGACCGGCGATATCGTGGCCCGGGCGACGGTGCGCTGGCGGCTGGCGCCGGTATGACCGGCATCTCGCTGGAGACACCTCTTACGAAACACGCCGGCATCGAAGTGCCGGTGATCTGCGGTGCGATGTATCCCTGCAGCAATCCCGAACTCGTCGCGGCGGTGTCGGAGGCGGGCGGGATCGGCATCATCCAGCCGATCTCCCTCACCTATGTCCATGGCCACGACTTCCGGGAGGGCATCCGGCTCATCCGGCGGCTGACCTCGAAGCCGATCGGGATGAATGCGCTGATCGAGCAGTCGTCGCGGTCATACCATGAGCGGATGACGCGCTGGATCGACATCGCCCTCGAGGAGGGTGTGCGCTTCTTCGTCACCTCGCTGGGCAACCCCCGCTGGGTGGTCGATCGCGTGGCGCCCCTCGGCGGGGTGGTCTATCACGATGTCACCGAGCGGAAGTGGGCGGAGAAGAGCGTCGCGGGGGGTGTTCAGGGACTCATCGCCGTGAACCGGCGGGCCGGCGGCCATGCCGGCGCCAGGAGCGCGGAGGAATTGATCACGGACTTGGCCCCTCTCGGGCTTCCCGTGGTCGCAGCGGGAGGCGTCGGCGATGCGGCGGAGTTTCTGAGTGTGTTGCGGATGGGGTACGCCGGGGCTCAGCTTGGCACTCGTTTCATCGCCACCACCGAATGCCGCGCCAGCGAAGCCTACAAGCGCGCGATCCTCGACGCGGCAGAGGACGACATCGTGCTGAGCGAGCGGATCACCGGCGTTCCGGTCGCCGTGATCCGTACCCCGTACATCGAGAAGATGGGACTGAAGGCGGGTCCGGTCGCCCGGTGGATGCTGCGCCACCGCCGAACGAAGCACCTGATGCGCACCATGTTCGCGCTGCGCTCACTCTGGCAGCTCAAGCGGGCGTCACTGGATGAGACCGGTGAGAAGGACTACTGGCAGGCCGGCCGGAGCGTCGGCACCATCGATCGGATCGAGCCGGCCGGCGAGATCATCCGCCGCTTCCGAGAGGCGGCACTCGCCCGACAATAGCGTTATAGGCGACCGGGTCGGTGACGCCCTCGGTCGACAGCAGCAGCACCCGCGCCCCCGCGCCGAGCCGCAGCGACTCCCTCGCACGACCCGCCTCACGCCCTTCCAGCAGTTCGAGCAGTCCGGCCAGCCCCGCCGCACCCGACTCGCCTGACACGATGCCTTCCGCCGCGAGCAACCGCATCGCGGTACGGGCCTGCTCGTCCTCGACGGCGACGTAGGCGTTGATGCCCCGCAGCATCGCGGGCCATGCGGCCGAGGAGGGCGTCCCGCAGTTGAGGCCCGCCATGATTGAGGCATCCGCCCCGACGGAGAGCATCACCGGGGCGCCCGCGTCGACGCTGTGGAGCGCACAGGCCGCCCCGACCGGTTCGACCCCGATCAGCACCGGCCGCTCGCCGAGTCCGGCGCGGCGATAATGCCGGACGACGGCGCTCGCCAGGGTCCCGACCCCGATCTGCACCAGCACCGCATCGTAGGGAGGCTGCCGGCGACGTTCCAGCTCGGCCTCGATTTCGAAGAAGATCGTCTCGTACCCCTCGGCCACCCAACCGGGGATCTCCTCGTAGCCTGGCCAGCCATGATCCTGGATCAGCAGGACATCCTCGCTCGCCGCGGCGGCCGCGCGGGCGACCGTCTCATCGTACGTGCCGTCCACCACCACGACCGTCGCACCTTCCCCCCGAATGCTCTCGATGCGTGCGGTCGCCGTACCGGTGGGAACGTAGATCTCGGCCGGCAGTCCGAGCCACCGCGCGACACGTGCGACACCCCGACCGTGGTTGCCGTCGGTGGCCGTCGCCAGGCGGACAAGGGGCAGCATTGTCAGGCGGGCCTTCAGGTCCTCGATCGTGGTCCACGCCCCGAGCTCACCGCCGGCTCGAGCCGACAGGGCCCGGTACACGGCCCACGCGGCCCCGAGGACCTTGTACGCCGGAAGGCCCAGCCGGGCCGATTCGTCCTTCACATCCAGGGTGGCCAGACCGAATCGCCTCGCGAGGCCAGGCAGGGACCGCAGCGGCGTCGGGGCGTAGCCCGGGAGCCGCGCGTGCACCGCGTAGGGCTCGCCTGATGGGGCGGGCGGTGAGAAGTCAGGATCGCAGGAGGCGTTGATCAGCAGCAGGGACATGGCCGATAACCTATGTCGGCAGGGGCACTTGGCCCACCCCTGCGGGGCGGAGCGATTCCGTTCCAGACGCGCAGAATGCCGCAAAGTATTCAGCCACCACGGGGGCGGCAAAACTTGTCAAGATTATATAGCACAAACACTTATATCGCAGGCGCGAGTGTTGCTATGTAGGACAGCATTCAGGGTCTTCCACGTCGTGACTCAGGGTTGGGGAGGCGATTGCCATGTACAGGATCCGGTCTGGCTCAGGGGCCGAAGCCGTCTACAACTCCCTCGAGGAGTTCAACGCGGCCGTGCGCCGCGGGGCGGTCGCCCCTGAGGACGAGATCTTCCATATGCGGGCCAATCGCTGGCTCGACGTGAAGAGTCACCCCCACTATCGGCTCGCGATCAGCGGCGCCGGCCACACCGACACGAGCGCGGTGGCCACATCGATCGCGAGCAGGCCCGCACCTCAGGCGCCGGCCCCGAGATCCGCGCCGACCACACCGGCCGCGAGCCACTCGTCCGCCCCACTCGCGGCTCCCGTTGCCGAACGCCCGCAACAGACGGTCCTTCGGCCTCAGCTCGTTCCTCAGTCTGCCCCGGCAAACCCACCGGGCCCGCCGAGAAAGAGCAGAGAGCTGGCCTTCATTGATCTCGGGGGGCCCGCCCCTTCGTCGCAGCGCAACGCGACCGTCATCGAAGCGCGGAAGGCTCCGGTTCCGCCTTCCGCGCCCCAGAAGGCGGAGCCCACGCCTGCGGCGCCGACGTCGGAAGTCGAATTCCTGGTGATGGACGGCGGCATCGAATCGCCGGTGCGCAACTCCCAGGGCCTTCGCACCATCCCCGAGGATCTCGACCTGCTGTTCGATACGCCGATGCATCAGGTCAAGCCTGCCTCGACGCCGACGGTGGTCGCGGCCCCAACGGTGCCGAAGGCTCAGATTCAGGCCGCTCCCGAGGTGCCCGTCACCAAGGTGGAACGACCGGCGATCGAGGTGACGCCGCGTGTCGCGCCCAAGGTCGAGGCCCCCAAGGTCGAGGCCCCGAAAGTGGAGCCGCCGAAGGCCGCCGCTGCGGTGGCCGCACCCAAGCCCGCTGCACCGGTTACCAACGCACCGAAGACCGAGGTGGCAACTCCGGCCGTTGCAAAGCTGGCGACTCCCGTGGCGGAGCCGGCCCATGCGCCTGCCGCTCACGCCCCCGCGATCCCGCAGGCCGCGCCGAAGGCGGCCGTCATCGCACCGGCACCTCGTCCGGCGCCAGTGGAGGATCTGACGATTCCTGGCTCGGCCATTCTTGAAGCGCCGGTGGCACCGACCGCGGCGCCGCCGTTGCCGGAGTTGTCCAGCGAGAAGGGTCCGTCGATGGCGATGTTCGCCGGAGCCGGACTGGCCGTTGTCATGGTCGTCGTCGGACTCCTGGCCTGGAAGCCATGGAGCAGCCACTCGGCGGCCCCCACGACGAGCGACACGGCCGTAGTGACGCCTGCGCCCGAGGCGGCTGCTCCAACCTCGGCTCCGGCTGCCGTGACACCGAGTGGGCCAGCGCAGACCGGTCCGGCGAGACAGACGACGGCCTCGATCCCAGCTGCATCGAAGCCGACGGAGCCCGCGACCAGGACCGACTCCGTCGTGAAGTCGCAGGATGATCAGATCATCGCCGCGGCGCGCCCGAACTTCCAAGCCAACGCCGATGTGCCGAGTGCGGATCTCGAGCTCGGCACCGACATCCGCGCGGGGACCGCTGCGGCCCAGACTGTCTCTCCAAGCGAACTGACTCGGCGTCTCGAAACCGCCGAGAAGCTGGCCCAGCTCGAGTTGGGCACGAAACTGGGCGGCTTCCGCTCGCTCTTCACGCCGAGTCGCCTTGCAACCGCCGAGGGAGTGACCGCCGCCCGGAATGCGTGGGTGAGTGGCGCCGAGGTGCTGCGTCAGTATCGCGCGAAGATCGCGAGGATGGAAAAGGCCTACGAAGACAGTGTCCTCACCGCGCAGCGTGGCCAGCGGTGGTCGAGCGAGGAGATGCGTGCGTGGGCGGGCCATCAGGACCAGGCGGAGCCGGTGGAGACTTCGCAGCTCGCCGACCTCATGTTCAGTCAGGTCAGCGAGGGGCTCGATCTGCTCGCGGCGCTCGATGGCCAGTACGAAATGAAGGCTGGCGCCATCGTCTTCAAGAACCCGGCATCGGGCACCCGGTACACCAGCATCCGAACCTGGGTCGACCAGCGGATGCAGGTCTGGTCTGGGACGCCGGAGAGCGCCCGCCCCTACTCGGTGAGCGCGATCCTCAGGGCGCTCGGTGACGGACTGCCCGGGAGCAACTAGCCGCGACGTCGCAAGACGCACCACTGCAACCTCATGGGCGGTGGCTCCGTATGGAGCCTCCGCCCAGTGTCTTTCCCCTCAGAGAGGTCGCCGTGACTCGTTACCTGCCGATCACTCTCCTCGTGCTGCCGCTCGCCCTGCTCTCTCCTGCGATCGAGCCCGGCCACGCCGTCACGGAATACGAGATCCCCCGCAGCAACAGCTTTCCGCATGATCCCGCGGTCGGTGCCGACGGAATCGTCTGGTACACCGATCAGAGCAACAGCATGATCGGGCGGCTCGATCCCGCCACTGGCGTCATCACGGACTACCCGACCCCAACCCCGCGCTCCGGGCCGCACGGCCTCGTCGTGGCCCCCGATGGAAGCATCTGGTACACGGCACAGCTCATCGGCGCCCTCGGCCATCTCGATCCGGTGAGCGGCCGGATCGAGGAATTTGCCCTGCCCGTCGCCGCCAGGAATCCGCACACGCCGCTGTATCATCGGGGCCGGATCTGGTTCACCGACGCCAACAACAACAGCTATGGCCGACTCGACCCCGCGACCGGAAAGGCCGACGTCTGGGTCGCCCCCACGCCGCGGAGCATCCCCTACGGACTCGCCGCGGCGCCGGACGGATCGCTGTGGATCGCCCAGCTCGGCACCAACCAGCTCGGACGGGTGGATCCCGTAACCGGCGTGATGCAGGAGTTCACCCTTCCCCACGAAGCGGCTCGGCCGCGCCGACTGGCGGTCGCCAGGGACGGGATCGTGTGGTACACCGACAATGCGCGCGGGTACCTCGGGGCCCTCGACCCCACGACCGGCCGCGTCCGTGAATGGCGCTCGCCGGGCGGCGACGCGCAGCCCTACGGGATCGCGATCGGCACCGACGGACGGATCTGGTACAACGAAGCCACGACGAGCACGATGATCGCGTTCGATCCCGCGACGGAGCAGATGGAGCGTGTTCCCATTCCGACGCCCGGCTGCGTGGTGCGCCACATGGTCACCGACAATGCGCGCAAGCGAATCTGGCTCGCGCTCTCCGGCACGGGACGCCTCGGCAGGATCGATCTCTAGCGACGATTTCCACACCAATCCACACCTTCCACAGAATCCACACGCTTCGTCCGTCAAGTCGTGCACGCGGCTGCTTGACGTACGCCCGGGTGCGCCGCAACTTGTCCCTCCCTCGCGGCCCCACCTGATTCCGGCGACACCGATGTCCGCTTCGCTCGACGAGCTCATCAATTCGTTCCGTTGCACCTTCTTCCCGGTGCAGGTGCTCGTCGTCGACGACGATGTGACTTCGCGTGCGGCCATGCGCCGGGTGCTGGAGCACCAGGGCTATAGCGTCATCGTCGCGGAAGACGCACTGGACGCCCTGCGCATGCTGGAGCGCACCCATGTGCCGGTGGACCTGCTCGTGACCGACGTGCAGATGCCGGGGATGACCGGTGATGTGCTGGTGGCCCGGGTGCGCGAGTCGTGGCCCGACCTCCCCGTGGTCTATGTGTCGGGTGAGCCGCGGAACGTCCGGCTGGTGCAGGAGACCAGCGGCGACGTGCAGTTTCTCGCCAAGCCCTTTCTCCCCCACGAATTGCTCGAGACGGTGCGGGATGCCCTGGGCCTGCCGGTCAGCGACCTCGGCAGCGTGAGAAGTCCCGCCCTGGAGACGCGATAGCCCAGGACAACCGCCCCCTGGACATGACGACGGCTGGCCCCTCCCGAGGAGAGGCCAGCCGTTTTCCTTCGCTCCAGACGCTCAGGGTTTGACGAAGAGCGTGGCCCAGTCGTTCCCGGGTTGCACGACCAGCCTGAGGTGCAGCAGGCCGGTCCCCGCCTCATAGTAGAACTTGTCCCCCGCGCTGGCATCCACCTCCGCGACACTCGCCGCGGCGGTCATCGGGTTGCCTGCCCAGTAGTCGCGGACGATCTGGCTCGGCGGCGCCGCGTACGGGAACGCCAGGCTGACGGCGTCGCCCGCCTGGGCGCTGTTGAGGTAGAAGTTCGGCCGGGTCGGAGAGGCGCCGCTCCACTGGAACGCGTACCCACGCCCGGGAATCGCCGACATCGAGGCATTGTCAGGCTGGTTCCCTCCCCCGGAGAAGAGCTGGCTCACCGCATCGTCCCGGAGAACGGTGAGCGGGGCGACCGCCTCACCGGTCTGGCTGCGGAGCGACAGCCGGAGAAAGCGATGCGGGCAGAGGTAGGCGTTCCATGGCGCCTGATAGCTGCACTGCGGCGTTACCAGGATGGGCGAGTTGGCGACCAGCCACTTGCCCGCCTGCCCGCTCACCGCGCCGTTCTTGTCCAGGAAGACCGCCGCCTTGTCCCCATCCTTGTCGGCGGCCGGGTCCTTCAGATAGAGCTGGCGCGCGTTGATGAACGTGAGCGCGCCGACCTCGTTGAGCGGATCGATCGAGAACGCATCGTCGAGCAGGTAGCCGAGCCCGCTCGCGGGCACCGTCGTGTTCGCGGTGTAGTTGATGAAGGTGACGCTGTGCGCACCCACTCGGCCATCGTAGAACTCGTAGCCGCGCAGCGCGTGGCTGGAGGGAAGCGCCGTGATGCTCCCCGTCTGACCGATGAAGGTCGTGTTCTCGACGAAGGTCTCGTACGCAGCGAAGGTCGCGCCGATCTGATTGTCGGCGAGCAGCGAGTGGGAGAGCTTGAGGTGATCGCCCCGCAGCCAGACCGCCCGGCCGTAGTGCTTGTATCCTCGGAAGGTGGTGAAATCGGCGACCACCTCGGCCGAGTTGAGGTCGTTCGGATCGGCGTGCGGCGCGTACACGGTCACGTCAGGGACAAGGTCGGGTCGTGGTCCGTCGTCGACGAAGAGCCCGCCCTGGTGATTGGAGTGCGCGACGTTGCCGGAGAACTCGCCGAGCGGGGTCAGCCTCGGCCGGTCCCCGGCACCGGTGGACAGCCCGGTCGGCGCGTCAGGGAGCGCGTACCAGAATCCGAAGCCCTGAGAACCGGCGGCGACGTTGCCACGGACGATGTTGGCTGGATTGGTGATCCAGAACGTCGCGGGACGATTGTCGGAGGGAATCAACCGGATCCCGTCGCCGGGATCATGCGAGGTCAGCCCGAGGTTGCCCTCGATCAGATTGCCGCTCTCGGCCCCATCCTCCAGGAAGTAGCCGTGGCCGGCGTGGTCGTAGCAGACATTGTCTTTCACCGTCGCGTTGTCGGTGCCGTGGATCGTGACGCAGCGATTGAAGGTGTGCCACACGCTGCTGTTGCGGAAATACTGGCCGGTCACATCGCCGGCGACGTGCCAGTGCATCGGATAGCGCGCGAGCTGGGCGCGCTGGCCCATGAGGTAGAGTTCCACTCCCTCGATGTGCGCCACCGCACCGCCCATGACCATCAGGTGGCCGCCGTAGCCGGGGGTAGTGCCCGTGTCTCCGCGGATCGTGATGTTGCGAGTCAGCAGCCCCACCTCGGCGCGCTCGTCCACCGCCGTTCCGCTCACGGTGATGATCTCGCCGTAATGCTCACGTGCCAGCGGCACACTGAGGGTCACGGTGGTTCCGCTCACGCCGGCGATCACCCGCTCCTCCGCCTGGCCCTGGTTGTAGTCGCTCGAGGCGAGCACGATCCGGTCGCCCGTGCGCCAGCCGGGGTTTCGCTCGAGGAGCAGCTGTGTGGCCCCCTGCGCCGCGGTTGCCCGCAGATGGGTCCAACCCCCGCGCTTCTCGCCGTGCAGTTCGATCCGGCCGTTGACGCCAATGAGCTTGTTGCCCATTCCCATCACGTTCGGATTCCCTGCGGTTCCGGTGAGCGTGATGACAGCACGGTGATTCCAGGGAGCCGCTTCCGTCCCGGCCTGCAGCATGCCGTTGACCATGATCCAGCCCGCGGTCAGCGCGAAGTCGGCGTGGCCGAAGACGAGCGACCCGTCGACCGTGAGGCTCTGCAGCGCGGGGGGTGAGGAGTCGAGTTCCACGGAGAGTCCGGCCGGGATGACCACCGAGTCGCCGGCGGATGGGACCTGTCCCGAGGGCCAGGTCGCCGGATCGGACCAGGGCTTCAGGTTGCCAATCGGAGGGCCACCGGGGCCGGTGGGCGACCTCGAGTCGCCGCTGCAGGCGGCAAGCACCAGCACCAACGCGAGCGCGAAGCGACCTGGATCGTGTCGCATCGGAGTGACCTCATATCTGTTGCAGGAGATGGAACGTGGTGTGACCCGAGCAGGCCGCTGGCTCGGCTGCAGTATAGGGAGCGACCGGATTCCGCCACAATTCCCAGGAATTGGTGGGTGTCATCGAATGCGACGGCACCGGGTCGATGCGCGCGCCCGGCGTGACCGCGGTCACTCAAGCGCAATGCACGCTGAATCGGGGGAACGGCCGTGCAGTCACTGGCCCGGGTTCTGCCCCTCTCATGCGGGAAGCCGCAATCCGGGGGTATTCTCCCGCGCATCACGCGTGTCAGACTGGGAATTGCATGGCGCTACCGTACCACACCCCGTTCGTCGGTCTCACGACCGGCTCGCTCCTCCAGGGTCGCTACCGGCTGGTCCGCGAGACGGCCGGCGGCCTGGCCTCGGCGGATTACCTCGCCCGCGATGTCGAGACGGGGACCGATGTGACGGTGAAAGTCTTCGCGCTCCCGGACGAGGCTCGCGACCGGCTCCGCCGCGAGACCCCCGCCCTGCGGGAGCTCGAGCACGAACATATTGCCCGGCTTCACGATTCCTTCGAAACCGGGGTGCGCTCGATCCTGGTCTCCGACCACGTGGGGGGGCCCGACCTCGCGTCCCATCTGGCGGCCGTGGGGCCGCTCGAGGCCGAGG
This sequence comes from Gemmatimonadales bacterium, assembly GCA_044229245.1. GTDB lineage: Bacteria > Gemmatimonadota > Gemmatimonadetes > Gemmatimonadales > GWC2-71-9 > JADJOM01. The sequence continues at coordinate 142,783 of JBGATI010000009.1, read as the reverse complement.
AGGTCGCTGCAATCGGTCGCGGCATCGCACTCGCGCTCCGCGCCGCACATCGCCGGGGGCTGATGCACCGGGGCGTTTCCCCACGGTCCATCCGCCTTGCCCCGGAGATTCGGGCGAAGCTCATCGACTTCGGGGTCGCGGACGTCGAGGGCGACCGGGACTTCCGAGCCCCGGAGGTGCAGGCGGGCCAGGGGGCCGATGGCCGGGCGGATCTCTACGGACTCGGGTTGACCCTCTACTTCCTTCTCGTCGGCGAGTTGCCGGCACGACAGTCCCGCGACCTGCCGCCGCTCCCGAGTCCGGATGGTTACCGCCCCTCGGCGGTACGACCCTCCGTGCCGACGTGGCTGGATGCGGCGGTCGCGCAGGCCACAGCTGCGCTTCCGGCCGACCGGTTTCTCTCCGCGGGACGATTCGCCGAAGCCCTCACCCCTGCACGGGCAATCTCTCGAGTGCAGGCGGGCCGGTAGACCGCCAGCTTCACCGGCGGCAGCGGTGGGAGGACTACATTCCGCCCAGGCCCGGGCAGGAATAGCTTACCCGCGTGACCACCGACCGCCTCTACTATACCGATAGCTACCTCACCGGCTTCCAGGGCACGGTGCTCGAGTCCGCCGAGGGCGGCCGGCGCGTCTACCTCGATCGTACCGCCTTCTATCCGACCTCGGGGGGGCAGCCCTTCGATACCGGCACACTCGGCGGGATCCGGGTCGTCGACGTCCTCGATGAGGAGGACCGGATCGCCCATCTGCTGGAGGCCCCTCTCGCGGTGGGGCCGGTCACCGGCGAGGTGGACTGGACGCGCCGCTTCGATCATATGCAGCAGCACACCGGTCAGCATCTGCTCTCGGCAGTCATCGCCGAACTGTTCGGGTTCGAGACGGTGAGCGTGCACTTCGGGCCGGAGATCGCCACGCTGGACCTGGACGCGGTGGCCCTCTCGGTGGACGAGGTTCGCCGGGCGGAGCTTCGCGCGAACGCCGTCGTCACGGAGAACCGCCCCGTCACGGTCGCGTTCGAGGATGCGTCGACTGCGACCGGACTCCGGAAGGCCTCTGCCCGCACCGGCGAGATCAGGATCGTGACGATCGCGGGACTCGATCGCAGCGCCTGCGGGGGCACCCATGTCCGGACCACGGGGGAGGTCGGACCGATTCTCCTTCGCCGGGTGGAACGGGTAAAGAAGCTCGTCCGTCTCGAGTTCCTGTGCGGCACCCGCGCGGTGCAGCGGGCGCGGGCAGACTTCGACGCCCTTTCCGCCATGGCGGCGGCCGGTTCGACCGGGCTCGACGAGGTCCCGGCACTGTTCGAAAAGCTGCGCAACGATCTCAAGGCAGGTGAGACTGCGCGCCGAGCCCTGGATGAAGAGCTCAACCGCTACCGCGCGGAGGCGCTCTATGCGGCCGCGGTCCCCAATGCCGCCGGCCGGCGGGTGATCGTCCACCGCCCGAACACCGCGACGGTGGAAGCGCTGCGGGGCCTCGCCAACGCCGTGACCACGCGACCGGGCACCGTCTTCGTCGGGACGATCGTGACCCCGCCCACCCTCCTGCTCGCGACCTCCGCGGACTCCGGCCTGGATGCAGGGGCGATCCTGAAGCCGATCCTTGCCGCGCTCGGTGGTCGCGGCGGCGGACAGGCGCGTCAGGCGCAGGGGACGGTCCCCGGTCCCCAGGAAATCGAAACGGCGCTCGCGAATATCGCGAGCGCCGTCGGCTGACCCTGGTCAGCTGGCTCAGTCGATTACTGGCGGACCGCCTCGACTGCGATCTCGATCTCGACCGCATCACCCAGCATGGCGCCATTCTCGAGTGTCTGATTCCAGACCAGCCCGTAGTCTTTCCGGTTGATCAGCGTCGTGCCGTCGAAGGCGATCCGCTCCTTGCCATTCGCATCCCTGGCAATGCCGCGGTACTCACCCCGGAACGTGACCGGGTGGGTGTGGCCCTTGATCGTCAGGAGGCCGCCCATCTCCAGATCGTTGTTCGTCGCGATGATCCCGGTGCTCTCGAAAGTCATGGTCGGGAAGCTGTCGGCCGAGAAGAACCGGGGCGAGCGCAGGTCGTTGTCCCGGGCCTCGTTACCGGTATCTATGCTCTTCGTCTTGATGGTCACGTTGACGGTGCCGTGACTCCAGTCCGCATCCTTCGTCACCAGGATGCCCTCCCAGTCGGTAAACTGCCCCCGCACCCGCCCCACGATGTGCCGGATCCGGAAGCCGACTTCGGAATGGGCCACATCGATCTTCCAGCCTGAACCGACCGGCACCTTGGTGTAGGTCTTTCCCTGCGCCATGACCGGGGCGGCCGTCCCCGCCGCCAGTGCCAGTCCGATCACTACCACACCAAAGACTCGCATATAGCCCTCGCTGAGAGTTCCGGCCGGCGGAGCCCACCTCCACCGTCACGGGTTCAAGTGTACCACCGGCGCTGTAAGGGGCTATGGACGATCCATGAAGCGCCCTTCATGGCCCGGGGAGATGCCTGACGGCGGGCGGACCCGGGAAGTCGTCACCGGTCCGAGAGCGAATCGTCATCGTTTGTGTTAGGCATTGCCATCCGGGGCCGCTAGACTCTCCTCACCCTCGCATCGAATGATGCGAGGGTGATGTTCCTCACCTCCCGCAGAAAGTGAGTACCGCCATGCGTGTCACACACGGCCCGACCATGGGCGGCGCGTGGGTCCTGACCGCAGTCCTGGTCACCGCCGCCTGTCACTCCGAACCGACCCCGCGCTCGCCGGGGCTCGCGCGCCAGCTCCAGGAAGTGGCGCTCACTCGCGAGCGGGACAGTCTGCTCCAGGAGGTCGCGGCGAACGGCAAGCTGCTGGGGGACCTGCAGACGGAACTCGCGAAGGTGGAGCGGAAGCCGGCGAAGGGCACGCCGGAGTCTCCGGCACTGGAAGTGACGACCGATCAGCGGGCCTACACGCTCGAACGGGTTCGGGACATCACCACCCGGCTCAAGACGGCGGAGACCCAGGTCGCCGCGAGCGAACGGCGGATCCGGCGCCTCTCCCAGAAGGCCGACAGCCTCGACGCCGGCCTGACCGAGGCGACCGGCCGGGTCACCGACCTGGTCGCGATCGTCGGGTCGCAGCGGTCGACGATCGAAGCGCTGACCACGCAGGTGGCCGGGCTGGTGACGGAGAACCTGACACTGAGCGACAGCGTCCTGCACCTGACGGACGACCACAATACCGCCTACTTCGTGGTCGGGACGCGGTCGGAGCTGCTCGCCAGGGGAGTGCTGGTGGAGGATGGTCACCGTGCCGTACCGCTGGTCGGTCGTCGTGGCGTGGCACCGGCACGCGACCTCCCGCTTGGGGAGTTCACCTCGATCGACCGGAGCAGCATCCACGAGATCCCGCTGCCGCACGGCAACCGGAAGTACCGCATCGTGACCCGGCAGAACCTCGCCTATCTCGGCTCGTGGGTCGGGGAGCGGGGGACGGTGAAGGGCAACATCGCGATCCGCTCACCGGATCAGTTCTGGGAGCCGTCGAAATACCTCATCGTCGTTGAGCAGTAACGGAGAGACTGGCAGGGGCGACCACACGGTCGCCCCTGCTCGTTCGTACCCGGCTAGGTCCCTCGCGGTTTGGCCCGCCGCGTCGGCTCGGCGACCAGCGGATCCTCGGGCCAGTAGTGCTTCGGATAGCGCCCCCGCATGTCCTTCCGCACATCGAAGTAGCTGGTCCGCCAGAACCCGGCGAGGTCCTGGGTGACCTGCACCGGGCGCTGCGCCGGCGAGAGAAGATGCATCGTGATCGGCACCCGGCCCCCCGCAATGCGCGGCGTCTCGGTCAGACCGAAGACCTCCTGCAGTCGCACCGCCAGCGCCGGGGCACGTGGATCGGAGTAGTCCACCCTGATCTGGGAGCCGGTCGGTACGGGAAGGTGGGTCGGCGCCAGCTGGTCGAAGGCCCGCCGCTCGGCCCACCCCACCAGCCCGAGCAGCGCTCCCTGGAGATCGAGCTTCTCCAGATCGGCGCGGCGGCGCACTCCGGAGAGCAGCGGGGTGAGCCACTCGTCCAGCGCGGCGAGGAGGGCCTCCTCGGACACGTCCGGCCAGGGTGCGCCAATCGCACTATATAGGAAAGCGAGCCGCTCCCGAACCCGGGTTGCTTCCGTGCTCCACGGCAGTGCCGTGAGCCCCTCCCGCTTCAGCCATCCGGCGACGGCCCGGGCGACGAGCGCCGGATCGGGATCGCGAAGCGGAGTCTCCCGCAGCACGATGGCGCCGAGCCGCTCGCGCTGGGCGGCGATCAGTGCCCCGGAACGGCCATCCCACTCCACCACACTCTCGCTCTCGAACTGATCACCGAACTGCGCCGAGATCTCCGTCATGGTGATCGGGGCACCCAGCCAGACGCGACTCTCCCGGCGGTCGCCGTCGAGCTCGGCCGCGACGATGTAGTCCGCCCGCACCATCGCGGCGGAATCCGCATGCGCTCCCTGACCATTCCGCAACAGGAAGCGACCCGCCTGCCCCTCCCGGCGCTGCCCCAGGCGATCGGGATAGGCCAGGCCCAGCAGCAGCCCGGCGCTCGGCGGTTCGGTGGCCTGGCTCGTGATGCCTCGGAGTGCTGCGCGCCAGGCGCGCGCCTCCTCTCGCACCCGGTGCAGTCCTCCCCGGTCGACGGTGCATCCGTGGAAGATCGGCGGCACTTCCCGGAGGGACAGCAGCTCGAGCCGAAGCTGCAGGTCGGCGTCGGGAGGGCCGGCAGCAGCACGAAGGACGTCGCGCTCTTCGAGCAGTGCAGTGAGATCCGCCGCCAGCGGCGCCGCACCGAGTTCGGCGCCACGGAGCAGCAGGTGAGCAAGCCGCGGATGGGTGCCGAGCTCGGCCATCCGGCGCCCGTGGGCCGTCACCTTCAGTGTGCCATCCAGCGCGCCGAGTTGCTGCAGCAGCCGGCGGGCCTCCGCGAGGGCGGGAGGGGGCGGCGGATCGAGCCAGGCAAGCTCGCCGGGCTCGTCGATGCCAGCGGCTGCGAGTTCGAGCGCGAGGGGCGCGAGATCGGCCTCGAGAATTTCTGGAGTCGTGCGAGGCAGGAGGTGATGGTCCTCCTGGCTGGCCCAGAGCCGGTAACAGACGCCCGGCGCCGTCCGGCCGGCGCGACCCCGGCGCTGGTCCGCCGAGGCACGGGAAACCCGGACGGTGGTGAGTCGGGTCATCCCGGAGGCGGGCGAGAACTTCGGCACCCGCGCGAGGCCGCTGTCAATCACCACCCTCACTCCCTCGATTGTCAGGCTGGTCTCGGCAATCGAGGTGGCGAGCACGACCTTGCGCCGGCCGGGTGGTCCCGGACGCAGCGCCACATCCTGATCGGCCTGACTCAGGTTCCCGTAGAGGGGATGCAGCGACCAGTCCCGGCCCCTGACTTCGGTATCCGTGCTCCTCGGAACTCGGGACTCGGAACCCGGAAGCTGCTCCAGCAGATCCATGGTGCGACGGATCTCCCCCTGACCGGGGAGGAAGACCAGCAGGTCGCCCTCCGTCTCCGCGAGCGCCTGCCGGACGGCGCCGGCCACCGAGGTTTCGATTCTCGACTCGGGCCGGCGCGGGAGATAGCGCGTCTCCAACGGGAAGCCGCGTCCCTCGCTGCTGATGATCGGGGCGCCGCCCAGGAGTGCCGCGATCGGCGCGCCCTCGAGCGTGGCGGACATTACCAGGACGCGCAGGTCGCTCCGGAGCACCGCGCGCGTCTGGAGCGTGAGAGCCAGGCCGAGGTCGGCGTGGATGCTCCGCTCGTGGAATTCGTCGAAGATCACCAGCCCCACTGATTCCAGCCCCGGATCGTGCTGGAGCATCCGGGTGAGAATCCCCTCGGTGACGACTTCGATCCTGGTGGAAGGGCCGACGGTCGCGTCCCGCCGGATTCGGTAGCCGACCGTCTGCCCGGGGCGCTCGTCGAGCAGCGCCGCCATCCGCTGCGCGGCGGCGCGGGTGGCGAGTCGCCGAGGCTCGAGCAGCAGGATCTTCCTGCCCTGGAGCCAGGGCTCCTCGAGCAATGCGAGGGGGACGAGCGTTGTCTTCCCGGCGCCGGGAGGTGCCTGGAGCACGCCGATGCCCGCCTCGCGTAGCGCTGCCGCGACCGCGGGAAGGACGGGTTCAATGGGGAGGCCGATGGACCGCACGCCCCAACCGTAAGGGGCACGGGGACGGGCGACAACGGTATCCCTGCTTGCTGGGTCGGCGATCGCAGACGATCTTCCCCGGTCACAGGGGAGGCATCCCAATGACGGAAGCAGCCGGTGCGGCGGACGACCGCCCGCACGTACAGAATGTCGATGTCGCCGGCCTGACGCATCCGGGCCTCGTGCGGAAGGAGAATCAGGATCATTTCCTGATCGCCAGCCTGCACAAGACGATGCGCATCATCTCTACCAGTCTCTCCCCCGACGCGCTGGGTGACCTGACCAGTCCGTCACGCGGGTATGTCTTCCTGGTGGCGGATGGCGTTGGCGGCGTCCCGGGGGGCAAGGATGCCAGCCGGACGGCGCTGAATGCGATCGTGGACTACGTGGTGCAGACGATGGATCTCTACACCCAGCTCGACCCGGCGGCTGAGACGGCCTTCCTGGCCGAGCTCCAGCGCTCGGTGGAGCAGAGTCACGAGGTCGTACGGAAGGCCGGGACTGGAGAGTCGGAGAGTGCCGTCGGCGCGACGACGCTCACCATGGCATGCATCCGCTGGCCGCGAGGGTACCTGGTCCACGTCGGTGACAGCCGCTGCTACCGCCTTCGCGATGGAGAACTCGAGCTGCTGACCAAGGACCAGACGATGGCCCAGGCGATGGTCGATGCCGGAGCGCTCTCCCCCGACCAGGCGGAGCGGTCCCGACTCAAGCACGTCCTCTACAGCGCCATCGGCGCGTCGCGGGCGGAGCCGTACACCCTGACCACGGACTGCCGCTGGGACGATCTCATGCTGCTCTGCAGCGACGGGATCACCAAGCATGTGACCGACGAGGAAATCCGCGACGCGCTTCGCCGCTGCACCCATGCCGACGTCACGGCGAAGGAGCTGCTGCAACTCGCGCTCGACCGCGGTGGGACGGACAATACGACCGTCCTCGTCGGCCGCCTCAACCGGCCGCCGCAGACCTGACGCGCCGTCCGGGAACCGCGCGACGGTTCCCGGGTAGGTGCAGCCATGCGTACCCTCACCATCCTGCGGGAGCTGCTGCCGTTGGTCGTCAGCCTCTTCCGCGACCGTCGCCGCTGGGTCTTCTTCGGATCCCCGCTGGAGCGCTCCCCCGCTTTTCATCAGCGCCGTGCCGCCCGCCTGGTCGACGCCCTCGCCCGACTCGGTCCCACCTTCGTCAAGTTCGGCCAGATCTTCGCCGGCCGGAACGACCTGCTCGCCGAGCCCTACGTGGTTGCGCTCGGGACACTCACGGACCGGGTGCCCCCGGTGCCGCTGGCCGAGATCCGGCGGGTGATCGTGGACAGCTACGGCCGCACGCCGGAGGAACTGTTCGAGCGCTTCGACGAGGCCCCGATCGCGGCGGCCTCCCTCGGCCAGGTCCATCGCGCCCGCTGCCGGGGGAGAGAAGTCGCCGTGAAGGTGCTGCGCCCCGGGGTCGAGGCGCTCGTCGAGCGGGACATCGCATCCGCCCGCACCATCCTCGGCTGGATCGAACGGCGATTCCCCAATCCCCATGTGCGCGGACTGCGAGCGGCGGTGGAGGAATTCGCCCTGCGGGTGCACGAGGAGATGGATTTCCGCCTGGAGGCGGCGAATGCCGACGAATTCCGCGCCTCGTTCGCGCGCGCGAAAGGCATCCGCATCCCCGAGATCCTGCCGGAGATGACACGGCAGCGGGTCCTGGTCCTGGAGTATCTCGAGGGCACGCGGATCGACGCGTTGGGCCCCCGCATCGCGGCGGGCGAGCTCCGCGCCTCCGACATCGTGCGCCGGGTGCTCGAGCTGTATGTCGAGATGATGCTGGTCGACGGCCTCTTCCATGCCGATCCGCATCCCGGCAACCTGCTGGTCGCGCCCGACGGCGCGCTGGTGCTGCTCGACTTCGGGATGGTGGTCCGCGTCAGCCGGGAACGCCGCCGGCAGATCCTCAACACCGCCATCGCCGCGATCAGCAACGACGCCGAAGGGGTGGTGGCCGGCTTCCGGGGACTGGGCCTGGTCGAATCGGGTGACGACAACGGCACGCTCCGGAAGCTTGCCGAGGCGCTGCTCTCACTGGCCGCGCGACGGACCACGACACAGGAGCGGATCCAGTACCTCGCCGACGAGGTGCTCTCGACCATGTATGACTGGCCGGTGGTCCTGCCGGGCGACCTGGTCTACTTCGCGCGGACCGCGGCCCTGATCGAAGGGCTCGGCATCCGCTACGACGCCCGGTTCAACGCGCTTCAGGTCGCGACCCCGATCCTGCTGCGGTTCCGGGGCCGCATCCTCGCGGCGCTGGAGGATCCTGCGGCATCGAGCGATCGCGACTGGGCTTCATCGCTGGGGACCTTCTTCGGGCGGGCAAGCCGGATACTCAAGCGGGCGAGCCGGGACCTCGCGCTGCTGGTCGGTGAGCAGCTGGCACGGGGGTAACGGCGTGGATGGGCAAGCAGAAGGGCGGGTCTCCGCGACCCGCCCTTCTTTCACATCAGCCCATCGGCGCTGCGCCCGGCTCAGCTCCGCTCGACCTTGACCCGCACCTTCTCCTGGTCGCGCTCCGTCTTCCAGCCGCGCTCCCGCTCGGGAGTCTTCCAGGTGAGGGTCAGCTTCTTCTGCTTGCGCAGCACCTCGACCTTCGCGGTCTCGCCCGCCTCGTAGGAGCCGAGGATACGGCGGGCGTGGGCCTCCGAAGTCGGGACGCGCCCGTCGATGGAGACGATGACGTCGCCGGCCCTGAGGGGAATGGTCGAGTCCTTCGGGGTCTCGAGCACCAGCACCCCCGACTTCGCCCCGAAGTACTCGCCCAGTCCCGGGTTGAGGTCCGTCAGGTTGAGGTCACCGCGGTCGCGGTCCATGAAGATCCGCACGCGGCCCATCTCGCCGGGGCCCATCGGCATGCCCGGGCCGTCCTCACCCATGAACGGCATCCGCCGCATCCGACCCATGTCCGGCATTGTCCTCATCTCCGGCATGTCCGGCATTGTCCTCATCTCCGGCATGTCGGGCACGCGGACCGTGAAGCGGCGCATCGCGGTCTCCGGCAGCACCTGCGCGACCAGCTTGAGCTTCCCATTCTCGGTGCCACGACGGTACTCGACGTCGACGGTGTCGCCCTTGCTCAGCTTGCGGGCCAGCTCGATCAGCTTGGCCGCCGGGCCGGAGTCATCGTCGTCATCGGCGGCGAGTCCGCCGAGCGCGACGCCGTTGAAGCGGGTGATGATGTCGCCGGCCTTGAGACCCGCCTTATCGGCGGGACCGTCGGGCGTCACGTCGGCGATCTTGGCGCCGAGTCGATCGGTCTCCTTGTCGGCGCGCGACTGCAGCATCACTCCGATCCGGGGGTGGTCGGCCATGGTGGTATAGACGCGAACATTGTCGTCCTGGGCCGCCAGCGGGGCAGCACAGAGGGCGATGGCGGCGAGGGCGGAAAGGGTCCGCGGCAAACGGGAGGACATGGTATGCAGGCTCCGTGTGAGCAGGTGATGGCGTAGAGATGCTCCCGGGCCGGGGATGGTCGCAGGGGGTCTCGGCAACCCCGCAGGGCAGAACGGCGAACGCGGGGAGCACTATCGGGATGACAAGGGGTGCGGCGGCACGTAGCTTCTGAGCGTCTCCCCCGAAAGGCTCCCGCATGCTGAATTACATCTGGGCGGGGCTCGTCATTCTGAGCCTCGTGTTCGCGCTGGTCACCGATGCCGGCGATCTGCAGCGCGACACCTACCGCAACGGCCAGCCGCTCCCCGTCACGCTCGCCTTCCCCGATGGATACAACCCAGACTCCCGCTCGCTCACCGTCGCCGTGCGGGCCGATTCCGCGACCTGGTCCGGGCATTACGGCCAGCCGGTCGGCGTCGCCGCGAGCTATGCGGGGACACTGATGCAGAACCTCGATTCGCGGGAGCTGCGCTTCGCCAAGGACGTCACGCTTCCCGAGCCGCTCGCCACCGTCCGGACCATGACATCCGAGCGGGACAACGACCTCCGCGGCGCGATCCGGTTCACGGCCCACCGCGGAGACAGCATCGCGACGGGCGAGGTGACCTTCGGGCGGGTCCGCTTCGTGAAGCTGGTGGCCATCACCAAGGCGGGGATCGACATGGCCAAGACTGCCGTCACCCTGGCGCTCGGACTCATCGGGGTGATCGCACTCTGGCTCGGCATGCTCCGCATCGCCGACAAGGCCGGCCTCATCAACGGCATCGTTCGCCTCGCCCAGCCGATTCTCGGACCGCTCTTCCCCGAGATTCCCAAAGGCCACCCGGCCCTCGGCCTGATCGTGCTCAACATGTCGGCCAACGTGCTGGGCCTCGGCAACGCCGCGACCCCGATGGGGATCAAGGCGATGGAGGAGCTGCAGAAGCTGAATCCGGTGAAGGACACGGCGACCAACTCGATGGTCATGCTGCTCGCGCTCAATACCGCGAGTGTGCAGCTCGTGCCTCCGGTCCTGCTCGTCGCGATCATGGGACTGCAGGTGAACCAGCTCTACTTCGCCATCCTGATCTGCACCGCCTGCTCCATCGTGACGGCGATCGTGATGGCCAAGCTGCTCGGCAGGCTGAAGGGCTATCGCGCGAGCGACCCGATGCGCCAGCCCGGCGCCGTCCCCACCAACTGAGGCGCGCCGACCATGGACTTCTTCCGGAACGCGATCGACCTGCTCTCGGTCTTCGTCATCCCCGTGATCATCATCGGATTCCCGCTCTACGGCCTCTACAAGCGGGTGCCGGTCTACGAGGAGTTCGTCACCGGCGCCAAGGACGGCTTCCAGGTGGCGGTGAACATCATCCCCTACCTGGTCGCCATTCTCTTCGCCGTCGCGATGTTCCGCGCATCGGGTGCAATGGATTTCCTGGTGGAGGGGCTGCGTCCGCTGCTCTCGCCACTCGGCATCCCACCCGAGGTGCTTCCGATGGCCATCACCCGGCCGCTCACCGGGTCGGGCTCTGCGGGGATCATGCTCGACCTGATCAACCGCTACGGCGCGGACTCGCTCATCGTGAAGACGGCGGCCACGATGTTCGGCTCGACCGAGACGACGTTCTATGTGGTGGCGGTGTACTTCGGGGCGGTGAACATCAAGAAGACCCGGCACGCAATCCCGGCCGGACTGAGCGCGGACATCGCGGCGATGATCCTGGCTGTTTACGTGGTGCGCTGGCTGTTCGGCTGAGCCCCAGCCGAAGCCTCAGACGCTGTCGCCGCAGGTCTCGCAGGGACGGGAGAAGGCCTCGAAGCCGAGCAGCGTGACCGCGGGGGTCTGGTGCGTGGGCTTCACCGGTTCCACCCGCACCAGATCGGTGGAGAGGTACTTCTTGTTGTCGTCGCAGAAAAAGGTGACCACGACGGCGTCGGGGCCGAGGCGCTCCTGGACCGCAAGCGCGCCTAGGAAGTTCGCACCCGCCGAGATGCCGACGGCGAGCCCGAGTTCCCGGGCCAATCGCTGGGCCATGAGGATGGCGTCTCCATCGTCCACCGCGACGACCGCGTCGAGATAGCCGAGATCGACGATCGGCGGGATGAACTCGTCCGAGATGCCCTGGATGCGGTGCTTGCCGACCTTGTGCCCGGTGGTGAGCGTGGGGGAGCCGGCGGGCTCGAGCGGATGGACCGCGATCCCGGGGAACCGCTCACGCAGGTAGCGGCCGGTTCCCATGATCGTCCCGCCCGTGCCGACGCCGGCCACGATCGCGTCGGGCCTGAGGCCCTGGCGCGCGAGCTGCCAGAGAATCTCCGGACCGGTGGTGGCGGTGTGCGCGGCGCTGTTGTCCTCGTTGCTGAACTGGCGCGGCAGGAACGCGCGGCCTCGCGCGGCGGCGAGTGCTTCGGCCTGCCGGATGCTGCCGATGAATCCCCCATCCGCCGCGCTCACGAGATGAATGTCCGCGCCGAAGAACCGGATCAGGTTCTTGCGCTCCTCGCTCATCCAGTCAGGCATGAAGATGGCAACCGGATGACCCAGTGCGCGGCCGATCGCGGCGAAGGCGATCCCCGTGTTGCCACTGGTCGCCTCGATGATCAGGTCTCCCGGCTCGAGCGCCCCACGCTCGTAGGCCCGCCGCAGGATGTGCAGCGCCATCCGGTCCTTGATGCTGCCGGTGAGGTTGAGGTGCTCCGCCTTGGCATAGATCACGCGGCGGCGGCCGCGGTACTCGCAGGAGATCGCCAGCAGGGGGGTGTTGCCGACCAGGGCGCGGAGGCCCTTGAGGCGGCGCTGCAGCTCGGGGGCGAGTGTCGGCATCGGGACCGGGAGAGGGGAAACCGGGACGCCACAAGGTAGCGGCCCGGCTCCCCACTGTCAGTCCCTAGCGCTTCCGGCGGATCGTCCGGCCGTATTCGGCCTTGAGATCGCGGTCGGCCACCGCCTGCGCGAGGTGATACTTGCGGTCACGCGGGTCGTATTGCCGCTCCTCGAGACGGGCCGCCTCCGCCAGCACATCGTCGCGCACCTCCGCGAGGGTTGCGTCGAAGGCGATGAGGGGCTCGCACATCCGCCCCGCCTCCCGGAGCGCCCGCGCCGCCTCCACGAACTCGCCACGGTCGGCCCGGGCGACGGCTTCCTCCCGTGCCCGCGCCAGCTCGAATCGCAGGAAGGTCTGCTCCACCAGCGGCTCGAGGCGCACCGAGCCATCGAGGTTCGCCACCACCGGCAGCGTGATGGCCTGATGGACAATCCCCACTTCGGTCACGACGTCGGCTCGAACCTTGAGCTCGGCGATCGTGACCATGCCGAGTTCCGCCACCTCTTCCACGTGCGCCACGATGCCGAGCGACCTCGGCGCGGTCGCGTAGAGATCCCCCAGCGCCACCCGCCAGCCCTCCTCGAGATGGGTGAGCGGCAAGGACGGAACGAAGGAGACACCTGCGACACCCGGATGGACCGGCCGGACGTCGACATGGAGGTTCTGGGCCGCGAGGGCGACGAGACCTTCGATCTCGCCCTGGAAGATCGCGCCCATCTGATCGATCGCCTCCACGTACCAGTAGTTGCCGCCACCCGACTCGGCAAAGGCGCGCAGCAGATCCTCGTTGAAGCTCGCCCCGAAGCCGATGCAGGTGCTGCTGACCCGCTGCTCCCGGGCGCTGGTGGCGAGCCCCGTCAGGCGGGGCGGCTCCACCAGGCCCGCGTTGGCGTTGCCATCGGTGAGGAGCACGACGCGGTTGGTCCCGTTGACGAGACCGTCCGCCACATGGCGACGGCCCTCGAGCCATCCGCCGGAGAGGTTGGTGCTGCCACCTGCCTCGATGCGGTCGATCGCGTCGAGCGCCAGCGGGTTGCCGCCGGCGCCGGGCCCGAAAATGGTGCTCACGGTGTCATCAAAGGTCACGATCGTGAGTCGATCATCGGGACCGAGGAACTCCGCGAAGCGACGCGCCGCCTCGCGTGCCGCAGCGAGCGGGGCGCCGGCCATCGAGCCGGAGCGATCGAGCACGAGGGCGACGTTGATCGGCGCACGGCGGACCGGCGCCTCGCCGCTCAGCGAAACGAGCGCACGAATCTGATGGGCGTTCTGCGACGTGACGAACTGGGTGGACAGCGAGACACTGGCTTTCATGACCCCTCCCGGGTGGTGATCCAGCCAGGATACAGGAGGGGTGTGACAGTGGGAGCGGGCTAGAGCAGTTCCGTGAGCCTCCGCAGGACCTCGGCCCGTACATCAGGGGGCGAGAGCACCTCCGCGTCGGGACCGTACTGGAGCACGTGGCGGACAGCCCACCCGGTATCGGCCAGCGGGTGCTCGAGCAGCAGCGAGCCATCCTCCGCCAGCGGCACCCCGGCGCGCTCCGCGATCCAGCGTGCGATGCGCGGACTGTACTTCACCTGCAGCACGGCGGCCTGTTCCGCCCGGAAGGCCATGCCGTCCTGGAGGACGGCATCGAGCGAGAAGTTCTCCGGCAGCTCGAACGGGTCGGCGAGGATCTCCGCGCCGGTGATCCGGTCGGCCCGGAAGAAGCGCAGCCCCTCCCCCGTCTCGCAGTGCGCGACGAGATACCACATCCCGTGCGTCGCCACGAGGCCGTAGGGACAGACCTTCCGTGAGCCATGCCCCTTGGCACTGCCGCCCTGATAGGAGAGGTGGACCTTGCGCCGCTGGTGAGCGGCCCGGCGCAACGTTGCCAGGAGCGCGGGATCGACGGCCGCGGCGGCCACACCCTCGCGCACGATCTCGGTCTCGGACTCGGCGGGCAGCTTGCTGATCACGGCGCGCAGCGCGGCCCGCGCGGTCGCGATGGGTCCGATCTCCTCGGGTGGGCGCTCCCGCTCCAGCATGACGAGGCCGAGTTCGAGTGCGGCGAGTTCGGCGAGCGTCAGCCGCATCGGACGCAGGAAATGCGGCGAGCGCACCGTGACCGCGTCCTTCTCGATGAAGACCTCCACCCCTTCGGTGAAGCCGCCCGGGTCGTTCGCCCGCTCCGCGAGCGCGCGCAGGTCGCGCAGCAGCGTCCTGCGCTCGGTGCGTGCCCGTTTCGCCACCGCATCGATCGAGTGGGATTTGTCGTCCGCCAGGTGAGGAATGAGCTCGAGGAGGCGGCGGAGCTGCGCCGCGGCGGTATCGGTCATGACAGGTACCGGGCGCGGGTTGCGGCGGCGAGGCCGCGGAATTCCTCCACGACGTCGGCCGGCTCGAGCGGGATGACCTCCCCGGCAAACGAGAGCAGCCAGCGCGCAAAGGCGTCGCGGCGCCGCACCAGAAACCGGCGCCGGTCGGGGTGACCATCCACCGCCTCGCCGAGTTTCCGCGCGGCGAGCGCCGCCCCGCTCCCAGCCCGGAACTCCACGGTGGCGTGTTCCCCGTCTCCTTCGCCGAGCTCCCAGGCCTGACGGGAGCGGGCGTGCGCACGCAGGTCGAACTCGCGCGGCCGCGTGAAGTCCGCCGTGCCCGGCCGCTCACTGTTGATCCGCGGCGCGGTAATCCGGCTCAGGCGGTAGTTCTTCACGCGCGGGTCAGCTGGCGCCGCCGCGGCGAGATACCAGTGCTGGCTCAGGAAGAAGAGACCGTAGGGGTAGACCTCCCGGACCCGCTCTTCGTCCGCGTGCATGGACCGGTAGCGGAAGGTGACCAGCTTGCGGCTCGCCAGCGCCTCGTCGAGCGTTTCGAAGACGGCGTCGGGAACCCGGTCGGTTCCGGGAGCGATGTGGGAGGGGTCCGCCGCGGCACTGTCGAGCGGCAGGTCGAATGCCAGCTTGCGGATCGCACTCGCGGCGTGCCCGGACAGGACCGGATCGCCCAGCTGGGTGATCCGTGCGGCCGCATCCCGGATGGCGAGAAGCCCGTCCGCGTCGAACGTCAGCTCGGCCAGCGCCCGGTAGCCATACCGGTTCACCTTCTTCGGCGGGGTCTTCTTCCCGTCGGCCCGCAGCACCAGGTACGGAAGGTAGAAATCCTTCGTCCGGAGCTGGTAGCCCTTGGTCTCTCCGTCAGGCAGCGTCACGGTGTCGATCGGGATGCCCGCGGCGCGGAGTTCGTCCTTGTCGCGTTCGAACATCCGCCGCAGGGTCTCTTCGTTCCGCTCGCTCGACGCGAGATAGGCGGGGACCCGGAGGGTGAGCTGCCTGAGGCTGAGCGGGACGGATCCCGGCAGGAGTGCCGCGAGCAGATCGATCCAGCGCTGCAGCTTGGAAGAGGCCATGGAGGATTATGGCACAGGCTGGCCAAAGATCCAGCCCTCGACCCTGACAAGTGACTCGGCGCGCGGCTCGGGGAGATCCGCCGGGTCGAGAAGGGTGTCGAGCATGCCGATCAGGCCGACGACCGCATCGAACCGGTCCTCGCCGTCGGCCCGGGTACCGAACCCGTCCTCGATCTCGTCCCGCAGCGCGGCGGACAGTTCGACCCCGACCCGTTCGGCCCAGCGCGCAAAGGCGGGAGCGTTGGCCCGGCGGTCCTGCTGGACGCGCTTTCCCGTCTTGCCCCGCGCATCGGCGGCCTGTCGCCAGACCAGGCCGAGCCGGCGGTAGACGTCGGCGGGATAGGTCTCGAGCAGGACAGCACCGCCCCGTTCGAGGAGGCGCGCGAGGTCCCCATCGAAGGGCCAGAGCGCCGCGCCGGCCTGGAGCGCCGGCTGCAGCACCTCCCGCCAGCCCGCGATCGCCGCCTTGCCGACCTGCTTGCCGCCCTTGGTCCAGAAGAGTTCGCACGCCGGACCGCGTTGCCCATAAGGCCGTTCACACCCACGCAGCAGCGAGACACCAGCCGGCAGGCCGAGCCTGGCGTGGAAGGCCAGCTTGGGGCGGTCACCCGCGTCCGCGAGGCCGTCGGGATAGAACGGCCGATCGAGACTCACCTCCTCGAGCCGCGATGCCACCTCGAAGAAGCGGGACCAGCGCCCCGAGCCGAGGCGGGGAAGCACCGCCCGGAACGAATCAAGGCCGGCCAGTTGTGCGTAGGCCTCGGGCAGCCCGATCGGGAAATCGAAGCCGAACAGCACCGAGTGCCCCTCCCCTTCCCGGTCGACCAGCGTACCGGGGTCGCCGACGGGCTCGGCGCGCAGGAGGAGCCACCCGCCGGCGGCGGTCCGGTTCGCGCGTGCGAGCCAGCGCTTTTCAGGATGCTTGCTCCAGTCGGCGTGGACCACGCGGTCGGGGAGCGGACGACCGGTTGGGCCGGCGGGGGATCGAAGTGGCATGTCAGAAGATACGCCCCGGGGATGACAGTGCCGACGCGCGCGGTTCCGCTGCTAGCCGAAGCACCCGGAGACCCGTATACTTTGGCTCCAATCAGTTCACGTTCCCCTTGCACCAGACCGTGTCCGAGACCCTCGCCCGCCTGCAAGCCGCTCTCAGTGGTCGGTACGGAATCCAGCGGGAGCTGGGGCGCGGGGGCATGGCCACCGTCTATCTCGCCACCGACATCAAGCACGATCGCGAAGTCGCGATCAAGGTGCTGCATCCCGACCTGGCGGAGAGCCTCGGCCCCGAGCGCTTCGACCGCGAAATCAAGTTCGCCGCCAAGCTGCAGCACCCCAACATCCTCGGCCTGTTCGACTCGGGCGAGGCGGACGGCCTCCTCTACTACGTCATGCCGTTCGTCTACGGCGAGTCGCTGCGAGAGCGGCTCGACCGGGACCACATGCTCCCGGTCGACTTCGCCGTCCATGTGGCGCTCGAAGTCGCCGACGCCCTCGGCTACGCGCACATGCTGGGCATCATCCATCGCGACATCAAGCCGGAGAACATCATGCTCTCCGGCGGGCATGCCCTGGTCGCCGACTTCGGCATTGCGAGGGCGGTCACCGAGGCGGGCAGCAATCAGCGGCTGACCCAGACCGGGACCGCCGTCGGGACGCCGCTCTACATGAGTCCGGAGCAGGCCGTGGGCGACACGGTCGGCCCCACGAGCGACATCTACTCGCTGGCCTGCGTGCTGTACGAGATGCTCGCCGGCCAGCCCCCCTTCACCGGCACCAACGCCCGGCAGATCATGGCCCGGCACGCGATGGAGCAGGTGCCGAGTCTGCAGGTGGTGCGGGACACCGTGCCGGACGAGGTCGAGGACGCGGTGATGGCGGCGCTCAACAAGGTGGTGGCGGACCGGCCTCAGACGGCGTCGCAGTTCGCCGAGATGCTGGGCGCGCCGCCGGGAGCGACGGCGACCCGGTACAGCGTGTCGCGCAACACGATGACCCGCCGTACCCAGCGGGCCACGCAGCAGGGCACGCCCCCGGCCGGATCGGTCACGGTCACGGTGAAGAAGCGCTCGCTCTTCGCCTATGGCATCGCCGCGGCCGGCGCAGTCCTGCTGATCGGGGGCGGGCTCGGGTGGTGGCTGACCCATCGGAGTGGCGGGGGACCGGCCGACGTCGGCGGTCTCGATCCGCATCACATCGCAGTCCTGTACTTCAAGGACCTCAGCCCCGATAAGCGGCTCGGTGATGTCGCCGACGGCCTGACCGAGGCGCTCATCAGTGCGCTCGGCGAGGTACCGCAACTCAGCGTCGTCTCGAGGGGGGGCGTCGGGGCGTGGCGCGACAGCACCGCCACGCCGGACAGCATCGGACGCGCCCTCGCCGCGGGCATGGTGGTCGAGGGGAAGCTCGAGCCGGTGGGCGACAAGCTGCAGGTGCAGCTCAACCTCATCGATGGCAACACCGGCGCGGCACTGCGCGGAGCCAGCCTCACGCAATCGGCCGGCGACCTGCTCGCGGTGCGCGACTCCCTGGCCGAGAAGGCGGCATTCCTGATCCGGGCGCAGCTCGGCGACGAGATCCGGCTGCGCGACCAGCGGGTCGGCACCCGGAGCGCCGCCGCGTGGGCGCTGCTGCAGCGGGCCGAGCGACTGCACAAGCAGGGCACGGCCGCCATCGAGAAGAGCGATACCGCAGGAATGTCACGCGACTTCGAGCAGGCGGACTCGCTGCTGGCACAGGTGGAGGCGCTGGACAACACCTGGATCGATCCGGTCGTGCTGCAGGGGACCCTCGCGTACGAGCGTTCCCGTTTCTTCGGGGACAACCCGGTCGTCGCTGGCCGCTGGATCGAGACCGGGCTGCATCATGCGGACCAGGCACTCTCGCTGGACAAGGCCGGGCGCAACGCCGACGCCTTCGAACTGCGCGGCAACCTGCGCTACTGGAAGTGGAACCTGGAGCTCGAGCGCGACCCCGCGGCGGCCAATGCGCTGCTCCTCGCCGCGCAGAGCGACCTGGAGACGGCTACCAAGATCAATCCCTCCCAGGCCGGCGCCTACGCCACGCTCTCCCACCTCTACAACCACACCAAGAAGAATGCGGACGTCGTCATCGCGGCGCGTGAGGCGCTCCGGAGTGACGCCTTCCTCAGCAACACCGACGTGATCATGCGCCGGCTGGTCTACGCCTCCTACGACCTGGGCAACCTCAAGGACGTCGACTATTACTGCGCGGAGGGTCGGCGCCGGTTCCCGGCCAATCCGGACTTCACCGAATGCCGCCTCTGGCTGATGACCATGAAGTCAGGAGAGCCCAATGTCCCGCTCGCCTGGGCGCTCTCCGACTCCCTCATCGCCATGGCGCCGGAGGCGAAGCGCGCCTACACCCGGCTCTACAACAACTCCATCATTGCAGGGGTCCTGGCCAGGGCGGGCCTGAAGGACAGCGCACGACACCTGCTTTCCCGATCAAAGGGGACCCAGGAGACCGATCCGACCGCCGACCTGGCCAACATTCAGGCGTTCGTCTACACCCTGCTCGGCGACAAGCCCGCAGCGATCGAGATGCTCAAGACGTACTTCAACGCCAGCCCCAGTCGGCGCGCGAACATGGTTGATGACAGCGGCTGGTGGTTCAAGGACCTGGACACCGACCCGAGCTACCTCCAGCTCATTGGACGGAAGCCCTAGCCGCACCGTCAGTTGGGCCGAACTCGCGGCTCGTCCGCCTCAGCTGTCGTGGAAATGCCACAACCGGACTCCCGTACCACGGGCCCTGCCCTGCTCGTGACCGCCATCACAAATCAAACCCAGCCATACAGTTAGCCCAACCCGGATCGCAACGCTCGGCGGCCGAGTTTCGCGCATCAATCCTGCAGCAGAGGTCGACCCTCGCCCTGCCCCCAAAAGAGGATCCCACATGCGCCCCGCCGTTCGCGCCCTCGCCCTCGGCCTTGTCGTTCTGGTCGGCTGTTCCGATCAGCCGGGCAATCAGCCTACCGGCCCCCAGGCATTCAGCGGTCCGACGTCCTACATCACCTGCCCGACGGTGGATCAGTCCCGTACCCTGCTTCGGACACTGTATCCCGTCGGCACCACCCTGACCGCCGCCAACAGTCAGATCACCCAGATCTACAAGCTGGCGCCGGCCGGAAAGCTGGCCGACGCCCGCACGGTGATGTTCAGCCTGCTGCAGCCGCTGCTGCAGAACTACTTCGCGGGCACCCTGCTCGGCGGGAAGTCGTCCGCGACGCAGGCGAACGTGCTGAGCCTCGTGAACGGCCTGTACTGCGTGGTCGGCCTCCCCCAGCCGAATCTGCCCCTGAGCGTGCTGGGCGACGACGGGGCGGCCGCGATCGTCTTCCCCAACGGCCCGACGACGCTGGTGCGCACCGGCACCCAGTTCGCGGCGGTGAACATCCCCAGCGCCACGGTCCCGACGCCGACGCTGATCACGATTCAGCGCCTGCCTGACGAGCCGTTTCCGCTGCTCACCCCGCTGGACCAGTACCCGGCGTTCTACGAGTTCACCTCGTCACCAACGGTGGCCTTCAGCGCCGATGTCCTCGTCGGCGTCTGCCAGGTCGCGAACTTCACACCGCCGGACTATTCCCGTCTGAAGGTCGGTCACAACGTCGGCCCGGTGGTCGAGCTGCTCCCCCGGACCAACGTGCCCTTCATCGACTGCACCAACCTGTCGGGCGGTCTCGGCTTCGGGTTCAATCGGGGCTGGCGCGAACTGGCGGCGACGCTCTTCCTGCCGCAGACCGCCGAAGCGGCGACGGTGGCGACCTGCTGCCTCGGCGGCACGACGAAGAAGTTCAGCCCCTTCGGCGCCGTGGATACGCTGGCCACCATGGATCCGGCCAGCGAAACGATCTCGGGCCGGGCCAACTCGCAGGTCGACGGCTTCAAGCTGCCGAGAGTGGTGATCGTGACGCCGAAGGGCCACCCCGTCCCCGGCGTGACGGTGACCTTCGCGGTCCCGGCCGGGAGTCAGGGCAGCATCACCGGCGCCGTCCAGGTCACCGACGCCTCGGGCGCGGCCACGCTGGGCGGGTGGACGCTCGGGGACGGTTCGCTGCCGAACACCGTCACCGCGACGGCGACGCCGCCCATCCCGGGCAGCGGCATCACCGGAGCCGTCTTCACCGCGAACGTCATCGCGCCGTAGGGCGTCCCAAGGAGACCAGGATCCTCCCTTACG
Organism: Gemmatimonadales bacterium; assembly: GCA_044229245.1. GTDB lineage: Bacteria > Gemmatimonadota > Gemmatimonadetes > Gemmatimonadales > GWC2-71-9 > JADJOM01. The sequence goes on along the minus strand of JBGATI010000009.1, from coordinate 121,810 downwards.
CGGCCCCGTCCACCGGACGGGGCCGCGTTGCTTCGGCGTCCAGCATCAAGAGCAGTTCGCTCGCATTCAAGCTTTCGCGGGTGGCTGCCGATGGAGGGGTGTGGGGTCGCGCCCTTAATCCCCTTCACCCAGGAACCGCTCATGCGCCACGGCACCCGTCTCTCCGCTCTGTTCGCGCTGCCGGCGCTGGTGCTCGCCAGTGCCTGCACGTCGACCACATCCAGCACGCCCGCCCTCTTCACAGTCTACGGCTCCGCCGGAGCACCGCCGATGATCCTCGGGTCGGCCTTCACGCCGCAGTACCTGACGGGAGATCCGGGCGCGCTGCGCATCGGCGTCTATGCGCTGTACATCAGCCCGAACGCCGACTGCTCGTCGCCGGTGCTGGTCCAGGACTACGGCGCGACCGCGTCGGTCAAGGACTTCGTCTCGAATCCGGTGCTCTTCAGCGGGTCACCTGCCGACGGCGCCTATCAATGCGTCGCCATCAAGATGTCCGACGTGATCCGGGTCCAGCCGGCCACGACCTTCGGCGTCTGCGACTCGACCGTCGAGTACGCCGGCGACATCTATCGTGCCGGCGAAACCGACTGGAAGGACGTCGACCTGAACCCGATCATCGGCACCGGCTCCGACAGCGTGCCGGCGGATGATCATGTCACCATCGTCCTCACCCGCGACACGACCGCCGCGCAGAACCGCGGCTTCAGCACCCACCAGACCCTGCCGCTGGCGAGCGACCTGATCGTGCCGAGCCAGAGCACCTTCTACTGGAATGGACAGGGAACGGTGACGGATGCCGGCGGGCAGTGTGGCGTCAATCCCGGACAACCGAGCTTCCAGTAGTCGCCAGGGGATTCCGAGGGCAGCGCGGCCCCGCCTGACGGCGGGGCCGCGCTGCATCCAGGTGCGTGCTCCCGGCGCCGAGCGCACTGCAGACGCGAGAACCTTCCGCGCGAGGGACGAGCCGTCAACCGCGCAAACCTTGAACGATCGACGGCCGCATGCGGGCCTCCGCCGGTACAATCCACTACATTCACTCACGGCTGTCGCATTCCGCCCCTCCTCGATCCCTCTCCGGGAGCCCTCGTGTTCCTTGCCACACTGTCGTTGCTGGCCCTGCTCGACTCCACCGTCGTGCGGGACGTCCAGGTCGCGCCACTCGAGGTCCTCCGCACCTCGAGCACGGGCGCGGGACAGCCGGTCGTGTTCCTGCCCGGGATCTTCGGCGGAGCGTTCAGCTTCCGCCATGTGATCGCGGAACTGGTGCCACTTGGCTACCGTTGCATCGTGATCGAGCCGCTGGCGTTCGGCTCGTCCGCCCACCCGCCAAAGGTCGACTATTCGTTCGCCGCGCAGGCCGACCGGATCGGGGCGGTGCTGGACAGTCTGAACGCGACGGATGCGCTGATCGTCGGCCAGTCTACCGGGGCCGCCATCGCGTTTCGCATGGCCTATCGCCGCCCCGAACTCGTGCGAGGCGTCCTGTCGATCGACGGCGGCCCGGCCGAAACCGCCGCGACGCCGGGGCTCAAGCATGCACTCCGCTTTGGTGGCTTCCTCACCAAGCTCTTCGTCGGGCCGGGCACGATCCGCAAGCGGGTCTGGCACGATCTGATCCAGAATTCGGGAGACACCACCTGGGTCACCTCGGACGTGGTCGACGAATACACCGCGGGCCAGGCCGCCGATGTCGACGGGGCCATCGACGCCCTGCGCGCAATGTCGAAGTCGAAGGAGCCCGAGTCGCTTCGGGAGCGGATGCATGAGACCCGCGTGCCCGTCCGTCTGCTGCTCGGGACCATCGAGCACCCCAGCCGGATCAAGCCGGAGGAGATCGAGCAGCTGCGCAGCTCCCTGAGCGACTTCGCGATCGAGTCCGTGGAGGGGTCGGGACAGTACATCGGGGAAGAGCAGCCGAGCGAAGTCGTGGCCGCCATCAGCCGGCTGTCCGCCGCGACCTCGCCCATGACGGTTACCGCGCCGTAATCGGGCACTGGTCGGTGGTCGTGCGCCGGGACACTCCTGTGTCCCGGCGCACATTTCTTTCCCCTGTGCGCTGGGGCACAGCGACACGCGCGACGGAGCAGTACTGAACGGGAGGTCCTCTCGTTGCCTCCGGAGATCAGCGATGCGCGTGGCACCCTCCAACGGTGTGCTCGGTGGTGCGGGCAAGTGGATCACCTGGCTGCTGACCACTACCGCGGCCGTGACCGCACTGCTGGTGAATGCGCGGAACCTCGGGCTCACCGCCTGGCTCGGCGCCGTCGACGTCGGCTTTGCCGACCACGCCGCCACCCGGGTCCTCGTCACCCCGCGCGCCGACTCCCTGCTTGCCATCGGCGACACCGCGATGCTCGCCGCGACGGTCCTCGACCGTCGGGGCGCGATCCTCACCGGGGCGCGGCTCCACTGGGTCAGCGACGACACCACCATCGCGGACGTGGATTCCACCGGCGCCGTCATCGCCCGCGGTCCCGGACGCACCCGCATCAGTGTGCATGTCCGGGACCTGACCAGCGGCGCCTCGATCAGCGTCATCCAGCGACCCGCCCGCGTGGTGATCACCAGCGAGGGAGCCGCCCGACTGCGGCAGGGTGAGACCGCGCGCTTCGCGGCCTACGCCGAGGATGCCCGGGGTCACCGGGTCCGCGGCCTCGAGCCCCGCTGGCGGAGCAGCGACCCCGCCATCGTGGCGATCGACTCCACCGGCGCCGCCACCACCGGCGAAGCGGGGGTCACCACGATCTCCGCGGTGCTCGGTGAGGTGGGCGCCACCCTGTCGCTCCAGGTCGACCTGACACCGGTCGAGGCGCGCCTGACAAATGGTGATCATCAGCGCGCCCTGGCCGGCCGGCGGCTCCTCGCCCCCCTGGTCGTCCAGGTGCTCGCCCGCGGGGGGAGGCCGGTGCCGGGGAGCAGCGTGGCATTCCTGCCCGAGGATGGGCTGGGCGTGCTCGAGCCGGCCACCGCCATCACCGACCAGGAGGGGCGGGCCCGCGCGCTCTGGACGCTGAGTCCGCACCCGGGGCTGCAACGAGTCATCGTGCGGGTCGGCACGCTCGACAGCACGCTCAGCGCCAGCGCGGAGGCCGACCCGGCCCCGGGCAGCGTGCGCACCGAGTTCCTCGGGCAGGCGCCCACCGGCATCGCAGGCACCACACTCGACGATCCGGTGACGATCCGGGTGACCGATACCCTCGGTGTCGCACTCGCGATGCTGCCGGTCGAGTGGACTACGCCGGACGGCGGAAGCGCGCAGGGTGCGGAACGCACCGACAGCGTCGGCACGGCCACGGCCCGCTGGTCGCTGGGGCGGCGCCTGGGCCGGCAGCGGCTCCTGGTGCAGATCGGCCGGAGCCGAGGGACACCCCCGTTCAGCATCATCGCCACCACAACCGCCGGCTCACCGGCGCAGGCACGGCTGACGAGCGGCGCGGGGCAACGGGGGGTCGCCGGACTTCCCCTTCCGGTTCCAGTCCGGGTTCAGCTCCAGGATGCGGTGGGCAACGCCGTCGTGGGACAGGCCGTGATCCTCCGCCCCGGGGCCGGCACCGTCAACGACTCCGTGATCCTGACCGACCGGACGGGGGAGGCGGCCACGCGATGGACGCTCGGTCCGGCGGCGGGCGAGCAGATGCTGCGGATCGCCGTCGAGGGGATGGATTCGACGCTGGTCGTCACGGCCCGCGCCTCCGCCGGCCCGCCGGCCGCGCTGACCCTCTCGCCACTCGCGACGACCTCCCGTCCGGGAGAGCGCCAGAAGGTGAGCGCGCGGGTCGCCGACCGCTTCGGCAACCCGGTCCGGAACGCCGTGGTTCGTTTCAGGGGGCGCGGCGGCGTGGTGACGCCGGCTGAGGGGCGAAGCGACGACGCCGGCCGGGTGACGGCCCAGTGGCAGCCGGACCCGCGCGGCAGCGCGCCACGGATCACCGCCTCGGTCGCGGGAACCGGCCTCACGGCGACGGCGTCGTCAGGCGCGACTGCAGCGCGAAAGCACGACTGACCCCCTGGGCGCTACGGCAGGGCGTGACGCAGGAACTCCCCCGGGAAGTGCGAGGTGCAGGCCATGACGTGGGTGATCGCGTCGGCATCATACGCGTCGCCGGAGCGGTAGCCGCCGAAGAAGGCGTTGAGCCGCCGCACCCGCTCCGGGCTCGCGGCCACGGACTGAAGGCCGAGCGACACGCCGAAGTTGGTGAACGCGAACTTCATGTCACGCTTCCAGGGCACGCGGCAGAAGTAGCCCGGCGGGTTGATCCACATCTCGTCGAGCTGCAGCAGGGCCTGGGCGCGGAATTCCATGGCCCACGGCTCCTCGGGGAAGAAATGGCTCAGCCAGAGCATCATCCCCAGCCCCAGGTCGTGGGTGATGACCACGCGGGAGCGCGTTGCCTGCACCACCGACTCGAACGCGGCGATCTGCGGTGCCAGGGCGACCGGATCGAGCAGGCGATAGATCACCAGCCCGAAGAAGGGATCCAGGGCGCTCATGCCGAAGTCCGGGAACGGGCTGGCATCCTCCTGCGGCAGCTTCCACACCACGCCGGTGTCGGGCACGACGAAGGCTGGAAGATGCTCGCGGGCGAGCCCGACGGCCTCCTCGCGATAGCGACCCTCAATCGCGCCGAGCCGGCTGAGCGCGAACAGCCACATCGTGAGGCAGTGGAAGTACTCGCAGTCGCGCTCCGGCTCCTCCCCACCCGGCACCGCGCGGGGCGGCCCCAGCACCCGCTTCACCTCCGCAACGACCCATTCCGCCTGACGGAAGTAGCGCTCCTCCTGGAGTTCCCTCGCCAGGGACGCGAGGAGGACGACACCGAACGCGTCGGTCCAGAGGTAGCGGCGTCCGTTCGGCCAGATGTGGCTCTTCCGCATCCAGGCCAGCTTGGCCTCGACCGAGGCGACGTCCCACAGCGGCAGGGTACCAGTCATAGGCCGAAGGGGTAGGTGTCCGGCACGCCACCGGCGGATGGCCCCGGAAGGGGGTGGACCGCCTGGGTCTCGTCGAACCAGATGAACTCGTCGAACTGCCGCGGGAGGACGGCCTGGAAGTAGTGACTCTGGAGTTCGTTGTCGGGCCGGTAGATCACGCCGATGGCGCGCTCCAGGCGGGGCGAGTGGAGTTCGTCGCGCAGCGCCGGCCGGGCCGCGGCACCGAGCGGAAGCAGGCACGCCGACCGGCCCGCTTTGTGAAAGAGCCATTCGTAGCTGTCAGGATGCGACGGGCGGACCTGCATCACCTGCATGGGAGCATCCCAGTCGCTGGCGGCCGCCACCGTGCCGTGATCGGTGCCGAAGCCGACGAGGTAAGCCTCCTCCCCGAATCGATTGCGGCAGAGCTGACCGATATTGAACTCCCCGCGCGCGCTCATCTCGGTCGCTGCGGCATTCCCCACATGGGAGTTGTGCTCCCAGACGACCGCCTTCGCCTCCGGGCCCCGGGACGCGAGCAGCATCATGAGCGTATCGAACATGTGCTGGTCCCGCAGGTTCCAGGAGTCGGCGCCGCCATAGTACATCACCCGGTAATAGCGCTCGGCGTTGGCCACGAGGCGTGCGTTCTGGGCCGCATCGAGGAACCGCTCGCCATCCGACGCGGCGTAGTCGATTCGCCGCGCCATCATGTCGCGAAGCATCCGGGTGACCGGTTCCTCGCAACTCCGGTAGCGACCGCTGACGGCGGCCCGTCCGTAGACCGCGGGATCCCGCTCCCACGGGCTGAGACAGGCGTACCGCTGGCGAGCCACCGCCGCGGAGTCGGGATCGACCTCGTCGAGGTAGCGCAGGACGGCGTCAATCGAGGTGAAGAGGCTGTAGAGATCGAGCCCATGGAAGCCGGCCCGAAGGGCGGGATCCGCCACGTCGGCGTTCCACGTCCTCAGCCACTCGACGAAGTCCTGCACCTCGGCGTTGCGCCACATCCAGGTCGGGAAGCGGGTAAAGGCCGGCCCGAGGCTCGGGATCGCCGGCCCGTGACGGACATGTCGGTCGATCCGCGCCGCATCCGGCCAGTCGGCCTCCACCGCGACAAGCGTGAAGCCGCGTCTGGTGATCAGCTCCCGGGTGATCCGCGCACGCATGCGATAGAACTCCGCCGTACCGTGCGTGGCCTCGCCGAGCAGCACCACCCTGGCCCCACCGATACGATCGAGCAGGGGAGCGAGATCAACCTCCTCAATGCTGCCGATCGGTTCGCTCGCCTCGCGAATGAGTGAGGCGACCGCCTCGCCGCGGCTCCTCGGCGGCGGTGCGGCGATCAGCGAGGACTCTTCCCAGGCCTCCGCCCCGACCAGCGGCACGAAGCGGACGTCGAGCATCGACTCCTGGTCGAAATGCGTCCGATCCACACGGGTGATGCGCACCAGTTGCTGCACCTGCCGCTCGTCACCGACCGGGATCACCATGCGCCCGCCGACGGCGAGTTGTTCCTGGAGCGCGCCGGGAACGCGGGGCCCGCCAGCCGTCACGATGATCGCGTCAAACGGTGCGTGCGCCGCCAGGCCGAGCGTACCATCGCCCTCGATGACTTCCACATTGGCATAGCCGATCGCGCGCAGTCGCTCCCGGGCCTGATCGGCGAGAGGCGCGTGGCGCTCGATCGTGTAGACCTGTTTCACCACCCGGGAGAGCGCGGCAGCCGCATAACCGGAGCCGGTGCCGATCTCCAGCACCCGGTCGCTCGGACGCGGCCGGATTGCCTCGATCATCAGGGCCACGATGTATGGCTGGGAGATCGTCTGCCCCTCCGCGATCGGCAGGGGGGTATCGTCGTAGGCGAACTCGGCCAGCGAGTCGGGTAGAAAGGCCTCCCGGGGAACGACGCGCATCGCGTCGAGGACCCGGGGATCATGAATTCCCCGAGCTGCGATCTGCTGCCGGACCATCGCCTCACGTCGGGTGGCGGCGTCGGACATCGGCCCTCCCGATCTGCGGGATTTCCCCGATGCCAGAGTACACCCGGATGAAGGAAGCGGGGCTGAGCGACGGATGAGACTTCAGTCACGCTGCCCCCGTTCACCGACCTCGGAACCCGGCGATGGAGCATCCGGATCGCCAGCATCCCGTCCTCTCCGGGAAGACACTCCGCGGGACAGGGGACCGAGTGGTGTACACTCGCAGGAGACGAATCGCCCGATTCTCGCGCGCTTTCGTTGCAGGCGGTGACGATTTCGCGAGGAACGGAACTTGAACTACGCGTGGTCCTGCGCTTCAAACTGTCCTGGAGGACACCATGCTCGCTGCACTCGCACTCTCGCTCCTGCTCCCGACTGCCCATACCGTCGCCATCGCCGATCCGCCAATCCGTCTCAAGCTCTCGCACGACAGCTACGAACGTGGGGACCGGGCCCGGGTCCGGGTCAAACTGGCCCAGGACGGCCATCTCCTCGTGCTCCGCAGGGACGCGAACGGTCACGTTCGCGTGCTCTACCCCCTCGATCCTGACGACGAACAGCGAGTCCGCGGCGGCAAGGAGTTCGAGGTCCGGGGCCGGGGCGACCGCGAGGCGTTTGCGGTCGACGAGGCGAGCGGCACCGGCACCGTGCTCGCGGTCCGGGCGGAGGAGCCCTTCGACTTCACCCCCTTCCTGCACGGGAGCCGCTGGGATTACCGGGCCCTGGCCGACAGCCTGAGCGGCAGCGACGTCGAGTCGGCGCTGCTCGACCTGGTCGACCGGATGACCAGCGGGCGGTACGACTACGACACTGCCAGCTACGCGGTGGAGGCCGGGTACGAAGGCCGCCACTACGCGGGCTGGTACGGACCGCTCTATTACGGCTCGTTCTACCCCTGCTTCGCCTGCGATCCATTCTTCTTCGGTCCTCGCTACGGATTCCGGGCCACATTCGGCTTCGGGTTCGGTCGCGGCTGGCGTCGCCATCGGTAGGTTGCAACGCTGAAACACCGGGGCGGCCACTGACTCGCCGCCCGCGGATCGGCCCGGGGATTCCGCCGTGGTATGCGCGGTGGTTTCTTTCCCGGGCCGATGTCAGATCCCACTCTGCCGCCGCCTTCCCTCGAGGCGCCGCCGGCTCCGCCCAAGAAGGACGAGGCCACCCGCCGCGCGGAACTGCGCACGATGAAGCGGCTGGCGACCGGACTGCTGGTCGTCGCCCTCATCGTCTTCGTCACCGCCCGCCTGCTCGAGCCCGCCTACCCCTGGCTCGGCTTCGTCCGGGCGACCGCCGAGGCGTCGTTGGTCGGCGGCGTGGCGGACTGGTTCGCGGTCACGGCACTCTTCCGGCGTCCGCTCGGGCTCCCGATTCCCCACACGGCGATCATCCAGACCCAGAAGGAACGGATCGGCCGGGTGCTCGGCAACTTCGTGCAGAATCACTTCCTCTCGCATGACGTCCTATCCGCGCGGCTCGGCTCGATGCGGGTGGCCGAGCGCTCGGCCCGCTGGCTGAGCGATCCGGAGCAGAGCCAGCGGCTCGCCAGGGACCTCGCCGCCGGAGTGGCGCAGGCGGTCAAGGCGGTTCCGGAAGGTGAGGTGCGGACCCTGATTCACGAGAGTGCCGTGTCGCGGCTCCGGAGCGTCCCGCTCGCGCCGATGGTGGGACGACTGCTCTCGGTGGTGGCAACGGACCAGCGGCACCAGGTGCTGCTCGATGAGGCGCTCAAGCTCGCGGGCGACTCGCTCGCGAAGAATCGCGACGAGCTGCGCCAGCGCATCAAGGAGGAGAGCCCCTGGTGGGTGCCAAGCGCGGTCGACAGCGCCTTTCAGCGGAAGCTGGAGACCGCGTCGCAGCGGCTCATCGATGAAGTGAAGGCCGATCCGCAGCACCCGCTGCGGCTCAAGTTCGACGCGGCGTTCCGCGACTTCATCGAACGGTTGCAGCATTCCCCCGAGATCATCGCCAAGGCGGAGGGCCTCAAGGCGGAACTGCTCGATCACCCCGCCGTCGGGGAGTTCGCCGCGTCGCTCTGGGACAAGGCCCGCGGCGCGGCGGAACGCTATACCGCCGAGGCCGACTCGCCGACGCTGCAGCCGCTCGCCCGTGGCATCAACGCGATCGGCACCTCGCTGCTCAGCGACCCCGCCCGGCTGCAGGAGCTGGACGACTTCCTCACCGGATTCGCGGCCGCGGTACTCGAGCGGCACCGGCACGAAGTGGGGACGCTGATCGCGGAAACGGTGCGGCAGTGGGATCCCGAGGTCGCCGCGGACCGGCTCGAGCTCGCGGTCGGCCGCGACCTGCAGTTCATCCGGCTCAACGGGACGCTGGTGGGCGGCATGGCGGGCCTCATCATCTACAGCATCTCGCTGCTCGTCCACTAGGCGCGCGCCCGGACTCTTCACGTCACCCTTAGGCCCTTTTCAGGCCGGCCATGCCATCTTCCCGAGGAGGGAACGTTCCCCGGACCTCGGGCCGGGAGCACGGTCCCCTCCATCGAAGGAGAGGGCAGGATGGGCAAGCTCACCAGGAAGCTGGTCGCGAAGGGGCAGGACGCCGCGGAGAAGGCCTACCGGAAGGCCGAGACGAAGGTGCTGGTCGCCGAGGGCAGGAAGTCGGTGCGCGCCAAGGTCCGGACCGTGGGCAAGGTCAGCAAGAAGGCCGCCAAGACGGGAATGATCGTCGGCGCGCTGGCGGCGGCGGGCGTGGTGGTTCGAGAGATCCGGAAGCGCAAGAAACTCGGCTGACCGTGCCGGGGTGGGCGCCCTTGTCAGCGGGGCGGCGAATCGCCTAAATACGGCATGAAAACCTCCCTCTGGCTGGCCGCCCTGGTCTGCGTCCCGCTCGCCACCGCCGCGGCCCAGGACGCCTCACAATCCACTCACGCCGATTCGCTCCGCGGGTCCCTCACGCCGGAGCGTAGCTGGTGGGACGTGGCCTTCTACGATCTCCACGTCCGCTTCAACACCGACAAGCAGACCATCCGCGGTGTCAATCACATCACCTACCGGGTCCTCGCGCCCGGGCAGACGATGCAGATCGACCTGCAGGTCCCGCTGCAGATCGACAGCTTCGTGCAGGCGGGCAAGCGCCTCGAGTATCGCCGGGACGGCAACGCCTTCTTCGTTTTTCTCACCACGCCGCAGCAGCGCGGCGAGACCCAGACGATCTCGGTCTACTACTACGGGCACCCCGTCATCGCCCGGCGCGCGCCGTGGGATGGCGGTGTCGTCTGGGCGACGGACAGTCTGGGGAATGACTGGATCGCGACCGCCTGCCAGGGTACCGGCGCGAGCATCTGGTGGCCCAACAAGGACACCCAGGCGGACGAGCCGGACAGCCAGCGAGTCGCCATCACCGTGCCGAGCGGGATCAGGGACGTCTCCAACGGCCGGCTCCGCGCCGTGACCGAGAATGGGGACGGCACCACCACCTACGACTGGTTCGTCAGCCAGCCGATCAACAACTACGATGTCGCCGTCAACGCCGGCGACTACGAGCACTTCAGCGACAGCTACCAGGGCGAGGGGGGCGCGCTCACCCTCAACTACTGGCCGCTCTCCTACCATCTCGACACGGCACGCCGGCAGTTCCTCCAGGTGAAGCCGATGCTCTCCTGCTTCGAGAAATGGTTCGGGCCCTACCCCTGGTACGCCGACGGCTACCAGCTGGTCGAGACGCCCCATCTCGGCATGGAGCACCAGAGCGCGGTCGCCTACGGCAATCACTATCGCAACGGCTACCTCGGGCGGGACCTGTCCGGTTCCGGCGAGGGGCTCGACTGGGATTTCATCATCGTGCACGAGAGCGCGCATGAATGGTGGGGCAACAACCTCACGACCGCCGATCTCGCCGACATGTGGGTTCACGAGAGCTTCGCGAACTACGCGGAGGGGCTGTTCGTCGAGTGCCTGCGCGGCAAGGAGGCGGGGGCCACCTACAACATCGGCAACCGCAAGGGCATCCGGAACGACGCTCCGATCGTGCCCGAGTACGGGTTCAATCGCGAAGGCTCGGGGGACATGTATCCCAAGGGCGGGAACATGCTCCACACCATCCGCCAGGTGATCAACGACGACGAGCGGTGGCGGCAGATCCTGCGCGGGCTGAATGCGACTTACCGGCACCAGATCGTCACCGGCCGCCAGGTGCAGGAGTACATCAGTCGTCAGGCCGGCCGCGATCTCTCGAAGATCTTCGAGCAGTACCTGACGACGACGATGATCCCGACGCTCGAGTACCGGATCGAGAACCGGATCCTCTCCTACCGCTGGGTCGATGCCGTCCCCGGCTTCGACCTGCCGCTCCGCGCCACCATCAAGGGCCAGGGGCTCGACGTCATCCACCCGACGGAGGCGTGGCAGACGCTCACGCTCGCCATCCAGAACCCCGAGGAGTTTCGCGTCGACCCCAACTTCTACGTGCTGACCAGGCGGATCACGCCGGAGGAATCGAAGTAGCGGCTCAGCCCCGATCGCCTCGCCGCATGCCGGCGAAGACCATCGCGCCACCGGCGAGAATGATGAAGGCAGGTGCCCAGCGGGGGAGGGTGTGTTCGTCGGCGGTGGTCACCTTCACCTCGCCGACCTCGAACAGCTTCTTCCGGGTGGTGACGTGGCCGCCGTTGTACAGGAACAGGCAGCCGATCGCGATCACGACGGTACCGAACAGCACGAGGGGACGCATTCGACCTCCGGCCTGGTAACGCAGCAGGGCATCCGGAAACCGGCAGCGGGAGTATAGGCGGGAGAACGGGTCGGGGCTATTCCTCCTGTTCGATCCCGCCACTGAGGAAGAGCAGCAACTCGAGGGCACGGATCCGGCTCACCGGGTAGCCGACCTTCTGTTCCACCTGTGCGTGTATCGGCACGAACTCCGGCAGCTCCGCCGCGTTGCCGATGAGATCGGCGTATTCGACATACCGCGCACCGGCGTTGGCGCGGACCTCCGACGAGTGCCAGTCGAGCGCCCGCCAGACCCGACTGTCCCAGATCGGGTAGAGCTCCGGATAGAAGAAGTGCAGCGCCTTGCTCGACGCGACCGGGGAGCCGCCGAGCGCGGTACTCAGCCCCTCGAACAGCTTGCCGGTGAGCCTCGACTTCCGCCGCGCCGACTCGAGAATCTCGGCGGCAGCCGCGAGATCGGTCGGCCCGCCCAGTCGCAGGGTGCGCGGCATCCAGCTGTAGACCAGGCCGGCGACCAGGATGACCGCCCCCTCATCGATCGGTTTGAGGGTCTGGGCGTGGCGCACGAATTCCCGATAGCTTCTCAGGTACGACTGGTTGGAGGGCGCATCCACCAGCGGGAGGAGATCGGGGACGGCGGGGAGCATGCGGGTGAGCAGAGTCTCGGGAGTCATGCTCCCAAATTGCACCGCGAGCGTCAGATCAGCGTCATCTGGCCTGTGAGGCACCTTTCCCGGGCGCCGGCGGTCGCTCCCTGTATCATCTCGCCATACCGTGGCGCGAATCTGCCATTCTGTCCCACTCTGCGAACGTATTCATGACTCTGCCCGCCCGTGCCCGCCGCCCCCCGAGCCGCTCTCTGCTGAGCCTTATCCGGCTTGCGCTGGCGCTGAGCCCCCTGTTCGGCCCGACGGGCGCCGCCGCCGCGCAGGCGCCCACCCCTGCCCCGGCTCCGTACCAGTACACCCGGACACGGGGCTGGCTCCGGATGCCTGACGGGGTGCGCCTCGCCGTTACCTGGTGGCGCCCCGTCCCGCGGACGCCAGGCGAGCGCTTCCCCGTCCTGCTCGAGTACCTCCCCTACCGGAAGGAAGATTCCTTCTACGAGCGCGATTTCCCGCTGTACGACTGGTTCGTCCGGCGCGGATTCATCATGGCCAAGGTGGACATCCGCGGCACCGGTTCCTCCGAGGGACACCTTCCCGATCGCGAGTATTCCGACATCGAGATGGAAGACGCGGACCGGATCATCGCGCAACTCGCGGCGACGCCGGGAAGCAATGGCTCGGTCGGGATCTGGGGGATTTCGTGGGGCGGCTTCAACGCGATCCAGATCGCAATGCGGCACCCCCCTGCCCTCAAGGCGATCATCGCCCTCATGGCGACCGACGATCTCTACCACGACGACATCCACTACATCGACGGCGTCCTCCACATCGACGAGTACGCCCTGCAGATCGATCACGAGAACGCCCTCCCCGCTCCACCGGAGTACCCCACCGACTCCGCCTATTTCCGGAACCGGTTCGAGGCGGAGCCGTGGATCTTCACCTACCTCCGGCATGCGGTGGACAGCGACTGGTGGCGACGGAAGTCGCTGCGCTTCGACTACGGCGCGCTCACCATCCCCTCGTTCCTGATCGGCGGGCAGCTCGATGGCTATCGCGACGCCGTACCGCGGATGCTGGACAGCCTGCGCGCCCCGGTGAAGGCGCTCCTCGGCCCCTGGAACCACAGCTTTCCGGATGACGCCGTCCCCGGACCGGGCTACGAGTGGCGGGAACAGGCGGTACGCTGGTGGAATCAGTGGCTCCGCGGCGAGGAGACCGGCATCATGGCGGAGCCACGTCTCACCGTGTTCGTCCGCGACGGGCATCTGCCTGACGCCGCGCTCGCGACCACGCCGGGGGAGTACCGCGACGAGGACTGGCCCATCACGCGGACGCAGTGGCGCCGATTCCATCCATCGGCGGATCGCGCCCTGCTCGGCAGTCTTCGCGACGCACCACCGCACGATGCGCTGCTCACCTACGTCCCCGGAAGCGGGACCGCAGTACCGGTCTGGTGGAACGATCCGACCGGCTCGATGGCCCGTGATGATGGCGAGAGCCTGACCTACGACTCCCCCGTGCTCGACAGTACCGTCGAGATCATCGGTTTTCCGCGCCTCGTGCTCCAGGCGACGGCACCGGTCGCGCGGGCGAACTGGTCGGTACGGCTCGAGGATGTGGCGCCCGGCGGGCAGGTCTCACTCGTCACCGGAGCGCTGATCCAGTCGGCCCAGCGGGAGTCGCGGCTGGCGCCGATGCTGCTCGCACCCGATGCTCCGGTCACGCTCGCCACGGACCTCCACTTCACCACCTGGACCTTCCGCCCGGGACATCGCATTCGGCTCGCCGTCTCCAACGCCCAGTTCCCCATGGCCTGGCCGACACCGTATCCGATGACGACCCGGCTTTCCATCAACGATGCGCGGACCGTCCTCGAGCTGCCGGTCACCCCGCCCGCGGATACACCTCGGCGTTCGCCACTGCTCCCGATCGAGCCGCGGACCGCGGCGCCGGACGCCCGCACGCTGAGCGCGGGCGGGGAGCCCGGCGCGGTGGTCCGGCACGACGCGGAGCGGAACGTCACGACTGTCGACTTCCTCACCCACTACGAGTACGCCATCGGCACGCGGCGGATCAACAACATCGAGAAGGAGCACTACGAAGTGGCCGACGCCGATCCCTCCCGCGCGCGCTTCAGGGGTGAGGAGTCCCATGAGATCACCCTCCCGGGCGGCCGACGGGTGTGGCTGGGGACGCTGATGGAGATCGAATCGGACGAGATGAATCTCCACGTCAGGGTGACGCGGACGATCCGCGAGAACGGCAAACTGCTCCGCGCGAAGATCTGGCACGAGGCGATCCCGCGCGGGATCCACTGATGCTCCGGCGCGGTGTCGCCTACGGGATCGAGGTGTCGGCGCCGGTCGCGCGGCGCCTGGTCGGCGCGACAAGCCCCGCGACCAACAGCCCCGCGGAGAGGGCCGTAGCGGCGAGAATCATGGTGAAGGCGGTCTGCACTCCGGAGATGACGTCCCGGTCCAGCAGGTTGCTGAGACTCTTGAAGCCGATGCTTCCCGGCACCAGCATCAGGATGCCGGGCACCAGGACCACCTGCTGCGGACGGTCCTTGATCCGGCCCCAGATCGCGCCACTCACGCCCGCGAGGAGTGCAGCCAGGAAAAGCCCCAGCTCCGGTCCTACGTGCCTGGCGAAGATCCGTCCGGCCAGGTAGGTCACGGCTCCCGCGATCACGATCCAGAAGGTGTCCGACGGTTCGGCCTTGAGGATCACCACGAAGCTGAGGCCGGCGGCGAGCACGGCCGCAACGCTGGTCCACGGCGGCAGCGGCACCGGGGCGATGCCGGTCACGCTGCCGAAGAGCGCGCCGGCGAGGCGGTCGCCAAGCGCGACACCAAACACCAGGCTGAGCAGCGTGACGACGGCGCCGAAGAGCCGGGCCGTCCCCGACGCGAGATGCCGCTGGGCCAGCTCGCGAATGGCGTTGGTGAGCAGCAGCCCGGGGAGCAGGACGATGATCCCGGCGAGCGTCGCATTGTAGACCGCGAAGGGATGCACCAGCGCCGCGAGGCTGCTGGCACAGAACGCCGCCGCGAACGCCGCGAGCGGCTCGTACACGCGCGCGAGTCCCGGCACCCGCTCCGACACCGCCTCGAGCCCCCCGGTGAGAAGACCGAGCACACCGCCAGCCGCGATCTCCGCGACGCCGCCACCGAGGAAGCGGGCGATGCCGGCGGAGGCGAGGCCGAAGGCAGCGATCGTGAGCGCGGGCCCGTATGGCGATGGCGCCTTCGCGATCGTCTCGACCCGGGTCAGCGCCTCGCGCGCAGTGAGCGTCCCATCGAGCACCCCGGCGACGACCCGGTCGAGCTGGGACAGCTTGCCGATGTTCGGGCCCGCGAGTTCGAGCCGGAGGAGATGAACCTGCTGGCGCTCGTCGGGCCCGAACGAGGCCATGATCGACGTCGGGGTCGAGAAGAACTGCGGGTTCTCGAGGCCGAGCCGATGGGAAAGGACGTCGAGCGAGTCCTCGAGCCGCTGCGCCGTGGTGCCCGCGGTGTGCAGCGCGCGCGCGATCGCGAGGACGAACCGCACCTCGTCCCGGGTGCCGGTGCCCGCGACATTCGAACCCTCAGGAGCCATCGGTCCACCCTTCCGCATGCGAGAACCGGTCGGCCGCCACGATCGGCCGACCAGACACCGGCCCAATCTTACTCAGGCGACGTCCCCGAGGAACCGCGGCGGCGATCTCGCCCCCGGCACCTGTCCGAGTGGCGGGGATCGCCGCCGTGCTGCACCTTCCGCTGAGCCCATGCCTCGAAAGGGGAGACTCCGCCCTTGCCGGACAACCTGAACCGCCGCGACTGGATCACGCTGGTGGGCGCCGCGGGCGCCTCAGGCGCGCTTCCTCGGCCTGAAGCGCCGGGCACACCGGCCACTCCCATCCAGGTACCGGCGATCCTGCCGCTCGACTCCACCAGCGGCGTCACGCTGCCGCCACCGGGACGCGCCTTCCAGAAGTTCAGCTTCGGATTCCCCGAGCCGTCGATCGAGATCGGGGGGTTCCGCTTCGGCTTCCTCCTGTTCACCCGGGAGAATGTCTACGGACTCGACCAGACGGGGATGACGCTTGAGAGCACGCCGAGCGGACTGACCCTCACGGCGAATGGACTCGTCTGGGCCGGCGGGCAGGAGCGCACGACGGGTCGCGTGGTGGTCCGGTTCCGCGTGAGCGGTGACGACATTCGCTGGGACATCACTTCGGAGATGGAGCAGCCGATCAAGAGCGTCACCACAGTGATCCGCGGCCTGCCGCGGGGAAGGATCGCCGCCGGAGGCGGCGGGGCGTTCGATCCCGGTCAGGACGAACTGCTGTTCGGTTACCCGTTCGGCGCCGGAGATCTCTTCGGCGACAACGCCGCCGCGGGACTCGGCACACCGCTTCTCAGCATTCTGCGCGACGAGACCACCTGCTGGTCGCTGGCATCACTCGACGACCGGGTGCGCCCCAAGCGCTTCTACCTGCAACCCGCCACGGAAGGCTATCGCGCCGAGGCGATCTTCGAGGCGGAGGGGTGGACCGACCGCCGCCGCATGGTGGTGCCGACCTGGCGGCTCTGGCGAACCACGTCGCTCGAGACGGCGGCGATGGATCACTATGCCCATCTCGAGCGTGCCTACGGCCTGCTGCCACGGAGTGCCCGGCCCGACGCCCCTGCCTGGCTCGAGAATGTCGCACTGGTGCTCTCGCTCCATGGCGCGCACTTCACCGGCTACCTCTTCAACGATTTCGCGCGGATGCTCGAGATCCTCCGCTGGGTCGCGGAGCGGATCCCGCCCGATCGGGTGCTCGTCTTCCTCCCCGCGTGGGACGGGCGCTACTACTGGAACTATCCGCTCTATCAGGCCGACCCCCGCATGGGCGGGGATGCCGGACTGACCCGGCTGATCGACGAGGGACACCGGCTGGGCTTCCGGTTCATGCCGATGTTCGGCGCCAACTGCGCCAACCGGCATCACCCCGAGTTCGCGAAGTTTGCCGATGCCGCGACGTCCCGGATCGACGGCGACCGCTTCGACCTGACCTGGGTCGACTGGGACAACGACCGGCATCAGGACGGCTGGCTCTCCTACATGAATCTCGGCGTCCCCTCCTGGCGCGAGTGGCTTTCCGGGCGCATCTCGGCCGTGATCGAGCGCTTCGGCATGGACGCGTACTTCCTCGATATCTCGGGCGGCTGGGTGAACAACCCGAAGGCCGACATGCACGAGGGAATGCGCCGGCTGGTGCGCGACCTCCGGGCGAAGCACCCGCAGGTCCTCGCCTGCGGCGAATTCCATTACGACGCCCTGCTCGCCGTGATGCCGCTCTTCCACGTCTACTCACCGCGCGCGACGAAGTACGTCCGGGCGTTCTCCCACCTGAGCCATCCGGCTCCGGGACGGGGCAGCTCCGGCGTGCATGAGTCCGGCTTCGGCGCCTACGATGCCACGACCCACAGCGTCGGCAGCGGGCCGATCCCCACGATCACCGTCGTGGACGATACATTCCTCCAGCATCAGGACGAGATGGCCGCCATCATCACCCGTGCCCGGGAGCTCGCCCGCCTGTGAGACGCCGCGACTTTCTCGCGACCAGCCTGCTGGCCGCCGGGCTTCCGTGGGCGCCGCGATCCGGCCGCTTGCTGGCCGGACCCGCGCGGCCCCGCCCCGCGCTGCGCGCCTTCGACCTCGACCGGGTACGCCTCATGCCCGGCCCCTTTCGCGATGCGATGCTCGTCAATCGCCGCTTCCTGATGGCGCAGGACGCCGATCGGCTGCTGCACACCTTCCGCCTCACCGCGGGACTTCCCACTTCGGCCGAGCCGCTCGGCGGCTGGGAGGCTCCGGACAACGAGCTGCGGGGTCATTACACCGGCCACTATCTCTCGGCGTGCGCCCGGATGTGGTCCAGCGAGAGGGATGACGAACTCCGGGAACGGGGCGAGCGGATCGTCGCCGGCATGAGGGACTGCCAGCGGGCACTCGGCAACGGCTATCTCAGTGCCTTTCCGGAGGAGCTGTTCGACCGGCTCCGTGCCGGGAGACCGGCGTGGGCACCGTTCTACACCCTGCACAAGATCATGGCCGGCCTCCTCGACATGCATCTGCTGGCCGGCAGCGCGCCGGCGCTCGAGGTGCTGCTCGGCATGGTGCGCTGGACGACGCGCTGGACCCAGCCGCTGGGTGAATACGGCGACAAGCGTGCCGCTGGAACGCGAATACGGCGGGATGAACGAGGTGCTCTACAACCTCTCGGCAGTCACCGGTGACGAGGCGCACCGGGACCTCGCGCACCGCTTCGACCACGAGCGGGTCTTCGCGCCGCTCGCCGCGGGGAGAGACGAGCTCAAGGGGATGCACGCGAACACCACGATCCCCAAGGTGATCGGTGCCGCGCGCCGCTACGAGCTCACCGGCGAATCGCGCTCCCGGAGAATCGCGGAGTACTTCTGGCACGAGGTCACCGGCGAGCGCTGCTACTGCACCGGCGGCACCAGCAACGGCGAGAGCTGGAACACCGATCCTGGCGTGCTCGCAGCGGAACTGAGCGGCTACACGCAGGAGGACTGCGTCACCCACAACCTGCTCAAGCTCACCGATCGTGTGTACCAGTGGACCGGGGATCCGTCCTGCGCCGACTACCATGAACGGGCGCTCTGGAACGGCATCATCGGCAGCCAGCACCCCAGCGACGGCAACAAGCTCTACTACGTCTCGCTCGGTGAAGGCTACTGGAAGCTCTTCGGCACCCCGTTCCACGACTACTGGTGCTGCACCGGCACGATGAGCGAGGCCTTCTCCCAGCTCGGCGCCGCGGTGTACTACCACGATGAGACCGGCGTGACCGTGGCGCAGTTCATCGCCTCGGAACTCGACTGGCGGGAACGGGGAGTGCGGCTCATCCAGGAAACGACATTCCCCGACGAGGCGGGAACCAAGCTGACGGTCCGGGTTCCCCGGCCGACGCGCTTCGCGCTTCGAGTTCGGGTGCCGGCGTGGGCGGTGGGAGCGAATCGCGCAGTGCTCAATGGCAGATCGGTCGAGGGCTTCGCCGCGCCCGGCGGGTACTACGTCCTCGACCGCACCTGGAAGGATGGAGACAGCCTCTCGCTCTCGCTGCCGATGCAGCTCCATCTCGACCCGATGCCGGACGATCCCGATCTCGTCGCGGTGATGTACGGCCCGCTGGTGCTGGCAGGCCGGCTCGGAACGGAGGGACTCACGGCCGAGACGCTGCGCGCCGAGCCGACGGCGCCGAGAACCGTGCCGGAGTACCACCTCGATCCCGTCGCGGCACCGGGATTCGTGGTCCATGATGACGATCCCGCGCACTGGATCTCCCCGGCTTCGGCACCGCTCACCTTCCGCACCGCCGGCCAGGCGAGGGACATCGAGTTCGTACCGTTCTATCGGCTCTTCGATGAGCGCTACGCGATCTACTGGCGCCTCACGCGCCAGCAGGGATAGCCTCCAGCATGGCCGATCCGCATGAGCACGACGCGACACCCTTCGCCGAGGACGATTCCAGGAATCCGCCGGCGACAAGCTTCCTCGATCGGCTGGTCCGCCACTACGCGCGGCCGGCGTACATCATCGTCGTCCTCCTGCTCTACCTGTTGATCGCCTCCGCGCTCGGCCTTGCGCTCACCCCGGCCATCTGGTGCTGGGAGTGGTTCGCCGAGCAGAGCCGGAGTCATGCAACGCTCGGTGCGGGCCTCCTGCTGGGGTTCGGCACGGCGCTCGCGTTCTTCGTCTTCGGCTTCGCGCTGCTCTGCGTCGTGCCGGTCTACAACCTTCTGCTTCCGACCCGCGTCCGGCCGTTCAAGGGGGGCTACTACACCCTCCGTGCGGCGCCGTGGCTGCTGCACAACGCCCTCTTCTACCTGGTCCGCTTCACCTTTCTCCCGTTCGTGACGCTCACCCCGTTCGGCATCTGGTTCCTCAAGGCGATGGGGATGAAGATCGGCCGGCACGCGTTCATCAACACCGAGTACATCTCCGACCCGCAGCTCATCACCATTGGTGACGATGCCGCGCTCGGCGGCAGCGTCCGGATCTTCGCGCACTATGGCGGAGGGGGAAATCTCGTCGTCGCCCCCGTCGTGATCGGCGACCGGGCGACGATCGGCCTCGCGGTCACGGTGATGGGCGATGTCGAGGTGGGCCGCGATGCGACGGTGCTGCCCAACTCGGTGCTGCTGCCCGGCTCCCGAGTGGGTGAGGGGGAGATCTGGGGTGGCGTCCCGGCGCGTCTCATCCCGCGCGAAGACATGGACCTCTTCAAGCAGGGCATCCGCGGCGTGCAGCACCGCGAAGCCTGACCACCGCATGCCGGCACCCCAGCCGCCACCGATCGACCCCGCGCTCCGCACCCGACTCGCCGAACTCTGCGCCGAGGGGTGGGAGCTGTGGGAGCGCTTTGATATCGAGGTGCGACAGCGCGGCTTCCATCCCTTCGTCGCGGCGGACTACGAGAAGGTGCTTGCCACGCTCATCGCGCTCCGGGCGCCCGGGCTCCGCTTCCTCGAGTGGGGCTCGGCGACGGGCGTCATCACGATCATGGCCGACCTGCTGGGCTTCGAAGCGTACGGCATCGAGCTCGATCCCGAGCTGGTCCGCATCGCGAGAGGGCTCGCCGAACGGTACCGCTCGCGGGCGCGCTTCGTGACGGGGAGTTTCCTGCCGACGGGGTATGAGTGGAGGCCGAAGGGCAGCGATTTCAAGGTGCGCTACATCGGCAGCGGCCCCTCGGCCTATCCCGAGATGGGGCATCCGCTCGACGATTTCAACCTGGTGTTCGGCTTTCCCTGGACCGGCGAGGTCGGGCTGATGCTGGACCTGATGCGCGCCTACGGGAATCCGGAGGCGCGGCTCATCATCCACGATGTCGATCAGGGCATGCTGGTGTATCGAGGCGGCAAACGGGTGGGGTGATCGAGGCGGACCGGTCGCCCTCCGCTACCGGCCGCCGTGCGTCGGACCCGCCGCCCGGGCGGCGGGATCGGTCGGATCATGGGAGACGACCCGGCCATCGCGCCACAGCACCAGCGGCACCCGGCTCTTCCGGTGCAGCGCGAGGACGGCGTGCTCGGTCTCACGGCAGGCCTCCTCGAGATCCTCCGGCGTGGGCCGGGGAGGAGCCAGATCTTCAGCGCGCATCCCGCCTCCGCATCTTCATGTTGACCCAGAGCGTCAGATCGTCGATCGACACATCGTCACCCGGCCCACCCTGGGCCACGAGGCGCGGCCGCGGCGTCGAGAATGCCTCGTAGGCGAGCCACCGCTCGGTCAGGATCCGCACCCCACCCTCGAAGTTGCGGAGCCCTCCCTCGTATTGGGCGCGGATGATCTGCGGCGGCACATCGTGCCCCCCCTGAGCGACCCGCCCCGCCACGCGCGCCACCGCCATCTCGGCATCGGGCAGCCAGAGGAAGTGCAGATGCAGGCGATAGCCCTGCCCCACGAGGTCGGTGAGCCGCTGGCGGATGGAAAACTCGGAGAGGGTCGTTTCCAGCGCGAAGGACTGCTTCTGCACCGCCATCGCCTTGATGCGCGCGAGGATCTCGCGGCCCGCGCCCATGCGGGCTCCCGGCACATCCATCGAGCCCCGCAGCCGCACGATCTCGTCGACGTCGAGGTAGGGGAGACCCGCGGGATAGCGGCGGAGCAGCGCGGGCGCAAAGGAAGATTTGCCGGCGCCATCCGGTCCAGCGACCACCACGAGCAGCGGTCCGGTATGTGGCTGTTGCATGCCTTAAGTCTAGCCCCATTGCGGCCCGGATGCGGGGCGGCGGGCCCACCGGTCGTTCCTTGCCAACACCGGCGCCCCCTGTACCTTGAGCACGCAGCAGGCTACCGCAGACTCGGCACTCCACGGCACTTCCAGGAGCATTCATGTCCAGGGCATCCCATCCCGCCCTCCGTACCTTCGGGACTCTTCTTGCCATTGCGCTCGCGGCAGGGGCGCACACCCTCCATGCGCAATCGACGCTGCCCGCCGATGTGCGCGAGAAGATCGACGCGGCCGCGAAGGATGCACTCGCACGCACGGGCGTCCCCAGCGCCTCGATCGCGGTGGTGCAGAACGGCCAGGTCGCCTACGTCCAGGCCTACGGCAACGCCCGGCTCGACACCGGGACACCCGCCCAGCCCGCGATGCGCTACAGCATCGGCTCGATCAGCAAGCAGTTCACCGCGGCGGCCATCCTGCTGCTCCAGGAGCAGGGGAAGCTCTCGCTGAATGACAAGGTCGGGAAGTACGTGCCCGGACTGACCCGGGCGAACGAGGTGACCATCCGCCAGCTGCTCTCCCATACCTCGGGGTACCAGGACTACTGGCCGCAGGACTACGTGCCGCCATTCATGCTCCAGCCGATCACCGCGACGAAGATCGCGGAGCTGTGGGCGAAGAAGCCGCTCGACTTCGAGCCGGGCAGCAAGTGGCAGTACAGCAACACCAACTTCGTGATCGCCGGCATGATCATCGAGAAGGTGAGCGGCATGCCGCTGCTCCGCTTCCTGCAGGAAAAGGTCTTCACCCCGCTGCACATGGAAGGGGTCGCGAACATCGACCAGGAGCGGCTGGGAGATACCGACCCGATCGGCTACATGCGCTACGCCCTCGGACCGCTGCGCCCCGCCCCGAAGGAGGGGAAGGGATGGCTCTTCGCCGCGGGCGAACTCGCGATGCCGGCGGCCGAACTGGCGAAGTGGGACCTCTCGATCATCAACCAGACCCTGCTGCGTCCGGCGTCGTACCGGGAATTCGCGACCGAGGTCCAGCTCACCAACGGCATCGGCACCCACTACGGACTCGGCGTCGACGTCAGCATGGCCCGGGGACATCGCGCACTGTCGCATGGCGGGGAGGTCTCCGGCTTCACGGCGCAGAACACCGTCTTCCCCGACGACCGTGCCGCGATCGTCGTGCTCACCAACCAGGACGCCGCGGGCGCTTCCGGCGCGATCACGGCCGCGATCATCCCGCTGCTCTTCACCGCCGCGACCGATCCGCTGGCCGCCACGCAGCTCGAGAAGGCCAAGGGAATCTTCGACGGTCTGCAGCACGGCACGGTCGATCCGACGCTGTTCACCGACAACCTGAAGGCGTACTTCAGCCCGCAGGCCGTCCAGGATTTCGCCTCCGGCCTCGCCCCCTTCGGCGCGCCGACCGATTTCGTGCAGACCTATCAGGCCCTCCGGGGCGGCATGACGCTCCGGGTCTACCGCGTGTCGTTCGCGGAGAAGGCGCTCAGAGTGTGGACCTATGAGATGCCTGATGGCACGCTGGAGCAGTACCAGGTGGCCACGACGGACTGAGTCCGCCCGTCGCGCGGCGCGACCGCCACTCTCCTGAACGAAAAACAAGAACCGAGGGATCTCGCCATCGAGATCCCTCGGTTCTTTGCCGTGGAGGGCGCCGCTCAGGCCCCGCTGTTCGGCTTCCCCGCCGCGGCGGTGGTCGGCGTCAGCAACGCCGAGGTGGCGGCCTTGATCTGCGGGTCGCGCGGGTACTGCCAGATCGTCGCTCCGCCGGTGCCGTACCGCGCCTCGATGGCCCGCTGGGTCACCTGGGCATCGAGCCACGGGGTGAGCCCGACCCGCACCGAATCGGCCAGCGTATCGGTCTTCGCGACGACGGCGAGGATATGCGCCGCGCTCCCGGGAACCGGGTCCAGCGTACCGGGCAGCCTGGGGTGCGCCTCGAGGAAGCGGCCGACCTCGTCATCCATCGCGAGATAGATCGCGGAGGCGGATTTGCCCATGAGCTTGAAGGCGCGGTCCGCGGCATCGCTGATCGAATCGGGCACCACGAGGTCCGGCTGGATTCCCCCGGTGTGCGGCGCCTCGGGATCGAACGGCTTGGTGCTGTCGACGCTCGCGTGGATTCCGCGATCGATGAGCCGGCCTGCGGGCGTGAACCACTGCCCGACGGTCAGCTTCGCCATCCAGCCCTGCGCCAGCGGTGAGCTGGTCTGCACCAGGCCCTTGCCGTAGGTCTGCCGGCCGACGATGACGGCACGCTGCCGGTCCTGCAGGGCCCCCGCGACGATTTCCGACGCGGACGCCGTCTCCGGCCCCACCAGCACCGCCAGCGGAATCGTCGGATAGCGTGCCGGGTACTCGGCGAGATGCCGCTCCGGCGACTGACCGCGATAGCGGGTTTCGACCAGCAGACTCCCCTGCGGGAGGAAGAGGTTCGACACCCGGATGGCCTCTTCCAGCAACCCACCCGGATTGCCGCGGAGATCGAGGACCAGACTCTTCAATCCACGCTGCCGCATCCGGTCGATCGTCTGCACCATGTTGGCGGAGAGATCGGGACCGAACTGACTGATCGTGATGATGCCGACACCGTTCGGCGACAGGCTGGCCGCCGGGACACTCGGCGACTGCACGCTCGCACGGAGCACCCGCACCAGGGTCTTCGGCTGCTTGCCCCGGACGATGCCGAGGATGACGGTGCTGCCGGGCGCGCCACGGATGCGGCTCACCGCGTGCGAGAGCGACCACCCGACGATCGCGCTGTCGTCGATGCTTACGATGCGATCGCGGATCTGGAGGCCGGAACCGGCTGCCGGTCCGTCCGGCAGAATGTCGCCCAGGACGAGGGTGTCGCGGATTCGGCCGAGCACCGCACCGATGCCACCGAACGACTGCCCCAGCGCGACGGTGAAGGACTGCCACCGGGTCGGGGAGTAGACGTCGGTGAACGGGTCGGTGCGGACCAGGCCGAGCAGATCCTGCATCGTCGTCGCCCGGGCGAGCGTCGCGCTGTCCAGCGGTGTCACGTAGTGCACCGCGAGCAGACGGCGGAACGCCGCAACTGCCTCAGGCGGCGCGGGCGTCGGCGCCGGCACGGCCGGCAGCGGCTTGGCCGCCGGGGCATCCGGTGCGGCAGCGGGCGCCGCCTGTGACAGCGCCATCGCCGGCTGCAGGGCCAGAGTGGCCAGAAGCGCGACGGCGGCAAGGCGGCCCGAGCGATTCGAGATCATGAATTGGCTCCCCAGAAGGCAATTCCAGCCACGAGAGCGGCGATCCTTGCCGCTCCCCATGGCAACGGAGACGTGGAACGGGTGCACCCCGGTTTCAAGCGCAAGAAGGGGGCCCGCCGTTCCGATGGAGGTAGGATGCCCCCGTTCCTACTTGAGTCGCGGGCTGGTGACCCTCGGCGCCGTGACGCATTCCGGCCAGGCGCGGGGGATCGGCCGCCCCCCCGCGCCCTGCCCCGCCGCCTCGGCCTGGGCCGCGAGCGTCGCCAGGTCCACGCGCCCGAGCGTGATGCGGGTGGTATCCTCCGCGGCGAGGTACGCGAGCATCGCCGCCAGCGTCGCATTCGAGCGGAGATCGTCGAACACGATCTTGTCGTAGGTGTCGCGGTTGGTATGCCAGGTGTAGTTGCCGTAACTCCAGCCCTGGCCGCCGAGGCTGAACGCCGGCAGCCCGTGGCAGGCGAAGGAGGCATCATCGCTGCCGCCGCCTGAAGGCGTGCCCACACCGGCGAAGTTGATCTGCTGGCGGAGTTCGGTCGGGAGCTTTCCGAGCCACTGCTCGACATGACGTGCCGCGTTGGGCAGCCCGCCCGCCCCCATCCGCACGACCCGCCCGGTGCCGTTGTCCTGGTTCATCAGCACCATCATCCCCTCCAGCACCTCCGGATGGTCCTCGGAGAAGGCCCGGGAGCCGACCAGGCCGTTCTCTTCCGAGGTCCAGTGTCCCACGAGGATCGTGCGGTGCGGCTTCGGATAGACCTGCTTCAGGATCCGCATCGCCTCCATCATCATGATGGTGCCGGTACCGTTGTCGGTCGCGCCCGAGGAGCCATCCCATGAATCGAAGTGCGCCGAGAACATGACGTACTCGTTCGCGAGCTCCCCCGGAATCGTGGCGATGGTGTTGAAGATCGGGCGCTCGGGGAGCCGCTGGGCATCGAGGTCGAGCCGCAGCATCGGCCCCTGGTTGTTCTCGGTGAGGCGGTAGACGAGGCCGTAGTCCTCGCACGACAGCGCGACGGCGGGCGCGACCTTGTTGTAGGTGTCGAAGATCTCGATCGTCCCCCAGGCGTCCTTGGGACGCGAGGAAATGATGCCCGCGACTCCCGCAGCCTCGAGCCGGAGGCCGAGCTCACCGGTGCCAAGGGCCAGACTGTAGCCGGTGCCGCGCACATCGGGGTTCGCCCACTCCCGCCTCACCCGGGCGCGAAGCGAGTCCATCCGCTCCTTCGACGCCGGGGTCGCCTGCGCCGTCCAGTCATCCATCGCCCGGCAGGTCGGCTGCGGGGCGGAGACGAGGATGAGCCGCCCGCGTGCCTTGGGAAGCCAGCGCACGAACTCGGTGCTGTCCGCGAAGCGGGGCAGGATGATCGGCCGCGCCGTCAGCGGCTTGCCGCCGGTACCGGGACTGAAGCCGAGCATGGTGCCTTCCAGCGTCCGCACCCGCGGTGCAATCAGGTCGATGTGCGAGTAGCCGCGCCGCCAGCCGCGCCAGGTGCCGGTCTTCTCGTTCTTCGCGTCGATCCCCCAGCTCTTGTAGGTACGCACCAGCCAGTCGTTCCCGCTCTTCTGCTGCGCGGTGCCCGTCATCCTCGGCCCGATCGAATCGAAGAGCACCTGTGCCAGCGACGCGGTGTGCGAGCTGTCCATGCCGAGACTCCAGATCCGGCGCAGCACCGGGTCGTCGACGGGAAGGCTCTGTGCATGAAGTGCAGGAATGACGAGACAGACGAGAGCCAGGACTGCGGCGGAGAATCGGCGCATGATCGGAGGACAGTGGAAGAGATGGGGAGCCGGCGGACTGGCACTCAATCTCGTGCCGTATCAGTCGTGGCGCCAGCGGCTCAAACCCGCGGGTCCCGGACGGCATCCTATCCCCGAACCCCTACCGGAGGATGGCATGTCCCTGCTGCAGAAGCTGGCGATCGCCTCGATTGCTGGGCTCGGTTCGTACTCGGCGCTTGGCGGGTGGGCCGTGATCACGGTGGTCAACCCTCCGGACGTCCTTCAGGCCGGGAGCACCTACCGCATCGAATACGTGGTACGGCAGCACGGCGTCACCCTGCTCCCGGGGCTCCGGGGCTCGATCACGGTGCAGCCGGGCGGCTCGGCGGCGGAGGCTTCGCCGCTCACGGTCACCAGTGCAGCCGGCGCGAGCGCCGGCCATTACACCGCGACGATCCGGATCCCCGACACCGATCGGCTCACCCTCGGCATCCGCAGCGGATTCAGCGGCGGCGGCTGGGGCGATCTCACCCTGATGTCGATTCCCGTCATGCGTCCGGGCGCGGCATTGCCCGCCATTGCCGAATCGGATCGGGGACATCGGCTGTTCGTGGCGAAGGGCTGCGGCACCTGCCACGTGAACGGGGATGTGCCGGAGTTCGCCGCGCTGAATCGCGTGGTTGGCGTCGGCCCGGAACTCACCGGGCGACGCCTGGAAGCGGCATACGTGCGCCAGCGGCTCACCAGACCATCGAGCCTGCCGAAGCTCGGCGACTCGCCGGTGCGCATGCCCGACCTGGCCCTCTCTGAAGGTGAGGTGAACGCCCTCGTCGCACTCATCAGCGGGAGTGCGGAACGCGCCGCCCGGTAGGTGGGCCGCACGCGCCGCCCGAGGTGATGCCGGGCACAGAGCGCCGGGCCATGGTGCGTTGCGCTGCAGTGACGGCGACCGTGTCATGGCCTTCGCGCGGCCCGGCGCCGGTGCAGGGTGCGAGAGGCGGGGAATCGCACCCAGCCGCGTTCCGGCAGCGAAGGCGTTCCAGAGCAACCCTTTAGCGGTTCGGGTCTAAGAGTTGCCATTCAGTGGGCGACCCGAATGTGAAGGGTGGTCCCGTGGCAGAGATCAAGGTTCGCAATACGGCGGGGAGTGAATTCAGCTTCAACAGTGTCGAAGAAATTGCCGAGCTGATTCGCAGTGGTGGCATCACGATGGACTGGGAGATTTACCACAGTGCCGCGCGGCGCTGGCTCTCGATCACCAGGCATCCGATGTTCGCCGCGGCGGTCGTGCCGGTGGCGCGCCAGCAGAGTCCATAGCGGCCGATGATGGGGTGTCGGCGGGTCAGCGGCCCGGCTTGTCGAGGACCTCGCGGACCCGCTGGGCCAGGACGCCAATCGAATAGGGCTTGGCCAGGAACTCGACTCGTTCCTTCATCACGCCATGCTGCAGGATCACGTCGGCGGTGTACCCCGACGTGTAGAGCACCTTGATGCCGGGCCGGAGCGCCCGGATCTCCTCCGCCAGCCGCCGCCCGTTCATCACAGGCATCACGATATCCGTGAGCAGGAGATGCAGCGGTTCCGCGATTGTGCGCGCGGCCTCGATCGCCGAGTATCCGTCGCTGAACGCAAACACCCGATAGCCCTGGCGCTGCAGGACGCGTGAGGCGAGGCTCCGCACCGACTCTTCATCCTCGACCAGCAGGATCGCCTCGGTCCCGGTGGCCATGGACGGGAAGGCGTGCGCCAGCTCGGGCGCAGGAGAGCCCTCCACCCGGGGCAGGTAGATCCGGAAGGTCGCGCCCTGCCCCGGCGCCGAGTCGACCTCGATCGTTCCGCCGTTCTGGGAGACCGCCCCATAGATCATCGCGAGGCCAAGCCCGGTGCCGCTCCCCGGTGCCTTCGTCGTGAAGAACGGCTCGAACAGATTCGCCTTCACCTCCTCGGTCATGCCGACCCCGGTATCGGTCACCGCGAGCAGGACGTATTCGCCCGGCGCCATGCCGGGATGGGCAGGCAGTGGGTGCGGGCCGATGTGGACGTTCGCGGTTTCCAGCCGGAGTGTGCCGCCGTTGGGCATCGCATCCCGGGCATTGATGGCCAGGTTGAGCAGGATCTGCTCGGCCTGTCCCGGATCGAACCGCACCCGTCCGAGATCGGGCGACGTCGTGGTGCGGAGCTGGATGTCCTCGCCAAGGATGCGGTGCAGCATGGCCTCGATCCTGAAGACGACGTCGTTCAGGCTGAGCACCTTGGGATCGATGAGCTGCTTCCGGGAGAAAGCGAGGAGCTGACCCGTGAGGCTCGCCGCGGAGTCCGCGGCCTTCTCGGCCTGCAGGACGTCGGCGCGCCGGGGATCGCCCACATCCAGCCCGACGATCGCAAGCTCCAGATAGCCCTTGATGACGGTGAGCAGATTGTTGAAGTCATGCGCCACGCCACCGGCGAGGCGGCCGATCGACTCCATCTTCTGCGCCTGGAGCAGTTGCGCCTGCAGTTGCTTCGACTCGGTGACATCCAGAAACGAGGCGAGCATGCCGGCCGGCTGCCCCGCGGTATCCGTGAAGAGGCTGGCGTTCACCTGCAGGGTGCGCATCGTCCCATCGGTCCGGTGCGCGACGAGTTCCCCCGACCAGGATCCACGCTCATGAATCCTGGCAATCGCCGCCTCGGCGGAGCCGGGGGACTTCCACATCGAGACCGCCGAGCGCCCGAGCACCTCCGACGGGTCCTCGATGCCCCAGAGATCGAGGAAGGCGCGATTCACATAGGTGAGCCTGCCCTCGAGATCGGCCATCGCGATCCCATTCATCGAGGAGGCAATCGCCGCCTCCTTGCGGAGCAGCTCCTCCTCGGCGCGCTTGCGCTCGGTGATGTCGGTGATGAACCCATGCCAGAGGATGCTGCCGTCCGCCTGCGGATCGGGACGGGCATGGCCGCTCCGCCAGCGAACACCCTGCGTCGGCAGGATGACCCGATAGTCGCACCGCCAGGGCTCGAGGGTTTCCGCGGACTGCGTGATACTCCTGGCCACTCGTGCGGCATCCTCGGGATGCAGCCGGCTGAAGACCACCGAGGCATCCTCCCGGACTTCCTCGGGCGTCACTTCGTAGATGTCCCGGATCGCCTCACTCGCGAAGGGAAAGCCGGAACGGCCATCGGGATAGAGACGAAACTGGTAGATGACGCCGGGCACCTGCTGCGCCAGCCTGGAGAGCAGACTCGAGCTGGCACGCAGTGCCTCCTCGGTCTGCTTGCGCTCCGTGATGTCCCGGCAGTTGACGACGATCCCGCCGGCCCCCGGCCCCTGGGTGTAGTGAATCCCCGTCCCCTCCATCCACCGGCTCGTCCCGTCTGCATGCCGGACCCTGAGCTGCCACGGGATGGCCACCCCGGGCGATTCCAGGCTTTGCTGAACGAGTTCCAGGGCCTGCTCCACGTCGTCAGGCCAGATCAGCGGAAACACCGCCTGGCCCAGCCACTCCCCCGCGGGATATCCGAGCACCGACGTGAAGGCCGGACTGAGATACTGCACGCTGCCGTCAACGCCCAGGAGCACGATGAGGTCGGCGGAGTGCTCGATCAGCGACTGAAAGCGCTGCAACTGCTCCTGGACCCCGGGGCCCGAAGTATCGGGCAGGGAGAGATCCGTGCCGTCGGCGAACACGAGGCCGCTCGCCGGGTCGCGCACGAGCGTCCAGCGGACCGCCCGATCGTCACGCCCTGGTGGAGGGCAGCGGCTCTCGACGATTCGTGGGGAGCCGCCTTCGGCGAGTCGCCCGAATTGCCGCCGTGCGACGGGCAGGTCTTCCGGATGGATCAGTGTGGTGAAGGGACGATCGATCAGCTCATCGGGAGACCGGCCAAGGCGGGAACAGACGGCCGGATTGACCCGCACGAGATTGCCCCCGGCATCCGCGATCCAGCATGGATGAGTCGAGAGTTCGAAGAACCGCTCGAAATCGGGTAAGGCCATCACGAACCCGTTCCATGGCCTGACGACATTCCTGGCCATTGCGGCCGGACGGGGGGGACGCCGGCCACCTCAATCTGTGCCCCGTTCCCGGATCACGATAGTGGAGCGGAGTGGACTGGCGGGTCGTGCAGTGCAATCAGGCCTGAATCAATCTTCATGACAGGGCGGCTTGGCAGGCGAGCCGATGCGACCTCCCTGCCCGCGATGGACTCGCAAGCACCGATCACCTACACTCCCGGCACCTATTTCACCTGACAATATGCCTCCCTCGTATCGCCTCACCGGCGCGACCGCGCTGCTCGCAATCGGCACGCTCGCCTGTCGCCCCTCGGGGCCTCTGCAACGGCCGGTGATCGCCGAGGTCCCGCACACCGGATTCCGGCGCGATGTGCCGGAGGGCCGCCGGGGGAACGCCGTCTTCGACGACGCCTGGTGGAGCAGCGACGGCTCGCTCTTCATGACCGCGTATCACCTGAGCCCGAAACTCAGGGTCTGGGATGGCCGGAACGGGGCGCTCATCACCCGCATCGAGGCGCTGCCGGTGGACGGCGTCGCACTCCTCGACAGCCGGGGGCGGCGTTTCGTGGGGCGCAGATCGGGCAGGCCGGAGCTGGTAGTGTTCGACCTGGCGACCGGTGCGGTGATCGGTGAAATCCCGGAGAATGCGAGCGGAGCGCGGCTTCCCCTCGGACTCACCGCGGACGGTAACGCGCTCGTCCTCGCGGCGCCGGAGGGCATCGAACTCTGGTCGCTCGCCGGGCCCGCGCTCCTCCGCAAGACGGCGACGCCGCTTACGCCCTCGCAATACCGGCCGGCCTGTGTCGGCGGGCTGCCTGCGACCAACAACGACAAGCACTGCTGGGAGCTGTCCCCGGGAGGCCGCTGGCTCGCGGCCGCGGTCACCGAACAGAGTTCGCCGCCGGGTCCGACACGGTTCTTCCTGGTCGACCTGTCGACGATGGCCGTCGCGGAATTGGACCTCCCGCCCGAAGCGCACGACCGCACCCTCGCCTCATTTGCCTTCTCGCCGGATGATTCCCGCCTCGCCGTGGGCACGTATGAAGGGATGTGGATCTACGACCTTGCCGAGCGGCGCTGGAGCAGCCTGATCCCGGGCCAGCACCGCCGCAACCGCTATCTGGGGCCGATCCGTTTCAGCGCCGATGGCCAGCGCGTGGTCGCCCTCGGGGATCAGATGCAGACCTCCGTCTTCGATGCCGCGACGGGCAGTCTCCTCGGGCGCCTGGAGCCGGCGGACGACGACTGGGAGGGGATCTTCCGTGTGTCAGGCGATGGATCGCGAGTGGTACTCTACCACTTCACCAGCGACATCCTCGAAGTCCTCGATGGCCGGAACGCCAGGAGAATCGGCTACGTCTGTCCGTATTACTGCAATCTCCTGCACCAGCCGGTGCCGGTCCCGTTCGCCGTGAGCCCCGATGGGGAGACCGTGGTGGCGTCGCATCGCTACGGCGCCGCCCTCTGGCGCACCGGCAGCGACGAACTGGTGGCCCCGCTCAACGATCCGGAGATGCCCCCGCTCGGTCCGCCGCAGTAGCGCAGCGCATTAACAATCCCGGTACCGCGCCGTCCTCGCATCGACCCCTCCCTGGAGTGCCCGATGCGAACCATCCCGACGATGCTGGCCGCCGCATGCGTCTCCCTCCTCGCCGCGGCCCCGCTCGGCGCCCAGACCCCGGTCGGGCACGACCATGCGATGGCCGAGGAGTCGATGGCCGCCGGCATGAGCGACTCGATCCTTGCCTCGAGGCACCTGCGCATGACCCCCGCCTGGCCACTGGCCCCGGGTGACAGCGCCCGTGCCGAAAGCCTGGTGACGACCGCGCGGGCCGCGCTCGCGAAGTATGCCGAGGTGCGGGTGGCGGAAGCCGAGGGATTCACGATGTTCGCGCCGAAGGTGGAGCAGCGCGTGTACCACTACACCAGGCGGAGCAACGCGCTCCTGGCACGCTGGAGCTTCGATCCGGCGCGGCCCACCTCGCTGCTCTATGCGCCGCAGCCGGACGGCGGGGTCCGGCTGATCGGTGCCATGTACACCGCGTCACCGGACATGACACTCGAGGAGCTGAATCGCCGGATCCCGCTGAGCATCGCGCAGTGGCACCAGCACACCAGTCTCTGCATCCCTCCCGGCAGCGGTGAGGCGAGAGCGACCGGCACGCGGTCCCCTCGATTCGGACCGCGCGGCAGTATCACGACGGAGGCGGAGTGCACGGCCGCGGGAGGAGTGTTCCGCAAGCGGATGTTCGGATGGATGGTGCACGTCAATCTGTTCCAGAGCGACGCCGATCTCTGGGAGCACAAGCATTGAGCAGAGGGGGCCCGTGGCCGCCTTGTTCTCCTGCAGGAACGTGCGGATCTCGTCGGCCATGTCGAGAATCTTGAGCCACTGCTCCTGGTACAGCGTGATCGGAAAGCGGCCGAGCCCATACAGCGAGGCGCCGCCCTTCTCACTCACCTTCAGATAGACGCGTCGGCTGGACTGGTTCTTGAGGGCGGCATTCTCCGCCTTGAGGCGTTCGAGTTCGGCCTTGAGATCTTCGTCAGACATGGGACATCCACGGTACTGGAGGTGATGCCGGGTCCGCGCGCGGGACCCGGCGTTCGTGCATCAGGATCGCCGAATGATAGCCAGTCCGCCCTGGAGGGGACGCGCTGCCCGCCGACTGTCGCAGGTCCTGCCTACTATCTGCAGGTCGATCGACGGGGTGGAGCCCGCCTCCCCGAGCGAAGGCAACCGAGCAGCGATTCCACCGCCGCGGGCGGGCCCAGCGAAGATGACGAGACCAGGTGAAGACGATTTCCGGCGAGCCGGGCTGGAATTCGAGTGCTGCGCGGCGTGCCATGAGCAGGGGGACACCGGCGAGCATGTGGAGTGGATTCGGTCGCCTGATGGGAAAAGCGAGTCGTGGCCGGTGTGCTGTCGCTGCGCCCAGGCCTATTGGCTCCGGAGCCGTGCGGTGCGGCGGGCGCTCTGGGCGAGGGCCTCGGGGCAGGAGGATCGTCCAGTCCGTTGAGGACATTCACCTGCGGGGGACGCCGAGTCTGCTGGCGCTCGAGTCAGTTGCCTTCGTCGGGCGGGGAGGGACGCGACTTGGCATGCTCGACCAGGCGGCGAATCTCCGGGTCGGGAGTGATCTCCAGTTCCTTGCGGAGCAGGGCCATGTGCCGTTCGGCGTAGCGTATCGCCCGGGGGCGGTCGCCCGCACCCAGGCAGGCATGTAGCAGTCCGCTGACGGCGCGGGCATCGTAGGGATCGAGCTCCGTCAGGCGGAGCCACCATTCGGCAGCGGCCCGCGGGTCATTCCGACCCATCGCCTCCAGCGCAAGAATCTCGATCTGGGCCGCGAAGCGGCGACCGAGCCGGTCGCGCTGGTTGTCCACCCAGCGCTCGAAGTCCGGGGCGTCATTGAGGTGGAAGCCGTCGAGGAAGGGCCCGTGATACAGCGCCGCCGCCTCGGCTGGCCGGTTTTCAGTCACCGCGAGTTCAAAACGCCAGAGATCGACGTCGATCAGCGCCGGGTTGAGCCGGAGTTCGGCGCTCCCCAGGATCAGGTCGGGTTCCCCCAATTCCTGGCGGAGGGAGTAGAGCGTCTGTTTCAGCACCCCCCGCGCCCGCTCCGGCTCGCCTTCAGGCCAGAGAAACGCCGCGATCTTGTCACGACTCACGCCGAGTTCGCTCGCTCCCGCGAGCAGGGCAAGAAGCGCCAGCGGCTTGCGGCGGCTGACGGCGAGGGCCTCCTCGGCCGGACCGCCCAGCAGCGTGAGCGAACCAAAGGTGCGGAGCTTGAATGGCAAGGGACGGGGTCCGGTTAATCCTGGCCTGACGGCGAGTTGACAGGCACTGCGTTACAGTAGTCTACCGAGTGGCACGCCCGCAACCGGCATCACGCCGTTCACAGGCGTCCCCCCAAACTGTCACACCCCTGTGTCATTCCCGCCTGTCATGCGGCCGGCGCTCAGTCAGGCGTGGTTGCGCTTGCCGCGGGCAGGCTCCGGCGGCACAATTCCCCTCCCGGAGCTCTCCCGATCCCGATCACCGAAGCGAGCCGAGTCGTGCAACTGGACCTTGTGGCGGCAGTGCGTCGTGGCCTCGCGGGCCGCTATGACGTCGCCGGTGAGATCGGGCGCGGGGGCATGGCCATCGTGTGCCGCGCGACCGATCTCCTGCAGCAGCGCCAGGTCGCGATCAAGGTTCTCTACCCCGACCTCGCGCGTGCCGTGGGCGGGCAGCGCTTCCTGCGTGAAGTCGGCATCCTCGGTGCGCTGGCACATCCCAACATCCTCCCGCTCCTGGATTCCGGAACCGTGGAAGTCGCGACGGGACTCGAGGTTCCCTGGTACGCGATGCCGTACGTCGCCGCCGATACGCTGCGGACGCGGCTCACCCGTGAGGGTCCCCTGCCGGTGGCGCAGGTGATCGGGTGGACGCGCGACCTCTGTGCCGCGCTGAGCCACGCGCACCATCAGGGCGTCATCCATCGTGACCTCAAGCCCGAGAACATCCTGCTGCTCGAGGATCGCGCGGTGCTTGCCGACTTCGGTGTCGCGCGTGCCCTGACGGAAGCCGGCGGCGGCCACCTGAGTTCCACGGGAATCGTGGTCGGGACGCCAGCCTACATGAGCCCGGAGCAGTCGGTGGGCAGCGAACGCCTCGATGCGCGGAGCGATCTCTACAGCCTCGGTGTGGTGCTGTACGAGATGCTCGCCGGTCATCCGCCCTTCTCCGCTTCGACCCCGCAGGCGATCAGCGCACGGCACCAGTTCGAGGCGCCCCCACCGATCGGAGTGGTGCGCCCCGGACTGGGCACCGCACTCGAGGCCGCCGTGGAGCGGGCGCTCGCCAAGGTGCCGGCCGACCGCTACCAGAGCGCCGACGAGTTCTCCAGGGCGCTCGAGCAGGCGAGAGGCGCCCCATCACGCGCCGGCCCGAGGAGAGAGCCCAGTCGCTGGAGGCCGGCCACGGCGATCGCGGCATTGTTCTGCCTCGCCATCCTGGTCTGGGTCTTCGCGCCGCGACTCTTCGCCGGGGCGAAGCTGGATCCTGCCCGCTACGTCGTGCTCCCCTTCCACCAGCGCGGTCCGATCGACTCCCTCCTGATCAACGGCGGGGATTGCGAGCAGCTGGTCTCGGACATTCTCGGGCGCATCCCCGATCACGCCCTGGTGAGCGGCCTGACCGTCGGCAGCGCCATCGCCGCACTCGACGGGCCGCTGACCCGCGACCGCGGCCTCGCCCTGGCGCGCTCCTACGGCGCCGGCCGAGTGGTGTGGGGGGAACTGGTGGAGCTCAGCGACACCCTGAAGGTCACCGGCGTGGTCTACGATGCGGCGACCGGCCAGGAGCTGCGTACGGCGAGCATCCGGCTGCCGAGAACCGGCACGACGATCGGTCAGCTCTCGAGCCGGTTTGCGGAACTCACTTACCGCCTCGTCCTGCCAGGCACGACGGCGCCGGAGACGGCCGCCGATGTCCTCGGCGCGAAGTCGTTCGCCGCCTGGCGGGAGTATGCCACCGGGGATTCCGCGCTGAACGCATGGAACCTCCCGCTCGCGCGCACCCGGTATCGTGCGGCACTGATCCTCGATCCGGAGTATCCCGCCGCCAACCTCAAGCTGGCGCAGCTCGGGGAATGGCTCGACGAGCCGGCCCAGGAATGGCAGCCCTACGCCGCGCGCGCCGAGCGCGCGGGTGATCGCCTCAACCCGGCCAGCCGGCGAATGGCATCGGCGCTGTCCGCGCTCGCCCGCGAAGATTACCCGACCGCCTGCGGGCACTTCCGCACCCTGCTGGCGCAGGACTCGCTCGAGTTCCGCGGCTGGTTCGGGCTCGGGGAGTGCCTGACCAGTGACGACATCGTCCTGCCTGACTCGGCGAGTGCGGATCACTGGCGCTTCCGTGCGAGCTACGCCGAGGGAGTTGCCGCGCTGCAGCGTGGACTCACGCTGGTGCCGGCGACGCACCTGGCCTACACCGGCGCCGGCCTGGAGCGCCTGCTGACTCGGCTGATGACCGAGCCGGACCGCATCCGGCGTGGCAGGACCGGCGGGCGGGCGCCCGAGTATTTCGTCGCCTTCCCTGCCCTCCAGGGTGACACGCTCGCCTTCACTCCCATCCCGGCAGCGGATCAGGTGCGGACCGCCACGCTGCCCGCGACTTGGGCGGCAGCGCTCGCGCACAACCGGCGCACGCTGCTCTCGATCACGTCCTCCTGGCTCTCACGCTTTCCGCACAGCCGGGCCGCGAGAGAGGCCCAGGCCCAGGCCCTGGAGCTTGCCGGCACGATCGCTGGTCCTCCAGGAGCAGAGACCGCCTTGAGCCTGACCCGCGCACTCCGCGCCGATGCCCCGGCAGAGGCCGACGTGCCACTGGCGGCGCGGGAGGTTCGCCTGCTGCTCAAGACTCGCCAGTTCACGACCGCCCGCGCCGTCGCGGAGTCGGCGCTCGCTGTGCCGCCCGCCTCGCCGGCATCCGGGGCGATCCAGGCGGGGCTGGCCGCCCTGCTGGGACGTGGCGACCGCAGCGCCGACCTGCTCGGACAGTTTGGGGAACGGGAATTCGTGACCTCCTCCGGCGATTTCATCGCCCCACCGGCCGCCATCGCTCGCGACGCGAGCCGACTGCTCGTCTACGCCGCGTTCGGCGAGCCCGCCGACAGCATTCGGGCAATCGAGGCGCGCCTCACGCGAGCGGTGCGCGAACAGGTTC
This sequence comes from Gemmatimonadales bacterium, assembly GCA_044229245.1. GTDB lineage: Bacteria > Gemmatimonadota > Gemmatimonadetes > Gemmatimonadales > GWC2-71-9 > JADJOM01. Next base: position 84,192 of record JBGATI010000009.1, on the reverse strand, counting down.
CCGGGCCCGATCGGCAGGCGACCCTTGACGCCGCACTGTTCGAGGCGCGACTGCTCGGGTTCCCGGTGCTGGAGAGCGCCGCGGGGGGAGCATTCCCGTTTTCGCTGGCGGAGACTCGGCTCGCGCAGGAGGACCGGAAGGGGGCGGCGGGAGTGCTGGATGCGATGGCCCTCGAGCGGCCGCCGGAGCTGGCGCGCTACGTGGCGCCGGATTTCGCGCTCCTCGAAGCGAGGCTCTGGGCGTTCGCCGGCGATACCGCCCGGGCCAGGCGGCGGGTCGAACTGCTGCTCCAGTCGCTCGACGCGCTCAACAGTGAATTCCCCAACCAGGCGACCCAGGCCGCGGCCATCGGACGGGCGATGCGTTTCGCCGGAATGATCGGGGTCGATGGCAAGGCAACCGGGATCGACTCCTCCCTCGTGGCGCTCTGGCACAGCGACCAGCGTCACTGAGCCTGCTCCGAACGCCAGCACCCCCCGGCCACTCACTCCCCGCGCCAGTCGCTGTCCCAGGAAACGATCGGTCGACTGAAGGCAACGGCGCCTGACTGGCTGCGCGGGCGCCAGTGGGCGCGAGGAGCGCCGGGTTCGTTTCTCCCGGTGGCCCGCTCCGCACTGGCACCATAGATTCGGGGTGCCCGCCTTCCTTATATGGAGTCGTTTCGATGCCCCGCCGCTCGCTCAGCCTGTCCGTCGTCGCCGCGTTCGCCGTCCTGCTGCTCGCTCCCGCGTCCGCCCGCGCCCAGAGCGCGGCGCCGATTCCACTCAAGGTGGTGGACATCCGCTGGATCGACACCACGACGAGCGCGTGCACCGATTTCTTCCAGTATGCCAATGGCGCCTGGCTCGCGCATGACACCATCCCCGCCGACTACTCCTCGACCGGTGTGGCCCGCGAGATGAGCGATGGCAACGAACTCGTGGTCCGTTCGCTGCTCGATGATGCCGCCGCCCGGCGCCGCACCCTTCCCATCGGCAGCACGGAACGGAAGCTCGGCACCTTCTACGGCACCTGCATGGACTCCACCGCGGCGGAGGCCGCGGGCATCGCGCCACTCAAGGAGGGATTCGCCGGCATCGACTCGGTGAAGACTCGTGACGGGCTGCTGAGGCGGATCGCCTCGCTGCAGAAGGCCGGCGTCAACCTGATCTTCGACTACTAGCCGGCGGTCGACCCGCATGACGCGGGGCACTACATCGCCTGGCTGTCGCAGGGCGGACTCGGCCTGCCGTCCCGCGACTACTACACCGAGATCGGCGCCGAGGCGGATTCGACCCGCGAAGCCTACGTCGCGCACGTGAGCACGATGTTCACGCTGGCCGGCGAGAGCCGCGCCGCTGCCGATCGGGATGCCGCCCTGGTGATGAGCCTCGAGAGCGAACTCGCCTACGCCTCGATGACCCGCCTGGAAGAGCGCGACCCCGCCGCCACCGATCACCCGATGACGCTTGAGGAGCTCCGCACCCTCGCGCCGCAGGTGTCGTGGCCGGTCTATTTTCGCGCCTCCGGGCTGACCGTACCGGTCAACCGGCTCAACGTGGCGGCGCCGACCTTCGTGCACCGGGTGGGCGAGCTGATCGAGACGATGCCGCTCGACCAGTGGCGGGCCTATCTCCGCTACCATCTGCTCACCCGCTACGCCGGCTGGCTCAGCACGTCGATCGTCGCCGAGGATTTCCGCTTCAACTCCCGGTTCACCGGTGCGAAGCAGCTGCTCCCCCGGTGGAAGCGCTGCCTGCGCACGACCGATTACACCATAGGGGAGGCGCTGGGCGAGACCTACGTCGCCCGCACCTTCCCGCCGGAGGCCCGCGACCGGGCCCGCACCGTGATCCACGACATCCGGACCGCCTTCGGCGAGCGGATCAGGCATCTCGACTGGATGTCCGACTCCACCAAGGCCCACGCGCTCACCAAGCTCCAGGCGATGAGCGAGAAGATCGGCTACCCGGACACATGGCGTGACTACTCCCGGCTCCAGACCGCGGAAGGCTCGTTCGTGAGGAACCTGCAGCGGGCCAGGCGCTTCGAATGGGAGCGGGTGGTCAATCGCCCGGGAAAGCCGGTGGACAAGACGGAGTGGGACATGTCGATGCCGACGGTGAATGCCTACTACGACCCGTCCAAGAACGAGATGGTCTTCCCCGCCGGGGCACTCGTCCCGCAGACTTTCGACCCCAACGCCGACGACGCCGGCAACTATGGTGCGCTGGGCGGGAGCTGGGCGGGCCATGAGCTGACCCACGGCTTCGATGACGAGGGACGCCACTACGACGAAGCGGGCAACCTGCGCGACTGGTGGGTCCCGGCCGACTCGGCCCACTTCGCCCAGCAGGCGGACCTGATCGTCAGGCAGTTCAACGAGTTCATCCAGGTCGACACGATCCATGTGAACGGCCCGCTCACCCTGGGCGAGAATCTCGCCGACTTCGGCGGCCTGCTGACGGGCTACGATGCCCTGGAACGGGCGCTCGAGCGGAACGGCCGCCCCGGACTGATCGAGGGGTTCACCCCGGAGCAGCGCTACTTCTTGGGCTATGCCCAGACCTGGCGAACCCATGTGCGGGAGGAGCGGCTCAGGAGCCTGGTCAAGATCGACCCGCACGCACCGGATCACTGGCGGGCCAATGGCCCGCTGATGAATACCCCGGCCTTCGCGAAGGCCTTCGGCTGCAAGCCCGGCGATCCGATGGTCCGGCCGCCGGAACTCATCCCGCAGATCTGGTGAACCCGCAGGCGCAGGAGACTCCGCGTGGCTGATCTCCTCACCGAACTCCAGGCCGCCCTCGGCGAGCGCTATCGGCTCGAGCGCGAACTCGGCAAGGGCGGCATGGCGACCGTCTTCCTGGCGCACGATCCGGCCCAGCCCCGCCCCGTCGCGCTCAAGGTGCTGCACCCCCAGCTCGCGGAAACGGTCGGCGCCGATCGGTTCAAGCGCGAGATCCGCGTGGCCGGCAGCCTCAAACACCCCAACATCCTCCAGGTGCTCGATTCGGGCGAGGTGAATGCCTTCCTCTGGTTCACCATGACCTATGTGCAGGGCGAGAACCTTTACGATGTGCTCGCCCGGGGCGAAGCGCTTCCCGTCGACCGCGCCCTCGCGATCACCCGCGCGGTAGGCTCGGCGCTCGCGCTGGCCCACGCGCAGGGCGTCGTGCACCGCGACATCAAGCCGGACAACATCCTGCTCGAGGGCGACCAGGTGATGGTCGCCGACTTCGGCGTGGCACGCGCGGTAAGCGAGGTGCACGAGAAGCTCACCGCCACGGGGATGATCGTCGGCACGCCGACCTACATGAGTCCGGAGCAGGCCTCGGGCGAGAAGGAGATCGACGGACGCGCGGACCAGTACGCGCTCGCGAGTGTGCTGTACGAAATGGTCTCGGGGGAGCCGCCCTTCAAGGGCCCGACCCCGACCGCGACGCTCATGCGCCGCTTTGCCGGGCCACCGCGCCAGCTCCGTCCGGTGATCGATGTCCCCGAAGCGGTCGAGCGGGCGATCTTCCGCGCGCTCGACAAGGACCCCGCGGCCCGTTACGCGACCATCACCGAGTTCCTCGACGCCCTCGAGGGGAAGGTCACGCCGGGCCCCACTCCGCCTGCCTCCCCGGCCGCCACGCCGGCACCCCGCAAGGGCTGGCTCGGGAACCTCTTCGGCCGCTGATCCGCCCCCAGCCTCGGACCTGACACCCCTCTCAGCGCAGCTTCAGGCTCCCTTCAACGCCGGAGGCGAGTATTGGAGGCTGAGCCATCAGGCCTCGGATTGCGCGAGCAATCGCAGCGCTCCGACTCGGCGATCAACCCGGCAGGGAGGGCGGTCATGCTGTTGCAGCGGCTGCAGGACTTTCTCGACAACAACCAGGTGAAATACGTCACGATCACGCACTCGCCGGCCTTCACCGCCCAGGAGATCGCCGCCGTCGCGCACGTTCCGGGAAAGGAGATGGCCAAGACCGTGATGGTGAAGACCGACGGGGAGATGATGATGATCGTCCTCCCCGGGTCGATGCGAGTGGACCTCAACCGGCTGCTCGATGCGACCGGCGCGCAGGAGGTCGAACTGGCGTATGAGAGCGAGTTCAGGAACCTCTTCCCCGGCTGCGAACTCGGCTGCATGCCTCCCTTCGGCAATCTCTTCGGCCTCCGGACCTTCGTGGCCGAGGAGCTGACCGAGGACGAGGAGATCGTCTTCAACGCCGGGTCGGCCACCGACCTGATCCGGCTGGCCTACCGCGACTTCGAGCGGCTGGTGCAACCGAGAGTGCTGCCGTTCCGGATTACGGTTTAGCTACAGCAGGATGCGATTCAGTCCCGCCTCGGAGGAGAACGCCTCCGGGGCGGCCCAACGGATCTCCGTTCGCCTGAGTAGTAGAAGGGTGACTCGTGGAAGCCCTCACCCGGACACAATGGCGCGGACCGTACGTGAATCGATATCGCACCCTGCTCGAGACGGTGAACGCCTCGGCGCCCTGGTCCCAGATCGCGCTTCTCCCGCAACTGCTCGGCCTCGGCCTCCTGCTCCTGCTCAGCGGGCAGTATGGCGCGGCGGCACTCCTCCTCCCCGTCCTGCGATCCCATCTCGCCACGCTGCCCGGCATCTCCCGCCGGAACAGGATCGCCTGGCCGGCGCTCGCGGGAGTGTTCGCACTGCTGGTCCTCGTCGTCCTCGGCCTTACCCTCGTGGTCGAGAAGCTCGAGGCGCAGGTGCCCGCATTGCAGGTGGAGTCGTGCCGCGACTCGCTCCGCGGTCGTCTCGATCGGTGCGATGTCCATCAATCCCCATGACAGCGACCATCGGCTCGATCGGGTGAGCGGCTCCGGGCTGATCGTGGACCAATCGGCGACGAATCCGGGGTGACGGGCGGGGTGACTATCATCCTATCCATCACCTCCGGAATGGAGTCGCCATGAGCAACCAGCTCTACTTCGAAGACCTCACCGTCGGCAGGAGATTCGACAGCGGGTCCTTTACGGTGGACCGCGACGCCATCATCGCCTTCGCGCGCGCTTTCGATCCCCAGCCCTTCCACCTCGACGAGAACGCCGCCCTCGCGGGGCCCTTCGGGGGCCTCGCTGCCAGCGGCTGGCACACCGCCAGCATCACGATGCGATTGCTGGTCGAGGGCGGCGCACCGCTGGCGGGCGGGCTCGTCGGCGCCGGGGCAGAAATCGCCTGGCTCAAACCGGTGCGACCGGGCGACACCCTCTCGGTCCGCTCCGAAGTCACGTCCGCCCGCCCTTCCCGCACCCGGCCCAGTCACGGCGTCGTCACTCTCACGAGCGAGACCAGCAATACTCTTGGGGAACTCGTCCAGCGACTAGTTTCCACCGTGATCGTTCCGAGGCGTCCCGGCTAGTACTGCGAGTGGCGCGGACGCACGCGCCAGACGCGACAAGACATCTTCATCTTCAAGGCGATTCATCCGATGACCACCGCATCCATCACCCGCATTCCGAGCCGCGGCTGGGCAGCCGCCAGCGCCACCTCGCCTCTCGCCCCCTTCAGCTTCGAACGCCGCTCGCCGGGACCGAAGGACGTCCACATCGAGATCCTCTTCTGCGGAGTCTGTCACTCCGACCTCCATCAGGCCCGCGATGAATGGGGCGGCTCCCGATTCCCGATGGTACCCGGACACGAAATTGTCGGGCGGGTCAAGCAGGTTGGTCCGCGGGTGACGCGATTCAAGGTGGGCGACATCGCCGCGGTCGGCTGCATGGTGGACTCCTGCCGCACCTGCCCCGACTGCCGGGAGGGACTGGAACAGTTCTGCCAGAAGACGATCACCTTCACCTACAACAGTCCCGATCCCATCCTCGGCGGCTCGACCTACGGCGGCTACTCCGACCAGATCGTGGTCGACCAGGACTTCGTACTGCAGGTCTCGCCGAAGCTCAATCCGGCCGCCGCGGCCCCGCTGCTCTGTGCCGGCATCACGACCTATTCCCCGCTCCGCCACTGGAAGGTCGGCCAGGGTCATCGCGTCGGCATCGTGGGGCTGGGCGGACTTGGCCACATGGGTGTCAAGCTCGCGCACGCGATGGGTGCGGGGGTGTCGCTCTTCACCACCTCACCCGGCAAGGCGGCGGATGCGAAGCGGCTCGGCGCCGACGAGGTGATCATCTCCTCGAACGCCAAGGAAATCGCGCAGCATGCCGGCCGGTTCGACTTCATCCTCGACACCGTCGCGGCACCGCACAACCTCGACGCCTATCTCAACCTGCTCAAGCGCGACGGCACACTCTGCCTCGTCGGCGTCCCCGATCAGCCGCACCCGTCGCCGAGCGCGTTCAGCCTGATCGCCAAGCGGCGGCAGCTCGCGGGATCACTCATCGGTGGCATCCGGGAAACCCAGGAGATGCTCGACTTCTGCGCCGAGCGGGGGATCGTGTCGGACATCGAACTGATCCCCATCCAGCAGATCAATGCGGCGTACGAGCGGATGCTCAAGAGCGACGTGAAGTACCGGTTCGTGATCGACCTGGCATCGCTGTAGACACACCAGTGACCAAGAACTACGCACTACGCACCAGAGACTCAGTGCGTAGTGCGTAGTGCTCAGTATTACGGGGCGTTGGGCTTCGGCGTCGGGGAAGGCGGCAGCGACATCAGCCGGCGCCGGAAGTCCTGGAAGGCCTTCGTGTCCCGCGCCAGACCCTTGAGACTCGCCGCAGGATAGGTGGCGATCTGTGCCTGGGTCGAGGCGATGCGGTCCTCCTCGAGCGGGTGGGATGCGAAGAAGGCGTCAACGGTGGACGGGTTGTTCTTCCGCTCGTCGAGCAGAATGCGGAACATCTCCGGGATGCCGTTCGGATCGATCCCCGCCTTGATGGTCGTCTTGACCCCTTCGGCATCGGCCTCCGCCTCATCGCTCCGGCTGAACTTGGCGAAGAGCGCGCTGCCCGCGACATTGACCACCGCCTGTCCCGTGCTGCCGTTGCAGATCTTGGTGAGCGTGCAGAGGAGGATCGCACCGCCACCCACCTCCTGCGACTGCTGCATCTGCTGCACCGAGTGCCGACGGGTCACGTGGCCGATTTCGTGCCCGATCACGCCGGCCACCTGACTCATGTTCTGCGCCCGCTCGATCAGCCCGCGATTGATGTAGATCCATCCACCCGGCAGGGCAAAGGCGTTCACTTCGCGGCTGTCCACGACCGTGAAGTGCCACGCCAGTCCGCGGGTGTCCGTCACCTTCGCGAGCTGATTGCCGAGCGCCGAGATGTAGTTGTTGACGGTGCGATCGTGAATCAGCGGCAGTGTGGTGTCGATCTCCGCCGCGGTCGTCGCGCCGAGCTCGACCTCCTGCTGCTGGGAGACGGCGCATGCGCTGAGCACCGCGAGGGCGATGCCCGCGGCCAGCGAGAGGACGGCATTCGGCACCACGAGCCTGCGTTCCGACCTGGACATGATGACCCTTCCTCGAGACTGTCTGCGCTCCCGACGGCGTTCGCCGGATGGTGCACATATAGACTCGCGGCCGAGGGAGAGCCATCGGTCGAACGATTCGACGAGGAGGTAGACCGGTTGGAGTAGATCGAAGAGGGGAGGCGAGCCTGACGGGTGGTACCCGGGGCCGAAGCCCCGGGTCGCGATGCGCGCCGCGGCTACTGCGGTCCTCCGCCGGCCTGCTGCACCCGCTGGCCCGCCGCCTTCCACGCCTCGATGCCCCCGCGATACCAGAGCACATTCCGGTAGCCGAGGTTGATGGCGCGAAGCGAGGCATTGTAGGACATCCAGCAGTGACTCGAGAGGCAATAGAAGACGAGGGGTGTCTCCATGTTTCCCCGGGTCAGCGACTGGAGGTAGCGGCCGAAGTCCTGCTGGTTCTGGTCGCGAAAGGAACCGGGCTGCGAGGCCGGCGCCGCGGGGTGCGCCCCGGGGATCATCTCCGCCCCACCCAGAACATCGAAGAGGAGCGCTCCCATCTCCGCGTTGGCAAGCAGGGGGAGGAGCCCCTTCGTGGTGATCACCTGGCCGCCCGGGATGGTCGCCGGCGTCGGGGCATGCATCGGCCCGGTGTGCAGTTCGGCTGTGGCCTTCACACCGAAGTCCTGGCGCTCCTGCTGCATCAGTCGGTCGAGGTCGGCCGAGGCCCCCTGCACCGGTCCGTAGGGTGAACCAGCCGCAGGCGGTTGTTCCGTGCGGGGTGGCGGGGTCGCCGGCGCATTCCCGCCGAAGCTGTCCTGCGCGCTGGCCGGACCGGCGATGGAGGCGAGCCCCACAAGGAGCAGGAATGTGGTCGACGGTGTCATGGAGGGCCTCGTCATGGGGTAACCTTCAGGCGCTGACCGGCGACCCCGAAGGCGCGCTGCGGATCGAAGTTGACGTCATCGGTCAGGACGTACGATCCATCGGTGAGCTGCCAGGCGTGCTGGTACTGATTCGAGAGCTGGACCGTCCCGCCGTACTTCGGATCATTGTAGGTCTCGACCCCGCGGATCGACTCGACCGACTCCCGCTGAGTACGGTCCATCGACTCGTTCCGGCTCTGCCAGGTGCCCATCTGGATGTCATTGATCTCCCGCCCCGTCCGGGCGATGATCTCCGATCGCTCGGCGGCCCCGCGGCGGTTCTGCTCCGCGATCACTCGGTTGCTTTCCGTGGCGATGCGTGACCGCTCCATGGCACCCTGCCGGATCCTGGCGTTCCACTCCGGGGCGACGTGGATCGCCTGACGCAGGGCGGCCACCTGCCTGAAGTCGAGGGCACCCGCCGGCATCCGCATGGAAAAGGCGCTCAGCGTCTCGCCCTGCAGCAGCTCCATCGTCTGGCGCGGATCGAGCGTCGGCATCCGGGTATGCGTGAAGGCGTTGATGCTCGTGATTGCCTCGCGCACGGGGCGACCCGCCACCTCATAGGCAATGAGCAGTTCACCGGCGTCCACCCAGGAGCGCATGCCGAGGTCGGGCCGCGACGTCTCGAGACTCTTCAGCGGCTCGAGCAGGTCGGGGAGCGGGCGATAGTCGAGCACGCGGGCTCCCGGACGGTTCCGCCGGGCCCACCACTCCAGATAGGGACGAGTGGCGGAGACGTCGGAGTGCAGGCAGTTGTCGGGCTGCTGTCCGGGGATCGTCGAGGCATTCCACTTCTCCCCGGGGATGACCTGCATGGCGCCGGCCCCGTCGGGGGCGACCGCCTTCCAGTTGACGACGTACATCGGACCGCACTGGCCGATCGGCGTCCACTCGACGGCGCCCTGCGCCTTCCAGCCGGCCGGCATGAAGAGGGTGTACGCGACCAGCGGCTTCTCGAAGCCCTGCCGGTCCACGATTTCGCCCCGCTGCACCCGGAGCGGAGGCGCAGGCCGCTGCGCGTGGCCGTCGGGCGGGTTGATGCTGAGCGCGCCAAGCGCGACCGCACCGGCGATGGCAGTTCGAAACACGGTTGTCCACGAGATTGAGGGTGCCATACAATGGCACCGGATCAGCCGGAAGGGAAGCGAGCCGGGCAGGGCGTCTCCCGCTGCCTGAACGAACATCACTCGATCCGAGAGCGGGGCCAGACGGAGAGGCGGGTGGCCGGCGGCCTCATCCCTGCCCTGCTGGTGGCGAGCGGCGACGAGAGCGCGGCCTCACCTCCACTGGGGCGGCCTGGTGCTGGGGCCTCCACCACCATGGCCAGCTCAGCGCAGGCAGCGCGACACCCTGGTCGCGGCGGCCCAGGGCCGGCTCTGCGGCGTCATCGCCGGGGAGTCCCGGGGACACTGTGGGGTCGCGCGAGCGGGCGGAGTCTAATGCTGGGGGGCGGGCGCGAGCGGTCAGCTCGAGAGTGGCACTCGAACAGCACCGTCCCGGTGCGGGTGCCGGGGACCGGACGAGACAATCGTGAAGCCCCTGCCCGGCCTTCACGCCGCGGATCTCAACGGATGTTCGTTACACCCCGTAGTTGGGGTGAGGCTTCGAACAGAGTCAGGCAACAGCAGAGGAGGGAACGATATGCGGTCAGCGAGAGCCCGGATGGCCGGGGCGCTTCTTCTTGCTCTGACGGCGGCCGCACCCGCCGTGGGGCAGGTCTCTCAGGAGAAGCCCAAGCAGGGGCAGGACGACCGCGGACAGCGGCGACAGCCCGACGCGAAGCCGGTTCCCCCCGGCCTCACCTCCCGCGAACCCCAGGCGCAGCCCCAGCGCCAGAATGATGACCGGGATCAGCGCGAAGACTGGCAGCGGCGCCGGGCGCACACCTGGCGGTACGAGCATCATGACTGGCGTGAACGGGGCGGCTATGACGGATTCCGCATCCCCGCTGACCGCTTCCGCGGCGCCTTCGGCCGGGACCACCCCTTCCGGGTGCATGGCCTCCCGCGAGTCGTCATCGGTGGCTTCCCCCGCTTCCAGTACGGCGGCTACTGGTTCCGGCTCGTCGATCCGTGGCCCGAGACCTGGGCCGACGACTGGTATGAGACCGACGACGTCTACATCGACCTCATCGACGACGGTTACTACCTGCACAACCTCCGTCACCCCGACGACCTTGTCGCGGTCCGCGTCTACGCCGAGTAGTTCGCCCGGCCGATCCGCGACCGGCGCCGAGGGATCCCGGAAGGGTGGCCCTGCCACCCCACCGGGGTCCCTCTCCGCTTTCCGCGAGGTGATGCACTCCGGCCGCTCAGGCTGTAGAATCAGCGCATGCTTCGCCGCACTCCGCCATGACTCTCTGGTGCTCCCGTCGTGACGCGCTCCGCGCCGGACTCCTCGCCGGCGCGGCGCTCGGGTTGCCCCGACCGCTCCTCGCGATGCTCCGGTCCGATCCGGACGAGGAGCGGCTCACCGCGTGGACCAGCCGGCTGAGGGCCGAGGGGCTCACGCGCGGCGACATCCCGCTGGGAAGGAGCGCGGTCCGGGTTGGTGAGCTGGCGGCCGGCACACCGTACGAACCGGGCACGCTCGAAGCCTATCTGCGTGCCGGCGGCAAGCCGACCGAGATCGAGCCACTCACCCTCTTGCTCACCCGCTTCGATTGCGTCACGCTGGTCGAGTCCTGCCTCGCCGTCGCGCGGGTGGCGGTGATGGGGTGTCAGTCCCCCGGGTCGGTGATCGAGCCGACCTGGGGCGAGTTCGGCGAGGAGATCCAGCGGATGCGCTACCGCGACGGCGTCCGCGCGGGGTACAGCTCGCGCCTTCATTACTTCAGCGAGTGGATCAGCGACGGCGCCGCTCGCGGGCTGGTCCGCGATCTCGGTGCGGAGCTGGGTGGCGTCGAGGACACTCGGCCGCTCCGCTTCATGTCGTCGCATCGTGCGAGCTATCCCGCCCTCCGGGACGAGGGCGTCTTTCAGGCGATCAGCGCGATGGAGCGCCGGCTCGACAGCATGCCTCGGCGGATCGTGCCGGCGGCGCGCATCGCCGCGGTCGCGGACCGCATCGAGACCGGCGACGTACTGGCCTTCGCCACCGTCATTCCCGGTCTCGATGTGACCCATGCGGCCATGGCGCACCGGAGTGAGGATGGCGTCCTCCGGGTACTCCACGCGCCGCTCTCCGGCGGTGTGGTCGAGGTCACTCGCACCGCGCTGCCGGAGTACGTCGCCGCGATCCGGCGCGCCACCGGCGTGCTGGTCGCGCGCCCCCTGTGGGGCTGACGCACCGCACCGACGCCGGGATCCGCCTGACACCAGCTACTCGCCGCCGATCCACCTGAGGAGTTCCCGATGAAGCCGGTCACCGCAGGCCTGATGCTCGCGCTCAGCCTGTCCGCAGGTATGCACCCCCTCGCCGCACAATCCGACCGCCTCGACCTGCCCCGTGCACGATTCGCCACGGGCGATGACTCCGCGCGGAGCCGGCCCGATTTCGATGACAGCTCGTGGAAGGAGATCTCGACGCTCGCGAACTACGAGACCCAGGGCTTCGCGGGCTACGACGGCTGCTCCTGGTACCGGATCCATGTGCTCATCCCGGCGTCACTCAGAGAGCACGCGCGCTGGCGGCAGCGGCTGACGGTCTATCTCTCGGGCATCGACGACGTCGATGAGACCTGGTTCAACGGCGTGGAGATCGGGAAGACCGGTCATTTTCCGAGCGACTCCGGTGGATACGACACCCGGTGGACGACCCCGCGCAGCTATCACGTGGATCTCGCGACCGGACTGATCCGCTGGGACCGCGACAACGTGATCGCCATCCGGGTCTACGACGGCGATGGTGGCGGCGGCTTCTACCGCGACATGCCCTACCTCCGCATGGCGGAGATCGTCGATGGGGTGAGCCTCGATCCCTCGGGCATCCGGTATCGCTATTCGCCGGGCAAGGTGAGCGCCACGCTGCACCTCGCCAACAGCTTCCCGGTACGACTGCGCGGCCGGCTGAGCTACGAGGTGCGCGATGCGGCGACCGGCAGGACGCTGGCACGCCGCACGCTTCCGCTGGCCCTCCCCGCCAATGGAAGCGGCGACGCGACGATCACGACGCCCGCACGGGTGGGCATCGAGGTGCGCTATCGCTACACCGAGGCGACCACCGGCGCGTCGCTGGCGGCCACGGCGTCGATGCCCTACTTCCTGACACCTCCCGATGCCCCGCGGCCGCGCATCAATGGCGCGCGCGTGGTAGGCGTGCGCCCCGGCTCGCCCTTCATTTTCCGCATCCCGGCGACGGGCGAACCGCCGCTCCGCTACTCCGCGACCGACCTGCCCGACGGCCTCGCACTCGACTCGGCGACGGGGGTGATCGGCGGCAGCATCGCGGCCGCGGGCGACTACGGCGTCACGCTCGGAGCGGCCAACCCGCTCGGGACGGCGGCGCGGACCCTCACGATCCGCGTGGGCGAGACCATCGCGCTCACCCCGCCGATGGGATGGAACAGCTGGAATGTCTACGGCCTCGGCGTCGACGAGGCGAAGGTCCGCGCGAGCGCCAACGCGCTGCTCGAGAGCGGACTCGCCGCACACGGCTGGACCTACGTGAACATCGATGATGGCTGGGAGGCGGAGCAGCGCGCGCCGAGTGGCGAGATCCTCACCAACGCGAAGTTCCCCGACATGAGCGGACTGAGCGGCTACCTGCATGCGCGCGGGCTCCGCTTCGGGATCTACTCCTCTCCCGGCCCGCGCACCTGCGGCGGGTTCCTCGGTTCGTACGAGCATGAGCGGCAGGATGCGGAGAGCTACGCCCGCTGGGGGATCGATTACCTGAAATACGACCTCTGCAGCTACATGCGGCTGATGACCAAGGAGCCGACTCTCGAGGAGCATCAGAAGCCCTACCTGCTGATGAACGAGGCGCTCCGTGCCCAGCCACGCGACATCGTCTACAGCCTCTGCCAGTACGGGCTCAAGGAGGTGTGGAGCTGGGGACCGGTCGTCGGTGGCAACTCCTGGCGCACCACCGGCGACATCGAAGACGAATGGAAGAGTGTCCGCGACATCGCGAACACGCAGGACGTCTCCGCCCCCTACGCGAAGCCGGGACACTGGAACGACCCCGACATGCTGGTGGTCGGCGTCGTCGGCTGGGGCGGCACCCCTCACCCGTCGCGGCTCACCCCGGACGAGCAGTACAGCCACATCACCCTCTGGAGTCTGCTCGCTGCCCCGCTCCTGCTCGGTAACGACCTCACCCAGCTCGACCCCTTCACGCTGAATCTCCTCACCAACGACGAGGTCATCGCCGTCGATCAGGATCCGCTCGGCACGGCCGCACGCCGAGTGCTGAATCGCGATGACTGGGAGGTCTGGGTCCGCCCGCTCGCCGATGGCCGCAAGGCGATCGGTGTCTTCAACCTCGGCTCGGAGTTCCGGACCCTTGCGATCGATCCCGCCGAGCTCGGGCTCGAGGCCGACGCGCCGCTCCGCGATCTCTGGCGCCAGCAGGCCGCCGGCACCCTGCGCGCCGGCTATGCGGCGCGGGTCCCCGCGCATGGAGTGCTGCTGCTCGCCGCGGGGACAGCGACGACGGAATAGCCCCTGGTTGTCGCCTGCTGGATTGAGGGCCTCCGCGCTGGGGGCCTCGCGCTGCCGCATTCTCCCGTCGTCGGGTGGCCGCACAGGATCGGAACCATCGCCGAGCGGCGCACCCTCCTCCGTCCGCCCGCGGCAGCGCATCGGCCAATTCTGCGCGACCAGGGCTTCGTGGGCCAACGCGAGTTTGCTGTCGCGCGAGTCCTCACTGCGGGTCCCTCGGATCAGCACTAGCCAGCCGCCCCGTTCTGCCGCATCTTCGGGCACCCCTCACTCCGCCGCCCCGTGACCGATCTCTACACCCGCCTCAAGGATGCCCTCGCCGACCGATACCGGATCGAGCGGGAGCTCGGCCACGGCGGCATGGCGACAGTCTACCTCGCCATGGATCTCCGGCACGATCGCAATGTTGCCGTGAAGGTTCTCCGGCCGGAGCTTGCCGCGGTGATCGGCGCGGAGCGCTTCCTGGCGGAGATCAAGACCACCGCCGCGCTGCAGCATCCCCACATCCTGCCGCTCTTCGACAGCGGTGAGGTGGCGGGTCAGCTCTTCTACGTGATGCCGCTCATCGAGGGGGAATCGCTGCGCGACCGGCTCACCCGCGAGAAGCAGCTCCCGATCGCCGACGCGGTGCGGATCGCGAGCGAGGTCGCGAGCGCGCTCGACTACGCCCACCGCCGCGGCATCATCCATCGCGACATCAAGCCGGAGAACATCCTGCTGCACGATGGTCGCGCGCTGGTCGCCGACTTCGGCATCGCGCTGGCGGCAAGCAAGGCCGGCAGCACCCGCATGACCGAGACGGGGATGTCGCTCGGCACGCCGCACTACATGGCGCCCGAGCAGGCGATGGGTGAACGGGAGATCACCGCTCGCGCGGACATCTACGCGCTGGGCTGTGTCACCTACGAGATGCTGACGGCGGAGCCGCCCTTCCAGGGCGCCACCGCGCAAGCCATCATCGCGCGGGTCATGACCGAGCGGCCCCGCGCGCTCACGCTGCAGCGGCACACGATTCCTTCGCACGTCGAAGCAGCGGTGCTCACCGCGATCGAGAAGCTCCCCGCGGATCGCTTCGCGACCGCGGCAGAGTTCGCGGCGGCACTCGCCAGTGAGACGGCGGCCACCAGGGCGCGGGCGGGCACGGCGCTCCGGCCAGGCGTCACAGCCCCCGGCAGCCGCCGTCTGCCTCTGGCGCTCGGCGCGGCGCTTGTCGTGACGACCGCACTCGCTCTCTGGGGCTGGATGCGCCCGCAGTCGACGGCAGGCCGAGCGGTGCGCCGCTACGCGGTCGAGCTGACGGGAGACGGCAGTCTCTCTACGATCCAGGTCAGCGTCATGGCGCTCTCGGCGGACGGTGGGCGACTGGCCTACCTCGGCCGCTCCGCCGCTGGCGTCCTGCAGCTCTGGATCCGGGACCGGGATCAGCTCCACGCCCGGCCGCTGCCCGGCACGGAGCGGGCCTCGAGCCCCGCGTTTTCGCCGGATGGAAAGCAGATCGCCTTCTATTCCGACGCGAACGACGGCCTGATGACGATGTCGCTGGAGGGCGGCTCTCCTACCCTGGTGACCGACTCCCTGCGCTCATCAGGCGGATGCGCCTGGGGGCGGGACGACTTCATCTATTGCAACGCCAGCTTCGGCGGGAGTCATGGGATCGTGCGCGTCCCTGCCCACGGCGGCCAGATTGAGAACGTCACCACCCTCGACAGCGTGACCCACGCATTCGCGCACATCTACCCGGTGCTCCTGCCGAGCGGGCGGGGGCTGGTCTATGCGATCTTCTACGGACCGACCCGCGCGACCGAGGGCGATATCGCGGTGGTGGACTTCAAGACCCACACCTCCCGCGTGCTGCTCCGCGGCATCCGGGCCCGCTACCTCCCTTCGGGGCACCTCCTCGTGGGCCGGCCCGACGGCTCGGCCGTGCTCGTGCCGTTCGACGAGAAGCGCCTGACAACCACCGGGCCGGCAGTTCCGGTGCTGACCGGGATCACGGTGATCGCCGGCTACACCACGGAGTTCGATGTTTCGGAGCGTGGCGACCTGGTCTACTACGCCGGCCAGCCGCAGCAGGTCCGCGAGCGGGTCGAGCCGGTCTGGGTCAGCCGGAGTGGCGCCATCACCGCCATCGACTCCGGCTGGATCTTCAACCGGCCCTTCAACGGTGGCATGACCCTCTCCCCGGACGGGCGTTCACTCGCGGTCGCGATCGGAGGCGAGGGCACCTCGGACATCTGGATCAAGCAGCTCACCCACGGCCCGCTCTCACGGCTCACATTCGAGGATTTTCTCAAGTACCGGCCGACCTGGTCGCCCGATGGGCGCGAGGTCACCTACATCGCCGATCCCGGCAACAACAACGCCTCCATCTATCGCAAGCGCTCCGATGGCAGCGGCACGCCGGAGCGGCTCTACAGCTCCCGCCTCTCGGTGGCCGAGGCACTCTGGTCGCATGACGGGAAGTGGCTGGTGGTGCGGAACACCCAGCCCACGCGCGACATCTCCGCGCTGCGCCCGGGCGAGGACACGACCCTGGTGCCGATCGTGGCGACCGCCAAGTTCGAGGAGCGCGCCCCGACACTCTCGCCGGACGGGCGGTTCATTGCGTATCAGTCGGATGAATCGGGGCGGGATGAGATCTACGTGCGGCCATTTCCGAAGGCCGACGACGGACGCTGGCAGCTCAGCATCGCCGGTGGGGCCGAGCCGCTCTGGAGCCGGAGCGGCCGGGAGGTCTTCTACCGTGCCTCGTCGGGAGAGATGATGACGGTGCCGGTCACGACGACGCCGTCGTTCTCGCCCGGCTCGGCCCGGCCGCTGTTCGATGCGAAGCGCTTTGCCAGGGCGCCGGCCTACCGGGCATACGACGTCACGCCGGACGATCAGCGCTTCGTCATGCTCCGCTCCCTGGATGACTCGACCGGCCAGGGGACGTCCCAGCTGGTCTTCGTCGACAACTGGAGCGAGGAGCTCAGGACCAAGCTGCAGCAGAAGTAGCGCCCGGGATCACTCCCGGGTCGCGGTCGCCATCAGCACGTCCCGCTCCCCGCGCACCGCGAACGCCGACGGCTTGCCGCTCTTCCTCGAGAACTCGAAGACAAATTCGGGCATCAGGTCGGTGACCTCGCCATGCTCGATCGTCCCCACCATGAACCAGTCGTCGGCGATCTTCACCAGCACCACCTTCGCGGCCTCTTTCCACGGGGCGGGGACCCAGTTGCCGACGAGCATCCCGTCCTCATGGACGAAGGTCAGCTTCGACGGCGGTGAGGTATCCCCGGTCCAGCGGAAGAGGAAGGAGCCGACGTAGGGCTGGGCATCGGCGACGTCGGTCGAAAGGCGGTGCTTCGGCTCGACGGCGACCTTCGTGTCGAGCTGCGTGGTGCCCCAGCGGAGCCGGAGGATGGCGCCGTTGGCGTGCACGTCGAGGAACTCGAAGGTGAGCATCTCCGTCGCCGGCCCCTCGGTCGGATGCACCACATAGCGAACCTGCGCGGCGCTCGAATCGGGCGGCTCGGTGTGATAGAGATGAGCCTGCGGGTCGAGGACCATGGTCCACTGCGCCGGCTCGACCACGATCCACATCGAGTACTTCCCCGGCCGCACCAGGTGCCCGTCGAGATGGACGTTCCGGCTGACCTCGATCGTGGTGGCGTAGTTGGCACCCGGCGTCCAGACCTCCTTCCAGTGCACGAACCCGCCGAAGATCGGGCTCCGCCCGCGGAGCTGGGGCCGGGCATAGTCCACCGTGATCTCCGTCCCGTCGATGGTCTGGGAGACGGCGCCCCGTTCGCTGGCGCGAATCTGAGCGTGCGCCGGCGCGGCGAGCACGAGCGAGAGAGCCATGGACGCAACAAACCCACGCGTGGCGAGAGCGGTCATCGTGACTCCGGGATGGTGAAACTTGATGCGGTCAACCGAAACGGGCGTCGACCGCGGCGCGGATCTCGTCGAGCGACTTGCCCGCAGCGTGCAGCCGGAACGCGAGCCGGCCCTGGCCCTGGCAGATCGGGCAGTAGCGGGCCATCGCTTCACTGCCTTCGTAGCAGGAGAGAAGAGAATAGAAGCTGGGATCGTCGGCGCAGCCGCAGTGACAGCGGATGCCGTCGATGATCTCGGGGATCTGGCGGACGTCGTCGAAGGCGGGGATCGCCTCGGCCCACGCGCCGAGCTGCTCGGCGGTCGGCACCTTCTCGGCGGTGATGCCGGGACGGGGCTCAGGATGGACATGCGGTCCGCCGCGCCGAGGAGCATGGCACATCGTCATCCACGGCGCGCGGCGCTTCGGGCCGGGAGGCAGCAGCGCGACCAGCGCCGCGGCGCTGATCGACAGGAAGCTTCGCCGGGAAGTGAGGGCCACCGGGCGCGGGTTGGTCATGGGGACAAGTTACGGGCAAGCGCCATGGCGGGCCAGAGTCGCGGCTACCGCACCGACCCCACCGCCGTGAGCCGGGTCGGCCCCGGATAGGGGGTGTCCCCCTTGATCGCGAGCCAGAGCACCCGGTTGAAGCGGTCGTCGTCGGCCAGGTCCTCGATGCTGAAATCGAGCTCGGACGACTCCCGCGCCCCCGGCCCGTTCGCCAGGTTCTTCTCGGTGAGCGGGATGCCCGGTGTGAGCACCACATACGGCGTCGTGTCCGGCGCGTCGGCGAAGACTCCGCGGAGCGGGCGCGCGTAGGCGTCGAACTGCGACAGGTGCTCGAGCGAGAGGATCGACTCGATCGTCGCCAGCACATCGGTCGTGTTGGTGAAACGATGCCAGACGTGCGGCCGGTTCCACGCGGAAATCAGCAGGAAGGGCGACCGATGCGAGTCCACATGATCGGGGCCGTCCTGCGCGTCGTCCTCGACCACGAAGACGGCGGTGCTCTTCCAGAAGCGGCTCTTCGAGAGCGCCGCGATCACCCGCCCGAGCGCGAGGTCGTTGTCGGCGAGATAGGCGCGCGGCGTCGGCGCCCCGGCCCGGGCACCGGCGGTGTGATCGTTGGGGAGCCGGAGGATCTGCAGCGCCGGCATCGCGCCGGTGCGCTCCCACTCGGCGAGCGACTCGAGCCAGCGATCGGCGCGCACCTGGTCCGGCACGTCCATGTCGAAGCCGGGGAATCCGCTGTCGGTATTCGCCTCGAGGAACGGCTTGAGGCCGCGATACCACGCCGGCACCGGCCCCTCCCGCTTCCCTTCCTCCAGCACGAACTCACCGAAGTTCCGGAACGTGATCCCCTTCCGGCGCGCGAGATCCCAGAGGTAGCCCGCCGCCGGCTCGGCGGCATCGTCGTCCACCCGCTGATCGCGATTGGTGCCCTCGTAGTCGTAGCTCCGCCCCCGGCCGGAGTACGCCGATGGCAGCGTCTTCTCGGTGTAGTCGGTGGCGTACGCCGCCGTGGTCCAGTTGTGCCCGTCGGCACTGACCTCCGCGTTCACGAAGAAGCGGTCGAAGATCCCGAACCGCTCGGCGAGCGCATGATGATTCGGCGTCACACTGCGCGGAAAGAAGAGGAGCGTCGTGTCGCCATCGGCGCCGGGAAGATCACCGAAGAGCTGATCGTAGGTGCGGTTCTCCTTGATCAGGTAGATCACATGCTCGAACGGCGGCCACGCCGCACCCGAAGGATGCAGATCCCACCCGTTCGCATGCGCGACTCGACTTGAGAGCAGTGCGAGCTCCGAGGCGCCGAGTCCCGCGAGCGACACCACCGAGAGCGAGCCGGTGGTCTGATCGAGGGTGTAGCTCCGCGGGGCCTCCGCGCGCCTGCCCGGCTGCCTGCCTCCCGGATTGGGGCCCGTCGCACGACCCTTCGCATTGGCGACGATGAGCGTATCGCGGCGGACGACGAGCGCGGAGGGGTACCACTCGACCGGAATCCGTCCCGTCAGGCGGTCGCCCCCGGAGGCCGATGCGACTCCCGAGCTCGCCGGTGAGAGCGCGAAGATCGCCACGGCGTTGTTGTCGGCTTCGGCGACGTAGAGCTGCGTGCCATCGGCCGACAGCGCGAGGCCGTTGGGCGTGCTGCCCTCACCGGGGCCCGACGGCGCGCTGTCGGCGAGCTGGGTCAGCACCCGGTCCTGCTGGGCATCGACCACTGCCACGCGGTCGGTGCTGGCCGAGGTGACGAAGAGCCGGCTGCCGCCGTGATTGAGCAGCAGGGTCGAGGGATGGCGACCGACCGGGATCGTGGCGCGAAGGGCGAGGCGATTGCCGCGCGGGGTGTAGGCGCGGACCTCGTACCCGCCCCAGGCAGAGACGTAGACCGTTCCGTCCGGCGCCACCGCGACCCCGTAGGGATAGCGGCCGGCGGCGACCCGCTCGACGACGGCACCGGTGCCGAGATCGATCACCGCCAGCGAATCGGCGAGATTCTCCGCGACATAGAGGAAGCGGTCGTCGGGCGAGAGCGCGAGGCCGGCGGGATAGCGGGTGCCGTCCGCCTTCGGCTCGCGCGGAGCGAGGATCAGACTGTCGGCGAGGGTCGCGGCACCGGCCGACCAGTCGTAGCGATAGACGACATCCTGGTTGCCGCCAGAGACGTAGAGCCGCCGCCCCGCATGGTCGAAGCCGAGTCCGATGAATGCCGCCCGCTGCGGAAGCGTCTGCGTCACTCGACCGCTTGCCGGATCGACGATCTGGATCCCCTGCTCTCGCGCCCCGTTGAGCAGCGCCACCACGCGGTCCCCCTCCGGCGCCTCGACCAGTGCGAGCGGAAACGACCCCAGTTCGCTCCGCCGGCCCACGGGATCGAGTCTGACGCCGGTGGGGAGCCGCCCGCGCTCGGCGGAGATCTCGTCACCAGCGGTGAGATCCTGGCTCGGCCCCGCGTGGCAGGCGAGCAGGCCGAGCAGCCCTGCGGCGAGCGAGCAGGATGCGATGGCGCGACGGGACACGAGGCGGCTCCTGTGGGGATATGCGAAGCTAGGGTACGTGGTGGGTTTGGCAATGGTGTCGATTAGAACATCCAAGGGGAAGAT
The DNA here is from genome assembly GCA_044229245.1 of Gemmatimonadales bacterium. Classification (GTDB taxonomy): domain Bacteria; phylum Gemmatimonadota; class Gemmatimonadetes; order Gemmatimonadales; family GWC2-71-9; genus JADJOM01. The sequence goes on along the minus strand of JBGATI010000009.1, from coordinate 63,331 downwards.
CGTACCTTTCCGGTCATCCACATGGAGGATTCAGATCTGAACAGCCTTCCGATCAGGCGGTCGCGGCTCGGAACCGGCTCGCTGCTCTACTGCGCATGGGCCGCGCTGGCCATCGGCTTCTCGATCGTGCACGCCGGCCTCTCCCCGGAGAGCATCACCCGGATCCTGGTCGTGCTCTTCCTCGGCGCGCAGATCGCGCTCCGGCAGCCACTGTCGCGCGCGCTCCCGGGACTCTCGCCGCGGCTCCGGTTCGTGGTGATGGGCACGCTGCTCGCCGCCGTGGTCGAGGGGTTCCACATGATCTCGAAGCCGGTGCGGCCGGATCTCACCGTCACGCCGGGAATGCCAGTGGCCACCGCGCTGCATCACTACGGCGTGGACCTGCTGCTTACCGTGCCCGCCTACCTGGTGATCTTCTCGGTGATCTACTGGTTCATCAGCCGCTACCACTACACCCTCTGGCAGTACGTGCTGGTGATGGGGGCGGCGCAGGCGCTGGGCGATGGGGGGATCTACTTCTTCGCCGCCGCCCCGGCGATGCTCGTCTTCCTGCCGTATCCGATGACGAACTATCACGCGGTGAACGTGATTCCATACCTGGCGGTACGCGAAGAGCTGCCGGCAGCGCGGCGGGAGGGCTGGGGGGCCTACCTCGCGCTGCCGGCGGTGATCGTCATCTACTTCGTGTGTGGCGCCGCCATCAAGCTGGTCGGGTAGCGGCTCCTACGATATCCGCTCAAACTTCGCCTGGAAGAAGCGGAGGTACTTCGGCTCGTACGTCATTCGAAGCCCCTTCGTCTCCATCCGCCGGTCGAAGATGATCTTCACCGACTCGGCCACGACATCCATGTGGGCCTGGGTATAGACCCGGCGCGGAATCGTGAGCCGGGTGAGCTCGAGCTTCGGATAGTAATGATCGCCGGTGGCGGGGTTCCGCCCCGCACTCACGACGCCGCGCTCCATCGCCCGGATCCCCGAATCGAGGTACAGCTCGGCCGCGAGGGTCTGCGCCGGAAATTCCTTCTGCGGGATGTGCGGGTAGAAGGCGCGCGCGTCGAGGAACACCGCGTGGCCGCCGACCGGCTGCACGATCGGGATGTTCCAGTCGGTGAGCAGCTCGCCGAGATACATCACCTGCCCCACCCGGGAGCGGATGTAGTCGTCCTGGAGGCACTCCTCGATCCCGATCGCCATCGCCTCCATGTCCCGCCCCGCCATGCCGCCGTAGGTGTGCAGCCCCTCGTAGATGACGATCTGGTTGCGGAGTTCCTCGTACAGCGTCCAGTCGTTCACCGCGAGCCAGCCGCCGATGTTCACCAGGTTGTCCTTCTTGCCGCTCATCCACGCGCCATCGGTCTGGTCGCAGAACTCCCGGAGGATCGCCGCGACCGGGACGTCCGCGTAGCCGGGCTCGCGCTGCTGGATGAAGTAGGCGTTCTCCGCCATGCGGGTCGCATCCAGGAAGAGCCGGATGCCGTGCTTCGCGGTGAGGGCGCGGAGCGCCTTCACGTTGGCCATCGAGACCGGCTGGCCACCGGCCATGTTCACCGTGCCGGCGAGACTCACATAGGCGATCTTCGGCGCCCCTTCCTTCTTGATCAGCGCCTCGAGCTTGTCGAGGTCCACGTTCCCCTTGAACGGATCGAGGTTCGTGGTGTCGTGCGCGGCATCGACGATCACGTCCACGAAATGGCCGCCGGCGAGTTCCTGATGCAGGCGAGTCGTGGTGAAGTACATGTTGCCGGGGATGAACTGGCCCGGCGTGATGGCGCAGCGGCTCAGCAGATGTTCCGCCCCCCGCCCCTGGTGGGTCGGAAGGATGTGGGCGTAGCCGTAGCGGCGCTGAATGGCGGCTTCGAGCCGGTAGAAGTTGCGGCTGCCGGCATAGGCCTCGTCGCCGAGCATCATCCCGGCCCACTGCCGGTCGCTCATGGCGCCCGTGCCGCTGTCGGTGAGGAGGTCGATGTAGACATCCTCCGACTTGAGCAGGAAGGTGTTGTAATCGGCGGCCTGAAGGGCGCGGGCCCGTTCCTCCGCCGTGGTCTGGGTGAGCGGCTCGACCATCTTGATCTTCCACGGCTCGGCCCAGCTGCGGCGGCCGAACTGCTGACCCATGGTCTTCGGAGCGTCGTGCATGACAGCCTCAGGGAAACGGGGGTAACTAGCCTGTGATTGCTAGTCGCCCCCGTCTGAGGAAATTGCGAAGACACGCCGAAGTGGCGTTCATCCCCCCCCAACCCTGCCCCCCTCATCTCAGTACATCTGCGGACCCCCCTCCCGTACTCCCCCGAATACCGCAACACGCTGGCGGATTGAACATTGGAGGTGCGTCCGCGCCGCTCCTCCTGCGGCGAAGAGCCACCCGGAGAAGGAGCGCCGCGCATGCTGCACCACCACCTCTCCCCACGCCTTTCCCCTCAGGCCGGCGGCACCGGGATCGTCCTGCTCAACATGGGCGGTCCCGCCACGCTCGACGAGGTCGAGCCCTTCCTCCTCCAGCTCTTCGCCGACCGCGAGCTGCTCCGGCTCCCGATGCAGGATCTGCTGGGCCCCTTCATCGCGAAGCGGCGCGCCCCCAGGGTGCGGAAGCTCTACGAGGCGATCGGCGGCGGCTCCCCGATTCTCAAGTGGACGACGGCACAGGGCCGCGGCATGTGTGAACGGCTGGATGCGCTCTCGCCCGAGACCGCCCCGCACCGTTTCTACGTGGCCTTCCGCTACGCGAAGCCCTCGGCGGAGGAGGCGCTCCGGCAGATGGCGGCCGACGGCGTCACTCGCGCCATCGCCTTCTCGCAGTACCCGCACTACTCCTGCACCACCACCGGCTCGTCGCTCAACGATCTCTGGCGCACGGTGGAGCGCCTCGGCCTGAGCGGCCGCTTCCAGTGGAGTGTCATCGACCGCTGGCCGACCCATCGCGGCTTCGTGCGTGCGATGGCTGAGGCCGTGCAGGACGGACTCGAGGGCTACGAACCGCAGGAACGCGACAGGGTGCTGCTCATGTTCAGCGCCCACTCGCTGCCGCTGTCCGTGATCGAACGGGGCGACTCCTATCCCCAGGAGGTCGGCGCCACGGTGCAGGCGGTGCTGGAGGAGCTCGCGCTCCCCAACCCCTCGCTGCTCTGCTATCAGTCGGAGGTCGGGCCGGTCCGCTGGCTCGGGCCGAGCACCCAGACCACGATCGAGCGGCTGGCGCGCGCCGGACGCCACAACGTCCTCGCCGTGCCGATCGCCTTCGTGAACGACCACATCGAGACGCTGTCGGAGCTGGATCGCGAATACGGCGAGCTGGCGCACCGCTTGGGGCTCAAGGGATTCCGCCGCGCACCGGCGCTCAACGATCGCCCGACCTTCCTCGATGCGATGGCCGACCTCGTCGACACCCACCTCAGCGATGGTGCGCTGCACTCGGCCCGGTACCTCGAGCGCTGCCCCGGCTGCATCGGTGGCCCCGACTGCCGTCGCCTCCCGGATCCGGCCTCCGCCGCGGTCCCGGCCTGCGCCGCGCGACTCCGGGCGATCGCGTAGTCTTTCCGCGGTGACTAGCTAGGCCCGCCATTCGGCGGCATCTTGGAGCGACGCCATGAGCCGCTCCACCCCCAACTACCTCCCCCGGTTACGCGCCGCGCTCGCCGACCGCTACCGCCTCGAGCGCGAGATCGGTCGCGGCGGCATGGCCACGGTCTATCTCGCCCACGACCTGAAGCATGATCGCGACGTCGCCCTGAAGCTGCTCCGGCCCGAACTCAGCACCGAGGACGGGGCCGAGCGGTTCCAGCGGGAGATCACCATCGCCGCGCGGGTGCAGCATCCGCACATCCTCCCGGTGCACGACTCGGGTGCGGTGCGAGTGCCGGAGAGTTCTCCGGGTGCCCAGGACGAGCTGTCGTTCTACTGGTACACGATGCCCTTCGTGGAGGGGGAGAGTCTCCGGGCGCGGCTCACCCGGGAACCGCAGCTCCCGGTGGCGGAAGCGATCCGCTTCACGCGTCAGGCGGCGGAGGCGCTGGAGGCGGCGCACCGGCAGGGGGTCATCCACCGGGACATCAAGCCGGAGAATCTGCTCATCACCCGGGACGGCGACATTCTCATTGCCGACTTCGGTATCGCCCGGTCGCTCACCGCCACCGGCCAGCGGCTCACCGGCACCGGGATGTCGGTCGGCACGCCGAGCTACATGAGCCCGGAGCAGTCAGCGGCGGATCCGAACGTCGACGCGCGGACCGACATCTACTCGCTCGGTGTCGCCCTCTATGAGATGCTGGCGGGCGAACCGCCCTTCACCGGTCCCACCGCGCAGGCGATCATCGCGAAGCGGCTGAGCGGCCCGGCACCCAGCATCCGGATCGTGCGCCCCTCGGTGCCGGCGGCCGTCGATCAGGCGCTCCGGAAGGCGCTGCAGATGGTGCCGGCCGACCGGTTCGCCACGATGGCCGCGTTCCGCGATGCCCTCGATCCCGCGGCCGTCCAGGCGGAGGAGCCCAGCCGCCACGCGCGGCGCTGGCTCCCGATGGCGGCCGCGATTCTCCTGCTGAGCGCGGCCGCCGCCTTCCTGTTGCGTTCCCGGAACGGCGCGACCCCTGACAACACCCTGCCGACTTCCGCCGCGGTGCTCCCCTTCGCGGATCAGAGTCCGGCACACGACCAGGCCTACTTCAGCGATGGCCTCGCCGAGGAGCTGACCACCGTGCTCGCACGGATTCCCGGTCTCCGGGTCGCGGCACGCTCCTCCGCCTTCCAGTTCCGGGGTGCGAACGTCAACGTGCGTGAGGTGGGGCGGCAGCTCGATGTCGGCGCGGTGCTCGAGGGCTCGGTGCAGCGCAACGGCCCGCGTCTCCGGGTGAGTGCCCAGCTCGTCGATGCCCGGAGCGGCTACGAGCTCTGGTCGGAGATCTACGATCGCGAGCTGGCCGATGTCTTCAAGGTGCAGGAGGAGATCGCGCGGGCAATCGGCGCGGCGCTCAAGATCCGGCTCGCCGGAGGAACCGACACCGCGCTCCGCCAGCGACCGACCCAGGACCTCGAGGCGTACGATCTCTACCTCAAGGGACGCTTCGCCTGGAATCAGCGAACCGAGACCTCACTGCCGGAGGCGGCGCGATTCTTCGAGCAGGCGGTCGCGCGCGACTCGATGCTGAGCCGCGCCTGGGCCGGGATCGCCGACAGCTACGTGCTGCTTCCGGTCTACGCCGGCATGGCGCCCTCCATCGCGTGGCCTCGCGCCAAGGCCGCGGCGCTCAGGGCGATCGCGCTTGACAGCAGCAGCGCCGAGGCCTGGACCTCGCTCGCCTATGGCACCGGACTCTACGATTGGAACCGGGCCGCGGCGGAGCGCGCCTTCCGCCGCGCGATCGTCGCCGATTCCACCTACGCCACCGCCCATCACTGGTATGGGGACTTCCTCGCGGGCCGGGGAAGGATGGAGGAGGCGCTGGCCCAGATGCTTCTGGCGCAGCGCCTGGATCCGCTCTCGCGGATCATCGCGACGGAGGTCGCCTGGGCCCAGTTATCGCTCAAGCGGCTGGATGACGCCGACTCCACCATGGCGCGACTGCTCCGGCTCGATCCGAACTACTCCCAGTCGCTGTTCATCGTCGCGATGCTCCGCACCGAGCAGCAGCGCTATCCCGAGGCAATCGCCATGATGCGGCGATCCCTAGAGCTCGGCGGGGGGTGGGCTCATGGGCGGGGTGCCCTGGCGGCGATGTACGCGCGCGCCGGTGACCGGGCGCACGCGACCGCGATCCTCGACTCACTCACGGCCGGGTCCCCCCAGGGCTATGTGCCGCCCTTCGTCCTCGTACTCGGATACGCCAATCTCGGCGACTTCGACCGGGCCTACCGGGAGATCGAACGGGGATTCCGCGAGAAGGATGCGCTGCTGTCGGAGAACTTCTTCGAGCCGCTGCTCGATCCGCTCAAACGCGACCCGCGGTATGCCAGGGTGGCGGCGCGGCTCAGGGGGGAGTGAGTTCCGGGTTCCGGGTTCCGAGTTCCGGGTTCCGAGTTCCGAGTTCCGAGTGCTTAGTGCTTACTCGGAGGTCTCGCCGAGTTTCGTGACCACCTTCCCGATGTAGAACGCCATGCCGTTGGGCAGCAGCGCGCTCACCGGCAGCGCGATCGGGCCGATGAGCTGACCCTCGGTGACGTGCGGTGTTGCCGGATCGAGCGATGCCACGAAGCTGTCCAGATCCGCCTGGTTGGTGGCGAGGCGCATCGGGCCGGTGAGTGCACTCTGGAATTCGTGGATCACCAGGATCGCGGCGGCCGAGCTGTCGATCTTCGCCTGCAGCGCGGTGCCGGCGGCCGCGGTGATGAGCTGATAGCGGAGCGCGCGCCACGGCGCGGCCTCAGGATTGTGCTCGCCGCCATAGAGGAGCGTCAGCAGCGCCCGCGCCCGCTCCGGCGCGCCTGTGTTCGCCTGCCGTTTGCGCGCGACCTGGAGCTGCTTGCCGAGCAGGTCGCCGAAGTTCTCTCCCGCCTTCGCCTCCACGCAGACCGTCACCCGCCCGATCGGCCCGTCCCCCTTGAGCCAGAGATCGTGGTTGCGTCCCTCACCCCGTTCGGGGAGCGGCGTGACGTACTCCGGCCGGCCCGTCTTGAGGGTGATGCCGCGGGTTGCTGAGTGGGATTCGAGCAGTGCGGTGACTTCTCCCGGGCAGCTCGACTTCGGCGTGCGGAACCAGGCGCGCGCAAGTTCCATTGCGCTGTGGCCGGCCTTCCATTGATAGCCGCGTTTCGGCTTGGTCCAGTCTTCCCACTTGGAAATGAACCGGCCGGCATCATCCATCAACGGCGTGTGAGCCACGAAACACTCCGGGAGCGGCAATGAGTGCGCGGCGTTGTGCCGCGCGGCATGAAGGATAGTCGCTCCATCCCCATCGCTCACTCCCGAATCCCCCCTTCGAGCGATTTATCCCCCCGACCCGGACTGGTAGCGTTCGTTCGTGGGATGACTCGGGCAGGCGGTCCACGCTCGATGGGGGAGGATTTCCCCCGCCGCATGCAACAGAAGGGAGGCGCACCATGCTGAATCTGGTGAAGTCGCTTCGGGGGTTCGCCCTCAAGGCACGCGACGGCTCGATCGGAAGCGTGCACGACTTCTACTTCGACGACCAGTTCTGGACGGTCCGCTACCTGGTCGCCGATACGGGAGACTGGATGCAGGGACGTTCGGCGCTGATCTCGCCCTACGCACTCGAATCCGTGGACCTCGGCGCCAGGGAGATCGCCACCTCCCTGACCCTGAAGCAGATCGAGGAGAGTCCGCAGCTCGAGAGCGAGAAGCCGGTGTCCCGCCAGTTCGAGCAGGACTACTACGGCTACTACGGCTGGCCCTCCTACTGGGGCGGACCCTACATGTGGGGCACCTATCCCTCGATCAGCCGCGATCCGGAGTACTGGACCGCGGCCAGTCCGGACCACAAGCCGTGGGACCCGCACCTCCGCAGCGTGAACGCGGTGAAGGGCTATCACATCCAGGCCCCGGATGGCGAGATCGGTCACGTGGACGATTTCATCATCGACGACGAGACCTGGTCCATTCGCTACCTGGTGATCACGACCCGCAACTGGCTGCCCGGCAAGCGGCTGCTCCTCTCGCCCCACTGGATCGGCAAGGTGAGCTGGGAGGAGTCGAAGGTGTTCGTCTACCAGAACCGCGACATCATCCGGCAGGCGCCGGAGTACAGCGAAGAGGCCCTGACCCGGGCCTACGAGACCAGCCTGCACAATCACTTCGACAAGCCCGGCTACTGGGTCGACGAGACGGCTGCGACGAAGCAGGGGTAAGAGTTCCGAGTACCGAGTACCGAGTACCGAGTACCGAGTAGAGCAGTTGCGGGGCGCAGCGAACGGCAGCACCGGCAGGACATCGGGGCCCCGTGGCCCGGTGCAGCGAAGCGAACGAGCGAGCGGGGGCCTCGTGAGGCAGGCACGGATACCTGCCCCGCGAGGCCCCTCGCCTTTTCCCCCTCGGAAGGAGCCTTCCATGCCCGCACACCATTTCAGGCCACCGCAGCCGTTCGAGCCGGCGGCTCCGGCATCGAAGGCGATGCCGCCCGTACCGCACGCCAACGGCACCACCGCACGCCCGGAGACGCCGGCGCTCGAGGGTCGCGAGCCGCTCCCCGCCGAGATCACCGGCCGAGCCAGCGGCACCGATGCTGACCTGATGGCGCTCTTCAGTGACAGGTCGGACGAGCACCTGAAGGACGGTTTTCGCGGCGGCAGCCAGGATGATCCGGAGCGCGGCGATGCGGTGCTGAGCGAGGATCCCGCCGCCGAAGTGAAGGTCCCGGACTGAGCCGGCAGGTCACCACGCTCACCGCTGCAGCCGGAGCGCCGCCTCCCACACATCGTGATACACGTGCGCCCGGCCGTGGCCCTGCGCCTTCGCGACGGCCGACTTGAAGTTGTCGTAGTGCAGATCGGTCACCACCTGCTGGGCGGCGCGGGCCACCGCGACCCGCGGGGCCTGCGCCCGGAAGCGATAGTCGGCATCGTCATCCTGCACCGTGGGACCGAGTTCGGGGAGCACCGAGTCACGCAGCCGGTCGAGATCGGCATCCACCCGCGCCCGGACGGTGAGAGTATCGGTGCCCCGGTCCCAGGGCTTCTCGACGATGCTGTAGAACCCGGATGTCGTGAAGAGCCACATGCGGCCGCCGATCGGTTGAGGTGCCGAAATATGGCCAGGGGGTGTGACAGGCGTGCGCGCGGCGCGGTGAGATCCAGCTTCTAGCCGATCCCGGCTCCGCGCCTCATCTTTGCTGCGGCAGTCTCCCTCGAATCGGATCGATACCCATCATGGTCGAACGGCTGCGTCGGGTCCATCCCGGAGGCATCGCCTGCGCGGGGCCGGATGCCTGACCTGCTGCCACGACTCACAGCCGCGCTCGCCGGCCGCTACACCATCGAGCGCCCGCTCGGCGAGGGCGGCATGGCGTCCGTCTTCCTCGCCCGCGACGTCAGGCACGACCGCCTCGTCGCCATCAAGGTCATCCGCCCCGAACTCTCCGCCGCGCTCGGTCCCGAGCGTTTCCTGCGCGAGATCGAAACCACCGCACGCCTCACCCACCCCGGCATTCTCCCCCTCCTCGACTCGGGCGACGACGACGGCATACTCTGTTACGCCATGCCCTACGTCGCGGGGCGTACCCTCAGGGACCGGCTGAACGAACAGGGTCCGCTGCCGCTCGCGGATGCGCTCCAGATCTTCCGCGATATTGCGGGCGCCCTGGAGCATGCCCACACCCACGGCATCCTCCACCGCGATCTCAAGCCGGCGAACATCCTGCTGCAGGAGGGCCGCGCGGTGCTCGCCGATTTCGGGATCGCGCTGCCGACTGGCGGCACCGCCGCCCGCCTGACGGAAAGCGGACTCTCCGTCGGCACGCCGGAGTACATGAGCCCGGAACAGGCGCTCGGCGAGCGGAACCTGGACGCACGGAGCGACATCTACGCGCTGGGATGCGTCCTCTACCAGATGCTCGCCGGCGAGCCGCCCTTCACGGGGACCACTCCGCAGGCGGTGATCGCCAAGCGCCTGGTCGAGCCAGTTCCCCGCATCAGCACCCTTCGCGAAGTGCCCCGCGCCGTCGAAGCCGCGATCACCCGCGCCCTCGGCCGCCAGCCCGCCGACCGCTTCGCTTCGGTCGCCGAATTTGCTCGCGCGGTCGATGGCGGCGACGCGGCGAGTCCGTCGCGCCCGGCGGCGCCGCCATTCGCGGGCCGGTGGATCCAGCCACGGCTCATCGCCGCGCTCCTGCTTGTCGTGGCCGCGGGGGTGATCGCACTCCGGGTGCGGCGCAAGCCACCGGTGAACTTCTATCCCGGCGTCGTCGCGGTGATGCCGGCCCGGATCAACGCCCCGGGGCACTCGCTCGACTACCTCCGGGAAGGCATCCTCGACCTGGCCGCGACTCGGCTCACCGGGGAGGGGGGTCCCCGCGCCGCCGACTCGCGCGCGACCCTCGCGGCGCTGCGCATGATCGGCGAGGACGACCCCGACGCGCTGGCGAGGCATCTCGGCGTCGGCAAGGTGCTCGACGAGAGCATCGTGAGCGACGGCAAGCGTCTCACCATCACGGCGACGCTCATCACCTACCCCGGAGGCGCGCGTCAGACACCGGTGAGCGTGGAGGGCCCGGAGGACAGCCTGGGCGCGCTGGTGGACCACCTCATGATCCAGATTCTGGCCCTGCACGCCGGCGAGCGCAGCACCGCACTCACCGAGGTGACGTCACTGCCGGCCTGGCGTGCCTATCTGGAAGGAAAGGCGGCCTACCGGGTAGGTCGCTATGGGGCGGCCGTGGCCCACTTCCAGGAGGCGCTCTCGATCGACAGCTCCTTCGCCCTCGCCGCCCTCGCCGGCATTCCCGCGCTGAGCCGTGCGGATGGCGATCCGAACCGGCTCGCGCAGATGGTCTTCACCCACCTCCACCGGCTGAGCGCCGACGACTCGCTCTGGTTCTTCGCCCTCGCGGGACCGCAGTATCCTGCCGCCAGTCGGCTGGGCGAGCAGATCGCCAACTTGGAGCGGGTGGCTTTGCGGCTCCCCGATCGCGCCGACGCCTGGTTCGAGCTCGGGGACCTGCAGTTGCACTCCGGGGCGCTGGTGGACCTCGATAGTGCGATCCTGCGCGCGCGACGGAGTCTGGGCCGTGCCCTGGCGCTGGACTCCACGTTCGCCCTGCCGATCGACCACCTGCTCCAGATCGCGTACACCCGCCGGGACACGGCGGCCGTCCGCCGCCTCACGACACTGTACCTCGCCACCGACTCGCTCGGGGACCGTGCCGGTTTCTACCGCTGGCGGAGCGCCATGGCCCTGGCGGACAGCGCCGAGGCCAGGCGGCTCAGGAGCCGGCTCGCCGCCCTGACCGATCAGGCGCTCCGCCTCATCAGCGCCTCCGCACAGGAGGACGGCGTCGGCGTGGCGGATGCCGTCCTGGCCGATTCCCTCCTCCTCTCGCGCGCCGCGACCGAGGACGAGCGGCAGAGTGCACAGTTGTCGCATGCCATCCTGATGCTCAGTCTCGGCCGTGCCTCCGCCCCGCCACTTCCCGCCCTCTGGGTCCCGATCGACATGGCCCTCTTCGCCGACGGGGACACCACGGTCGCGCGGGCGAGCGCGCAGGCCATCCGGGCCCGGCTCCGAACGGGGAAGCCACCCGCCTGGGACGACCAGTGGGCCCTGGCCTGCTGGGAGATGGCGCATGGCAACTTCAGTGACGTCAAGCGAAGCGTCGCGGCGATCCGGGCCGGCTTTCCCGCCACGCTCAAGACGGGCGCCCAGGCCGATGACGCGGTGCTTGCGCCCGGCCTCCTCGAGGCGTGGGCCGCCGTGCACGCCGGTGATCCCAACGCCGAGGCACTGGTCCGCGGCCTCGATTCCCTCGTCGCGACCGGGGCGAGGACCGCATACCGGGAAGAGTACGCCCTGCTGCTCGGCCGGCTGTTCACGACGCTCGGTCAGCCCGAGCGCGCGATGAAGTCGCTGCGCCGCACCGCGCACTTCCTGCAGAGTCCCTATGCGGCCAGCACCCTTCGTCTCGCCCGGGCGCGGGCCGCGACAGCCGCGGGCTCAACCCAGGATGCGATCGAGGACTATCGAGTCTACCTCACACTCAGGGCTGGCGCCGATCCGAGGCTGGTGGCGCAGCGGGACAGTGCGCGCGCGGAATTGGCGAGGCTCGCTGGCGGGGAGTGAGATTCTGGCGCCGGGATGACAACTCGCCGCATCCGCATTCAATTTCTGCCTGGCCTCCTTACCCTCACCGACCGCACCGCATGCCAACCCTCTGGTCCTCATCCGATTCCGCCCGCTGGCGCGCCGCGCTCAAGCAGTACGACGCCGTGATCGCCGCCCAGGGCGTCACCAAGCTCGCCGACCGCGACGCCTGGTTCCGCACCGAACTGCCGGCGGCAATTGCCGCACGAAAGCCGAGGCATGTGACCCTGCCCGAACTGGTGAAGCTGACCGAGTGGAAGATGTCGCGCGGGAAGTGGCGGGCGCGGAACCTGGTGCTGGTAAAGGGCAACGCGCCCGACGCCGTGAAGGCGGCGACCACCAGCGGACTCGCCCTGGTGCCGCATCCGACGGCGCCGATCTCGAAGATCGCGGAGCTCGAAGGGGTCGGCCCCGCGACCGCCTCCGCGGTGGTCTCCGCCGCCGAGCCCGACCTCTATCCCTTCTTCGACGAGCTGGTCGCCGCCCAGATCCCCGGACTCGGCCCCGTCGCCTTTACGCTCGGCTACTACGCCCGCTATGCGGAGAAGATCCGCGAGCGCGCCGCCGCCCTCGGCGGCAAGTGGACACCGGCCACCGTCGAACGCGCGCTGTGGGCGGAGTCGGGAGGAAAGGCGGGACACCCCGAGGCGTGATCAGGGGACTTCCCCTTCACGACGTGGCAGGTACATTCGCCCCGCACCCCAACCCAGGAGCCGCTGTGAACAAGCAGGCACTCGCGCCGATGTGGGATCAGACCCGGGTGAACAAGCAGGCACTCGCGCCGATGTGGGATCAGACCCGGCAGAAGTACGGCATCTTCCTTCGTCTGCTCGAGGTGATCCCGGAGGACCAGTACCACACCCATCCCGTGCCCGGCATGCGGACCTTCGCCGAGATCGCGACCCACCTCGCGACGACGATCATCCGCGACATCTCCGTCGGCGTCGCCAAGGGCGCGATCACCGCCAAGGAACAGTCCGAGGCCGACATCGCCAAGGGGATCAAGACCAGGGCGCAGCTGCTCACGCTCGCCCGCGAGTGCTGGGACGCGGCGAACGCCGCGGTGACGAAGGTCGGCGACGCCGAGCTGCAGGCGATCGTGCCCACCCCCTGGGGCATGAGCATCCCTGGCTGGGTCGGCTTCAGCATCCAGACCGACGAGTTCCTGCATCATCGGGGACAGCTCTACACCTACGCCCGCGCCTTCGGCATCGAGCCGCCCTTCATGTGGAGCTTCGACCAGAATGCGCCGGGCTTCAAGCCGGCGGCGTGAGGGTGGGAGGTGGTTTGTGCCTAGTGCCTGATGCATGATGCGTCGTGGCGGGGCGGGAGCAGTGATGAGGCCGCCCTGACACAGCGCTTGCCGATCCGGGTGCGCCGGTGCACAATCCCTGCTCTGCCTCCCCCGGCAGAGCAACCCGAGAGGCTGGCTTCGTGCACGCGGACGTTCTGGAACTCGTACGGTCGGCCCTCGCCGACAAGTATGTGCTAGGCGAGGAGCTTGGGCGCGGAGGGATGGCTCACGTCTACCGCGCCCGCGACCTCCGGAATGACCGTGACGTCGCGATCAAGCTGCTCCCACCGGAACTGACGCGCGCGCACGGTGGCGAGCGGTTCCTTCTCGAGATCCGCACCCTCGCCCGCCTCTCCCATCCGCACATTCTGCCGCTGCTCGATTCCGGCCTCGTCACGACCGCCCCGAAAGAATCGGTGCCCTGGTACGCGATGCCGCTCGTGGCGGAGGAGACGCTCCGCACCAGGCTGGCGCGCCAGGGGCCACTGCCACTGCCGGTCGCCCTGCGCTACACCCGCGACCTCTGCGCCGCCCTCGGCTACGCGCATTCACAAGGCTGCATTCATCGCGACATCAAGCCCGAGAACATCCTGATCCGCGACGACCAGGTCCTGCTCGCCGACTTCGGGATCGCACGGGTGGAGCGCATCGCCGGCGACACGACACTCAGCTCGGCGGGCATCGCCATCGGCACACCCGCGTACATGAGCCCCGAGCAGTCGCTCGGCAGCGACAAGGTGGACGGCCGGAGTGATCTCTACAGTCTCGCGGTCGTGCTCTACGAGATGCTCGCCGGCCATCCCCCCTTCAGCGGCAATTCGCCGCAGGCGATCAGCGCGCGGCACCAGTTCGAACCACCGCCCCCCATCGGCATCGTGCGGCCGGGCCTGCCGAGTGCGGTCGAGGCGCTGCTGAAGAAGGCGCTGGCAAAGGTGCCCGCCGACCGGTTCCAGGATGCGGCGGAGTTCGAGCGGGCGCTCGACCAGGCGAAGCAGGGAGCGCCGGCCGCGGCTCCGTCGCGCGCCATCCACCGCTCCCCCTGGTGGCGCGCAGTGGCCGTGCTCGGCATCGCCGCCGCGATCTGGGCCGGTGTGCGCCGTGAGACGACGGTCACCGGCCTCGATCCCGCGCGCTACATCGTGCTCCCTTTCAAGGCCGAGCGGAGCGGAGATGCGGCGCTGCTCTCCAGCGACGAGTGCCGGGAACTCGTGGCCGACGCGATCGAGCGCTGGACCGATCTCGAGGTGGTCAGTTCACTCACCGTGAACAGCCTGCTCGAGCAGTCGCGGAACCCGCTCAACCTCGCCCGGGCGATCGACCTCACCCGCTCCCTCGGGGCGGGCCACTTCCTCTGGGGCGAGGTCACCCAGGCAGGCGACACCCTGCGCGTCCGCGGCGTGCTCTACGATGCCGCGACCGGACGCGAAGAGCGGAGTCACACCATCCGGTTCGCCGCCGCTTCACGCAACGCTCAGCTCCTGAGCACGCAGTTTGCCGACCTCGCGTACGCGCTGGTGCTCCCCGGCACCGCGCATCCCGAGGCGACGGCGGATGCGATGGGCACCACCTCGCTGACGGCGTACCGGCTCTACGTGAGTGGTGATTCCGCCCTCGCGCAGTGGGATCTCGCGTCGGCGAAGGCCAGCCTCCTCGCCTCACTCAAGCTCGACCCCGACTACCCCAACGCCAACCTGAAGCTGGCCCAGGTGGGACTCTGGACCGGCCAGCCGGCCGAGCAGTGGCGTGGCTATGCGGCGCGGGCCGCGGCGGCGAGCGGCCGGCTGCGCGAGACCGACACGCCGATGGCGAACGGACTGCTGGCGCTCGCCGACCAGCACTACCCCGAGGCGTGCGAGCAGTTCAGCCAGCTCATTGCGCGGGACTCGAGTGACTTCCGTGGCTGGTACGGGCTCGCGGAATGCACCGTGAAGGATCGCGCCGTCCTCAAGGATCCGAAGAGCCCCTCCGGCTGGCGCTTCCGCAGCAGCCGCGAGCTGGCGATGAACGCCTACGCCCGCGCCCTCGAGGGCGTCCCGCTTTCCCACCGCGCCTTCGGCGGTCTCGTGATCGACCGGCTGGCCTCACGATTGGCTACCGAGTCGAATCAGATCCGGATGGGCAGAGGGATTGCCGACACGATTGGCTTTCTCGCGTTCCCGGCGCTCGACCACGACACACTTGCCTTCGTCCCCTATCCCACGGAGAGCTTCACGCGAGGAAGTGGAAGCTTCACGACGAGCGGGGCCGCCGTGGCGCGCAATCGAGCCATCCTGCACCGGATCACGTCCGGCTGGCTGCGCGACTTTCCAGAGAGCGCGCCAGCGCTCGTGGCCGAGGCGCTGGTGCGGGAGCTCGAGGGAGACATCGACCAGCAGTCGGGGCGATCCGCAGCAGGATTGCTCCGCGAGGCGCGGAGGGTCAGCCCTGATTCTGCAAGATTCCCACTGTCGGTGATCGAGGCACGGGTCCGGCTCAAGAGCGGCGACTTTCGTGGTACCAAGCTGCTCGCCGACAGCCTCCTGACCGCCGACAGCAACCCCAGCCCCGCCGAGGCCACGCAACTGACCGGCCTCGCGCTGCTGACCGGCAGGATCGACCGTTCGGCGCAGTTCGCCGGACTGGCGGCACCGGAAGCCACCTTCTTCAGCATGAGAGGAGAGGACCTTCGGGTTCCGCTGAGCGTCCGGGAAAGCGGCATGCGCCTTCTCGCCTACGCCTCCTTCGGTGCACCCGCGGACTCGATCCGGGTACACTATCGGCGGGTCCGGGACGGCGTGAAGGCTTCGGTCGGCAGCGGTCAGCAGCAGGACGTCCTGAATGCGGTCCTCGACCAGCCGGCGCTGCTCGGCTTCCCCATCATTCCTTTGCCAGAGGGTGTGCAGAATCGCAACGCCTTCCTGCTCGCGGCGGACCGGCATGACCTCAGTGCAGTGCGTGCGTTCATGAGGTGGCTCCGGCAGCTTCGGCTCGGCGAAGCGGCCGGCGCCGTCGGCATCGACGGGACCTTCCTCGAAGCCCGGATGCAACTCGTCGTGGGGGATACGGCCGGGGCCATCGAGTCGCTCGATGGCTCGCTCAACAGCCTTCAGTTCCTCGGCAGCGACCTGATCGACCAGCCCCAGCAGGCTGCAGCCATCGGCCGCGCGATGGCGCTCCGCGCGAAGCTCGCCGCCGCACAGGGCGATACCCTGACCGCGAAGAAGTGGGGTGATGCGGTGAAGACGCTGTGGGCGGATGGGGATGCAGCGGCAAAGGCGGAACTTCCCTAGACAGGCGCTGCTACTCCTCCCCGGCACCGCCGATACCCGCACACCAGCCCGCGCTCCGATAGCCGCAGAACCGGCACTCGGTGGGAAAGCGGCTCAGCGCAGGACTCCCTGAGCCAATCGATGCGATGGTGGCGCCGGAACGCTCACTCGCTCCGGCGCGAAGCTCGGGGGTGATCGGCTCGGAGACCTGGACCCCCGCCTTCGAGAATTGAAAGGCGAAGCGCTCCACCGGCCGCAGCGCGATGGCCTCCGCCGCGGTGACGTACACGTCGCGCTGCGGTGCGTAATGCGCCGCCCGCTCCTTCGCCGCCTCCGCCGTGATGCCGCTGGTCTTCACGTCGAGCACCACCATCCCGCCGCCCTCCGGCGCGACCAGATCGAAGACCCCCTCCGTGAACCCCGCGGCACCGGCGAGATGGACGAACTTGAGCTCCCGCCGAGCCTCGGGATGGGTGGCGACGGCGCGATACGCCGGATTCTCCTTGACCCGCTCCACCTCTTCCCTGAGCGAGTCGCGATAGCTTCTCCCCTCCTCGGTCTCCGGCGCCGGCGCCTCCGGATCCCAGCGGCGGATCGCGTCATTCAGCAATCGATCCAGCTCGCTCTCCTCGGCCAGGACCTCGAGCACCGAGTGCACGATCTGCCCCCGCACGACCGCTCCGGTATAGGCGGGGCTGTCCCGGTCGACCTTCGGCTCCCGCACCCCGGCGACATACTTGAAGTGGTGCTTCACGCCGCAGCGGGCGTGCGCCAGGAACTCGGTCGCCGAGTGCCGCAGCCGCCCCACCGGCACCACAATCGGCGGGAGCGGCAGTGCCAGCGTTGCCGCATCCGCGATCGGCAACTCCCGCGCGGTGTCCGCTTCGTCAGGCGGCACGCCGATGCTCCGCACCACCCCCGTGAACCGCCGGTCGGCCTCCCCGTATCCGAAGGTCGTTCCGTCGGCAGCCATCATACCGCCGAGCACCCGCCAGAGCGACTCGGCGGCGCTCCCGGCCGGCAACTTCGGCACGATGGGAATCCCACTCAGGATGAGCCGGTCCTTCGCCCGCGTCGCCGCGACGTACCAGAGCCGTTTCCGTTCCGCCTGTTCTTCGAGCCGGGTCGCCTGCGTCGCGGCGGTCCACTCCGGCGTATCCTCGACCTCCGGGTCCTTGATGACGACACGATCTCGACCGAGCAGCATCGCATCAGTCCGGTTGTTCGCCGCCTGGCGCGCGAGATCGGCCCAGAACACCACGCGCCACTCGAGCCCCTTGGCGCTGTGGATCGAGGTGAGGGTGACGACGTCGTCACTCTCCCCGTACAGCCGCGCATCGCCTTCGCGATCGTCCCGGCCTCGCGCCTCACGCAGCATCCGGATGAACTCCCCCACCCCGACGCCGGCCATGCCACGCGCCATCCGGAGCAGCTTCCTGACGTTGGCGATGCGCTGCGGGCCGTCGCCCTCGAGCAACGCCAGGTGGCCGAGATACCCCGCCCGATTGAGCAGCTTCTCGATCAGCTCCGCGGTAGAGATCCGGTCGCGGAAGAGCGCCAGTTCGCGGAGCAGCGCGATCCCCGACGCGAGCAGCTCCCGCTCTCCCGTCTCGATCGCCTCGATGCCCTCCCAGTATGGCGGCTTGGACCGCCGGGCGATCTGGAGCAGCGTCTCGTCCCGCACCCCGACGAACGGTGAGCGCAGGAAGCCGAAGAGGGCGACATCGTCGTGCGGATCGCGGATCGCCTGGAGGGCCACCAGGATGTCCACGACCTCCTGCCTCACATAGAACCCGCTCTGCGCCAGGGTGTAGGTCGGGATCCCGGCCGCGCCGAGCGCCGACTGGTAGAGCGCGACGTCGCTCCACGAGCCGAACAGGATCGCCATCTCGCCCCAGCGATGCCCATCCTTCCTGAGCGCCAGCATCCGGTTCGCGATCGCCGCCGCTTCCCGCCGGCGCCGCTCCTCGGCCGGCACCTTCTCCTCTTCCGCGGGGAGGACCAGCAGCTCGACGGCGCGATCGCTCGGCTCGTCGTCCTTGCGCTTCGGCCGCGTCGGCTGGAAGCCGACCTCGAACGGCTGCGGAGCGGCCTCCTCGAGCGGGGTATCGAGGATCGGCCCGATGACCGACTCCACGAACTGGACCAGCGGCGCAACCGAGCGGTAGTTGACCTCGAGCGGGACGACGCTGCCGCGCGCCGGGTCCCGGAACTCCCGCTCCACGCTCGTCCACACCGTGACGTCGGCGCGGCGGAAGCGATAGATGCTCTGCTTCGGATCGCCGACGAGCAGCAGCCGCGTCGTGTCGCTCCGCCCCGTGGCCGGCTCGCCAAGCAGGAAGGCGATCTCCTTCTGCACCGGGTCGACGTCCTGGAACTCATCCACGATCAGGGTGTGAATCCGGCGCTGGACCACCTGGCGGATGGCGGGGATGCGAAGCAGGTCCCGCGCGGCGACCAGCATCCGGTCGAAGTCGGTGGCGCCATCCTCGTCGAGTCGCGCCTGCAGCCGCGCGAGGGCACGCTGGGCCAGCGCGATCAGCGCCTGCTCGCGGGGACCGTGCGACTCCAGCCGATTGGCGTACTCCTGCAGCCGGCCGCTGTCAGCGAGCAGGCGATGCACCCACTCCTGCACCGTCCCGAGCGACTGCTCGCCGAGCAGCAGATCGAGTCCCGCCACCGATCCCTCCTCGATCGAGGAGATCAGGGCGTCCCGCACCGCTTCGCCTACCAGGATCTCGCTCTCCCCCTCCACCAGCACCGTGGTGCCGGGAGAGCGGTTGGCGCGGAGCGCGAACTCCCGGAGCAGATCGCCGCAGAAGCCGTGGATGGTGCCGATGCGCGCGGTGTCCACCTGCGCCGACAGCTCCCGCCGCCCCGCCTCACGGAGCGCGAGGCGGATCTTGGTCTTGAGGTCCGCGGCGGCGGCGTTGGTGAAGGTGATGGCGGAGATGGATTCGAGACCGAGCGGCGTGGCGATCCGCTCCCCGCGCAGCTCCACGCCGAGCAGGTAGAGCATCCGGCCGACGACGGTGCGGGTCTTCCCGGTGCCGGCGCCCGCGGCCACCAGCACGTGGCGGTCGGCGGCACGCACCGCCTTCCACTGGCTGTCGTCGAGAGGATAGAACTCGCTCATCACCACCCCTCCCTCGGCCCGCCAGCCACGCGGCAGATCTCCAGCCCGTGACACCAGGAGGGGCAGTTGCAGCTCGGCGGTGGATCGGCGGGGAACGCGCCGCGGCGCACCGCGACGACATGCTCGGTCACCGCATCCAGCGCCGACTCCAGTCGCTCGAGTGCCTTCGGATCCTCCTTGAGCTGTCCCGCCTTCCGGTCGACCGTCAGCGGCTGCAGCTGGTGGACATCCTCACCCTTCTTGAGCTCGCGATACTCCACTCGGCATACCACGGCGCCGGGTCGCATCACCCGCAGCGCATGCACGTAGAGCGGGATCTGCAGGACGACCTTGTCCTCCCACGCCTTCGGTTTGCCCGCGCCCGGCGTCGCGTACTGGGAGCTCTTGTAGTCCACCGCGGCGATCATCCCGCGCGCATCCACCCGCTCGTCGGTGCCCACCTCGATCCGGTCGATCCGGCCACGGAAGCGGACGACGACACCGTTCCGCTCGAGCGTGACCTGATCGAAGCCCACCTCATGCTCGAGGACGCCGGTTCGCACCATCGCAGGAGCACTGCGCTTCCGGTTGTCGTACATCTCGTCGTGCAGCGTCATCTCGGCTGTGATGTAACCGAGCAACTGCCGCTGGAACTCCGCCTCCCGGATCGCGACCAGGGTCGGATGCCCCAAATGCTCGGTCTTCTCGGCCTCGCGGAGCGCCTCCCGGAGCGACTCGGCCAGCATCGGCTCCACCCAGGGACGATCCTCCGGGCGGAGAAAGACGGGACCGGCGACCCGCTCCCGCGCCCGATCGTAGAAACGCCGCAGCGCATCGTGCAGGATGCTGCCGCGGATCGTGGCGGCGGGATCGTCGTCCGGCTCCTCGTGCTGCTCCAGCCGCAGCAGCCGGGCGGAGAAGAACGCCCACGGGCACTTGGCGTACTGCTCGAGCTGTGAGGCGCTCCAGAGGTAGCCATCGCCGCGACTCCGCGCGAGCCACTCGAGCAGCGCGGGGTCCTCGATCTTCCCGCTCCACGGACCGAGCGCACCCGATTGCCGAATCCGCTCGATCTTCGCGACCCGTGACGCATGCGCCACCGCCGCCGCATCGGCGACGAGCGGGGTGCCGGGGGTGAGCACCTGCGGGGTGGGAATGACGATGGTGTTCGTGGTCGCCGCGTCGCGCAGCTCCTCGAGGAAGATCGAGGTCACCGTCTCCTGCCCGCCCTCTGAGAGCCGCGGCGCCGAGACGGTGAGCGAGCTTCCCGAGACGCTCACCAGGTCGCGGAAGAGGGCGCGTTCCCGCTGATCCCAGGTCTCCCGCAGTTCGAGCGGAAGCCCGGCTCCCACGAGGCGCTTGCGTTCCTCCTCCGAGAAGAGCGGCGAAAGGGGCGCCCGCTTCGGAAAGAGATCGGCGGTGAGTCCCACGAGGAAGAACCAGTCGAAGCTCCGGTACACCGCCGCAAGTCCTTCGAGCACCTGCACCCCGGCCGAGGTCTCGCTCCAGAGCACGGCATCGGTGGCGAGCATCGCGGAGAGCCGGGCGTGGAACTGACTCGCGCTGAGCGGTTCGTCGGCACCACCCCACTGCATGAGCGATTTCTGCCACTCCTCGCTCGCGCTGCGGATCCCCTTCCAGCCGGTGAGATCGAGGCGGGCGACGCGGATGCGCTGGTAGTCCGACGGCGAGCTCGGAGCGAGCTCATAAATGCGGGCGAGGATCTGCCAGGGATCGTCGGTCAGAAACCGGCGAAGCCAGTCGAGCCATTCGCCGAGGGTGCGGGACTGGGCAAGCGGCTCGGCCCGGGCCATGAAGTCGCGGAACCCGTCGCGCGCAGCGAGCGCCCGCTCGTGCGAGGGCAAACGCCGCCGGAACGCTTCCTCCTCGTCCTCCAGCACCCGCGCCGGATCGGTGCGCTCCACCAGCTCGGCAAAGGCGTCGACCCACGCGGCGAGACCGAGGATCCGCTTCTCATAGCCGAGAAAGGAGAGCAGCCGCGCATCCAGCGTAGTATCGAAGTAGGGCTGTTCGGCCAGCTCGGTGAGGCCGTGACGGGACCAGCCGTCGCCGGCGGCGGCGAGGAGGGCGAGGATCGCGCGGACCACGGGGATCTCGGTGAAGGCGACCCGGCGCCGTGCCGTGGCGGGGACGTCGAGGCGTTCGAGCCCCTGGATCACGAGATCGAGATAGGGCCGAGCCTGACGGGTCACCACCGCGATCCGGCCGAGCGGCACTCCTTCGTCGGCGAGCCGCCGCACCGCCTGCGCGACCGCCTCGACCTCGCGTTCGGTGTCGGGGGCGTCGATCGCCGTCACCGTGCGTTCGGCGCGGCCCCCGCGGAAGAGCCGTGACGCGACCGGATGCTCGGTACCGAGCGGCACGAGCCGGGGCGACAGCCCGGCCCCGAGGTCGAGCGGCTCGGCACTGTAGAGCGCCACCCGGTCGATCGCTGGCGAGGCGACGAGCGTCTGGAGCAGGGGACGCATGCCGCCGCGAGTGTCGGAGACACCGAAGAGCCGGATCTCGCGGCGGCCACGCAGCGTCTCACGGAGTGCATCCGGATTTGCCGCGATGAAGCGGGCGGTATCGAGGAAGCTGTCGCGTCCGTCGCGATGGCCGGCGCGTTCGAGCTCGCCCAGGTAGAGCGCAAAGGCGCGAGCGAGATCGGCGTTCCGGCGCTGCTCGAACTCGTCCCCCCCGTCACTGGAGCCGAGCGCCGCAGCGTACTCGTCCGCCGTCACCCCCTCCGCGATCAGCTCGCCGAAGTGCCGGGAGACGGCGTCGACGTATTCACCGGGACGCTTGAGCGAGTTGAAGAGCTGCAGGCCGGCGCGGCGGAGCACGCTCGCGAGCAGCACCTCGCGCTCGAAGTCGCCACACGGGGTTCTCGTCGTCCTGCCGAGGTAGGTCGGGATCTCCTGGAAGACGCAGAGCGGGGGATCGAACCAGCCGGGGATCCCGCGTTCGGTCGCGAGCCGGAGCAGGTCGTCGCGGATGCCGCCCTGCCGGAGGGCGAGCAGGTAGCTCGGTGTCGGGAACGGGTCCCCGTCGGTGGCCCCGCGCGTGACCAGGAACCCGTCGGCCGCGTGCTCGAGGAGCCGGAGGGGATCGGTGCCGTGGACGAGGACGAGGTCAGCCATAGTATGGAAGGCATGTTAGCGCTTCGCTGTGACAGTCGTAAGGCCGGGGGAAGTTCCGAGTACCGAGTTTCGAGTTCCGAGTACTTGTAGGGGCCGGGCTTCATCGCGGCCCCATCGTCGGGGCGCCTCGCGCTGCCACGATCTCGCGCCGGGGGGTGGCCGATGAAGAAGTTCCGAGTTCCGAGTTCCGAGTTCCGAGTGAATGCCGGTGGGCGTGCAAGTGATCGCCGCCCCCACGGCAGGGTCTAAGTACTAAGTACTAAGTACTAAGTACTAAGTACTAAGCCCTCGGAACTCGGTACTCGGTACTCTATACTATTCCTGACTCCACCCTCAGCCCGAAGGCCCGCATGCCCTCACGCCGAGCGTTCCTCGAGCAGACCGCCGCCCTCTCCGCCGCCACCGGGATCTCGCTCGCGCCCTCGACCGCCCTGATGGCAACAGAGGGGGCGCCGGCGCCGGGGTTCATCGATCTCCGCCGCGATCCCGACTTCGTCAGCCTGCAGACCGACAGCGGCATGCGCCCGCTCCGATCGGCGGGGACCGGCGTCTGGAGCGACGCCGAGTCGGAGGTGCGGCTGGTTGACGATGGGAATGCGCGCGCGGTGCGGCTCACCACCGCCACCGGCTCCCTGCTCCGGGTTCGCCTCAGGTGGCGGGGCAGCATCGCCGAGACGGTGCGGGTCTCGGGCGACGCGTGGGAGCGGGCCTACGGCGAGCTCGAGTGGCGCGGTCTCGTCCCCGATCGCGTCCTGCCGTGGTATGCCCTCACCCACGACGGCACCCGCACGCATGGCTACGGCGTCCGCACCGGTGCGAGGGCCTTCTGCTCCTGGCAGGTGGACGCCGACGGCATCACCCTCTGGGCCGATGTGCGGAGCGGCGGAGTCGGACTCCGTCTCGGGAGTCGCGTGCTCGACGTCTGCGCGATCGTCGGTCGCGCGGGCACAGCGGGCGAATCACCGTTCACGGCGAGTCGCGCGCTCTGCCGGCTCATGTGCCCCAATCCGCGGATGCCCGCCGCGCCGATCTACGGTCACAACGACTGGTATTGGGCCTACGGCAAGAACAGCGCGGAGACGGTGCTGAGCGACGCCCATCGCATCGTCGAGATCTCTCCGACCGGCGGCAACCGCCCCTTCGTGGTGATCGACGATGGCTGGCAGCCGGGACGGGTCACCAGCGAGGATGGCTCGGGCCTCTGGGATCAGGGCAACGAGAAGTTCCCCGACATGGAGGCACTCACCGCGAGCGTGCGTGCCGCGGGGGCGCGACCCGGCATCTGGTGCCGCCCGCTCCAGGCGCCCGTCTCGGTGCCGGACAACTGGCGCCTCTCCCGCGACCCGAAGGTGCTCGACCCCTCGGTCCCCGGCGTGCTCCAGAAGGTGCACGAGGATATCGCCCGGATCAGCGGCTGGGGCTACGAGCTGATCAAGCACGACTACTCCACCTGGGAGATCCTGGGGCGCTGGGGGTTCCAGATGGGTGGGGCGCTGACGCGTGTCGGCTGGGGCTTCGCCGAAGGACCGGTACGGACGACGGCGGAGATCATCGACGATCTCTACCGCACCATCCGCGACGCGGCCGGCGACCGGATCGTGATCGGCTGCAACACGGTGAGCCACCTGTCGGCGGGCCGCTTCGAGGTCTGCCGCATCGGCGACGACTCGAGCGGCTCGGAGTGGTCGCGCACCCGGAAGATGGGCATCAACGCCCTCGCCTTCCGCGCGGCGCAGCACGGCGCCTTCTATGCCGCCGACCCCGACTGCGTCGGCGTGCTCAAGGAGCAGTCGTGGCCGCTCAACCGGCAGTGGCTCGACCTCGTCGCGCGGAGCGGCACGATGCTGATGGTCTCGATCGAGCCGGGGGCGGTTGGCTCCGATCAGCGGCGCGACCTGACCGCCGCCCTCGCCCTCGCGGCGAAGCCCCAGCCGCTTGGTGAGCCACTCGACTGGCAGCGGCTCGTCTATCCCTCCAACTGGCGGCTGTCGGGCGAGCGGCGGACGTACGACTGGGTGGGCGAGGAGGGGTCGGAGATTCAGTGAGTACCGAGTACCGAGTTCCGAGTTCCGAGTACTGAGTGCTTGTAGAAGCCGCGATTCATCGCGGCCCAATCGGTAGAGACCTCGCGCTGCCACGATCTCGCGGCGTCGGGTGGCCGCACAGGATCGGAGAGACCGCCGCGCGGCGCACCCGCCGCCACTCGCCTGCGGCAGCGCTTCGGCACTGGGCACTCCGCACTAAGCGCCCGTTACTCGGTACTCGGTACTCGTGGGCTGGCCACCTCACGGTTCGGCTGATACCTTGGCCGAGTCAGGCGTCACACATTCACCGTCGCGGGGAGTGGCCGATGAGCGTCGAGTTGCCGCAGGTACCGGTTGGAAGCGGGGAGCATCCGGTCTCCCTGATCGTCATCGCGGCGGGGAAGCTCGCCGAGTCGAGCGCCTTCTATCAGCAGCTCTTCGGCTGGAAGCTCATGCCCATGTCGAAGGAGATGCACGCGGCGGTCGTGCCGGCCGGGCCGTCCGCCGCGCTGCGCTCCGACTTCCCTCCCGGCTCGCCCGGAATGGTGCCCTACATCAAGGTGCGCGACGTCGATGCGGCGCTCGCCACCGCGGTGAACGCCGGTGGCGCCGTCGCCAGGGCCCCGTGGAGCGTTCCGATGGTGGGGAGCCTCGCCCGCTTCACCGATGCCGGCGGCACCGTGTACGGACTCACCGACGCGGTGCCTCCGCAGGGCACCGAGCGGATCCCCATGCCGCTCGGGCCGGGCCCCAAACCGCCCGCCGGCTCGATCTGCAGTCTTGAGATGTACGCCAAGGATGGCGCCGTCGCGGCGGCATTCTTCAACAAGCTGTATGGCTGGGGCACCGCCGTCACGATGCCCAACTATGTCGCCTTCGATCCGGGACTCGGTGTGGGCGGCGTGTGGCAGTCGCACACGCCCACACTGCCGGCCCTCCCCTACCTCTACGCCACCGACGTCGCGGCCAAGCTCACCGAGATCGACGCCGCCGGCGGCAAGCGCACCAGCGACCCGATGCCGCTCGCGGGCCTCGCGACGTTCGGGTACTTCACCGATCCGTCGGGGACGAATATCGGGCTCATCGGACCGGGGTGAGGAATGAGTTCCGAGTTCCGAGTGCTTGTAGAGGCTGCGATTCATCGCGGCGACGTATGCCTCGCGCTGCCACGATCTCGCGTCGTCGGGTGGCCGCACAGGATCGGAAAGACCGCCGCGCGGCGCACCCGCCGCCGCTCGCCTGCGGCAGCGCTTCGGCACTAGGCACCAAGCACCAAGTACTAAGTACTAAGCACTAAGTACTAAGCACCCGGAACCCGGAACTCGGAACTCGGAACTCGGAACTTCCCTCCAACCCTTCCGTAGGATCGCCCATCGAACTGTCCGGTACCGCCCCCTCACGGAGACCAGACGCATGGACGCACCCCTCAGCGAATGGGCCCGGGATCTCCGCCTCGCCGCCCGGGCCCTGAAGCGCACCCCCGGTTTCACCCTCCTCGCCGTCGGCATGCTGGGCCTCGCGATCGGTGCCACCGCCGGGATGTTCGGCGTGGTGAACACGATCCTCCTCCACCCCCTCCCCTTCGCGCATGCCGACCGGCTGGTGCACATCGCCGCCTCGGCGCCGGGCACCGACTATCCCCCTGAGTTCGGCGTCGGCCCGGAGTTCTACCTGCAGTACAAGGAGCAGTCGAAGCTCCTCGAGGATGTCTCCACCTACAACTCCGGCACCTCCACGCTCCGGGTGAACGACCGGGTGGAACGGGTGCGGATGTCCTGGCCCACTAACTCGATGTACGCGACCCTCGGCGCCAAGCCGATCCTCGGCCGCCTCCCGGTTGCGGAAGACGAGAGCCATGTCGCAGTGATCAGCTATGCGCTCTGGACCTCCTGGTTCGGGCGCGACTCGTCGGTCATCGGCCGCTCCTACTTCATGTCGGGTGCGATGCGGACCGTGATCGGCATCATGGGCCCGGAGTTCCGCTTCCCCGACGACGGCACCCTGCTCTGGATCGCGAGCGTGATCCGCCCCGAGGGGATCACCCCGGGCGACTTCGGCCCGGGGCTCGTGGGCCGCATGGCGCCTGGCGCCACACCCGAGGCGGTCGCGGCCGAACTCACCGCACTGGCCAAGCGGTTGCCGGAGCGATTCGGCGGGCCGCCGAGCTTCGCGCGGATGATCGCGCAGCACCGTGCGGTGGTGCGTCCGCTCGCGGAAGAGCTCCTCGGCCCGATCTCCCGGCCGCTCTGGGTGCTGCTCGGCGCGGCCGCGGTCGTCCTGCTCATCGCCTGCGCCAACGTGGCCAACCTCTTCCTGGTGCGGGCCGAGGGGCGCCAGCGCGACCTCGCGGTGCGGCGCGCGTTAGGCGCCGGCCGCGGCCAGCTCATCCGGCTGCAGATGGCGGAGGCGGTCATCGTCGCGGGACTCGCCGGCGCCGTCGCGATCGTGCTCGCCGCGCTCATCTTCCCCGCCTTCCTCCGGATGGCGCCACCGGGCATCCCCCGGCTCGACCAGGTGCATCTCGACCTCGCGACGCTGCTCTTCACTCTGGGAGCGGCGGCAGGCGCCGCGCTCGCCTGCGGGGCGGTGCCGGCGCTCAAGGGATCGGCGCCCAACCTCGCGCGGCTCCGCGAGGGCGGGCGCGGCGCGACCGGCAAGCGGCACTGGGCGCGGAACGGGCTCGTGATCGGGCAGACCGCGCTCGCGCTCGTGCTGCTCATCGCCTCCGGGCTGCTGGTGCGGAGCTTCTGGGCGCTCAGGCATGTGAATCCCGGCTACGACACCCGCGACGTCTTCACCTTCCAGATCGCGCCCGACCGGCCCGCGCTCCACGATGCGGCCAGCTTCGCGCAGTTCGAGATGGCCTTCATGGACCGGCTCAGGGCGCTGCCCCAGGTGGAGACGGTCGGGCTCGTGGACAACATCCCGCTCAACGAGGGGACCCAGACCACCCATTTCCGCGCCGAGGGGAGCGATGCCGATGGTGGCACCCTGCTGAATTACACCACGGCGGCGGGGGACTACTTCAAGGCGATGGGCATCCCGGTGCTCGAGGGGCGCGGCTTCGAGAACACCGACAACACCAGCGCGCTCGGCAACGTCGTCATCAGCCGCTCCGCGGCGAAGACGCTCTGGCCCGGTGAGAGCGCCATCGGCCGGCGGCTCATGGCGCCGGAGGATTCCACCTGGTCGACGGTGGTCGGCGTCGTCGAGGATGTCATGCAGTACGGCTTCCGGGACACCCCGCAGGCGCTGGTCTACTACCCGCTGGTGGGGCCGCTGCCGGCCATGTACCGAACGACGTCACCGGCCTATGCAGTGAAGACCGTGCGTGCGGAGCAGATCGCGCCGGAGGTGCTGGCGCTGGTACGGGAGGTGGCGCCGGAGGCGCCGATGTACCGGGTGTACACGATGGCCGGCCTCGCGAAGGACTCGATGGTCAATCTCTCGTTCACCATGCTGACGCTCGGCATCGCGGCGGCGCTGGCGCTTTTGCTCGGTGCAGTCGGCCTGTACGGCGTGCTCTCCTATATCGTGGCCGAGCGGACTCGCGAGATCGGGGTGCGGATGGCGCTGGGGGCCCAGGCGCGCCAGGTGCGGGCGATGGTGGTGAGCGAGGGAGCGCGGGTGGTCGGTGCGGGGGTGCTGATCGGCATCGCGGTCGCGCTCGCCTCGACGCGGGCGCTCTCGAGTCTACTCTTTGGGGTGCCGGCGGTCGACGCGATCACCTTCGCCGCGATGGCCGTCGCGATGATCGGCGTCGGGATGGTGGCGAGCTACCTGCCGGCGCGCCGGGCGTCGGCGGTGGATCCGATGGAGGCGCTGCGCGGAGATTGAGTTCCGAGTACCGAGTTCCGAGTTCCGAGGGCTTGTAGGGGCCGCGATTCATCGCGGCCCAATCGCTTGTAGAAGCCGCGATTTATCGCGGCCCAGCAGTTCGAGGCCTCGCGCTGCCACGATCTCGCGTCGTCGGGT
Source organism: Gemmatimonadales bacterium (assembly GCA_044229245.1). GTDB lineage: Bacteria > Gemmatimonadota > Gemmatimonadetes > Gemmatimonadales > GWC2-71-9 > JADJOM01. The sequence goes on along the minus strand of JBGATI010000009.1, from coordinate 34,798 downwards.
GGCCGCACAGGATTGGAGAGACCGCCGCGCGGCGCACCCGCCGCCGCTCGCCTGCGGCAGCGCTTCGGCACTAGGCACTAAGCACCCTTACTGAAACCCGGAACCCGGAACCCGGAACTCGGAACTCGGCACTCACCCCGGTCTCCCCCTCGCCTGCTCCACCAGGCGCCGAATCTCCGGATCGGGCGTGATTTCGAGTTCCTTCCGGATCAGGTGCATGTGGCGTTCCGCATAACGAATGGCGCGCGGGCGGTCGCCGGCCTGCAGGCAGGCGTGGAGCAGGCCGCTCACCGCCAGGGCATCGAGCGGATCCTGTTCGATCAGCAGCAGCCACCACTCGGCCGCGGCGCGCGGGTCGTTCCGGCCCATGGCGCCGAGTGCGAGGATGCGGATCTGGGAGGAGAAGCGGCGGAGCAGGCGGTCGCGCTGGCTGTCGACCCAGTGCTCGAACTCCGGCGCATCGTTGATGTGGAAGCCATCGAGGAAGGGGCCGCGGTAGAGGGCCACCGCCTGTTCAGGGTTTCCCGCGGCGTAGGCACGCTCGAAGGCCCAGAGGTCCACATCGATGACTTCGGGGTTGAGGCGGAGTTCGCTGGTGCCGAGGATCAGGTCGGGCTCGCCGATCTCCTGGCGCAGCATGTAGACCGTCTGCTTGAGGGCGCCGCGGACCTTCTCCGGTTCGCCGTCGGGCCAGAGATAGGCGGCCAGCTTGTCCCGGGTGATCCCGAGGTCGCCCGTGCCGGCGAGCAGGGCCAGGACCGCGAGGGGTTTCCGTTTGTTTTCGGCAAAGCTCTCCCGGGCGGGGCCGCCGAGCAGGGAGAGCCCGCCGAGTGTACGGAGGTTGTAGCGCACGGGGGCCTGGACGCTGGGATGACCGGGGGATGACCTGAGGGGGATAGAGTAGCCTCCGGAGTGGCTGGCCCGCAACCTCGCGGCGGGCCGGACCCGGAAATCCTTTCCAGGGGTGGGCCGGATGACCGCTGTATGGGCTGCTTCGCATCTGCGTAACAGCCTGACACGGTGCTTGCCGACTGGCCAATTCCGCTGCACAATATCCCTCTTCAGTATCCTGACATTCGGGGTTACCGGAGAGGGCGGGCACGTGCACCTGGACGCGCTGTCGATCGTGCGGGACGCCCTGGCGGATCGCTACGCCGTGGAGGGGGAGGTCGGACGGGGCGGGATGGCCTACGTCTGGCGGGCCCGCGACCTCCGGCATGACCGCGACGTCGCTATCAAGCTCCTCTTTCCCGAGCTGGCGCGGGCGGTCGGCGGCGAGCGGTTCCTGCGCGAGATCCGCATTCTCGCCAGGCTGAGTCATCCTCACATCCTGCCACTGCTGGATTCCGGCACGGTCGAGATCATGCCGGGGCTGCTGGTCCCCTGGTACGTCATGCCGTTCGTGGCGGAGGAGACGCTGCGGGGGAAGCTCACGCGGGAGGGGCCGCTGCCGGTGCCGGTGGCGCTCCGGTACACGCGGGAGCTCTGCTCGGCTCTCGCGCATGCCCATGCGCAGGGCTACATCCATCGCGACATCAAACCGGAGAACATCCTGCTGCGCGGGGACCAGGCGGTGCTGGCGGACTTCGGCATCGCGCGGGCGGTCACGGTCGCGAGCGGGACGGAGCTGAGCTCGACCGGGCTCGTGGTGGGGACGCCGGCCTACATGAGCCCGGAACAGTCGCTCGGCAGCGACAAGCTCGATCCGCGGAGCGACATCTACAGTCTCGGCGTCGTGCTGTACGAGATGCTGGCGGGGCACCCGCCGTTCACGGGACACACGCCGCAGGCGCTGAGTGCGAGGCATCAGTTCGACCCGCCACCGCCGATCGGGACGGTGCGGCCGGGGCTGCCGGCAGGTCTCGAGGCGGTGGTCGCGAAGGCGCTGGCGAAGGTGCCGGCGGACCGGTATCAGGGGGCGGAGGAGCTGGACCGCGCCCTCGTGCAAGGCCTGACCGCTCGACGCCCTGGGCCTGCGAAGCGAATCGGCCTGACATGGATCCTCGCGGGGCTCGTTCTGCTGCTGGGACTCGGCGGGTGGGGAGCGCGCAATCTGCTTGCTGGCCGGAAGGGGGAGGATCCCAACCGTTTCGTGGTGCTGCCCTTTCGAGTGCTGAATGCCGCGGCCGCCCCCGTGCTCAACGGCGACGAGGCTGCGACGCTGGTGACCGATGCGCTGACCCGGTGGACCCAGTTCGGCGTGGTGAGTTCGCTGACAGTGGGTGGCGCGCTGGCTTCACGTCATGATGAACTGACGCCGGAGCGGGCGGCTGCTCTCGCTCGCGGCTACGGCGCGGGACGGATTCTCTGGGGTGAGATCGCGGTCGATGGTGCCCAGATCCGGGTGACCGCCGTGGTGTATGACAGCCGGGACGGTCGCGAGATCACCAGCCGTACATCTCGCCTTGTGCCAGAAGAGCTGGACCCTGGCACACTCTCGGCCCAGTTCGCGGCGCTAACGTATGGCCTGGTATTGCCAGGGCAGCCGGCACCCGCCGATGCCGCCGAGGCGCTCGGGGCAAAATCTCTGCCGGCCTGGAGACTCTACGTCAGCGGAGACTCAGCGCTGAACACCTGGAATCTTCCGCTGGCGGAGCAACGCTACACCGCGGCGCGGACACTCGACCCCGAATATCCCAACGCGAACCTGAAACTCGCGGAGGTAGGAAACTGGCTCGACCGGCCCCCGGGTGATTGGCGCGGTTACGCTCAACAGGCTGCGGCGGCCCGTGACCGACTGACCCGGCCCCATCGGCTCATGGCGGCGGGCCTGATCGCCCTGGCCGATGGACAGTTTCCCCGGGCCTGTGAGCAGTATCGCGCCCTGCTCGCGCAGGATTCCCTCGACTTCCGGGCGTGGTTTGGTCTGGGCGAATGCGGGGCCAAGGACGAGGCCGTCCTGCCTGACTCGGCGAGTCCGTCCGGCTGGCGCTTCCGCAGCAGCTACGCTGCCGCGGTGCGGGCATATGCGCGGGCCCTCACGCTGGTGCCGGGCACCCACCTCGCGTACAGCGGGGCGGCGCTCCGGCGTCTCGCCACCCGGATGATGGTGGCCTCGGACGCCGTCCGGGGGGGAGTCGCGACCGACTCCACTGCGGCCCGGTTCGCCGCGTACCCCGGACTCGACGCGGACACGCTGGCTTTCGTGCCCTACCCGATCGCGGATCTCATCGCCGGGGAGCACATCCCGGCGACCTGGGGCGCGGCCCTCGCGACCAACCGGAGGCGGTTTCTCGCTGTCACCAGACAGTGGCTGCTGCAGTTCCCGACCAGTGATGTGGCGCGGATCGCGCACGCCGAGGCGCTGGAACTGGCGGGCAGCGTCACCGGCCCAGACAGCACGGACGACGCGCTCACCCTGACACGACAGGTACGGAAGAGTGCGCGGGCAGGCGATCTCTCGCTGGCGGTGCGCGAGGTGCGCCTGCTGGTGAAGGCCCAGCGCGTGACGGAGGCCTTCGCGGTGGCCGAATCTGCGCTCGCGCAGCCGCCGCGCAGCGATGACGAGGGCATGAGCCTCGCCGCGCTCGCGGTGCTGGTCGGGCGGACCGATCGCGCCGCGGATCTTTATGCCGAGCACGGAACGAACGTGTTCGGCACCAGCAAGGGTGAGTTTCTCCAGCCGCCCGCGCCTCTGGCCCGTGACGCCAACCGATTGCTGGTCTACTCCAGTGTGGGCGCCCCGACGGACAGTATCACCTCGATCGCCGCCAGGCTGCGGACGGAGGTGCAGCGGAGCGTGCCTCCGGCACGACGTGAAACAACCCTCGAAGCCCTCCAGCTCCAGGCGGCGCTGCTCGCGTATCCCCTGCTGGTACCTCCAGTCTCGAGCACCACCGGCACCGCCCGTACCGAGCTGGCGATCTCGCGCGGGGACACCGCGACGGCGCGGGAGGTGTTGCGCCGGAAGCGGAGCCTGCGTCCGCCGGGGCTCGAGGCGACCCTGCCGCCGGACTTTGCACTGCTCGAGGCACGCCTGTGGGCGCTGGCCGGCGATTCGGCCGAGGCGAGGGATCGGGTCGACGTTATCCTCGAGCACCCGGCGGCGCTGGGGCTCGACCTGCTGAGTTCCGTCACCCAGACCGCGGCGCTCGGCCGAGCGGTGCGGTTCCGTCTGTCGTTAGGTGAACCGTTGCCGCGCACGGCAGTCGGGCTGCTGCCCCTCGGTCGCGCACGCGAACCCCTGATCCCCTGAAGGACGTCTTCTCTCACTTGCTAAGGAGGCAGTGATGATTGGCATCCGGACGATGCTCTCTCTCAGTCTGCTCGGTCCAGGTACGCTGGCGGGCGCGATGGCACTTGGAATTGCGGGTGCAAGAACTCCACACCTGCACCCTCCGCAGCCAACTGCTTGTTCACAAGTTCTAGCTATTGCGGATCCGACAATTGTTAACCTGATGGAGACCGGACCGACTATCTACGGACAGAGGCTCACGATCTGGAACGATCCTACCTTGTCCGTGAAGGCCGGCAAGTGGGTTGGTATTGTCTCCCGCGACAACTCCGGCAATTCTGCCAAACCACCTCATTTTCCCGATCTTCCAAAGAACGGCAAGGGATGCCTCTTTTTCAAAGATACAGATGACCCCGCACCTATCGGGCGTCACGTGGATGCATACTACCAAGGCTCTAACGATGGCCAGGTAAAGCACTTTCCGGCAGCCCTCATCTGCTACCTCGATACGTCACACCTTCCGGAAGCGCAACCAGTTCCCGACACGGCCGCCGACCAATGCCCCATCGGTTCGAACGCGATATACACGGTTTCGCCCGCGTTCGGAGTGACCCTCACGATCCCCATTCCGGTGGATTCGTTGGGATTGGATGCAGATCTGAGGAAGGCTCTCGACGCCGCCCTCCCGGCAGCGCTTCCGGGCAGGGCTGGGTTCTTGAGAGCAGCAGTCGCCGCCGCCGGCCCCTGGTTCCCGTGTGAGGCAAGTGGTTGCTGTCGGCTCTATTGACATGAAGTGGCGCAGATCTGCCTATTGATCAAGCGGCGGGGACAGCGATGTCACCCGCCGCATCTCTTTCAATCGCCTCCGAGCAATTCCGCCAAGGTCACGCGCCGGAATCCCCTCGGCGTCTCCTCACCTGGCGCCGCCATGCGCATCCCGCCCACCAGTTCGTCGGCCTGCTGGACCGCCAGCCGCTCCCAATCGAACAGAAAGGCCCGCTCGAAATATTCTGCGACCTCGGCATCCCGGACCAGCAGGCTTGCATCCCGGTTGAAGAGACTTCCTGCAGAGGTCAGATTCTGACTGCCAAGCATAACCGCCTGACCATCCACCAGAATCCCCTTGGTGTGACAGTTCTTCTGCCACTTGACCCGATCCGTGTCCAGCCCGAACTGTTTGATCTTCTCAAGCGTCTTCTGCAGTGTCTCAGCACCGTTCGGGTATTGGCGCGGGTCCCGGAAGATGATACGTACATCCAGACCCGCCTTCTGCTGGTCCCGTAGCGCGGTGAAGAACCGCTCGTATTCGTCGTTGTCCGTGCTCACCGAGAACGACTGATTCTCCACGTATATACGCTCCGTAGCGCCTTCCACCAGGTCGGCCGCGGCTTTGATGAAGATGTGCTGATGGTGCCCATCCCGGTCTGGTGTAAGCAGCGGAGTCACGTCGAGGTCCCGTTCGATCACCAGCGGATCAAAGTACCGCACCGCGATCGGCGCCTCTGCCGCCACGAACGCCACCTCAGGGACGAAGAACTCCAGAGCGGGGGCGACCACTCCTTCATCGAATGGCACTCGCTTCGCCTCTTCGAAATCCCACTCGATGTACTTCTGGAAGAGGGTCGCGAGCCTGGCGTTCCTGATGACGGCGTGCCACTCCCGGTTGAATTCCCGGAGCGGGCCGATCTCGGAAGAATCGTCGCCGGCCGGGTCAATCGGCGGCTGGTTGGAGTCTTTCCAGTTACCACTCGATAGCCAGAACTCTTCACCGTCGCGGCTTGCGACCTTGATGTGGTAGGCAGAGGGAATCAGCTTCCCCGCCCCGACCGAGGCGTAGACGTGCCGGAACTTGTTCCCGATCCGCTGCCGCATGTCGTTGACGGCGGCCTCGGTACCCTGGGCAATACCATGCTTCGCCTGGGTGACCATGGTGAGGGTCCGCCCCGCCCCGTCCATAGCCTGCGCGACGGCGTCGCTCACCGGCTCCGAATCCCACTCATAGATTGTAGCAGTGAGTTTGCGCTTTACTCGCTTGAGGAAGGCGCGGAGGTTGGGGAGACCGCTGTCAGGACTCAGGTGGAAGACCGCCCGCATTGGCTCGCGCACTCGCTCAAGGAGCAGATCCGGCGGCTCCCGGTAGAGCCCCCCCTTGGCGGGCGCTTCGAGAGCACCGAGGTCGACATTCAGCGCCCGGAATTGGTCCCAGATCGCCGCGGTGCGCACATCCACACCGACCCCCGCAAACTCCGGAGGAATCGCGGTAATCCCTTCCGCTCGGAGCTGGGTCGGGGAGCGCTTCTGCCGGACTTCGACGACAACCACCCGCTCATCAGTGATTCTGCCATTTTTGAACCGATACCCAGAGCGGATCTCCACGACATCAGGGGACCCGCCGAGTAGTGCCTTCGCCGCCGCGACTGCCCGCTCGATGCGGTCGCCCCCGTCCCCGCGTCCAGCGCCAGCCGCACCTCCCCCAGCCCCGCCATCACCGCCGCCTCCACCGAACGCCACCACTGCGGGTGCCCCCACTCTGACGGTGACTTCGAGGGGAATGTTGAGCCGGAAGGTGTGCTCCCCCTCTCCGGCCACCACTTGTGGCGCGACGGCTGGCGGGTTCGCCAGCACGGGCACCGATCCCGGGAGTTCCCCCCGTTGGACCCGTACGAGCAACTCTCCCACCTTCGGGGCCGGCACGGCATAGTTGGCCTCGAGAAAGATGCCCGAGTAGTGGAGGCCCACTGCCTTGCCGGTATTGAGGCTGACCAACACCGAGCCGGAGTTCCCGCCGAGCGTCGAGCAGTCGTGTTCCAGCTCATCCGCCCGCACCGCCATGATCTGGCCGGGCGCCAGCCGCTTCTTCTCGTAGACATCCCCGAAGACCTTTCGAACCAGTTCCTGATCCGGAACCCTCGGATCCCTGGCAGGATAGCCGATCGCCGCGACCACATCGTCGACCGAGATCTCCGCCGCCAACGGGATGGGTGAGGGTGGTGCGATCCTACCCTGCGCGCGGGTGAGCCTGAGGAATGCCACGTCGGGGCCATCGGGTGGTCCGATCCAGAGCACGGACTCAACGCTCAGCTCCATGCTTCCCGCCCGTTCATACTCCTCCAGGAAGTCGATTCGAGCGGCCTGTGGCGCGCCATTGAGCCCGAGACGGAATGTGAACGCCGCCCCCGCGGCACGGGCGAATTCCTGCGCCACGTGCCGGTTGGTCACGATGATGTCTGGCGCCACCACCCAACCGGTCCCCACCCACTGGAAGTCGGGGTTGTTCTTGAGCTCGATCCGGCCCACCGAGGGAATGGCACGGTCGAGGAGCGGCCCCGCCTCGACGACTCGCTGGGCCCATACTGTACTGTCAGGGCCGACAAATCGGGCCGTGAAGCTGTTGTCACGGATGATGAGCACTGGGCGTGCCGTTGCCTTGACGATGGACTCCGCCACGCGCCGGCCGACAGGGGTAACGACACCCTCCGGCGTGGTGAGCTCGTTCGGGTGTACACCCAGGGAACGGGTCGCGGACTCGAGGTAGTCGGGCGATCGGTCGGCGAACCGACGACGGAGTTCGGCATACAGATCCGGATCGCGCTGATACCGTGCTGCGGGGGCTTCAAAGCTGGCGCGGTCGATCGACATGGCGAGTCCTCCTTACTTCACTGCCTTGATGAGTTCGGCGACGATGCCGGAAAGGAACGGTGAGAGGATTGCAAGCAGCCGGGAAAGCTGAGCCCCGATGCCCGTCATTCGGGCCCACTCCACCTCCTCACGCGTCGGGGGTTGCGCCTGTGCAACTAGTGCATCACCAGCCGTACGGATAGCCATGGCGGTCGGAATGGAGATCGCCAGGAGGAACATCGTGTATAGGATCGCTATCGACGTTGTCACTGCCAGGATGATCGGCGTGATCGAACTGGACGCCAGCTTGAGAGAATCCGAGGCGTTGGCCGGCAGCGGCAAGACGTAGGCCGCCGACCAGTCCATGAAGAACCGGTTGCGTACCAGCGAGACCACCAGTTCCGCCGCGCTCAGATACAGAATCAGGTTCATCCACCGCCGCAGCTGGATCACGGCCGTCAGAGTGTGAGGCACATCGGGATCAGTCGCTTCAGCGATGAGACAGGTAACCGCGCAGGCGATGCTGAGGGTGGTGAAGAGCGCGAGGGCGTCAAGCAGTGGCATGAGTCGCATCGCGGCAGGAAAATCCGCCAGCAACCCGGCGTGCATGAACTGCCGCCAGAGGTGATCTGGGGTGGAGGAGTGAACCGCGTAGAACACCAATGTCACGAGGATCGCGAGGCCCCCCGTGAGCGTCAGCCGTACCCATCGACGCTGTCGATCCAGTTGCGCGATGCAGACCATCGACCCTGCCACGCAAATAACTGAGAGGAGGACAGACGTCCCAAGCATCGCAAGCCAGAGTACTCGGTACGGCAGCGCGGCCCGCTGCGCCGCGCCTGAGACCTCACTCAGGGAAGTCAGTGTGGCGAGCAGCGAGGCGTCGGGAGTGCAATCGCCCCCAACGCAGAGGATGTACTGCCGGTAGACGATGACGAACGTGGCCGCGATCAGGATCGTGAGTGCCAGGGGAATCCACGCCCGATACGGTGACGGCTTGTCCGGCATGAGAGACTCGCGGTCAGGGTACCAGGTCCAGACGCCCGGATCCTGTCATCTGCCCCCCGACCGTATCCACGCTCGCTACCAGGGTCATCCTTCCCCGGTAGGCCGTGGCACCGCCGGTGAAGTGGACAAGGATCTTACCGGTGTTGTCGCTGGCGGATCCGGCATCGAAGAGACCGATAGGCGCCCCGGTGCTGTCGAACGCAGTCATCGTAGCCCGGATTCCCTGGGTCGGCGTGCCGACCCTCCTGAGCAGCCGCACCTCCACGGTCGCCGACTGATCGATCCCCGACTTCAGGGAGAAGCTCGCTGGGACGACCAGAATCGAGTCCGGCCATGCCCGTGCGAACCGGACTGGGATACTCCGGACCAGCCCGTTGGTCTCCACCTGCACGCGCCCCGTCCCTTCGGTCGTGCCAGCTACAAGTGACGCCCGCACGAACCCCGAGTCGCTGAGCGCCAGATCGCCGGGACCTGCAGTTCCAAGTTCTCGGAGGGCGCCAAGTACCACGGTGAACTTGAGCTTGCCGATACGGCCCGCCTGGTCCTTCGGCACGGAGGCGACGACAGCGGACACCGAAGCGCCGTCCGCAGGCAGCACCGAATCCGCCACCGTAAGTTTCAGATCGCCGATACCATTGGCTTCGTCGTAGTCGTCGGGCTCGTAGCCGCTGCACCCGCCGACGAGCAGGCCCACACCAGCCATGAGTCCGTACCAAAACCGGATTCGCCGCATGATCTCCCCCTCGGGTCTATTTCCCTTTGCCGCGCCGATGGGAGCGAGGCTTGCTCGCCGGTGCGGGGAGTGAAAGCATCACCACTCCCTTGCCCTTGCCGGCCTTGGGTACCGCGAGCGTCTCGGTGACCGGAGGGGAGTTGGTGATCGTAACCCTGTGGCTGGTATGGAGCACTTCCTCCTGGTGGGTCTCCTGCGCTGTGGCCCGCAGAAGCACCTGGCTCCCTGCAGGGAAGGCGCTGCCGGGGCCCCAGACGAGTTTGAGCCTCGCTTCAACGGAAGTCGCCGTCGCTGCCACCTCGACATCTCGCTTCCATACGGTCTTCGTCCTGGCACCAGCCACTTCGAACCAGACCACCAGGTCCGGCGGCAGAGAATACAGCACGTCCACCCTGGTAGCGCCTGCGACACAGTGCAGGCTGAAGCTGGTATCTACCGTCTTCGGTATGTCAAAGCTGTCCGGGTCAACCGCCAGCGGGCTGTCCAGAAGAAGACGCATCGTTGCACTCCTCTAGAAGAGAGCGTCCCCGACCTTGCCGAGAAGCGGCTTGAGGTCAGCGTCGAGAGAGATCGAGACGAAGAAACTGCTCGCCAGGTGGGGATCCGCCTTCAGCCGATTCGGGTCTGCGACCCGGAAGATGACTTCACCTACCGAGGTGCGGACTGCGTCGGTAAGCCTGCAGCCGGCCCCGAATACCAGCCCCTGGCCGAATGCCAGATTCTCCCGTTCCTTTTCCTTCGCGACGCCCTTAAGGGTGATACCCATCATCACGCTGCAGAGTCGGAGCGCCTTCTCCAGGCGACTGTAGGGCAGCCTGGAGATCGGCACGCTCTTGTCCACGGGAGAGAAGTAGATGTTCACCCCGGCATATGGGTGCACGTCATCGAACTGGGGGATGTAGGCGAGCCCGAAATCGGCAGCGAGGTACCACCCTGCGCGAGTCTTGAAGTCCCCGACGGTCGTGGCGAGCACATCGATCTGGTAGGTGACCCGGAAGGTGAGATCGTCGACGCGGCGCTGTATCTCGCGATTGCTGCCTTCGATCCCGTCCTTCATAGTGGTGAAGGAGCCTCGAATTCCCACCAGTTCGTCCGCCATGGCCTTGAAACGTCCCTGGAGTGCGATGGCCTGGGCATTCGTCACCTTCCCTGCCAGCCCCAGGTCCTTGAGTAGCCCAGGGTCCTTCGACAGCTGAAGCATGAAGAGTGCGGTCTTCCTGAGGCCGGTCTCCGTGCTGGCAAGTCGTGTGAGGCGCGCCTCGACCTCGGCCGCATCCCACAGATCGCCGGGCCGGACATCCCTGGGCAGGGCACCGGTCTCCGCCTCTTCCAGCGCGACCTGTCCGGAGATGAACTGGGCGAGCAGACTCCCTGAATCCGACTCGAGACTGGCAATGATGTCCCCGATCGGCTTGTACGCCGCTGGGAAGAGCCCGACCCGATGCAGAAGGGTGAGTGTGGCGTCATCACGAAGCGCCTTGAGCTTGTCGGTACCCGGCGGTAGCGACGTCTTGAGATCCGCCACTGCATCGTCTCGCCGGTCGAGAAATTCAATCGCCTTCTTGAGATCACCGAGGGTGATCGGGGCCGACTGTGCGGGTCCCGCCAGGCGCACCGAATCTCCAACGGCTGCCTGCAGAAGATCCCGCAGCTTCCGCTCCAGTTCGGGCGTGATCACCCCGCGCTCGTCCTTGCTGGCTGCACGCAACTCCCGGGTGACGATGGCGGTCGCGGCCTCGCGGAAGGGATCGGCGGCCGTCTTGACGATGCCGCTCGTGAGTTCCATGCAGACCGCGTAGTTTCGATTCGGTCGGAGCGGGTCGGTGACCAGAACCCGAAAGGTGTCGGCACTGGCTGGTGTACCCAGCCGGCGCAGCCAATGGTAGGATCGCCCCGCTCCACACGCCGTCAAGGTCTTGCTGGGGTCTCGGGGACCGCGCTGATCGAGGTCCCCGACCCTTATCACGACCTGCTGCAACTCCGGCGCGGCCTTTCCGATGAACAGGAATGGCTTGTCGAACGGGAGGGCGTTGCGGGCCGCGACCGCGTTCGCGTCGATCCAGACCTCCGGAACCACTTGGGCCTGAAGGCGTTGCAAACTCCAACCTGCCGCCAGCGCCAGTGTCAGGAAGAGTGGGCGACACATGAGGAGAGCCCCCGATAGGCAATCGAACGTCGAACGACAGGGCGATATGAGGACAACTTCTCTCTGCCGGGTCACTGGCCGGTCAGGAGCGCGTCAGTTGCCCCCCTCCTCAGCTTCTCTCCCCGTTGTTCAGCTGCCGCAGCAATTCGGTTGTGGTCCGGAGTACCTGGCATTTCGCGCCCGGAACCCGGAAGCTGTTCCTCCGCCACCTGCCGACGCGAGATCGTGGCAGCGCGAGGCTTCCGAACAATGGGGGCCGCGATGAATCGCGGCCTTCACTTGTACTCGGCACCTGGAACCCATTCCTCGGCCACCCGCCGACGCGAGATCGTGGCAGCGCGAGGCCCCCAACTTGCGCAAAAATGGAGGCAGAAAGCACTCGGAATCTGAACTCGTCCACCAGCGGGAGTAGCCCACGCCATGAAGGAGTACGACGGCGCCGAAATGCCCTTTCTCGATCACCTCGAGGAGCTTCGGTGGCGCCTCATGTGGGCCATTCTGTCCCTCGTGATCGGAGTTGGCCTGGCCGTTGTGGCCCTGCTCCGCTTCAACGTCATCGGCTGGCTCGCCAAGCCGATCACTCCCTACCTTCCCACCCACAAGCTCGTCTACACCCACCCGGGCGATCCATTTTCGATCTTCATGCAGGCCGCCGGGATCCTCGGCCTCATGCTCGCCCTGCCCTTCGTCCTCTTCCAGCTCTGGGCCTTCCTCGCGCCGGCGCTCTACGCGAGAGAGAAGCGGGTGGTGATGGGCGTCGTCATCGGCGCGGTCTTCCTGTTCGTGGCCGGTGCGGCGATGGGCTACTTCATCGTGCTGCCGCTCGCGATCCCCTGGCTCATGGACTTCGGCAACGGCGTGCTCGAGCCGATGATCACCGCCTCGGAGTACTTCGGCTTCGCCTTCAGCATGACGCTCGCCTTCGGCGTCGCATTCGAACTCCCCGTCGTCCTCCTCGGCCTCACCGCCCTGGGCGTCGTCACCCCTGAATTCCTCAGCCACTATCGGCGCCACGCGATCGTCGGCGCCTTCGTCATCGGTGCCTTCCTCACCCCCGGCGACATGGTCTGGACCACGCTCGCCATGGCGGGACCGCTCTATCTCCTCTACGAGATCAGCATCCTGCTCGGGTATGTGGTTGCTCGACGGCGGGCGGCGGCGGAGCGGAACGCGGAAACTTAAGTTCCGAGTACCGAGTTCCGAGTTCCGGGTTCCGGGTTCCGGGGCACTAAGTACTAAGTACTAAGTACCAAGCACTCGGAACTCGGTACTCGGAACTCACCTACTCCCCTTCGCCAAACCACTCCGACTCCACCAGCGAATCGACCCATGCCGGCGTCGCGGCGCTTGATGTCGCCTCACCGTAGAGTGCACCGGCGAAGATCCGGAGCTTCTTCGGAAGTGGCGGAGCGTGGCCCCGCGCGCGCGCGCGATTATAGAGGCGAGCCTGCCGTCGAGTGCCCACCCGCCGCTCCGGCGTCCCCGCGGCAAAGGCGTTGTGCGCCGTGAGCGCCAGGTTCGAGGCGACCCTTGCGGTCGCGTCCTGGCTCCACAGCGCCAGTTCGGACGCCAGGAGCCACTGCGAGGCGCGGTTCGGACCCGCCGCCCGCTCGATCATGGCGCGACTCCCGGCGTACCAGTCGAGGTGACCGATGCGCCGCATCATGCCGCGCCCTCCTCGTCCTCCTCGCAGAGCTCATCCGGCGCGACCTCCTGCAGCCACTCGAGCATGCTGACCGCCGCGAGCGGCGCCAGCCCCCCGTAGACCATGCTCTCCACGCCGATGAAGCCCGCCGTGCTGGCGACGTCTCCGTGCTCCCGATTCATCGCGAGGCAGAACTGCAGAAAGCTCTGCCCGGGATCCTCGTCGCCGGTGCGGAAGCCCCAGATCAGCTTCCAGAGGGCACGGAGCGTCAGCGGCTTCGCCGATGTCCGCGGGGAAAAGGTGAAGTGATGATCCTCGGGATACTCGTCGACCACGCGATAGAGAATCCGCTTGCCGCCCAGGCGACGCCGGGCGCGGATACTGATCACGTCGCGGGTTACCGACTCGAAGACCACGCGGGCGATCTCGATTTCGCCAGGCAGATACCCCGGCAGGTACTCGCCCCCCATGCAGTCGGGGTGACAGCTCCCCCACGCTCGGCGCTCCTCCTCGGAGAGTTCCTCCTGGAGCAGCGCTTCGAGGTCCGGAAGCGGCATGTTCGAGTTCAGCGCGTCCTTGACGATGGTGCGACGCACCTCACCCTTCACGTTGGCGAGGAGGGCGGAGACGGGGTCGGCGTGATCCCAGTAGTTGGCGGGACGCCAGTCGAGCGCGGACGACGGGGTGGTACGGGGTGACCGAGGCATGGTGCCTCCCTGCTGCAGGTGAACCTCTTTAGTGGGATTTGTTTAGCGTCGCGCCACAAGCTGGCTCTTCAAATCGCGACGGACTGACAAGTTCCGAGTTCCGAGTACCGAGTACCGAGTACCGAGTTCCGAGTTCCGGGTTCCGGGTTCCGAGTACGTTGCCGACGGGGTGTGACAGTCCCCGAAACGCCGAGTGGCCCGCGATGTCAGGTCGCGGGCCACTGGCCGCGACTTAGACGGTCTGGCCGGATCACTCCGGTGCGCGGTCCGTCAAGTCGGAGAAATCACCGCGCAACTGCACAGTAGGAATTGCCGAGCATTCTGTCAAGCGAGCGGATATCAGTCCGCCGGGGCCTCGCGCTGCCACGATCTCGCGTCGTCGGGTGGCCGAGGACCAAGTTCCGAGTTCCGAGTTCCGAGTTCCGAGTGATTAGTGCCTAGTGCTTGGTGCGTGGTGCCTGGATACAGCCATAGGGACAGCGATCCTTCGCAGTTCCAACGGGATTCACTCGGAACTCGGAACTCGGAACCCGGAACTCTTTACTCTTCCCCGCCCTCAAGCTTGCCATTCTCCCCCGGCTCCAGCCCCAGCACCGACTCGGCCAGCGCGCTCGGCAGCGTCTCCACCGCCTTGAGGTGCCGCGCCATCGCGCGGGAGCGCACCCCCGTGCTGTCGAGCGTCTCGCTCGCGGTCGCGAGCTGCCGCTTCACCTTGTCGAGCACCTCGCCGAACTTCCCGAACTCGGTCTTCACCGCGCCGAGCACCTTCCAGACTTCGCTCGAGCGCTGCTCGATCGCCAGCGTCCTGAACCCCATCCGGAGACTCGAGAGCAGCGCCGACAGTGTCGTCGGCCCCGCGATGACGACGCTATACTGCCGCTGCATGTCCTGCACGAGCCCCGGCTGCCGCAGCACCTCGGCGTAGAGTCCCTCGGTCGGCAGGAACATGATGCCGAAGTCGGTCGTCGCCGGCGGCACCACGTACTTGGTGTAGATGTCGCGGGCGCAGTTCCGCACCGCGCGCACCAGCGCATCGGTCGAGGTCTGCAGCGCCTCCGGGTCGGCATGATCGATTGCATCGAGCAGCCGCTGGTAGTCCTCCTGCGGAAACTTGCTGTCGATCGGCAGGTAGATCGGATCGCCGGAGGGATCGCGGCCAGGCAGCCGGATCGCGAACTCCACCACCTCGCCGGCATTCTCCCTCGGCTTGTAATTGGCGGTGTACTGATCGGGGGTGAGGATCTGCTCGAGGATCGAGCCGAGCTGGTATTCGCCCCAGACGCCGCGGGTCTTCACGTTGGTGAGGACCCGCTTGAGGTCGCCGACGCCGGTCGCGAGCCCCTGCATGTCGCCGAGTCCGCGGTGGACGGCTTCGAGCCGCTCGCTCACCAGCTTGAACGACTCGCCGAGCCGCTTCTCGAGCGTACCCTGGAGCTGCTCGTCCACCGTCTTCCGCATCTCCTCGAGCTTCTTCTCGTTCCCCTCCTGGATCTCCTTGAGCCGCTTGTCGACGCTCTCGCGGAGCTGCTGCACCTCGGTCTTGAGGGTCTCGGAGAGATCGGCGAGCCGGGTCGCCATCGCCTTGAGCTGTTCTCCCTGGGCATCGGCGTTGGTGCGGAGGGTCGCCTGGGTCACCTCGCGCGCCTCGGTGAGCGAGGTGTTGATGTTGCGCTGGAGTTCTCCGAACTGGAGCAGCACGATGCCGGAGAGGGCTCGCCCGTCGTCGGCAAGCTGCTTCTGGAGCGCCCGCGCCGCGGCGGCCTGCTCCTCGCGGGCCGTGCGGGACTCCTCCCGGACCGCCCGTTCGGCAGCGGAGGTGTCCGCCTTGCCGCGGAAGACCAGGACGAGGGCACAGAGCGCCGCGATGATGGCGGCGACGGTGGCGACGATCAGCAACTCGGGCGATCCCATGCGGTGACTCCTCTGGCAGGCCTGCCGATCAAGCTAGTCGGCCAGCGTCAATCGGCCGTCAGCACCCAGTTCCGAGTTCCGAGTGGATGGCAGTAGGGCGGGCCTCCGTGCCCGCCCCTGCTCCGTGCCCGCCCCTGCTCCGTCCCGCCCCTGCTCCGTGCCCGCCCACGTTCCGTGCCCGCCCCTGCTCCGCGGCCGCCCCGAGCCGTCAGCACCGTAGCAATGTGGGAGGGGGGTGTGACAGGGTTCCGGGTTCCGAAAGAATGACAGTAGGGGCGGGCCTCCGTGCCCGCCCCACGAGAACGCCGAGTGAGGTTTCCATCGCTTCAGTGAAATCAGCCGCGGGCTCACCGCGAGCTCTCCCATCCTGCACGGCCACCCGTCGATGCGAGGGGGCGCTCGCGCCGACGAGTGTACGAGATTCAACCACGTGAGAGGCGTGCCGCGTCAGGCATTGAGAATATCTCCCCCATGTCTGCGTATTAGCCCCATCTCAAGGACATACAGATCCGTTCCGCCCGAAAGGACGTCGCCGTCAGGCACCGCATCCCCGCTCGTCCACACCCCGGAGGCCATCATGGATTCAGCTCGCGCAGGACTGCTGACACTGCTGGCATTCACCCTTCCGCTCGGCACTCACACCGTGGACTCCCCCGGCTTCGAGATCCGCTCGACCGTGCAGGGGGTCTCCATGTTCACCAGGGTCAGCGCGGAAGGCTCGGTGACGACGCAGTTCGCCGATTCGGCGAACCCGAAGGCGATGACCCGGCAGTTCATCGTGCGCTACCGAGATGGCGCGGTCTGGGGGGTGGACGGCGAGGCACATCAGTACACCCGCGCCACCCTCGCCGCGGCCTTCGAGGCCAGCGGCGCCCAGCAGCGCCACGTCGCCCAATCCTCTCCCCCGATCAGCGGCGGCACCGCCCTTGCCCGAGGCGCCACCATCGTCCGCCTCCCCAAGCAGGAGCGAATCGGCACCATCCCCATCGTTGGCTTCAGCGTGACCGGGGCCGGTCAGGAGTGGCGGATCTGGGTCGCGCCCTCGCTACCCCGCATCCCCGCCAAGGTGCGGACCAGACTCGCCGGGCTGGTACCGGTGGCGAAGGGCTCGGAGGCCACCCTCGCCAAGCTGCTCGGCTACCAGATCCTGCGCTCCGAAGTGCTGGTGGGCGGTGCCTGGAAGGCGGTGCTCCAGACCCAGTCCATCACTCCGATCCAGATGCGGGCCGGCGAACTCGAGCCTCCCGACGGCTTCCGCGAGTTCCGCCCGCGCCAGAGCCGCCGCGACTCGATCGGAGGCGCACCCGGTGGCTACGACGTGCCGGCGACCGCCGTACGCGGCCCCGGCCCCGAGATGTCAAACCCCGAGCTCTACGTCGTCCTCTGGGGCAATCAGCTCAACGACCCGGCCCACCAGGGCGCCGTCAGCGAGCTGCTCGCCGGCATCAACGACATGGTGAGGCCCGGCTATGTGAAGCCGCTCGAGCAGTACGACATCCGCTCCGCGAGCTTCAAAGGCGTCTACCACCGGAGCGACCTCCCGCCCCGCGCGGTGGGCTCCTCCAACTTCGCCGCCATCTCGGCGATGGTGTACGATGTCGGCTTCAAGGACGGTGCGCCGATCTTCTGGTGGGCGGTGGGCGGACACGACCCGCTCTACGTGCTGATCGCGGCCAACAGCGAGGTGGATGCCTCCGGCTGGAGCGGCTACCACTTCGTCGCCTTCTCGCTCACGCATGCGGTGCTTCCCTTCCCCGCGAGCCTCTTCGCGCACGACGCGATCCCGTGGGCCTTTGCGAAGTTCCCCGATGCCGGCCTCAGCATGCCGGTCGAGGGACTCCTCCACCGGGCGGAGTGCCTGCAGTTCCGGCGGGACCACCCGGCAGCGTCCTGGCCCGCAGGGATCGCCTCCGCCTGTGCCGCGATGAACGCCTTCGACACCGGCACCGAGAGCATCTCACACGAGGTGGTCGAGGCCGCCTCTGACCCGTACGTCTTCCTTGGCTGGAGCGACCCGGGCCAGCAGCCCTTCTATGAGAAGAGCGAGCTTGCGGACATCTGCGAGTTCAATCCGGCACCATTCGCCTCATCCAGCGTCGTGGGCCAGACCTCCCTGGCGACCTACTGGTCCAACGCCGACAACGCCTGTGTGCCGGAGTCGCGACCGACCCTCACCGTCTTCTCGCCGAAGCCGGGTGAGGTCCTGCCGAGTGCCAAGGGGAACGTCGTGCTGAGCGGGTACGCGGTCGATCCGGTGGATGGCGTCATCTCCGACCAGATCCGCTGGGAGGTCGACGGGACGCCGCTGCCGAAGCCCGGTGCCACGATGAACAGCGGTGCCCTCAAGGCGGGTGCCCATCAACTCCGCACCACCATCCGCAACACGCGGGGGCTGACCGCCACGAGTCTCCGCGGCTTCTCCGTCACCCTCCCCGCGCAGACCGTGACAATCACCGCCCCTGTGGAAGGCGGGAACTATCCGCTCAATCATCTGCTCGTCTTCCGGGGCCAGGCCTTCACCTTCCAGCCCGGCGACATTCCCGACAACGCGCTGCGCTGGGACGACAACGGTACGCCGCTGGGAAGTGGGTCGATGCTGATTCACGGGCTCTCCCCGGCGGGTGATCACCTGATCCGCCTCAGTGCGGTGGACGCGGCGGGCACCGCCACGGCCTCCGCGCAGGTGACCGTGCATGTGGCGGCGACCGGGGGGAAGATCAACGAGACGGTCGTGATCCGGCAGCCGGCAGCGAATGCGGCGGTTCCGGTGGACTACGGCAAGAGCCAGAGTGCGCCGATCACCTTCACGGCGGAGGTGCTCGACCGGAACGGGAGTCCGCTGCCGTCAGCGTCGGTGATATGGAAGAGCGATCTCGATGGGCCGCTGGGGACCGGTCTCACGATCACCGTGCCGCTGCATGGCGGCGGGTGCGCCCCATCGACGCATCAGATCACCGCGACCGTCAGCTCCGGTGGTGGCCACGTGGTCATACGCGCGAGTGACCATATCGCGGTAACGGTGGGACAGGTGTGTTAGAGAGTTCCGAGTTCCGAGTTCCGAGTTCCGAGTTCCGGGTTCCGGGTTCCGAGTTCCGAGTTCCGAGTTCCGAGTTCCGAGTTCCGAGTTCCGGGTTCCGGGTTCCGGGTTCCGGGTTACGGGTTACGGGTTACGGGTTGCGGGTTACGGGTTGCGGATGCTTAGTGCCGAGTGCTTAGCGCTCCACGTCCGAGCCGAAGCGCTGCCGCAGGCGAGCGGCGGCGGGTGCGCCGCGACCGAACGGCCCGTGAGAGCGGCGAAGCCGCGACCCGGCCGTGAGGGAGTCCTTTAGGGCTCGGCGGTCTCCCCGATCCTGTGCGGCCACCCGACGGCGCGAGGTCGTGGCAGCGCGAGGCCTGCGTCGATTGGGCCGCGATTCATCGCGGCCCCTACAGGAACCCGGAACCTCTATCTCTGTATCGGCCCCAGCGCCTTGATGACGTACTCCCCCGCACTGTCGACCGTCACGACGATTGTCCCGTCCAGATCGGTGCGGTAGATCTTCCGCTGATGGGTGCCGTAGTAGCGGAGGGCCATCGGGTCGGGATGCCCGTACGTGTTGTTGGCGCCGACGCTGATGACGACGACCTCGGGCCGCGTGACGTTGATCCACCCCGGATTCACGCCGTTCCTGGCGCCGTGGTGTGCCGCCTTGAGGACGGTGACGCGGGGGATCTTCCCGGTTGCCATCCAGGCGTTGAGCTCCTCGATCTCGCTGTCCCCCGTCAGCAGCGCCCTGAACTTCCCCCGCTCGATGAGGACGCCGAGGCTGCTGGTGTTCTCGGTCGCGTCATTGGGCGCGAGGGGCGAGGGGAAGACGGTGATCCGGGCGTCGCCCAGCTCGATCGGCTTCCAGGGTGGTTTGGGCGTCGCGATGTGCCGCTCCCGGATCCACTTCTCGACGTTTTCGGCATTGTAGTTGGTGGGGGAGCGGCCGTTGTAGAGGTACTCGCCGATCTTGTAGTCGCTGAGGACGGCATCCATGCCGCCGATATGGTCGTCGTGGTTGTGGCTCGCGATCGCGGCGGCGAGGGAATCGATCCCCTCCTCCGCCAGCACCAGCACGATGTCGTCCGCCCGCCCCGCATCGACCAGGACGCCGACCTTGCCCGACCTGATCAGGATCGCGTCGCCCTGGCCGACGTCGATGAAGTGGATCTCGAGCGGCGGGGTGGAATCGGGCGCCTGCGCAAAGGCGGCCGGGGCGGCGAAGAGGATGGCCGCAGCGAGAGTGCAAAGGCGGCAGATCAGCCGGTGGAATCCGAGCATTCTTGAAGATACCGAGTAGGGGCGGGCCTCCGTGCCCGCCCCTCCCTCGCGCCACCGCGATCTCGCGTCGGCGGGTGGCCGCACAGGATCGGGAAGACCGCCGCGCCCTAAAGGACTCCCTCACGGCCGGGTCGCGGCTTCGCCGCTCTCACGGGCCGTTCGGTCGCGGCGCACCCGCCGCCGCTCGCCTGCGGCGGCGCTTCGGTCCAGCAGTGGAGCACTGAGCACAAAGCTCTCGGAACTCGGTACTCGGAACTCGGAACTCTGTGCTACGCCGTCCGCTTCCCCCGCCGGCATTCGAGATAGAAATCCCCCGCCGCCAGCACCAGGTCGCGCCGGAAGGCGATGTGTTCCTGCAGCGTCACGGGGGGGAGGCGCCGTTCGCGGGGCGAGGCGCGGCCCACCAGCTCCCTGTACATCCGTTCGAAGACCTCAAGCGCCGGCATCAGGAGCTGCTGGTAGCGGCTTCCGGTCATGTGGCGGGCCCATTCGCGCTCGTGCTTGCGTATGCCAAGCACGAAGCCGAAGGCCCAGTCATAGGCGCGGAGGGTCGCGTCGTAGCTGGCGCAGGGGAGGGCCCAGCGTTCGGTTGCGAGGGGGCGCTGTTCCACGGTGCGCCAGTGGCGGAGGAGGAGGGGGAGGATCCCCCGGGCTTCCGCGGCCATCAGGCGGGTCACCGCCCCTTCGTCGCCGTCGTCGCCGAAGATCGCGGCGTAGGACATCACCGGCATCTGGGGCGCGGGGAGGACCACGACGGCGGTGATGTAGCCGTCGAGTTCGAGGAGGCTCCAGAGGTCCCCGCCCCGCCCCTCGCGGAGGAAGCTGTCGAGCGCGGTCAGCTCCTCGGCATCGAGGGGCGTGTCGTGGAGCGCAGCCGGCGGCAGACGGCGACCGTGCAGGTGTCGCGGCATGGTGGCACCTCCTCGGAAGAACGGGGCGGGCATCGAGATCGGTGCCCGCCGGTGACGTGAAACGGTATGTCGGAGGGGTGGAGATGCGAGGAGTGTGCCGACCGTGCAGTGCGCCGGCGACAGGTCCCTCAAGTGGTTCATGCGGCGAGCGTTAGGCGGTGCTGCTGAGCGGGAGACGACCAGCGGGGCCTGGTTCGGAGTTCCGGGTTCCGGGTTCCGGGTTCCGGGTTCCGGGTTCTGAGTGCTTAGTGCCTAGTGCCTAGTGCATAGGAACTGCCCTGGGGCCGGTGGGGCCGCGATTCATCGCGGCCCCGTCCCAAAGTACTACGCGGCCAGCCCGAGCTCCGTCGCGACCCGAGCCAGATGCTGATCGCCGGTCCAGAGGCGAGCCGGGTGGGCGAGGGCGGTGGCGGCGAGGAGGTGGGCATCGAGGTATCCGATCCCCCGCCCCATGAGCTTCCGCCGCTCAATCAGGCCAAGGACCTCGACGTCAGTGGCGCTGGGGGCCATGGGAAGATTCGACAGCAGGTTGAGGATTTCGCGTCGATTGTTGAGGTTGCCGCAGGCAAGCTCACCGATCACCATCGGGTGGATCACCACCTCCCCGGCTTCGAGCGCCGCGAGCAGCCTTCCGTTGCTGCGGCGCAGGTGGTCGATCCAGACCGAGGTGTCGACCAGGATCATCCGCGTGCCGGGCGGCGACGTGGCACTTGTTTCAACCGCGGTTCGCTGCCACCAAGCCGAGCCAGCCTGCGGGCGCTTTCCCGTGCGATCAGGGCCCGGAGTCCCTCGTGGATGAGCGCGGTGCGCTCCTCCAGGCCCGAGAGGCGCTTCGCCTCGGCGAGGAGCGTGTCGTCGAGATTCAGGGTGGTCCGCATGCGGATTCCTTCGGCAGGAGTCTGCATGAAGTATACATCAGGTGATGTCCTCGGCTTCCGGCTCATCGGTGTCCCTCCGTAGCCTGGATCGCTTCCCGCCAGCGTTCCAAGGGTGCCAGACGGAGCGCCGCATCGAGACCGACATTCTCCAGCAGCAGTGCGAGCAGCACCACCCGATCACGTTCGAACCAGAACAGCCGCCCATCCATCATCTCGAACTTCTCGGGCGTAAGCCCGAATCGTGCCCAGGCCTCGTCGCCCTGCCACGCCCGCCCCGCTCGCCTGATGTCCCATGCGACGTCAGGCATCGGCGGCTCCACATCATCCGGCTCGATCGGCTCAGTCATCCGGCGGCTCCGCAGCAGGGGACGCCGCAAGATGTAGTGCGGGAAGCAAGACACCAGAGCGAGAAAACGCGAGGCAGTTCCGAGTGGATGGCAGTAGGGGCGGACCTCCAGGTCCGCCCCTTCGTGGTACATCGCGATTGATCGCGGCCACGTTTGAAGCTCAGGCGGCGACTTCAACAAAGGTGGCGTAGGACCGTGGGGCGGGCACTGCCTGTCCTTCGGCTCGCAGGCCCTCGAGGTGGAAGGCGATCGCCTCCTGCATGCTCCGCTCGACGGCCTCTCGGCTCTCGCCCGTCGCGACGCATCCCTCCACGTCCGGCGAATAGGCGGAGTATCCGGTTGACGTCTGCTCGACAACGATCAGGATCTTCATCGCTTGAGTCCCGCTTGCTTGAGAACGCTGTTCAGGGTGCCTGGGGCAAGGTCATCGCCCGGGTTGCCTGCCAGGGTGACCAGTCCGGGCTTCGTTGGGTGCTTGAGCTGGCGGTGGCTCCCCCGAGTCCGGACCAGGTACCAGCCATCCGCTGCGAGCAGTTTCAGCAGGTCGCGGACTGTCGTCATTATAAGGATGCGATGCTGGCGGTGAACCGGCAAGATGAATCGGGGGAGTAGAGGCGGACATCCCTTTCCGCCCCGACCCCATGCAGGCTAGCGCTGCGACGGAGCCGGCGGGCCACCAGAAATCGCCCGTACGGATCTGGAAATCGCAGGGAGGGTGCGGAGGGAGACCGGATCTCTTCCAGCTCCGCGCGGTAGTGGCCTCGCGCCACCGCGCTCGCGCGTCGTCGGGTGGCCGACGAACAAGTTCCGAGTTCCGAGTTCCGAGTTCCGAGTACCGAGAGCATAGTGTCTAGTGCTTAGTGCCTAGCGCCTAGTGTTTCAGCGCTGTGGTAGAGCGCTGAGGTACCACGAACTCTTTCCTCGGAACTCGGAACTGTCTTCCCCTGCATTTTTCCGCTCATTGATGCGCGATACCGCGCCTGCCGGCCTGGCCCCTCAGGCAATCTTGGGTCACTCGCGTTGCGATTCCCAACCTGAATCCCCAAATTGAGCCCATGTCCAAGCCCGCCCTCGACTTCACCGGCCTGACGCCCGAGCAGCGGCTCGAACTCATCGGCCAGCTCTGGGACAGCCTCGACCAGGCGCCGCCGCTGAGTCCGGAGGACCGCGCCGAGCTGGAGCGCCGGTCGCGGGATCTCGACGCCAACCCCAACGAAGGAATCGACGCCGCCAGGGCGATCGAGTTGCTCAACGCCCGCCTGCGGTGAGCTTCCGGGTGCGGCTGCGTTCCGCCGCCCTGGCGGAATTCGCCGAAGCCGTTGACTGGTACTCTGCCCGCTCGCCACGGGCAGCCCGACGGTTCGTCGCGGCGACCGAGGCGACGCTCGACCTCCTTGCCAGATCGGCGAAACAATTCCCCATCGTGTTCGACGAGATCCGCCGCGCAACGCTGCCCGGTTTTCCGTATAGCATCTATTTCAGGATTGTTGGCACGGAGTGCTTTGTGATCGCGCTGCTGCATGGTCGGCGGGCGCCCCGCCGCTGGCAGCGGCGGTGAACGAGTTCCGGGTACCGGGTGCAGGGAAGTAAGGGCGGGCCTCCGTGCCCGCCCCTGCTCCGTGCCCGTCGCTGTAAATGCCGTGGGGCCTCGATTCATCGCGGCCCCGACAGGGCTCGCGGCTAAAGCCGCGGCTCGGCTCCTGCCGCTAAAGCGGCGCTTCGGCCCTGGACCAACGAACCTCGGGATGGGCGGACACGGAGGTCCGCCCTACTCCATCACTCGGTACTCGGAACTCGGAACTCGGAACTTATTTCACCCTCACCCCCACCATCTCCAGCAGGATCCCCGGGCACCCCACCCCGACAATCCGATCGCGCCACTGCCGCGCGACCTCCCGCGGCACCCGGGCGCTGTGGCTCCCCGGGTTCCGGGCGTCGGCGAGCGCATCGAGCTGGGCCGGGAGCTGCCCGGTGAACCAGGGCGCGGAGGTGAGGGTCTTCCCGAGGTGCTGCACCAGCTTCTGCTCCCCGGCGAGCACGCGGGCGAGCTGGCCGAGCGAAAGCGGCGGGTGCGTCAGCAGATCGACCGTGTGGCCGTCGACGTTGGCGAGGCGGGCGGGATCGGGGGCAGTGCGGAGCGCGGCGCGGAGCCGGGCGTTGGTCTCGACCTCGACCGCCTTGGCGAGCGGGCCGAGCACCCCCTGGAAGTCGAAGCTCTCATCGTTCCGGTGGTCCCGGAAGATCTTCTCGGCCGTCGCGACGAAGGTCCGGCTCACCGGATCGAGCGCCATCCAGGAAGTTCCGAGTTCCGAGTTCCGAGTGCTTGGTGCTTAGTGCTTAGTGCTTAGGAACTGCCGAGGAGATGGTCCCCCGTGGGGCCGCGATTCATCGCGGCCCGAACGCGATCCATCCTCGTGTCGACACCAGTGCGGGTGGACATTCCGGAGAAGCTTGAGTTCCTGGATGACGGCGGTGGCGTCATCGGCGACCAGCCGGCGGATGTCGCGGAGCTGGAACCAGCAGTCGCAGAGCCGATTGTCCTTCCGGTAGTAGGCGGGGACGTGGGCGGGGTCGAGCGCGCTCTGGTCCTCCCAGCTGATCTGCTCCAGGTCGGCGACGTAGAGGGAGCGGTAGTCGGTGAGGTAGAGCTGGACCTCCGGGGCGCCGGCGTCCTCGAGCTCGGCCTCGAGGGCGTGGAGTTCCCCGTCGCGCGCCATCCCCTGCTGCCGGTTCTCGGAGCGGATCTTCCCCCACCAGACGTAGACATCGTCCTCGTCGCCCCGCTGCTCGCGCCAGTCGCGGATGCGGTCGAGGAGGACGCCGAGATGCGCCTCCATGGCGTTGGAGGCGTAGGAGGGGTTCCAGACGGTGAGGAGGTGGCGGGGGGTACTCACGGCTAGGCCTCGCTCATGGGTGGTACACCTCCGCGGTCGAAACCCCACCGACGCAGACGGCTTCGAACGCAGCAGTCAAGAGATCTTCAGCGCATCGGCCTGCACAAACGCCTCGCCGCTTCCGCGGTCTACCCGAGGTGCGCCTTCGGCGTGATCTCCCCAGCCCAACGCTGCTGGATCAACTCATGCGCTCGGCGGAATCCCTCACGATGTTCCGCGTGCGCTACCAGTAGAAAGAGCACGTGTGCCGTCGCGAAGGTGTCCACCAACGGCGCCCCGAGTCGCGTCACGCACTCGCCGACCAATCGCTGAGTGAATGACTCCCGCTCGACCCTGGGCCAGTGCTGGTAGACGATCAGGGAATGCCCCCGCCTGTACGCCTCCTCCACCTCGGCCCAATACAGGAACTTCGCCGAATCCCGGTTGCCTCGGCGCGTGCTCTTGATCTCTAACCCGTTATCGGGATCAAAGAAGATGAGCGGGCAGTCGCCGAGCACCTCCCATGCGCTTTGGAAGTACGCCGCGCGATCACTCGCCGCATCCACCAGGAGGTCCGAGAAGTACCGCGCTCCGGGAAGAAGGTCCCATGCCTCAGCATGCCCCACCGAACGGGCCACCTCCGGACTTCGGAGTTGCTGAAGCCCATCATAGAGCTCGGGGTCGTGCCGGCGCCACCGGCCGGGGTGCTCCAGGTAGCGTCGAAACTCCCCATCTGACCGTTGGTCCCCCGCTGTCAGGAGCCAGCATACGCCTAAACGCAACCCACTTGCGTCAATCAGCGCACGAAGAAGGCCGTACTTCCGGTAGTCGTTGATGTCGCCGAAGTATTGGTCTTTCACTGGCCTCCATCTTATGGCAACGTTCGCCCTGGCTATCAAACACGACGACCCTACACCGCGACTCTTGAGAGGTCGGTACGCAGCTTTCCGTAGTAGAGGGGCACAGGAGGCCAGGGACAGTTGGCTCCTCGAATTGCAACCGGCCCGACGATCGTTCCACACTCCAGCGTCTGGAACGCGCCCGCTGACACTGCAGAGAGGAAAGCGTTCACCTGCTTGGCGTTCCTGTCCACCTTCTTGGGATCCGTCGCCAGCAATCCCTCTTCACTGGCGCCATTGACGAACTCATGAATCAACATAAGCGCCGCGACCGCGCTTTGACGCTGGGCGAGCGCCAGAAGCCCCGCCGTCGCTGTGAACAGCTGATAGGGTAGACGATCCGCGTCGATCGTTCCAGCTGGGAGCAGGACGTTGGTGAGCCATTCAGCACGGGCGGCCCCATTACTCCTTTCGCCATTCGCGATCCGTGCCTCTGCGGCGGCCTTTGCTGCGCGAACGGTGCCTCCGAGGGGTTCGTCGGCTTTCGCCTCGACACTAATCACCACCGGCCCATGCGCAGCCTTACAGATCAGCGTTAGGTCAGAATTCCGCGGCTCTCCCGCCCGATCGTCAAACGGCAAACGATCCTCAGGAATCGCCTCCAGAATAGTCACGCCCCGAAAAGCCTCGTATCGATTCAGGAGTTTCACGAGGTCCTGGGGCGGCGCTGGCCCAATTGGCCCGCCTGCCCAGGCCCTGGCGAGTTCCTTGGCGCTCCTCCCGTCCTTCCAGTGACGGTCCTTCCCCTTGGGTGGAGCGATCTTCCGCCAGTCATCCAACGACCTGATGGCGTCCCCGCCTCGATGCAGATGCATGCGTTCTCCTTCGCTAGCGTATCCGGGGCATGGACGATGTATGCTGTGAGATCAAGATGTCCTGGAGACCTCACTCATGTATCGGCACAGGCGATGCATGGCGCCCATCAGTGCATCGTCACAGCCAACCCGAATTGAACCAGGTTTGTCTTGATGCTCACGGGAGTCGCGATGCTCTGGCCATTGAACTTCGCATCCACCGACGTCGTGGCCAGAGCATTCAAGTACGGTGTCAAAGAGACATTGCGCCCGATACGAAAGTCATAGCCGAGGCCGATGGACCCTGCTGGGGCGGTCGCTGAGATTTCATCGACACCATCGCTGGCGGTGTATCGCATTCCACCTGTTCCGAGCTTCAGGAAGAAGGCCCCTGACGCGCCCGGATACCAGACGAAGATGAACGATACGAAACCCATGGATTCGTCGATTCCGCTCTCCGAGTGGATCCATCCGTTCGTCTCACCGCCCAGGAGGAATTTGCCGCCTCCCAGTGTACCACCGAGACGCACGTTGCCTGAGAGGCCAGTTGTACGGTCGCTCGTGCAGCCACTACACTCGACCCCGACAGACCCGGCGCCGAGCCCGCCGCTCAGCCAGAAGCCTTGGCGGGTGTTGGGGTGCTGTGCGTGCAAGAGGGAGGTGGAAAGTGTGCATGCAAGAACTGCGGGCAGTAGCGACTTGCGCATCGAAGACTCCTTGGAAGGCGCGTGGAGGCAAGGGATCTGAAGGGCTGGCCTCAGGGGAGCAGTGGCAGGCGGTCAGGATCCGACGCCACTGCCCCTGAGCGTCCTCAGCCAGGCGGAGGAGCGATCGGAACCATCTGCTGGTTACAGCCGCTCCCCTTGGTCTGGGTCCAGTTGTTGGTCGCGGCGTCGATGATGATCGGTACCAGACCAGTCAGCACATCGAGGATGACCCACCCACCGCCCGTTCCCTTGGTGAGGGTGCAGGTCGCGTCCTGATAGCCCTCCTTGTGGAAGACGATGACATGCTCCTTCAGGTTGGAGAGCTGCATCTTGACGGGGGTCGTGCCGCCGGGATTCCCATCCACCGTGATCGTGGCACCGACCGGATTGGAGTTGAAATCGAAGTTCTTGGTCTTGGTCCCGATCACCGAGGCGCAGGCGCTCAGCCCGGCCAGCAGCGATAAGACGAGGATCGACTTCAATCGGCGCATGGAGACTCCTTGGGGTGAGTGGCGGGTAAAGCCGAGGGTACAGCCAGCCTAACCGACCCCTGTGACAGCCGCCCGCCTACCGCCCGAGACCCACGGGAGGCCAGGGGAGTTCAAGGGCGCCACCCGCATGCCGGCAAGCGCACGTGGGCTCTGGTTAGATGGTGCTGGGTTCGACCGCTGGAGGGGGTTCAGCGCACGGACATATCAAGGGTACCGCAGGGCCGTCACTTTTTGGTCAAACCAGCGAACTAGTGAGAAAGTGAGGTGGCGGGGAGGTATGCAGGGCTCTTTGGAGAGCCGCCCGTTAGGGATTCCGGACCGTCTGGCGGTGACCGGTCCAGGGGTTCAGCATGGGCGGTGAGGCAAGCGTTCCGATCGTTGGGACGTCAAATCACTTCCCCACCTTCAACTCCGCCCTCAACTCGTCCGGCACCGCCGTCCCCAACTTCCACCACACCGTAATCGGCTTCTTCGGTGCCGGCTTGTCCTCCCATCGTTCAAACGTCAATGGGCCGCAGTAGATGAATGGCTGCGCCTTGCTCCGGACCTTTCCCTTTGCACGGACAAAGAGATGAACACCGATTCCCATCTCAGCATGCCTTTTCAAGCGCTGACCTGATCGGTCATCCTGACGCGTGCGATTCTGGCTTTGCCACTGAAAGTCAGTCGGGGAGAGGAACTTGTCTTCGTACTTCTGGTTGTCTGGGAGAGACTCTTTCTCCAACGTCACAAATAGAAGCGTGATCTTGTCCCTCTCAACGATTCCCGAGCCGAAATGCACTTCAGACGGCTTCAACTCAAACCCAAATAGCTTCGGTACATCTTTCCGAACATATCTCGCCCACAGGCGCGGGCCGGCGGCGACCTCGCCACGCAGCGGCGCCAGCTTGTACCCATCCGGCAACCGATCAAAGGCGACAGTCTGATCCGAGCCCGGTTTCCCCGCCTCCTCACCAAACCATTTCTTAAGAAGCTCGGGGAGGCGATTCACCTCGCTATCCCGCTCCTGCAGGACGTTCACCGCGATTTTGACGAAGTTGGCCTGGTAGTCCTTGCCATCCGCCTTGACCTCGACCCACCCCTCTGGGATCCCAGCCATCTTCTCACGCGGTGGCAGGAACAAAATCGGACGATCGGTGGCGCGCGAAACTCGGCAGATGATCCGATCGGCACCGGTGCTCATGCCTACCCGACGCAGGTACACCGCGAGACGGTAGTCGATGAGCTCCCGGACCAGTTCCTGGAAAGCCTCCCGACGCTCCTTTGGCACCGTGAAGGTCGTGCTGAACCGCCCCCCCTTGTACGTGAAGTAGGAGGTACCGCCGGTGCCCTTCCCCGCCACCCAGGCCTCGATCGGATTCTTCTCTAGCAGACGTCGGAGCTCTCCCGGCTCCTCCAACGCCTCCCCCAGCTCGGTTCGGACCAGGGCATACCGCCGAGCGATCTCCCGCACCCGGTCCTCGAGGCGATCGATGTCGATACCGCCAGGCAGCGCGTCCTCCGCCAGCACCCCGAGGAGCACCACCATCTTGTAGCTCTTGGTCATCTCGGTGACTTCGAGCGCATCCAGGAACCCACTCAGCTCCTGATGCACCGCTACCTGCGCATCAGTGAGATCCCCCATCATCCGCACAAAGGCGAGCCACGACTCATGGCTCGGCCGCGCCGCCTTGGGATCGAGGCCATCATGGAAGACCTCGACCGCCGTCGGCCGGTCCCCATGGGTGTTCCGATAGTCGAGGTAGTAGTCCTTGAGCCGCTCTCCCGGCTTCGAGGTCTTGAGCAGCGCCTTGAGGATCTCCTTCGCCTCCAACTCGTACGTCACCGAGCACCCCGGCGGCAGCTCCCAGGTCCCCGCGTCCAAGCCATCCAAGGCGTACGAGACTTCCGCATCCCCCTGCCCCAGCGACAACAGGGTCCTCGGCTTGATCAGGAACGACCGGTGATTACCGATGTAGTCGACGACCTTGAGTGTCTTTCCCGCGAGCTTCCTCAATCCTCGCCCGAACTGCTGCAGCCAGAGGATCGCCGACTCGGTCGGCCGGAGCATCATGACGGTGTCGACCCGAGGCAGATCGACGCCTTCGTTGAACATGTCGACCGCGAAGAGGATATCGAGATCGCCCTTGTTCAACTGCTCGAGCGCGTGCGCCCGCGGGGCACTGGTCGCCCCCGCATGGACCGCGACCGCGCGGAGCCCCTTCCCCGCGAAGTACTCGGCCATGAAGTCGGCATGCCGCTGCGAAACGCAGAACCCAAGGGTCCGCTCACCGGCCCGCTTCTGATACTGCTCAAAGGCGTTCTTGGCACGCTCCTGCGTCGCGACCGCCTTGGTCAGCTCCTCCTCATCGAACCGGGTGCTCCGCCATGGGATGTTGTCGTAGTCGACGTTGTCGGGCACGCCGTAGTAGTCGAACGGCGACAGCAACCCCCGCCTGATCCCATCCGCCATGTCGCAGCGATAGACGAGGGTCTCGCCACAGAGTGCCAGGAGGTCACCACCGTCGGTGCGCTCCGGCGTCGCGGTGAGACCCAGCAGGAATTTGGGTTTGAAGTACTCGATGAGCCGCCGGTAGGTACGTGCGGCCGCATGGTGGAACTCATCGACGACGACGTAGTCGAACTCATCAGGGCCGAACCGTTCCAGATGCTCCGGGCGGCTCAGGGTCTGAATCGAGGCGAAGAGGACATCGGCACCGAGCGTCTTCTCGTTGCCGTCGTAACGCCCGAGTACGGCCGAGGGACGGATCGTGCGGTAGTTCTGGATCGCCTGACCGAGAATCTCCTCGCGGTGGGCGACGAAGAGGATCTTCTTGAACTCCGGCCGATGGCTGTCAAAGGCGCTGAGCCAGGTCTTTCCGAGTCCGGTCGCGAGGACGACCAGGCCCGCGGTGCCGCCATTCGTCCTGGTCTCTACCAGCTTCTTTAGCGCCTCCTCTTGAACCACGTGGGGAGACGGGACGTCGGCGGGTAGCTCGATACCTGTGGCTTCCGGCGGAATGGAAAGCTGACTCCGCCTACTCTCATAGGCACTGATCCACGCCGGCGTCAGCGCCTTCGCCTTGGGGTGCTGGAACAGCGCCTCAAAGGCGGCGGCCACATCCGCGAACCCCGCCCGATCCCGCGAGGTGATGACGCGGTAGTTCCACTCCACCCCATCCTGGAGCGCGGTCTTGCTCAGGTTGGAGCTCCCGACGAAGGCGGTGCCCACATCATCGCCGTAGTAGGCGATATAGGCCTTGGTATGGAAGCTGGTGCCGGCGCACTCGAAGATGCGGAGCTCGAGCTTCCCCTCGAGGTCGCCGAGCCGAGCCAGCGCGCTCGGATGGGTGATCCCCATGTAGTCACCGGCGATGAGCCGCACTCGGCCCCCGCGTTTGAGCACCCCCTGCAGATGCGGCCAGAGGAGATCCACGCCGCTATCCAGCACGAAGCTGACAGCGATATCCACCGCCGTCGCCCGCTCGAGATGCCCGACGAGATGTCCGATCAGCGGGTCGTCATCGCCTCCCGTTACCAGCGCTCGGCCATGCGGGACCTCTCCGAGGCCAACGGTCGCCGGCGCCGAGGCGAGGTAGTTCGCGGCTTGGGGCAGCACGTGGCGGACCCCGCCTCGCGGGTCGGCCACATCGCCGAGGTAACGCGGAATCAGATGGACGTGGAGGTGGAAGACCGTCTGGCCGGCGGCGGGACCGACATTGATGCCGATGTTGTAGCCATCGGGCTTCGTGGTCGCCTCGATGGCCTTCTTGGCGGCATCGACCGCCCGCATCAGGGCGAGCTGTTCCTCGGGCGTGGCCTTGAACCAATCCTCGACATGCCGCACGGTGACTAGGAGCGCGTGACGAGGGGAGACCGGGTGCAGGTCCCAGATGCCGAGGACCAGGGGGTCGCGGTAGAAGACCGCGCCCTCGAACGGCGTGCAGAACGGGCAGCCGGGGCGGGTCATTCAGCGCCCTCGTGCCAACTGTCCCGGATCTGGAGCTCCCCGGAGAGCCCCGCCGAGGTGCAGTCGGCGCAGCGCCAGGCGGTCATGCGGCGGCGGGCCCAGCGGACCTGCTGGCAGACCAGGCAGCGGTGCTCGTAGCGGAAGGTGCCCCGGGGGTGAGAGCGCCTGGCTGGAGCCGCACCGGGGAGCACCGGGCAGTGGGTCGTTGGGGTGTGGCCGACGGAGCGGAGGAGCTCGGCCCATTCGGCGCCGTGGGGCCGAGCAGTGCCGCCGTAGAGGGTAAAGGCGGCGAGGTGGGCCGCCTCGTGGCAGAGGATCGGCGTCAGGCGGGGCCGGCGCCAGCCCTGGAGGCGCGGATTGAGGGTGATCCGGAACTCCTTCGGTGAGCAGCGCGCCACCGCTCGGCGGAGGCGGGGGTTGAACTCGATCGAGATGGCGGACTCGAGACCGGGGAGACCCCAGGCGCGCATCCAGCGTCCGAGCTGCCGGTCCCAGGAGCGAGGTCCGGTCACCGGTCGGCCAGCTCCGCGGTCAGGTGCTCCACGAAGCGGCGGTCGCTAGGGGCGAGGGGGAGTCCCCTAGCCTGATCGAGGCTCACCCAGGCGAGGCTCGCGTGCTCCAGGCATTGGGGCTCGCCGGCGATCTCAGTGGGGTAGAACTCGATGACGAAGGGGGAGCCGGGGTCATGGATCGAGAACAGAATCTCCCCGACCGAGCTGACCGCGACCCCAAGCTCTTCCGCGAGTTCCCGCCGAGTGGCCTCCAGCGGGCTCTCGCCAGATTCCATCTTGCCGCCGGGGAACTCCCAGAGGCCGCCGTGCCGCTTGTGGGCCGGGCGCTGGCAGAGGAGCATGCTGGACTCGTTCCGGATGACGGCGGCGACGACGCGGATGGTGTCGGCTTGGGTCATCCATCTACCATGGAGGCCGCACTGCGGATGATTGGCATGACTCGACAAACTCCACCAAGTCGTCGAGCTCGCCACCCCTTGCACGGGCGCGTATCACGATTCCGTTGTTTGAGCATGGTGAGTTCCGATAGCGCCGGCAATTCGGACCATTCTCGGACTACCCGCCCGTGGCGTTCGTGAATATGTGATCGCGATGGAATCGCAGAAACCGCCGCGTGCCCCGTGGGAGCTTCAGCAAGGACATACCCCGATGGACATTTAGCGCCTTTCGCTCCGCCGAAGACAACTTTCGGGAAATGCGAATGGCACCGAGCCTGTCGAACGTGATCAATCCTTTGCCCAAGAGGTGGGCCAGACTTGGAATGAGTAGCAAGCCGTTAGCGGCATCTTTTCGCTCAGATCTTGAACACTTTCGCCACGGCTTGATGTGTGCTGCCTTTAGCAAGGAAATAGTCGACACACCTGTGACAGAGCAACCACCCCAGGCCCTGAATAGTCTGCTTCGGAATGTTCCTTTGCCGCTCCCACCCTTACTCACCGCAGCCCGTGCAGTGAGAGCGCGCCTACCACTCGTGCTGCGACTGGGCTGAGAGACCACTTTCAGCGCTGCTCGCCGGCGTCCGCCTACTGCAAAGCGGCACCGCATAGGTCCGGCTCTGGGCAACTTATAGTCAAGCAGGCGGATCTTGCCCAAATATTCAAATGGCGCGCGACTCGCCTCTCGATAGAGCAGATGTATCTCGTCCCTCGCCTTTGCCGCGGAGAGGATCCTCTGGTCCGAGCCGTGCCCCGCCTCGCCCTCCCACCTCAATATCTTGCCACGTAAAGCATCAGCATACGGCGTGACAGATGCGTCTTTGTTCTCGGTCACAAAGAGAATGATGACATTCGTTCCAGCAGGAGTGACGACCCCCCGTGAGATGGCCTGGCGGCCCTGATATCCCCAAAGGCTCGCCAACCGATCACGGTCGTACGTTTCCCCAACCCGCATCAGGCCGAACCCAACTCGCATGCATACCACCCGGAGAAACTAGAGCTGCAACACCGGAAGAGCTCGACGCTCCGGCCGGCAACGCGCCCGTCGCACGGCTCTGCTCGGAATCATTGGGAACTCGCTGCGTGACCTTACACAGCCACCTATTCGGCAGCCCCCATGAGATACCCAGTACTCAACCCGTGGTGCTTGAACCAGGTTTTCACCTCGCTCTTATTGTCCGCAAGGACTCGATCGATGTCGTCAGTCGCTGGCGCGCTCCAACGATTCCATGACATCAGTCGCAAGACGACTCCACGGATCTTTTCAAGTTCGGACGTCGACAGCTGACGATAGAAGGGCCGGGCCCGTTCGGCTCCATCAACCAGCTCAAGCTTTGCAAGGATGGCATCGCGTAGCACTTCAGACCATGCCATCATCGCCTTCGACCGGGCGAGGCGCTGCAACGCCATTTGGGCGGTCGAGGTAGCGGCTTTGTGATTCCATGCGTGGAAGCCGTGATCATACAGCGCATTCATGAGCGCCACGACGTTCTTAATCTCCTCATCCCGGAGATACGCTTCGGTGGCCATATTGTCGTCGCTTGGCTCTCGTAACAGAAAGCACGAGAAGAGAGACTTCGTGAGCATGTCCATAGTGAAAGGCTGCTCATCAGTACTGCGGTTTCCGCTAGAGACAAGCGTCTTGAGGCGGTTGTCCTCATGCTCTAGCACTGAGCTGTAGAGGTAACTGCGAAAGCGTTCGTTTATCTGAGCCGTTGTCAAAGTTCCGGCATCCTTATGGCGCAAGTAGGATGA
>JBGATI010000008.1:0-172902 GCA_044229245.1 Gemmatimonadales bacterium | reverse complement strand
CGGTCGGGGTTCAGCCGCTGACCTACGATTCGATCATCGTCGGCGACGCCACCGGCCTGGATGTGCTCGCCCGCCTCGCGGATACCTCCATCGCGGCGATGCGGGAATTGAATCCGCAGTTCGTCCGGCTCGTAACCCCGCCGCGGCAGAGCGCGATCGTCCGGCTCCCCGCCGGCACCGGCGAGCTCGTGACCTCGCGCTACGCGGCGCTGGAACCGAAGGACCGCGTGTCGTTCGTCGATCACACCGTCAGCCGTGGCCAGACGCTGGCGACCATCGCCAGGCTCTATCACGTCACCACGCGACAGATCAGTGACGCCAATCCGGGGGTCCGGCTCACGCGGATGCGGTCGGGGACACATCTGATGATCCCGACCAGCTTCGTGCCGACGGTCACGGAACCGGCGGCGGCCCCCGTGACGCGTGGTGCGCGGGCCGGCGCCATCGGGTCCACCACGATCCGGTACCGCGTCCGCAGTGGCGAGTCACTCACGGTCATCGCGGGCAAGTACGACACGTCGGTCGACAAGCTGCGCAGCCTCAACGCGCTCGGCCGTCATGAAGTCCTGCGGGCGGGGCAGATCATCCGCGTCCCCGCGCCGACCGCCCCCGCCACCGATCGCGCCACAGCGCCAGCGCCTGCCGATGCCGGAAAGTCCCATGTTGTGCGCCGGGGCGAGACGCTCTCCGAAATCGCGGCGAAGTACGGAGTCAGTCTCACGGCGCTTCGGAATGCGAACGGGATGACGGCGAAGTCGGTGCTGAAGGCTGGGGATCGCCTGACCATTCCCCAGTAACTTCTTTCCGGCACGAACGACGGCGGGCCGGGTCATGACCCGGCCCGCCGTTTGTTACTCACCCCGACCCCGACTGCGCGCTGTCAGGGCTTCGCGGACGTATCGTGGATGGTGCCCTTCAGTACCGCTTCGGCATACCCGTTCGAGGGATCGCCGCCCTGCAGCAGAATCTCCTCGACTCGCGCCGGGCCGCGGTTGTACGCGACCAGCGCCAGTTCGATATCTCCGCCGTACCGCCGCGTCAGGTCCCTCAGGAAGCGGAAGCCGAGTCGCAGGTTCACATCGCGCTCGTACAGTTGCTCCGTAGCCAGGCCGGGCTCGTAGAAACGGGCCGTGGCGGCCTGAATCTGGGTGAAGCCGAACGCTCCCCGCTCGGAGAGGGCGCGCGGGTGGAAGTTGCTCTCGATCTTCACCAGGCGGAACGCGACGCCGGGGTCGATCCCCTCGCTCAGGGCGACATCATAGATCGCCGCGGCAAGATCCGCCGGAATCTGATACAGTCCGGAGTACCGGATCACGGCGTTCGCCCGTTCCACCTGCGCCTTCGCGATGGCCAGCTCTCCGCGTGTCGTCTCGAGACGCCGGCTCAGGGCACGAACTTCGTCCGCTACCATGGTCAGACTCGGAGGCGGGGCTTCCTCGGCGGCCCGTGCCCCGGAACTGGAGCCGGCCAGGGCGCTCACCATGAGCACCGCAGCCAGCAGGGCCGCACCCCTGGCGAGGAGCCGGCGCGTCCAGCGGGTACGGCCGTACGGATCAGGTTCTTCAATGTGCATAGGTCCTCCCGTCATCGGGTCAGATTGACGCAGGTGCAGTCGAGCGATCTGGTTGCCACTACCGCTCATCTCTCCGCCAATCACCCCTGGTACCACCGGTCTTCTCCAGCAACCGGATGCCTTCGATCACCATCTCGCGGTCCACTGCCTTCACCATGTCATATACCGTGAGGCAGGCAACGGACACCGCGGTCAGCGCCTCCATCTCCACACCGGTGCGTCCAGTCGCCACCGTCAACGCGGTCACCTTCACGCCCGGCAGCGAAGGGTCCGCCTCACACTCCACCCGGATCGCATCCAGTGGCAGTGGGTGGCAGAGCGGAATCAACTCGCCGGTTCGTTTGCCGCCCATGGTTCCCGCTACCTCCGCGATGCGCAGGACATCGCCCTTGGCCACTGCATTCTCCCGGACCAGGTCGAAGGCCTCGGTGCTCATCCGAACGGCGCCCTGCGCAATCGCCGTCCGGCGACTGACCGGCTTGTCCGCCACGTCCACCATCCGGGCACGGCCGGCCGCATCCACATGGCTCAGACTCACAACACCTCCGCCAGTTCATCCGCGAGCACTGCCAGCAGCAGCTGCGGATTGACGTTTCCCTGGGCCGATTCCCGGGCGGATGTCACCCGGCGCTGCGCCTCCAGCAGTGCCTCGACCGGACGATTGCGGCTCAGCGCCTGAGGCAACTGGCGCTTCGGGGAAAGGCCGCTGGCCGAGCGGGCCGCGTCGCCCAGGACCTCGGCCAGCGCATCCAGCATCGCGGTGAAGTCCCCACGTGCGGCCCACGGTCCCTGCTTCAGGGCACGCTCCGCACGGGTCTCCGCGTTCCCCGTGATCGCCTTGAGCAACTCGTCGGCTGCGCGGTTCGCTTTCGCCTGATCGTCACCGAGCGCCAGTGCCCGGCCGATCGACCCGCCAGCGCCAGTCACGCGCTGGCGAAGATCCGACCCAGCCAGTACGGCGTGGCTGGCCAGGAAGCTCTCGACCTCGGCGTCAGCCAGCCGGCCGAGCCGGAGTGGAACCAGCCGCGAACGGATGGTTGGGAGCAGCCGGTTGGCGTCCACGGTCGTCAGCAGGAACTGGCTGTCAGGAGAGGGCTCCTCGAGCAGTTTGAGCAGCGCATTGGCAGCCTCAGGGCTCGATTCCTGGGGGACCAGCCGCTCCGCCTCGCCGATCAGGAATACCTTCCTCTTGCCCTGTGCCGGTGTCAGCGCCGCCCGGCGCTGGAGGAGCCTCGACGTTGCCACGAAGTGCCCGGCGAGGCCCTCCTGGGGCTGGTAGAGCGGCTGCTTCCTCCGCTCCTCGACCACTTCCCCCATGGCCTCGGCTAGTTCCTCGATCTGCTTGTCCGGTTCGGAGGCCTTTGGCCTGAGGACCGGCATGAACCAGTGAAGGTCGGGATGGGCCAGCCCCAGCACCTGCGTGCAGGGCTTGCAGACGCCGCAGGGTCGGTCCGCCGCACCCTCGCACAGCAGTGCCTGAGCGACCCAGAGTGCAAATCGCTGCTTCCCCACCCCTTGAGGCCCGGTGAGGAGGATCATCTGTGGCAGGCGGTTCTCCTTGATTGCCCGGAGTACCTGAGCCTGTGCGTCGCGGTGGCCGACGAGCGGGTGCAATGGCATGCCGAGAAGCTAAGATGCCCCGAGTTGTGCGGTAGTCTCGAAGTTTGTAAAGGCATTTTCCACAAACACTTAGGTGTCATTGTGGCATCGAAAAAGCCCGAGAAATTCGGCGAGAATCTTACGCAGGTAGGTTGTGAGTGCCCACTCTCGTTCATTTCATGTGAGCGCACGCTCGCTTGTCTTGTAAGGTATTGTTCAACAACCGCTTATGCGGATCAATCTGAGGATTGGTATCGCGGATCTGCAGATTTCACGCACGGCCCAATCGCCCTCATGGCAGACGAATCGGCGTGAATCAGGGCACTTACTGGCGTTATGATGTCGCGCTTGTGGTCTGTCGTAGTCGTAAATGCGAGGCACTGAGCCGCGCTTGATCTATCGCCCCTTTGTTTGTATCCTCTCGCGCCTTCCCGAGTAGCTCAGTTGGTAGAGCAGCTGACTGTTAATCAGCGGGTCGTAGGTTCGAGTCCTACCTCGGGAGCTGAAGTGGAAACGGCAACGACAACGGCCCAGGCGCTCGCCTGGGCCGTTGTGCGTTCCGGGCTGCCCCCCGTGGAACAGTCTCTAGCGGCTCATCAATTCCTCGAGCTGAGCCAGGTTGCGAGGCCAGTCGTCGCGAAGCAGCCGGCTCAGCCCGCGGTCGGCGAGCAGGCGACCGCCG
Organism: Gemmatimonadales bacterium; assembly: GCA_044229245.1. GTDB lineage: Bacteria > Gemmatimonadota > Gemmatimonadetes > Gemmatimonadales > GWC2-71-9 > JADJOM01. The sequence goes on along the minus strand of JBGATI010000008.1, from coordinate 169,048 downwards.
GTCTGACAGGTGGGGCAGTAGTTGACCTCGTTCTCCGCGTACCGAATGCGCTGCACCGGACTGGAACAGACGGGGCAAGGCTGGCGGAAACGACCGTGGACGGCCATGCCCGCCCGGAAAGCCGTGACCTTGGCGGGGAAGCTGGAGCCGGTCTCGCTGATCAGGCGATCGGTCCAGTCGGCCAGTACTGCGCGCGTGGCCTCAAACAGACGAACGACCGCGGCGTCATCGAGGCGACTGGTCAGCTGAAGTGGTGAAAGCCTGGCTCGGTGGAGAATCTCGTCGGAGTAGGCGTTACCGACTCCGTCGATGATGCTGGGGTCGGTCAGCGCGCGCTTGAGTGTGTGATTCTCGCGACGCACCGCTGCGGCAAAGTCGGCCAATGTGGAAGCGGCCACATCGATGCCGCCGCGCTCGAATGCGCCAAGCCCCCCGCGTCCCTCAATCACATGCAGCGAGGCGCGTCGCTTGGTTCCTGCCTCGGTGAGCGCCAGTGTCCCGCTGGTGAACATGAGGAGACACAGCGCTCGCTTGCCGGGCGACTTCCCACCAGGCGCGGTCCATTGCAGCCGCCCGGCGATCATCAGGTGGAAGACGAAGTACAGCTCGCCTTCGAAGTGGATGACGATCCGCTTTCCGATGCGCCCGACGCCACTCACCATCCGATTCGCCGCCGCGTCAGGGGCTGGGGTGACGGTGCGAAGCAGGAACGGACTGTTGAGGTGGACGCTCAGCAGTCGTTCCCCGACAATCCGTGGCCGGAGCGCGGACAGGTACAGTTGGATGTCTGGCAGTTCGGGCACGCGGGGATCCTCCGACCGGCAAGGTACGGTGCCGCGCGCCCTAGCGCGACCAGTCACCGGCGCGCATCTTTATGCCCCTGCTCGAATTGCGTCCGGAGTCGCGATGTCGTCGATGAAGCCGATCGTTCCCGAAACCAGCAATGTCCACGTCACCCGCTTCGAGCCGCTCGACGCGCCGCGCACGCTGCTGGCCGAACTCCCGATCACCAAGCGGGTCGCCTCGACCGTGCTGGAGGGCCGGGTTGCGGTCCGCCGGATCCTCGCTGGCGAAGATCCCCGCCTGCTCGTGGTCGTCGGACCCTGCTCGATACACGATCCGCTGGCGGCGCTCGAATACGCCCGCCGGCTCGCCGGATTGCGCGAACAGGTGGCCGACACGCTCTGTCTGGTCATGCGGGTCTACTTCGAGAAGCCGCGGACGACGGTCGGATGGAAAGGGCTCATCAACGATCCCCATCTCGATGGCACCCGGGACATGATGCGTGGGCTTCGCATCGCCCGGCGATTGCTCCTCGATGTCAACGAACTGGGACTCCCGGCCGCGACCGAACTGCTCGGCCCCGTGGTGCCGCAGTACATCGCGGACCTGGTGTCGTGGACGGCGATCGGCGCACGGACGGCGGAGTCGCAGACGCACCGTGAGATGGCGAGCGGTCTCTCGATGCCAGTCGGTTTCAAGAACACCACCGATGGGAACCTGCAGGTCGCCCTCGATGCGATGCAGGCCGCGGGGACGCCGCACACCTTTCTCGGGATGGACGACGACGCCCGGGGGGCGATCGTCCATACCACGGGAAATCCGGAACGGCATCTCGTGCTGCGAGGAGGCGGAGGCCGGACCAACTTCGATGCCGCGTCCGTCGGAGAGGCCGCCGCCATGTGCCGGGCGCGCGGACTGCCCGCCCGGGTGATGATCGACTGCAGCCATGGCAACTCCAGCAAGGACCACACCCGGCAAGGGATGGTCTTCGCCGATCTCCTCGCGCAGCTCGCTGGCGGGAGCCGCGACATCATGGGCGCGATGATCGAAAGCCACATTCACGGCGGAAGCCAGAAGCTCGTTCAGGGAACCGCCGGGCTCGCCTACGGCGTCTCCATCACCGATGCATGCCTCGATTGGGAAACGACCGAGCGGATCCTCCTCGAGGCCGATGCCAGGCTGCGGCGAACCGCGCGGGGTACAGTGCGAGCGACGCAGCAGGCTGCGGGCTGATTCCGCGCCTTCGCACGGACCGCGAACACAACAGGGGCGGATCCACGTGGATCCGCCCCTGATGCATTGCGGGATGCGTGGGATCAGCTGCCGCGGATTCGCAGCGACATCAACTGTCCGCCTTCCTTGGGGAGGTTCGCGCCCGCGGCGGGCAGGGTGTGCGCCTGGACGTTGAAGAGCCAGGCGCCCGCGCCCAGCCAGGCCGAAGCGTCGATGATCCCGGTCGATTCCCAGCAGGTCCCTGCGACGTCGTCACAGTGCGGATTGGCCAGCTCCGCGACAGCGCGACCCTCGGTGATACCGCGGGCCGTGTAGCGGAACTGCCAGATCTGCGGAGCGCGCTGCCCCGCGAAGGTGGAATTCGCCGGATCTTCATTCACCATCAGGCTGCGCGGGCCGGCGGCGATATTGTCCGGCGAGGACCACCCGATCTGTGCGCCCTGGGAGCGGGCGAGCAGGGTGAGATGCGCCGGTCCCGCCGGATCAATGGTATTGATGTCGAGGCGATAGATCGATCCGAAAGCGTCGCATGGGGTGCCGTTGCAGAGCACGGGCGCGCCGGTATCGACGAAGTAGAGCGCGGGACGGGCACCGGGGCGGTGGTCGTAGTCGCTGTCTTCCAGCCGGATGAACGCAAAGGCGCCGAGGTTGTTCACGGTGGACTGGAGGGCCGAGGAGGAGAGTGCGGCCGAATTCGGCACCTCGACCCAGTCCCCCACGACCCGCTCGCCGGCCCTCAGGTCACCCGAGCGGGTCACCGAACGGCCCTTGAAGACGTACAGCTTTCCCGTGCCATTGATCACATCGGCTTCCGAGGCACCGACGTACATGTAGAGCTCGGAGGCGCCGCTGGTGTCGTCCGTACCGAACACGACCACCTTGTTCCGGTACGGAACCGCCGTGAGGTTCTCATGCGCGAAGCGCCCCATCCAAGGCAGCTCGTGCGCCGTTCCATCCGTGCCGATCGCGAGCTGCATCCCGTCGTGCGTGCCGCCCACCGACTCCTCGCCCGTGAAGAAATAGCCGGACGGAAAGCCCTCCTTCGCACCGACCCAGGTGGCAGAGCAGAGGCGGAGATACTGTTCGCTGCCGTCGACGACGTAACTGGCGTCCTTCACGGCGAGCGTTCTGCGGTCGAGGACGAGACGGGAGACCCGTGAATAGGCGAACTGGGTCACCCCGTTGTTGTCCTTGACGCCGCTGTTGCTGAGCTCGTGGTTCGAATAGAGGATCAGGTCGTTGCCGCTGAGGTAGCCGCCCAGGCCGTCCGGGATCGGGGCCCAGACGCTGCCATTCGGGAGAGTGTCACCCACCGTGAGCAGCGGCTGGATCTCACCCTGGACTCCGGCGACGAGCGTGGCTTGTGCCGGCTGGGTCGTCCTGACACTGGTGCCGATGGCGCGGGCGGCGGCGGGCACGGCGACGGGGGCATCGTCATGACCACAGGCGCTGAGGGCGAGCGTGACGCCGCCAACCAGCGCGAGACGGGGAAGAGTGCGGGGCATGGCTCCTCGAAGGGGAAGAGGGATCGGATACTCGGCTGCGGAGCGAACATCTCCACGCCGCGTCACCCTCAGGCCTGCGAAGCGTCAAGATCGGGTAAAGTTCCGCCGGGCGATCTCGGGAAGGAGGCTGCCCCCGATGATGAGGGCGCCGCCGGCCCACTGAAGCGGGGCCAGGCGGTCCCCGAGCACCAGCAGGCTCGTCATCGAGGCGACCACCGGCTCCAGGGTGTAGACCAGGGCGGCGTAGGTCGGGGAGAGCACCCGCTGTGCGGCGAGCTGGAGCCGGATGGCGACCACGCTGGCGAGCACGGCCTCGTAGGCGATCATCCCGAGGAGGAGCGGGGTGGGCGAGAGGTGCGGGCGTTCCAGCAGGGGAGTCGCCAGCGTCGTGAGAATGGCGGCCGTCGCGATCTGGGTCATCATCAGCCGCTCGATGGCGAACCGCCTGGCGAAGGCACCAGTCGCGACCATGTGTGAGGCGAAGCAGATCGCGCAGAGCAGCGTGAGCAGGTCGCCCGCGTTGAGTCCGCCGCCGAGTTCCGCGGGGCGGGTCAGCAGGATCATGCCGCCGAGGGCGACGAGCAGGCCCAGCGCCGCCAGCCGTTCCGGTATGGTGCGGTAGACGGCGAGCACGATCAGGGGGACGAAGGGAATGTAGAGCGCGGTGATGAATCCCGATCGGCTGGCGGTCGTCCACTGCAGACCCACCGTCTGGGTGGCGAAACCGAGCGCGAGGAGTCCCCCGAGGACGGCGCCCGCCCCCCATTCTTCGCGGGTGGCATGCCGGAGGGCGGGGAAGATGATGGCGGTCGCGACCAGGAAGCGCACCGCGGTGAACGCCATCGGGCTTGCATCCTCGAGCGCGAGCTTGGTCAGCGGAAATGCGGCGCCCCAGATGAGGCAGGTGGCCCAGAGGGCGAGGATCGCCCGGCCGCGCGTCATGGCGCGACCGGCGTTCCGGCCGCAAGCACCTCACGGAGATAGCGGCCGGTGTGCGACTCGGGGACGAGTGCCACCTGCTCCGGCGTCCCCTGGGCGACGATGCGGCCGCCGCCACTCCCGGCTTCTGGCCCGAGATCGATGACCCAGTCGGCGCGCTTGATCACGTCGAGGTGATGCTCGATGACGACCACGGTATGGCCGGCATCCACGAGGCGGTCGAGGACCTGGATCAGCACCCGGACATCGTCCAGATGGAGCCCCGTGGTGGGCTCGTCGAGAATGTAGAGCTTCCGCCCTCCTCGCTTGCCTGACTGGGCCAGTTCCCGCGCGATCTTCAGGCGTTGCGCTTCGCCCCCGGACAGCGTCGTGGCCGGCTGGCCCAGCCGGAGATAGCCGAGCCCGACCTGCTGCAGGTGCCACAGGGCCTGTCCGAGCTTGGGCTGATGCCGGAAGCGGCGCATCGCTTCCTCAACCGTGAAGTTGAGCACGTCGGCGATCGAATAGCCGTGGACGCGCACGTCCAGCACCTCCCGGCGATATCGCGTGCCGCTGCAGGCTTCACACGGCACATACACGTCCGCGAGGAAGACCATCTCGACCAGCACCGCGCCCGCCCCTTCGCAGGTCTCGCAGCGCCCTCCGGCCATGTTGAACGAGAAGGATGCGGCGGTGAGCTTGCGGCGCTTCGCCTCCGGCTGGGCCGCGAAGAGTTCGCGGATGTCGTCAAATCCCTTGACGTAGGTCACCGGGTTGGAGCGTGGCGTTCTGCCGATCGGGGACTGGTCGATGAGCAGGACGTCGGTCAGGTGCTCGGCGCCGCGAAGAGACGACACGGTGCCGACGACTTCGCCCAGGTGTTCCTTGGCCGAGTGCCCGCCCTTGAATCGTCCTTCGAGCTGACGGTACAGCACATCGTGCACGAGGGTGCTCTTGCCCGATCCGGAGACGCCGGTCACGGCCGTGAGCGCGCCGAGCGGAATGCGGGTCTCGACCTCCCGCAGGTTGTGGAGCGTGGCGCCTTTGATCTCGAGCCATGGCCCGAGGGCCCGGCGGGCGCTGGGGATGCCGATGCGCTTTCGGCCGGAGAGGTACTGCCCGGTGAGTGACTCGGTGGCGCCGCTCACGGGGCCGGCATACACGAGGTGACCGCCGTGTTCGCCGGCCCCGGGACCGAGTTCCAGCATGAAGTCGGCATGACGCATCGCCGCGGGGTCGTGTTCGACCACAATGACGGTGTTGCCGCCGTCGCGGAGCCGGACGAGCAGGGAGAGCAGGCGATCGATGTCCCGAGGATGCAGGCCGATTGACGGTTCGTCGAGCACGTACAGCGCGTCCACCAGCTCGCTGCCGAGGGCGTTGCTGAGGGCGATGCGCTGCGCCTCGCCGCCCGAGAGGGTCCGTGTCAGGCGGTCCAGCGTGAGGTATCCCAGGCCCACGTCGCGCAGGTAGGCGATCCGCTGGCGGAGCTGATTCAGGATCAGCTCGGCGATCTGCTGCTCGAAGGGGGAGAGCGCCAGCGATTCGAGCCACGCGTGGAGTTCGTCCACCGTGCGTGCCGACGCACCCGCGATCGGCTCTCCCGCGATCCGGACTGCGAGGGCATCCGGGTTGAGTCGGCTTCCCTCGCACGCGGGACAGCGCTTCGCGAGCTGGTACTGCCGCAGGAAGACACGGATGTACTGCTTGTAGCGCTTCTCCTCGAGACCTTTGAGGAAGGGGAAGATGCCCACGTACCGCCCCTGCTTGCCGTGCAGGAGTTCGCGCTGCTGCTTCGCAGTCAACTTCGCCCAGGGCTTCTCGGTATCGGCGCCGAGGGCGCGCGCCGCCGACAGCAGCATGCGGCGGCGGGTCTCGTAGCGCGGCTTGGTCCAGGGATCGATCGCGCCTTCCGCGATGCTGCGCGACGGGTCGGGGACGATCAGCGACTCGTCATACTCGAGCACCGCGCCGAAGCCATTGCACGCCTGGCAGGCCCCGCGCGGGTTATTGAAGGAGAAGAGGGCGGGGGTAACCGCGACCGCCGGGGTGTCGCACTGGCTGCAGGCGGGACGCTCGGTGAAACGGAGCCGCCCGGCCTCGTGCAGCACGATGGCGATTCCCTCGCCTTCGCTGAACGCGGTCTCGATCGCCTGCAGCAGACGGCTCGGCGGTTCGGGCGTCGCCTCGCCGCTGGCGGTCTCGAGCTGGAGCCGGTCGACGACCACCAGGAGATCGTTCGCCGTGGCGAGGTCCAGGTCCCCGGGCAGTTCCTCGAGATGCCGTGGGGTGCCATCGGCGATGATCCGGACGAAGCCGAGTGCCCCAAGATTCTCGACGATCGCGGCGTGGCTCTGGCGCTGCGACGGCGAGAGCGGGAAGGTCACCTGCAGCCGGCCCCTCGCCTGGGCGAGGGTATCCTCGGCGGCCGACTGGGGAGTGTCACGGCGCACCGGACTGCCGCAGATCCGGCACTGCTGCCGGCCCGCCCGGGCCCACAGGAGACGGAGATAGTCGTAGATCTCCGTGGCGGTGCCGACGGTCGAGCGGCTGGAGACCGCGGGGTTCCGCTGTTCGATGGCGACGGCGGGCGCGAGGCCTTCGAGGCGGTCGACGAGCGGCTTGGGCATCCGCTCGAGAAACTGCTTGGCGTAGGTCGACAGCGATTCGATGTAGCGGCGCTGGCCCTCGGCGTACAGGGTGTCGAACGCGAGGGAGCTCTTGCCCGACCCGGAAGGGCCGGTGATGACGATGAGTGCCCGTCGTGGCAGGTCGACGGTCACGCCCTTGAGATTGTGCTGCCGGGCGTTGACGATGCGGAGGACAGGGGACGACATGGGCCGGAAAGAATACTAGATTTGGCCCCCAATGGCTTCCGTCCTCAGTCCGCGACTCCTTCTCCGCGGATTCCTCGTCTTCGTCGGCATCTCGGTCCTCGGCTACGCCGGGGTCCTGCTCTATGGCAACAACCTCACCGCATTCATCCAGGCCCTTGGCCGCATCCACTGGGTCTGGATCGTGGTCGGTCTCGCCCTGGCCTCGATGGACTGGTTCGGCGGCGGACTCCGGAACTGGGTGCTGGTCCGCCACGTCCATCCCGATCCGCCGCTGGGCGGGATGTTCCTCGCGGGCGGCATGGGGGCGTGGGCGGCGTACCTGACGCCGTTCAATTCGGGCGCGGGGCCGATGACGATCTACGCCCTGCGTCGCGCGGGGGTCCCGCTGCCGGTGGCGGTGACGACCACCCTGATGTCGTTCATCGCGACCGTGCTGTTCTTCGCCATCGCCGGGCCGCTCGCCATCCTGCTCGGCGCGGGGCACTCGCTCGGCAATCATGGCGATGTCCTCGGACTCACGCTCTACGATCTCTTCCTCGGCAGCCTCGGCCTTTTCGTCGGGATCGGCGTCGTGCTGGTCGGAGCGATCGTCTTTCCGAGCATCGCCCGGCGCGGACTCATGTGGGTGGCGGAGCGCATCGCCGGGCGGAGCGCGCGGGTGGCGAAGCGCATCGAGGGGTTGCGCCGCGGCATCGACGAGGCGCACGAAAGCGTGCTCGCCTTCAACAGTCCGAAGGGCTGGCTCGCCCTGCTGTGGGCCACGCTGCTTTCGGCGCCTTCCCATGCGAACAAGCTGCTCGCGGGGTACGTGGCGCTGCGCGCGGTGGGCGTCGAAGCGCAGTTCGTCGATGTCCTGCTGGTGCAGACGCTGATCACCTTCCTGCTCTATTTCGCCCCGACGCCCGGCGCCTCGGGCATTGCGGAGATCCTCTCGACCGCGGTGATGTCGTCGGTTTACATCCCGAAGGAACTCGGGCCGCTGTATACCCTGATCTGGCGATGCATCCTCTCGTATTTCACGCTCGCGTTCGGCTTCCTGGTGTTCTCGCGCTGGATCCACACCCGCCTCAAGGGGAAGGACGACCTCGGGCTGGATGAGCTCGAGGAGCTTCCCGGCACTGCGGTGCCCGCTTCCGGCACCTTGCCGCGCTGATGGCGACTCCCGACGAGCCCGACGAAAAGAGCTACGACGCCGCACTGATGCGGCGGCTGCTCACCTACCTCCGTCCCTACGGCTGGCTCGCCGCGCTGGCCCTGTTCCTCCTGCTCGGCGCCGCGGGCCTCACCCTGGTCGGTCCGGCGCTGACCCAGCGCGCTCTCGACGTCGCCGTGCCGGCGAAAGACCTGGGCCTGCTGCGGCTGCTCACGCTGCTCTTCTTCGGCTCGCTGCTGCTCGAGTTCGTGTTCGACTACGGCCAGGCGTACCTCACCTCCTGGATGGGGCAGCGGGTGATGGCCGATCTCCGGCTGCAGCTCTTCACCCATCTGCAGCGGCTGAGTGTGCCGTACTTCGACCGGCATCCGGTGGGCCGCCTCATGACGCGGGTGACCTCGGACGTCGAGACGCTGAACGAACTCTTCTCGTCCGGTGTCGTGACGGTCTTCGGCGACGTGTTCACGATCATCGCGATCGTGGTCATGATGCTGGTGGTCGACTGGCGGCTCGCACTGGTCGCCTTCGCGGTGATTCCGGTGATGATCCTCGTCGCGATCACCTTCCGGCGACACGTCCGCACCTCGTTCCGGGACATCCGGACCTGGGTGGCCCGGCTCAACGCCTACCTCCAGGAACAGCTCGCCGGCGTCCGGGTGGTCCAGCTCTTCAGCCGGGAAGAGGCGGAGGCGCAGGCGTTCGCCGGGATCAACAAGGGACACCTCGACGCGCACCTCCGGTCGATCACCATCTACGCCATCTTCTTCCCGGTGGTCGAGTTCCTCACCAGCGTCGCGCTGGCGCTGCTGCTCTGGTACGGCGGCCTTCGGGTCCTGCAGGGCACGCTGACCGTCGGGGTTCTGGCGGCCTTCATCCAGCTCACCCGGCGATTCTTCCAGCCCCTGCAGGATCTGTCGGAGAAGTACAACCTGCTGCAGAGCGCGATGGCCTCCTCGGAGCGGATCTTCCAGCTGCTCGATACCGAGCCGACGGTGAGAACCTCGGCCACTCCGCTGCGTCTGTCATATCCGGCGGTGGGCGAGGTGGCCTTCGAGGATGTCTGGTTCCGCTACGGGACACCCGCCGCCGCCGAGGGAACGGCGCCGGCTGAGGAGAGCTGGGTGCTCAAGGGAGTGAGCTTCCGGGCGCGACCAGGGCAGACGCTGGCGCTGGTCGGCCATACCGGGGCGGGCAAGACCACCATCATCAGCCTGCTGCTCAGGTTCTACGATCCGGTGCGGGGCCGCATCACGGTCGACGGGGTGGATATCCGGGACTTCGACCCGGCGGAGTTGCGCGGGCTGATCGGCTTCGTCCAGCAGGACCTGTTCCTGTTCACGGGGGACATCCTGCGGAACCTGGTGCTGGACGCGTCAATCACCCCGGAGCTGGCCGAGGCGGCGGCGCGCCGGGTCGGGGCGGACCGGTTCATCGCCCGCCTTCCCGAGGGCTACCATCATGTCCTCGGGGAGCGGGGCCGTTCGCTGAGCGTGGGGGAGCGCCAGCTGCTGTCCTTCGCGCGGGCCCTGGCGCGGGACCCGCGCATCCTGGTGCTCGACGAGGCGACCAGTTCCGTGGACGCGGAGGCGGAGGCGCAGATTCAGCAGGCGGTCGCGGAACTCATGCGCGGGCGCACCAGTCTGGTCGTGGCGCACCGGTTGAGTACGATCCTCCATGCCGATGAGATCCTGGTGCTGCACCATGGGGAAGTCCGGGAGCGGGGCTCGCACCGGGAGCTCCTGGCACAGGGCGGGCTGTATGAACGCCTATATCAACTTCAGCTCCGGGGGCAAGAGCGCCGGGAGCCGATGAGCGCGTAAGCCCAAATCGCTTGCGTGGTTACAGGCCTACGGATACGTTTGGCCATCCGGTACAAACGAGGGCGCAGCGGATGATGGAACTGGAACTTGCCGGTCAGCGGACCCCCATTCCCGTGGGGGAACTAGTCGTCGGTGCCGATCCCTCCTGTGGGCTGAGACTCACGGGCGTGGCCGCGGCGCACGCCGTGGTCGTGGGCGGCGGTGATGGTTCCGTCTCGGTCCGCCGCGTCGGCGACAATGATGTGCTGCTCAACGGCGTCAAGCTGGGTGCGGAACCTGCCCCGGCGCTGCATGGTGACAAGATCCAGGTGGGTCTCCACGAACTCCTCGTGCACGACCCGCGTCGCAGTGGCAGCACCCAGTTCGTGAGCGCCTCCGATGTCGCGAAGATGGTCGCCGCGACCGGTAAGCCGAGCGCACCCAAGCCGGCGACCGCGGCGACGGGTGGACGACTGGTCTGCCTGACGGATGGCCGGGAGTACACGATCGGGTCGGCGCCCCTGGTCATCGGGCGCGAAGCCGGCTGCGATATCGTGGTGCCGAACAAGGACGTGTCCCGGCGCCACGCCGAGATCTTTGCCTCCCCGCAGGGCTATGTGCTGGTCGACAGCAGCACGAACGGGACCTTCGTCAATGCCGACCGGATCGAGGCGCAGCGAGTGCTGGCCCGCGCGGATGTGATCCGCATCGGCGACCACGAATTCCGGTTCTACGCCGATCGCGCCGCCGACGCCCCACTTCCCGGGGCGGCTTCCCCTTTAGCGGCGGCGCCGCCTGAGCCGGTTCCCGCCGCTCCTGCGGCGCCACCCGCACCGGCGGCAGGGGCGGCGGAGCGCCTCTCCCACACGATGCACGGCATGCCGGTGCCGACGCCATCCGCCCCGAAACCGGTGGTGCGGTCGTCGGGACCCACGGTGCAGCTCGCGAACTTCCTGGTCCGGAGCGGTCAGCTGAAGGGTCAGCGGCTCCCGGTGCGGGTGCCGGTCGTGAACATCGGCCGTGCCGAGTACAACGACCTGGTGATCCCGGACGACAGCGTGAGCAGCACCCATGCGAAGCTGCAGCGCCGCGAAGGGGTCTGGGTGCTGTTCGATAACGAGTCCACCAACGGCACCTGGGTGGATGGCGAGCGGGTGACCGGCGAGGCGATGCTCGGTCCGGGTGCGGTCGTGCGGTTCGGCGAGGTATCGGTGATGTTCGAGCCAACCGACGACCACCTGGGCACCGGCAGCGGGTCCGGCACGAAGGTCATGGGCGCGATGCGGGTACCGGGTTCGCCCCCGACGCCTGCGCCGCAGCCCGCGCTGAGCAGTCCGCCCCCGCCGGCTCCCTCTCCGCTCATCAACACCCCGCCGGCCATGCCGGCGGCGAGCGTCCCGAAGCCGCCCGCGCCCGCGCCGACGCCCAAGCCGGTCGAGCCGGCCGTGGAGCCGGTGGCCAGTGTCGCGAAGCCGGAGCCCCCGCCGCAGCCCCAGATGCAGCCGGGGTCCGAGCCGGCGCTGCACCGCTCGTCGCCGCGCCGTCCGCCGGTGGTGGTTACCTCCCCGCCGCCCTCCGGCATGCCCAAGTGGGTGATTCCGGCAGTGGTCATTGTTCTTCTCGGGGTGGTCGCCGCCATCCTGCTCACGAGGTAACCGGACTCCCGTGCGATTCTCCTGCGCGGCCCGTACCGACACCGGCATCGTCCGGTCCGGGAACGAGGACAACTACTTGATGCTCGCCGACCGCGGAGTGTTCATCGTCGCGGACGGCATGGGCGGTCACGCCGCTGGCGAGGTGGCCAGCGAGATGGCCGTACGCATCGTGTCGCGCGAGCTGGGGACGTTGCGCGGGCTGACGGACGATCAGGCCGGGGAGCGGATGCGGCACGCCGTCATCGAAGCCAACTCGGCGATCTTCGACCGCACCCTGACCGAGCATGACAAGCGCGGCATGGGGACGACGACCACGGCGCTCGTCCTGCTTCCGCAGCGCTACATCCTCGGCCAGGTCGGTGACAGCCGCGCCTACCTGCTGCGTGACGGACACTTCCTGCAGGTTACGAAGGACCACTCCTACGTGCAGGAGCAGGTCGATCTGGGTCTCCTGACACCGGAACAGGCCCGGGTCCATCCCTACAGCAACGTGATCACCCGCTGCATCGGCGCGAACGCCGAGGTCGTGCCGGATCTCTACTTCGGGCACCTGCGGCCGGGGGACATCCTGCTGCTCGCCTCCGACGGGCTGACCGGCATGCTCGAGGACGAGCAGCTTGCCGCGATTCTGCGCGGCGACGGTGGCCCGCAGCAGTGGGTCGACCGGCTGATCAACGAGGCGAATCGCCGCGGCGGCCTCGACAACATCACCGCGATCATCATCCGCATCGAGCCGGACATCCCGGCGGACATCACTTCGCCCAGCGTTCCCGCGGCTCCCCGCACGCCGTAACCGCGCGACGCGTTGTGTGACGGGCGGCCAAGCGGTCGCCCCGCCTTCCTGAAACAAGCCCCAGCGCTGTCCCGTCGTCCCGCCATGCCTCGCGCCTCTCTCTCCTCCGTCGCCATCGGGCTCGAGACCCTGCGCGCCAATCCGCTCCGGACGATCCTCTCGACCCTCGGCGTCGTGATCGGGGCGGGGTCGCTCGTCGCGGTGCTTGCGCTGGGCGATGGTCTCGAGCGCTACGGGCGGCAGCAGATCGAGGAGACCACCGATCTGCAGTCGGTCGTGCTCTCGCCGAGGACCTCGCTCATCGTCGATGGGCAGGTCTTTCCCATCGACAGCTATCCCGTGTTCAGCCTCGCCGACGCCGAGTCGCTGCTGGCGTCGGTGCCAGAGGCGGAGGGAGCGTCGATCACCCTGACGGGCCAGGGAACGCTCGGAGGACCGAATGCCGACTCGGTGCCGGCGCTGATTGCCGCGACGCTGCCCAGTGCGGCGACGCTGCTCGACCTGCAGTTCACCGCCGGTCGTTACTTCAGCGCGGACGAGGCCCGGGCCAATGCACCGGTGGTGGTGCTGAGCGATGCGCTCGCGCGCCGGCTGACGGGCAAGGCACCGGACGCGGCGCTGGGGCTGCAGGTGCGGTTACGGAGTCGTGCGCTCACGATCATCGGTGTCCGATCGCCGCGGGCGGGGGAGCAGGGCGGGACCGCGTACGTTCCGCTCGAGGCCCAGCATGACGCGCTCGTTCCCACGCCACGCCCCCGGGCCCCCGACCTCGTGCTGCAGGCGAGGCGGGTCGAGGACGTCTCCGCGGTACAGCAGGGAGCGGAGCGGTGGCTCGCGCGGCGACATGGAGACTGGAAGCGTGTCGCGCGCGTGGTCTCGAATCAGAAGCGGGTCGAGCAGGCGGAGCAGGCGTTTCTGGTCTTCAAGTTCGCGATGGGAGCGATCACCGGCATCTCGCTGCTGGTGGGCGGCATCGGCATCATGAACGTGCTGCTCGCCTCGGTCACGGAACGGACCAGGGAGATCGGCATCCGCAAGGCCATCGGCGCGCGGCGCCGCGACGTCCTGATGCAGTTCCTGGCCGAATCCGTGGCGATCTCCGGCACGGGCAGCGCGCTGGGCGCGCTGGTCGGACTCGCGGGTGCCTTCGCCATCACCGCGTTCATCCGGCAGCGGTCGGCGGCACGGGTGTATGCCGCCTTCAGCTGGGAAACCGTCGCGGTGTGCGCCGCAGCCGCGCTGGTGGTCGGCCTCACCTTCGGGATCTACCCGGCGCTGCGGGCGGCCCGGCTCTCCCCCATCGACGCCATTCGTCACGAGTAGGCGGTCGCAGCGCTGGCCGCACCGTGAACGACGGCGCCCCGTCGCTCTCTCGAGCCACGGGGCGTTTCGTTCTCTGGCGGGCTGCTCAGTTCTTCGGCTTGGCCGAGGTGGAATCCATCTTCGCGGCGCCGGTGGTCTTCGCCGAGTGCTTCTTGTGCTTCCTGGTGCTGGTCTTCGTCGCGGCGGGCGTCGCGGCCGGGGTGGTCGAGGCCGGCTTGGCGGCGGGCTGCTGGGTGGCCGGCTTGGCCGCGGGCTGCTGGGCGACGGCGGCGGTGGTGGTCAGCGCGAGCGCGAAGATGGCGGCGGTGATCGGGCGCTTCATGGTGGTGCTCCTAACAAGTAAGTGGAGTGACGGTGCGGTGTCGCCGGAGAGCTCCGCTCTCCTGAGGTACGTCACCTCCAATGCACCTGCCGTACCACTTCGCATCGACCGCCCGGCGCCGTTCGCTCCCCGCTCGGGCTGCACCGTCCAAGTTCCATGCGCACGAGTACTTACCCCCGAGACCGCCGGGGCTGGCCTGGCGCGTCGCGTGCTGGCCTGGGCAACTGAACCTGTCCCTTCACCAATGAGACGGGCCACTCTGTCACGGGAGAGACGGACAGAGTGGCCCGGTGGCTCATCAGGGACGGGCGATCAGATACCGAGCAGGGGCGTGCCCCGGCGGAGGCGGGCCTCGAGTTCAGCCGGGGTCAGGGCCACGAGGGCACGCGCGCTGGTCAGGTCGCGGGTGATGGGCGCCGCGGTGAAGATCCGGAGACGGCGCGCGCTCTGATAGAGCTCTCCTGCGACCCGTGGCAGCCCGAACTGACCGGCGCGTCCTTCACCGGTGAGTCGCTCCACCGATCCGGTGCGGGTACGAAGCGGAAGGTCGACGGCGAGCATCGAGGGGTTGCTCGGGAAATCGAACAGCAACTCGCCAGGAGCAAGGCCCACCTCGAGCGCGAGCTGATTCTCGACTTGTTCGAGGAGGTCGGGCCTGGGCCGCACCCAGGGATCGGCCTCCGCCGGGACTTCGCTCGCCGGGAGGTCGAGCGCACGCTTGTAGAGCCGGCGTGCCGCCACCGCACGCGCGAGCCCGGTGGGGTCGGCGGAGGTGAGCCGCTCGGTGAGGCCGTCGTCGGTGGCATCGGCGACCTGCTCCGGCGTCAGCGCGCCCGACAGCACCGCCGCGCGAACCGCCCGCTTGAACATGCAGGTGGCGCTGCGGACGGCGTGGTGCCAGTACACGTTGCGGTACATCTGGTACTTGGCGAAGAGCAGCGACTCGAGGGCGCTGATGCCTTTCTCCTGGACGCCGAGCTGGAACCGGCCCGGCGCGGTCTCGATCACCGTCAGCGACGCGAGCAGTCGGTCCACGTCCACCGCCCCATAGGGGACACCGCACATGCGGGCGTCACGGCTCAGGTAGTCGATCTTGTCGAGATCGAGCGAGCCGGAGATCAGCCCCTGCAGCGGGCTCGCGCTCTGGCCGGTGATGAACCCGCCGATCTTGGCGCCGAGACCCGGGACGCCGATCCGGGTGAGTTCCTCGAGCAGCGGCGCCCGTCCGAGGCGGCCGACACCGAGCCCCTCATGATGGGGGAAGCCGGCTTCCTCGAGGGCGTGCGAGAAGGGATAGTGACCGATGTCGTGCAGCAGGGCCGCGAGCCTGGCCGCGAGGCGATCCTCCTCCGGGACCCGTGCCAGTTCGCCGCGCTCATCGAGTGCTGCCAGCGCCCGCCGGGTCAGGTGATAGGCGCCAAGCGCGTGCTCGAACCGGGTATGGGTGGCCCCTGGATAGACCAGGAAGGCGTGCCCCAGCTGCCTGATGTATCGCAGCCGCTGCATCGGCACGGTGTCCAGCACGCGCACGGCGTGCCCCTCGAGACGGATATTGTCCCAGAGCGGGTCACGGATGACTTCGATCTCGGTCATGGGCGAAAGATGGCGGAAGAGGCGGCCGCTGTCATCCTGGGTCGGGAAACGACGAAGGGCCCTCGTCCCGCAGCGGGAGAGGGCCCTTCCGGCGAAAGTGTCAGGCGCTCAGTCCTCTTCGGTCTCGTGCGCCAGCTTCCACTCCTCCGCGGAGCGCCAGAGGCTGGAGAGCACCAGTTCGCGCATCAGGATGAACTCCTTCGGAATCCGGTCGTACAGCCGTTCGAAGAGCTCCTGGTGCGACAGCACCTCGGCCTTCCACGCCTCGCGGGGAACCGACATCAGGTCCCGGAAGGTCTCCGGCCCGAAATCCTCCATGCCGGTCCAGTCGAGGTCTTCGTAGCGCGGCATCCAGCCGAGGGGGCTCTCGGTCGCGCCGGCCTTGCCGCGGGTGCGGTTGAAGATCCACTTGAGTACCCGGAGGTTCTGGCTGTATCCCGGCCAGATGAAGTTGCCGTCGGCGTCCTTCCGGAACCAGTTGACGCAGAAGATCCGGGGCGGGTCCGCGATCTGCCGGCCGAGCTGCAGCCAGTGATTGAAATAGTCCCCCATGTGATAGCCGCAGAAGGGCAGCATCGACATGGGATCGCGGCGCACCTGGCCCACCGCGCCGGTCGCGGCGGCGGTGGTCTCGGAACCGATCGTCGCCGCGGTGTAGACGCCGAAGTTCCAGTTGACCGCCTGCACGACCAGCGGCACGAGCGCGGCGCGGCGGCCGCCGAAGATGAAGGCGCTGATCGGCACGCCCTCCGGATTCTCCCACTCGGGGTCCATCGACGGGCACTGCGACGCGGGCGCGGTGAAGCGGGCGTTCGGATGCGCCGCCTTGCGTCCGCAGCCCGGAGTCCAGGCCTGCCCCTGCCAGTCGGTCAGCTGCGGGGGGAGCTCCTCCGTCATCCCCTCCCACCAGACATCTCCGTCCGGCGTCAGGGCGACGTTGGTGAAGATCGTGTTGGCCCTGATCGTCGCCATCGCGATCGGGTTCGACTGGATCGAGGTGCCCGGGGCGACGCCGAAGAAGCCCGCTTCGGGATTGATCGCGTGCAGCCGGCCATCGGGGCCCGGGCGGATCCAGGCGATGTCGTCGCCGATGGTGGTGACGGTCCAGCCGTCACAGCCCTTCGGCGGCAGCAGCATCGCGAGGTTGGTCTTGCCGCACGCGCTGGGGAAGCCGGCCGCGACGTAGCGCTTCTCCCCCTCCGGACTCTTGAGTCCGAGGATGAGCATGTGCTCGGCCATCCAGCCCTCGTCCCGGGCCATCACCGAGGCGATGCGGAGCGCGAAGCACTTCTTCCCGAGGAGCGCGTTGCCGCCGTACCCAGAGCCGTAGGACCAGATGCTCCGCTCCTCCGGGAAGTGGACGATGTACTTCTCCGCCTTGTTGCTCGGCCACGGCACATCCTTGACGGTGGCACTCAGCGGGTGCCCGACAGAGTGCACGCACGGCACGAAGTCGCCCGCCTTGAGCGCTTCCATGGCGCCGCGGCCCATGCGGGTCATGATCCGCATGTTGACGACGACGTAGGGCGAGTCGGTGAGCTCGACGCCGATATGCGCGAGCGGCGAGCCGAGCGGCCCCATGCTGAAGGGCACCACGTACATCGTGCGGCCATGCATCGAGCCGGCGAACACTCGCTTGAGCGTGGCGCGCATCTCGCGCGGATCGACCCAGTTGTTGGTCGGCCCCGCGTCCTGGCGGCGCTGGCTGCAGATGAAGGTCCGGTCCTCCACCCGGGCGACGTCGCTCGGATCGGAGAGTGCGAGATAGCTGTTCGGCCGCTTCGCGGGATTGAGCCTGGTCAGCGTGCCCGAGGCGATCATCAGCTCGATGAGGGCATCGTTCTCGGCCTGGGAGCCGTCGCACCAGTGAATGCGGTCCGGCTGGGTGAGCGCCGCGATTTCGGCGACCCAGCTCTTGACCCGCTCGTTGGTGACCCAGGACGGACAGTTGAGTGCAGGCGCCCGCGGTTCGGCGGTAGCGGTCATTCGGATGTGCTCCATCTGGTGGTGCGTCGGGGGGGCGGAGGCCCGGCCCGTCCGCATGGGGGAGGGAATTTCGACAGCAGGGGGACTGGAGGCAACCGTGACTCGGCAGGTGAATAGATATGCAAACGCGGCGTCCGGGTGGACCGGGCGCCGCGTCGGTGTCCCGCGAGGGCCGATCAGGGCCGCACGGGCACCATGTCGCTCTTGAGATGATAGACGTTCACCGCGGTGCCGACATCCTTCCCGCTCAGGAAGGTCGCGGTGGGCACCGCATACATGAGGTCGAGCGAATCGGGGGAGTGCCGAAAGAGCCCGAGGGTGTGCCCGAGTTCGTGCGCGGCCACGGTCCTGAGACAGCGGTTGACCACCGTGTCGGTCGGCGAATACGTGATGTCGGGATGGACGTAGGCATGCAGCGGCAGCCGGAGCTGGAAGCGGGTCGCCACGGTGTCGAGATCGGTGGCCCCCTGGCACGCCGGGGCGAAGAACGCGCCCATGCGGACCGGGGTGGGGAAGACCAGCGGTGGCGGCAGGATGGTCCGCACGATCACATCGGCGCTGTTGGAGTCGTTCACCAGTTTGGCGTCCCACTCTCCGTAGATGAACGCCGTTTTCCAGAGCGCGATGCCTTCGCGGATCCGCTCCGGCACGTCGTACTGGTCCTCCACCCAGATCTTCACCGGCAGCGAGGAGCGCGGCCAGTGAAAGGTGAGCGAGTCGGACCGCGGTCCGGCGCTGTCGTAGTCGATCGGCAGCCGCCAGTCGTAGCGCAGCAGGTTGCGCGAAGGGGCGATGATGTCACTGCAGGCGATGGCGGCGACGGCGGCCAGGCCGCCGACCGCGGCGAGAATCGTGGAGCGGTTCATGGGCGCTGATACTCGATCCCGAGACCAAGGCCCACCCGATGCACGTCCTGCGTGCGGGTGAAGCCGGTCGCGGTGAGGGTGTTCGTGGAGAATCGCTGGTAGTCATAGCGGAGCTTCGCCACCAGGCCGAAGGTGCCTCGGGTGGCGATGTGATAGTCGACGCCGCCCGAGAGCAGGAGCAGCGTCGGTCCTCCCAGTGCGAAGATGCCTTCCTTGTCCGGGAGGTACTTCATGATGCCGGCGCCGCCATGGTAGCGGAGCGGGCCGAGCAGCGGCCCGTCCACGCCCCCGATGAAGCTCAGCGTGCGGAACGTGGGACCGTCAACGGTCGGCAGGCCGCTTTCAGCGATCCGCGTCTTGCCGAAGCCCAGCGCGATCTCGAGGCCGGCCCGTTCCCGTGCGCTCACCGGAAGCGAGGCGCCGATGGTCACGGTCGGCGCGAGCGCCTGGTTGACGTCGATGGTCTGGAAGATCCGGTCCTTCGCCAGACGGGTGCCTCCGGTGAGCCCGAAGGTCGCGCTGTAGCGCGCCTGGCCGGCGAGCGCCGCCGGCAGGAGCGCGGCGAGCGCCAGAGATGTGGAGAGGATTCGCATGCGCGGTAAGATGCCGTTCGTAGGGGGTCGGGTCAACGTGGGGGACGCTCGCCCCCCCGTGCGTACGCACGGAGCCGCTTCAGCATCTTGCGGTCGAGGGTCACCATGTCGTCGCCTTTGGGCGTCTCGAGGATCTTCACGGTGTGCCGGAGTCGCGGGTCGGTCATGATGCGCCGGAAGGGTTCGGCGCCCAGGCTTCCTTCGGCGATGAGCTCGTGGCGATCCTTGCGCGAGCCGAAGGGGGTCTTCGAGTCATTGAGATGCAGGCAGCGCAGGTGGGTGAGGCCGATGACCGCCTCCCAGTGATTCCAGACGCCGTCGTAGTCGTGTAGCAGGTCGTACCCCGCGGCGAACAGGTGACAGGTATCGGCACAGAAGCCGACGCGCTGGCGATGCGGCTCCGGAATGAGGGCACGCAACTCCGCCAGTTCCTCGAAGGTGCGGCCCAGGGCGGTACCGGTGCCCGCCGTGCTCTCCAGCAGCACCATCGTGGAACCTGGCACCTGGGCCAGGCAGTGGGCGTAGTTGGCGGCGTTGGCGTCGAGACCGCGGCGCCAGTCATCGATATAGTTGCCTGGATGCGACACCACATAGGGAATCCCCAGGCTCTCACACCGCTCCAATTCGGCGATGAAAGACTTGATGGATCGCGCACTTAGGTCCGAATCCGGTGACGCAAGGTTGATCAGGTACGAATCGTGCGACACCGCGGCTCGCATCCCCGTTCTCTTCATCTCATCCTGGAATAGCGCGCGGGTCTCGGCGTCGATCGTCGGCTCCCGCCACTGGTTCGGCGTCTTGGTGAAGAGCTGGAGAGCGGTGGCACCGATGGCTTCGGCACGGGCCGGCGCCGTGCCGACTCCGCCCTGGGTCGAGACGTGAGCGCCGAGCATCTCATCGGCCGGTCTGGGAGCTGTGGGCATCGCATGGTTTCCTTGACAGGGCGTCGGGACCGGGTACGTTCCCGGCCGCCGCTGGAATTCCAAGAATCTTGACTGAGACACTGCCTCCGCGCCGGATCCTGCTTCTCGGCGATGCCGCCTCGCGCCCAGAAGGGCTCGAGCGTGCCTTGGCACGCGGCGGATACCAGTTGCTGGAGGCCGAGGGCACTGACGTCGAGTACCCGCCCGCCGCCCCGCCCGACCTGCTCCTCGTGACCGCGCCTCGCGCAGACCAGCATCTCGAAGCCGCGCTGGCCGAACTGACCGGCGATGCGTGGCGCGCCATCCCGCTCGTCGTCGTCCTGGCCGACCGCGACACCGACGGTCCCCAGCGCGCACTCACCATGGGCGCCGATGACGCGGTCGCCCCCCCGGTGCACCTGCCCGAACTCACCGCCCGGCTGCATGCCCGGCTCCGGCGCGCCCCGCTCGACAGCGGGGAACGCCAGGCGGCGTGGCGGCAGGAGCTGATGTTCGACATCCTCGAGGAGCTGTCGGCCTCGATCCGGTCCGACGCCATCGTCGAGACGCTGGTCCGCCGAGTCGGTCTCGCGCTCGAACTGCCGCGCTGCTCCTTTCTGCTCGCCTCGCCATGGGAACGGTACGGACGGGTCGTCGCCGTCTGCGAGACCCCCGCCACCCGCGACCTCCGGGTCGACCTCTACCGCTACCCCGAAATCCGTGAGGCGCTCCGCACCGAACGGACGGTCTTCATTCCGGACCTGGTGGAGCATCCCTTCTTCGAGGAGATCCGCCCGCTCTGGAAAGAACTCGGCGCAAGCGCCGACGTCCGGAGCGTCGCGGTCATCCCCGTGAACCTCCACGGCAAGCCGGCGGGCGTCTTCCTGCTCCGGACTCGGCGCGACGACCCGGCCCTTACCCAGGAACAGCTCGGGTTTGCCGAGCGGCTCCTCCGTTCCGCCGCCCGGCTCCTCGAGAACGAGGAGCGCCGTGCCGGCGTCGCACGGCGGCAGGCCAGCGCGCTGGCGACCGACATGCTCACCGGGTGCGGCAATCTCGACGCCCTCGACCGCCGGATCCAGGAGGAGTTCGAGCGGGCCCGGCGCTACGCCCTGACGTTCAGCGTCGTGCTCCTCGATGTCGACAGCCTGCGCCGCTACAACGAGCGCTTCGGCAACGTCGTCGGTGACCGGGTGATGGCCGAACTGGGCGGGCTGCTGCTCAAGGAAGTGCGCGCGCCGGACTTCGTCAGCCGCTACGGCGGGGATGAATTCGCCATCGTGCTGCCCGAGACCGACCTCGTCGGGGCGCGGGCTTCGATCGGACGGGTGCGGGCTCGCATCGAGCAGCACGAGTTTCCGGACCTGCACGCCGAGGACCGGCCGACGCTCTCCGCCGGGATCGTCAGCTTCCCGCACCCCGCCGCGAGCGATACCCAGGATCTCTTCGCGCTGGTCGAGGCCGCGCTGCTTCGTGGCAAGGCCCAGACCGACGGGCGCATCGGAACGGCGGATACCGTGGCGGCGTGAGGGCGGCGGGTAGGCCCGCCCGGCCGTGCGCGCCCTACCGCCGCCGCTTCAGCCAGTCCGCGGGGTCCAGCGGAATCCCGCCCTCGCCGCGAATCTCGAAGTAGAGCTGACTCCCCTCGTCGCTGTTCTGCCCGCCGACGGTCCCGATGATCTGACCCTTCGTCACCTTGGCGCCAAGCGCCACCTTCGCTTCGTCGAGATGCATGTAGAGCGAACGGTAGCCATCGCCATGGTACAGGATGAGCGCGAGTCCGTAGGTCCCCATGTTCTGCAGCCGCTCGACCGTGCCGCTCTCGACCGCCTTCACCGGTGTGCCGACCGGCGCGCCGATCCCGATCCCGTTCCGCTTGATCACCGCTCCGGAGGCGAGCTGCTCGCGGCCGAAGTTGTAGAGGATCTGTCCGTCGACCGGCCAGTCGAGCTTGCCGATGTCCGCGGTGGAAAGGGTGGCGGGGGCGTTCGCGCCGGAGGGACGTGGGGTGTTCCGGCGCGCGCGCTCGAGTTCGGCGAGCAGGTCGTTGAGCCGGGCCTCGTCCCGCTGGAGGGCGGAGAGCTGCTGCTCCGTGGTGCGCGCCGATCGCCGGGTCTCCCTCAGGCGGCTCGCGCTCTCGTCGGCGAGCCGGGAATAGCGCTGCAGCTCGGCCTGCCGCTCGTCCTTGCTGCGGTCGAGCTGCGACTTCACCTGCAGGATCTCGGAGCGGCGCCGCTCCACCTGGCCCTTGAGCTTCTCGACGTCGGCCAGGAGCGACTTGTCCTGGCGCGACTGGAGGTAGAGGTACTTGTAGCGGGAGAGCAGGTCGCCGAAGGACTGCGCCGCGACCAGCACCTCGAAGGTGTACAGACGGCCGCGCTTGTAGATCTCCGAGAGCCGGCGCTCGAGCACCGCGCGCTTCTCGGCGAGGTTGTCCTGCGCCAGGGCCAGGTCGGCGCTGGCGCGGTCGACGTGACTGTTCAGCCCGCCGATCTGGGTCTCGAGTTCGTTGACGATCCGGTTGGTGCTCTGCCGCTGGCGCTCGATGTTGTCGAGTTCCTCGCCGAGGTCGTGGACCTGGCTCTGCAGCCGGATCCGCTCCTGCTCGAGCCGCTCCCGTTCGCGGCGGACCTCTTCGAGCCGGCGGCGCGAGTCGTCGAGGTCGGACTGGGCGGCAAGGCGGGATGGGGGGGCGGCGGACAGCACCAGGAGGACGATCGGCAGCGCACGCCCGACCGCTGCCAGCATCAGCCGAAGGGATCGGAGTCCGGGTCGCGGAGTCACCGCTCGCCTTCCCGCCTACACATTCCGCAGGTGCCGGCCCACGCTGACCAGACTCCCGGCGAGGCCGATGCAGACGCCGAAGACCACGCCCAGCACGACCTGCGAGGTCTTCAGGAACACGATGCCGGAGGTGGCGAGCTCGACCTGGCCGCGGAACAGCATGTACGTGCCGTAGCAGAGGCCGATCGCGAGCAGCCCGCCGAGCAGCCCCTTCAGCATCCCCTCGAGCAGGAACGGGCCGCGGATGAAGCCGTTCGTCGCGCCCACCAGCCGCATGATGGCGATCTCGCGGGCGCGCTGCAGCACCGTGATCCGGATGGTGACGCCGATGATCACCACGGCGACGGCGGCGAAGGCGAGTCCGATGGTCAGTCCCACCAGCCCGGCAATATTCCGGAGCCGGTCCAGCTTCTCGATCCACTCCCGTCCGTAGCGCACGTCATCCACGAAACCGTACCCCTTGAGTCGCTCGGCCACCGCCGCGGTATGCTCGGCGTCACGGTAGCCGTCCTTGAGCTGGATCTCGAGTGAGGCGGGCAGCGGGTTCACGCTCAGGTCGCGATAGGCATCGCGAAATTCCACCAGCTCCATGCGGGCGCGCTTCAGCGCCTCGTCTTCGCTGACGAAGGTGACCCGCGCGACTTCGGGAAAGGCGTTGATGTCCTCGGAGGCCTGCGCGATCGTCTCGGGTGGTGTGCCGCGGAGCAGGTAGGCGACCACCTCCACCCGCTGCTCGACCGTGTGCAGCGCCTCCCGCAGGTTGACCGCGACGAGCCCGAACAGCCCGACCGCGTAGAGCGAGAAGCCGATCGTCGTGATCGAGAGGGCCGACAGCAGCGGGGCGCGGCGGAAGGCGGAGAGGGCCTCGCGGAAGAGCAGCCTCATTCGTCCTCCGTGGTGCTGCCGTCATCCACGCCGCTGTCGAAGACGACCGTGCCTTCACGCAGTTCGACGGTGCGATAGGTCGTCTGCTTCACCAGGTCGAGGTCGTGGGTCGCCATGACCACGGCCGTCCCGCCGGCGTTGATCTCGCGAATGAGCTGGAAGACGCCGCGGGTCGCGCGCTCGTCGAGGTTGCCGGTCGGTTCGTCGGCGATCAGGATCGTGGGGTCGTTCACCAGCGCTCGCGCGATCGCCACCCGCTGCTGCTCCCCGCCGGAGAGTTCCTGGGGATAGGCCTGCGCCTTCGCCGCGAGCCCCACCTGGGTCAGGACCCGCATCACCTTCGACGCGATGCCGTCCCGCCGCGAGCCGGTCACCTCCAGCGCGAAGGCGATGTTCTCCTCCGCCGTCCGGTCATCGAGCAGCCGGAAATCCTGGAAAATGATGCCGAGCCGGCGCCGCAGCCGGGGGATGTCCGCGGCGGAGAGTTCGGCGATGTTGAAGCCGGAGACCCGCACGTCGCCGCTGGAGGGCCGCAGGTCGCCGTACATCATCTTCAGGATGGTGGATTTTCCCGCACCGCTGTGACCGGTGAGGAAGACGAACTCCCCCTTCGCGACGTGGAGGGAGACGTTCTTCAGGGCCGCGCCCTTGGGATAATCCTTGAAGACGTGCGAGAAGCGGATCACGGGGGGGAAGATAGGATTGACGGTCGGGGGTTGGTAGGGCCGGGGGGGCGATCCTACCCCAGCGCCTGGTCCAGATCGGCGATGATGTCGGCCGCGTCCTCGATGCCGCAGGAGAGCCGGACGAAGCCGTCCGGAATTCCCTGTTTGAGCCGCTGGTCCTCGCTGCTGTGCGCGTGACTCGTGAAGCGCGGTTCCGAGGCCAGGCTTTCGACCCCCGCGAGACTCGGTGCGTGGGTCACCAGCTTGAGCTTCTTGAGGAACCGCTCCGCCCCGCGGGCACCACCCTTGATCTCGAGCCCGACCATCCCGCCAAACCCGTCGAGCACCCGCGACGCGAACTCGTGATCGGGATGGCTCGTCAGCCCGGGGTAGTGGACCTTGAGGATGCCGTCGCGCAGTTCCGCCCAGCGCGCCACCGCCATGCCATTGATGTTGTGGCGCTCCATCCGGACCGCCAGCGTCCGCATGCCCCGCTCCACCAGCCAGGCGGCATGCGGATCGATCGCCTGGCCCCACAGGCACATCAGCCGGGTGACCTCCTCGATCACCGAGGCCGATCCGGCGACGGCGCCCGCGATCACGTCGCTGTGCCCGTTCAGGTACTTGGTCGCGCTGGTGATGACGATGTCGGCGCCATGCTCGAGCGGCCGGTAGTTGATCGGGCTCGCGAAGGTGGCGTCCACCAGCAGCGCGAACCCGCCGTCCTTGGCGATCTGCGCCATCGGCGCGAGATCGAGGACCCGCATGTTCGGATTGGTGGGCGTCTCCACGAAGACGGCGCGGGTGCTCTTCCGCACCGAGCGACGCCACATCCGGGGCTGGTCCGGCTGCACGTAGGTGACTTCGATCCCCAGCCGGCCGAACTCCTCATCGAACAGCCGGCGCGTCCCGCCATAGATCCAGCTGCTCGACACCAGGTGATCGCCGGGCCGGAGCACGGCGAGATGCGCCAGCGCCGTCGCCGCCATGCCGCTCGAAACGAAAATCGCCCCCTCGGCGCCCTCGAGCTGGGCGTACTTGGCGGCGAGCGCGGTCTGGTTCGGATTGTTCCCGTACCGGGAATACATCACCGTGTCGTCGGAGCCGACCGGATTGGTGAAGGTGCTGCTCTGGTAGATCGGGGGGACGACCGGCTCCCAGTCGCCGCGCCGCACGGGCTGGCCGTGGATGGCGAGGGTCGAGAGGCCCGGCTTCTTCTTCATGACGCCGGCTGCGGCACGGCGTAGCACCCCGACTCGGCCCGAACCAGCCGGAGCCGCGCGAGAGTCTCGAGCACCTCGGTCGTATGCGCCAGACTCCAGCCGATCTTCCGCGCCAGCGCCTCGGCGGAGGTGGAGCCCTCCGCCTGCAGCGAGAAGAAGGCGGTGCGGAGGTCGGGCGAGACCCGCCCCACCGGACGGGCGACGCCGGCCGGGGTGTCGCAGACGAGCGCCGCGATGTCGTGATGCTCCAGCACATGCTCGATCGCCTCGAGCTGCTCCTCGCGCAGCCCCTGCAGCATCAGGTAGGTCTCGCCCGGCGGATCCATGAGCAGCTTCGCGATGATCTCGTCCGCGCAGCTGAAGTCGACCAGCCCCACCTCCGAGAAGTCGAGCATCGCGAGCGAGGCCCCGCCCGCGACCAGCGCCTGCTGAATGCTGGTACGGACCGCGCGGCCGGTGGACCGGGTGACCAGATCGCAGTAGGCGGTCTGGACCGATTCACGCAGCAGCCGCTCGACCCGGATGGTCTGTGTCATCCGCTGGTGCCCTCCTGGGCGGGAATAACAATCTGTACCTGCGCACCCGGGAACGGTGCGAGATGCTCGGTCATCGGCGCGTCGTCATCCCAGGGCGGGACGATCACGATGCGGGCGGTGCCGCTGCGGATGCTGAATTTGCCCTGCCACCGGGAGAGGTAGCGCTTGATGCCGGCGATTCCCTGTCCGCGGCCCGGATCACGGAACCGGCTCACATTCTGGATGACGGCGGCCTCGAGTGCCGCGCCGTCGCCCCATCGGTCACCGAAGCGGCGGGACTGGGTCGCTTCGAGCGAGCGGCGGAAGCCGACGCCCGAGTCCCCCACGGCGATCACGACGACGCGCCGCCCCAGCCGCTTCCGAAAGCTATATGCATGGACCGACACCCACCCGCCGGTCCCGGCATGTTCTACAATATTCTGACACGCCTCGGAAAGTGCCATGGCGAATCCCATCGTCGCCTTGGCCTCGAGGCCGAGTTCGCCATGCAGGATCCGCGCGGCGCCCTCCTGGATCTTCCCGACCACGGCATGCACGTCCTCCGAGGCGCGCACCGGCGTCACGTCGAGCAGCACGTCGGAGTGGGTGTCGGGCTTGTTCTTCGGCACCTTGCCGTGGAGCTCCGCCAGTTCGGCGAGATGCCCGAAGAAGCCGGTGCGGGCCCAGTAACGCCGCACATCGTCTGACACGGGGACGGTGAAGCCGGGCACCGGTCCGCCCGCTTCACGCACCGCCTGCGCCGCAGTCAGCATCGCGACCAGTCCGAAGGGCGAGGCCCACTGCGCGCCCCGCGCATCGAACAGCATCCGGTCGGTGAGCGGCCCCGCGGAGAACGACTGCGCGAACTGCTCGAAACTCCGGTCGTCGAACGACGCGGGCACCTCGACAACGCGACTCATGCGGTTCCTTCCGCCGTCACCAGTTCACCAAGCAGGAGGCGGCCGAGTCGCGTGGCGCCGCGGAGCGAAGCGTTGCGTGCCGCGAGCGCATTGGCCGAGTGGATCGCCATCTCGGGCCCCTGGCCCGCGAGCAGGCTGGCGCAGAGCGCCGCGCCGAAGACATCACCGCAGCCGGTCGGATCGATCGCGTCCACCGGCGGTGCCGCGATGCGTGCCGTGCGGACCGCCGAGCCCCCGTCCGCGCTGCCGCCAAAACCCGCGAAGCCCGGCGCGGCGAAATACACCGCACCCCTCGGCCCCAGTGTCACGACCAGCAGCTTCACGCCGGCGTCCATCGCCTGTGCCGCGAGCGCCAGCGGGTCCGGGGCGAACATCGTCATCTCGTCCTCGTTCATCTGCACGATGTCGAAGCAGCGGAGCCACGCCGCCGGATCGGCGAGCGGCCGCAGCACGCGGATCCCATCCTGCGGCATGCCGAAGAGCAGGCTGTGCATGTCGGCGTAGATGGGGCCGGGAAAGGCCTGGCGCAGCGCCTGCGCCGTGCCCAGCTCGAGTTCGAAGCCGGAGATGAAGTTGAGGTAGATCGCATCGAGGTCGCGGACCATCGGGCCGAGTTCCGCCCAGGTCCATCCCGGAACGCCGCCGGACATCCGCTCGGTGCGGCGGTCACCGGCCTGATAGCGCAGCGTGACGCGGTTGTTGGGCACCGGAACCTCCACGCAGCGGCCGCCGGGCACCAGTCGCCGGAGGGTGCCGAGCAGTTCGGCCGCCTGGTCGCGGAGGTCGCTCCCCACTTTGATCAGCGGCACCAGTTGCCACGACGCCGGCAGCGCGGCATCGAACCCGCCGAGTGCGTACGCGATGCCTCCCCACTCCTCCACGGGCGCGGCGGCGGGATCCCGCCCGTGGATCACGTCCCAGACGAGCGAACCGAGGACGCCGACCTTCAAATGATTCCGGCCTCCACCTGCTCGATGTACGCCCGGGCCGCACCGTACACCCCGGCAACGCCGGTGAGTTCGCCCGGCACGATGCGGCAGACCTGGACCGCCGGCTTGAAGGCGCGGCGGGTGACTTCCCGCCGGAGCGGCTCGAACAGGTTCTCGCCCGCGAGCGTGACGCCGCCCACGATCACGATCGCCTCGGGATTGAAGATGTTGATCAGCCCGGCGACCGCCGCGCCGAGGAACTTCGCGGTATCGCGCACCACTTCGAGCGCGAGTTCATCCCCCGCCTGCGCCGCCTGGTAGACGGTCTGCGCCGTGATCTTGCGGAGATCTCCCGCGACGTACGAGGGCAGGCTCGACTCCGCGCCGCTCTCGAGGGCCTCCACCGCGCGGAGCGCGATGTTCGGTCCGCTGGCATACGCCTCGATGCAGCCGTAGTTGCCGCATTTGCAGCGGCGGCCATTGGCGTCGATCGTGATGTGGCCGACTTCACCCGCGATGTCCGATGCGCCGTGATAGAGTCGCCCGCCGATGATGATCCCGCCGCCGATGCCGGTGCCGATGGTCAGGCCGATGGTGACCTGGGTGCCGCGCGCCGCCCCCTGCCACCACTCGCCAAGCACCGCGCAGTTGGCGTCGTTGTCGAGTGCCGTCCGAAGCCCGAGCCCGTCCTGCAGCCGCTGGCGGAGCGGCATGTTGACCCAGCCCAGATTGGGCGTGAGCAGCACGACCCCCGACCGGGTGTCCAGCGGGCCGGGCGCACCCACCCCCGCGCCGACGACCGTCACGCCGGGATTCGCGGCGCGACACTCCTCGATGCTCTGCTTTGCGGCGGCGACGATCCGCTGGACCACCGCGTCCGGCCCCTGCTCCGCGCCGGTGGGGACGCTTACCACGCCGTGGATGGACGAGCCGTCCTCGGCGACGCAGCCGCAGACAATGTTGGTGCCGCCGAGGTCGATGCCGACGATGACGCGCATGGGGTCGCGGCCGGTAGGGGGTTCAGGGAATGGGAACGGGGGGAATGATACGGAAAGAGGGCCCAACTCTCCACTCCGAGACCGTTCGTGAAGCGGGCTCGGCCTCAGGCGGAGACCGCGAGGCGGTGCTCGACCGCCTCACGGACGCGCGCCACGTCAATCTCCCGCATGCAGCGGTGGTGGCCCAGCGGGCAGCTGGCGGGGCCGTGGGGCGAACAGGGCCGGCAGGGCAGGGCCAGCTCCAGGACAGGGTCGTTGCCGAGCGGGCCGAAGCCGAACGCCGGAATGGTCGGGCCGAAGATCGCGACGACCGGGCGGTCGAGCGCGGTCGCGAGGTGCAGGGCCACCGAATCGTTGCTGACGACGAGTGCCGCGCGTTCGATGAGTGCCGCGGAGCTCCGTAGATCGGCGAATCCCACGGCGCTCCGGCATCGCTCCGGCGCCGCGCGCACCAGTGTTGTGGCGAGCGCCGCGTCTTCCGGTCCGCCAATGACCACCGTCGAATGCTGAAGCGACCCCGCCAGTTCGGCGAAATACGGCCACCGTTTCGTGCCCCAGCGCGATCCGGGCGCCAGCACGACGTATGGCTCGGCGATCCCCTCCGTCGCAAGCCACGCAGCCGCACCCGCGCGCTCCGCCGACGAGAGCGCGAGCCACGGACGCGGGGGCAGGTCGCGCCGGTCCGCGAGAGCGAGCAGGCGTGTGCTCATGTGGCCGGTGGTCGGTCGCGGAATCCTCCGGGTGTAGCTGAAGGCGCCTGGGGCCCCGGCGAACCCGATCCGCTCCGCCGCGCCCGAGAGCCAGGCCAGCGACGCCGAACGGAGCGACTCGTGCGGCAGGACGGCGCGCGTATACCGGTTCGCCCGGAGCCGGCGTCCGAACCGGAGGAGGCCTGCGAGGCCCCGGTCGGCACCATGCTTGTCGAAGGGAATGACGGAACGGACGGCGGGGTGCCCGTAGGCTATGGATGCAGCGGACGGCGTGGTGACCAGGTCGACCGGGCCGTCCCGCTCCGCCAGTCGCAGCAGCAGCGGGAGGGTGAGGACCACGTCACCAAGGTGCGCGGTCTGAATGAGCAAAGTTCCGAGTTCCGAGTCCCGGGTACCGAGTGCGCTCGCCTTCGATGTTGACGCGGCGACCGTCATCCCACTCCCCCTGGGAAACTCGGAACTCGGAACTCGGAACTCGGAACTCGGAACTCGGAACTCGGAACTCGAAACTCGAAACTCGGAACTCGGAACTCGAAACTCGAAACTCGAAACCCGGAACTCGAAACCCGGAACTCGAAACCCGGAACTAATCCACCTGCAGCACCGCCAGGAACGCTTCCTGCGGGATCTCCACCTGGCCGAGCTGCTTCATCCGCTTCTTGCCCTCTTTCTGCTTCTCGAGAAGCTTCCGCTTCCGGGTGATGTCGCCGCCATAGCACTTGGCGAGCACGTCCTTCCGGAGGGCGGAGATGGTCTCGCGGGCGATGATCTTGTTGCCAATCGCCGCCTGGATCGCCACCACGAAGAGCTGGCGCGGGATGAGCTCCTTGAGCTTCTCGGAGATCTTCCGGCCGAACTCGTAGGCCTTGTCCTTGTGGATGATCACGCTGAACGCATCCACGGCCTCGCCGTTGATCAGCATGTCGAGGCGGACGAGGTCCGATTCGCGGTACCCGGCGAGTTCGTAGTCCATCGCGGCGTAGCCGCGGGAGATGCCCTTGAGCTTGTCGTAGAAGTCGAGCACGATCTCGCCGAGGGGGAAGTCGAAGTCGAACTCCACCCGGCTGGTGTCCAGATACTTCATGCCGTGGTACACGCCGCGCCGGTCGGTGCCCAGCTTCATGATGCCGCCGATGTACTCGACCGGCGTCATGATCCGGGCCTTCACGTACGGCTCCTCGATCTTCGCGATCGTCGCGGGGTCGGGCAGCTTCGTCGGATTCTCCAGCAGCGTCATGGTGCCGTCGGTGAGGTAGACGTAGTACTCCACCGTCGGGACCGTCGTGATCAGGTCCAGGTTGAATTCCCGCTGCAGCCGCTCCGCCACGATCTCCATGTGCAGGAGCCCGAGGAATCCGCACCGGAAGCCGAAGCCGAGCGCGGTCGACGTCTCCGGCTCGTAGCCGAGGCTCGCATCGTTGAGCTTGAGCTTGGCGAGCGCGTCGCGGAGCGTCTCGTACTGCTCGCTGTCCGTCGGATACAGGCCGGCGAACACCATCGGCTTCACGTCGCGGTAGCCGGGGAGCAGCTCCGTCGCGCGGTTGTCGGCGTCGAGAATGGTGTCGCCGGCCCGGGTGTCACCGACACTGCGGGTGTTCGCGACGACGTAGCCCACCTCGCCCGATTCGAGTACGCCGGTCGGCCGCTGGCCCAGCTGCAGGTAGCCGATCTCGTCGACGGTGTACACGTCGGCGGGATGCGCGCCGAATGCGATCTGCATCCCCTTCCGGAGCGTGCCGTCCACCACCCGGATGCTCGGAATGGCGCCGCGGTAGCGGTCGAAATACGAATCGAAGATCAGCGCCCGGAGTGGTGCGTCCGGATTGCCGCGCGGCATGGGCACCTTGCGCACCACTTCCTCGAGCAGCTCGGGGACGCCGGTGCCCTCCTTGGCGGAGACCGAGAGGATCTCCTCCCGCTTGGCCCCGATCAGGTCCATGATCTCCTTGGCCCGGCGCTCCGGTTCGGCCCCGGGCAGGTCGATCTTGTTGAGGACCGGGATGATCTCGAGGCCGGCGTCCATCGCCAGGAAGAGATTCGAGAGCGTCTGCGCCTGCACCCCCTGCGAGGCATCGACTACGAGGATCGCCCCCTCGCACGCCGCCAGCGAGCGCGAGACTTCGTAGGTGAAGTCGACGTGCCCCGGGGTGTCGATCAGGTTGAGCTCGTACTCCTGCCCGTCGCGGGACTTGTACGTCATCCGGACGGCGTTGAGCTTGATCGTGATCCCGCGCTCGCGCTCGAGATCCATCGTGTCGAGCAGCTGCTCGCGCATGAGCCGCTTCTCGACCGCGCCGGTGGCTTCGATCAGCCGGTCGGCCAGGGTGCTCTTGCCGTGGTCGATATGGGCGACAATGCAGAAATTTCGGATTCGTGCCTGCTTCATGGCGGGGAATATAGCGCCTACCCCTCCCCCCCGTCCTTCCCGCCCCGATTACCCTTCCGCATGCGTCGCCTCCCCTCCCCCCACACCGGCATGATCCTCGTCGTGCTCTTCTGGGGCGGGAACTACGCCGTCTCCAAGCTCACCTTCCAGGAAATCCCGCCACTCGCCTTCACCGCCATGCGGTTCGCGGTCGGTTCCCTGCTGCTTGGTGCCCTGCTGCTGCGCGCCGAACCGGCGCGGTCGATCCCCCGCCGCCTCTGGGGCCGGCTGCTGCTGCTCGGGATCGTCGGCAACAGCCTCTACCAGTTCTGCTTCATTACCGGTCTCTCCCGCACCACGGCGACCAACACCGCGCTCATTCTCGCGGCGATGCCCACCGTCGTGACCGTGGTCTCCGGGCTGCTCGGCCACGAGCGGATCCCGCCGCGCCAGTACGCCGCCCTCGCGCTCGCGACCGTCGGCGTCGTGGCCGTGATCGCGGCCCGCGGCCTCGACCTGAGCCATGGGGACTGGTCCGGCGATCTGCTCATTCTCGGCGGGGTGGCCTGCTGGACGGTGTACACGATCGGATTGCGGGGGCTGGGCGGAGAGGTTTCCGCGCTCGGCGTCACCACCTGGGGACTGCTCGCGGGAACCCCGGCCCTGGTTCTCGCGGGACTGCCATCGCTGTCTCGGCTGGACTGGGGCGCCGTGAGCGGCCGGGCCTGGGCCGGGCTGGCCTACTCGACGCTGCTCTCGCTGGTCGCCTCCTACTTCCTCTGGAGCCGGGCAGTACAGCGCCTCGGGGCATCCCGCGCCGCGCTCTACACCTGCGCGAGTCCCCTGGTGGCGACGCTCACCGCGCTCGTCCTGCTGGGCGAGCGGCCGACGGTGGTGCATCTCATCGGGGGAGCCTGCATCATCGGTGGGGTGCTGCTCGGCCAGTGGCGCTCCGCCGGGGCGGGGCCGACCGCACCGCTGGGTACCACGGTTGATTCCTGACGCCCGACGCCACACCCTTCACCGGTCCCGGTGCCGACGCCGGCCGGTGGACTTCCCCGAGACGCGGAGCTTCCCGTGCGCATCGTGACGGACTTCGAAGGCGATTCCTGGATCTGTCTCGAACTGCCCGACAACAGTCGTGAGCCGGGCCCGACCGTGACGGTGGAGTGCAACTCCGGGGCGGATCGGGTGGCCCTCGTCGTCGGTCGCGACTGGGACGAGATGCCGGAAGCGGAACTCGCCGCGAAGATCCGCGCCGCGATCGTGCGTTAGGCGATCGCGGACGCCTTCAGCCGGCCGTCCCCTCCAGTTCCTCCAGCCGCGCCATCGCCCGCCTCAGGTGCGGGATCACGATGCTCCCGCCGACCACCAGTCCCACCGAGAAGATCTCCAGGAACTCCTCGCGGGTGGTGCCCTCCTGATGGCATCGCTCCACGTGATAGGTGATGCAGTCGTCGCAGCGGAGCACCATGCTGGCCACGAGGCCGAGCATCTCCTTCGTCTTGGTGCCCAGCGCGCCGGGCTCGTAGCAGCGGTGATCAAGCGCGAAGAAGCGGTTGATCGTCAGGTTGCCCGCGTTCAGGATGACGTCGTTCATCCGGCTGCGGAACGCGTTGAAGTCGGCGAGAGATCCGGGCGTGTCGGTCATGGGAGGGAATCTGGGGCGGGCACCCCGGCAGGTCTAGGCGCCCGGCCGCCAGCCTCACCGAGGCCGGCGGCCGGGCCCGTCCCTCGGCGTCAGCGCGCCGAGGGCTCCACGATCTTCTCGTAGCTTTCCTGGGTCCACTTCGGCCGCTGGGCCGCGTTCGCGATATCCTGCCCGAGCCAGAAGAGCAGGCGCAGGATGCGCGACTCCTTCTCGCTGTCGAGCTTGTCCGGCGAGTCGGTGACCTGGTGGTAGTCCGGATGGGTGCCGTTGAAGAAGAACAGGATCGGCACGCCCTTCCGGGCGAAGTTGAAGTGGTCGGAGCGGGAATAGAAATTCTCTTCCGGCCAGCGGTCGTCGATCGCCGTCATCGTGAGCTCGGGATGCGCCGCGTTCACCCGGCCGAGCGTCGCCCCGAGATCCGAGTGCTCCCGCCCGATCGCCACGATCGTGTCCTTCCAGTTGCGCCCGATCATGTCGATGTTCAGGTCCGCCACCACCTGCGCCAGCGGGATCGTCGGATGCTCGACGAAGTACGAACTGCCATACAGGCCCTTCTCCTCGCCACTCACCGTCAGGAAGATCATCGACCGCTTCGGCCGCGCGCCCTTCTGGCTGAAGGCCTCGGCCAGCTCGATCACGCCGACCGTGCCGGAGCCATCGTCGTCGGCGCCGTTGCAGATCGTGTCGCCGCCGCGCGCCTGACACTGGCCGCCACCCGCGGTGCCGACATGGTCCATGTGGGCCGAGAAGACCACGTACTCGCTCTTGAGCTTCGGGTCGGTCCCCTCGAGCATGCCCACGGTGTTCGGCGCGGAGGCGCTCTGCAGCACCGTGTCCTTGAGGCCGAATCCGATGGTGAGGTCGGGAAGATCCCGCGTCACCGCGCCGGCCGAGCCACGAATCTCCGCGAGGTCGATTCCGGCCGCGGTGAGCACGTCACCGAGGGCGCGCTGGTGCACCTCGACGATCGGCGTTCGCGCACCGATGCCGTCCACGCCGATCCGGGTCTGGGCCTGTCCGGCGACGCGCTGAGCAAAGGTGGCCGAGTCCCGGTTCGAGAGCAGCACGACACCTGCGGCCCCTCGACCCAGGATCACGCCGATGGCCTGCTGCAGGGAGGGGGCGATCGGCTTGGTGTAGTCCATCACCACGATGACCGCCTTGCCCTTTACCTCGAGCGACTGCGCATCGTCGGCGCCGAAGGTACCGCCGAGCAGGGCGGTGGGGGCCAGCACCTCCTTCTCCGGCACTCCGCCGAAGGCGAAGCGGGCATCGCGGCTCAGGTCGGCATGCACATGCTGCCCCTTGAAGATGAAGCCGACGTGGGACGCGGCCGGGTCGATCTTCCGCCTGGAAATGCTGTAGCGCTGGAACCAGGTGCCATTCTCACCCGCAGGCTTCAATCCGAAACGCTTGAACTGGTCCGCCACATACTGCGCGGTCTTGTCCAGCCCCGGACTCGGCGTGTCGCGGCCCATCATCGAGTCATCGGCGATGATGTTGATGCGGCGCTGGACGTCGGCCTGGGTGATGGTCTGGGCGGCGGCACGCAGCGCGGGACTCGACTGGCCCGCGAGCAGGGTGGCGGTGGTGCAACTGGCGAGCAGGCTCAACAGGAATCGGCGCATCGGCAACCTGGGCTGGAGGAAATCCGCGTCGGAACCGGGAAAAGATAGCGCCCGGCCGCTGAGGTACGGACGGGCGCTGGAAGGGGTTTCGGTTTTCGTCAGGGCCGGCGGCGCTTCAGTTGCGGCTCGCCGGTGCTCTTCGGCTGTGGGGCCGACCTCGGCGCCGCCCGTTCGGGCGGTGCCTGCCGCGGCTGGGCGCTTGGCCGGTCGTTCGGCGCGGACTGCCGCGGCGGGTCCTGCCGAGGCGGCTCGCGCCGATCCGGCGCCGGGTCACGCTGGACCGGATCTCGCTGGACCGGCGCCCGGTCCCGCGGTGTGTCGCTGCGATTGCCGTCATCCTGGCCCTGCTGGGTGCTGCGATCCTCGTTCGGGCGACGCCGGGGAGTATCTCCCTGATTCGAGGGAGGGACTTCCCGGGTATTGCCCGGGTCGCGGGTACGGTCCGGCTCGGTGCGACGCTGCGGCTGCCGGTCGGTGCTGGGCGTCGATGCCCGGCCATCCTGCGAAGGCTGTCGGGTATCGGGGGCGCGCCGGGGATCCCCGGTCACCGCGCCGCCGCGGTTGCTCGTGTCGGGGGCCCGCCGCCGCTCGGAGACCGGAGCCGGAATCACCCCGCGGCCACCGACGTCCGCGCTGGTACGGTCGCGTTCGATCGTGGGCCGGCGGCTGTCATCCACGCCACGCGGACGTTCCGCCACGCGGGTGACGTAGTCGTTCCGCGGATTGCTGTCCTTGAACACGTAGCGCGGGCCTGGGCGGTAGGGGCGGCCGACATAGATGCCGCCATTCCGGTACCGGTACGGGTAGTAGTACCAGTCGTCGTACACGACGATGCGGAACCGCGAGCAATAGGAACCGTAGGGGTCCCACGCCCGCCAGCTGGTGTAGGTGTGGCAGTCGTAGCAGACGAACCGCGGGTAGTCGTAGTGCTTCTCGACGTAATACTGCGAAACGTCGTAGTCGTAATCAGTCTCCCGGGCGATCTTGTCCGCGATATCGCTCACGACCACGTACGGGTCGCCCCGGACCCGGCCGTCGGAGATCGTGTGGTAGTCCCAGTGATCCCCGCGTACGATGTCGTCGTAGCTGAAAGGATCCTCGGAGGCGATGGCGAAGACATACCCGACGCCGGGGTAGTCATCGATCCGGAATGCCTCGTCCCGGTCACGACCCAGGACCTCGAAAGTCTTGCCGCCGCGGGCGAAGTTGTCTTCCCAGGGGTCGATCGGAAACAGGACACGCATCCGGCCGTCGGTATCGATCCGGATGATGGTGACGTAGGCGTCCTGATCGCTCTTGAAGTAGACCCGGGCCCGGTCACCCCGATTGTAGACGTCGTCCCGGTTGAGCCAGATGTTGATGCGGGGACGCTCCCGGCTGCCGCTCCGCACCCAGTTGGCGATCAGGGCGGTGGGTGGCGGCGCCGAAGTCGGGGCAGGACCGGCCGAGAGTGCGGCCAGCGCCAGTGTGAGAAGGGACAGCATATGACCTCCAGAGACATCAGGGTGGACAACAGCCGCTTGAGCAGGCTGTGTGCCAGCGCCGAAAGTGTTGCACAACTGCTTACGCCGCATCACTTACGCGATTTTCTTCCGTTTTCGCGTGTGTCCTGCGCGTCCTGTCCGGTGGACACTCGGGTGTCGCGTTGACTTCACCCGCCCGGTCCCGGTACGTTGCGGCCCCAATGACGGCCCCCGTTGCGCCCCCCCGCCCCCGTCTCGACCTGCTCGACCCGCGTCAAGCTGCCCATCTCGCGGGTCTCGAACTGCTTACCGAGGGCGTTGTCGAGGGATTCCTCACGGGACTCCACCGTTCGCCGCGGCGGGGATTCTCGGTGGAGTTCGCCGAGCACCGGATGTACCAGCCGGGCGACGAACTGCGCTATGTCGACTGGAAGCTGCTCGGCCGGAAGGACCGGCTGTACGTCAAGCAATATGAAGAGGAAACGAACCTCCGCGCGATGCTGGTCACCGATGTGAGCCGCTCCATGGCCTGGAGCGGGGACGCGGCGACGGTGCTCTCGAAGATCGACTACGTCCAGCGGCTCGCCGCTGCGCTGGCCCTCCTCCTCATCCGCCAGCGCGATGCCGTCGGCCTCATCGCGTTCGACGAGGCCGTTCGCTCCGTCGTGCCGGCGCGCGCGCACACCGGGCAGTGGCAGCAGCTGCTGGCCACCATGAACGCCCTGCAGTCCGGGATGGGAACCGCGGCCGAGCCGGCGCTTCGCCGGGTCGTAGACCTCCTCCGGCGCCGCGGCCTCGTCATTTTCATTTCCGACCTGCTGCTCGACCGCGAACTCACCCTGCGCGCGCTCAAGTTCCTCCGGCACCGCGGCCATCAGGTGATGGTGCTCCATGTCATGGATCCCGCGGAGCTGGAACTCGGCGGTCCGGCGGAGGCACGCTTCGAGGATCCGGAGACCCATGAAGGGGTGACGCTCCGTCCCAAGGACTGGGCCGATGCCTATCGCGAGACCGTGACGGGCGTCGTGAAGGCCTGGCGCAAGGCCTGCCGCGGGAGCGGCATGCAGTATCATCACATCACGACCGACACGCCCTTCGGACTCGCCCTGCGCCGGGTCGTCGGCGGTCGCTCCGGCCTCGCGTGATCGGCTTCCTCCATCCCTGGCTGCTGCTGGGACTGCCGCTCGCGGCCGTCCCGCTCATCCTGCACCTGATCCAGCGCCGCGATCCGCCCACCGTGGACTTCCCCGCGGTCCGGTACCTGGTGCAGGTGACCCAGGAGCACCAGCGGCGGCTCCGGCTGCGCCACTGGCTGCTGCTGCTGATCCGCACGTTGCTGATTCTGGCGCTGCTGCTCGCCGCGGCCGGCCCCTCTGCACCGCTGCGTGAGGCGGTGAGCCACACGCCGAGCGCGCTGGTTCTCGTCATCGACGACTCCCCGTCGAGTGGCGTGATCGTATCCGGGGCGCCGCGCCTGACACAGCTCCGCGCCGCCGCCGCCCGCGTGCTCGAGCGCGCCACCCCGTCCGATGCGCTCTGGCTCCTCGCCAGCGACGGGATCGCCCGGCGGGGGAGCCCCGCCGATCTTCTGCGCGCGCTCGACAGTCTGCAGCCCTCCGGGCGCCGCATGGACCTCGGGGAGGCGGTCACCGCCGCGACCGACGTGCTGCGGGGCGATTCCCGCCCGGCCAGCGTCGTCCTCTTTACCGACCTCCAGGCTACGGCGCTCTCGCCCGCGCCGGGGAGTGCAGGCGTGGTAGTGGTCCGCGGGGACGATCCCGCGCCGCCGAATGTCGGCATCACCCGCGTCGATGCGGGCGCACAGCCCTGGACCCCCGAAGGGGGAGTCCTGACGGTCGGGTTGTCGGGGGACACCGGCACCGCGCCCGTGTCCGTGGTGCTCGGTGATCGACCGGCCCGGCAGGCGCTGGTGGCCTCCGGCGCCGCGGGCAGCTTCTCCCTGTCCGGGGCCGCGCCAGGGTGGTGGACCATCCGCGCCGGCAAGGCGCCTGACGAACTCCGGGCCGATGACGATGCGCTGGCCCTCGTCCGGATCGCTCCGGTCGCGCGCGTGGCCTGGGATCCCGCGGATCGGTACGTCAGTGCGGTGTGCGATGTGCTCGAATCCAGCGGCCGCCTGCGCCGCGGCACCGAACTCTCGCTGGGGACTCTCGGCGCGGGAGCCTCGATCGTGGTGCCGCCCGCGGATCCCGCCGCACTCGGGGCCCTCAACCGGCAACTGGAGCGGCGCGGTGTCGCCTGGCGCTTCGGCGCGCTGGTCGCCACCCCCGGGGTGAGCGACAGCGGCACCATCACCGGCAG
Organism: Gemmatimonadales bacterium; assembly: GCA_044229245.1. GTDB lineage: Bacteria > Gemmatimonadota > Gemmatimonadetes > Gemmatimonadales > GWC2-71-9 > JADJOM01. The sequence goes on along the minus strand of JBGATI010000008.1, from coordinate 129,729 downwards.
GGAACAGGTCGCCCGGCGCTACACCCTCGAACCGCTGCGGCCGAGTGCGGCGCAGGGTGTCGTCGCGACGGTCGCTGGGGCGCCGTGGGTGGCGAGGAGCGGCGACGTGGTGCTGGTAGGGAGCCGGCTCGATCCCGCCTGGACCAGCCTCCCGCTCTCGGCGCGCTTCGTGTCGTTCATGGATGCCGTGATCAACCGGATCGCCCGCGGTCAGCTGGCCATGGTGTCAGGCGCTCCGGGGGACGCGATCCTGCTCCCCGATCTCGTCACCGATGTGGTGCAGGACGGGCATCGCTGGGCGGTGGAGGGCGGCGCCGCCTTCCATCCGCCCGCGACCGGGGTCTACTACCTGCTGGCCGGCCCCGACACCGTCGGCGGCCTGAGCGTGAACCTCGATCCGAGGGAAGTGCAGCTCCGGCCCGCCAGCGATGCCCAGGTCGAGTCGCTCTGGCCTCGAAGCCGGGTCGTACGCCCGGCCCAGGCGCCGGGCGCCGCCTTTGCCGGAGCGGGGCGGGCGAGCCTGCAGGGGCCGGTGCTCTGGCTGGCGCTGCTGCTGGCACTGGCGGAAGTGGCGCTCGCCAGCGGATTGCGACGCGGCCGATGACACTCGCCCTCCTGCTCGACGCCTTCGAGCGCACCAGCTTCGCCTTCGATCTCCGCGACCGGCTCCCTCCCCGTGGGTCGCATCTCGCGCTGGGCGGTCTCCCCGGTTCGAGCCCCGCGGTGATGCTGGCCTGGCTCGCGCGCGCCTTCCCGGAACGCTTCTTCACCGTGGTCGCCACGACCCCGGCGGACGCGGAGCGGTGGCTCACCGACCTCCAGCACCTGACCGATCTGCCGATCGCCCTCTACCCCCAGCGTGAATCGTTAGGCGAGGACGAGCCGCATTACGAGATCGCCGGCGAGCGGGCCGAGACGCTGTCGGGCCTGCTCGAGGGCCGGCTCAGGATCCTGGTGACCACGGCGCGCGCCACGGAGGAGCGGACCCGCGTGGCCGCGAGTCTCCGGGAAGCGACGCTCCGGATCCGGCCGCACGCCGCCACCTCCGCGAAGCCGCGGCCCGGCGCCCGGACCGGCACGGCGCTCAGCGAGGTCGCCGCCGCCCTCGAGGCGATGGGATACAGCCGGGTCCCCACGGTCACCGAGGTCGCGCAGTTCTCCGTGCGCGGCGGGATCATCGACGTCTACGGCTTCGGCATGGCCAATCCCGCCCGGCTGGAGTGGTGGGGCGACGACCTCGAATCGATCCGGGTCTTCGACCTGACGACCCAGCGCTCCGGCGAGGTGATGGACGAGATCACCGTCCTCCCTCTCGGCGGATCGGCCGGTCGCCTGGCAGCCGGGGCGACGTCGGCCCCCGCGGGACCCGCCGTGCGCCAGGGCATTCTGGAACTGCTGCCCTCCGATACGCTCATCATCGAGGACTCCGCAACCGCCAACCAGGAGGAGGTCTCCCGCTCCTGGCGCGAGGCGGCGCACCACCTCGAGATCGCGCGGCGGCTGGGCGAAGAGGTGTCGGCGCGTGAGGAGCTCTTCGAGCCGCCGGAGTCGTGGACCCGCCGGCTGAACACCTTCCCCAGGATCTCCACCCGCGACCCGGCGCCGGCGCTCAATGCCGGCTTCTTCCCGCCGGAGTCGGTGGAACGGGACATCCGCCGTCTCCGGTCGATGCTCGCCGGCGAGATTCCCTCGCTCATCCTCTGCGACAACGAGGGCCAGCTCGAGCGGCTCGACGAACTGCTGAATGAAGGCGGCAGCCGGGTGAACGCGACCCTGGCGATCGGCGCGCTCGATGGCGGTTTCGTGATGCGGAGCCTCCGGGTCCTCACCGACCACGAGATCTTCCGTCGCGCCCGCCGGCTCCGGCGGGCCCGCCGCTATCGCCAGGCGGCGCCGTCGGCGGCGACGGGACAGCTGCAGGCGGGCGATTACGTCGTCCACCTCGAGCACGGCATCGGGGTGTACCGGGGCATCCAGACCATCACCGTCGGCGAGTCGACGCTCGAGGTGGCGATCGTCGAGTACGAGGGTGGCGATCGGCTCAACGTGCCGCTCTACCGGCTGGACCAGCTCGAGCGCTACCGCGCCGCCGGCGACGACGGCGACCAGCCGCCGCCCCGGCTCCACAAGCTCGGCGGCAACGCCTGGCAGCGGGTGCGGGACAAGACCCGGCAGGCCATCAAGGAGATGGCCGCCGAGCTGCTCGATCTCTATGCCCGGCGCAAGGTGAGCGCGGGCTACCCGTTCCCGCCTGACACACGCTGGCAGCGGGAGCTCGAGTCGGCCTTCCTCTACGAGGACACGCCCGACCAGCGCAAGGCGACCGAAGCGGTGAAGCGCGCCATGGAGCAGCCGATCCCGATGGATCTCCTGCTCGTCGGGGACGTCGGCTACGGCAAGACCGAGGTCGCGGTCCGGGCCGCCTTCAAGGCCATCCAGGGCGGCAAGCAGGTGGCCGTGCTGGTGCCGACCACGATTCTCGCCGACCAGCACGCCCGCACCTTCACCGAACGGCTTGCGGACTTCCCGGTGAAGGTGGAGGTGCTCTCGCGCTTCCGCACCGCCAAGGAGCAGAAGGCGGTGCTCGAGCGGCTGGCCGCCGGCGAGGTCGACGTCATCATCGGGACCCATCGGTTGCTCTCCCCCGACGTGGTCTTCAAGGATCTCGGCCTGCTCGTCGTCGACGAGGAGCACCGCTTCGGGGTGAAGCACAAGGAGCGGCTCAAGACGCTGCGCCTGACCGTGGACGTGCTCACGCTGACGGCGACGCCGATCCCCCGCACCCTGCATCTCTCGCTCGCCGGACTGCGCGATCTCGTGCTCATCGAGACGCCGCCGCGGGACCGCTCGCCGATCCTGACTTTCGTGGAGCCGTGGGACGACGGGCTGCTCGAGGAGGCCTTTGCGCGGGAACTCGACCGGGGCGGACAGGTCTTCGTCGTCCACAACCGGATCGAGACGATCGAGACCATCGCGGCCCGGGTGCGCTCGCTCGCGCCGAGGGCACGGGTCGGGGTCGGGCACGGCCAGATGGCCGCCGACGAACTGGAAGAGGTGATGCGGCGGTTCGTGTCCGGCGAGGCCGACATCCTCGTCTCCACCATGATCGTCGAATCGGGCCTCGACGTGCCGAACGCCAACACCATGGTGGTGCACGATGCCCAGCGCTTCGGACTGGCACAGCTCTACCAGTTGCGCGGGCGGGTGGGCCGCAGCCACCGCCGGGCCTACTGCTACCTCGTCGTCCCCGACCAGATCGATCGCGATGCGGAGGAACGGCTGAAGGTCCTCGAGCATCATACCGAACTGGGAGCGGGATACCGGATCGCGCTCAAGGACATGGAGCTCCGCGGGGCCGGCAACCTGCTCGGCCAGGAGCAGTCGGGACACGCCCACGCCGTCGGCTTCGACCTCTACCTCCGCTGGCTGGAGGAGACGGTCAAGGCCCTCCGGGGCCAGGCCGGCAAGGGGGAACGACCCGCGCCGCCCGAGGTGGTGCTCGACCGGCCGGCCCATCTGCCGGACGCCTATGTGGCCTCGGATGACGTCAAGCTCGACTTCTACCGCCGACTGGCGCGGGCCGCGACCTCTGGCGACATTCAACCGCTTCGCGACGAGCTGCGCGAGCGATTCGGTCCCCTCCCCGAGGCGGCGGAAACGCTCCTCAACATGGCGCGGCTTCGGGCGGTCGGCGCGGAGCTCGGTCTCCAGCACCTGCTGGTACGCGGCGACGAGGCCCGGCTCACCTTCCGCGAAGGCGCGGCCCCCCGGTTCGCGGGGCTCTCCGCCGCGCTCGACCACGTGCAACTCGCGGTGGAGGTGCGTCGCACGGTGCCACTCGCCCTGCGCTTGACGCGGCTCGGCGGGGAGTCGCTGATCCCGGCCCTGGTGCGGGCGCTGGACACGGTCGCGGAGAAGCAGCTCGACAAGAAGTGACCGGATCGCGCCGGCAGCGGAGCGCGCGGAAGGCGGGAGGGCGGCGCTTTCCTCTTATTTGATGGCAGGACACGCAGGCAACATCGGACGGGAGCAGTCATGCGACGTTGGTCGATGGTGGTGCTGACGCTGGTGCTCGCAGGGTGCGACAATGTGAAGGACATGTTCTCCGCGCGCCCGGAAGTGGCGGCCGAAGCGGGGGGGCAGCAGCTCAAGGTGGAGCGGCTCGCCAGGATGATGACGTCGATCAAGGGGGTGCCGCTGACCCGCGACGCCGCCGACTTCATCACCAACATGTGGGTCGACCATACCCTGTTCGCCCAGGCCCTCGCCGGCGGCAGCTCGCTGACCGACTCGAGCGTTGCCGCCCAGGTGCTCTGGCCCGAGATCGCGGAGATCCGCGGCAGCCGCTGGCATGACACCCTGGTGACCCACCGTGCCCCGATGACGCCCGGAGTCGCCGACAGCATCTACAACGCCGACCACGAACGCCTCTTCCAGCATATCCTCTTCCGGCTGCCGCCCAACTCCGAGCCACCCGCCCGGGCCGCGGCGCGCCGGAAGGCCGATGCCGCCTACGCCAGGGTCAAGGGCGGCGCGAGCTTCGCGCAGGTAGCGACCCAGCTCAGTGAAGATCCGGGCAGCAACAAGGACGGCGGTTACCTGCCCCCCTCGCCGAAGGGAAAGTGGGTCACCGCCTTCGACAGCGCCGGCTGGTCACTCGCGCCCGGGGCGATGACTCCGGTGATCGAGACCCCGTTCGGCTTCCATATCATCCGCCGGCCCCCGGCGAGCGAGATTCGTGACCGCCTGGTCACCTACGCCCGGGAGCGGATCGGCGCGATGCTCGACTCGGTCTATCTCGACAGTCTCGGCGTCCGCAAGAAGCTCACGGTGGATGGCGGTGCGGCTGCCGCGATGCGCGCCGCGCTCACCGACCGCGCCACCTCCATGCACTCCACCAAGGCCCTGGCCACCTACGACGGCGGCACGCTTACCGTCGCGGAGTTCATGCGCTGGGTCGTCGCCCTCGGCCCCAGCGTTGCCAGCGACATGCTGAGCCGCCCCGACAGCTCCCTCAGCCAGTTCGCGCGCCTCATCGCCCAGAACCAGCTCCTGCTCAAGCAGGCCGACTCCGCCGGCATCAACCTGGCTCCGGTGGAATGGCAGGGGATGATGGCGCAGTTCAAGGGGCAGATCGACACCCTGCGGATGAGCCTTGATCTCTTCGGCGCCGACATGACCGATCCCGCGGTCAGCGCGCCCGAACGGAGCCGCGTCGCGGCGATCAAGGTCGAGAGCTACTGGGACCGGATCGCGGCCGGATCGCTCCGTCCCCGTCCGATTCCGCCGCAGCTCGCCGCGGCGCTGCGTCAGGCGGACAACTTCAAGATCAACAAGGCCGGCCTCACCCGGGCCGTCGAGCTGGCCGTCGAACTCAAGGCCAAGGCGGACTCGAGCGCCCAGGCACCGCAGCCGGTGCCCAGCCAGCCGACCCCCGGCGCCGCGCCGTTCACGCCGGCACCGGCCGCTCCGGCAGGCAAGCCATGACCCCCCTCCGCACCTTCCTCCTCGTCGGCGGCGCGCTCCTGGCCGCGGGGGCCGTGGCCGCGCAGCAGCCGGACCAGGCGACCGGATTCCGGTGCGATACCCTGCCCGGCGTGGTCGACCGCGTGGTCGCCGTTGCCGGCGATGTGCCGATTCTCTCCTCCCAGGTCGAGGAGGAGATCTTCACCCAGCGCGCCCAGAACGGGCAGGTGCCGAAGACGCTGGGCGAATTCCGCGATCTCTGCCGTCAGGTGATCTCCGACCTGATCGACGCCGAGGTGATGGTGCAGGTCGCCCAGCGCGACACCACCATCAAGGTGAGCGACACCGAGATCTCCGACGGCGTCGAGCAGCAGTTCCGCAACGTCCGCCAGCGTTTCACCTCCGAGGTCGACTTCCGCGCTGAACTCGCCCGCTCGGGGTTCCAGACGCCCGAGGAGTTCCGGCGCTGGCTCACCGACAGCCAGCGCAAGGCCGCGCTCCGCAACCGGCTCCTCAGCAAGCTCAAGGATGACGGCAAGCTCAAGCCGGTGCAGCCGACCGAGCGCGAGATGCGGGCCTACTTCGAGCAGTACCAGGATCAGCTCCCCGCCCGCCCGGCGACGATCTCCTTCCGGAACATCGTGATCTCGCCCCGCGCCTCCACGGAAGCACGCGACCGCGCGCTCGCCCAGGCCGACTCGATCGTGGGCGAGCTGCGCAAGGGCGCCGACTTCGCGACCGCGGCCAAGCGCTTCTCCCAGGACCCCGCCAGCAAGGACCAGGGCGGAGACCTCGGCTGGTTCCGGCGCGGCCTCATGGTGCCGGAATTCGACGCGATCGTCTTCCGCCTCAGGCCGGGGTACATCTCCGACCCGGTCGAGACGCCCTTCGGGTTCCACATCATCCAGGTGGAGCGCGTCCAGCCGGCGGAAGTCCAGGCCAGGCACATCCTCATCATGCCCGAGATCGTCGCGGCGGACGCCGACAGCGCCGACTCGCTCGCGCACCGGGTCGCCGCCCAGATGAAGCAGGGCGTCTCGTTCGACTCCCTGAGCCGGCTCTACCATGACCCGGGCGAGGAGCGCGACGCGGACGACGTGCCGGTCACCCAGCTGCCTGACGAATACAAGGACGGCATCGGGACGGCCGACAGCGGTCAGGTGGCGGCGCCCTTCGCGATCCGCAAGGCCATGGGGCTCCGCCGCAAGTACGTCGTGCTGCAGGTGACCAGCCGGCGCACCGAGGGGGCGATCCGGTACGAGGATGTGAAGGAGCAGATCCGCAAGAAGCTGAGCGACGACCTGGCGACCCGGCGGTATCTCGACCGGCTCCGCCGCTCGACCTACGTGGACGTGCGGTTGTAGCCGTGATGCGGGGCACCAGGACACCGCGATCCATCGAGGGCGGCCCGCAGGGCCGCCCTTGCCATGTCAGGGTCGCACGACGCACCGAATGTCACTCACAGCCGGTAGAGTCACGATGAGCTTCCGTCCCAGACTCGCGGTGACGCTCGGCGATCCCCGCGGCATCGGTCCCGAGATCACCGCCCGCGGCCTCGTCGAGCCCCTCGAGGCCGACATCATCGCGATCGGCGCCGAGGATCAGATCGCCGGCATTCCCGCGACGCGCCGCGTCGCCGTCGGTGCCTGGGGGGAGGGATTCGGGGAAGACGCGCCCTCGCTCAAGCCCGGGCCGTCCCGCGCGGTGCGCGCCGGACGCATCACCGGCGCCGCCATCGAGATGGCGGTGAAGCTGGCGATGAACGGCGAGGCCGACGCGATCGTCACCGCCCCGGCCCACAAGCACGCGCTCAACCTCGCTGGCTTCCGCTGGCCGGGGCACACCGAGTGGCTGGCGCATCTCGCCGGCGACGTCGAGGTCGCCATGATGCTCGCCGCCGAGGAGCTGCGCGTCGTCCTGGTCACCACCCACGTGCCGCTCCGCGCGGTGCCCTCGCTGCTCACCACCGACAAGATCATCCGCACCGGGCGGGTCACCCGCGCCGCGCTCACCCAGTGGTGGGGCATCGCCGAGCCGCGCATCGCGGTCTGCGCCCTCAATCCGCACGCCGGCGAATCCGGTCTCTTCGGCGACGAGGAGGAGCGGGTGCTCCGTCCCGCGGTCGAGGCGCTGGGCGCCAGCGGCCCCTGGCCGGCCGACACCGTCTTCGTCCGGGCGATGCGGGGGGAGTTCGACGCCGTGCTCGCGCCCTACCACGATGTCGGCATGACCGCCATCAAGGTCGCGGCCTTCGGCCGCGGCGTGAACATCACGCTCGGTCTCCCCTTTCCCAGGACCTCCCCCGATCACGGGACGGCGTTCGACATCGCCGGCACCGGCACGGCCGATGCCTCCAGCATGCGGGCCGCGCTGGCGCTCGCGGCCCAGCTTGCCGCGCGGAACGTGAGGACGCCCCGCGGTGCCTGACGAACGCCCCGACTGGGCCGTCCGGGCGCAATGGGGCGCGGTGCTCATCGGCGTCGTGATCCGGCTGCGGCAGTTTCTGCACGCCCGGCCGCTCTGGATCGACGAGGCGATGCTCGCCAACAACATCCTCAGCCGGACCTTTCGCCGTCTCCTCCTGCCGCTCGACACCGATCAGACCGCGCCCGTCCCGCTGCTCTGGTTCGCCCGGGCCGCCGCGCGCCTCGCCGGTCCCGACGAGCGTGCCCTCCGGCTGCTGCCCTTCCTGGGCGGGCTGCTGCTCCTCGTGTGCATGAGCCGGGTGGCGCGCCGGCTGCTTCCCCCCTGGCCGGCCGCGCTCGCGGTACTCGTCGCCGCGCTCTCGCCGATGCTCATCTACTACGCCAACGAGCTCAAGCCGTACGGTCTCGACGCGATGTGGGCGATGCTGCTGGTGCTCCTCGCGCTCCGGGTGCGCGAGCGCCCCGCCGCAGGTGACCGCTGGCTCCTGCTCTGCATCGCCGGTGTGCTCGCCACGCTCTCGACGACGCCGGCGCCCTTCCTCCTCGCCGGCGTGGGGCTCGGACTCGCGCTCGACGCCGGCGTGCGTGAGGCGCCGAAGGGCTGGCCCCGGCTGATCGGGTGCGGCGCCCTCTGGGCCATCGCCTTCGGTGCCACCTACCTGCTGCTCTATCGGGCGACCGCCAACAACGCCTACATGCAGCGGTACTGGGTGCCGTACTTCCTGAGTCCGTCACTGCCGGAACTCGACGCCAAGATCGACCACGCCGTCGGCGCCGGGCTGCAGGACTGGTTTCTCGCCGACGGCGGGCGCTGGCGGGTAGAGGCGGGGTTCCTGCTCATTCTGCCGGTGGTGATCGGCGGCTTCGCCCTCGTGCGCCGCCAGGGACGCGCGGTCCTCGCGCTGCTGTTCACGCCCTTCGCGCTCGCGGTCCTCGCCTCGATGCTGCGCCGGTACCCCGTCGCGCCGCGACTGATGCTCTTTTCCATGCCGATGATGACCCTGCTCATCAGCGCGGGGCTCTGGGCCATCGCCGAACAGTTCGGCACCCGGTGGCGCCAGGCGGCGTTCTGCCTCGTCGGTGGGATGATCGTGCTGCTCCCCGCCCTCGATGCCGCCCGCGAATTCCGCCGCCCGCTCGACCGCGAGTCGATCCGCCCCCTGGTGCGCCACTTCGAACGCGAGCATGCCCCCGGGGCCACGGTCTACGTCTACGGTCGCGCGATGCCCGCCTGGCTCTTCTACACGACCGACTGGACCCATCCCGACATCCCGCGCGTGCGGGAGCGCAGCATCCTGATCGGCTCGACCGGCGGCGCGTTCTACCACGCCGCCAGTCGCGGCCACGCCGTCGCCGCGGAAGGCGACAGCCTGGACTTCCCCTACCGCGACTGGCACGAGCTGGTCGGCGTCCCCTCCGGACTCGGACCCGACACCCTCGGCATCCGCCGCGACGCCCCCGATCCGGGCTGGGCCGCGAACGAGGCCCGGCGCATTCGTCAGGCGGGAGGCCCGGAGGCCTGGCTGGTGCTCTATTCGTTTGTGCCGGGAGTGCAGGACAGTCTGGCGGCGGCGATGCAGGCGGTGGGAGCCACCCGGACCCTGCAGGAGGATCGGGACGGCGCGGTGCTCGAGCGGTACGTCTTCAGCCCCTGAGACGCGGGGCGGGGCGGACTAGGCGCGGACCACGGCCTCCAGGTTCCGCATCATGGCGAGGTGCGCCTCCAGCTTGAGCTTCTGGCTGGCGCGGTTGGCCACCAGCACCGCCCCCACCTGCAGGATCGTCTCCCGCTCCGTCAGGCCGTTGGCGCGGAGGGTGTTCCCCGTATCCACCAGATCCACGATCCAGTGCGACAGCCCGAGCAGCGGCGCCACTTCCACCGAGCCGTACACGGTGATGATCTCCACCGGGCGCCCCGTCTTCGCGAAGTGCGCCCAGGCGAGTCGCGGATACTTGGTCGCGATGCGCACCGTCTTCCCGCCGGGCAGCTCCGGCCACGGCGCGCTCGCGGGGTTCGCGACCACGAGGCGGCAGGCCCCGAAGCCGAGCTCGAGCGGCTCGAGCACATCGGCATTCGATTCGCGCAGCACGTCGGTGCCCGTCACGCCGAGGTCCGCCGCCCCCGATTCGACGTAGACCGCGACGTCCGACGGCTTCACGATCAGGAACTCGATCCCCGGATCGTTCGACGGAATCAGCAGCCGTCGGCCCGGATTCGGGTCGATCACGATCCCCGCCTTGGCGAAGCACGCCGCCGCCGGTTCGAAGAGCCGCCCCTTCGCGAGCGCGATCCGGATCATGGGGTGAGTGCCTCGGCGATCGTATCGAGATCGAGCGAGACGCCCACCGCCGGCATCGGTGCGCCGAAGCGCCCCATCAGGTCGTCGTAGCGCCCGCCGGCGCCGGCCGCCTGTCCCGCCCCCGCCGTGAACAGCTCGAAGTGGATCCCGGTGTAGTAATCGAGCCCGCGCACTTCCCCCAGATCGAAGACCAGGTGCGCCCGGTCAGCGGACGGCAGCGCGCCGGCGATCGCCAGCAGGTGCTCGAGCGCCGGCCGCGTCGCGGGAGAGGCCTGCCGCAGCGCGGCCTCGAGCTCGGGCCCGCGCCCGATGACGAAGGCCAGCGTCGCGAGCGCCCGCGCCTCGGGTGCGGCGTCGGCCACCGCCCGGGTGAGATTTCCCCGATCCTTCCGGTCGATCCAGCGGCGCACCGCATCGCGCTGCTCCTCCGCGAGCGCGGCGAGACCCGGCGCCAGCGCGCCGGTGTGCCCGAGGTTGAGCTGGAAGTCGCGGAGCCCCATCGCGCGGGCCAGCTCCAGTGTCAGGCGGACGATCTCCACATCCCCCGCGAGGTCGCCCTGCCCGAGCAGCTCGGCCCCCGCCTGCAGGATCTCGCGCGGACGGCCGCCGCGCTCCGGTTCCTGCCGGAACACCTTCCCGCTGTAGCTCAGCCGGAGCGGCCGGGTGCTTTCCCGGAAGGTGGTCGCCGCCACCCGCGCGATGCTCGCGGTGAAGTCGTAGCGGAGCGCCAGCATCCGGCCATCGCGGTCGGTGAAGCGGATCAGGCGGTCGGCCACCCCGCTCCCTCCGGCACGGAGGAAGATCTCCTCGTACTCGAAGGTCGGCGGCAGCAGCTCCTCGTACCCCCCGCGCTCCAGCACATCGGCGGCAGCGCGCTGCAGCCGCCGCCGCGAGAGCGCGGCGGGGCCCGTGAGATCGAGGGCGCCAGGGGGGATCGGTGCGATGGGGCGAGACATGGCGGCAGGAAAGTAAGGGACCGAGAGAGGGGCTGCCATCCCGAGCGAGGCGGGAATCCCCGCCCCCCGCGACGGCGATCGGAGCGTCAGGCCGGCTTGGCCGCCTCGCCGCCCCCCGCCAGGAAACGCACCGAGCGCACCCGGCGGCCATCCATCTCCACGATCTCGAACAGGTCGTGGCCGACCGTGATGCGATCCCCCGTCCTGGGCAGCCGGCCGAGCTGCCCGAAGAGGTAGCCGCCGAGGGTGGTGTAGTCGGTGTCGTCGAGCTGCAGCTCGTGGTCGGCGTTGAAGTCGGAGATCGCGAGGCTGCCCTCGAGGACCGGCGCCCCCGCCGAGGCCGCTCGCGGCCGGTCGAGCCGGTCGTACTCGTCGAAGATGTCGCCGACGATCTCCTCGAGCAGATCCTCCATCGTGACCAGCCCGGCGGTGCCGCCGTACTCGTCGAGCACCACCGCCAGGTGGACCTTGAGCCGCTTCATGTCGGCGAGCACATCCTCCACCTCGCGGGTGCCGGGCACGAACAGCGGCGGCCGCATCACCGCCCCGATGGTGCTGCCGGGGTGCTGCCGGATGGAAGTGAGGATATCCTTCGCGTGCACCACCCCCACGATGTCGTCGAGCGACTCCCCGTACACCGGATAGCGGGACCGGCGTGCCTCCGCCACGACGTCGGCGGCGGCCTCCACCGTGAGGTCGCGCTCGAGCGCCACCATCTGGGTCCGCGGGGTCATGACCTCCTGGGCGCTCTTCTCGGAGAATTCGAAGACTCCTTCAAGAAGCCGGGCGTCTTCCTTGCCTAGCGACCCGCCTTCTTGGCTTTGCTCGACGAGCATGCGAATTTCATCGGGCGAATGCAGCCGCCCATGCTCGCCGGCGATGTTGAGCCGGAGGCTCTTGAGGAGCCAGGTCGCCGAGCGGTTCACCACCATCGTCGGGAGCGCCATCACCCAGGCAAACCCGATCAGCGGCGGCGACAGCCAGCCGCTCAGCGTCTCCGGGTGGACCAGGGCGATCGCCTTGGGGAGCATCTCCCCCAGGATGATCAGGGTGAAGGTGATCAGGGTGAAGGCCACGATCGTCGCCACGAGATCGGTCTTCACCGGGCCGAGATGATCGGGGAGAGTCGCGAAGGCCCCGCGGATCCCGCGCGCCAGGCTCGGTTCGCCGACCCAGCCCAGCGCGAGGCTGCAAAGCGTGATGCCGACCTGTGTTGCGGAGATGTAGCGAGGCAGATCCGCAAGGATGCGGAGGGCGTAGGAGGCGCGCCGGTCGCCCGCCTGGGCCATTCCTTCAAGCCGGGTACGCCGCGACCCCACCAGGGCGAACTCGGCCGCCACGAAGAAGGCGTTCAGCGCCACCAGTACGACCACGGCCCCGAGGCCGGCCAGGAAGGGTACGCCCGACGATGTCTCCATATGCCGTAACACTAGCCGTCCCCCCCACCGCCCGCGAGGGCAACGCATGATTCGCCAGCTTGCCGTGCCCCCGTTCGACCGGCTCGACCCCTTTCTGCCCAAGCCGACCGTCACCGACGCCGCCACCCGGGCCCGGGTGACCGAGATCCTCGATGACGTGGCCGCGCGCCGCGACGCCGCGGTGCGTCACTGGACCCTCAAGTTCGACGGCAAGGACCTGCCCCCCTCCCAGTGGGAGCTGCCGCGGAGCGAATGGGAGGCGGCGCTGGAGCGGATCGACCTCGAGCTGCGTGAGGCGCTCGAGATGGCGGTGCACCGGGTGCGCGAGTACCACAAGCGCCAGCGCGACCTCGGTTTCACCCTGCTCGAGGAGGACGGCAGCATCCTCGGCATGCGGGTGATGCCGCTCGACCGGGTCGGGCTCTACGTCCCGGGCGGCAAGGCGGCCTATCCCAGCAGCGTCATCATGAACGCGGTGCCGGCCGTCGTCGCCGGCGTCGAGGAGATCATCGCGGTGACCCCGCCGGCCGGGATCACCGACGCGGTGCTCGCCGCCTGCTGGCTCTCCGGGGTGTCGCGGATCTTCCAGATCGGCGGCGCCCAGGCCATCGGCGCGCTCGCCTTCGGCACCGAGACCATTCCGCGGGTCGACAAGATCGTCGGCCCCGGCAACAAGTGGGTGGCGGAAGCCAAGCGGCAGGTCGTCGGCCCGGTGGGGATCGACATGATCGCGGGCCCGACCGAACTGCTCATCGTCGCCGACTCGACCGCCATCGCCTCGCATGTCGCGGCCGATATGGTGGCCCAGGCCGAACACGACGAGGATGCGAGCGCCTGGCTGGTGACCACCGATCTCGCGCTCGCCGATTCGGTTCCCGCCGCCATCGAAAAGCACCTCCTCAAGAATCCCCGGCGCGACGTCGCCCGCGAGTCGCTCAAGCGCAATGGACTCATCGTCTGGGTGCCGACGGTGCAGGACGCCATCACCGTCGCCAACCTGCGCGCCCCCGAGCACCTCGAGATCATCACCCGCGATCCCGAGCAGGACTCGCTGGGTGTCCGCCACGCCGGCGCCATCTTCCTCGGCAACGACACTCCCGAGCCGGTGGGCGACTACATCGCCGGGCCGAGCCACGTCCTCCCCACCGCGGGGACGGCGCGGCACGCCTCGCCGCTCGGTGTCTACGACTTCGTCCGGCGCTCGAGCGTCATCCGCTACACCCGGGACCGCTTGTACAACGATGCGACCCGGATCATCGCCCTCGCTGAATCGGAAGGTCTCCACGGCCACGCCGAGGCCGTCCGGGTGCGGGTGCAACCCTCCTGACCCGTCGGGGCGACCGTCCGGTCGCCCCAGCGGTCTCCGGGGCACGGATAGGGGTAGGGGCGACCGGCCGGTCGCCCTTACATTCAAGGTATGACCACGCCCCCCTGCGCCCATGTGGACCGCCGCCTCGCGGGTCCACCGGTCACCCGGCTCTGGGTGATCTTCGGGCTCACCACCCTCTTCATGCTGGTCGAGGTGGTCGGGGGCTGGCTCTCCGGGTCGCTGGCGCTGCTGGCGGACGCCGGCCACATGCTGACCGACGTCGGCGCCATCGGGCTCACCCTGCTCACCGCCTGGATCGCCCGCCGCCCCGCCGACCAGAGCAAGACCTACGGCTACCTCCGGTGGGAGATCCTCGCCGCGCTGGTGAACGGCGCGCTCCTCTTCGGCATCGCCGCGATGGTGGTCTACGAGGCCATCACCCGCATCAGCCACCCCGAGCCGATCAAGGGCGGGCTCTTCCTCGCCGTCGCCCTCGCCGGACTGGTCGTGAACGGCGTCTCGCTCTGGCTGCTGCACGGCCAGCACGAGCACCATCACAACACCCGCGGCGCCTATCTCCACATCATGGGCGACCTGCTCGGCTCGGCCGGCGCCGTGCTGGCGGCGGTCATCGTCCTGCAGACCGGCTGGACCCTCGCCGACCCGATCATCTCGGTCGTCCTCTCGCTCCTCATCCTGGTTGGCGCCTGGCGCCTGGTCCGGGAGAGCACCGACATCCTGCTCGATGCCGTCCCCGCCAGTATCGAACTGGCCGAGGTCGAGCGACGCATGCGGGCCATCCCCGGGGTCTGTGCCGTGCATGATCTTCATGTCTGGACCGTGACCAGCGGCATGGTGGCGATGAGCGGCCACGCCCTGGTGCCCGATCTGGCCGCGCATCCCGGCGTCCTCGAGGCCATCCGGAAGGCGTTGGGAGGGCTGGGGATCGGCCACGTCACCATCCAGCTGGAGACCCAGGGAGGCTGCGTCGAGGAGGCCCGCGAGGGCCACCTGGAACCGGCCCACGACCACGCCGGGCACAGCCACTGACGCCTCCGGTTTTCCCGCCCTTGCTCCGATACTCCACTCTGTCTATATATGCCGCCCGGTGACCCGGGGTGGACCGGCGGTCCGTCGGACCGCGGTCTCGCCCCAATTGAGGAGTAGAAGGACCTGATGGCCCAGAACACGAACATCCGCAACATCGCGATCATCGCGCACGTCGACCACGGGAAGACCACTCTCGTGGACCAGATGCTGCGTCAGGCAGGCGCTTTCCGGGCCAATCAGCACGTGGAAGAGCGGGTCATGGACTCGAACCCGCTGGAGCGGGAACGGGGCATCACCATCCTCGCCAAGAACACCGCGGTGCATTGGGGCAACACCAAGATCAACATCGTGGATACCCCCGGCCACGCCGACTTCGGTGGCGAAGTCGAGCGGATCCTGCGCATGGTCGATGGCGTGCTGATCCTGGTGGACGCCGCCGAAGGCCCGATGCCGCAGACCCGCTTCGTGACCCGGAAGGCCCTCGCGCTCGGCCATCAGCCGATCGTGGCGATCAACAAGATCGACCGCTCCGACGCCGAGCCGCTCCGGGTGCACGACGAAGTCCTGGGCCTGTTCATCGATCTCGAGGCCAGTCCCGAGCAGCTCGACGCCCCGTTCCTCTATACCTCGAGCCGCGCCGGGACGGCGACCTTCGAGCTGGACCAGCCGGGCACCGACCTCAAGCCGCTCTTCGACACCATCCTGAGCCGGGTCCCGGCGCCGACGGGTGAGGCCGACGAGCCGTTCCTGATGCTGATCTCGACCCTCGACTTCTCGACCTTCGTCGGGCGGATGGGGATCGGGCGCATCGAGCGGGGCCGGGTGCGGGTCGGCCAGGAAGTCGCCCTGCTGCCGATCGGCGAGCCGGGCATGGTGACCGACGAGGCCATCACCAAGGGCCGGATCACCAAGCTGATGACCTTCGACGGCCTGACCAAGGTCGACACGGAAGAGGTCGGCGCCGGCGACATCGTCGTCATCGCGGGTATCGAGGGGATCGAAATCGGCCGGACCATCACGGCGGTCGACTGCCCCGAGCGGCTCGAGGGCATCGCGGTCGAAGAGCCCACCATGTCGGTGGACTTCATCGTGAACAACAGCCCCTTCGCCGGGCGCGAGGGCAAGTTCGTCACCAGCCGTCAGGTGCGCGACCGCCTCTTCCGCGAGCTGGAGCGGAACGTCGCGCTCCGCGTGGAAGACACCGACAGCCCCGACACCTGGCAGGTCTCGGGACGTGGTGAGCTCCATCTGGGCATCCTGATGGAGACGATGCGGCGCGAGGGCTTCGAGTTCCAGGTCTCCCGGCCGCGGGTCATCACCAAGGACGGGCCGGACGGTGAGCGGCTCGAGCCGTACGAGGAGCTGATGGCGGATGTGCCGGAGAACTACATCGGCACCGTCATTGAGAAGCTGGGCCCCCGCCGGGCCGAGCTGATCGAAATGAAGAATCCGGGCCAGGGCATGGTCCGTATGAACTTCCGGATCCCCGCCCGCGGCCTCTTCGGCTACCGGTCGGAGTTCCTGACCGATACCCGCGGCACCGGCATCCTGCACCACCGCTTCCTCGAGTACGGGGCCTGGGCCGGCCCGCTGGCGGGGCGGAAGAACGGCGTGCTGGTCGCGGACCGGGTGGGTGAGGCGGTCGGGTTTGCGCTCTGGAACCTGCAGGAGCGGGCCCAGATGTTCATCGCCCCCGGCATGGAAGTGTACGAGGGGATGATCTGCGGCGAGAATTCCCGTCCCGGCGACATGGACGTGAACGTCGCGAAGGAAAAGAAGCTCACCAACATGCGGACCACCGCGTCGGATGAGAACATCCAGCTTGAGACGCCGCGGCAGATCACGCTCGAATACGCCCTCGAGTACATCGAGGAGGACGAGCTGATCGAGGTGACCCCGAAGTCGATCCGGCTGCGGAAGCGCGCCCTGGCCGCCACGGATCGCAAGAAGATCGCCCGGGCCGCCGCCCGCGCGGATGCATCGTGAGAAACATGCCGGAACTCCTATTACCCGTGACGGAGACAGTCATGCTGCCGTGGGAAGCGTCGCTCGAGGCGTTCGAGTCGCGTCGTCGTCGTGACGATGATGACTTCGATGAAGACGAGGACAGTTTTTCGTTCGACGACGAAGAGGACGATGAGGACTTCGACGACGAGGACCTCGAGGAAGAGGACGATATCGACGAGGAACTCGACGACGATATCGAGGACGTGGAGTTCGGCGACGGCGAGGACGACGAGGACGACAGTCCCCGTCGGCGGTAGCAGGGCGGGCCTGCGTGCCCGCCCGGGGCTCGTAGAGGCGGGCCTCCGCGCCCGCCCGGGGTTCGTAGAGGCGGGCCTCCGCGCCCGCCCGGGGCTCGTAGGGGCGGGGCTGAGCCCCGCCCCTGCATTGCGCCCTCGCACACGGCGTCCCGTCGGAGGGTTGCCAACCGGCACCCCGTTCCGCTATCGTCCCGTCCCCCGAAATACCCGGGGCCTGTAGCTCAGGTGGTTAGAGCGCACGCCTGATAAGCGTGAGGTCGGTAGTTCAACTCTACCCAGGCCCACTCCCCAGGTTCAAACGCCCCAGCGACTTCAGAGTCGCTGGGGCGTTCGTGTGCGGGATGGTGTGCGGTTGGTGTACATCGCCCTGCCAGAAGGAGTGACGACGCTCGTGCCCCCGGGGGACGCGACCCAGTTCACCGCGGAGCCGTGCGCCCTCTCGTACAGGACGTAGGGATCGATATCCGCGCCATTGGGCCAGACGATCGGATCGGCCTCCAGGTCCACCCGGACCCGGGCGAACTCGCGGGGATCGCGCAGCGCCGCAACGACCCCGGTCTCGCGCTCGAAGAGGAGGGGGCGGAAGTCGATGAGGCCGGAGGTCCCATCCTCGAACGTCAGGCGCGGCCCGTAGGGTGGGACGACTTCCACCGTGAGTGCACGAGGAATCATCGGCTATCCATTGGCGCGAGGCAGCAGGGCGGTCACTGCACCGCCGACCGATGCGCCTCCTCGTAGAGCGTCTCCGGCGCCACGTCGGCGCCGTTGGGCCAGACGACCGTGTCCGCTTCCCGATCCACCCACACCTTCGCAAACAGGGCGGGATCGCGCAGCTCCGCGAACAGGCCGTCCTCGAGCTCGAACAGCCACGGCCGGCAGTCGATCTCCCCCGTGGTCTCGTCATCGAAGGTGAGCCGCAGGCCATAGGGCGGGACGACGGTGACGCTCGTGACGAAGGGGTGCATAGGCTACTCCAGTGGGGCGATGCGTCGTGGTGATTGCTCGGCTCGAACCCGGCGCCAGCAGTCCATCAGTTCGTCGCGGTGCAATCCCGCCCAGTATAAGACCAGGGCGAGAATTCGGGGAGGGAGGTTCCCCGAGAGGGGTTCGACAGGATCAATCCCGATCCGGCCACGGACCGAACCGTAGCGCACGTGGAAGTGAGGCGGGTCGTGATCGCGCAGATACGTCTGGATCACGATCCCGAAGAACCATGAGATCTCGGGCATGGTGACCGCCACATTGCCCGAAACGGACACGGCGACATACCCGATCCACCGCGCCGAGGCGCATCGGAACGCCCCTCACGCCGGCCGGCGCTGATCCTCCCCCGGATGCGTCATCCACCACCGCTCCGCCACCCGCCGCGCGAGCGAGCCACTCCCCGCCTTGCCCTGGAAACACCAGGCGCCTGACGCACGGGCCCGGGCCTGCACGATGTTGTTCCCGTTGTGGCAGAGATGGCTCGTCTCGATGATCACCAGGGCATCGGCCGGGAACCGGCTCGGCCCGAGCTGGCCGAGACTGTTGCCGTCGAACACCTCGCACACCGCGCCGTGCTCCTCGAGCGCGCGCCCCATCGCCTCGCGTGCCGCCTCCCGCTCGACGCCGGTGTACAGATAGACGCGCCGACCCGCCAGCACTGTCGCAGGGTCGGGCTCCGAATCCGCAATCTTGTCCGGAACTGTCGCTTCCATGGTCGCGGAGCGCACCGGAATCGGCTCCGGCTCGGCTGACGAAGGCTGCGGCTCCGGCACCAGCGCCCTGAGCGCCTCGAGCTCCTCCTCCGCCCTCCGCAGCCGCTCCGCCACCCGGTCGCGACTCTGCCGCGCCTCGGCCGCCTCCCGCTGCGCCGCCGCCAGCCGCTCCCGGCGCGCCTCCGCCTCGGCGCGAGCCATGGCCTCGGCTTCCTTCGCCTGCGCGAGCTGTGCATCGAGCTTGCGGAGCAGGTGGCTCCGTCCATCCCGCCGCAGAGACTCCTTCTTCTCCCGCGGCCGCGCGTCCCGGCCTGAACCAGCCAGCAGCGCCCTGAGCACCGAGTTGCCTCGGGGATCGCCCCAGAATCCGATCGACTCCCGGATCCCATCCTCCCAGGTGGTGAGTCCCTGGCGCTCCGCCAGCTCGGCGAAGCGAGCGCCGAGACCGCGGTACTGGCCGGTGCCGGTCAGGAATTCACGGACGGGGACGGCGTCAGGGAGGAGGGCAGAGGGCAGCAGGACCGTCAGCCATTCGACCGGCTGCCTGGTCGTCGCGAGGCGCTCCTCGAGTGCGGCACGCCGCTCCGCCAGCGAGAGGCTGCCGTCGAGGCCGAGTTCCGCAAGCGCTCGCGCCTCCGGCCAGAGCGCCCTGAGGGCCATGACCCCATGCAGTGCCAGCTCGGCGACGGCGCTCCGCTCGAGGTCGTCCATCTCCTTCCCCGCGCGCACGCATTCGGACACCAGCAGAGCTGACGGTGCCAGCATCCCGGGGAAGGGGAAGCGTGCATGCTCCTGCACCCAGAGGGAGATCGAAGCGCCCGCGAGGATCGGCGTCCAGAAGGTCCGCCGGGGGTCCGCCCAGTAGGCCTTGAGCCGCGGTTCGATTGGAGGAGCAGTCACGCTCTTCTGGCCACTCGTCGGGGCCCTGAGCGGCCGGCGCAACAATGGAAGAGCGGGTGCGGCGTGCTCGGTCGGCAGCGCCCGTAACGACAGGGAAGGGGGATACCGCGGCACCAGCGCGTCGAGGTCCGACGCCGACAGACCATCGTTTCTTGAGATCACGGTATCCCTCCGCGACGTCGAGGCCGGACACACTGCACGGTGATTGGGGGCTTCTTTGCATAACAGAGGCCAGCGCGGAGGTCGTGCGGAAGTCGTTGAGACGAGCGGATTTCCAAATCGGGGGAGAAATGAGTGTCCTCGATCGAGGACACTGCGGAGGACACCGTGGACACTTCTGGGGACACTCCGCGCGGGCACCGTGGTCGGAAGAACTTTCCGTGCGTGCTCCATCACTCGGCGCGACTGGTCCTCTGCTTT
This sequence comes from Gemmatimonadales bacterium, assembly GCA_044229245.1. Classification (GTDB taxonomy): domain Bacteria; phylum Gemmatimonadota; class Gemmatimonadetes; order Gemmatimonadales; family GWC2-71-9; genus JADJOM01. The sequence continues at coordinate 109,523 of JBGATI010000008.1, read as the reverse complement.
TCGTTCGAGGTCCGGTGCTTTCCGCGCGTTGCTTTCCACTTTTCGCGCGTGGTCATCTGCTTTCCGGACGATGCCCGCCGCTTTCCGCGCGATGCTCACCGCTTTCCTTATGATGCCCGCAGCTTTTCGCGCGATGCTCCACGCTTTCCAGGCGCCCGCCTCCGCTTTTCGTGCGATGCTCACCGCTTTTCAGGCGATGCTCTCTGCTTTCCTCAGGATGCGCTCTGGTTTCTTCGTGATGCTCTCTGCTTTTCGCGCTTCCCCCGCCGCACGGTGATCTGCCTCACACGCGTGGCACGCCCCCTGCATCCACCGCCCCGCCGAGTGTCCAGCGTGTCGTGCGGTGGACACTCCCTAACTCAGGAGGCGGCAGACAACGATCAAGGGGCCCTGGGCCCGGGGAGGGGTACGACCATGGATTCGCTGATTCAGATCAAACTGGAAGTAGGCGGGCGTGTCGTCGGGTTCTGTCACGCGCACCCGTCCGACAATCCGGGGCTCAACGCCGCGGTGGTGAAGCTCGAGGATCGGCTGGCGCGGGCACGGGTCCTCGAGCAGCAGCATGAGAGCGGTCAGATCACGGTGAAGGCCTCCGTCCTCACCAAGGGCGGCCTTCGCGCGACGGTGCGGGATGGTCTGATCCTCGTGGCCGGCCTGGCCGAGGCCGCCGCGGCGGAACAGCCGGATCTCGTGGTTCGAATCAAGGTGCCCAGGGAGAAGCTGCGTCGTGCCGAGTTCGTGACCAAGTCGCGGGTGGCGGTCGCAGAGGCCACCGGGGTCGAGGCGCTCCTCAAGCAGTATGGGCTCCCCGACACCCTGCTCGCGGAACTCTCGGCGGCGATCGATCGGATTGAACTCACGGAGGGAGCCAAGGAGGTTGGCCGGAACGCGCAAGTCGGCGCCTCGGCGGATCTCGACAAGGTCACCGCGGAGGTGATGCGTCTGCTCCGGCAGCTCGATCGCCTCAACCGGCACCGCTTCAAGGATGATGCGGAGCTGCTCGCCGCCTGGGTGCGGGCCCGGAACATCCCCCTGCCCAATCGCGAGAAGCCCGAAGTGAAGGCGCCGCCGAAGGTCGCGTAGTCCTTCAGCGAAGGCGGTCGCTATTGCAGGATCACCGCGGGCGAGTCCAGTCGCTCGAGCTCCACGCTGGAGCGAGGATCGGCGCGGAGGGCGGTGAGGTTCGCGTCCCGGTTGAGTGCCTCGGGCAGGGCACCCGCCCGGGCCGCGTCCTTGAGGGCCATCAGGAAGTCCGGTGCCTTCCCTTCGCGCGCGAGCGCCTCCGCCCGGTACAGCGACACCCCGGCATCGCCGGGCCGGAGCCGTTCGGCCAGCGCCAGCAGCGAGAGGGCGCGCGCCGGGTCGTTCCGCACCAGGTACTCCCGCGGCTCATAGAAGGAGATGTAGACCCACACCTGCTCCAGCGCGCGCCGGGCCGCGTGCGCCGCCATCGTGTCCACCGGATCGCGCGCCTGCTCGATCAGCCGGTCCATGCCGAGCCGGCGCCAGGCCGCGTCAAATGGGGGCGGGGCGTCGCGCAGCTCGCCGAGCAGCAGCCCCAGCTTTTCGTTGAAGCCGTTCTGCTGCCGCACGAGGTCGGCCATGTGACGCTCGGTGTCGAGCACGCTGCCGCGCTGTTCGAGGGCGCGGCGGGCAATGTGCGCCGCGGTGATCTCATGCACGCCCGCGAAGTCGGATTCGATGGATCGGAACTCCCGCCAGGCGCGGTAGGCGCCGCCGCCGTCGCGCACGTTGGCGGCGTTCGCCAGCCGGCTCCGGTAGAGCGAGTCGATCCACGGCCGATCGGGCGCGAGGAGGTCCCGGCGCATCGCCTGCAGATGCATCCACTCCACCGCCTCGGTCATCTCCCCGGTGCCGGGCCAGGCGTGAATGCCGTCGAACCACTCGATGTGATGGGTGACCCCGAGGCTGTCGAGCCGGGCATCGAGATTCCACATCTCGTCGAAGTTGTAGTCGTCGGTGCCCGCCGCGCCGTAGAAGACCGGCCCGTGCGCGCCGCCCGCCGCAGGCGGAGCCGGGGTGAATCCAGGTGGCAGACCGGCCCCGAACCCGATGAGGCCGGCGACATTCTCCCGGAGCGCATACCCGAAGAGCCAGCCGCTCCGGGCGGTGCCGGACTGTCCCACCAAATAGATGCGATGCGGATCGATGGCCAGCATCCGGTCGGCATCGTCGAGGATGGCGTCGACCGCCGCCGCATTGTGATCGACCGGCTCGTCGCTCCGGGAGTTGTAGGAGCTGATCACGATGTAGCCGAGCCGCGCGGCGACCGGCCGAATCCGCTCCAGCGGCAGCAGCGCCCGTCCCCGCGGGTCGAGCAGCACCAGCACCGGCCAGGTGCGATCGGTGCGATAGTGGGGCGGGAGGAAGGCGGCGTACTGCTCGCGGGGATCGGCGGTGCTGGTGATCCGCTCGACGACGGTGTCGACCGGGAGGGCGGCGAGGCTGGGAATGCCGCGTGCCAGTGTGGATTGTGCGGCGCTGAGGTCTGGCGCGTGACAGAGTGTCGCCAGCGCCATCACTCCGAGGATTGAACTCTTCCACTCCCGCATTCGTCTCGCTCCACTCGCGTTGATCCCGCCTCACGCGGATGGAGGTAAGACGCGCATGCCCCGGAGAAGGTTGCGTTGCTCAGGGTTGCCTGACGAATGCGCTGCGACATCTGCAACGTGCGCAACGTCTGCAACGTTTCCAGCGCCGCGCACAGGGGGCACGACGGGTTTCCGGACCATATCGCCCTCCGGTTGTCGCTTTTCCGGGCTTCCCGCCGCCGCTACGTTTGCAGGATGTCCTCCGTCGAAATTCCCGCCGCCGACGCTACCAGAGTGGCCGCCGACGACACCGCCCGCCGCCGGCTGCTCGCGGTCCTCTTCCTCGGCGTCTTCATGGCGGCGCTGGACACCGCCGTCATCGCCCCCGCCATCCCCGCGCTCCGCGTCGCCTTCGGGGTCGACAACCGGCAGATCGGGCTGGTGACGATCGTCTTCAGCCTCTGCTCCCTGAGCAGCACCGCCCTGATGGCGAGCCTGAGCGACCGCTTCGGGCGGCGCACCATCTACCTGCTCGACATCGCCGGCTTCGCGCTCGGCTCGCTGCTGATCGCCACCTCGCACAGCTTCGGGATGGTGCTGGTCGGCCGTGCGATCCAGGGCTTCAGCGCCGGCGGCATCACCCCCACCGCGAGCGCCGTCGTCGGCGACATCTTCCCGCCGGAGCAGCGGGGCCGGATCCTCGGCCTGATCGGCGCGACCTTCGGGATGGCGTTCCTGGTCGGCCCGGTGCTCGCCTCGCTCCTCCTCGTGATGGCGAGCTGGCAGTGGATCTTCATCATCAACCTGCCGTTCGCCGCCGCCGTCTTCATCATGGGGGCCCGCGCGCTGCCCTCGATCACCGTGGTCCGCGATCACCCGCCGTTCGACTACGCCGGGATCTCGGTCCTCGCCCTGATGCTGACGTCGCTCATGCTCGGCATCAATCGCGCGCTCGACCGGGTGTTCGGACTCACGCTCTGGCCCGGACTGCTGCTGCTCTCCGTCTGCGCGGTGCCGCTGCTCATCTGGATCGAGCGCCGCGCCGTGAAACCGATCGTGCCGATGAGCCTCTTCGGCACCCGTCAGCTCCGGACCACCTGGGCGCTCTGCATCGGGTCGGGGTTCGGGATGGGGAGCGTGATCTTCATTTCGTCGGTCGCCGTCGCGGCGTTCAACACTCCGGCGCGGAAGGCGGGATTGCTCCTCATTCCGCTCGTGCTCTGTTCGTCGGGGGCGTCGATGGGCTTCGGGCGGATCCAGAATCGGCTGGGTGCCCGGGCGGTGATGCTCTGGGGCTTCGGGACGCTGGCGGCGGGGTCGGCGCTGATCGGCCTCCTGGCGGCGCACTTCTGGTTCTACATGCTCGCGACGCTGCTGATCGGCGCCGGGGTGGGAATCGTGGTCGGGGGGACGCTCCGGACGGTGGTGCTCGACGAGGTCGATCAGCTCCAGCGGAGTGCCGCTCAGGCGCTGGTCAACATCGGGATCGCGATCGGCAACCTGCTGGTCGTCGCGGTGCTGAGCGCCCTCGCCGACCACGAAGGGGGCGGTCTCACCGGGCTCTCCGTCGCCTACCTCGCCGCCACCGGCGTGATGGTGGCGATGATGGCGCTGAGCCTCCGGCTCCGGCCGAAGCTCGCCGCGTAAGCGCTACAAAGCGGAAAGCGCCTGAGCGGCGGCTGTCGCCGTCGTCGCCACGATCGGCTCCTTTCCACCGCGCGCCTTGGAGGCGTAGCAGGCGCCGTCGGCCGCGACGAGCACCTCTTCCGGTGTCGCGCCGGGGTAGATGGCGACCACCCCCGCGCTGACGCCCACCCGGAAGCTCAGCTCCTGCCACGCGAAGCGGTGGCCGATGATCAGCTGCTGGATCTTCGCCGCCACCTGCACTCCCTCATCGATCCCGCAGTTCTCCAGCAGGACGGCGAATTCGTCGCCGCCCAGCCGGGCCACGGTGTCGCGCTGGCGAACGGCGTCCGTCATGATGCCGGCCACCTGGCGGAGGACGGCGTCGCCCGCGAGGTGGCCGCTCCCGTCGTTGACCGCCTTGAAGCGATCGAGATCGAAGTAGCAGAGCGTGGCCGGCGCCGTCTCCCGAGCAGCGTGGGCAAGATGGGTCAGGCGCCGGTCGAACTCCTGCCGGTTGATCAGCTTGGTGAGCGCATCGTGGGTCGCCTCATAGGAGAGTCGCCGGGAGAGCCGCCGCTGCTGCACGATGTCCCGGAAGACGACGACCATGCCGGTGGTGCGGCCCTCCGCGCTCCGGATCGGCGCGATGTTGAAGGCCACCGGCAGGAGATAGCCATCGGCCTGACGCAGCGAGCCCTGATCGCTCGCGAGGATCCGGCACTCCCTGAGGCAGACGCCGACGGGATGCTCCGGCAGGGCGTCGTTCTCCTCACCGACGATGGTGAAGACAGTGTCGATCGAGGCCCCGATCACCCGCCCTGCACTCCAGCCGGTGAGCCGCTCGGCGGAGGGATTGAGGTAGTCGATCGTGCCGTCGGCATCCGTCGTGATCACCGCGTCGCTGATCGAGGCGAGCGTCACGAGCGCCCGCTCCCGCTCGCGATAGACCTGCGACTCCGCCCGCCGCCGCTCCGAGACGTCCCGGATCGCGATCAGCACCATGCCGGAGCTGACTTCCCAGAGGGGACTCAGGCTGATGTCGGCCGGGAACTCGACGCCGTCGGCGCGCAGCCCGACGCAGGCCAGCGCGGTGCCCATCTCGCGACGCCCGGGGTGGGTGTGCCACCGGTTGCGCAGACGCGAGTGACCGGAGCGGTACCGCTCGGGCACCAGGTCCTCGACGCGGCGCTCGAGCAGTTCGGGTTGGGGGAGGCGAAAGAGTGCTTCCGCCATCGGATTTGCGGCGACGAGCCGTCCGTCCCGATCGGCGACGAGCATCGCATCGGGAGCGGCGTTGAAGAGCCAGGCGAAGCCGGGCTCATGCAGACTGTGTGACATGGTTCGACTCCAGAGACGCTCCGAAGCCCAGCGGGGTTCATGCCAGTCAATCGGGGCGTGCTTCAATCATCGGGTGTCGCACTTCGCTCCATGAGTCATGAATGAACTGCCCCGCACTCCGATCTCACGGAGTTCACGCGACGGTCGTCCATCCGCTCCAGTGGTTGCTCGCCGAGTTCCGCTTCCAACCCTTCGGCCGTTTGGCGCGTCTATCGGTCGACGCCGGGGTGGAAACCAAATCCCGGCGTTTCTCGTCGGAACGTTCGACCCACGCAGCGAAGCACCCGGACCCCCGTCTCCCTCACGGGCTAACTGCATGCGCCATTTGAAGCTCGCTCTCCGCACCCTGTTCAAGACGCCGTTCGTCACTGGCATTGCGGTCCTCTCCCTGGGACTGGGGATCGGGGCCAACGCGGCGATCTTCTCGCTCTTCGACCAGATGCTGCTGCGCCCGCTGCCGGTGCCCGAACCGGAGGAGCTGGTGAATCTCGCGGCTCCAGGTCCCAATCCGGGGTCGCAGTCGTGCAGCCAGTCGGGCGGATGCGACGAGGTCTTCAGCTACCCGATGTTCCGCGATCTCGAGCGGAGCCAGGCGGTGTTCAGCGGGCTCGCGGCGCATCGCAATTTCGGAGCGAATCTGGCATTCCGTGGGGAGCCGCTCAACGGTGAGGGGTCGCTGGTCTCCGGATCCTACTTCCCGACGCTCCGGCTCACGCCGGCGCTCGGCCGGTTGCTCGGGCCCGCCGATGACGACGCCGTGGGCGCCCATTCCGTCGCGGTGCTGAGCTACAGCTACTGGCAGTCCCATTTCGGCGCCGATCCCTCGGTGCTGGGCCAGAGCATCATCATCAACGGGCACCCGATGGAGATCGTCGGTGTGGGCCCGCGCGACTTCGAGGGCACCACGCTCGGCAGCCGGCCGCTGGTCTTCATCCCGATCAGCATGCGTGGCGTGGTCGAGGGCTTCAAGGACTTCGAGAACCGGCGCAGCTACTGGATCTATCTCTTCGGCCGGCTCAAGGCTGGCGTCACCATCCCGCAGGCGGCCACCGCGCTCAACGGCCTCTACCATCCCATCCTCAGCGAGGTCGAAGCTCCGCTGCAGACCGGGATGAGCGAGCCGACGATGGTGCGCTTCAAGGCGAAGGAGATCACCGTCAAGCCGGGGAAGCAGGGACAGAGCTCGGTCCACCGGCAGGCGAAGACGCCGCTCTTCATGCTCTTCGGGATCACCGGCGTGGTGCTGCTCATCGCCTGCGCCAACATCGCCAACCTGCTGCTGGCCCGCGGCGCGGGGCGCGCGATGGAGATGGGGGTGCGGCTCGCGCTCGGGGCGAGCCGCCGGCAGCTCCTCACCCAGCTGCTGACCGAATCGGTGCTGCTCGCGCTGATGGGCGGCGTCGCGAGCCTCTTCGTCGCGTCGTGGACGCTCAACCTCATCTCGGCGATGCTGCCGCCGGATGCCTCGGCGACGCTGCACTTCACCCTGCAGCCGGCGGTGCTCTGGTTCGCGGCGGCGCTCTCGATCGGCACCGGCATTCTCTTCGGGATGTTCCCGGCGCTCCACAGCACCCGCTCCGACCTGGTCACCTCGATCCGGGCCAACGCGGGGCAGATCTCGGGCGCCCGCGGCGCGGCCCGCTTCCGCGCGACGCTGGTGACGGTGCAGATCGCGCTCGCCACCGCGCTGCTGATCTCGGCCGGTCTCTTCCTCAAGAGTCTCGTCAACGTCTCACACGTCGAACTCGGCGTGCGGGTCGATGACGTCGTGACCTTCGCGATCTCGCCCGACCGGAACGGCTACGACAGCACCCGCACGGCGCTCCTCTTCCAGCGGGTGGAGGAGTCGCTCGCGGCGATTCCCGGGGTGCAGGGGGTGACGACGGCGATGGTGCCGCTGCTCGCCGGGTCCAACTGGGGCACCGACGTGCACGTGCAGGGCTTCCCCGAGGGGCCGGACGTGGACAACAACTCCCGGGTCAATGAAGTCGGTGCCGGCTACTTCGCGACCCTTGGCATGAAGCTCAAGGCCGGCCGCGAGTTCACCGCATCCGACCGGCTCGGGACGCCGAAGGTCGCGGTGATCAACGAGACCTTCGCGAAGAAGTTCAAGCTCGGCACCGACGCCGTCGGGAAGTTCATGTCGTTCAGGAGCCCCGATTCGCTGGATATCCAGATCGTCGGCGTGGCGAAGGACGCCAAGTACAGCGACGTGAAGGATTCGGTGCCGCCGCTCTTCTTCACCCCGTGGCAGCAGGATGTGCACGCCGGCGAGCTCAACTTCTACGTCCGGACCTCGCTGCCACCCGAGGAACTGCTCCGGACGATTCCGACGGTGATGAAGGGGATCGACCCGGGGCTGCCCCTCGAGGGACTGAAGACGATGCCGCAGCAGATCCGCGAGAACGTCTTCCTCGACCGGATGATCAGCCTGCTCTCCGCCGCCTTTGCCGCGCTGGCGACGCTGCTGGCCGGTGTCGGCCTCTACGGGGTGCTGGCCTACACCGTGGCGCAGCGCACCCGCGAGATCGGAGTGCGCATGGCGCTCGGAGCCGACGCGGTGCAGGTCCGGGGACTGGTGATGCGCCAGGTTGGCGGGATGATGGTGATGGGCGGCATCGTTGGCGTCGCGGCGGCCCTCGGCCTGGGACGGGCGGCGCGGTCGCTGCTGTACGGGCTCGAGGGACACGACCCGATCGTGTTCGCGCTCTCGGTGCTTGTACTGATTCTCGTTGCGGTGAGTGCGGGGTATGTCCCGGCTCGGCGCGCGTCGCAGGTGGATCCGATCCAGGCGCTGCGGTACGAGTAGAAGGCGGACAGGCGGACATGCGGACAGGCGGGAAGTGGTCATGATGGGAGGGCGAGAGTACCGTCGCCCTCCCGCCCTCCCGTCTGTCCGTCAGCAGCCCGTCCCCGGATCAGGCGGCAGCACTTCCACCGTCACCGCGAGATAGGCAGCCTGGGCGCTGACGCGCTTCAGAATGAGCTGCTCCGGAAGCACGCATCCGGGGATGGGGAGCCGAGGACCGGGGTCGCTCGGGTGGAGCGAGGCGATCGCGAGGCGGGTCGCGAGATCCCAGGGGTGCGCGGTGAGGGACTCCAGCGACTTCTGGCGGAGGAGATCCAGGGCGCTGTCGCAGAGCATGCCGGAGGTCGTGATGTCCGGCGCCGTGAGCGCGAGCTGATTGGCACGGATCACGGGGACCCCGCTGATCCGGACGGGGCAGGTGAGCGGGCCACTCTGTGCGGATGCGAGGAGCACCACGCGGGCGCCCTGGACCTGGAAGGCGCTCGCGCCGGGCTGGAGGGTGAGCACGACGACCTTGCTGTTCCCCTGCGCCAGGGCCTGCTCGACGAGGCGCCGCCCATCGGCGGCGGTGACTCGCACTTCAACGATGCGGGGCGCCCGGCCGCGCAGCGCCCGCGGCGACTGCGGTCCCCCGACGGGGAGCATCAATCCAAAGAGCAGTGCGCCTTCCATGATTCGCTGCAGCAACATCCGGTCTCCCTCTGATGGTGTACGGCTGCTCTCACTGAAGATACGCGTTCGTCCGCGACTGGTCGGTGAGGTCAGCTACAGAGTGGGCTGTACGCGTGGCGGCGAGGGAGTGAGGCCCCCGGAGCGGGCGTTGCGCCAGCCGAGCCCGCGGAGGGGGCCTCGCTCGCTCGCCACTTGAGCGCTGTTGACCAATATGTAGATGCGGCGGCGCAGGAATGCGTCGCGGGGGAGGTTGTTACGGCGCCACGTCGTGGAACTTGAGTTCCTTCTCGTTCTCGAGCGCCCAGCGGAGCGACCACTCGTTCTCGAAGAGCAGCAGCGGCGCGCCCTTGGTGTCGTACAGGCGCAAGCGGCCGCGGGCGCTGCCGGCCCGCTCGATGGCGGCGGCGGGGCCGGTGACCCAGCGCGGGAAGCGGTAGCCGATCGGCTCGAAGCGGCATGGCGCGCCGTACTCGTTCGTCAGGCGGAAGAGCATCACGTCGAACTGGAGCTGGCCCACCGCTCCTACGATCGGCGCCGGGCCGGTCTCGCTCTCGGCGTAGAAGACCTGCGCCGCCCCCTCCTCCGAGAGCTCGCGGAGCCCGGTGTCGAGCTGCTTCCGGCGGAGCGGATCGGCGGGATACACCTGGGCGAAGTGCTCGGGCGGAAAGCGCGGGATCCCCTGGAACTCGAGATTGCCGCCGATCGATAGGGTGTCCCCGATCCGCAGGTTGCCGCGGTCCATCACGCCGATCACGTCGCCCGGCCACGCCTCCTCGATGGCGGTGCGCTCGCGGGCGAGGAACTGCTGCGGGCTCGCGAGCCGGATGGTCCGCCCGGTGCGGGTCTGCTTCACATCCATTCCCGCCTCGAAGTGCCCCGAGCAGATCCGCACGAAGGCGACCCGATCGCGGTGCCGCGGGTCCATGTTCGCCTGGATCTTGAAGACGAAGCCGGTGAACTCCGGCCCGGACGGCACCACCGGGCCAATGGTCGAGTCGCGTGCGACCGGCGGCGGGGCGAGTTCCAGGAAATCCTGCAGGAACGCCTCGACGCCGAAGTTGTTGAGCGCGCTGCCGAAGTAGACCGGGGAGAGCCTTCCCGCGAGGAACTCCTCCTGGGAGAACGGATGTCCCGCGCCATCGAGCAGGTGGATCTCGTCGGTGAGCTGCTGCACCACCGAGGCGCCCAGCCGCTCCGCGAGCACCGGGTCGGTCAGCGCGTAGCGGTTGCCGTGGGTGCGGCTCGCGCCGTGGTCGGTGGTCCGGTCGAAGAGAATGACGGTGGTGGTCCGCCGGTCCACGACGCCCGCGAAGCTGCCTTCGTGGTAGACCGGCCAGGTCATCGGCGAGGTCGCGATGCCGAGATCGCGCTCCACGTCGCCGAGGAGCTCGATCGGGTCGGCGCCCGCGCGGTCACACTTGTTGACGAAGGTGACGATCGGCATGCGGCGGCGTTTGCAGACCTCGAACAGCTGCCGGGTCCGCTCCTCGACGCCTTTGCGGTTGTCGAGCAGCATGACCGCGCTGTCGGCCGCAACGAGGGTGCGGTAGGTGTCCTCGGAGAAGTCCTGGTGGCCGGGGGTGTCGAGCAGGTTCACCCGGCAGCCGGCGTAGTCGAACTGCAGCACGCTCGAGGTGATCGAGATGCCGCGCTGCCGCTCGAGTTCCATCCAGTCGGAGGTCACGTGCCGCGCGGCGTGCCGGGACTTCACCGCGCCGGCGAGATGCAGCGCGCCGCCGAAGAGCAGCAGCTTCTCGGTGAGCGTCGTCTTGCCGGCGTCGGGGTGACTGATGATGGCGAAGGTGCGCCGCCGGGCGACCTGCGCTTCCAGCTCGCGGAGATCCGCGGGGGCCTGGCCGGGAGCGGTCATCGGGGGCGCACCACCGGGAAGGGCCTCAAAAGGGGTGTTTTCACAGGGTAGATGATAACGACCCCGGGGCCTCCCCGCCGCCGTCAGTAGGCGATGCCCACCCTCCGCCGGATGTAGGGCGTGAGCGTCATCTGCTGCAGCATGAAGCCGGCGACATCCTCGACGGAGATCTTCTTGCCCCCCTCCGGCATGAAGTCGGCGGCAAGGCGGTAGCCGCGGGTCAGCTCCCCCTCGACGATGTCGGGGCAGCAGACCAGGGTCCAGTCGAGCCCGCTGTCCTTGAGGGCGTCCCAGGTGCCCCGATGCTCGCGATTGGTGGGGAGGAAGACCTTGGGAAAGGTGGGCTGTTCGGAGCGGAGCCCGCCGCTGGGGCTGTCGAGGATGCCGCCGCCGGCTACGGCCAGCACCCGCCGCATGCCGAGGCGCTTCATGCCGGCGACGATGTTCCGCATCCCGGTCGAGAGCGTCGTGCCCGGGTCCTGCAGGCCGGCGCCGGCCAGCGCGCTCAGGGCGACTTCCGAGCCCTCGAGGGCGCGGAGCACCGCCTGAGGATCGGTCACGTCGCCCATCACCGCCTGCCCGCCGAGTCCGGCCGGCAGCTTCGCGGGATCGCGCACGAGGGCCCGGATCGTGTGCCCGTCCCGCGCCGCGTATTCGAGGAGTCGTCGCCCGACGCGTCCTGTCCCGCCGAAGATCGTCAATCGCATGATGTGCCCATCGGTGCCGAAGTCAGGGAGAAGAATAGACGCCTCGCTGGCGGGGTGCGGTGATCCAGATTGCCAACGCCGCGACCCCGCTCCGCGTTCCCATCCCCTAACGCCGCATCGACAGGCTCTCGATGACGAGGATGATGATGCAGGCGAGGATGAGGAGGCAGAGCAGGATGACGAGGGCCTTGACCCGCACCGGCTTGGGGAGGAAGCCGAGGGCCACGATCAGCAGCAGCACCGCGGCGAAGATGCGGAAGATCCAGCGGGTGGAGGTCGAGGGGCGCATCACCACGTAATTGGGGTGACGCAGGAGGATCTGCTGGACCCATCCGAGTCGCGCGAAGACGCCGTCTTCGATCCGCTTGAGCCAGTTCAGCATAGGTCACCACGCATGGTAGTACCCCTCCCGCTCGGCGAGTGCCACCGGTACGCCGAAGAGCGCCGACAGCCGGTCCGCCGTGAGCAGCTCCCGCCGGGGGCCATCCGCCGTGACCCGGCCCTGCTGCAGGAAGATGATCCGCTCGACTTCGGGGATGATGTCGCCGAGGTGGTGGGTGACGAGCACCAGCCCGGTGCCGTCCTTTGCCAGGCGCCGCAGGATGTCGCGCAGTTCCTGCTGGGCGGCGAGGTCGAGATTGGCGCTCGGCTCATCCAGCAGGAGCGCCAGTGGCCGGTGCACGAGCGCACGCGCGATCTGCACCCGGCGCGCCTCGCCCGAGGACATCGTGCTCACTTCGCGGTCGGCGAGATGCCGCGCCTCCATCCGGTCGAGCGCCTCCAGGGCGCTCGCCTCCATCTCCGGTGTGATCTGCTGCCGGAGCCGCCAGATCCCGACGCTGCTGAAGAAGCCCGAGACGGCCAGCTCGAAGCCGGTGCTCCCCTCCGCGGCATGGACGAGGAGGTCGTGCGTCACGATGCCGAGCTGGCGGCGGAGGTCGAGCAGGTGCCAGGTCGACTGGCCGAGGATCGAGAGCGAGGACCCCGGGATCCGGAGCGGGTAGCACTCCCGGGTGATCGTCTTGATGAGCGTCGACTTGCCGCAGCCGTTCGGGCCCAGGATGGCGACATGCTCCCCGACCCCGATGCGAAGCGTGAGATCGTGGAGCACCGTCGCATCGCCGCGGGCGACCGAGATGCGGGTGAAGTCGATGAGCGGAGCGGGCATGGCGGCGGGGATCGGCGTGGCTCAGTAGCCGATCGCGAGCCCGTCCTTGCGGGGATCGGAGCCGGCGGCGTAGCCGTGCGGGAGCCGGAGAATGAGCTGGGCCCCGCCGGCATTGTCAGGCGCAAGCTCGCCGACATCATGCCCCAGTGCCCGGAGCGCGGTGCGCACCGAGTCGGGGATCGGCGCCTCGAGCACGGCGCTGCGTCCGCGCAGGTGGCGGAACCGCGGCGCATCCGCCGCCTGCTGCAGGTCCATGCCGAAGACCAGGAGGTTGAGCAGCACCTGCACGTGACCCTGCGGCTGCATCGAGCCGCCCATCACGCCGAAGCTGAGATACGGCTCCTCCCCCGTCGTGGTCGTGCGGGTGACGAAGCCGGGGATCAGGGTGTGGAACGGCTTCTTCCCGGGCGCCACGGTATTCGGGAGCCCCGGCTCGAGGGTGAAGCCCGCGCCCCGGTCCTGCAGCGCGAAGCCGGTGCCCGGCACCACCACGGTCGAGCCGAACGCCTCGAACAGGCTGTTGATGAACGAGACCATGTTGCCCTGCGCATCGGCGACGGTGAGATAGATGGTCTCGCTCCGGCTCGCCTCCGGCCCCGGCTCCTGGCGCTCGGCGGCCCTGGTGTTGTCGATCCTGGACCGGCGCCCGGCGATGAACGCATCCGAGGTGAGGTGCTCGACCGGCGTCGTCATCGCCGCCGGATCGCCGATGAAGCGCGCGAGATCCGCGAAGGCGAGCTTCTTCGCCTCGATGAGCCGGTGCAGATACGGCGCGGAGTTGTGGCCGAGGGCGGCGAGGTCGTCGGGTTCGAGGATGCGGAGCATCTCGAGCACCGCGATGCCCTGGTTGTTGGGCGGCAGCTCCCAGACGCGGTAGCCCTTGAAGGGCACCGAGATCGGCTGGACCCAGGTCGCCTTCTGGCGGCGCAGGTCGTCGATGGTGAGGAAGCCGCCTAACGCATGTACCCGGTCCACGATCCGCTGGCCGAGTGCGCCGCCGTAGAGTTCGCCCGGCCCATGCTGCGCGATGGCGCGGAGCGAGCGGGCGAGGTCGGGGTTGCGGAACCACTCCCCGGCCTTTGGCGCCCTGACACCGTCGATCAGGAAGGTGGCGCGGGCACCCTCGTCCTGCTTGAGCCGCTCCACCTCTGCGCCCCACTGCCGCGCGATGATCGGCGAGACCGGGAATCCCTCCTCGGCGAGGCGGATCGCGGGGGCGAGCGCGTCGGCGAGGGTGATGGTGCCGTAGCGCTCGAGCAGTGCAGCCCAGCCGCTGAGGGCGCCGGGCACGGTGATCGGCTCCGCGCCATCGGTCGGGACCTCGGTGCGTCCGCGCGCCAGCAGCGCCTCCCGCGTCATCCCCGCGCCGGCCCGGCCGCTCGCGTTGAGGCCCACCAGCCTGTGCTCCTTCGCCGACCAGACCAGGGCGAACATGTCGCCGCCGATCCCGGTCATGTGCGGTTCGACCAAAGCGAGGACCGCGGCGGCGGTCACGGCGGCGTCGATGGCATTGCCGCCGCGCTGCAGGACGGCAAGCCCGGCGGCGCTCGCGAGCGGCTGGCTCGTCGCGATGACGCCGTGCGGAGCGTAGACGGGGGAACGCCCCGCCAGCGAGGCGGGGCGCGGAGTCTGGGCGTCGATGGCCGGCGGCATGGCGAGCACCAGGGCCAGTGTGAGGAGCGGGCGGAACGTCACGACGTGCCTGTGCGCTTGGGAGGCGGGGGGAACCGGCCCGAGACCTCGCGCAGGGCGTGGCGCAGCGCGCGCCCGAGCAGGGCAGGGGGGTAGCGCTCGAGGAAGGGCTCCGGCGGGTCGACGTAGAGCCAGAAGACCTCCATGCACTGGCTGTCGGTCAGCTCGTCGATCCAGTCGGTGCCGGATTCCTCTTCCGGGACCAGGGGCAGCGTGGACATCGCAAGGCTCCGCTACGGAGTGTGTCTCGTGTGGCGCTCAGGTGAAGCGGGCGCCGAAGCGTTCGGCCCAGGTGCTGAGGCTCACGCAGCGCCAGACGAGATAGGGGTCGGCACCGCTGGCCCAGCGTTGCTCGATTTCCCCGCTCTCGATCCCCGGCAGTCCGCCCACGTGCGCGAGCCGTTCGGCGATCCACGGCCGAAGCGCGGCGAACCAGGAACGCATCGGCACCGAGAAGCCGATCTTGTCCTTCCGATCGAGCACCTGATCGGGGACGATGCCGCGCATGGCCTGGCGGAAGACCGCCTTCCGCGTGCCATCCTTCGCGAGAAGGTACTCCTCGGGCAGCGAAAAGAGGAGTTGGGCAAAGGCCGGCGAGAGGAACGGTACCCGGTTCTCGATCGAGAAGGCCATGGCGTTCCGGTCCTCGTAGCGCATCAGCGCCTGAATCTGCGACTCGCGGAGATTGTGGGCCAGCATCTCCCGGAGCACGCGGCGGCCTCGCGGCGCCCAGAGCCGCGCCGGGCCGACCCCGCGCTCTGCAAACCACGCTGCGTCGAGCCACCCCTCCTTGCCCCGGAGCCCGCGCCAGCGGGAGCGTGCCGTCACGTACCAGGCGGCGGGAAGCGCGTAGCCGGCCGCGATCCGGAGCGCCCCGGTCGTCCCACCGCTGTAGGGCGTGGCGGAATGGCGCGCCTGCGCGACGGCCTGCAGCCAGTGGCCCTGGCGGAGCAGCGATCCGATCCGGGCGGGGAGGTAGCGATCGTAGCCCGCCAGCATCTCGTCCGCGCCCTGGCCGCCCAGCACGACTTTCATGCCATGGTCGTGCGCGAGGCCGAGCACCCGGTACTGGGCGTAGATCACCGGACTCGCGAATGGCTCCGCCTGGATCTCCGACAGCCGGTCGATTTCGCGCCGCAGGTCGTCGGCGGAGAGCCGCAGGATGTGCGCGGTGGCGCCGGTGGCGGCGACGACGGCATCGACGTGCTGCCGCTCATCGATCGTCGGATCGTCCGGAATGAAGCTGAAGGTATGGAGCGCCGCCGCCGGACCGAGCAGGTGTCGCGCCGAGGCGACCACGGCGGAGGAGTCGATGCCGCCGGAGAGCGCGAATCCGAGGGGCACATCGCTGCGGAGGTGCAGCCGCATGCTCTCGAGGAAGGCGTCGCGCACCAGCGCCGCGGCCTCCGCGAAGCTGCAGTCCCGCTCCTGCGTCAGGTCGAGGTCCCAGTACGGGACGGGGCTCCCGGCACCGGGACGGTCGAGCGACACCGCGAGGGTGTGGCCGGCAGGGAGCTGCCGCACGTCGGCGAACAGCGTCCCGCCGCCATAGTCGGTGTTCCCCGCGGCGAGGAAGTCGTAGTAGTGCCGGGCGTCGACCTCGCGGCTCACGCCGGGAAACTCGAGCAGCGCGGGGATTTCGGAGGCGAAGGCGAGGGTGTCGGCGTGCACGCTGTAGTAGAGCGGCTTGATCCCGAACGGATCCCGCGCCAGGACCACGCGACCCTCGAGCCGGTCGTGGATCGCAAAGGCGAACATCCCCGCCAGGCGCGGCAGCACCGCGATGCCCCACTCGGCGAAGGCCTGGAGCAGGACCTCCGTGTCGCTCTCGGAGCGGAAGTGGTGGCCGAGCCGTTCGAGCTCCGTGCGGAGTGCGCCGTAGTTGTACAGCTCGCCGTTGTAGACCAGGGTGAACCGGCCGTCCGCCGTCGCCATCGGCTGGTGGCCCGCCGGCGAGAGGTCGAGGATGGCAAGGCGCCGGTTGCCGAGTCCGGTCGAGGGCTGGCCGTCGCCGGGGCTCGGGGGGAGGATGCTGATGCCGGCGTCGTCGGGGCCCCGGTGGCGGAGCCGGCCGAGGGCGCGCTCGAGCGCCTCGCGCTGGCGTCCCGAGCTGGAGCGGGTGATGAAGCCGGCGATGCCGCACATGCCTAACGATCCGTCCTCATGCCTGGAGCCGCACCCGTCCGCCCCGGCAGTGCAGGTCGAAGCCGTGCCGGGCAGGTGTCGCCGTGCCCGGGGCGGCGAGCTCGCCCCCCTCGTCGTAGCCGAGCACGCCGGTGTAGCGGACCGGCGTGCCGTCCGCCGAGGCGAGCGGCTCCTGGAACCGGGGGAAGAGCCCGGCGAGGAAGTGCCACACCCGTTCCACCTCCCACCGCGCGAAGTCCACCATTCGCGCGCCGCCGCGGACCATCGGCGCCGCCGTCGCCCGCGCCTCATCCTGCGCGGTCCCGGTCGCGCGACCCGCCGCCACGTTCCGGACCGTCTCGGCGAGGAGTGCCGCGCCTCGCTCGGCGTTGAGCCGGTTGAGCGCCTCGACCGGAAAGCCGCGGGGCAGAGGGTAGCTCGTCTGCGCGAGGATCGCTCCGGCGTCGGCCCGCTCGGTCACCCGGTGCACCGTCACTCCCGTCTCGCGGTCATCGTGATAGTAGATCCAGAAGAGGGGAAGCGGCCCCCGGTGGCGGGGGAGGAGTGCCGCGTGGGCGTTGATGGCGCCCGCGCCGGGAATGGCGAGCAGATCCGCGCCGAGCAGCCAGGGGAAACCGGTGATGCAGAGGAGATCCGGCCTGACCGCGGCAATGCGCGCCGTAATCGAGGGATCCTTCCCTGAGGTGGTATCCCAGACCGGAGCGTGGAGCGATTCGGCGAGGCCCGCGAGCGTCGACGCGCGGCGCCATCCCAGCGCGCGGGCCAGGCCGCGTGCGACGCCGAGGGGCGACACCGGCTGCGACACTCCGCTCGGCTTGCGGAGCGCGCGCACGACGCCGACCACCTCGTGGTCAGTGCCGAGGGCGCGGAGCGCATGGACGGAGAGGTCGCCGTCAGTGCCGCAGAAGACCAGTCGCACCGGGAGCCGTTCAGGTTGGGTCTGGGGCAGGTGGCCGGGGTGAACTCCCTCCGGCCGGCACCCAGATCGTTTCGATTCGATGCAGTTTCGCGGCGCCGGGCGAGGGATCTCAATCGTTCGGTCTGCGCTCTGGAGCCACGCCCTAAATCTTCATGATTTGCCCGTGCGGTGGGCCATTGACAGGCTCCCGCAGCGGGTGGTAGGGTGATAAGGTAATCGGGAAACCCCCGAGCACCGTTCCTTCCCCTCGACGATTCCACCCAGGAGCGGGCCCATTCTTCAGCTTGATGGCGTGCAGCGGGTCAGTGCCGCGTTCCGGCTCCGGGATCTCTCCTCCTGGCTGGCCGATGGGGTGAGCGCGCTGCTGGGGAAGGTCTTCCCGGCGGAGGCCGTCGCGCGGTTCACCTCCGCCATCCATCTGCCGGAGCTGGCGCACATGACGCTGGCGACGATCCTCATGGTCGTGGGCCTGTTCGCGGTCATCTTCACGCTGGAGTGGCTCTCGGGGGCGCGGGGCACGCGCTATCGCTCGCGCACCTTCGCCCAGGATGTGCTCTACGCCCTCTTCTATCAGGGCGGCTTCTACACGATCCTGGTCTGGGCCGCGCTCGCCAACGCGCTGGGAGCCCGGCTCGACTTCCTGAAGATCGAGATCCTCGCCGGCCTCCCGGGGCCGGTGCACTGGCTGCTGTACTGGCTGGTGGTCGACTTCTGCACCTACTGGTGGCACCGGCTGCTGCATACCTGGGAGCCGCTGTGGGCGTTCCACAGCGTCCACCACGCGCAGGAGGAGATGAGCTTCATCAGCTCCTACCGGCTGCATCCGATCGAGCAGATCGGGCAGAATCTGATCATGGTGGTGCCGCTGCTGGTGCTGGGCGTCCCCACCTTCCGGTGGCTGCCGCTCTACGCGACCATGATGATCCTGGAGGCGGCCCAGCATTCGGCCCTCGACTGGACCTACGCACGCGCCTACTTTGTGCTGGTGAGCCCGCGGTTCCACTCGATCCACCACTCGACCGACCCGCGGCATCACAACCGGAATTTCGCCAAGATCTTCAGCATGTGGGATTTCCTGTTCGGGACCGGGGTGTACGAAGCCCGTCGTCCCGAGCGGTTCGGCGTCGAGGGGATGCCGGTGCCGCGGACGATCCGGGAACAGCTCGTCGCACCGTTCCGGATGCTGTTCCGGCGGTCGGCGGCTGTCCCCGCGGCCGCGCCGTCGTCGCCGGTGCCGGATCCCCGCTCGATCTCCTGAGGAGCTGGACATGAGCACCGCCTATCGCCGGAATCCCGCGATCGAAGCCGCCCCGCTGCAGGGGGAGTCGATCCTGTTCAATCCGGCGAGCAATCGTTTCTGCCTGCTCAACGGCACGGCGGCGTTCGTCTGGGAGCGGCTGGTCAAGCCGGCCACGGCCGAGGAGATCGCGGCCGATATCTGCCGGCAGTTCGCCGCGCCCACGCTGGAGCAGGTGCAGGCCGATGTGCGCGCCGCGCTGGAGAAGTTCGCTGAACTCGAGCTCGTCGCTGCCGAACCCGTCGTGTGACCCCCCTCATTCCCTCAACCTCAGGAGTGCGCATGGAGAAGGATCTCAGCCGTACCGAATTGAAGCCGTACCAGCCACCGCAGGTCGTCGTGGTGGACGAGAAGGAGATGCTCAAGGTCTTCCAGGTTACCAGCGCTGGAAGTTCCTGGTGGGGCTGATGCCCCGGCGCGGGTCTTCCCGCGTTCGTTGAATGGCCGGCTCAGGGGCCGGAAGGCCTTTGAGCCGGCAGCCGGACGAGTGGTGGCGGGAGACATGTGCTCTCGCCGACACTCTGGCTGCAGCACCCGGGCGGTCCCGCCCGCATCGGTACCGGCTCGGCGACGGGTACCTCGAGGTCCGCTCCGATGACACGCGGCTCAGCGACCGGCTGCACCTCCTCTTCCAGGAGTGCGCGGTCGACGAGCTTCCCGAGGACGGTCTGCCGCGGGTCCGCTGCACCGTGCACGCGCCGGACGGCGGAGACTTCGCCCTGGTCGTCTTCCAGGATGGAGAACCGCTCGATCAGGTCGCCTTCACGCTCCAGGTGATCCCGGATCGCGGCTACCGCGAGGCGGCCTCTCCTGTACCCGGCTGGCGGATCATCGAGATGCCCACGCCCGATGGCGTGGGCGTTTTGGCTGTGTCAGGCGAGCGGTTGCTGGTGCCGCGCGATGCCCCCTGGCAGGCGCTGGTCGGCAGCCTGGCGATGAACCGGCTCTTCCGGCTCCAGCGGAGTCTGCTCTTCCTGCACGCCGCCACCGTCGGCATCCATGGTCAGGGAGTGCTGCTGGTGGGCCCGAAGGGCGCAGGGAAGACGACCCTCTCGCTGGCTCTCGCCGCCCGGGGTCACGCCTTCCTGGGTGACGAGATCGCCGGGATCCGGACCGGAGCGCTCGAAGTCGTCCCGGTCCGCCGCTCACTCGCGGTGCGGGACGGCCCCCGTGCCGGCTCGGTCGGCGCCGCACTCGACCGGGAAGCGGCACCGTACGAGCCGTTCCCGGATGGCACCCAGCGGCGCCGGGCCTATGCGGGCCGGCTCTTTCCCGGTGCCGCCGTGACCGCGCTCCCGCTCCGGCGGGTGATCTTTCTCCGGGGCTTCGCGCCGGAGCCGAGGCTCGAGCTGGCTCCGCCGGGACGCGAGCACCTGGCGATGCTGACGCCGCTCGGCGCGACGCTGTGGGGGATGCCCGTCTTCAGCCGGACACGGGATCTCCTGAAAATCATCACGGAGGTGCCCTGTGCCCTCCTGCAGCCCGGCCCGCCGGAAGCGACGGCGGAGCTGCTGATCAACTCTCTGGAGGCGTGATGGGTCTCACCATTCGTCAGAAGGCCGATCGGGTCGGCACCCTGCGGTTCATCTCGGTCTACCTCATGGAAACGCTCGCGCGCTGGATTCCCACGACGCCCGAGCTGGAGGCCAAGGTGCTCTTCGGCCGCCACGTGTGGGACTTCGCCCAGCACGCCGACATCCTCGGCCGCCGGACCGGCGAGCTGCGGGCGGCGCTGCAGTATTCGGTGCCGCCGGCCGACGGCTACATGCGGGTGCTCGAGACCCTCGCGGCCGCGAGCGGCACGGCGGAACGGGTGGCGGGCTTCTACGACGGCATCCTGCACGATCTCGAGTCGCGCTACCGCCAGTACATCGCGAACACCGATCAGCTCAACGACGAGCCGACGGTGCGGATCATGGAGCGGATCCTCTTCGATCTCCCCCGGCTGCACGCCGATCGCGCACGGTTCGCGGAGCAGCGCCCCGACATCCGGCTCCACGACACCACCTGGCCGGTGCGGCTCGCCGACCTGGCGCGCGCCGAGGCCGATTTCGTCACCGACCGCCAGCCGGCCCGGAGTTCGGCATGAGCAGCGGGGACGAGGCGACCAAGGTCGTCCGCGGCGTCGTGCTCCGGAGCGATCCGGCGCGCGAGCCCTGCTTCACCGTCGTCCAGACCGACGACGAGATGCAGGACTGGCCCGACATGTCGGAGATCTCCCGGCGCGAACGGCTGCACCGGCACATGAACAACGAGACCGGCGCGATCGAGATCGCCGCCCGCTGCCTGGTGGACTTTCCCGAGGCGTCGTGGGACCTGCGCATGTCGCTCGCCCGCCAGGTCTCGGACGAGGCGCGGCACGCGAGCCTGCTGTATCGCCGGCTGGCCGAGCTGAAGGGGTTCAAGGGGGAGTTCCCCATCGCGAATCTGGAGTGGGGCGTCACCCTGATGCTCGACAACCTCCCTGGCCGGCTCGCGGTGCAGAACCGCACCTTCGAGGCGGGGCTCATCGACATCCTCGGCACCATGCGCAATCGCTGGCGCGAGGCGGGCGATCACGAGACCGCCGATCTGCTCGAGGGGATACTGGCCGACGAAATCACCCACGTCCGCTTCGCCAACCGCTGGATCAAGCGCGTCACCGAGGAAGATCCGCGCATTCTCCTCAAGGTGGCGATGGCGGTGCGCTACCTCGGCCAGGTGCTGAATCAGCTGGCGTCCGAGGTCGGTTCGGTCAATGCGGCCGGCGTCGAGATCACCGACGACCGCCGCCTGCCGCCCGCGATCAACATCGAGGACCGCCGGGCAGCCGACTTCACCGAAGAGGAGGTCGCCGAGGTGCTGCGTCAGGCGGGCTTCCGGTCGATCCTTCCGTCCATGAGCCAGGGGAACTAGCCGCATGACCGACACCGCACCGGCCCGCCCCGCGCTCGATCCCCGGCTGTTCGGCGAGGGCCCCGCCCGCGACGAGCGCTTCACCGTCCGCGAGGTCTGGGCGGAACTCGAGAACCATCCCGACGGCACGCCGGAACGGGATCATGAGTTCCTCCACCGGCAGATGAACGAGGAGATGTGCGTGATGGAGAACGCCGCCCGGAGTCTGGCGGAGTTCCCCGACGCCGACTGGAGCGTCCGGAAGGGCCTCGCCCGGCAGTGTGCGGACGAGGCGCGGCACACGATGAACTATCACCGCCTCTTCGTGAAGCGGGGCGGGCATCTCGGCCAGTACCCGGTGCTCAACTTCCAGTATCGTCTGCTCGGCAAGATCAACAACCTCGTCGGCCGGCTCTCGGTGCAGAACCGGAGCTTCGAGGCGGACGGGCTCGACGCCGCGACCCATGCCCGCGATGAAGCCTGGGCCAGGGGCGATCACGAACTGGCCGAGATGTACGACGCCCAGCAGGCGGACGAAGTGGTCCACATCCGCTTCGCCAACGAGTACATCAAGGACCAGCTCGCGAAGCATCCCCGCATCGCGCTCGACATGGCGCGCGCGCTCTCCCAGTGCGCCGAGGCGTTCGAGCAGGTCTTCGCGGGCGGGGGGACCGACGTCGAGAAGTACGGCGTGGCGGTGGAGGCACGGCTCGAAGCCGGATTCTCGCCGGAAGAGGTGGCGATGGCGGTGAAGATGTCCGATGAGCGCCGCGCGGCGGTGCGCGCCCGCCTGGGGATGACGTGATCCTCGCAGCGGCGGGTGCGGGGACGGATCTGCTCTGGCAGCGGCTGACTGATTTCGCCGCGCTCATCCATCTCGTGCAGCTCGCGAAGTCCACCGCCTACGGCATTCTCGTCTACGCCGGCTTTCTCGGCGCGGTGTACGTCCTCGAGGGCCGGGCCGGCGCCGACCCGGCCCGCTATCACACCCGCAACTTTGCCAACGACGTCGCCTACACCCTCTTCTACAAGGGTGGCTACTACAACGTCCTGATGCTCGCGGCCCTGACCAATGCGCTCGAACCGCGGCTCGGCTTCATGCAGCTCAACCTGCTCCGGGCGTGGCCCTGGCCGGTCGGTCTCGCGATCTTCTGGGTGGCCGGCGATTTCGTGACCTATTGGTGGCACCGGCTGCAGCACACGAGCCGCTTCCTCTGGGCGTTCCACAGCATCCATCACTCGCAGGAGCAGATGACGCTGTTCACCGCCAGCCGGCGGCATCCGTTCGAAAATCTGAGCATGGATGTGCTGCTCTACTTCGTGCTCTTCCACGTGCTGCTCGGGGTGCCGACCCAGGGCTGGATGCCGCTCGGCGTCGCCGTCACCTGCATTACCGCCATCCAGCATGCCCAGCTCGACTGGCGCTTCGGCCCGCTCTACCGGGTCATCGTGAGCCCCCGCTTCCACGCCTTTCATCACTCGGCGGAGCCGGCCCACGCCAACGCCAACTACGGCTTCCTGTTCAGCTTCTGGGACTACATCTTCGGCACCGCGGTCGCCGAGCAGCCGCGGCCCACGCGCTATGGCGTCGAGGGGCTGGACATGGGGGAGCGCCTGACGACCCACCTGGTCAATCCGTTCCGTATGCTCCGCGACCGCCGGCAGGGCGCCGCTCCCACGGCGGCTCCGCCGGCCCAGCCCGTCGAGAGTCCGGCCGCGAGGCCGTGAGGCCCCGCCGCGTTCCGCCGGACGCGGGCGCAGGCTCCCATCATGCCGCTCGCCCACTCTGACGCCACCTGGAGTCTCGCACTCGCGCCGCTCTTGCAGCGGTCGCGGCGGGTGATCGAGTCGGAGATCTCCGGCATCAGCATGGGCAGCACACTCCCCGCAGGCACCCGCATCAGGATCCAGTGCGAGGATCCCGCCTCCGCCCGCTGCGGCGCGGTGGTCGCCATCATGGCCGAACGCGGCCTCATCGGTCACCGGCTCCTCTGGCGCGGGACCGACCGGCACGGGCATCCGATGGTGCTCACCCGCGGCGACGGCTCGCCGGTCTGCGACCCACCGGTCGCGGCCGAGCGCATCCTTGGTGAGATCACCCACTGGCACGCGTCCTCGGAATGGCGCCCCGTGCCGCCTCCAGAGGCTCCGTCGCTGCCTCGACGGGTGATTGCCGCGCTCATGTTCTTCAGCGTGCGCGCCGCCGTGGCCCTCGACGTCGGCCTCGCGACGCGCGGCGCCGCGGTCTACGCCGCACTCCACCGGCGACTGGCAAAGCCGGCCCCCACCCGATGACCGAGGCCCAGCGGCTGCTGCTGGCGCTGCTCCGGCGCGATGCGACCCCCGCATCGATTCCGCGTGCCGGGCCCGAGGGCTTCGAGGCGCTGCTCGAGGTCGCCCCGCGCGATCTGCACCCCTGGCTCGCCTGGCGAATTCCCCAGCTGGTGGACGCCGCGCTGCTCCCGGCCAGCATGCGTGAATCGCTCGCCCTCGCGAGCCGAGGGGCGGTGCTCAGGCATCTGCAGCGCCACGCCGTGCTGCGCCGGCTGGCGGAGGCGCTCGACGCCGCGGGGGTGCCCTTCGTGGTGCTCAAGGGCGTCGCCCTGGCTCATCTCGCCTATCCGGCGCCGGCGCTCCGGGCCATGGGTGACCTCGATCTGTGGACGCTGCCTGAGCACCTCGATGCCGCGGCGGCGGCGGTGCTGGCGGCCGGCATGCACTACCCCGAGCGGCTGCAGTCCCGCATGGCGGCGGCGGACCGGCTGGAGGAGAAGTCGACCCGGGTCTTCGAGGCCGACCGCGGCGAGGTCGTGCTCGAGCTCCATAGTGTCGTGCAGTCGATGGTCACGGCGGCGCCGGGGTGGAGCGAGACGGCATGGGCGCGCGCGGTCGAGCGGGACCTCGGTGGGGTGCGGGCACGCGTCCCACATCCCGAGGACATGCTCACCCACCTCGCGGTGCACTGCGGATCCCATCATCGCTTCGAGATGGGGCTCCGGCCCCTGCTGGATGTCGCGCTCTGGCTGGAGGCGACCGCGGGTGACTGCGACGCCGCCGCGCTGGCCGATCAGTGGCAGCGCTATGGCTGCGCGACCTGGAACTACCTGACGCTCGCCTTGATGCGCGAGCTGCTCGGCGCCGACCCCCTGCCCACGCTCAGTACCGCGATCGCGACGAGGCCGCACGGGGCGGAGCTCTTCGCCCTGGCCAGGGAGCAGGTCCTGGATGCGGCGCTGACCATGCCGCCGACGCTCGCGCGCCTCGCGGCGACGCCGACCGCGGGTGGGCGATTCCGCTGGCTGCTGCACCGGCTGACGGCGTGGTACTGGCAGGGGCCGCCAGGGAGCCGTCGCTCGTTCCTGACCGCCACGCGCGAGGCCGGCGCGCGAATGCGCAGCGACCTCCAGACCAAGCTGCCGGCCTACGTCCGCGGCCTGCGCGACGGGTCGCTCCGCGGGGCCGAACTCAAACGGCGCCAGGATCTCGCGATCGGGAGGCGCCGGCTCGGGGAGCTGGTGATCGAGGCCGAGGCGGCGTCGCGGGAGCCGCGTCAGGCGTAAGGCGCATCGCTCCCGCGTCGAGGACGGCGTCCCTGCTTCGCCAGCGCGGCGATGAAGTCCGCCCAGTCTGATTCGACCTGCGCCTCCGCTCCGGTGGCGGCGCGCAGCACCGCCTTCCGCCAGGCGCGGCCCCGGGCAAAGTGGATCAGCTCGTCCACGCTCGCCGCGCCCTGGCGTCCCGCCGCGCGCAGATGCCCCCACGCCGTCACCTGGGCGACGCCCCTGAGCAGGGTCTCCACGGCCTGCGCGCCGCCATTCCATTCGTCGAGGGTGAGACGATCCTCGGTCGGCTGCAGCTCTCTCACGATGCATGGGACCCGTCCGATCCGGGTCCCACTGAGCAGCGCCGGGGAAACCGCCTGCATCCAGTGCTGCACCGTCACGACCCGTTCGGCGTCGTCGTTCCATTGTGGCTGCTTGGCCGGGGACGCCGCCGCGAGCGCGGACGGGATCGCGCCCTTCACATCGAGGAGATAGTTGTTGTTCGGTGAGCCCCGGCCCTCGACGAGGACGACATAGCGGGGCAGCCCGAGGCTGGCGATCCCCGCGACCCTCCGTACGACGTCCAGCACGTGGAAGAAGCGCGGGTCCACGCCGGCGAGATGGACCTGCTCGATCGCCTTGCGGACCGTCGCGTGCTCCTTCGCCGTGGCCGCCAGGGTGCGCCCCGGCAGCAGGCGCAGACGGTGTTTCGCCCGCCGCGGCGCCCAGTCGGTTCGCTCGGACAGCAGCGCCCGCCGGCTGCGCTGTTTCGCGCGGCGCAGCAGTCGCCGGATGCCGCCTTCCGCGGTGGCGCGTTCGATCCACCTGGGCTTGCCGCTCTCGAGCACTGTCGCGTATTCGGCGAGCAGGAATTCGGAGAGGCTCTGCCGCTTCTCGGCCCGTGGATGCAGCGCCGCGAGCCCCAGACGGAGACTGGTGACCAGGCGGGCCAGGTCCCAGGTGACCGGACCGAGGGCCGCATCGTCGAAGTCGTTGAGATCGAAGTAGCTGAGCCGATTGTCGCCCTTGTAGCATCCGAAGTTCTCGAGGTGCAGGTCGCCGGTGCTCCAGACGGCCGGAGCGTCGGTGAGCGGTCCCAGCAAGGCGCGATAGCCGTAAAACAGATGGGCCGTGCCGCGGTAGAAACGGAAGGGGCTCGCGCGCATCAGGTCGAGCTTGCGCGACAGCCGCTCCGGGTCGCGGCCCGCGTTGAAGCGGAGGATCTGATCGAGAACCGACGGGGCGGACACGGTGCGAGACCTCGGCTGGGGAGGGGGCGGGGGGAGAAAGGTATCCTGCCCTGACAGGTCGGCGGAGAGGGGGATTCGCGCGCAAGATCCGGATAGCCGGTACCCGGGCGCGACGCTATTCTCTCCCCATGCAGACGCCCGCTCTTCCGCCCCATGATCGCGCCTGGCGCGCCATCCGAGAACGGGATGCCGCCTTCGACGGACGGTTCGTGTACGGGGTGACCTCCACCCGGATCTTCTGTCGCCCCACCTGTCCCTCCCGCCATCCCCGGGCCGACCGGGTCCGGCTCTTCGCCGCTCCCGCCGAGGCGGCGGTGGCGGGATTCCGTCCCTGCAAGCGGTGCAAACCGGAGGGGGACGGCGTCACCGATGCCGAGCGCGCGGTCGAACGAGCCCGGCACTATCTCGATGCGCACGGCGACGAGCGGGTGAGTCTCGCGCGGCTCGCGCGGGAAGCGGGAGTGAGCGCCTCACATCTGCAGCGCACCTTCAAACGACTGACCGGGCTCTCACCGCGGGAGTACTCCTCGGCCAGGCGCCGGGAGCGGCTGCGGTCGGCGCTCCGCACTGAAGGCTCGGTGAGCCGGGCGACCTATGAGGCCGGGTATGGATCGAGCAGCCGGGTCTACGAGCGGGCACACGCGCTGCTCGGCATGACCCCGGGGACCTATCGCAAGGGAGGAGCCGGTATGGAGATCCGCTATACGATCGTGCCGTCGGCCTACGGCCGGCTGCTGGTAGCTGCCACCGACAAGGGCGTGGCCTCCGTTGCGCTCGGCGACAGCGACACGGCGCTGGTGCGGGAGCTCGCCGGCAACTTCCCCGACGCCGTCCGCACCCGGGTGGATGACGGTGACCGCTGGCTCGCTGGTCTCGTCGAGAAGGTGGCATCCGCGCTGGCCGCGCCGTCGCGCACCAGGCTCAAGGCCGCGCCGATTCCGGTCGACCTCGCCGGCACCGCCTTCCAGTGGCGGGTCTGGCAGGCGCTCACCACGATCCCGGCGGGGGAGACCCGCACCTACCAGCAGCTGGCGCGTTCACTCGGGAAGCCGCGGGCAGTGCGTGCGGTGGCGAGTGCCTGCGCCGCCAACAAGCTCGCGGTCGTAGTGCCCTGTCATCGCGTCATCCGGACCGATGGCACGCTGGGCGGCTACCGCTGGGGGCTGCCGCGGAAGGCGGCCCTGCTCGAGCGGGAACGGGCGCTGGCCGGCTGAGGGCCGCGGCCCTCACTGGCGGGGCGCCGTCGCCATCACGGTGTCGTGCAGTTCGGCGTGGAACCGGGCGGCGAGTTCCGGCTGATGCAGCGAGTCGTAGGCGGCGGCGAGATCGCGGCGTGCGGCCCGAATGAAGCTCGTCGCCGGATCGGTCTGCCGGATCAGGATGTCGTAGCCCGCCCGGCTCTCCACGATCGCCTCCGGATAGCGACGCTGCCTGAGCAGGGTCCGGCCCAGCTTGATGTGCCCGATGCCGGTGTTCACGTGGTCCGGTGAGAGCACCCTGGAGTAGATGGCGATCGAGCGCCGGTAGAGATCCTCCGCGTTCCGGTAGTCCTTCTTCTCGAGCAGCACACTCGCCAGGTTCGACATCGCCACCCCGACGAACTGGTGCTGCTCGCCGAACACGGATCGATAGATCACGAGCACACGCCGGAACCGCGCCTCGGCCAGGTCGTTCTGATCCTGCGCGAAGGCGAGATTGCCGAGCTCGTTCAGCGCCTCGGCAACCTGCGGATGCATCGGCCCGTAGACCCGTTCCTGGATCGTCAGCGCCTCGCCCAGGGCACGATCCGCCTCCGGGATCTTCTTCTCGTAGGTCAGCGCGCGCCCGAGCCGGGTGAGATTGGCCGCCACTTCCGGGTGGGTCTCACCGTACCAGCCGCGGGTGATGTCGAGCGCCTGACGGAACTCCTGCTCGGCATCAGCGTAGCGCCCGAGCATCAGCTGGGTTTCACCCAGGCTTGCGAGCGTGGTGGCGACGTCGGGATGCCGCGGCCCGTAGCGGGCCTGGCTCATCGCGAGGATCCGCTGATTGAGCGAATCCGAAGCCGGGTAGTCTCCCGCGTAGAAGTGCGCATCGGCCAGCGCGCGCAGGTGGCCGGCCAGGTTGGCGGGTGGGCCGCCCGCGTCCGCGGTGTCGAGCCGGATCACCGCATCGAGCCGCTGAATCGCTTCCGCGTATGCGCCACGCCGCTGCAGCGCCTCCGCGAGCGCCACCGAGGCCTCGACGACCGTGGGATGATCCGCGGGGAGGCGGCGACTCGCGATGGCGAATCCCTCACGCAGCAGGCGCTCTGCCGCCTCGAGTTGCGCCTGGTCGGTGCGCAACCGGCCCAGCGCAACGAGCGCACGCGCCACTTCCGGATCGTCCGGTGCCGAGAGCGCCCGCCGCCCGGCGAGCGCGCGGGTCAGCAGCGTGTCTGCCCGGTCCAGCTTGCCGAGCCGCTGAAAGACGCTGCCCAGGGTCTGATACAGCTCCGCCTGAATGGCTGGCTCGCGGTCGAGCGCCGCCGCTTCCCGCACTCCTCCTTCCAGCAGCTGCA
The DNA here is from genome assembly GCA_044229245.1 of Gemmatimonadales bacterium. Lineage (GTDB taxonomy): Bacteria > Gemmatimonadota > Gemmatimonadetes > Gemmatimonadales > GWC2-71-9 > JADJOM01. The sequence continues at coordinate 80,523 of JBGATI010000008.1, read as the reverse complement.
CCACCCGCAGGCTGTCCGCCGGCGCCACCGCCTCCTCTCCTCCCTTGAAGAGATTCAGCATGAAGCGCTGGATCCGTTCGGTGCGTGTGGCCTCGGCCAGCGCGACGTTCCGGGCCGATCGGAGCCGCACGGTATAGAACACCACCAGCCCGATCACCGTCAGGAGCACCAGGGCGATCGCGACCACTGGTGCGCGATGCCGCCGCACGAATTTCCCGATCCGGTATCCGAAGGTGTCGGATCGTGCGTCGAGCGGCCGACCCTCGAGGTAGTTGTCGATATCGCGGATCAGGGCGTCGACGCTCCGGTAGCGCCGTTCTGGCTCCGGGTGCATCGCCGTGAGGCAGAGGACGTCGAGGTCCGCCCAGGCTCCGCTGTCGAGTCCCGACCAGAGCTCGCCCGCGCGCACCGCGGTGTCGCGGGCGGCCACCGAGGGGCGCACCGGTTCGCGACCGGTGATGAGGGCGACGGTCTCTCCGGGCGTGAGGCCGGCGACATCGAACGGCAGCCGGCCCGCGAGCAGCTCGTAGAGGATGACGCCGAGCGAATAGACGTCGCTGTGGACGCCGATCTGCCCGCCGCGAAGCTGCTCGGGGGCGGCGTAGGCCGGCGTGAGGGCGCGGAGACCGGTGCGGGTCTGATCGGCCGGCAGATCGACCGCCTCGAGCTGCTTGGCGATGCCGAAGTCGAGCAGCTTCACGACGCCATCGTCGCGCACCAGGATGTTGGACGGCTTGAGGTCGCGGTGAATGACGGCGTGCCGGTGCGCATGGCGCACGGCGGCGCAGACGGTGCGGAAGATGCCGAGGCGCTCGTCGACGGATCGGGCATGGGCCCGGCACCACTGGGTGAGCGGGAGCCCGTCCACATACTCCATCGCAAACCAGGGCGTCCCGTCAGGCAGGGTGTCGGCATCGTACAGCCGCGCGATCCCGGGATCGTTGAGCTGGGCGAGGGTGCGCTGTTCGGCGAGAAACCGTTCGCGGCGGGCGGGGGAGAGCCAGGCGTCGGGGAGGATCTTCACCGCCGCCTGACTGCCGAGGTCGGCGCGGTCGGCGAGATAGACGACGCCCATTCCCCCCTCGCCGAGGATCCGGATGAGCCGGTACGGCCCGAAGAGCTGGCGGCCGAGCAGGGCCTCGTCGAGTCGACCCACGGTAACCTCTGCGGCCGCGGAGAGCCCCCGGTCGAGGAGGGAATCCGGGCGCTGGTCGGCGGCGAGCATGCCGAGGACGTCGGCGATCAGTTCCGGGTCGGCGCCGGCCTCCTGTTCGACGAATGGGGCTCGCTCCTCCTCGGACAGCGCGAGCGCGGCCTCGAACAGCGCCTGCACCCGGTCCCACCGCGCGCGGTTCACGGCAGCCCGGCCGATCGCCGCAGTTCGTGGGAGAGCCAGGCCCGCGCGGCGCGCCAGTCGCGCAGGACGGTCGCTTCCGAGATGCCGAGCAGCTCGGCCAGTTCGGCGGTCTCCAGTCCCCCGAAGAAGCGCGCCTCCACCAGCGCTGCCTGACGAGGGTTCAGGTCCGCGAGGGCATCCAGCGCATCGTGCAGCTCCAGCAGTTCGGCCGGAGTCGTCTCACCGTGGTCGAGCGCTTCGTCGAACGTGACCAGGGCCGCACCCGCCCCGCGCTTGTCCGCCAGCCGGCGCCGGGCGGCCTCGATCAGCACCTGCCGCATGGCCCGGCCCGCGACCCGCTTGAACTCGACTCGGGAGAGCTGCCCCAGCGCCGGCGTGGCCGAGAGCTTGAGCCACGCTTCGTTGACGAGGGCGGTTGGCGTCAGGGTGTGACTCGACTCCCCGCGGCGTAACACGCTCGCGAGTCGCTTCAGCTCTTCGTAGCTGGCGGCGAACAGGCGATCAACCGCGTTCGCTGCCTCGTCTGCCGGGATCGGACCCATCGATGGCCTCCGCCGCTCAACCTACGCCCCAAGCCCGATTGTGCCAGTCGGTGTTCCACCTCCCGGGCCGACCGGCAACGGGATGACGGTTTCCCGAGTGCCGTTGCGCATAGCGGGGGGAATCCCCTCACAGGAGTCTCCCCATGCGTTGGTACAGGATGGCCGCCGTCGCGGCGGCCGGGCTGAGTGTGGTGCTTGGATGTGGCGGCAGCGGCAGCAACCTGACCGGCCCCGGAGGGGGAGGAGGCGGAGGCGGTGGTGGAGGGGGGACGAGCTTCATGACGGCGAAGATCAACGGACAGGCCTGGGCGAGCACGGTCGCCGCGATGAACGCGACCGTCGGCGGCCTCGGAATCATCCAACTGCAGGGCTCCCAGAATGGCAAGACCATTCTGCTCATGCTGTACAACATCGACAGCGTCGGGAGCTACGATCTCGGGGTAGGCGGCACGACGGTGGGAGGATCGGGACAGTACACCGATCTCACCGGCCGGGGGTGGGCCACCCCGCTGTCCGGCCTCGCCGGCACCATCACGCTCACGACGCTCACCTCGACCCGCATCGCCGGGACCTTCACCTTCTCCGCCGACTCCATTCTCGGCGCGGCCCATGGGACCACGGCCGTCACCCAGGGGCAGTTCGACCTGCCGCTCGGCGGCACGCTGGCCACGATTCCCGACAAGTACGGCAGCCGCCTGAGCGGGACCATCGGCGGCGCACCGTACAACGGCGCGACCGTGGTGATGGCGCTGTCCGGAAGCACGCTTGTCATCGGCGCCAGCACCACCAGCTACTCGGTTTCAATCGGAAAGACGTCGTTTGCCGGCGTGGGCGCCTACACGATCGCCGGCCAACCCGGAGACCCGGTCGTCGTCGTGAGCGGGCCGTACACCAATCCCAACGGCGCGGTGAACTGCTGCTGGGGTGGCGGCAGCGGGAACACCGGCACCCTGACCATCACCAGCGTCACCGCGACCCGCATTCAGGGCACCGTCGTGGCCACGCTGGTCCCCTCGCCTGCAACCTCGGCCTCCGGCCCGCTGTCGATCTCGACCGCCTTCGACGTGGGTATTCCCTGATTGCTGCGCGCTGTCTCCCCTCATCGGAGCACTGACCATGTGGAACTTCATCACCGGCATCTTCTCCCTCGTCCTCTGGATCGGGGTGCCGCTGCTCATCTACGCCGCCTGGACCTACAACAAGCTCCAGCGCCAGGCGCAGGAGGTGCGCGAGGCGACCTCGAACGTGCAGGTTGCCGTCAGCAAGAAACTCACGCTGCTCAACCAGCTGGTGGACATCGTGAAGAGCTATCAGGAGAGCGAGCAGTTCACCCACCTGAAGGTGGCGCAGGACCAGAACGCGGTCGCGCTGGCCGCCGCCTACCAGCAGTCGGGGTCGCTGCTGGCCACCGTGCAGGGCATGGCGGAGCGGTTCCCGAACCTCAAGGCGAACGAGCAGTACCAGCGACTCATCGAGAGCGTCCAGCACTGCGAACTCGACATCCAGCGCACCCGGGAGCTCTACAACGCGACGGTGAAGAACTACAACAAGGACTACCTCGCCTTTCCCACGGTGCTGATCGCCCGGTTCCTGGGCTTCTCGAAGGCGCCCTATCTGGAGTTCGATGTCTCGGGCAATGTGGACGCCACCTCGCTCAAGTCGTTCCAGACCGATGACGGCGAGCGGCTCAAGGCGCTGCTCTCCAGCGCCGGGGGGACGCTCGCGGGTGCCACCAAGGCGCTGGCGGGAGGTGCGGGGCAGGCCGGCAAGCTGCTCGCGGGCCAGGCCGGTCAGGCCGGCAAGATGATCGCGGCCAAGGTGACCGAGCGGGTGAACGTGACCTACTTCTACCTGCCGAAGGGCGGGGTGCCGCGCGGGCCGGTCCCGCTTCCGACGGTGCGCGAGCTGATCCAGCGGGGGGAGCTCGAGCCGGACGTCCTGGTGGCGCGCTCCGGCTCGGAGGAATGGGTGCCGGTCGCGGCGGTGTCCTCCGAGGTCTGACCCAGCGGGAGGGGTGACTTGCTGAGCGCGCCGGGGACGGCGATCATCCCTCCCATGCGCGTAACACTCGAACGCCAGAACGACGCCGTCCACTTCGTCGCAAAGACCGAAGGGGGCGGCGTCGTGCCGATCGACGGGGCGCCCGCGATCGGCGGACAGGGCCTCGGGGCCCGGCCCATGGAGCTGGTGCTCGCCGGTCTCGGGGGCTGCAGCGGCATCGACGTGATCTCCATTCTCCAGAAGCAGCGCGAGCCGGTCACCGGCGTCACCATCACGGTGGACGCCGAGCGGGAGCCGAACCGGGAGCCGTCCCTCTTCCGCACCGTGCACGTGCATTTCGTGGTCCGCGGTCCCCGCGACGAGGCCCATCTCTCCCGCGCAGTGGAACTCTCCATGTCCAAGTACTGCTCCGTCGCCCGGATCCTCGAGCCGACGGCGACGATCACCTGGAGCCACGCGCTCGAGCGCGCGTCCGCATGAGCAACCGCCCCCGGCACTTCGAGACCGACGCCGTCCGGACCCAGATTCCGACCACGCCCGAACGGGAACACTCCACGCCACTCTACCTGACGTCGAGCTTCGTCTTCGACGACGCCGAGCAGGCGCGGGCGCTCTTCGCCGACGAGGTCGCCGGCAACATCTACAGCCGCTACTCCAATCCGAACACCGACGAGTTCGTCCGCAAGCTCTGCCGCATGGAAGGGGCCGAGGACGGGATCGCGACCGCCTCGGGCATGGCGGCGGTCTTCGTCAGCATGGCGGCGCTGCTCTCGTCAGGCGACCACGTCCTCGCCGCCCGCTCGCTCTTCGGCTCGACCAGCCAGATCCTCGGGAAGCTGCTGCCGCGCTGGGGGATCACCCACACCTACGCCGACCTGGCCACGCCGGACCAGTGGCCGGCCCTGCTGCAGCCGAACACCAAGCTGATCTTCGTGGAGACGCCGTCGAATCCCGGCCTCGACCTGGTCGACCTCGAGTGGCTGGGCCGGCTGGCGAAGGAGCGGGGGATCGCCCTGCTGGTCGACAACTGCTTCACGACGCCTTACCTGCAGCAGCCGATCCGGCACGGCGCCGACCTGGTGATCCATTCGGCCACCAAGTTCATCGACGGCCAGGGCCGCACCCTCGGCGGCGCGATTCTCGGCAAGGCGAAGCTCATCGCCGAGTGCCGCTTCTTCGCCCGCCACACGGGGCCGGCGCTGTCGCCGTTCAATGCCTGGGTGCTTTCGAAGAGTCTCGAGACACTCGCGGTGCGCATGGATCGCCACTGCCAGAATGCGCTGGCGGTGGCCCGGCACTTCGAGGGGCACGCCGACCTCGAGGCGGTGCGCTATCCCTTCCTGCCGAGCCATCCGCAGTTCGCGCTGGCGCAGCGGCAGATGTCGCAGGGTGGGGGCATCGTCGTGATCGTGCTCAAGGGCGGGCTGGAGCGGGCCCGTCGCTTCCTCGACCGGGTGGAGCTCGTGTCGCACAGCCCCAATCTGGGCGATACCCGGACGATCGTGACCCATCCGACCTCGACTACCCACTCCAAGCTCACCGAAGAGGAGCGCCGCCGGGTCGGCATCGTCCCGGGCCTGGTGCGGATCTCGGTGGGTCTGGAGCATGTGGACGACATCATCGCCGATCTCGAACAGGCGGTTTCCGGCTCGCGCTGACGCCCCTTGCCGAGTCGTGGTTCCCGCGGTTGCTTAGTCCCTCTCCTCTCTCTCTGGAAAAGCCCTCGTATGCACCCTGCATTCCGTCTTACCGGAGCCCTGCTCCTGCTCGGCTCGGCGGCGCCGCTCGCCGCGCAGGTGCCGGCGCCCGAACTCCAGATCGCCGGGGCGGTCAGCGCCGCGCCCGAGGCCATGCGCGAAGGCGCCACGGTGCTCGGCTACCGGAACTACCACAAACTGACCACGATCCGCGAAGGCACCGGCGCCATGGTCTGCCTGGCGGATGATCCGTCCGAGAAGGAGTGGCACGTCGCCTGTTATCACAAGGATCTCGAGCCGTTCATGCGGATGGGCCGGGAACTCAAGGCGGCGGGCCTCACCCATGGCGAGATCGACAGCGCCCGCATGGTGGCGGTGCAGAACGGGTCGCTGAAGATGCCCGATGGCCCGCGCACCCTCTACAACCTGTACGCGCCGGGGGACAGCGTCGACGCGGCGACGGGACTGGCGCATGGCGCCTCCGGCTTGCCGGTCGTCTACATCCCCTACGCGACCGCGGAGAGCACCGGCCTGCCGACCCGTCCGGGCGGGGGACTCCCCTGGCTGATGTTCCCCGGGAAGCCCTGGGCTCACATCATGATCATGAAGTAGGTCTGGTGCGCCCGATCGAACAGGCCTGTTACTGGCTCGCCGGACTTCCCTCCCGCGAGGTCACTCCGCTCACTGCCCCCGCCGAGACCGATCTCGTCGTCATCGGCGGCGGTCTCACCGGCTTCTGGGCCGCGATCTTCCTCAAGGAGCTGGATCCGTCGTGCGACGTCGCGCTGGTGGAGCAGGGGATCGCGGCCTACGGCGCCAGCGGCCGGAATGCGGGGATGCTGTCGGAGACGGTGGACCACAGCCACGGTCTCGCCATTCAGCACTTCGGCATGGCGGAAGCCACTCGGCTCGCCGCACTGGGCGAGCAGAATGTGCAGGAGCTGACGGCGTTCATCCGCGATCGCGGCATCCAGTGCGACTACGAGGCGAGTGGCCGATTGATGGTCGCCCTCACCGAGGGCCACCTCGAGGAGGGACGCCGCAACGTCGAGATCGCGAAGGGCCTCGGCATCGGCACCTTCCGCATGCTGAGTCGCGAGGAGACCCGGGCCGAAGTCCATTCGCCGCTCTACCTGGGTGCGGTGGAGGTGCGCGGTGGCGGCATCCTCGATCCCGCAAAGTTCACCGATGGACTCCGACGCGAGGCGGAGCGGCTTGGCGTACGCGTCTACGAACGCACCACGGTCGATGCGATCAGCGAGGCTGGCGCCGGGGTCGTCCTCAAGGCCAACGGCACGACCCTCAAGGCCCGGCGCGCGGTCCTCGCGACCAGCGCGTACACCCACCATCTCATTCCGACGATCACCCGGCGCTTCATCCCGCTCTACGACTACATCACCGTGAGCGAGCCGCTGACCGCGGCGCAGTGGGAGCTGATCGGCTGGAAGCATCGCCAGGGGATCACCGACGGGCGGACCTTCTTCAACTACTACCGCCCCACCGCCGACGGCCGGATTCTCTGGGGCACCAGCGAGGCCACCTACTACCCCGGTAACCGCGTCGATCCCGCCTGCGATCACTCGCCGCACCACTACACGACCCTGCGGGAGAGCTGGCGCCGGCATTTTCCGGCCCTCGCCGATCTCGAATGGCCCTACGCCTGGGGCGGCGCGATCTGTTCGACGACGCGCCTGACTCCGTTCTTCGGCCGCGCACTCGGTGGCCGAGCCTGTTACGGTCTCGGCTTCACCGGTCATGGCCTCGGCAGCACCCGGATTGCGGGACGGATCCTCGCCCACATGGCACTCGAACGCGCCAGCGATCTGCTCGACCTCGCTCTCGTGACCCGGCCCCCATTTCCCTACCCGCCGGAACCTTTGCGCGGCTGGGCGGTAAACGCGGTGACGGCTGCGCTTCGGAAGGTCGATGCCGGCCAGCCCCCGAACCTGATGCTCCGGGTGCTGGACCGGATGGGCCTCGGATTCAGCAGCTGACCGTCGCGGAGCCGGCGGTCATCCCGAGTGGGGCGAGGGATCTCTCGGCACGAAAGAGATCCCTCGATTGTTTTCCGCCCCCGATGGGGGCTTACCTGTGAGACTGATGCGTTTCCTGCCGCTCTATCTGCTGTTGCTCCCCCTGACGCTCACCGCGCAGTCCCGACCCACCGGCAGCATCACCGGGCGGGTGCTCTCCGCCGTGACCGAGGCGCCGATCGCCGAGGCGATCGTGACCGTCGAAGGCACCGACCTTCGCACGAGCACCACGGCCAGCGGCAGCTTCCGGCTCGACTCCATCGCGCCCGGCATCTACACCCTCCGCGCGATCGCGATCGGGTACGAGCCTGCGCTCCGGAGCGACATCGTGGTGAGCAGCGGCCGGCCTGCGGAGGTGGCACTCCTGATGCGCGAGCGTCCCGTCGAGCTCGCCGACCTCACCGTGCGCGCCGAGTCCTACTTCCCCCCCGCGACGGAGACCCGCCCCGGCAGCCAGAGTCTCGGCGCCGAGGAGGTACGCCGCGCCCCAGGAGTGCAGGAGGATGTGATCCGCGCGGTGGCGCTGCTGCCGGGCGTGGGCGTGACCAGCGCTGCGCGCAACGATCTGGTCGTGCGTGGCGGGGCGCCGTTCGAGAATCTCTTCGTGGTGGATCACCTCGAGGTGCCCAACATCAATCACTTCGGATCCCAGGGTTCGACCGGTGGCCCCGTCTCGCTGATCAACATCAACTTCGTGGAGGAGGCGCGCTTCTCGGCGGGGGGATTCGGGGCGGAGTTCGGGGACCGGGTCGGATCGGCGACGGAGATCGCGATTCGCGAAGGCAACGCTGAACGCGTCGCCGGCGGGATCAATCTCTCCGCCACCGGTTTCGGAGCGATGGCGGAGGGCCCGCTCGGGAAGCGGGGGACCTTCGTCGCCAGCGCACGGCGCAGCTACCTCGATCTGCTGTTCAAGCTTGCCGGCTTCAACTTCCTGCCGAGTTACTACGACGGGCAGGTGAAGGTCACCCAGCGGCTCGGCGCGCGCGATCAGCTGAGCTGGATCACGGTGGCCGCGATCGACCGGGTGGACTTCAACAACGCCTCCGCGAAGGACCGGGTCGACAACAGCCGGATCCTGCGTCTCGACCAGAACCAGTACTTCTCGGGCCTCACCTGGCGGCGGTCGTTTGAGCATGCGCGGCTCAGCGTCACGGCCGGCCGCACCTACAGCCGCTTCAACTCGCTGCAGTTCGACTCGCTCACGCCGCCGCAGCCGATCTTTCAGAATCGCTCCACCGAAGGCGAGAACAGCCTCCGGATCGACTACACCCGGGACGCCGCCCAGCGGCTCTCCTGGTCGCTCGGCAGCTCGGCCCGCTACGCGAGCCGGCTCCGGTATCAGGTGCTTCTCCCGGGGTTCCTCCGAACCGACCAGGCCGGCGTCCCGCAGCCGCTCAGCGTCGATACCAGCTTCACCGCCTTCCGGGCCGGCGCCTGGGCCGACCTGACCGCGCGGCTCTCCCCCTCGGTGCGGGCCACCGTCGGTGCACGCGCGGACTACTACGACTTCCTGCGCCACACCTGGCGCGCCGCTCCACGCGCCTCACTCAGCGTGAGTCTCGGCCGTACGACGCTCCAGCTGGCCGGCGGGCGCTACTGGCAGGCACCGAGCTATGTCTGGCTCGTCGGCGACAGCAGCAACGCGCGTGCGCTTCGTCCCTTCCGGGCGGATCAGGTCGTGCTCGGTCTGCAGCGGCTGCTGCGTCCCGATCTCAAGCTGCAGCTCGAGGGCTACTACAAGCGGTACGCCGACTATCCGGCGCGCGTCTATCGTTCGCAGGCGGTGCTCGCGCCCGCCGGATTCGAGGATGTGAAGAGCGACATCCCGTTCGGCCTCGAGCCGCTGGTGAGCCGGGGCAGGGGCAGGGCGTACGGGGTCGAACTCTTCCTGCAGAAGAAGCTGAGCGCGGTGCCCGTCTACGGGCTCATGAGCCTCACCGTCGGGCGGAGTGAGTTCGTCGGCCTCGACGGCGTCGAACGGCCGGGTGCCTTCGATGCCCGGGTGATCGGCAACCTGCTGGTGGGGTGGCGGCCGAATCCGTCGTGGGAGTTGTCAGGCAAGTTCCGCATCTCCAGCGGGCTCCCGACCACCCCCTTCATCACGACCGGCCCCAGCGCGGGGCAGCTCGACTTCACCCGCTACAACGCCGACCGCCGGCTCCCCACCTTCCATGCACTCGAGCTCCGCGCCGACCGGCGCTGGAGCTGGCGGGGCGTGCAGCTGGCCACCTACGTCGACGTGCAGAATGTGTACGGCCGGAAGAACATCTCCCAGCGGGTCTGGAACGAGCGCAGGCAGCTGGTCGAGGAAGACGAAACGCTCGGCGTACTGCCGAGCGTTGGGGTCATGCTGGAGTTCTGAACCGGCGCTCTAGCCTTCGACCTTCGCGAGCGCCTGGTCCAGGACCTCGAGCGCGAAGTCCACGTCCGCCGCCGTGATGCACATCGGCGGCTTGATGCGGAGCGTATTGCCGTCGAGCCCGCCCTTGCCGAGCAGCACGCCCATCTCGCGGGCATGCTCCATGATGGCGAGCGTCTCCTCCTTCGCCGGTTCCTTGGTGCCCCGGTCGCGCACCAGCTCCACGCCCAGCATCAGGCCGAGGCCGCGCACGTCGCCGATCAGGCGGTGACGGCGCTGCAGCTCCTGAAGTCCCGCCTTGAAGCGGCCGCCGACCACCTTGGCATTCTGCTGGATGCCGTCCTCCTCGATCGCGTCCAGCACCGCGAGTCCCGCGGCCATGCTCACCGGGTTGCCGCCGAAGGTGTTGAAGTGGATCCGCTGGCTGAGCGTCTCCGCGATCTCGCGCCGGGTGGTGACGGCGGCGAGCGGCGCGCCGTTCCCGATGCCCTTCGCCATCGTCACGATGTCCGGGACCACGCCGAAGTTCTGGAAGCCCCAGTAGTGCTCGCCGGTCCGGCCGAAGCCGGTCTGGACCTCGTCCGCGATGCAGAGCCCGCCATGGGCCCGCGCCACCGCGTACGCCTCACGCAGGTAGTTCGGTGCCCCGTGGGTCACGCCGCCGACGCCCTGCATCGGTTCGGCGATGAACGCCGCGATCTTGCCCGGCGTCGAGTACCGGATGAGCTGGTGGATGTCCGCCGCGCTCTTGGTGGCGATCTCCTCCGGCGTGCCGGCGTACGGGCTCCGGTACGGATCGGGGGAGACGGCGTGGTGGACGCCGCTGTTCACCTGCTGCGGATACTTCCAGGTGTGATGGCTCGTCGCCGCCATCGTGGTCGGGGAGCCGCCGTGGTAGCTGTTCCGCACGGCGATGATGTCCTGATTCCCGGTGTAGGCCCGCGCCATCAGCATGGCGAGATCGTTCGCCTCGCTGCCGCTGTTGACGAAGTAGGTCACATCGAGGCCCGGCGGCATCTTCGACGCGAGCTTCGCGGCCATCCGGGCGAAGTTGGGATGCAGGTAGATCGTGGTGGTGTGCGCCAGCGTGCCGAGTTGCTCCTGCATCGCCCGGGTGACCTTCGGGTGGCAGTGCCCCACCGAAACGGTCACGATGCCGGCGAAGAGGTCGAGGTAGCGCCGGCCAGTCTCATCGAAGAGATACTGCATGTGCCCTTCGACGATCATCAGCGGCTCTCGGTAGAGCGTGAAGATCGCCGGGTTGGCGTACTGCTTCCTGAGCGCGAGGACCTCCTCCTTCGGCGGACCCATGTAGGGCCGGGGGCGGTGCGCGGTCGCTGGCATGGCGGGGCGGGCAGGGGCCGTGGCCGTCATGATCTCGTTCCTTTCCTATGCTGCCGGGGGGACCTCCAGGGATGGCCCCCACTACCCGTCACGGATGGGATCCCCGCCCATCGTGCGGGCGACCGCGGAGGGTCGCCCCGACCATGTGGGCGACCGCGGAGGGTCGCCCTACTACGCTGCGCTATTTCGACATCCAGTTGGTCCCGGCTTCCCGGTTCCACTTGGTGGTGATCTTCTTGGTCTTGGTCCAGAACTCGATGCTGCTCTTGCCGGTGATGTCGCCAACCCCGAAGCGCGAATCATTCCAGCCACCGAAGCCGAACGGCTCGCGCGGCACCGGGACGCCCACGTTGATGCCGACCATCCCCGCGCTGGCGCGGTCCATGGCGGAGCGGGCCGCGCCGCCACTCTCGGTGAAGATCGAGGCGGCGTTGCCGTAGGGCGAGGCGTTCTCCACCGCGATCGCCTCGTCGAGCGAGCCGGTCCGCACGATCACCAGCACCGGGCCGAAGACCTCTTCCTGCGCGATCGTCATCTGGGGCGTCACCTGGTCGATCACGGTCGCGCCGACATACCAGCCGCCCTCCTTCCCCTTCACCACCGCGCCACGCCCATCCACGAGCACCCGGGCGCCCGCCTTCTCCGCCTCGGTGATGTAGCCCTCGATCCGCTCCTTCGCCACCCTCGTGATGACCGGCCCGACATCCTTGCCGGTGACGATGGCGCGCGCCTGCTCCGCGAGCCGGGTCACGATATGATCGGTCTGGGAGACCGCCACCATCACCGACGCGGCCATGCAGCGCTGCCCGGTGCATCCGGCCATCGCGGCCAGCACGCCGCCTGCGGCCATCTCCGGATCGGCGTCGGGCATCACGATGATGTGGTTCTTGGCGCCGCCGAGGCAGAGCGCCCGCTTGAGATTCCCGGTCGAGCGGCGGTAGACCGACTGCGCCACCTTCGTCGAACCGACGAAAGTCACCGCCTGGATCTTCGGATGGTCGCACAGCGCCTCGGCGACCTCGCGGTCGCCGTGGACGATATTGAAGACGCCATCCGGGAGTCCCGCCTCCTTCAGGAGCTCGGCGATCCGCAGCGACGACAGCGGCACCAGCTCCGACGGCTTCATGATGAAGGCGTTCCCGAGGGCGATCGCGTTCGGGATCGTCCAGTGCGGCACCATCGAGGGGAAGTTGAACGGATTGATGGCGGCGACGACACCGAGCGGGGAACGCTCGACCCGGCATTCGACGCCCCGCGAGACCTCGAGCACCTCCCCGGCGATGAGCTGCGGCAGCGAGCAGGCGAACTCGGTCAGCTCGATCGCCTTGAGAATCTCGGCTTCGGCCTCACCCGCGACCTTGCCATGCTCTTCCGTGATGAGCTGGCCGAGCTCCTTGAGGTGCTTCTCGAGCAGCGCCTTGTAGCGGAAGAAGACCTGCACCCGTTCCTTGACCGGCGTCTGGGACCAGGACGCGAAGGCCTTCGAGGCCGCGGCGACGGCCTGGTCGACCACCCCGGCGTCACCGAGCGGAACCCTCGAGATGGTGGAGCCATCGGCGGGACTATGCACGTCGAGGAATCGGGGGCCGCCATCCACGAATCGGCCGCCGATGTAGTGCCGGACATCGGGGTACTTCACGGGGGTGCCTTCACTGCTGAAGTTGGGCTGTGCGGGGATGGGGGAGTCTGGCCGTCATCTGAGGGCTTGTCAATCACCCCGACTCCCACCGATTTTCGCAGGAGTCAGCGGACCGCCGTTCTGCTGGCGTGCGCCTTGCCCCATGCAGGGGAGGACGCCCGGTGGGCACCGGTGCTGCATCATCTTTAACCGCAGGCCAATCATATGGATAGCGCGTTGGTGCGGGACGGGGCACGCCCCCGCTCCCGGGCATGGCACATTCCGGCTGCTCTGGTGCTTGGCGCGGCAATCGTCGCCGCTTGCAGCGGGAGCGGCAAGGACATCACCGGCCCGCCGCTGGGCACCGCCGCCGGGCTGGTGATGGCGACCCAGCCGCCCGCCACGGTGGCCGACCGGGCCGCGCTCTCCCCCGCGCCGGTCGTGCAGGTGGTCGACCGGGCCGGCACGCCGGTGGACACCGCCGGGCTGACGATCACCGCGTCGCTCGCGAGCGGGAGCGGGTCGCTGCTCGGCACCACCAGCGCGGTCACCAACGCGAGCGGTCAGGCGACCTTCAGCAACCTGAAGATCGCGGGGACGGTCGGGGCGAAGGCGCTGCAGTTCACCTCGTCCGGCGTCACGGGGATTCAGGCGAGCAGTCTGACCCTCACGGCCGGCCCGGCCACCAACCTCGTCAGCAACAGCCTCATCTCGCAGAGCGGGGTGATCAGTCAGGCCGTCAGCAGCGTGCCATCCGTCAAGGCGGTGGACGCCGACGGCAACGGCGTCAGCGGCATCGGCGTGACCTTCGCGATCACCGCCGGAGGCGGCTCCCTGACGGGGCCCACGCCGACCACCAACGCGAGCGGCGTCGCCACGGTCGGCACCTGGACGCTGGGCGCCGCGCTCGGCGCCAACACGATGACCGCGTCGGCCGCCGGCCTCGTCGGCAGTCCGGTCACCTTCACCGCCACCGGCGTCAACAGCGTTTCGAATTTCAATATCGAGCTTCAGTTCATCCTGCCACCGAACCAGGCCCAGCTGGCCGCCTTCAACGCGGCCAAGGCCCGCTGGGAACAGGTGATCACCGGCGATCTCGGCAGCTTCAACGTCGGCACGGTGAACACCGGCAACGGCTGCGGCAGCCAGACGGTGTCCGGCACGATCAACGACATGCGGATCATCGTCGAGCTCGACTCGATCGACGGCACTGGTCAGATCCTGGGCGCCTCCTCGCCCTGCTATCTGCGGAACAGCGGCACCGGGTCGGGGCTGCCGATCATCTCGTACATGCTGTTCGATACCGCGGATGTCGCCGGCCTCATCAACAACGGCAGCTTCGGCGACGTGGTGCTCCACGAGATGGGCCACTCGCTCGGGTATGGCACGATCTGGAATTCACAGGGGCTCACGAACACCACGAACGCACTCAATCCGTTCTTCACCGGCACTGCGGCGAACGCGGCCTACATCAATTCCAACGGCGGTGCCGCCTCGGTCGGCGGCCGGCTCGCGGTCCCGCTGCAGGTCACGGGTGGCGCGGGCACCGCACTCTCGCACTGGGAGGAAACGATCTTCCAGAGCGAGGTCATGACGGGCTACATCACCGGCAGTGTCCGGCCGCTCAGTCTCACCACGGTCGAACAGTTTGCGGACCTCGGCTACGGTGTGACCGCCTCGGCGGCCGATCCGTTCAACATCAATACCCAGCCGACCCTGCGCGCCGGCCAGCCCGATACACTGCATGTCGACCTCAAGGACGACGTGTTGCAGATCCCCATCTACTACCTGGATCAGAAGACCGGCCGGAAGACCCCCGTGCCACGGCGCTAGGCCGGCCGCACCTCACACTACGGCGCGGCCGGGGCGCGCCCCCGTCCGCGCCGCTCTTTTTCCCCCCACTCGGGAAAGATCACCACCCGCCTGTGCCTCCTGTCACCGCCCCGACCCCCCCGTCGGGTGCACCTTCTCCGCTGTCCCTGGTCTCAAATCGCTACTCCTTTGCAGCAGCGGAGTTCCTATGCGGCGCTTCCCTCGCGCGGCGCTCGTCGCGTCCCTGCTCCTCCTCTCCACCTCCGGGCTCGCCGCCCAGCGGGTGGCAAGCCGCAGCGGCGTCTGGATCGGTGGTGGCCTCGGCATCGGCTCGGCCCGACTCTCCTGCACGGTGTGCCGTGCCGGCCGGGATGGCGGGACCTCCGGCTACCTCCGCGTCGGCGCGACGGTCACGCCCCAACTGCTGATCGGCGGCGAGGCGCTCGCCTGGTACCACTCCCAGGGGAGCCTGAGCTTCCTCCTCGGCTCGATCCAGGCGGTGGTGCTGCTGTATCCGATGCCGAAGAGCGGCCTCTACATCAAGACCGGTTTCGGGCTGGCGCAATACTCGGCCAAGGACCCGACGAACAAGATCTCCAGTCAGGCACTCGCCGGCCAGGTCGGGGTCGGCTACGAGGTCGCCGTCGGCCGCACGATGTCGATCGTGCCGTACGCGAATTTCATGGGCACCACCGGCGCCGACGTCCGATTCAACGACACCGTCTCCGGACTCGGCGCCAAGACCAGTCTCATGCAGGTCGGCGTGGGCGTGACGCTGCATTGACCGCCGCCCCTCGCGACCCTCACCTGCTCCCCCTGTTCTCCTGGAGGCCCTCATGAGCACGTTCTCCCGCGCATGGCACCGGCTGCTGTCCGGCATCCTGCTCCCCTCCACGGCGGTCCTCGCCGCCTGCGGCGATGGCGGCTACTCCGGTACCGGCCCCGTCCAGGAGACCGGCCAGGCGGTGCAGTTCGGCATCTGGGTGCCTGGCAACGGCGACACCTGCACCCAGGCCATCCACGACCGCTACTCGGTGGTGGGACCGGACGGCAAGCGCTACAACACCTGGCATCCCCCGGTCGACCCGGCCACCGGCTGCAGCTTCGGCCACGAGCATGGGCGCGACCCGCGCGGCTCCCACCTCTATCAGGAGGTCGGGCCGATTCCGTTCGGGCTCGCCAACGAGGCGCTGGAGACCTGGGATCCGCAGAACGTCCGGCACGAAGACCACTTCGGCCACAAGATCGACTGGGAGAACGACGTGGAGATGGTGCGGCAGGACGGGGTCACCGGCGCGCTCTTCAGCGTGAAGTGCGACGTCCTGGCCAAGCTGCACCAGGGCACCCACTCGAAGGATGCCTTCACCAACAATCTGCACGAGATCGCCTACCACATCCGCTGCACCGACGGCACCGAGCTGCACGTGACGCTCATGTCGGCCATCGGGACACCGGGTGGATTCACCCGCACCTGCGACGGGACGCGCGTGAATGTCGGCGCGCCCGTGCCGGCCAACTCCCCGAACGGCGGCGGTCAGCGGGTCATCCCCGACCGCACCTGCGTCGACCAGTTCATGCGCGTCGGCTCGGGCCAGAATCCCGACTTCGACCGGGCGCTGCACGAGAGCTGGCAGACCTCCAACAGCGTGCGCACCGAGGACGGGCACACCGTCGCGAGCTTCGATCCCTACTTCCAGGTCTTCCAGCCGAGCCGCTTCTACGATCCGGCCGCACCGAACATCACCGGCCGTCCCATCGCCGAGTGCGACAGCATGGACCCGAACCGGGTCCGCGACAACAACGATCTCTGCGACCAGTCGACCAGCGACGGCACGCTGACCGGCCTCGCCTTCGACGACTCCCGCTCGAAGTTCAACGGGGTGCGGCGCTTCATCGACATCAACGACAACCGGATCGACAACAAGGATGGCGAGGAGGTCTGGTACAGCGACCCCTTCGGTCGTAACGCGCGGAAGAGTCCCTTCCCGGGCTCGATCCGTCAGTGGGTGGCCAAGGTCAAGAACACGTACGGCTTCAGCGTGAACGGCCCGGCGATCGGGTTCAACCGGAACTACGGCGCCGCCAGCACCCACGCCCCGAACTGACCGGCGCGCGGAGCACGTGAGGGATCTCTCCGCGGAGCGCGCCTCTGTCCGCAGGAAGAAAGAGCGCCCTCTTCCACATAGGGAGAGGGCGCTCGCATCACACCGGCCTGGAAATCAGGGGCGAGGGAGCGGGACGTCGGTACTGCCGGCGCCGATGTGGAGCACCAGATCCCGTCCGGAGTATCCGGCGGCCGTGACGCGCACCGCGGCGGTGCGGCAGCGGTCCACCAGATTGCTGGCGTAGATCAGCCGGTACTCGCCCCGCTCATTCGCGAAGGTGCCGTAGGGGGTGCCCAGGATCTGCAGACGCGCTCCGGCGACCGGGATCGTGGTGCCCTCGTAGTAGACCCGTCCGGCGATGGACGCCATGCCGGGTGGAAGCGTCGAATCTGGATGCTCCTCCGGCGGCAGTGAACAGCCCTCCGACGGCATGGGCAGCGCCGACTCCCAGGGCCGGTTCTCGCGCGAGCCGGACACCGGGCCGAGCTTGCTCGACGGCCGTCCGAAGATCCGCCGCGCATCGGCCTCCATGGCGCTGGCCGTCGCGGTGGCCAGCGGCGCCGCGCTCGGCGTCGGAACCGGCGGCGCCGAGGCGCGGGAGCCCGGGTCCGGGGTCTGCTGGTCCCCCGGATCGGGGCGGGTCGCGCTCTCGCGGGGTGTGTTAGGCGGCGCGTTCGGCTCCGGCTCGGGGTCGGGCGTCACCCGCGCGGTGCTTCCCGGGTCCGGCCGGTTGCCCGGGGTCAGCGGCACCGCGGGCGGGATCTCCTTGGGCGCCTCCTGGATCGGCGGGGCGGGGCGGGGGGTCGGCACCGGGCGCGGCGGCGCGAAGTCGAGCTGGATGGGGCGCGCGGTCTCCTGGGAGGAGGCCTGCTTCTCCGCCGCCATCTGCGCCTGGTGAGTCAGGCGGATCACCAGGAACAGCACCACGACATGCAGGACCGCGCTCACCGTCGAGCCGAGTGAGCGGCGCCAGTCCGAGGAACTGGTGGGAAGCGTGGTGGAGTAGGCCACCGCGCGCTCCTCGATCGGCCCTGCCTCCCCGGGCATCATCGCGGGAGCTGCCGCTTGAGGATCTTCCCCGATCCGGTCTTGGGCAGTTCGGCGAGAAAACCGATGCGGCGGGGCAGCTTGAAGGCCGCGAGCCGCGGCCGGCAGAACGCCACCAGCTCCTCCTCGGACAGGCTCATGCCGGGCCGGATCACCACCGCGGCGGACACGACCTCACCCCAGACCGAATCCGGGGTCCCGTACACCGCCGCCTCGAGCACGGCGCCGTGCTGGTAGAGGACGTGTTCCACTTCGGTCGAATACACCTTCTCGCCCCCCGAAATGATCATGTCCTTCTTTCGGTCCACGATGGTGACGAAGCCGGCGCGGTCGATCACGGCGAGATCGCCCGTCCGGAGCCATCCGTCGGGCGTGAAGGCGGCGGCAGTCGCCTCGGGTCGTTGCCAGTAGCCGGGGGTGACGGTCTCACCCCTGACCTGTATTTCGCCGACCGCGCGCTCATCGTTGGGCACCGGCTGTCCGGCGTCATCCACGACCCTGAGTTCCACCGCCAGGAAGGGGCGCCCGGTCTTCGCGCTGTAACGCAGCTGCTCTTCCTCCGGCAGCATCCGCAGCCGGTCGTCGAGCAGGCTCATCGTGAGATACGGACTGGTTTCGGTCATCCCGTAGGTCTGGACGTACTCGCAGCCGAAGGTCTGCACGATCGCCCCGACCACCGCCGGCGCTATGGGCGCGCCGCCGCTCAGGATCATCCGGAGGCTGCCGTAATCGAACCTGCTCCGCGCCTCATGCTTCACCATGAGGTTGAGCATGGTCGGCACCAGGTTGGTGATGGTGACCCGTTCCCGCTCGAAGACGGCCAGGACCTCGCGCGGCTCGAACTTCGGCACCATGACGTGGCGGCCGCCGACCCAGGTGATCGCGAAGGTGGCCCAGGCATCCGCCAGGTGGAACATCGGGGCGACGTGGGCCCAGTGGTCCCGCTCCGACAGACCCAGCTCCGCGATCGCCGCCAGCGCATGTACCCAGACGTTGCGGTGGGTCAGCATCACCCCCTTGGGCTGGCCGGTGGTGCCGCTGGTGTAGTACAGATGCGCGAGGGCATCCGGCGGTGTCACCGCGGGGAGGAACTCGGTGCCGCCGGTCCCGGTGGGGAAGCCGACTGCCGGCGCTCCAGTCGGGAGCGGGAAGGGATCGCCCGCGGAGATGACCGTGCGGACCGGCGTGTTCCGGGAGAGGATCTCCTCCACCAGGTGCGCGAACCCGGCATCCGCGATGAGCACGGCGCTGCCGCTGTCGCCGAGGATGAAGCCAAGCTCGTCAGGGAGAAGCCGGGTGTTGAGCGGGACCAGGACCGCGCCGAGGCCGGCGGCGGCGAAGTAGGACGCGAGGCAGGGCAGGGTGTTGGGAAGCAGCGTTGCGACGCGGTCGCCCGGTTTCACCCCGTGGGAGCGGAGCAGGGCGGCGAGCGCATCGACCCGGTCACCGAGCTCGGCGTATGAAAGCGGACGCCCGCCGTCTGTCACCGCGACATTGGCGGGCGAAAGCCGGCGGGCGCGTGCGAGGATACTCCAGAGGCTCATCCCACGCTCAATACGTCGAGTCCCAATCCACCTTGGAAGCGCGGCGGCACCGTACGCACATCAGGGTCTCGGGCCGTCCCTCGAACTCCTGCCGCCCGGAGCAGTCCGGACACACGGCGTAGGTGGTAACCAGCTTCGGGCCGGCGAGGGTCGGCCGCATGACCCCGGTGCGGATCACGATGCTCCACGTCTCGGGCCGGTCCGCGCGGATCCGGACCTCATCCGACTGGAACCGCATCAGCTGGCGGTCGACCTCGACGAGCACACCGTCGGGGTACTCCTCCAGCACCGGATACCACGCCCCGCGACGGAGCACGTCGGCCAGACCGGGCGCGCCGGTGGCCCATCCGCGGATCGTGGCGGACTCGCCGGAGCGTCGGTTTGGTGGCATGGTCATCCTAAATACTACAGCCCCAATGCCTGCCGGGGGTACCCTCCCCGGTTCCGCCTCCTGCGGGGGGAGGAGACGGCAGGTAGATTGGATCTCCCATGTCGGAACGCATCTCCCTTTCCGGTGCCGCGACGCGTCAGCTCGCCGATGTCCTGCTCGCCCTCGCGGGAGCGGTGCAGCGGCTGCGCATCCTGCCTGAAAGCGACCCCGGCACCCTCGCCGCGCTCGCCGGTCTCGAGCGGCTGCTGGAGACCGCGCTCACCGGCCGGGACCGGATGACGGTGGAGGTCGGCACGGTGCAGCTCCTGGTCGACGGCATGGAGACCAATCCCGACTTCGAGCCGCTGCGCGATCTGGCGCTCCACCTCCGTGAGGCCGGCATCGGCGCAATCGACTTCCTCCCCGGCGTCACCGCGGCGGAACTCGGCCTCGGCCTGGGCGCCCTCGCCACCGGGAGCGTCGTCGGATCGTGGCCCGCCACCGCGCATCTGCTGCTCCGCCCCCTGCTGCTGCGAACCGCGCCGGGCGCCGATCCCTGGCTCACGCTCGAACGGCTGGTGCTCGATGACGACGACCGGGCCTTCGCCCATCGCGATCCCCGCGAGATCGCCATCGCCCTCGAGCTGCACCCCGCCTCCCCCGCGTGGGACGACCAGGTGCTCGAGCGGCTCGTCGCGGTGGCACGCTCGGCGGCCATCGAACCCGATGGCTGTGATGCCCTCGCCGAACTCCTCATGCTGCTCCCGGCCTCGACCCTGCGGCGACTGCTCCGTCCCGGCCTCGGTTCCACCGCCCAGGTGGCCTTCGTGCAGGACACGGCGGCCCTCGTGCCGCCGCGGGTGGCGGTCCGGCTGCTGCAGGCCATGGTGCCCGGCCGCGATGCGCAGCTGAGTGCCGCTGGTCTCCGGGTGCTCGCACGGATCGCGAAGCGGGCCGAGATCCCGGAGAACATCGCCGCGCGTCAGGCGCTCACCGAGGAGCTGCGCCGCCTCGCCTCGGGGCCGTCCACGGCCGAATCGGCGCCGGTCAGCGCCCGGCTCGCTCCAGAGCCGGAGCGGGTCCTGAAGCTGGCGCTCGAGAGCGGCATCATCGAACGGGGCACCCTCGTGGCCGCCGACCGGATGATCGCCCGGCGCCAGGTGTCGCCGCTGCTCGCGCTGCTCGAAACCGTCCCGCGTGAGGATCCGGTCGCCCGCGCCCTCCGCGGCCGGGTCTTTCATCCGCAGACGGTGCGGGTGCTCCTCGAGGCGTCACCCGTGGATCTCGATGCGCTCGACCGGCTGATTCCCGCCGCGGGCATCGAGGCGGCGCCCGCGTTGCTCGACGCCCTGGCCGAGTCGCGCGAGCGCCGGGTCCGGCTCCGGCTGCTCGACTTCCTCGCCCGCTACGGCAATGCCGTCGGCCCGATCGCGACCGATCGCCTCGACGGCATGCCGTGGTATTTCCAGCGCAACGTCCTCTCGCTGCTGGGACGGATTCCCGATCTGCCACCCTCGTTCATGCCGGTGGGGATGATCGGGCATCGCGATCCCCGGGTGCGGCACGAGGCCATCGCGCTCGCCATCGCCGACCCCGAACTGCGCGAGCGCGGCCTCGCCGATGCGCTCGACAGCGGCTACGAACCCACGCTGCGCCTCGCGCTCACGGCCCTCGCCGAGCGCTGCCCGGCGGACTTCGCGCCCCGGCTCATCGGCCGCGTGGCCGATCCCGCGCTCGATCCCGAACTCCGGGCCCTCGCCGTCACCGCGCTGGCCCAGATCAACGATCCGGTGGTGCTCAGGGTGCTCCGCCGCCTCGTGGTCGCCCGCGGGATCGCCGGCCTCGGCCGGCTCGCGCCGAAGAGTCCCACCATGCTCGCGGCGCTCCGCGGGCTCGCGACCTACTGGCACAATCATCCCAAGGTCGGCCCGCTCCTCGATGCCGCGCGCCAGTCGCGTGAGCCCGAGGTCAAGGACGCCGTCCGCGCGCCCGGCCGGCGCTCCGCACCCGCGCTCCCCCGCCCGGTGCCGTGATGCAGAACGCCCCGCGCTTCCTTCGTGCCCTCGGCCACGCGCTCGCCGTGCGCGACGACGACCGGATCGACGTCACGCTCCGGCGCAGCGCCGACGAAAGCTGCGTCTCCCGCCTGACAGAGCTGCTGCAGGCCGATCCGCGCCCGCGGTTCGCCTTTTCCGCGCAGGGTGTGGCGCATGGGGCGCTGCCGCTCGCGGAGTTCGAGCAGTGGCCCTGGGCCGGGCGGCTCGCGGAGCGGGGCATCGCCGAACTCGAGATCGCCGGGACGCCGCAGCCGGCGGCCCTCGCGGCGTTCCTCGACTTTGCCGCGGGGCTGATGCCGGCCGGGGGACTCGGGCCCCGGCTCGCCGCCGAGGGGCTGCTCTGGGGACCGGCCCTCGGCGAGAACGCCGTCGAGCCACGGCATCCCCTCGCCGATGAACTCGGGGTGATGCGGCTGGTCTTCGCCGCGGCAGAGCGGGAAGCGCGGCTCCCGCTCGGCGACGTGCACGCCGTCGTCGCCTCACTCAGCTCGCTGCTCGCGGATGATCCCGTGGCACCGCTCCCGCTGGTGCAGGTCGTCGACCGCGACGACTACCAGCCGGCCCACGCCATCAACACCACGCTCCTCGCCCTCCGCGTCGCCGACGGTTTCGCACTCGGCCCCGAGGAGCGGCGCGAGTGCGGCCTCGCGGCACTCCTGCACGACATCGGCATGACGCGGCTCCCGGCTGACATGATGAGCGTGGATCAGTTCACCGGCACCGATCGCGCCCGGGTCCGCGGCCATCCGCTCGAGGGAGCCCGGCTCCTGCTGCGCCAGGGGGAGGTGCTCGAGACCGCCGCCGTCGTCGCCTACGAGCACCATCTCCGCCAGGACGGCGCCGGCTACCCCCGGCTCAACTATCCGCGGGAAGCGCACCTGCTCAGCCGGATCGTCGCCGTCTGCGATGCCTTCGATGCCCTGCTCGCGCCCCGCCCCGATCGCGCCCCGCGCGATCCCGCAACCGCGCTTCTCGAACTGGAACGGAGCGCCGTTACCCAGTTCGACCCCCGGGTCGTCTCCGCCTTCAGCGAGGTGATGATGCGTTCGGCCGCGGCGCGCGGCCTCAGCTTGACATCACGAGTGAGCTAGTCGTATTTCCGGGGAACGCACGATTTCCGTGCAGGTACCCGCCGCCGAGTCAGGTATGTCCGAAGCCAAAGCCGTTCCCGCCGCCACCCCGATCGAATCCCGCGGTTACGCCCACCCCGACGTGCTCGTCTCGACCGAGTGGGTGGCCGCGCATCTTGCCGACCCGAACGTCCGCATCCTCGAATCCGACGAGGACCTGCTGCTCTACGAGATCGGCCACATCCCCGGCGCGATGAAGATCGACTGGGTGACCGACCTGAACGATCCCGTCACCCGCGACTATCTCGATCGCGAGAAGTTCGAGCGCCTGCTGCGGGCGCGGGGGATCAACGGCGACACGACGATCGTGTTCTACGGGGACAAGAACAACTGGTGGGCGACGTACGCCTTCTGGGTGTTCCAGCTCTTCGGCCTGAACAAGCTCAAGCTGATGGATGGCGGCCGCGCGCGATGGGCGGAGGAGGGACGGGAACTCACCACCGACGTACCGCGCTACCCGGCTGGCACCATCGTCGTCGGCGCGCGGAACGATGCCGCGATCCGTGCCTTCCGCGACGAGGTCCTTGCCCACGTGGAGAAGAAGGGGCAGCTCGTCGACGTGCGGAGCCCCGAGGAATTCACCGGTGCCCGGCTGCACATGCCGGACTATCCCAACGAGGGCGCGATGCGCGGCGGTCACATCCCCGGCGCGCGCTCGGTGCCGTGGGCGCGCGCCGTCAACCCGGACACCCACTGCTTCCGCCCCGCGAGCGAACTCACCCGGCTCTACGTCGAGGAGCAGGGCCTCAAGCCGGAGCAGGAGACGATCGCCTACTGCCGCATCGGCGAGCGCTCCTCGCACACCTGGTTCGCGCTGACCTATCTGCTGGGATTCAAGAAGGTGCGGAACTACGACGGGTCGTGGACGGAGTGGGGCAATTCCGTGCGGGTGCCGATCGAGAAGTAGGCCCGCACGGCGGTACGGGCCTACTCCCCCGCCATCCTCTTGATCCGCCCGATCATCGCCGTCAGCCCATGCATCCGCGTCATCCCGAGCGCCTCGGTGAGTCCGAGCTGATCCAGCAGGTCGCCCGGTAGCGCCTGCACCTCGGCCGCCGTCGCGCCGCTGATCCCCTTCGCCAGAAGCGACACGAAGCCCCGCACGGTGGGTGCCTCACGCGGGGCGTCGGCATACAGCACCACGCCCTCCGCGCCCTTCTTCAGGAACAGAAAGACCGGCGACTGACACTCCGGCACGCGGTTGATCCCCTGGTCGCGCGCGGCGTGAAATTCCTCCGGCAGCGGTGGCAGCTTCTTGCTGTAGTCGAGCAGCAGCTCCAGGCGGGTCTGCTTGTCGGAGGCCTTGAAGCGGCGGACGATCTTGTCGAGGGCTTCGGTCATGCGGGAAAGCTAAGCCCGCGCCGAAGGAGCGGCAGTCGTCCGGCCTACTCGGTCTCCGCCTCCATCGCCTCCGCCAGTTCTTCCACCAGCCCCTGCAGTTCGAGCCCGTGCGCCTGCGCCACGAAGCCGAGCGTCTTCGAGCCGCCGCAGCAGAGATCGACGCCGTGCCGCGCGAAGACCGGCATCGCCGCCGGCCACAGTTCGACGATCTGCGACACGGTCATTTCAGGGTTGAGCGAAGAGTTGATCATCGGGTACTGCCTCCCTTGGTGCGTCCCACGAGCGCGAGACGGAGGTGATGGGTCGTCGTGGTGAGGATGGCGCCGAGCAGCAGAAGCGCGCCGATGCGGGCCAGGAGCTGATTCGCGGCGAGCAGGCCGGAAGTCAGCAGGCCGAGTCCCGCCGTGTGCAGGATGACCGTCGCCCACCCGAGCGCGGGGACGATCATCTGCGGCAGCGTCGGCGTCCCCGGCTGCCCGGTGCGTGCCGCGAAGCGGTGATGCCAGGTGAGCGTCGGCAGGATCCGGTACGAGACACCGAGAATGAAGGCCGTGAGCCAGCCGAGCAGCAGCAGCGCGACGTAGGCGATGAGCACGCCGCCGGCGAGCGGTCCGCGCGCGAGGGCGAGCCCGCCCAGCGGAAGCGCGAGGGCCATCCACACCAGCGCGGCGAGCGTCAGCGCGGTGGCCGGGTCCAGCGCGCGGCGGGCCCGGCCGCGATACCAGCGCGCGGAGAGCCAGAGGAAGATCACCGCACCCGCGATCATCGTCGCCGCGCCGAGCAGCGCCAGCCACCGGAGCCCGGCGATCTCCCCGATGGCGAAGAGCACTGTGCCGCTCGCGAGGATCTTCGGGAGCGCTCGGATCGGCCACGCCGGCGCATCGATCGTCCCGAGGAACATCGGCAGCATCCGGCTGCCGAGGCCCATCACCGTCATCGAGGCGAATCCCACCGCGCCGAAGTGGAAGTGTGCCGCGAGCAGCGGCAGTCTCGGCGTGGTCCACAGCCCCAGTGCGTCACCGATCCGCGCGCCGCCGATCACCATCGCGAAGCCCAGTCCCAGGTGTGCGTACCTGATGTAGATCCCGATCTGCCGGTTGCGTCCCGATTTCCGGTTCTCGGGCAGGAAGTTCCACGCGACGCCGTAGAGCGCGCAGAAGAGGAGGGTCCAGCCGGTGCTCTGCACCGCGCGCGATCCGAGCACCAGCCCGGTGACGAGCGTCCCCGTGCCGAGAACCTGGGCCGCGAAGGACAGGCGCGCGACCCGGAGGCTCCGGGCACCCACGCCGAGCATCGCCGGGAAGATCTGATACAGCACCCCCATGATGATCGTGGTGATCCATCCGAGGGTGAAGAGATGGGTGAGCCCCAGCGCGCGGGGATCGAGGAAACTCCCCGAGGCGAGCACCGGCGCGAACCAGATGAGCCCGATCGCGCCGAGGATCACCCAGCCGAAGCCGGCGACGAAGTGCCCCGCGATGATCGGGAAGGGCGGTGGCCCCGGCTGCGCCAGTGGCAGGCTCCGGGCGGCCGCGCTCGGCGCGGCGGGACGCTGTTGCGGGCTGGTCATGCGGACGTCGGATTGCGCATGGCCGAGATAATATCACTCGCGGGTGATGATTCGATGAAGATACGATTAGGGGCGGGGAGTGTCCCCGCCCCCGATCGATCCCGAACCGGCAGGTGCGGCTCAGGCCTTCTTGGTGAGGGCGCCGCCGAGCTTGCCGGAGGCGAGGCCGAAGAGGGCGCCGAGGATCATCGAGACCGCCACGGCGATCAGCGGATTGTGCGTCGGACTCGTGTCCATGAGGCTGTCCCTGGTGAGGTTCGCGCCACCACCCGCGAGCAGGAAGGCGAACACGCAGGCGTAGCCGTAGACGCTCGCCGGAATCGTGGCGAGGGCCTTGACGTGCGCCGCGAGGCAGAGTGCGCACACGGTGACGCCGACGACGATCCCGGCCCAGAGCGGCATGCCCAGCGACTCGCCCAGATTGACCGATACGAGGACGAGGGCGGCGATCCACGCCACGATCGCCCCGAACACGTTGCAGACGATCGTGTTCTTCAGCGCTTCGGTGTTGCCGCCCGTGGCGAAATAGCAGCCCCATGCGATGAACGCGGCCCAGATCAGGTAGCTGGTGAGGAACTTGAGGAAGACGAACGTGGCGATCCCTCCAAGAATCCCGATGCTCAGCGACAGCGCGACGAGTTGCGACATGGTCAGGCCCTCCCTTGTTGTGTTAGGGTTCGACGGCAACGTCACGGATGAAAAGGGCTGGTACTGCTGAGGCGGGATCGATATGCGGCGAAGGCCGGTCGCTGTCAAGCGACCGGCCCTCGGTGTGTACACTCGGCGAGACGCGGACTTGTCAGGTCATTTCCTGACAGCCGGTGACAACGTTGCGTTACATGTTGTCCACGACCGCCTTGCCGAACTCCGAGCACTTGAGCAGCGTCGCACCTTCCATCTGCCGCTCGAAGTCGTAGGTGACCCGCTTCTGCCCGATGGTCTTCTCGAGCCCGCTGATGATCAGGTCGGCGGCTTCGTTCCATCCCATGTGGCGGAACATCATCTCGCCGGAGAGGATCACCGAGCCGGGGTTCACCTTGTCCTGGTTGGCGTACTTGGGCGCGGTGCCGTGCGTCGCCTCGAAGATCGCGTGGCCCGTGATGTAGTTGATGTTGGCACCGGGCGCGATGCCGATGCCGCCGACCTGCGCCGCCAGCGCATCGGAGATGTAGTCGCCGTTCAGGTTCATCGTGGCGAGCACGTCGTACTCGGCCGGCCGGGTGAGGATCTGCTGCAGCATCGCGTCGGCGATCACGTCCTTGATGATCACGCCGCCGGGCAGCCGGCACCACGGACCACCGTCGATCTCCACCGCGCCGAACTCCTGCTTCGCGAGCTCGTAGCCCCAGTCGCGGAAGGCGCCCTCGGTGAACTTCATGATGTTGCCCTTGTGCACCAGGGTGACGCTCTTCTTCTTCTGCGCCACGGCGTACTGGATCGCCGAGCGGATCAGCCGCTTGCTCCCCTCCTCGGAGATCGGCTTGATGCCGATGCCGCTGGTGGCGGGGAAGCGGATGGTGCTGGCCCCCATCTGCTCGATCAGGAACTTGATGAGCTTCTGCGCCTGCTCCGTCTTCGCCTTGAACTCGATGCCGGCGTAGATGTCCTCGGTGTTCTCGCGGAAGATGATCATGTCCACCAGCTCCGGCTGCTTCACCGGACTCGGCACACCGGTGAACCACCGCACCGGGCGGACGCAGGCGTAGAGATCGAGCTTCTGCCGGAGGGCCACGTTGAGCGAGCGGAAGCCGCCGCCCACCGGGGTCGTCAGCGGACCCTTGATCCCGACGAGGTAGTAGTCGATCGCGCGCAGCGTGTCGTCGGGGAGCCAGCTGTCCAGCTTGTCCCGTGCCTTCTCGCCCGCGAAGACCTCGAACCACTCGATCTTCCGCTTGCCGGCGTACGCCTTGGCGACGGCGCCATCGAACACGACCTGCGAGCCCCGCCAGATGTCGGGACCGGTGCCGTCGCCTTCGATGAATGGGATGATGGGGTTGTCCGGAACTTTCAGGACGCCGTTGACCATCGCCATCGCCTCGCCCCGGGTGGGCGCGACGAGTGCATCGAACTTCGGAGGAGTGGGCATGGGTTCAGTTCGGGAGTAAGTTGAGAACAATATACCATGACCTCCCCGTCCAATCCCGATCCGGTGCAGCCCCTTCGTGACTCCCTGGCCCGCCAGGGGCAGGCCACGGAGGCTGCGCGTGGGATCCTCGCGGTCTTCGACTCGCACCAGGGGCAGTTCCGTCTCGTGACCCGCCGCGCCGAGGCGCGGTTCCTCGCGCGCGACTGGCGCGGCGGGCAGCAGGACGCGGCGGAGCGGCTGATGCTCTACCGTCAGTTCGTGAGCTGGTGCGTGCAGGAGCTCCGGAAGTCGCTCGGCGACACCACCGCCGACCTTCCGCTCTGGGTGGCGCTCCGCCAGACCTACGCGCGCGAGGCCGCCTCCCGCCTCGACGCCGAACTCGCCTACACCTTCTTCAATTCGGTGGTCCGGCAGGTGCTCAAGGCGGTCGGCCCCGACGCCGGCGTCTATTTCGATGATCGGGACTTCCAGGAGCTTCGGCCCCGCATCTCGGCCCAGCCGCTCCGGGTGATCGCCGGAGACCGCTCCCTCGAGGCGATGGTCCGGGAGATCCTGGGAGAGCTCCCCTTTGCCGGCGCCTATCCCGGGCGCGACGCCGATGCGCTGCTGATCGCGCGGGTCCTCGCCGAGGATCTCGCACGCCAGCCCCGTCCCGCGACGCTCCAGGCGATCGAGATGATCCCCGTGCCCTTCTACCGGAACAAGGGCGCCTATCTGGTCGGGCGGGTGCGCACCAGCGACGGGATCACCCCCCTCGTCCTCGCCATCGTCCACGACGACAACGGCATCCGCGTCGACGCCGCGCTCACCACGGCGGACGAGATCAGCGTGGTCTTCTCCTTCACCCGCTCCTACTTCCACGTGGAGATGGACTCGCCCCGGGCGATGGTCGAGTTCCTCCGCACCCTCATGCCCCGCAAGCCGCTCGAGGAGCTCTACACCTCCCTCGGCTACCACAAGCACGGCAAGACCGAACTGGTGCGGGCACTCCTCCGGCACATGGAGGCGCACGATGCCCGCTTCGTCGTGGCCGAGGGCGACAAGGGGCTCGTGATGGCGGTGTTCGCGCTGCCGTCGCTCAACGTGGTCTTCAAGATCATCAAGGACCGGTTCGGTCCCCCCAAGCAGACCACCCGCCAGCAGGTGATGGAGAAGTACAGCCTGGTCTTCGTGCGCGACCGCGTCGGCCGGCTCGCCGACGCGCAGGAGTTCGAGGGGCTCGCCTTCGGGCGCGACCGCTTTGCCGAGGACCTGATGGCGGAACTCGGTGCCGAGTGCGCCGGCTCGGTGATCGTGGAGGGCGAGCAGGTCGTCATCCGCCACCTCTACACCGAGCGGCGGGTGACCCCGCTCAACCTCTACCTGCGCCAGGTCGGCGAGGCCCGCGCCATCGACGCGGTGCTCGACTACGGCCAGTGCATCAAGGATCTCGCCGCGGCCAACATCTTCACCGGCGACATGCTGCTGAAGAACTTCGGCGTCACCCGCAACGAGCGGGTGATCTTCTACGACTACGACGAGCTCTGCCTGCTCACCGAGTGCAACTTCCGCGACATCCCCAAGTCCCGGCACGATGACGACGAGTACAGCGCCGAGCCGTGGTTCTCGGTCGGCGAGCACGACATCTTCCCCGAGGAGTTCCGCGCCTTCCTGACGCTGCCGGGGCACATCGGCGAGGTGTTCATGGCGGCGCACGGCGACCTGCTCACCGCCGAGTACTGGCGCCGGATGCAGCGGATGGCGGAGGTGGGCGAAGTGGTCGACATCTTCCCCTACAGGGCGAGCCGCCGGCTCCGCTGATCCGCGTCGTCCCCTCGGGATGTGAGTTGAATGCCCGAGTCGGCTATAATTCCCCGCCTCATGTCCATCCTTTCGGTATCCAGCGTCCAGGTTCAGTACGGCGCCGACGTGCTCCTCCGCGATGTCACCTTCTCCGTCGAGCGGGGTGAGCGCTGGGGCATCATCGGCCGCAACGGCAGCGGCAAGACCTCGCTCTTCCGCATCATCACCGGCGAACTCGCCCCCGAGAAGGGCGGGGTGAGCCGCACCCCCGGCCTCAAGGTCGCGCTGCTCGACCAGCATCGCGGCTTCGGCGGGGCGACCACCGTCTGGGAAGCCGCCTGCGCCGCCTTCTCCGACCTGCTCGATCTCGAGCGCTCCCTCGAGGCGCAGGGCCACGCCATCGGCGAGATGGGCGACAAGTCCACCCCCGAGATGCTCGCGAAGTACGATCGCGATCTCGAGCGCTACGGCCGCGAGGGGGGCTACGAGGTGCAGGCGCGGGTCTCGGCCGTGCTGCACGGCCTCGGCTTCGATCCCGAACTCGCCCACCACCAGCCGCTCGCGAACCTGAGCGGCGGTGAGCGGGGGCGCCTCGGACTCGCGAGCCAGCTCGTCGCCCCCGCGGATGTGCTGCTCCTCGACGAGCCGACCAACCACCTCGATCTCGAAACCACCGAGTGGCTGACCGACCATCTCAAGGGGCTCAACGCCGCGGCGCTGATCGTCAGCCACGACCGCGCCTTCCTGGATGCGGTGGCGCACCACATCCTGCACCTCGAGGCCGGCACCGCCAACGCCTACGACGGCGGCTACTCCGACTTCGTGCGGCTGCGCGATGAGCGCCGCATGTCGCAGCAGCGCGCCTACGACAAGCACTCGAAGGTCGTCGCCAAGGAAGAGGACTTCATCGCGCGGAACATCGCGGGGCAGAAGACGGCGCAGGCCAAGGGGCGCCGCCGAAAGCTCATGCGGATGCCGCGGCTCTCGCCGCCGCCGGGTGAGTACGGCGCGATGGCGGTGCGCTTCAAGTCGGAAGGGCGGGGCGGCGACCAGATCCTCATCACCGACAAGCTCAAGGTGATGGTGGGCGACCGGGTGCTGCTCGACAACTTCTCCGCCTCGGTGCGCCGCGGCGACGTGCTCGGCCTCATCGGGCCGAACGGGGCGGGGAAGAGCACCCTGCTCGCCACGATCCTCGGCGAGCGCAACGCGCAGGGCGGCACGGTGCGCATCGGCGAGTCCACCGCGATCGCCTCCTACCGGCAGGACCTCGAGCAGGTCCCGAAGGAGAAGGCGCTCTTCGACATCATCCACGACATGCGCCCGATGTGGACCCGCGGCCAGGTCATGGACCACCTCGGCCGCTACGACTTCTCCGGCGACGAGACCCTCCGCAAGGCCGGCTCGCTCTCCGGCGGCGAGCTGGCGCGGGTGGCGCTCGCCATGATGACGCTGGCGCATGCCAACGTGCTGGTCTTCGACGAGCCCACCAACCACCTCGATGTGGAATCGATCGAGGCGCTCGAGGATGCCATCGAGGAGTACGAGGGCACCGTCATCCTGGTGAGCCACGACCGGGCGCTGCTGCAGGGCCTCTGCACCCGGGTCTGGGCGCTCGAGCATGCCCACATCACCGACTACGATGGCAGCTTCAGCGAGTGGGAGGCGGCCCGCGACGAGCGCCGTCGCGCCGCCGCCGCGCAGGCCAAGGAAGAGGAGAACGCCCGCCGCGCGCGCGACAAGAAGTCGGGGCAGAAGTCGTCAGGCGGCAAGCAGGACAACCGCAAGGCGCAGCAGAACGAGGCCCGCAACGTGAAGCGGGCGCTGGAGCAGGCGGAGGCGCGGGTGCACACCCTCGAGGGGCGCTCCCACGAGCTCGACGCCGAACTCGCCGATCCCCGGCTGTACGAGACCGCCGACGGCACCGCGCGCGCCAAGCAGCTCGCGGTCGAACTCGAGCGGGTGAAGCTCGAGCTGGAGCGTGCCTACGCCGACTGGGAAGCGCGGGGTGCGGAGCTCGAGAAGCTGGAGAGCTAGCATGGCGAGTGCCGAGCAGGGTCCGTCCCGGGGTACGGCGCGGCTCGAGATCCTCGGAGCCGCGCTGCTCTTCTCCACCGGCGGTGCCGCGATCAAGGCGGCGCAGTTCACCAGCTGGCAGGTGACGGGGCTCCGGTCGGGCATCGCCGCCATCGCCGTCTGGCTGCTCATCCCCGCCTCGCGCCAGATCCGCCGCGGCGGGATTGTGGTGACGCTGCTCGTATCCGTCGCCTACGCGGCAACGCTCACGCTCTTCGTGCTGGCCAACAAGCTCACGACGGCGGCCAACACCATCTTCCTGCAGTCCACCGCGCCGCTCTACATCCTGCTGCTCGGCCCGCTGCTCCTCAGGGAGAGGATCGCCCGGCGGGATCTCGTCTTCATGGGCGCGATCGGACTGGGCATGGCGTTCTTCTTTCTCGGCCGCCAGCAGAGCTTCGCCACCGCGCCCGACCCCTTCACCGGCAATCTGCTCGCCCTCCTCTCCGGGGTGACGTATGCGCTGCTGCTGCTCGGGCTCCGGTTCATGGGGACCCGCGGCGGCTCGCCAGCGGCGGCCGCCGGCGTCGGCAACTTCCTCGCCTTTCTGCTTGCGGCCCCCAGCATGTTCCCGTTAGGCACCCACGGCCCGGTGGACTGGGCGGTGATGATCTATCTGGGCGTCTTCCAGATCGGGCTCGCGTACTTTCTGCTCACCCGTGGCATCTCCCAGGTGCCGGCCTTCGAGGCCTCGCTGCTCCTCTTCCTCGAGCCGGCGCTCAATCCGCTCTTCGCGTGGCTGGTGCATGGTGAGCGCCCCGGCCCCTGGGCGCTCGGCGGCGGCGCGCTGATCATGAGTGCCACGCTGCTCAAGGCTTGGGGTGATAGCCGTGTAGTCCCGGCCTCCGTGCCGGGGAGCGCCGAACCTCGATGAGCGCCCTCCTCGAAACCGTCCGGGTCCGCAACGGCGCGGCGCCGCTCTGGTACCTCCATCTCCGTCGCCTCGTTGCGAGCTGCCAGACGCTCGGGATCCCGTTTCCCCGCGTCCTCGAGGTACCGGAGGGTGGCGACGACCGGGTCCATCGGCTCGAGGTCGGCGCGCGCGGCACGTCGGTGACCACCCGTCCGGTCGGGCCGACCACCCCCATCCGGCTGATCACCACCGGGGTGCCGCATCTCAACTACCGCTACAAGACCACCGGGAGGATCCAGTTCGAGCGGGCGGCGGAGGAGGCGGCGCGGGCCGGCGGTGACGACGGGCTGATGCTCACCAGCCTGGGCGAGGTCGCGGAGGCCACGATCTGGTGCCTCTTCTGGTGGGAGGGGGACACCCTCTGCGCCCCCGCGCTCGACCTCGGCATCCTCCCGGGCGTCTCGCGGATGCGGATCGAGGAGCTGCACGGCCCGGTCGCGGAGCGGCGGGTCGGCCGCCGGGCGATCACGGGAAAGTCCCTCTTCCTCTCGAACGCCGCCCGGGGCATCGTCGAGGTGGCCACGCTCGACCGTGTGGAGGTCCCTTCACACCCCGGTACGAGAGCACTCCAGGAACGCTTCTGGACTTGACCCGTCGGCAGCCGCTCGATAGCTTCTCCCGGCTCCGGGTCAGGGCAAAAACCGACCCCGTGGTGGTTGTAGCTCAATCGGTTAGAGCGCCGGACTGTGGCTCCGGAGGTTGCGGGTTCGATCCCCGTCAGCCACCCTGGAACTCCGAGTTGTAGGTCCGTAGCTCAATTGGTAGAGCACCGGTCTCCAAAACCGGGGGTTGGGGGTTCGATTCCCTCCGGGCCTGTGTTGGTAGGACGCTGTACGAGCCGCTATCGTCTAGAGGCCTAGGACACAGCCCTCTCAAGGCTGGAACACGGGTTCGAATCCCGTTAGCGGTACTGGGGTGGGCTCCCAACGGCCCCATCGTCTATCGGTTAGGACGCGACCCTTTCAAGGTCGAGAGACGGGTTCGACTCCCGTTGGGGCTACTGAAGTTGGACGGGCGTGTCTGCCCGAAGGTGAGGGCGGGCCTCCGTGCCCGCCGCATATACGCGGCGCTAGCTCAATTGGCAGAGCAAGTGACTCTTAATCACTAGGTTGTAGGTTCGATTCCTACGCGCCGCACTGTGACGCACGACGCGGGACGGAGCCCCTGGCTCCGTCCCGCGTTGCTTTGCAGGGTCACGCGCTTCCCGCGACATCCCGCACACTTCCCGCCTCCCACCGCACACTTCCCGCCTCCTACCGCACACTTCCCACCGCCTACCGCACACTTCCCGCCTCCTACCGCATACCTCCCACCACGTACCGCGCGCTTCCCTCGATTCCCCGCACGCCTCCCTCCACCTACCGCACGCTTCCCTCCACTTACCGCGCGCTTCCCTCCACTTACCGCGCACTTCCCACCACCAACCGCGCGCTTCCCTCCACTTACCGCGCGCTTCCCTCCACTTACCGCGCGCTTCCCTCCATTCCCCGAGTGCTGCCGCACTCTCCCCGAACGCCGCCGCTCACTAGCCGAAGCGTTCCGCCCACATCCCCGCAACTCTATTCATCTCTTCACGATTCCCAACCTCTCCGGTCGGCTGTAACTTTCCGCCACTCGATGGTGACCTCCGCCGACAGCTCGCTCGAGCTCCTGACGAACGCCGAGCTCTACACCCCCGCCAGGGTGGGCCTCGCCCACCTGCTCATCGCGGCCGGGCGGATCGTCTGGATCGGCACCGACCGCCCCGCGCTCCCCGCCTCACTCGGCGCCCGGGTGCGCGATCTCGGCGGTCGCCGCGTGATCCCGGGCCTCATCGACGGGCACGTGCACCTGACGGGCGGCGGCGGCGAGGCCGGCTTCGAGACTCGCGTCCCGCCCGTCCCGCTCAGCCGCTTCACCCGGAACGGCATCACGACGGTCATCGGCGTCCTCGGCACCGACGACATTGTCCGCACTCCCGCCGACCTGGTCGCGACGGCGCGCGGACTCCGGGCCGAGGGGCTGAGCGCCTGGTGTCACACCGGCGGCTATCATCTCCCGCCGGCGACGATCACCGGCTCGGTGCGCGGCGACATCGTGCACATCGATCCGGTGATCGGCGTGGGCGAGGTGGCGCTCAGTGATCATCGCTCGAGCCAGCCGACCTTCGACGAGCTGCTGCGGCTCGCCTCCGAGGCGCACGTCGCCGGGCTGATGACGGGGAAGGCCGGGATCGTGCACCTGCACCTGGGCGACGGCCCGCGCGGCCTCGAGCTGGTGCGCCGCGCCCTGGTCGAGAGCGAACTGCCGGCCCGGGTCTTCAACCCGACCCACGTGAACCGGAAGCGCGCCCTCTTCGAGGAGGCCGTGGCCCTCGCCGCGAACGGCGTGACGATCGACGTCACCAGCTTCCCGGTGGCCGACGGCGAGGATGCCTGGTGCGCGGCGGACGCACTCCGGCGCTACTGGACGGCGGGAGGATCGCCGGACAGGATCACGGTAAGTTCGGACGGGGGCGGCTGTCTCCCGACCTTCGATGCCGACGGCCGGGTGGCGTTCATGGAGGTCGGCGACCCCGGGTCGCTGGCGGCGGTGCTCCAGGAGCTGCTCCTGTCAGGCACGCCGCTCGAGCAGGCGCTCGCGCCCTTCACCAGCAACGTCGCCGCGCTGCTCCGGCTGGCGGGCAAGGGGCGGCTCACGGTCGGCGCGGATGCCGATCTCGCGGTGCTCGACGGCGAGGGCCGCATCACCGATGTCATGGCCGGCGGACGATGGCACATCGTCGAGGGATCGGCTGTCGTTCTTGGCACTTTCGAGGGAGCCCAGATATGAGCCCGGCACAGGTCGCGCCCGGGGAGGTCCGCGGATACATCATCCCGGTCGGCGGGGCCGAAGCGAAGGCCCACGATTCTCCCATCCTCCGGCGCTTCGTCAAGCTGTGCGGCGGCAAGCGCGCCCGCATCGCGATCATCCCGACCGCCTCGCTCGCCGCCGACACCGGCGCCCGCTACGAGCGGGTCTTCGGCGACATGGGGGTCGACCTGGCCGAGTCGCTCCCCTTCGAGGAGCGGCGCGACTGCGAGCGCGAGGACCTGCTGGAGCGGCTCGGTCAGGCGACCGGCGTCTTCATGACCGGCGGGAACCAGCTCCGCCTCGCGACCCATCTCGGCGGCACCTCGGTGGCCAAGCGCATCCGCCTGATGAGCGCGGCCGGCGTCCCCGTGGCGGGCACGTCGGCCGGCGCGGCCTTCCTCTCCGAGCACATGATCGCCCACGGCGAGGAGGGGGCCTCCCCCCGCGCCGGCAGCGTGACGGTCTCTCCCGGCCTCGGCCTGACGAACCGGGTGATCATCGACCAGCACTTCCGGCAGCGCGACCGGCTCGGCCGCCTGCTCACCGCGCTGGCCTACAATCCGTTCGCCATCGGGCTCGGGCTCGACGAGGACACCGCCGCGTTCATCGCGCCGGACAACTCGGTCGAGGTCGTGGGCTCCGGCGCGATCACGGTGATCGACCCCGCCGGCATCGAGTTCAGCTCGATGGACCTGGCCCAGCGCAACGATCCGGTCTGCATGCTCGGGGTGAAGCTCCATATCCTCATCCCGGGGGCGACATTCAACCTGCATACCCGAGAGGCGAGTTCCGGGGCGGTCGCGGCGGGGAAGGGCTGAACAGCCGTCCACCGCAGGCAGTTCTTCATAAAGCCACAGGCCGCCCCGGACCCACTATCGGATTCCGCAGGCGGCCTGTAGTCTACCAATGCCAGCCGCGCCCCCACGTTAGAGGAATCCCGCCCGCGAGCGTTGTCATGCGCATTCTCGACCGATCTGTCTTCGTCGGCCCCAGTCTGTACGCCCATTTCCCGGTCATCAAGCTCGATCTCGACATCGGTGCGCTTGAAGCGTGGCCCACGGGGCGTCTCGGCGCCGGCTACATCGACGCCCTGCTTGCCGCGCTTCCCGGACTGAAGGAGCATGGCTGCTCCTTCGGGGAACCGGGCGGCTTCCTCCGTCGCTGTCGCGAGGATGGCGGCACCTGGCTCGGGCACGTGCTCGAGCATGTCGCCATCGAGCTGCAGGAGTCGGCGGGCGAGCACGTCACCTTCGGCAAGACCCGCTCGGCGGACAAGCCGGGGCACTACACGGTGGTCTACCAGTACGAGCAGGCGGACGTCGGCATCGAGGCGGGAAACCTCGCGCTGACGCTGCTGACCGCGCTCCTCCCCGAGGAGCTTCGTCCGTCAGGCATCGTGCCGGCGGGGTTCGATCTCCCGAAGGAGCTCGAGGGGTTCATCAAGTTCGCGCAGCGGCGGCACCTCGGGCCGAGCACCGCCTCGCTGGTGCACACCGCGGAGAAGCGCGGCATT
Source organism: Gemmatimonadales bacterium (assembly GCA_044229245.1). Lineage (GTDB taxonomy): Bacteria > Gemmatimonadota > Gemmatimonadetes > Gemmatimonadales > GWC2-71-9 > JADJOM01. The sequence continues at coordinate 43,391 of JBGATI010000008.1, read as the reverse complement.
CCGTGGATCCGGCTCAACCAGTACAGCCTGATCCAGTTCGGGCACGGCATGCACCAGCAGCGCATCCAGGCGACGATCACCAGCCGGACGCCGCACATCGCCGTCGAGCTCGCCTCCGACAAGGAGGAGACCAACAAGATCCTCGCCAACCTCGGGCTCCCGGTGCCGAAGCAGCGGCTGGTCTCGCGCGAGGAGCAGGCGGTGCGCGCCGCGCGCGACATCGGCTACCCCGTCGTCATCAAGCCCTACAACGCCAATCACGGCCGCGGTGTCGCGATCCATCTCACCGATGAGGACCAGGTCCGCGCCGCCTTTCCGCTGGCGCAGCAGCACAGCCAGAGCGTGATCGTCGAGAGCTTCATCACCGGCGAGGACCACCGCATGCTGGTGGTCAACGGCCAGCTCGTCGCGGTCGCGAAGCGGGTCCCCGGTCACGTCGTCGGAGACGGGACGCACACCGTGGAGGAGCTGGTCGCGATCGTGAACAGCGACCCGCGCCGCGGCGTCGGTCACGAGAAGGTGCTCACCCGGCTCGAGTTCGATGCCCAGGCCGAGCGGCTGCTGGCGCAGAAGGGGTACACCGCGCAGACCATCCCCGCCGACGGCGAGATGGTCTACCTCCGCTCCACCGGCAACCTGAGCACCGGCGGCACCTCGATCGACGTCACCGACATCGTGCATCCCGACAACGTCGAGATGGCGGTGCGCACCGTGAAGGCGCTCGGGCTCGACGTCGGCGGCGTCGACTTCCTGACGCCCAACATCACCGTCTCCTACAAGGAGAATGGCGGCGCCATCTGCGAGGTGAATGCGGCGCCCGGCTTCCGGATGCACACCGCGCCGAGCGAGGGGAAGGCCCGCGACGTCTCGGGGCCGGTGCTCGACATGCTCTTTCCGCCGGGCACGGCGGCGCGGATCCCGATCGCCGCGATCACCGGCACCAACGGCAAGACCACCACGGCGCGCATGCTGGCGCACATCCACAAGCTCGCGGGGCGGTACGTCGGCCTGACGACGACCGACGGTGTCTACGTCGACGGGCAGTGTACCGTGAAGGGCGACATGACCGGCCCGGTCGCGACCCGGATGGTGCTGATGGACCCGCAGGTGGAGGTCGCGGTGCTCGAGGTCGCGCGCGGCGGACTGCTCCGCGCGGGGATGGGGACCCGGTTCATCGACGTCGCCGCGGTGCTCAACGTCCAGTCGGACCATCTCGGCCTCAAGGGCGTCGACACCCTGGAGCAGCTCGCGCTGGTCAAGCGCATCCCGATCGAGGTCGCGAAGGACACGGTGGTGCTCAACGCCGACGACCCGCACTGCCTCCGCATGGCCGACTACACCCAGGCGAAGAACGTCTGCTACGTCACGATGAACAACAGCCACAGCCTGGTGCGCGAGCATATCCGCGCCGGCGGGCGGGCGGTGGTGCTCGAGGGCGGGATCAACGGGCAGATGATCACCCTCTTCGACAAGGGGGCCCACATCCCGCTGGTGTGGACCCACCTGATCCCGGCCACGCTCGAGGGACGCGCGCTCCACAACGTGCAGAACGCGATGTTCGCCTCGGCGCTCGCGTTCAGCATGGGGGTGAAGCTCGAGGACATCCGCCACGGGCTCCGCACCTTCGACACCACCTTCTTCCAGGCGCCGGGCCGCATGAACGTCTTCGACGAGCACCCCTTCAAGGTGATCGTCGACTACGGCCACAACCCGGCGGCGATCCAGGTGATGTGCCAGCTCGTCGACCGGCTGGAGCCCCGGGGCAAGCGCATCGTGGTGCTCGCGGCCCCCGGCGACCGTCGCGACGAGGACATCCGCGACATCAGCCAGACCTGCGCCGGCCACTTCGATCACTACATCTGCCGCCGCGACGACCGGCTCCGCGGGCGCGAGTCGGACGAGGTCCCGATGCTGCTCCGTGAGGCGCTGCTCGCCGCCGGCGTGCCGGGGGAGCAGATCAGCATCATTCCCGACGAGGAGACGGCGGTCGCCCACTCCCTCACCATGGCGCGGCCCGGCGACCTGCTGCTCATCTTCGCCGATGCGATCAACCGCACCTGGAAGCAGGTCATCAACTTCCGGCCCGAAGCGGAGGCGCCGGATGACCGGGCCCCGGTCCCGGTGGTGATGGAAGTGCCGGTGATCGAGGAGCCGCTGATCGGCGCCCTCGACGCGCTGGTGCGCGATGAGCGCGGCGTGCGGGTCGCGCGCGGCCCCGAGCTGGAGGACTAGCGCCGGCGCCCGTCCGGCACCGCATCATGGCTGATCCCCTGCTGCTCGATGACTCCCGCCGGCTCACCGGTCCCAATCTCTACTGGGACCGGGTCGGCGCGGTGCTCGATGTGACCGTCAGCGATCACGACGCGCCGCGCGCCATCCGCGAATGGGAACAGGCGGCGCGGGCGATCCTCGATGCCGTCGGCTGGCGCGAGGAGACCACCCGGGTCCGCCGCTTCCCCGGCGGCGCGAGCCTCGTCATCAGCGCGCCGCTCGACGCCCTCTACGCCGCGACCGAGCTCAACGAATGGGCGCTGGGCGCCGCGAACGCGGCGATCACCGGCGCGCCGCCCCCCGATCTCGACCACGCCACGGCGCTGCTCCGCCACATCATCGAGATGGAGGCGCACCCGGCGGTGATCGCGATGCAGCGTGCCGCCGCTGCACACGGCGTCACCTTCCTCGTCGATGAGCATGTCGCCTCGGTGGGCACCGGCACCGGCAGCGTCTGCTGGACCCACGACAACGTGCCCGCCCCATCCGCGGTGGACTGGAGCCGGGTGCACGATGTGCCCACCGTGCTGGTCACCGGCTCCAACGGAAAGACCACGACGGTGCGACTCCTCACCGCGGTGCTCACCGCGGCGGGGCGCACCGTCGGGATGTGCTGCAGCGACACCGTCAACGTCGGTGGCGAGGTGCTCGATCGCGGCGACTGGTCGGGTCCCGGTGGCGCCCGCATGGTGCTCCGCGATCCGCGGGTCGAGGTCGCGGTCCTCGAGACCGCGCGCGGCGGCATGCTGCGGCGCGGGCTGGCCGCCGATCGCGCCGATGCGGCGATCATCACCAACGTGGCCGAGGATCACTTCGGCGAGTTCGGGATCACCGACCTCGCGACCCTCGCGGAGGCGAAGCTCATCGTCACCCGCGCGCTCGATCGCGGCGGGCGCCTGGTGCTCAACGCCTCCGACCCCGAACTCGTCGCGGCCGCGCCGCGGGTGGAAGCGCCGATCCTCTGGTTCTCCACCGACAGCGGGAACGCCGTGCTCCGCGCCCACATGGGAGCCGGCGGGGAGGCGGTCACAGTGGTGGAGGAGAAGTTCGTGCTGGTGCGCGACCACGAGGCGCATGTCGTGGCACCGGTCGTGGACGTCCCGATCACCCTGCAGGGCGCCGCGCGCCACAACGTCGCCAATGTGCTGGGGGTGATCGCGCTCGCGTCGATCCTGGGCCTCGAGCCCGCGACCATCGCGCGCGGGCTCACCCGCTTCCGCGGCAGCACGGCCGACAATCCCGGGCGGCTCAACCTCTTCGATCTCGGGGGCGTCAGCATCGTCGTCGACTTCGCCCACAATCCGCACGGCATGAATGCGATGGTCGCACTGGCCGCCAGCCTGCCGGGACAGCGGCGCCTGATCCTCATGGGGCAGGCGGGCGATCGCGACGATGGCGCGATCCGCGAGTTCGCGCGGAGTGCCTGGCGCTTCCATCCCGACCGGATCGTGCTCAAGGAGATGGCGAAGTACCTCCGCGGCCGAGCCGCCGGCGAAGTCACCGGGCTGCTCGAGGCGGAGTTCCTCCGGCTCGGCGCCTCGCCGGCGTCGATCGGGCAAGCCGACTCGGAATTCGAGGCCGTCGTCGCCGCGCTCAACTGGGCCCGGGTCGGCGATCTGCTGCTCCTCCCGCTCCACAGCGAGCGGGAGCGCTGCCTCACGCTGCTCGACCGGCTGCAGGCGATGCGCTGGACCCCGGGAACGCCCATCCCGCTCTGAGCCGCCCGATCTCCGGGCGCGGCATCCCTCCATCAAGTAGGCGCGCCGCCCCGAACGAGCGCCCCCACACCGACCCTAAGTTCTGGATTGGCAACAAGCTGGCTCGGCGTGCCCGGTACCATTACCGGGCACGTTTCTTGTTGAGTGGGATGCGATTCTTCGTGTCCCGGCGTTGCCGACCGCCCGGCACAACCACTTAGCCGATCCTGCGCCCCTGGTCTCGAGGACCGCCCCATGCGGAATGCCGCCCGTTTTGCAATTCTGTCCGCCTTCGTCGCCATCGCCGCCTGTGGAGGCGACAGCACCGGGCCCTCGGATCACTCGCCCAAGAGCATCAGCATCGCCGGCGGCAACAACCAGCAGGGGGTCGTCGGGACGGCGGTCGCGGTCGCGCCGAGTGTGGTGGTCAAGGACAAGAGCGGCAGCGTCGTGGAGGGAGCGGTCGTCACCTTCACGGTGACCGCGGGCGGTGGCAGCATCACCGGCGGGTCGGCGACCACCAATGCGGCCGGTGTCGCGCAGGTGGGGAGCTGGACCCTCGGAACCGCCACCGGCACCAATACCCTGAGCGCCTCGGTCGGCTCGCTCACCCCGGTCAGCATCAACGCCACCTCGCTCGCCGGTCCCGCCGCCAATCTCGTCTTCACCACCGCGCCGGCCAGCACCGCTTCGAACGGCGTTGCCCTGGCCCAGCAGCCGGTGATCCAGCTCAAGGACCAGTTCGGCAACAACGCCACCCAGGCGGGGGTCTCGGTGGTGGCCGCGATCGCCACGGGCGGCGGTACGCTTGGTGGCGTCACCACCGTGCCGAGCAATGCGAGTGGTGTCGTCACGTTCACCAACCTCTCGATCGGCGGGACGGTGGGGGCGCGGACGCTCAGCTTCACCGCGACCGGTCTCCCGGCGCTCAGCTCCGGCTCGATCACCCTGACCGCGGGACCCGCGGCCTCGGTGACTGCGAACTCGACTACCACGCTCAACGGCACCGCCGGCGCGGCGGTCACCCCGCTGCCGTCGGTCCTGGTGCGTGACGCGAGCAACAACCCCGTCGCCGGTGCGACCGTGACCTTTGCCGTCGCGACCGGCGGCGGTTCGCTCACCGGCGCAACCCCGGTGACCGATGCGGCCGGTATCGCGACCGTCGGGAGCTGGACCCTCGGCGGCACCGCCGGTGCCCAGAGCATCACGGCGACGGCAGGTGCGCTGACTCCGATCACATTCTCGGCCACCGCGGCCCCGGCCGCCGGTTCGCGCCTGACACTGTCCACCCAGCCGTCGGCGACGTCGGCGAGCGGGGCGACGCTGGCGCAGCAGCCGGTGCTCCGCATCGAGGACGGCTTCGGCAACCTCGTCACCACCGCCTCCAACCCGGTCACCGCCACGCTGCAGGGCGCCGGCGCCGCGCTGGGTGGCACGGTGACGGTGGCGGCGGTCAATGGCATCGTCACCTTCACCGATCTCGCCATCACCGGCACGGTCGGTAACTACACCATCGCCTTCGCCGGTGCCGGTCTCACCGGGACAACTTCGACGGCGATCGCACTCGGCGCGGGCGCCGCGGCGAACATCGCGGTCAACGCCGGCGACAACCAGACGGCGCCGGTCGGCACGGCGGTCGCCATCGCGCCCTCGGTGCGGGTGACCGACGCGAGCGGCAACGCGGTGAGCGGCACCTCGGTGACCTTCGCGGTCGCGACCGGCGGCGGCTCGCTCACCGGCGGCACCACGACCACCGACGCGAGCGGCATCGCCACGGTGGGGTCCTGGACGCTGGGCAGCGGGATCGGCGCCAACACGCTGACCGCGACGTCGGCCGGACTCGCCGGCAGCCCCGTCACCTTCACGGCGACCGGCACCCCGGGCGCCGGCAGCCTCCTTTCCATTACTACCCAGCCGTCCGCGAACGCGAACAACGGCGTCGCCCTGGCCCAGCAGCCGGTCATCCAGCTGCGGGATGCGCTCAACAATCCGGTGAGCCTCGCCGGTGTCGTCGTGACCGCGAGCGTCGCCTCGGGCGGCGGCAGTGTCTCCGGCGGCACCACCGCGACCACCGACGTCAACGGCACCGCGACCTTCAGCGGTCTCGTGCTGAACGGTCTCGTCGGCACCAAGACGCTCAGCTTCAGCGCGACCGGCGTCACGGGCGTCACCTCGGCCAGCATCACCCTGGCGGCCGGCGCCGCGGTGAAGCTCGCCATCGTCACCAATGTGGGCAGCACGCTGGTGAATGGGGCGCTCTTCTCGCCCCAGCCGGTGGTGCGGCTCCAGGATGCCGGCGGCAACAACGTGAGCACGGCCGGCGTGCAGGTCACCGCCTCGCTCATCAGCTCCGGCGCGGTGCTCGGCGGCACGCTCAACCAGAATACCGGCGCCGCCGGTTCGGCCACCTACAGCACCCTCCGGCTGACCGGCACCGTCGGCAGCTACTCGCTCGCCTTCAATTCGGCGGGGCTCACCGGTGTCACGATGGGCCCGATCAGCCTGCTCACCGGTCCGGCCGCGACGCTCGCGCTCGACGCGGGTGACGGCCAGACCGCGCCCGCGGGGACCGCGGTCAGCGTCGCCCCGTCGGTGCTCATCACGGACCAGAGCGGCAATCCGGTGAGCGGGACCGCGGTGACCTTCGCGGTCGCCACCGGCGGCGGCTCGGTCGTCGGCGGTGCGGCCACCTCGAATGCCAGCGGCATCGCCGCGGTGACGAGCTGGACGCTCGGCTCCACCGTCGGCAGCAACACCCTGACGGCCACCTCCGCCGGCCTCGCCGGCAGCCCGCTCACCTTCACGGCCACCGGCGTCGCCGGGGCGGCGAGCCAGCTCGTCTTCACGGCGCAGAATGGCGTGGTGGTCACGGCGACCGTGGCCTCCGGCGGCGGCAGTGTGTCAGGCGGCACCACCGCCACCACGAACGGCGCCGGCACCGCGACCTTCAGCGGCCTGGTGCTCAACGGTCTCGTCGGCACCAAGACGCTGAGCTTCTCGGCTCCGGGCGTCACCGCGGCCGTCTCCGGGAACATCGCGCTCGCCGCGGGCGCCGCGTCGCAGGTCATCATGGTGACCCAGCCGTCGGCCAGCGCGGTGAACGGTGCCGTCCTTGCCACGCAGCCGGCCGTGCGGATCACCGACGCCGGCGGCAACTTCGTGCTCGTCGCCGGCACGCCGGTGACGGTGGCGATCGCCTCCGGCGGCGGCACGCTCGGCGGCGTGGCGACGGTGAACACCGACGGGACGGGGACCGCGACCTTCAGCGGCCTCAGCATCCTCGGCCTCGCCGGCAACAGGACGCTCTCGTTCAGCTCCGCCGGTCTCGCGAGCGCCACCTCGAACCTGATCAACATCACCGCCGGTGCGGCCACCACGCTTGCGGTCAATGCCGGTGACGCCCAGACCGCCGCCGCGGGCAGCGCGGTCAGCATCGCGCCGTCGGTCGTCGTCACCGACCAGAGCGGCAATCCGGTGAGCGGCATCTCGGTCACCTTCGCGGTCGCCACCGGCGGCGGCTCGGTCGTCGGTGGTGCGGCGACCAGCAACGCGAGCGGCATCGCCGCCGTCACGAGCTGGACGCTCGGGACCACCGCCGGCAGCAACAGCCTCACGGCGACGTCGGCCGGTCTCACCGGCAGCCCGCTCACCTTCACCGCGACCGGCACGCCGGCCGCGGCGAGTCAGCTCGTCTTCACGACGCCGCCGTCGTCCAGCGCGAGCAACGGCGTGCCGCTCGCGCAGCAGCCGGTGGTGCAGCTCCAGGACCAGTTCGGCAACAACGTCAGTCAGGCGGGCGTGGTCGTCACGGCCTCGGTGGCCTCGGTCGGTGACAGCGTCACCGGCGGGACGACGGCAACGACCAACGCCGGCGGCACCGCGACCTTCAGCGGCCTCATCCTCAACGGGCTCGTCGGCAACAAGACGCTGACCTTCACGGCGCCGAGCATCACGCCGCTCAATTCGGGCAGCATCGCGCTGGCGGCCGGTGCCGCGGCGAAGGTCGTCATGGTGACCCAGCCGTCGGCGAGCGCGGTCAACGGCGCGGCCTTCGGCACCCAGCCGGTCGTCCGGATCACCGACGCCGGCGGCAACTTCAAGCTGCAGGCGGGTGTCCCCGTCACCGTGTCGATTGCGACCGGTGGTGGCGCCCTCGGCGGCACCGCAACGGTAAATACCGACGCCAGCGGCATCGTGACCTACGCCGGCCTGAGCATCACCGGTATCGCCGGCAATCACACCCTCGCGTTCGCGTCGGCCGGCCTCGCATCGGCCACCTCGAACACGATCGTGCTCACGGCGAGTGCGGCGACCACGGTCGCCATCAGCGCCGGCGACGGCCAGTCGGCCGCGGCGGGCAGCGCGGTGAGCACCGCCCCGGCGGTGCTGGTGACCGACCAGAGCGGCAACCCGGTGAGCGGGACCGCGGTGACCTTCGCGGTCGCCACCGGCGGCGGCTCCGTCGTCGGCGGGAGTGCCACGAGCAACGCCAGCGGCATCGCGGCGGTGACCAGCTGGACCCTTGGCACCACGGCGGGGAGCAACACCCTCACCGCGACCTCGGCCGGCCTCACCGGCAGCCCGCTGACCTTCACCGCCACCGGCACCGCCGGTGCGGCGTCGCAGCTCACAATCACCACCCAGCCCTCGGCGACGGCCAGCAACGGCATCCTCCTGGCGCAGCAGCCGGTGCTGCAGCTCCGCGACCAGTTCGGTAACGCGGTGAGCCAGAACGGCGTCGTCGTGACCGCGGCGGTCGCCTCCGGCGGCGGCAGTGTGTCCGGCGGCATCACCGCCACCACCAACGCCTCCGGCGTCGCGACCTTCAGCGGCCTCATCGTGAACGGTCTCGTCGGGACCAAGACGCTCAGCTTCTCCGCGAACGGTGTGACCTCGGCGACCTCGGGCAACATCGCCCTCGCGGCTGGTGCCGCGGCGCAGGTGGTCATGACCACCCAGCCGTCCGCCACCGCGATCAACGGCGGCGTCTTCGCCACCCAGCCGGCGGTGCGGATCACCGACGCCGGCGGCAACTTCGTGCTGACGGCCGGCACCCCGGTCACGGTGGCGATCGCCACCGGTGGCGGTTCGCTCGGCGGCACCGCGACGGTGAACACCGACGGCACCGGGACGGCCACCTTCGCCGGCCTGAGCATCACCGGCGTCGCCGGGAACCGGACTCTTTCCTTCAGCTCTGGCGGTCTCACGCCGGCGACCTCGAATACGATCGCCATCACCGCCGGCCCGGCGACCACCATCGCGCTGAGCTCCGGCGACGGTCAGTCGGCGACGGTGGGCACCGCCGTCGTCAGCTCGCCCACCGTGCTCGTCACCGACCAGAGCGGCAACCCGGTGAGCGGCGTGGCGGTGAACTTCGCGGTTGCCACCGGTGGCGGATCGATCGCCGGTGGTGCGGCATCGACCAACGCGGGCGGCCTCGCGGTCGCCGGCGCCTGGACGCTCGGCACCACCGCCGGCAGCAACACCGTCACCGCGACCTCGATCGGATTGAACGGCAGCCCGGTCACCTTCACCGCGACGGGCACGCCCGCCGCGGCGAACCAGCTCTCGATCACCACCCAGCCGTCCTCCAGCGCGAGCAACGGAATCGTGCTCGCCCAGCAGCCGGTGCTGCAGCTCAAGGACCAGTTCGGCAACAACGTCAGTCAGGCCGGCGTGGTCGTGACGGCGTCCGTCGCCTCGGGCGGCGGCAGCGTGTCAGGCGGTACCACGGCCACGACCAACGCCTCCGGTGTCGCGACCTTCAGCGGGCTCGTCCTCAACGGCCTGGTCGGCACCAAGACGCTGGGTTTTGCGGCAAGCGGCCTCAGCTCGGCCACCTCGGGTTCCATCACTCTCGCGGCCGGCGCCGCGGCGCAGGTCGTCATCGCGACCCAGCCCTCCGCCACCGCGGTCAACGGCGCCGCCTTCGCCACCCAGCCGGTGGCCCGCATCGCCGACGCCGGCGGCAACTTCGTGCTGCAGGCCGGCATCAACGTGACGGCCGCCATCGCGGCCGGCGGCGGCAGCCTCGGTGGCGTCGCCACCGTGGCGACCGATGCCAGCGGCATCGCGACCTTCAGCGGGCTCAGCATCACCGGCACCGCCGGCAATCACACCCTCTCGTTCGCGTCCGCGGGGCTCTCCACGGCCACGTCGACCACTGTCGCGACCACCGCCGGTGCGGCCGCGACCATCGCCATCAGCGCCGGTGACGCGCAGAGTGCCGTCGCCGGAACCGCCGTCGCCATCGCGCCGTCGGTGCTGGTGACCGACCAGAGCAACAACCCGGTGAGCGGCACCTCGGTCACCTTCGCGGTGGCGACCGGCGGTGGCTCGGTCGTCGGCGGCGCCGCGACCAGCAACGCCAGCGGCATCGCCGCGGTCACGAGCTGGACCCTCGGCAGCTCCGTGGGCAGCAACTCGCTCACGGCGACGTCGGCCGGTCTCACCGGCAGCCCGCTCACCTTCACCGCGACCGCGACTGCGGCTCCGGCCTCGCAGCTGGCGATCAGCACGCAGCCGTCGGCGACGGGCACCGTCGGCGCCGCGCTGGCCACCCAGCCGGTAATCCAGCTTCAGGACCAGTTCGGCAATCCGGTGAGCCAGGCCGGCATCGTCGTCACGGCCAGCATCTTCTCCGGCGGCGGCACGCTCGCGGGCAGCACCACCGCGACCACCAATGCGAGCGGCACCGCCACCTTCAGCGGCCTCATCGTGAACGGCACCGCCGGCAGCTCGCAGGTGCTCAGCTTCACCAGCGGCAGTCTGACCGCGGTGAACTCGTCGGCGATCACCCTCTCCGCCGGCGCGGCGACCCAGATCGCGATCACCACCCAGCCGTCCTCGACGGTGGCGAATGGCGCGGCGCTGGCCACCCAGCCGGTGGTGCAGCTCAAGGACCTGAGCGGCAACAACGCCGCGACCGCGGGCGTCAACATCGTCGCCAGCCTCACCGGCACGCCGGGGGGCGTGACGCTGGGCGGCACGACCACGATTGCGACCAACGCGAGCGGCACGGCGACCTTCACCAACCTCTCGCTGACCGGCCTGGCTGGCAGCTACACGATCACCTTCGCCAAGAGCGGTCTCACCTCGGCGGTCTCCGGCTCGATCAGCCTCACGGCCGGCGCGCCCGCCAACGTCACGGCCAACAGCACCCTCAGCCAGAGTGGCCGAGTCGGTGTGGTGGTGACCACGCTGCCGCAGGTGAAGGTGGTGGACGCGAGCGGCAATCCGGTGAGTGGTGCGACGGTGACCTTCGCGGTCACGGCCGGGGGCGGCAGCGTCACCGGCGCTTCGCCGACCACCGACGCGCTCGGTCTCGCGACCGTCGGCGGGTGGACCCTCGGCAAGACCGTGACGACCAACACCGTCACCGCCACCGTGGGGGCGCTGCCCGTCGTCAGCTTCACCGCCACGCCGACCTTCGTCGTGAGCCGGGTGGCGGGCGGCGGTGGCTTCACCTGCGCGATCACGGTGGACGGAGTGCCCTACTGCTGGGGCGACAACTCGAGCGGCTCGCTGGGCGACAACAGCACCTCGCCGCACGGCACGCCGGCCGCCGTGTCGGGCAGCAACTCCTTCGTGAGCATCGCGGCCGGCCTCGGGCACACCTGCGGCATCACCTCCGCCGGTGTCGCCTCCTGCTGGGGCGCCAACAACAACGGCCAGCTCGGTGTGAACAGCACCACCCAGAAGCTCATTCCGACGCTGGTCAACGGCAGCCTGACCTTCACGACGATCGATCTCGGCACCGACCACTCCTGCGGCATCGCTTCCGGTGGCGCGGTCCAGTGCTGGGGCGCCAACGGCTCCGGGCAGCTCGGTCTCGGCAACAACACTCAGAAGCTGGTCCCGACGCAGGTCGCGGCCTCCGGGTACCTCCAGGTAACGAGCGGCGTCTTCTACAGCTGCGGCACCAGGACGACTGGCGCCGGCAACTGCTGGGGCATCAACGGATTCGGTCAGCTGGGCGACAGCACCAAGGGGACGCGGACCTCGCCGACGCTGGTGAAGGGCAGTCTCATCTTTGTTGAAATCGTCAGCAGCCAGACGCATTCGTGCGGACGCACCAGCGCCGGTACCGTCTGGTGCTGGGGTCTCAACGCCAACGGACGCCTCGGTCAGGACTCGCTCACGGTCACGGAGAGCCTGGTGCCGAAGCAGATCCTCGGACTGAGCAACGTCTCGCAACTCGTATCCGGGCAGGCTCACACATGCGCCCGGAACGCCAGCAACGCCGTCCTCTGCTGGGGTCTCGGCGATGCCGGGCAGCTCGGCACCGGTGACTTCAACAACCGTCAGACGCCGACCGCGGTGAGTCTGCCGGGTGGCGTCTCCGGCTTCGTGAGCATCGCGGCGGGCGCGTCGCACACCTGCGGCGTCACCAGCACCGGGTCGCTCTACTGCTGGGGCGACAACTTCAACGGCCAGATCGGTGACGGGAGCGGTCTCGACCAGAACGTCCCGACGCTGGTGGTCAATCCGTAGCGGATACGGCGACCCGGCTCCGCTCCCTCGACGCCTTCCGCGGTCTGACGATCGCGGCCATGCTCCTCGTGAACAATCCGGGGAGCTGGTCCTTCGTCTACCCGCCGCTGGAACACGCCGAGTGGAATGGCTGGACGCCGACCGACCTGATCTTCCCCTTCTTCCTCTTCATCGTCGGCGTGGCGCTGGTCTACTCCTTCGCCCGCCGGCGGGATGAGGGGGCGGATCGTGCGGCGCTCTGGAAGAAGGTGCTGCTCCGGAGCGCCACGATCGTCCTGATCGGCCTCCTCCTCAACGGCTTCCCCCGTTATCACCTCGCGACGATCCGGATCCCCGGCGTGCTGCAGCGGATCGGGCTCGTCTACCTCTGCACGGCGGCCGCCTACCTGACGCTGACCTGGCGCGAGCTGGTCTCCGTCACGGTGGTGCTGCTCGGCGGCTACGCCGCCCTGATGCTCCTGGTGCCGGTGCCCGGGTATGGCGCGGGAGTCCTGGAGCCGGTCGGCAACCTGGCGCAGTACATCGACAGCCACCTGCTCGCCGGCCACATGTGGAAGGGAAACTGGGATCCGGAGGGGCTGCTCTCGACGGTGCCGGCGGTGGCCACCTGCCTGATCGGGGTGCTCACGGGGATGTGGCTCCGGAGCGATCGCGACCGGAGGCACACGGCGTTGGCGATGGTTGGTGCGGGGGTCGTGCTGGCCGCGCTCGGCCTCCTCGCCAATCTCTGGGTGCCGATCAACAAGAATCTCTGGAGCAGCTCCTACGTGCTCTTCACCGGTGGCGCGGCGCTGCTGGGGCTCGCGCTCTGCTACTGGCTCATCGACATCCGGGGATGGGAAGGGTGGGCGGGGCCGGCGTATGTCTTCGGCGCCAATCCGCTGACGGTCTTCGTGGGGTCGGGGCTGATGGCCCGGCTGCTGCTGCTCGCCCGGGTGAGCGACGGGGCGGGGGGAAGCTGGTCGCTGCAGCGCTGGGGTTACGAGCGGCTCTTCGCGAGCTGGGCGGGGCCCCTCAACGGCTCGCTGGCCTATGCGCTCGCCTTCGTCACGCTCTGGCTCGGACTGATGTACCTCCCCTACGCCAGGCGGTGGACGCTTCGCGCCTGAGTCCGGCTACTCCGGCTGCCCCCAGGACTGCCAGGTGAGGTGGCAGCGGGTCTCGAAGTACTCCGCCGGATGGCCCTCGCGATCGAGCAGCGCGTGCAGCATCTCGTGCCGCACGACCAGTTCGTTGTCGACGTAGTTGCCCGCCAGCACGATGCGGACGCCCTCGCCCGAGTGGCTCCACAGCCCGACCTTCGGGCCGCTCTTCGAATCGAAGGTTTCGGCGTCGGGGACGATGAACCAGGCGACCTGATCGATGTCGCCCGAGATGCCGGCGCAGGCCTCGGTCTCGGCCCACCAGGTACGGTACTCGTCAGGCGGCAGGACCTGCTGCGCCTGGGAGGGCAGCGGCGCCGGCGGTCCCAGCATCTCGCACGCGGCGAGGGTGCCCAGGAGACCGAGGCAGTAGACGGCAGGTTTCGGAAACGGCATGGGTACATTCTCCCATGCCCGATTGCACAAAAAGCGTGACTCGGTGGACCCCACCCGGGGTCGGATTCCGTATCACGCTCCGCAACTCCACCTTCGGCACCGAGCTATCTGCTGTGAAGCCAAGGCATGCCTTGGCGGCGCATGGCCAAGGCATGCCCTGGCCTCACAGAAGACCTCTAGTTTTGCGGCCCCGGATCACTCCGGGTGTGCTCTTATCGGGCGGTTCGTGGTTCGGTCAGCTACAGTTATCCTTCGGCCGGTAGAAGAGCGAGAACGGTGCCACCAACTCAAGTGCTTCTCCGGTCTGCACTTCGCCTGAACGCCACGGCTTGCTTCCCCGTGGCACTGCTGCGAAACTCCCAAACTTCGGCGCCACAGTCCCCGGCTCTTCACCAATCCGCCGCCTCATGAATCGCTTCCGGCTCAAGCTGCTCTCATCTCTGGTGATGTCCGTCACGCTCGCCCTCGCGGTCACCGGGGCGACTCCCGCGCCGGCCGGCCCCACGCTGGTCGTGGTGCTGACGGTGGATCAGCTCCGTGGCGACTATCTCCAGCGCTGGCAGGGCCAGTGGCGGGGCGGTTTCCGGCGACTGCTGGCCGAGGGGGCCGTCTTCCCGCATGGCGAGCAGGACCATGCCCTGACCGAAACCGCGCCAGGCCACTCGACCATCCTCTCCGGGCGCGATCCCGCGCACACCGGCATCGTGGTGAACGAGCTGGGCGTCCCCGACTCGACCGTCTCGGTCATCGGCGCCCCCGGCGCCCCCGGCGCTTCGCCCCATCGCTTTCTCGGCACCACCCTGGTGGACTGGCTGGCCGCCACCGATCCCGGGTTCCGCTTCCTCTCGATCTCCAGGAAGGACCGCGGCGCCATCCTTCCCATCGGCCGCGCGAAGGGGCCTGTCTTCTGGTACGTCGGTGGCCGCTTCACCACGAGCACCTGGTACGCCGACACGCTGCCGGGGTGGCTCAGCGCCTGGAACGCGAAGGACGGGGCGGGGAGGCTCGCCGGGCACCGCTGGACACTGCTTCTCCCCGATTCGTTCTACACCGAGGCGGACGCGGAGAGCTACGAGAACGGCGGCAAGGACTTCACCTTCCCGCACCAGCTCCCGCTGGACACGGTCAAGGCGCGGCAGCAGGTGCCGGACTCGCCCTGGATCGATTCGCTGACGCTCGACGCCGCGCTGACTGGTGCACGCGCCATGCACCTCGGCCAGCGCCGCCGGCCCGATCTCCTCGCGATCTCGCTTTCGGGGACCGACTACATCGGCCACGACTGGGGGCCGGACTCGCGCGAGCTGCACGACCATCTGCTCCGGGTCGACCGCTGGCTGGGCAACTTCCTCGACTCGCTGGCCGTGACCGTCCCGCGGGAGCGGATCCTGATCGCGGTCAGCGCCGATCACGGCGTCACCAGCTTTCCCGAATACGCCCGGGCACATGGGCTCCCGGGCGGACGGATCCGGATCGACGCACTCGTGCGCGAGATCAACGCCGGGCTCGAGGCCCGGACCGGAGTGAAGTCCATCCTCAAGCAGAACGAAGGGCTGATCTACGGCGACATCGAGAAGCTGCGGGCCTCGGGCGTGAACCCCGAGAGTCTCGCCACCAAGCTCGCACCGCGGGTGTGGAGCCTGCCGGGCGTCGCCAATGCCTGGACTCCCGCAACGCTCGCCGGTGCGGTGCAGACCGACCTCTACGCCGCGCGCTGGTGGCGCTCCCTCACGCCGAAGTTCCCCTGGCTCGTGAGCGGAGCCGCGAAGCCCGGTTACCTTTGGTCCGACGGTCCCGGCTCGACCGGGCACGGCACCGCCAACCAGGACGACGTCAGCGTCCCGATCGCCTTTCTCGGCGCCGGCATCCGTCCGGGGCTCTATGCCGATACGGTGCGCACGGTGGACATCGCGCCCACGCTCGCCCGGGTGCTCAAGGTGAAGACCGAGGGGAAGCTCGACGGACGGGCGATAAAGAGGGCGATCAAATAGTTCCAAGTACTCAGTACTTAGTACTTAGTACCTGGTGCGCAGTTGCCGGTTCAACGATCGACTCAGGCCTCGAAGCAGCCGAACGACGTGCCCCAGTTCGGATGACAGTTCGTTGAACTCAATATCGGCGACCAGGCCGGTGTCCAACGCGATATAGAGGTGTGAGCGGACCTCCGCCGCGGAGGCTTCAGCAATCCTCAGGTACCGCAGGAAGTTCCGCGGGCCGCGGCTGCCGAAACCTTCTGCGATATTCGAGGCTATCGAAACGGCGCTGCGCCGTAGTTGATCCTTCAGTGTAAAGTCGCGTGCCAGAGGCGCGGCCGAGGTGAGCGCATAGATCCGCGCAGCCAGTCTCCTGGCCCTTTGCCAGGCGTCGAGATCCTCGAATCGATGGATGCCGGCCATCGGGGCACGTTATCAAGATCTGAACGTTGGGCCGAGACGAAATACCTGCGCGACGTACCACTCTTACGCGCACTATGTACTAAGTACTATGTACTGCCTACTTCGCACTCTCATCTAACTCCCGTCGCCGATGCCAGAGCCGTTCCCGTCTCTGCCGTGCTTCCCCTGCCCCCACTCCTCGAACTGTTGTTCCTGGGGTGTCACCCTGAGTGAGGCAGAGGCCGAAGGGCTCGGCGCCCGCTATGGGGCGGACAAGGTGTACCGCACCCGCTGGGGCGAGTGGCGCACCCGGATCAAGCAGCGCCGCTGCGTCTTCCTGGTGGACAACGCCTGCACGATTCACAAGGACCCCGACTATCCCGAGGTCTGCCGGGCCTTTCCGTGGACCGATGCGGAGACCGGCGGACCCTATGAGTACGACCAGACGATCTGTCCCGAGTTTCTCATTCACCCCGAGTACGTCCAGATCGGCAAGCCCGCCGGCCGGCGGGGCGGGGTATGAACGATCCGCGATGCCCGATGCGCATCACCGCACTCAACTTTCCGGAGATCAGGCCATGAAGGCTTCACCGTCGGCGTGGGCGAGGGTGCTCACCAGCAGCACCGTCCCCGTCCTGCTGCTCCTCGGCAGCGCACTTCCCCTCGCCGGTCAGGTGCAGGCCGCCGACCCGGTGCTCGCGCATGCGAAGCGGCTCCTCGCGGGCACGATCCTCATCGACGGGCACAACGACCTGCCGTGGGAGATCCGCACCTCGAAGGACGCGCCACGTGACGTGATCGCCTACGATCTCCGCGGCACGACCAAGGGGAAGACCGACCTGGCCCGCCTCGCGGCCGGCGAGGTCGGGGCCCAGTTCTGGTCCATCTACATCCCCGGCGAGGACCGCGACAGCGGCTACGCCCGGGTGCAGCTCGAGGAGTTCGACATCGCGCGCCGGATGATCGAGCGTTACCCCGAGAAGCTCACCCTCGCGCTCAGCGCCGATGACATCGTGCGCGCGAAGCGGCAGAAGCACATCGCCTCGCTGCTCGGTCTCGAGGGGGGACACGCGATCGAGAACTCCCTCGGCGCCCTCCGCGCCTACTACACCCTCGGGGCGCGGTACATGACGCTCACCCACAACGTCACCCTCGACTGGGCCGACGCCGCGCTCGACAGCGCGAAGCATGGCGGCCTCACCCCCTTCGGGCGCGAGGTGGTGCACGAGATGAACCGGCTCGGCATGCTCGTCGATCTCTCCCACGTCTCGCCGGGCGTGATGAGCAACGTCCTCGATGTGGCCGAGGCGCCGGTCATCTTCTCGCACAGCTCGTCGCGGGCGCTGGTCAATCACAAGCGGAACGTCCCCGACTCGATTCTTGCGCGGCTGCCGAAGAACGGCGGGGTCGTGATGGTGACCTTCGTGCAGGCCTTCGTCTCGGAGGAGCGGCGGATCGCCGAGGATGCCCAGGACAGCGTGATCGCGGCGCTCAAGCCGATCTTGCCCGACTCGGCGGAATGGCGGCGTCAGTTCGCGGCCTGGAACGCCGCGCACCCGCTGCCGCGCGCCACCCTGAGCCAGGTCGCCGATCACATCGAGCACATCCGGAAGGTCGCCGGCGTCGATCACATCGGGATTGGCAGTGACTTCGACGGAATGGGGGAGGGACCGGCGGGGCTGGAGGACGTCGCGACCTTCCCGGCGCTCTTCGCGGAACTGATCCGCCGCGGCTGGAGCGATGCCGATCTGAAGAAGCTGGCCGGCGAGAACCTGATCCGGGCTTTCCGTCAGGCGGAGGCGACGGCGGCGAGGCTGCAGAAGGAAAAGCCCGCCTCCACGGCTACCATTCTCGAACTGGATGGGCCTGCGAAATAGTACTTAGTACTTAGTACTTAGTACTAAGTACTAAGTACTAGGCACTGCTCTTCCTGAATCCGATAATCCCGCCAACGATCACCGCCGTGATCGCGAACGAGAACCACTGGATCGCGTAGCTCAGATGGGGCCCGTTGTCGAGCAGCGGCGGGTCGTCGCGGCGGGGCAGCTTCGGCAGGGTTGAGTCAGGCAGCTGCAGGATGGTGTAGGACTGGAGCGGATAGGGGAGCCGCTTCCGGAGTGTCTCGAGATCCAGCCGCCGCCAGGTGAGCTGCCCCCCTTCGTCCCGCGGATCGCCGGTGCCGGTCGCGGTTGGCGCATCGAACGCGATCCCCGTCACCGTCTGTACCCCATCCTCGTGCAGCGAGGCGACGTCCACCGTGCGGGCGTCGCCCGAGGTCACGAATCCCCGGTGGACCAGCACCGCCGTGTCGCCCCGGAGCGGGCGGAACGGTGTCACGATCCGGACCCCGGGCACCCCTCCCTCGCTCTGTCCCCGAATCACGATGTCGGCCGCGTGGTCGTAGCGCCCCGTCACCCGCACCCGGCGGTTGTTCGCCGAGGCGCCGGTGAGCTGGGCCGCCTCGACCGGGTCATCGAGGGAGATCGGGGCCATCTCCCGCTGGGCCAGCGCCGTCGCGTTCGTCGCCCGCCGCTCGCTCAGCCGGGAGAGCTGCCAGATCCCCAGTCGCACGAAGACCGCGGCCGCGACCAGGCAGCCGGCAAAGAAGAGCAGCGAGCGTCCACGAGGCGACATCGGGGGTGACACCCTGGCTGGATTGGTGGACACTTCGGAGGACACTCGCGCGGACACCCCTGCCGAGGCCTGCCCTGTAACTCTTTCCATCCCATTCTTTTACGAAGTCGCTGCTGGCGCGGTCTATTGCTTGCTTCCTCCGCCCTCCGACACCCGTTTCAGCGTCACCAAGATACACCGTCCGAGGTCACGTCGAGATGCGAATCCACAGGGTTGGCGCTCTGCTCATCGGCGCAGTCTGCTTTGCGGGTCCCCTCGTCGCACAGGAACACGACAATCCCTATCTCCGTCCCGTTTCCGATCACCCGGAGGGGACCCGCCGCGGTCCCTACTACGCGAGCTTCGGCCTCGGGCTCGGCGGGGAGGGGATCGCCGATCTCGGCGCTCCCGCGCCGTACACCTCCTCCCGCATCCGGCCCACGGTGAACATCGGTGTCGGCGCGAGCGTCGGACAGCAGCTCCGGCTCGGCCTCGAGGGCTTCGCCTGGTTCAACATCACCGGTGACGGCGCGCTCGAGACGGTGACAGCCGCGATGGTCGGCGCGCGGGTCTACCCGCTCGGAGCCAGCGGACTCTATCTGCGCGCCGCCGGCGGGTTCGGGCGATACGGACAGGACGTCATCGACGACTACTGCAACTGCACCGCGCCGATCACCTCCGATTACGGCCTCGCCTGGGCGATCGGCGGCGGCTTCGAGGCGCCGGTGGCGCGCGGCGTGTGGCTCGGCCCGAGCATCGAGATGGTTCGGATGGATATCACCGGTCCCTCGGGGTACCGGGAGCGCGTCATCAACGTCGGTCTCACGCTCACCTTCGACGGTCATGATTGAGAGGACCACTACCATGACAACCCGTACGGCTTCACTTCGACTGCTTCTTCTCCTCGCCGGGCTCGGTCTCGCCACCCCGGCGCTGCTCGCGGCGCAGGACGACGACTCGGACCGGCGCCCCCGCCATCCCCGTGCGCGCTGCAGCGAGGGGTGCGGGCTCCGCGAGGTCTCCGATCACTCCGGCCGCTCCCGGCGTGATGGCTTCTGGTTTGCCGCCGGCGTGGGCGGCGGGGCCGAGTCCTTCGATGCCCGCGACGGTCTGGGCTGGAGCGACGGCAAGGGCGGCGGCATGGGCTACCTGAAGATGGGTGGCACCGTGAACCGTTCGCTGCTGCTGGGTGGCGAGGTCCAGGTCTGGGGCACCACCTACTACGCCAGTCCCCAGTACGACCGGGCGCTGGGCAGCCTCCTCGGTATCGCGCAGGTCTACCCGGCTCCAGAGACCGGCTTCTGGATCAAGGGTGGCCTCGGCATGGCCTTCTCGAACTACCACAGCTACGACGCCTTCGGGACGATCACCAACCAGGATCAGACCGGCCGGGCCTGGTCGCTTGGCATCGGCTTCGATGCCCCGATCGGCCGTCGGGTCTCCATCACCCCGTCGCTGGACTTCGTGGGGCAGGACTACGACGACCACCGGGAGCGGATGGTGAACTTCGGGATCGGCATTACGCTGCCGTGAGGTGAGCGCTGGTGTAGGGGCGGGGCTAAGCCCCGCCCCTGCTCAGCGCCGCCCCGACCCAGTCGCTTCCTATATACAGCACTCCTGTGGCGCCGCCGCGACACCCGCCCTGCAACAGATTCCGGATCTCCTAGCGCAGTCAGGGCTTGGCGGCTAGCATTTGCCGCCCTGAGTCGGCATGGCCCCTGCCATCCAACGATCTGTCTTTAGCCTCCCAGGTTTGTGGCGCGCCTCCCCTCGTTCCGCCGCTGGTTTGTCCCCGTCGCCGTTCTGCTCGCCGCTGTGCGGTGCGGTGGAGGGGGGGACCTCACGCTGCCGGACGACAAGCTGCCCGCCACGCTCACGGTCGAATCGGGTAACGCCCAGCAGGGTACCGTAGGGCTGCCACTCACCGACACCCTGATCGTCCGCATCACCGACTCGAAGAGCCGGCCGGTCCAGACCGCCCGGGTCGTCTTCCAGCTCATCGCCGGCGGCACCGGTGGCGACGTCATCCCCGATACCGCGGTCACCGACATCGACGGGCGGGCCCGTTCGCGCTGGGTGCTGGGTCAGCTCGCCGGGGCGCAGCGGGTCGACGCCCGGGTGCTCGGGCAGGTCTCGGGGAACCGCTCGCTCACCGCCACCTTCACCGCCACCGGCCTCGCCGGCGCGCCGGACACCGTCCTCGCGGTCCTCGGCGTCGGGCAGAGCGGGGCGGTCGGCTCGACGCTCACCGACTCGCTCGCCGTCCTGGTGACCGACCGGTACCACAACCCGATCGCCGGGCAGACGGTGAACTGGGCGGTTCCAGTCGGCCAGGGGAGCGTCAGCGCCGCGAGCGTGGTGACAGGCGCCGATGGTCGAGCGGCGGTGCAGCGCCGGTTGGGGCTCACGGCGGGAACCCAGACCGCGACGGCGACCGTCGCCGGGGTGAAAGGCTCTCCGCTCACCTTCACGTCGACCGCCACTGCCGGCGGTGCGACTCGCGCGGTCAAGCTTTTCGGCGATACCCAGACCGCGCCGGCCGGCTTCCAGCTCACCGACTCGGTCGTGGTGCAGGTCCAGGATGCCAACGGCAACGGGGTGCCTGGCCGCAACGTGAACTGGGTGGTGACCGACGGCGGGTCGGTCACGCCGCTCACCAGCACGACCGACGCGCAGGGCAAGGCGTTCGCCTACTGGACCCTCAAGCCCACCGCCGGCGCCAACCAGCTCACCGCGGCCGCCTCGGGGCTCGCGCAGCTCACCTTCACCGCGACCGGGACCTCGGCCACGCCGTCGCAGATCGTGGCGCAGAGCCCCACCTCGCTCGCGGGCACCGCGGGGCTCAGCGTCGCGCAGAAGCCCTCGGTCAAAGTCACCGACGCGAACAGCAACCCGGTGCAGGGCGTCACGGTGCTCTTCCAGGTCACCGCGGGCGGCGGCAGCGTCGCCGATCCCAACGGCAGCGGCAGCAGCGTCTCGGTCGCCACCGGCGCCAACGGCATCGCCACCCTGACCGACTGGACGCTGGGCACGGTCGCCGGTGTCGCCAACACCGTGACGGCGACCGCTTCCGGAACGGGGATCAGCAACAACCCGATCAGTTTCAACGCGACGGCCGCCGCCGGTGCCGCGACTCGATTGCACGTCGCGACCCAGCCCTCGGCCAGCGCGCAGAGCGGGGTGGTCTTCGGCCAGCAGCCGGCGGTGCAGCTCCAGGATCCCTTCGGCAACACCGTCACCCAGTCGAACGTGCAGGTGACCGCCGCCGTCGTCGGCCCCGGTGCCACGCTCCGCGGCACCACGACCGTCGGCACATCTGCCGCGGGTACCGCCAGCTTCAGCAATCTCAATTTGTTCGGCGCCGCCGGCGCCTACCGCATCGTGTTCAGCGCCGGTGCGCTCGCGATGGACACCACCAACGTCGTGGCGCTCACGGCTGGCGCCGCCGCGAAGCTGGTGCTGACGACGCAGCCCGCCGCCTCCGCGCAGAACGGCGCCGTCTTCGCGACCCAGCCGGTGGTGCAGGTCGAGGATTCGGCCGGCAACGCCGTGGCGGCGAACGGTCTCTCCGTCACCGCGACGATCGCCACCGGCGCCGGAACGCTCGGCGGCACGACGACCATCCAGACCGGGGCGAACGGTTCGGCAGCGTACACCGATCTCTTCATCGCCGGCCCGGCGGGTGCCAGGACCCTGGCCTTCAGCGCGACCGGCCTGACGCCGGCCGTGTCCGGCAGCATCACCGTCGGCGCTGGTGCCGCCAGCAAGCTCGCCGTCACCACCCAGCCGTCGGCCAGCGCGCAGTCGGGCTCGGTCTTCGCGCAGCAGCCGGTCATCACGCTGCAGGATGCCACCGGCAACACCGTGCCGCAGTCCGGCGTCACCATCACCGCGACGGTGACCGGTGCGCCGGCGGGTGTCTCCCTCGGCGGCACGGCGAGCGTCGTCACGACGGCGAGCGGCACGGCGAGCTTCACCGGCCTCTCGCTCTCCGGCCCCTCCGGCAACTACACCCTGACCTTCAGCGTGACCGCCGGCGCCACCGGTGTGACGAGTGCCACGTCGACCTCGATCGCGCTGGCCGCCGGCAGCGGCACCGCGCTCACCATCACGACTCAGCCGCCGGCCACCGGACAGAGCGGTGTGGCGCTGGCGCCGGCGGTGGTCATCCAGCTTCGCGATGGCGTCGGCAATGCGGTGAGTCAGGCGGGCGTGGCGATCGGCGCCACGATCGCGACCGGCGCGAGCGGCACGCTCGCCGGCACCGACACGGTGCTTACCGCCGCGAACGGCACCGCGACCTTCAGCAACCTCATCATCAACGGCGCCGTCGGCAGCTACACCCTGGCCTTCGGCGGCAGCGGGCTCTCCGGCGTCACCGCGACGCCCACCACGATCGCGGCGGGGCCGGCGGCGAAGCTCGCCCTGCTGACCCAGCCGGCGGCAACGGCGCAGAGCGGCATCATCCTCACCACCCAGCCGGTGCTGCAGCTTCAGGATGCGGCGGGCAACCCGGTGAATCAGGCGGGCACGGTGGTCACCGCCGCGATCGGGACCGGCGGCGGCACGCTCGGCGGGACCCTCACCGCGACGACCGGCGCCAACGGCCAGGCGAGCTTCACCGACCTCGCGATCAGCGGCACGGTCGGGGTGCGGACGCTGGCGTTCAGCGCGCCGACACTCACCGGTGTGAGCAGCGCCAACATCACCCTCGGTGCCGGCGCCGCGGCGCAGATGACCAAGGTCGCGGGCGACGGCCAGAGCGCCACCGCCGGCTCCCCGGTCGCGATCAATCCGCAGGTGAAGGTCACCGACGCGGACGGCAACCCGGTCAGCGGCGTCACGGTGAGCTTCGTGGTGGCGAGCGGCGGCGGCAGCGTCGGCGCCTCGCAGCCGACCGACGTCAACGGCTTCAGCTCCGCCGCGTGGACCCTCGGCACGAGCGCCGGCAGCAACACCCTTGATGCGACGGCGACGCTGGCCGGCGGATCGACGACGGTGACGTTCAGCGCGACCGCCACCGCCGGCTCGGCGGGCCGCCTCGCGATCACCACCCAGCCCTCCGCCAGCGCGGCGAATGGCGCGGTGTTCGCGCAGCAGCCGGTCATCCAGCTGCAGGACCAGAACGGCAACAACGTCACGACCAGCAATGTCCCGATCACGGTGCAGCAGTCGGGCGGCACGCTCGGCGGCAACACCACGGTGCTCACGGTCAACGGCGTCGCCACCTTCAGCGGCCTCTCGCTCACCGGCCTGGTCGGGAATTACACCCTGGCCTTCACCGGCACCAACCTGACCGGAGCGACGTCGAACTCGATCTCCCTCACGCCAGGGGCGGCGAGCGCGCTCGTCGTGGTGTCCAACCCCGGTGTGACCGAGCAGAGTGGCGTCGCCTTCGCCCAGCAGCCGGTGCTGCAGGTGGTGGATGCTTCGGGGAACGCGGTGGCCACCTCCGGTCGCGCGGTCACCGCCGCGATCAACAGCGGCCCTGGCGGCACGGTCAATCCGTCCGGCCGCCAGGTGAGCACCAACGCCAGCGGCACCGCCAGCTTCACCACGCTGACCGTCACCGGTCCGGTAGGCAGCTACACCCTGCTCTTCTCCTCGACCGGGCTCACAGCCACCTCGTCGGCGAGCTTCTCGCTCACCGCCGGCGCCGCCGCGCAGATCTCCGCCAGCTCGGCGACCACCCAGAGCGCCACCGTCGGCACCGCGGTCGCGACGCCGCCCTCGGTGCTGGTCGTCGACGCCGTCGGCAATCCGGTGAGCGGCGTGCCGGTCACCTTCGCGGTGACTGCGGGTGGCGGGTCGCTCAACGGCGCGAGCCAGACCACCGACTCGACCGGCACCGCCTCGCTCACCAGCTGGACACTCGGCGCCGCGGTCGGCACCAACACCGTCACCGCGACCTCGGCCGGCCTCACCGGCAGCCCGGTCACCTTCAACGCGACCGGTACGGCGGGCGGCGCGTCGACCATCGCGATCAACGCCGGCAACAACCAGTCGGCGACGGTCAACACCAGCGTCGCGACCCTGCCGTCGGTGAAGGTCACCGACGTGAACAGCAATCCGGTCGCCGGTGTCAGCGTCACCTTCGCGGTCGGCTCCGGCGGCGGCTCCATCACCGGCGCGACCACCACCACGAACGCTCTCGGCATCGCGACCGTTGGGAGCTGGACCCTGGGCACCACGGCCGGGCCGAACACGCTCACCGCGACCTCCGGCACGCTGAGCGGCAGCCCCGTCACCTTCACCGTCACAGGCACCGCCGGTGCGGCGGCCTCGATGGCGCTCAACCTCGGCGACAACCAGACCGTCACCGCCGGTCAGGCGGTGCCGATCGCGCCCTCGGTCCTGGTGCTCGACGGTTTCGGCAACCCGAAGAGCGGCACGACGGTGACGTTCGCGGTCGCCACGGGCGGTGGCTCGGTCACCGGCGGCAGCGCCGTGAGCAACGCCAGCGGTATCGCGACGGTCGGAAGCTGGACCCTCGGCGCCGCCGCCGGCAGCAACACCCTGACCGCGACCAGCGCCGGCCTCACCGGAAGTCCGGTCACCTTCACCGCGACCGGCACCGCGGGTGGCGCGACGAAGATCGCGCTCAACGCCGGCAACGGGCAGTCGGCGACGGTGGGGACCACGGTCGCCGTCGCGCCGTCGGTGCTCGTCACCGACGCCGGCAACAACCCCGTCGCCAACGTGAGCGTCACCTTCGCGGTGGCGACCGGCGGCGGCTCGGTGATCGGCGGCAGCGCCACCACCAATGCGAGCGGCATCGCGAGCGTCGGCAGCTGGACCCTCGGCACGACCGCGGGGACCAACACCCTCACCGCGACCTCGACCGGTTTGAGCGGCAGTCCGGTGACCTTCACCGCCACTGGCACCGCCGGCACCCCGGCCTCGATGAACGTCAACGCCGGCAACGGCCAGACGGCCACGGTGAACACCGCGGTCGCGACGCCGCCGTCGGTCAAGATTCTCGATACCTTCGGCAACCCGGTGCCGAACGTCGCCGTCACCTTCGCGGTGGCGACCGGCGGCGGCTCGGTGACCCTGGCGACCGCCACCACCAACGGCGCCGGTGTCGGTGCCGTCGGAAGCTGGATCCTCGGCACCACGGCGGGGAGCAACAGCCTCACGGCGAGTTCCGCCGGACTGGTGGACGTCACCTTCACCGCGACCGGTGTCGCGGGCGCCGCGGCGCAGATCGCGATCAATGCCGGCGACGCGCAGTCGGCCCAGGTGGGCACGGCGGTCGCGGTGGCGCCGCAGGTACTGGTCAGCGACGCCTTCGGCAATCCCAAGAGCGGCGTGGGTGTGACCTTCGCGGTCGCGGGCGGCGGTGGCACCGTGGTGCCGACGACGGCGATCACGACCAACGCGAGCGGCCTCGCGACCGTCACGAGCTGGACGCTCGGCGGCGCGGCCGGGACCAACACCCTGACGGCGACCGCCACCGGCAGCGGTATCACCGGCAATCCGGTGACCTTCACCGCGACCGGCACCTCGGGCGGCCCGACCTCGGTCATCGCGAACAGCGTCACCACCCAGTCCGCCACGGTGGGGACCGCCGTCGCCGCGCCCCCCTCGGTGCTGGTGCGTGACGCGGTGAACAACCCGGTGCCTGGTGTCACCGTTACCTTCGCGATCACCGCCGGCCCCGCGGGCGTCCTCACCGGCGCGACGCAGACCACGAATGCCTCCGGCATCGCGACGCTCACGAGCTGGCAGCTCGACACCACCGCGCGCACCAACACCGTCACCGCGACCGTCACCGGCGCCGGCATCACCGGCAACCCGGTCACCTTCAATGCGACGGGCACGGCGGGTGTGGCGACCAAGATCATCATGAACCGGCAGCCGTCGACTACGGTGCAGAGCGGCGTGCTCTTCGCGATCACGCCCCGGGTCCAGGTCGCCGACCAGTACAACAACGCCGTCGCCACGCCGGCGCCCGGCGTCGTGGTCACCGCCTCGGTGCTCACCAGCCCCGGCGGCACACCGGTGCTGACCCCGCTCACCGCGACGACCGCGACCAACGGCCTCGCGACCTTCACGGGCTTCACCGTCACCGGCCTGGTCGGCAGCTACACCTTCCAGTTCGATGCGTCGGCGAGCGGCTTCGGCACCGTGGCCTCCAATGCGGTCACGGTGACCGCGGGACCGGCCTCGACGCTCAGCTTCACTACCCAGCCGCCGTCGAACGCCGCGAGCGGCGTCGCCTTCTCGTCGCCGCCGGTGCTGCAGCTCCGCGATGGCGCCGGTAACGCCGTCACCACCGCCGGCATCGCGATCACCGCGACCGTGGCCTCCGGTCCGTCGGGTTCGCTCACCAACGCGATCGCGACCACCAACAGCAGCGGGGCCGCGACCTTCACCGGCCTCACCCTGACCGGTACCGCCGGCTCCTACACCCTGAGCTTCTCCGGCACCGGCCTCACGCCGGTGACCAGCACCGCGATCGCGCTCAGCGCCGGCGGCGGCAGCCAGCTCGGCATGAGCACCCAGCCGTCGGCCACCGCGGTGAACGGCCAGATCTTCGCGCAGCAGCCGGTGGTGCAGCTCAAGGACGGGAGCGGCAATCCGGTGCTGCTGGCCGGCGTCTCGGTGAGTGTCACGATCAACAGCGGCACCGGCGCGGTCCTCGGCACGACGCTGACCGAGGTCACCAACGCGAGCGGCCAGGCGGTCTTCACCGACCTCAAGCTCACCGGCACCACCGGCAACTTCAGCCTGCTCTTCGCGGCCAGCGGCTACGTTAGTGTCGGCTCCAGCACGATTACGCTCACTGCCGGCGCGCCGAGCACGCTCACCATCACCACCCAGCCATCGGCGAGCGCGCAGAACACCGTCGCCTTCGCGACCCAGCCGGTGGCGGTGGTGAAGGATGCGAGCGGTAATGTGGTGCCGAGCACCGGCGTCACGGCCACCATCGCGACGGGCGCGGGCACGCTGGGTGGCGTCACCACCGTCTTCACCGATGGCGCCGGTGTCGCGACCTTCGGCAACCTCGAGATCACCGGCCTGATCGGGTCACGCACGATCAAGCTCACCGCCGGTGCGGCGAACGCCACGACCTCGTCGGTCACCATCACCGCCGGGCCGGCGAGCGGGGCGCAGTCCACCGCGACCGTGCCGTCCGGCACCATCGGCCAGGCGACCAGCATCGCGGTGCAGGCGAAGGACGTCTCCGGCAACCTGGTCACCAGCGGTGGCGCCACCGTCACGATCAGCGTGAGCGGCGCCAACAGCGCGGTGCCGGCGGTGACCGACAACGGCAACGGCACCTACTCCGCCTCGTACACCCCGAACGCGGCCGGCAGCGACAACGTCGCCATCCTGCTCAACGGTGTGGCGATCAGCGGCAGCCCCTATGCGAGCACCGTGTCGGCGACCACGAGCACCACGACGCTCACCTCGATCTCCGCCGCGACCACGGTGGTGGGTCAGCCGTTCACGGTGAACTTCTCGGTGAGCGGCGCCGGCGTCACGCCGACCGGCACGGTCACGGTGAGTGACGGCACCGGTGATACCTGCAACGGCTCGCTGATCGGCGGCGCCGGCTCCTGCCAGCTCACCGCGACGACCGCCGGACTCAAGACCCTGGTCGGCAGCTACGGTGGCGACGCCAACTACAGCGGCAGCAGTTCGACCGGTTCGGCGCACACCGTGAACGCGGCCTCCACCACGACCACGATCACCGCCGACAACCCCGACCCGTCGTCGGTCGGCTCGGCCTACACCGTCGACTTCAGCGTCGTCGCGGTCGCGCCGGGCAGCGGCACGCCGACCGGCAACGTCACCGTGAGCGACGGAACCGACAGCTGCACCGGCACCGTCGCCGCCGGGAGCTGCCAGCTCACCTCGACGACCTCCGGGACCAAGACCCTCGTCGCCACCTACGCCGGCAGCAGCGACTACGCGACGAGCACCTCGGCCGGCGTCGGTCACACCGTGAGCTCCGCCGCCACCACGACCACGCTCACCGGCCACACGCCGAGCCCGAGCGTCACCGGCCAGGGCATCGTGGTGACCTACACCGTCACCTCGTCGGGCGGCACGCCGAACGGCGGCGTCACCGTCACCGACGGCACCGGCGGGAGCTGCACCAGCTCGGTCGCCTCGGGCACCTGCACCATCGTCACCACCACCGCGGGCGCCAAGTCGCTGGTCGCGACCTACGCCGGCAACGGCAACTTCGGCGGCAGCGCCTCGACGCCGGTCGCGCACACGGTGAACCAGGCCTCCACCACGACCACGATCACGAGCGACGCGCCCGATCCGTCCACCGTCGGCACCGCCTACACCGTGAGCTTCAGTGTCGTCGCGGTGGCCCCGGGCAGCGGCACGCCGACCGGCACCGTCACCGTGAGCGACGGCACCGATAGCTGCAATGCCAGCGTGGCGGTCGGCAGCTGCACGATCACCTCCGGCACTGTCGGCACCCGGACGCTCACCGCGAGCTACGCCGGCGATGCCAACTATGCGGGCAGCAGCTCGGCGGGTGTGGCGCACACCGTCGGGCAGGCGACCAGCACCACCACCATCACCTCCGACAACCCCGATCCGAGCGTCGTGGGTCAGCAGATCACGGTGAACGTCACGGTGGCCTCGGCGTTCGGCACGCCGTCGGGCTCGGTCTCGGTGAGCGACGGGACTGATGGCTGCAGCATCGCGGCGCTGAGCGGCGGGTCGGGGAGCTGCAGCTACACGCCGAGCACGGCGGGGGCGAAGACCATCACGGCGAGCTACGGCGGCGACGTCAGCCACAATGCGAGCAGCGGCAACACCGCGCACCAGGTCGATCCGTTCGGGGCGCCCGATGCGGCGAACACCACCGCCAGCGTCCCCGGTGGCAACGCCGGATCTCCCACGACCATCACCGTCCAGCTCCGTGATGCCTTCGGCAACACCATCACCACGAGCGGCGGCAGCATCATCGCCGGCAGCGTCGTCAGCGGTCCGAACAGCGGCAGCACGCTCAACGTCACCGATAACGGCGACGGCACCTACACGCTCGACTACACCCCGGCGAATGGCGGCGGGGACGATGCGATCGACATCACCCTCTCGGGCAACTCGATCGGCGGGAGCCCGTACCTGAGCAACATCCCGTAAGGCGACGGGCGGACGGGCGGACAGGCGGACGGGCGGTAGGGCGGAAAGGGGCGAGTTCGCGGTGGCCCTGGAGGGCGCGTGGGTAGGGGCGGGCGTCCCCGCCCGCCCGCACCGAGCGCCCGGAAGGGCCCCGCGGACGAGCCTCTCGCTGCTGAGGGCACCTGGTCCGAAGCCAGCACTGAGCACCCGGAAGGGGCGCGCTGACTGACGAGCCCCTCCCGCCCGCACCGTGCGCCCGTCAGGACTCGATCCTTCGGTTGAGGGCTGAATCGGAGGCGCGAGGGTGGCCGGTGGTTTCGATCACCGCCGCGTGGTGCGGGATGACCTAACATAGGTCACGCGACGCAGCGCCGATCACGGTGCTGCCGCCGCACCGGGGAGGAGCCCCATCGCATGCGACGCTGGTTCCCGCTCACACTGCTCTCGATCCTCGGACTCGCGGCGTGCGGTGACAGTCTCATCACCCCGCGCGAGGGCCAGCCGCGCCAGGTCTCCGTCCTGCTCGGCGGCGGCCAGCAGGCGCCGGTTGGCAGCGCGCTCGCCGATTCGGTGGTCGTGCGGATCACCGATGGCGTAGGGCGGGCGGTGGTGCGACTCCCGATCTCGGTGAACATCCCCTCCGGCGGCGGCATCTCTCCTGCCGGGCTCCAGACCGATGACGATGGCCGAGCCGCCTTCCGCTGGACCCTCGGTCCCTCGGCGGGCGTGCAGACCATCGAGGTGACCGCGGGTGACACGGGGCATGTCGCGCCGAAGGCCGTGATCAGCGCGACGGCCACCGCCGGCAACGCCTCCACACTCACCGTGCTTCAGGGCGACCAGCAGACCGGTGAGGTCGGCCAGCCGCTGACCGATTCGCTGGTCGTCGAGGTGCGTGACGGCTTCGCCAATCCCCTCGCCGGGGTGAGCCTCACCTGGTCGCCCGGCGCCGGCAGCGTGAACCCGGTGCAGCTCGTGTCGGATGCGAACGGCAGGGCGGCGGGCGCCTGGACCCTCGGCGCGAGCCCGGGGACCCAGACGGCAACGCTGGCCGTGACCGCCGATGCCGCGGTCTCAGCCTCCTTCACCGCCGATGCCACTCCGGGACCGGCACCGATCCTCGCGATCGCCACCCAGCCCTCCGACACCGTGCAGTCCGGTGCGCCCTTCACCATCCAGCCGACGATCCAGCTCCAGGATGCCGGCGGGTCACCGCTCGCCGTGGCCGGCGTCTCGATCGCCGTCGCCGTCGCCTCCGGTGGTGCGGTGCTGGGCGGCACCACCTCGAGGCAGACCGATGCGACCGGGCTCGCCACCTTCACCGATCTGTCGCTCTCGGGGCCATCCGGGCCCAGCACCCTGATCTTCGCGGCGTCGGGCTACGTCTCGATCACCTCGGATCCGGTGCTTGTGGGCCGCCGGGTGCCGAGTGCGACGAACTCCACCGTCGCGGTGGCGCCGGGGAGTATCACCGCCGGGGCGTCGGCCAGCATCCACGTCACGGTGCGCGACTCGAGCGGCTCGCCGATTCCCGGTGTCCTCGTCGTGCTGAGCGCGAGCGGGACCGGCAACACCCTGGTCCAGTCGCCCAGCCGGACCGATGGTGCCGGCAGCGCGACCGGCTCGCTCTCCTCCACGGTCGCGGAGACCAAGCAGATCAGCGCGACCGCCGATGGCATCGTGCTCGCTTCGACCGGCCTGGTCGTCGTCTCCCCCGGGCCGCCCGACGCCTCGACCACCACGGCGAAGGTCCCGGGGGCGGTGCGGCCGCTTCGCGTCGTCAGCATCGTCATCACCACCCGGGATGGGTATGGCAACGCGCTCGCCACCGGCGGGTTCGGCGGGCAGTTCGCGGTGGTGGTCACGGGCGGGAATGCAGGGAACAAGAGCGTGGTGGACAACGGGGACGGCACCTACAGCACGAGCTATCTCGCCCTCTTCACCGGCACCGATACGGTGGCCATCACCCTGGGCGGGCAGCCGATTCAGGGGAGCCCCTGGTCCATCAAGATCAAGTAGCCGGTTGGGGGGGCTAACCGTTTGGGCGACAAGGGCATGCGCTTTGTCCCCGTCAGGGTTGACCCCCCGTTGTAGTACCGCTAACTTGTTGCCCCTCGCCCTGGTGGTGAAACTGGTAGACACGCTATCTTGAGGGGGTAGTGCCGTAAGGCGTCGCGGTTCGAATCCGCGCCAGGGCATGGCAGCTGTCGAATGCGGTCGTCGGTTCAACCGGACCGACGATTTTTTCTTGGGGATTCCAGGAACTCAGCGGTCTCCGTCAGCCGCCGGTGTAGCTCAGCGGTAGAGCACCTGATTCGTAATCAGGGGGTCGCGGGTTCAATCCCCGCCGCCGGCTTCCAAACGTCAGAACGGCCGCCCATCCGGGCGGCCGTTTATCGTTTCAGCCATCGTACTTCTTGAAGAGCCAGTACTCCGGGCCCGCGAGATCCTCCAGCCAGTCGGTCAGATCCTCCTCCGGCTCCGGTTCAGCCCAGACCCAGCCCACCTCGCCCTCGCCGCGCCACGCCTCCACATCGAACGAGAGCGCCTCGGCGTCCTCGACATGGAGCTCGCCGCGCCAGGCCTCGCGGTCGCTCCAGACTTCATCTGCGCCGTCTGCTTCCCATGATGTTCCCATCGGTCGCCTCCCGAGCGATGCCGTTGTATCTGGTATCGATCGGGGGACGGGGAAAGTTGAGGGGAATACAAGTACCGAGTTCCGAGTTCCGAGTACCGAGTGCTGAGTGCTGAGTTCCGGTCACAAGTTCCGGGTTCCGGGTTTCGGGTTCTGAGAACCAACCCATGGTGCGAACTCGGAACTCGGAACTCGGTACTCGGAACACTATGTCGCTAAGAACCAGTCCCGAAAGTAGCCCGCCGGTATCGTCCCCATCCGCATCAGCCGCTCGTGGAACGTGCGGGCGGAGAACTTGTCGCCCTGCTTCTTCTTCACCGCCTCGCGCAGGTCGATGATCGCGTTCTTGCCGAGGTTGTAGCAGATCGCCTGGGTGGGCCACTTGGAGTAGCGGTACATCGCGCGCTGGGCGTTGTCGGCCACGGCGCGCGCGGTCGGGTCCTTGTCGGCTGCCTGACGGGCGCCGGGGTAGAAGTCGACGTGGGTGGTGAAGTAGTCCACCGCCTCGTCAAACTTCATCCGGCCGGTGTGGATACCGATGTCCACCCGTACCCGCACCGCGCGGAGGAGCTGCCCCTGCAGTTCGTAGAGCCGCTCGGAGGCGCTGTAGAAGCCGTAGGGGTGACCGTCGGCGGGCTCCGCCATCAGCTCCTCGCTGTAGAGGCCCCAGCCTTCGGAGGCCATCGAGTCCTCCCACATCGAGCTCGAGTCCTCCACGGCACCCGGCGTGAGCCAGCGGATATTGCTGATCTCGGTCGCGTGCTGGGTCATGTACTTGTAGTGCCAGTCGTGCCCGGGGAAGCCCTCGTGCACGGCGGTGTCGGCGACCGAGGCGCGGTTGTTGAGCTTGAGTGCCGCGGGATCGTTGCCGGTGGGGCTCAGGTAGAAGCGGCCGACGCCGGTCTTCTTGAAGGGCGGGGCGGGGTAGTAGGCCGCGTCGATCGTGCTCCGGAGCACCGGCGG
Organism: Gemmatimonadales bacterium; assembly: GCA_044229245.1. Taxonomy (GTDB): domain Bacteria; phylum Gemmatimonadota; class Gemmatimonadetes; order Gemmatimonadales; family GWC2-71-9; genus JADJOM01. Next base: position 9,712 of record JBGATI010000008.1, on the reverse strand, counting down.
CGTCGGCGTCACCTCGAGTTTGTAGTCGGCCGGGATGTCGAACAGCTTCTGGTCGCGGCCGTAGGCGACGGCGCGGGTGCCGGCGTCGCGGTACCAGGTGAAGAGCTCGTCGTCGTTCTTCGGCGAGTCCTTCGAGAGCGCATCCATCACCGTGCGGACGGAGCTCCGCTGATCGGGGCCGCTGCTCCACGGCAGGTTGAGCCCCATCTCCTTCGCCACCTCCTCGGCCACCTTGAACATCTCGGACTCGTAGCGGGCCACCTCCTCGGCCCCGAAGGCAAAGAGATCCTCGAGGTTCCGGTCGAGGCGGAGGCAGTTCTTCACCCGCCAGGCGTACTCCTTCTCGCCGGCGGCGAAGCGGTCGGTCAGATCCTTCGGATCGTAGGTCGTGAGCAGGAAGCCGGCGAAGCCCTCCCAGGCGTCGGCGGCCTGGGTGGAGGCGGTCGTGAGCTGCGCGAGCGTCGCGTCGGCGAAGGGCTGGCCGGCGAGGTAGCCCTTGGCGCCGTCGAGGAGCGCCTTCCGGAAGTAGTCGGCGTTCGCCTTGGCGCCGGCGATGCCGTCCTTCTCGATCATGCGGTGGTCGGGCTGGTTGCCGCTCTTCTTGCCGGCGAGGAGGTTCGCCTTGGCGCTCTCGAGGTAGACCGGGATCCCGTTGATGCGCTCGATGACGAGGCCCCACTCCTCCTCACTGCCTCGCACTGTCCCATCTCCAGTGCTCGACATTCCCTGGATCTGCCAATCGACCCCGCGGAACGGTTCGGCGACGTAGGTGTCGATGATCCGTTCGTGGGTGCGGAGTTCGCCTGACTGGCGGATAAGGAAGGTGAGCTGGGCGCCGAGGACCGCGTGGTCGATGCGGGCCTGGGGGGAGAGGGTGCCGGGGTCGATCTTCATCCGGGCGGTTTCGATCTCCTCGTAGAACTGGCGTTCGACGGCGAGGGCATCGGGGCGCCAGTCGCGGAGCCGGCCGTTGATCTTCGTCAGGCTCGGGTCGTAGCCGTCGCCGCCGAGGTAGGTCGCGGTGACGGGGTTGAGCTCGAGGGCCTTGAGGAAGTAGCGGTCGCGGAGGGCGAGGAAGGGCCCGTCTTGGCCGCTCGGTTCGCCGCCCTTGCAGGCGGCCAGCCGGGGGAGGATGCCGAGGGCGATCGCGGTCTGGCCGGTGCGGATGACGAATTGGCGGCGTTTCATAATCTGCTAGTGGAGGTTCAAAGTCAGTTCCGAGTACCGAGTTCCGAGTTCCGAGTGACTACACGCGGGGCCACCGCCCTCTCCGCTCCCGACACCTGGACTCTCCCGTGGGGCGTTTCCTCGGAACTCGGTACTCGGAACTCGGTACTTGTCGACCAGCCTGAACATGTAGCGGAAAGTGGTTTCGCGTAATGCCCTCACCTCTGGCGCGGGGGGCGTCTGGGAGGGTGACCTGGGGCACGGGGCGGGCCCCACAGCCGGTGCGGGAGTGATGTCCTGCAACGACTTACGGGACCGGGGGGTGGCTGGTACGGCTCCTGCCACTCCGGGCGGCGCGCGGCTGGCCTCAGGCGCTTCCCGAGCGATCATAGACTGGTGTAAGGGTCCAGGCTGAGATCAACCTGAGGCTGGTCACGCGCTACTCTCTCGATATTGGCGTCAGGCCTACCGGTGGGCCCCTGTCCGGGGTACCTTTTCGGCCCGGTTTTCGTCGCTCGCTACGCTCGCTTGGCTCGACCCTTCGCCGTCTCGCCGCTCCGCGGCTCGCGGCCTCCGGGTCGTCAGGGGGTCGAGTGGAAACGTTGGGTTGTTGACGGGACGTAGCGCAGCCCGGTAGCGCACCTGAATGGGGTTCAGGGGGTCGCGGGTTCGAATCCCGCCGTCCCGATGGTTTGAAGAGCAAGCTCTGCAACGACTTCCGTTGTGGAGCTTTTTCTTATGTCTGAACCGGTGTTGCGAGTTGTGTTGTGTGTTTCTCTCCGTTCCTACTTGATGGCCACCAGGCGCTGGGTCGGGTGGAGCACTACCTGCTTGATCGTCGCCGCATCCACCTGTTGGTAGCTGGCGAGCATCGTGCCCTCATCCCGCCAACCACCTGCCGCCGCGACGTCCTTCACCGGGTAACCCTTCCGTTCTGTCGCCCACTTCCGGCGCATCGAGTGCCAGAGTCCACCGGGCTCCGGCTTCACCTTGGCGAGTGTGACCGCCTTCCGGAGCCAGTTGTCCAGCAGGTGCCGGTCACAAGGCTTCGTCGGGTCCTTCGGGGCGGGGAAGACCGGCGCCGAGCCGATCGCCCGTTGTGCCTTCCGGGCCTCCCGCAACGCGTCCCGCACCGTGTTGCTCATCGGGACCACGTCCTCGTACCCCTTCTTGTCGAACTCGGCCCGCCAGCGGATCTGCTCGTTCTGGAAGTCGACGTCATCCCACCGGAGGTTGCGCCAGCCCGAGATGCGCCGGCCGGTCCCTTCCGCGACGATCAGCGCCAATTTCAGCAGCGGGTGGACCTGGCCGGCTACCTCGAGCACCTTGAGGTAGACGTCGTGCCGCATCACGGGGCGCCTCGGGTTCTTCTCCTTCGGCAGCTTGATCCCGTGCAGCGGATTCTCCCGTAACAATCGCCGGCCGGTGCTGTTCCGCTCGCGGGTGCCCCAGTTGAGCGCCGACATCAGAAGAATCAGATCCAGTTCGACCGTCCGGTCGCTGACTGTGTTGCCCGGCACGACCTTCTCGAGACTCTTGTCTCCTGCCCGCCTGGCCATCGTGAACCGCAGCACATCCGATTCCGACAGGCTCACCACGTTGCGATTGGGTCCGAGGAAGGTCACTACACGATTGAGTTTCTTCGCGTCTTCCTTCCGGGTCCGTTCCTTCTTGGCCAGATGCTGTGGGCTGTCCAGGTACAGCCTGGCCAGCATCCCCAGCGTGACACTCTCCTCCTCGATGGCCTGCTCGTTGGCGAGCACGCCTTGGAGCAGCTCATAGGCCTGCCGGGTGGCCAGCTCGCGGTCCCGGTGGCCCAGACTCTTCCGGTCCTCCTTTCCGTTGATCCAGGTGGATCGCATGATCGGCCCGCCGGGGCGGGCTTCGTAGAGCCGCACCCGGTTGCCGCGGTCGCCGATGGACTTCGACCAGCGGCGGCGTGAGTTCCTCATAGAGGCCTCCGTCGTCTGGCGATGTCCTGGGCATCGGCAACGGGATCATACGCCCCGCCCATGGGAGCGGCAAGCCGGTCGAGATCCCCGCGACGGATGCGGTGCCGGCCTCGAGGATTCGCCCGGTCGTCTGGCAGGGCGCCCGTCCTCACCGCCCGGCGGATGGTCTCCGGGTGGCGGCCGATGATCCTGGCTGCCTCCTCAACGGTGATTTTGATGTCCTGGTACTGCTGGGCGGCACCAATCAGCTTCTGGAGCAGCGCCTCCCGAGCCGTGACGGCCTGACCCGCCCCGTTCTCGGCCAGGGTGCGGTTCTCCCTCAGCGCCTCATCCACAAACGCCACCAGCCACGGGGGAAGCCCGTGGGGCAGGGTGGCGGTAGAGCTAAGAGGCGCTGCCATTGGTGCATTGCTCGGTTCGATCGCCAGGGGGGTTGCCGCCGAGGTTTGGAAATCGTCGTCCCGGAGTCACCGGCCGGGGTTACCGGCCGAGCTATTCCTACATTTTCTCAGGCCGAGTAGTCCGGGCACCAATCCCGGAATCGAATCTGGGATGGCCCGGCCGGCGCATCCCAGATTCTCCCGGCGAAATCCCAGATTCTCTCGGACCATTGGCCTAGTCATCCTCGTCATCCGACTCGTCCTCGTCATCGCCAGATTCATCGAGGATCTCGTCGACCTCGTCTTCCACTTCCCGCTCGGTCCAGTCGTGCTCGACCTCGCGATCAAGGACCTGCTTCACTTCGTCCCGGGCCTCATGGTTGGCGGACCAGTCCCAGTCGCTGGTTTCCCGGCGGGCGTATTCGTTGCCGTGGGCAATCAGCGCGGCTCGGCGCATCTCGGCCGCTTCCTTCGCCTTCTTCTGCCGGGTGGCCTTCTCCTCCGCGTCGTGGTACGGGCGCAGGACCTCCGCCACGCGGGCGCGCACGATCTCCACCGCCTTGGCGTCGGAGAGATCGGCCGGGAACTGGATCGGGGTGACATACCGTTCCAGCTCCGCGATCGCTCTTCCCTGCCATTCCGCAGGGAGGCCGTAGGGTATGGCAGTGCGGCCATAGCCCTTGATCCTCTGCAGCCGCATCTGGTCCAGGAATCCGCTGAGGGTGGCCGGTGCGGGGGCCACCGGGGCGGGCCGAGCCTCGAACAGGGTAGGCCGGGGGGCGGGCGCCGGTGGTGCTACGACGCGGGGCGCTGGTGGGGCCGGCGGAGGGGCCGAGTAGATCCCGTCCTCCATCTCGTCCTCGAACTCATCGAAGGGCAGATCCTCATCGATATCGTCGTTGTCATCCGGGAAGCAGGCGTCCCGCGCCGCGAACGCGCCCGTCCTGGGGTGGCGAGTGGGCGCGATCCTGGCCGGTGTCGATCGGCGAGCGGCGCCTTGGCGCCTCCGCGATCCCGACTTGGCAGTGCCCGTTCTCCTGCGGCTCTTCCGGTACCGATCAATCTCCTCTTCGGTGAACCGGCGGTGTCCGCCCCGGGTCCGGACTGCGCGAATCTTCCCCTCGCGCTCGAGCTTCCGGACCGTATCTACCTCAAGACCCAGCCGCTTAGCCGTTTGGCCGATCGTCAATTGTCTACCCATGCCGCCCCTCTCTTCCTATCGTCCGCCCCGGAGCCTGCGCTCCTCGGCGAGGATCTTCCGGACGCGCCTCACTTCGCTGAGCGGGATGGCCGACGGCTGGCCGGCCACCTTGATCTGGCCGAGCTTCTTTGCCCTCACCCAGTTGTTGACGGACATGAGGCTCACCCCGAGCAATTTGGCCGCCAGAGCCTGGGATACCAGTCCATTGTGGGGGATTCGCTCGGCGTACAGGGTGCCGTCGATTTCGCGCTCGATGGTGACGCCCTGGAACAGGCCGGGGCGGTCCCAGGTGATACGCGGTTCTTGGTCTGGGTATGCCATGGTGTAGATAATACTACATCTTATAGGAAAAGCTATAGCCGACCACTCACCTCGTGCCAAGACAGCGGCCGACTCGGCCATCGGTGGGGTCCTGTGCAGCGGGCTGAGAGACTCTCAGACCTTGACACTTCCGACCATCGCATTGGGTGGTCGTCAGGGCCGGTCCACGAATGGTGGTTCGGTATCACACCCCGACCGCTCCGCCCTGAAACCCTCGGATCCATTTCACTCTTGCTTCACATTGTGCGCTTAGGTTGACCGGTGGATGATAAAGTGACCAGTTACTCACTTCACATCAACCAGGGCCTGACATGGTATCCAATTCTCGGCGGCGGGTGGCGGGGCGGACCGCTGACAGGCCCAGGAAAAGGGCCTACGAAACCAGCGCCACACGGCGGGCACAGATCGTGGGGGCGACCATCGCGATGATCGCCGAGCGGGGCTTGCACGAGTGGAAGACCGCGGAACTTGCCCGCCGGGTCGGGATTTCAGAGCCCACCCTCTTTCGCCACTTCAAGAGCAAGCGAGATATCCTCACCGCGGCCGTGCGGACGGAAACGGCAATGCTGCAGAAGACGGTTGCCGGCTTCGACGGGACAGGAGATGGGTGTGCTCGCGCTACCGGCTTGGTCCTGAGCGTCCTCTCCTTCCTTGAGGCCACGGGGGGCGGTCCCCTCGTCATCCTCACCGGACAGCTCTCGGGGGCCTCCGCAGCGACCCGAAAGGAAATCCTCAAGACCGTGACCGCCTTTCGCAGCCGGCTCACCGCGCTCTTCGGAGTCGCCCTACAGGAGCTGGGGCACCGCGGCGCCGTGAAACCCGAGGACCTGGCGGACCTCTCCATCGCCATCGTCCAGTCCTCAGCACTCCGGTGGGTCATGTCCGATCGCACCTTTCCTGCCCAGGCGCGGGCGCGGGCAATGCTCCGCGTGGCACGCCTGGCCCTGGGCGCAAACCGGGGGGGGCGATGATCACATCGCATCCGCTAGCGCGCTCACGCCGGGCCATCTCGGGATCCGTTGTGTTTCTGCTCGCGACCGTCCTGCTCCCGTCTGCCGCCGGGGCGCAGGCGGATTCATCCGGTGCGTCGCTTTCTCTTGGAGAAGCGGTCCGCCACGCGGTCGGGTATCACCCCTCCGTTACGGCATCGACACTGGCGGTGGCCGAGGCGCATGCGGCGGTGGACGAGGAGACCGCCGCGCGGCTGCCCGCAGTGATGCTGGGCGGCTCCGCTATTCGCTATCAGGAGCCGATGCTCGTCACCCCGATCCACGGTCTGACGCCCGGACTGGTTCCGCCGTTCGATGAAACGCTCATCCAGGGCGGCGCGACGCTCAGTTACACCCTCTTCGATGGAGGTGCCCGCGGATCGCGGGTGCGGCAGGCCCGCTCGCGGGCCGAGGGAGCTTCTGCCGGCCTGAGTGTGGCGGAGCAGGCGCTCGTCGCCCGAGTCGTGGCGGCCTACGCCAATGTGCTGACCCAGCGCCAGGTCGTGGTCGCGACGGACCGGAGGCTGGAGGCGTTGCGGGCCGAGCGGACGCGCGCCGATCAGCGCGTGGCAGCGGGACGGGGGGCCGAACTGGAGATCCTCCGGGCGGATGCCTCACTCGCCGAGGCGGAGGCGGCGCGGGTCCGGGTGGCTGCCGCCCGCGAGGTCGGCGAGCGGGACCTGGCCCGGCTCACGGGGTGGAGCCCGGAGCGCGTCCGTGGCGGCACGCTCGTCCAGGTGGCGACAGTAGATGAGGAATTGGGGCCTCGGGACCTGCTGGTCGCTCGCGCCATGGAATCCAATCCTGTCCTGACCCAGGCCCGCCAGCAGCAGCGGACCGCGGAGGCCGGTGTTGCGGTGGTGCGAGGCGCCCGGCTGCCGGACCTCAAACTGATCGGCGCCTACTTCGACCGCGGGAGTGCCAGCGGCGATTTCAAAGCCGAATGGAACGCGGGGGTGCAACTCTCGTTCCCCCTGTTCACCGGCGGGGCCCTCTCCAGCCGGGTGCGGCGAGCGGAAGCGGCGCTCGGCGCAGCCGCGGAACGGGTGCGTCTGGCGGAACTCGGGGTGAGCGAGGAGATCGACGTGGCACTGGCCAGGGTTGAGGAAGTGCGGGCCCGGGTGGAGGCGTTGCGCCGGGCGGAAGCGAGTCTCGCCGAGGTGGCCCGCATCGAGAAGCTGGCGCTCGAGGCGGGCGCCGGCACACAGACCGACTACCTCAAGGCGGAGGCCGACCTGCTGTCGGTCAGCGCCGACCTGGCGGCGGCGAAGAACGGTCAGGTCGTCGCCCGGGTGGAACTGGCCCGGGCGGCCGGAGACCTCACTCCCGCCTGGGTGGCGGAATACCTGGAGAGTAGACCATGAAAGCCAGAGTCCGCATCATCCTGATCGCGCTTGTCGTGTTGTTAGGCGCGGTGCTCGCCTACCGGCTGCTGTTCCGGCCGGCTGGTGACGCCGGTACGGCGTTGGAGGCGTCCGGGACGGTAGAGGCCACGGAGGCCGCGCTCGGGTTCCCGGCCACTGGCCGGATCGAAGTTGTCCTGGTCCGTGAGGGAGAGCGGGTGACCGCCGGCCAGGAACTTGCCCGCCTCGATCGCGCCGAGGTCCAGGCTCGCCGGCAGCAGACCGCGGCGCAGGCGGCGGCGGCGCGCGCCCAGCTGGCCGAGCTGACTCGCGGATTCCGCAGCGAGGAGATCGCCCAGGCCAGGTCGGCCTTTGACGCGGCCGGCAGTCGGCTGAAGGACGCCGGGCAGACCCTGGAACGCACCCGGACTCTCCGGGCGGGCGGGGCGGTCAGCCAGGAGGCGCTGGACCGTGCGCAGGTGGCGTCCGACGTCGCCCGCAGCCAGCGGGATCAGGCGGCCGAGCAGCTGCGGCTGATGACGGCGGGTCCCCGTCCCGAGAAGATCGAAGCCGGGCGGGCGATGGTTGCTCAGGCCGACGCGGCGATCCGAGCCCTCGACGCCAGCCTCGATAACCTCACCGTCCTGAGTCCCTTCGATGGACTAGTGACGGCACGTCACCGCGAGCCCGGAGAGATCGTTCCGGCCGGCGCCGCCGTGGTCACCGTGACCAGGACCGATGACCGGTGGGTCCGCATCTACGTGCCGGAAGACCGGATCGGGGCGGTCCAGATCGGATCGCCCGCCGTCATAACGGCGGACACCTACCGGGACCGGCGCTACGGCGGCGAAGTGGTGTTCATCGCCAACGAGGCGGAGTTCACCCCCAAGAGCGTCCAGACCCGGGAGGAGCGGGTCAAGCTGGTCTACGCGGTGAAGGTGCGGGTGACCGGTGATTCGCTGTACCAGCTCAAGCCTGGCATGCCGGCCGACGTGGTGCTGGAGGTACGACCGTGAGCGGAGCGCCGGCGGTTCAGGTAGAAGCCCTAGGGCGGCGCTTTGGCGCCGTGGTGGCCGTCAGCGACCTGACCTTCACGGTGGATCGGGGTGAGCTGTTCGGGCTCCTGGGGCCCGACGGCGCCGGCAAGACCACCACGCTCAGAATGCTGGCTGGAGTGCTCCGGCCCACGACCGGCGACGCGCTGATCAACGGCATCAGTGTGGTGGGGGATCCCGAGGCGACCAAGCGCCGAATCGCGTACATGTCCCAGCGGTTCGGCCTGTACGGTGATCTGACCGTACTCGAGAACCTCGCCTTCTATGGGGATCTGTACCAGGTCCCCCGCCAGGAGCAGGCGACTCGCAGGGAACGGCTGTTTCAATTCTCGAACCTCGGCCCATTCAGGGATCGGCTGGCGGGCAAGCTGTCGGGCGGAATGAAGCAGAAGCTGGGCCTCTCCTGCGCGCTGATCCACCAGCCGGAGCTGCTGCTGCTGGACGAGCCGACATTCGGTGTGGATCCGATCTCCCGGCGTGACCTCTGGCTCATCGTGCACGACATGGTGGCCCAGGGGGTGACGGTCGTGGTAAGCACCGCCTACATGGACGAGGCCGAGCGCTTCGACCGCCTCGCCGTCCTGCACCAGGGGCGGCTCCTCGCGCTCGATCGCCCGACGGTCCTGCAGCAGGCGCTGGAGGGGGAGGTGCTCTCGCTTCAGGTCGATCGCCCGCGCGCCGCTCGCGACCTCGCCATCCAGCTGCCGGCGGTACGGCGTGCGGCCGTGTTCGGCGACCGGCTGCACGTCACGCTCAGGACCGCGGGCCAGGATGCCAGCGCCCTCCTCGCGGCACTCGTGAGCGGGGGGGTGACGGTGGTTGGAAGCGAACCGGTCACCCCCTCGATGGAGGATGTGTTCATCGCGTTGGTGGCCGAAGGGAGCGCTGCATGAGCGGCCCGGCCGTCGCGGTGGCGGATCTTACCCGGCGCTTCGGCGATTTTACGGCGGTGGACCGGGTGGCGTTCGAAGTGGGGACCGGCGAGATCTTCGGCTTCCTGGGACCCAACGGGGCCGGCAAGACCACTACGATCAAGATGCTCACCGGCCTGCTGCTCCCGACCTCGGGCCAGGGGACCGTGGCCGGCCACGACATCATGACCGGCACGGAGCCCATCAAGCGCAGCATCGGGTACATGTCCCAGCTGTTTTCATTGTATGCCGATCTCACGGTAGACGAAAACATCGGGTTCTTCGCCGGGCTTTACGGCGTGGCCCGGGCCCGCCGCGCCGAGCGGCGCGACTGGGTGCTGCAGATGGCCGGGCTCACGGAACACCGCACCCGGCTGACGGCAGAACTCCCCC